>CAVSZA010000052.1:0-250907 GCA_963732095.1 uncultured Alphaproteobacteria bacterium
TTGATCTGGTTTCGCCTGCATCGCCTGTCGCGCAATCTGCGGCTGGTCAATGCGGCGTTGAAGGCGATCGACCTGGTCAAACTCGCCCAGCCCATGCGCAATCCAAATTCCGGTCTGTTCGGCGGCGTCCCCGGTTCCGATCCGATCCACGGCTCCTATATCGAAGGCGCCGTGCCGAATTGGGCAGCGAAATACTTCATCGACGCGTTGCTTGAAAAGCAGCGCGTCATATCCGAGCTGCGGACCGAGCCGACGAAGGTTGCCGCCACAGCAGGAACCGCAAGAGGCCGGATTGTGCTGGGATCTGCATCAGCTCCGGGCCGTCGGCTCAATATTATGATGCTTACGACCATCCGCTCGCAAAAAGTCCCGCAGATGCTGAGTGCATGGCGCGGGCGCGACATCGGCAACCTGACCGTGGTCATCGAGCATCCGGCGGCAGAACCGGCAGCGGCCAGGCTGCGCCGCCGGTTAAGGAATGAAGGACTGAGCTGGATCGCTAGCCGCCTCAGCGCGGCGAACGACAGCCCAGCGGAACCGGCGGCGCAGGACATGCCGGCAGTCGACGTGCCGACCTATTGCCGATCGCTCGGGATTGCGGTTCTCGAAACCGGCCCACTCGACAGCGCCGGTGCCGTAGCGACGATCAAAGCTCTCGGCCCCGACCTCGGAGTTCATGCCGGAGCCGGACTGCTGCGCCGGCCGTTAATCGACGCCTTTCGGCTCGGCGTCCTCAACGCCCATATGGGTCTATTGCCGGCCTATCGCGGGATGAATGTTGCCGAATGGGCGGCGCTCGAAGGAGCGCCCGTCGGCTGCACGGTGCATCTGATCGACAGCGGCATCGACACCGGCCCGGTACTTGCGGTGCAGAAGGTGCACATCGAGGGGTGTGGATCGATCACGGCGCTACGCGATGCTGTCGACCGTGCTCAGCTGGCGCTCCTCGGCGACATCGTCGAAGCGATCGTCGGCGGCAGAATGCCCAAGCCTCTGGCAGCTGCCGAGCCGCCCGGTCCTCAGTATTTTCACATGCATCACGATCTCGTCGCGATCCTCGAAGCGCGCCTACGCGGTGCTCGGGCGCCCCATCTCCAGGACGGGGAAGACAGCGAGAGGCCGCGGATTCTTGCGGATTAGTTCCGCGTCGACACGGCATTGTTGCGGATTTCTGGTGCGACCTGCTCCATGAACAGCCTGAGACTACCGGTCGCCGTCTCGTGCGGCATCGGTCCGAGGCGGAAAGACGCGATGACGCCGCCAATGCCGAGCCGGTCGATATCCGCCATCGCTTCGGCAACGCGCGACGGCGAGCCGTGGATAAAGCCGTGCTCGACCGTCGCGCGGGCGGAGGGCAGATCGCTCTCGGGCACAGCAATGCGCATGCCGGTCTCGCGAAAGATACGGTTGCGCAGCGCCGCCCGCGCCTCGACCATCGCCCGAAACACCGGCACACCCACGCGCTCGGCTTCGGCATCGGTCTCGGCGACAAACACATTCCGCCACACCCAGCACTCCGCAAGAATGCGCGCGATCCGCTCCTCGCCGTAGCCCGCCTCCTGCATCACCCTGCGGTACCGCGCGACGCGCTGGTGCGTCACCGCCATCGATTGCACGTTCATCAGGAACGGCCGGCCCTGACGGGCGAGCTCCAGCATCGAGGCCTCACCGGAAGCGGCCCGGATCAGCACCGGATGTGGCTTTGTATACGGCCGTGGCCGCAGCATCGGGACATCGAGATGCCAGAACTTCCCGTGGTGGCTGAACCCTTCACCGGTCCACGCCGTGACCAGGATGTTTTCCGCCTCCTCCAGGCGCTCCTGCGCCTCGTGATGGTCCATGCCGAAGCCCTGGTAATCGTATATGTTGTAGGAGGAGCCGCGGCCGAGACCGACGATGAGCCGCCCCTTAGTGATGTTGTCGAGGACCGCCAATTGCTCGGCGAGACGGACCGGATGATGCAGCGCCGTCTGCACGACCGCAAACCCGATCCTGCAGCGACGCGTCGAAGTGGCCAGCGCGCCGGCGAAGCTGATCGGATCGACATAGGCACAGATCCCGTCGAAATGATGCTCTGCGAGCCAGATCACATCCACGCCCAGCTCGTCCGACAGCCAAGCCTCACGCAAGGCCTCGTCGATCACCACGCCGTCGCGCGCCGGGTCGCGACAGTCCGGAAACAGGAAATTGCCGAATTTCATGCGGGACTCCTCCTACTCTCGTTGCATCACGAGTCGGCTTGCGCGGGCTGTCAAGCGAGGCTGCGAGCGCTTGCTATAAAAGCATAAATATGTATAGCTGTCGTGATGAGAACGACCGTCGACCTTCCCGATGAATTGTATCGCCGCGCCAAAGCGGAGGCAGCGCTGCGCGGTCGCAACTTCAAAGATCTCGTCGAGGAGGGGCTCCGGCGCGTACTTCGGGCCCCGGAACCCGAGACCTCGGCACAACGACCAGCCGAGCCTTCGGTCCATGATCTGATGCAGGATTGTTGCGGCATCGCCAAGGATGCGCCCGCCGATTATGCGACAAACCCGAAATACATGGAAGAGTTTGGTCGGTGACACCGGGAGCGGTGGTCGATACCGGGCCACTAGTGGCCTATTTCTGCGCGAACGAAGCCCGTCACAACTGGGCCGTCGAACAATTTGCGAACCTCACCCCGCCATTGCTGACTTGCGAACCGGTATTGACCGAAACCTGTTTCTTGCTCGCCCGGCAGCAAATTGCGGCTTGGCGGCTGCTTGAGAGCCTGTTTAGTGGAGCCTTGCGCATTGCACTCCGCCTCGACGCGGAGGCAGAGGCGGTGCGCGACCTGATGAGCCGATACAGCAATATCCCAATGTCTCTCGCCGACGCCTGCATTGTGCGGCTCGCTGAAATCTCCGGGTTGCCGGTCTGCACCCTGGATTCGGATTTCACAATCTATCGCGCCGGTGGACGTAAGAGGTTGGCACTGATCACACCGCAGCGTCAGCGCTGAGGACCAAAAAAAGCGCCAATTCCGCGAGGATGCCCAGTTCCTCCCGCTAAACCGCTCCGTCGACGACGATCCCGTCCCGCCTGGGGCAATCCGGTAAACGATAACACCTCATATTTGATGCAAACTCCTTATGAATTTTAGCAAAACGTGGTTAATATGAGCCGGACGGAAAAGGCTGAGAACCTTGCGAATCAGACGACGAAGTTTGATGAAGTCGGCGCTCGCCGGTGCGACAGCTCTCGCCATCCCACAAATCGGGCGCACGGAGGCGCAGAGGACCCTTACCTTCGTGCCGCACGCCGACCTCGCCTCGCTCGATCCGGTTTGGACCACCGCCGACGTTACCCGCAACTTTGCTCTAGCAGTCTATGACACGCTCTACGGCTACGACGCCGAATTCAATGCTCAGCCGCAAATGGTCGAGGGCCATGCGACAGAGAATGACGGCTTGCAATGGGATCTGCTGCTGCGAGACGGGCTGACGTTCCACGACGGCTCCCCGGTCCGGGCGCAAGACTGCGTCGCCACGATAACGCGGTGGGCCAAGCGCTACCCGATGGGTGAGGCGCTGATGGAACGCACGGCCGAGCTCGCGGCAATCTCCGACAAGACGATCCGGTTTCGGCTGAAAAAGCCGTTTCCGCTGTTGCCGGAAGCCTTGGCCGAGCCCTACTGCTCGATCATGCCGGAGCGGTTGGCCAAGACCGACGCCTTTGAGCAGATCAAGGAGGCGATCGGTTCGGGACCGTTCAAATTCGTCTCTTCCGAGCGAATACCCGGGCAGCGTGCCGCCTTCGAGAGGAACCCGGACTACGTCCCGCGGGCCACCGGCAAACCGAGCTTCAGCGCAGGTCCCAAGGTGGCGCATATCGAGCGTGTCGTCTGGAATTACCTGCAAGACCCAACGACCGCGGCCGCAGCGTTGGCTCAGGGCGAGGTCGACTGGTGGGAAAATCCGGCGATCGACCTGATGTCGCATATTCAGCGCAACAAGAAGCTGGTGATCGCGGTCAAGGATCGCACTGGCAGGATGGGCTGTTTGCGCTTCAATCAACTGTTCCCGCCGTTCGATAATCCGGCGGTGCGCCGTGTCGTGCTGGATGCGGTCGACCAGGAATCGGTTATGGCCGCCGTTGCTGGGGCGGAGCCCCGCCTCGCCAAGATCGATGTCGGGCTGTTTGTGCCGGGAACGCCAATGGCGAGCGATGTGGGTGTCGAGATTACGCGGCGGCCCGACGACTATGAAGAGATGAAGAAAGAATTGTTCGCTGCGGGATACCGAGGCGAGCGGATAGTCGTGCTAGCGTGCTCGACCATTCCGAGCATCTATGCGATGTCACAGGTCGCCACCGATGTTCTTCGGCGCATCGGCATGAACATCGATATGAAGCTGCTCGAATGGGGGAGCGTCGTCGCGCGGCGCGCCAGCCGCGAGCCGCCGGACAACGGCGGGTGGAGCATCTTTTACACGAGCCTCGGCGGGATGGGGAACATCTCCCCCGGACCCAATCTTCCGCTGCGGGCGAATGGCGCCGATGCCTGGTTCGGTTGGCCCGATGATCCGAAGATGGAAGCATTGCGCGAGGCTTGGTTCGACGCGCCGGACCAGCAAGCCCGGCAAAAGATCTGCCGCAGGATGCAGGAGGAGTTCTGGTTGAACCCGTCCTATGTTCCGCTCGGCCTGTGGTACCAGCCGACCGCGTTCCGCGCCAACCTGCTGGACGTGCCCGACGGGTGGCCGCAATTCTATGGCGTGCGGCGGGTGTGAGCCCGAGCCGAAACGAGCTTGCCGGCCGGCGGGACGCTTCCCAATTATCCGCCCAGCCAATCGTCATCGAGGAGGACGGAAATGGATCAGGACGCCAGGAAAACTGTGCTGCGCATGATCCCCTACGGGATCTACGTGCTGACCGCGGATGACGGAAAGGGCAACGTCGCGGCGGCGACGGTCAATTGGGTCACGCAGACCGCCTTTGCGCCGCCGCTCGTGGTCGTCGGGGTGAAGACCGATTCCGGCGCCTATCAGATCATCAAGGACCAGAAGAAATTCGCGCTGAACATGCTCGGCAAGGACCAGAAGGGCGCCGCCTTCACTTTCTTCAAGCCGACCAGGCTGGAGGATGGCAAGCTGAGCGGGCAGGCCGTTCACAAGGGCACGACCGGGGTCCCGATCCTCGATGCCGCACCGGCGGCGGTCGAATGCCGCGTCACCAGCATCGTCGAGCAGGGCGATCATCACATCGTCGTCGGGGAAGTCGTCGAGGCGCACTTGCCCAAGCCGATCTCCGGGCGGCCTGACGCCGCGATCCTCGAAATGAAGGATCTCGGCGACAACGTCTTCTACGGCGGCTGACCCGCAGCGTGCGGTTCGGCGGCGATCCGGCCTACTGCGATCGCGTCGAGAAGCGTACGCCAATCCTGCTCGGTCTGGTCTCCATACGCCCGCGCGAATTCGGTGATGGCCTTATCGAATTCGGTGCTGTCGCCGATATAGCCCGACAGCGACACCGCGTCGCCGGATCGCGCATGAGCGCGCGCCAGGGTACGGCCGCAGAGGCCCGCATAAAACGGCAGTGCTGCTTCAAGCCGCGCTCCGATATCGGCCAGCCTCTGATCTTTGAGCCGCCGGACGTAGAAGTATCGCCCGTCCGGTGGCTCCTGCGTCCAGCCGAGGAAGATGTCGGTCGCGGCCTGCAGCATGCGCTGCCCGACGACGACCCGCTCGCCGTGATTAGGGTAATCCGAGGGCCCCGCGAATGGCGCAAGAACCGATTGCTGCGCTTCCTTGATCTGCAGAAGCAGTGGCGCGTCATTATCGGACATGAACAGGCCAATGGCGCAGAACGTGCCGACGCTGCCGACCCCGACAACTTTGAAGGCAACGTCGCGCAGATGGTAGCGCTGCAGCAGTACGCGTCGGTCCTCCTGCAATGTCTCGGCATAAGACGCGAAGGCCTTGCGCGCGTGGAGCTCGTGCCGGCTCAGGTGCCGCACGAGCGGAGGCTTGTCCTTGATATGCCAATGCCCGCTTGTCTCTTCGACCAGGCCAAAATGCTGTTTCCCAGCCGCCAGCACATCGGCGAGACGCTTCTTCAGTTTGCGACGGATCTTCGGTGAGTTGATGTCGGCGACGGCGGCGCCGAGATCGATGCGCATGTTCCACGCGTCGAGTGGCGCCAGCCGGGCCAGATCAGACAGCTGCTCGCGGTAGCTCTTCGCTGCGATGCGAGCCAGACGCCGGCAATCGCGATCGGGCATTGCCGCAACCCGGCCGGCGACGACGAGGCTAGCGGCGAGTCGTTTGACGTCCCACTCGAAAGGCGCCGGCAATGTCTCGTCGAAATCATTGACGTCGAAGACCGGGGTACCCTCGGGCGTCGCGTAAGAACCGAAATTCGCCAGATGGCAGTCACCACATGACTGCACCCGCAACCCGGTCGTCGGATTGGCGGCGAGGTCGGCGGCCATTACCGCCACGGCGCCACGCAGAAAGGCAAACGGATCGGTCTTCATCCGCGCGTAGCGCACCGGCAATAGTTCCGGAATCCGCTCTCTGCCCTGCGCTTCCAGAATGACGACCGGATCGGTTCGATTGGCGGGCGGCGTCCATTTCGCATGTGCGCCAAGCGGCACCTTTTGCCGCCACTCGACGCCAACCGCGCGCCTTTCATCGAGGCGCCGATGGTTGTGCGAAGCAGTGGCGGTCATTAAACACCCCCGATCAAACGCAGCCGACCAGCGCCCGCAGCGCCTCGCAATCGCGGATTACAATGGCGCCGCGCGCGGTGTCGACTATTCCGGCAGAACGCCAAAGGGCGAGCTGCTTGTTGATTGTTTCGCGGCCGGCGCCGACCAAGCTGCCGAGGTCGTGCTGCGACAAGGGCACCGTAACCTCGTGCTCGTGCGGTCTGCGGTAATGCTCGGCCATCACCAGCAGCCGCTTCGCCAGCCGCGCCGGGAACGCCAGAAAAGCGGCATCCTCGATCACCGAGCTTGTCCAGCGCAGCCGCTGGCACAGCAACGTCAGCATTGCCAGAATAAGATCGGGATTGGCCTTGACATAGGGCAGAAAATGGGCGCGGTGAATGCGCAGCAGGTCGGCCTGTTCCATCGCCGCCGCACTCGCTGTCCGCGTGCTGCCATCGAGCAAGGCGATCTCGCCGAACAGATCGCCTTGCTCCAGCACGTTGAGCATGATCTCGGCCCCTTCGGCCGAGTTGGAGTAGATCCGTACGCGCCCCGACAGGATGCCATAAAGGCAATCGCCCTTATCGCCCTTGCTAAAGATCACCCGGTGCGGCTCGAATCGCGCGACCGTCGTGAATTTGACGAGGTCGTCGAGCGCCTCTTCCGGCATGGTCGAAATAAGAAAATGCTTGGACAGCAACTGACGCCGTATCGCCGGCGGATAGGAGCTGATCATCTGGTCACGTCAATTCGGCTTGCCGCGGGGGCTCGGCAGCTCGACTTTACCATAGTTTACCGCCAACATACGCCGAGTTCGCGGTAGGTGAGTTTGCGGCCGAGGCAGGCGAGGGTGACATGGACGACGAGCTCGGGCTGCCGCAGGGAGCTTTTGCGAAGATCGACGCGGAGGAGGACGAAATCTTCTACGAGCCGCCGCGGCTGGTCTGCCATATCGACGACGGCGCGATCGCGGCACTGACCGGGTTCTATCGGGTTGCGCTGCCCGCAGGCGGCGTATTGCTCGACTTGATGAGCAGCTGGGTCAGCCACTTGCCGCCCGAGATCGACTATGCCGAGGTAATCGGCCATGGCATGAACGAGACCGAGCTCGCGGCCAATCCGCGGCTCACCCGCTGGTTCATGCAGAACCTCAATCGGGAGAACACGCTCCCGCTTGCCGACGCGAGTGTCGACGCAGCGATGGTCTGCGTATCGATCCAGTATCTGCAGCAGCCGGTGGCGGTGCTGCGTGAGCTTGCACGTGTGCTGCGGCCCGGCGCGCCTCTCGTCATAAGCTTTTCCAACCGTTGCTTCTGGACAAAGGCGGTCGCGATCTGGCGGGCGCTCGACGACGACGGCCACGCCCGGCTCGTCGAGCGTTATCTCCGCCGGGCCGGGTTCGAGCGGATCGAGGTCCACCAGCTGGCGGAATGGGTCGAGGATGTCAGCGATCCGATGACCGCCGTGGTCGGCCGCGCCCCGGCGATGTAGGCTGATGCGGGTGGAGCTTTAGGGAGCTGAAAAGATGGAATTGGGCACATTATTGCCGCTAGGCGATATCGGTGGCGATCTTGCGACCGTGCGCGAATACGCGCAGACCGCCGAAGCGATCGGCTATGGTTTTGTCGAGGCGCCCGACCATGTGCTCGGCGCCAGCGAGGCGAGCGCGCCGGAGCCTGGCCGCACCGGGGCCGGGCTGTATCACGACCCGTTCGTGCTGTTCGGATATCTTGCCGGCTGCACGAACAAGCTCGGGTTTTCGACCGGCGTGTTGATCCTGCCGCAGCGCCAGACCGTGCTCGTTGCGAAGCAGGCGGCTTCGCTCGACGTGCTGTGCCGCGGCCGGTTCCGGCTCGGCATCGGGGTGGGCTGGAACGAGGTCGAGTTCACCGGGCTCAACGAAAATTTTCACAACCGCGGCCGCCGCTCAGAGGAGCAGGTGCAGGTCATGCAGGCATTGTGGGCCGAGCGGCATGTGAGCTTCAAGGGCAGGTGGCACACGATCGAGGATGCCGGCATCAACCCGCGGCCCGCCTCGGGCCGGGTGCCGGTGTGGTTCGGCGGGCATCACGAGCGGACCCTGCCGCGCATCGCCAAATGGGGCGACGGCTGGATGCCGAACGCCTATCCGTCCGACCAGAGCGCGCTCGACGTGTTCGGCCAATTGCGCCGGATGACCGAAGAGGCGGGCCGCGACCCCGCCAAGATCGGCATCGAGGTCTGGGTGTCGATGGGCACCGGAACGGAGGCGGACTGGGCGAAAGAAGCGCAGTTCTGGAAACAGGCCGGCGCCTCGCATCTATGTTTGACGACAACCTTCAACCGCCGCCACCACAAGCGCATCCCCGGCCACACAATGAGCGATCATCTCGCCGCATTGCGGCGCTACCATTCGGCGGTGGCCGACCAGCTCTAGATGCGCTGGGCTGCGCGATCGGAGATCGGGCATCTCCTGTGGAAGCCGCCCCCGAGCCGCAAGGTGGGGCTGATCGAGACCGCGGATCACCCGGTTGACGTAAGGTAATGAAAGCCTTACTTTGACCTAACTCATGATGCATCCGACGGTGTGTCAATGACGCTCGAACTAACGGTTACGGCGAAGGGACAAGTCACCCTGCGGCGCGCGGTGCTGGATCATCTGGGCGTCACGCCCGGCGCCAAAGTCAGCGTCTCGTTGTTGGAGAACGGGCGGGTCGAGCTGGTCGCCGCCGCGGCCCGCGATGACATAAAAAGCCTGCGCGGCGCGCTGCAGCGATCCGGGCAGCGGCCGGTCTCGCTCGAAGAAATGCAGGAGGCGATCGAGGCGGGCGGCAATCGGTGAGGATCGCCGTCGACACCAACGTCCTCGTCCGCTATCTGACATGGGACGATGAGGGTCAGGCCATCGAAGCGGCCAACGCGATCGAGGAGGCGGACGCGATTGTCGTGCCGACGATCGTCTTGTGCGAACTGGTATGGGTGCTGAAGCGGGCCTATCGATACGCCGGCCCGGAAATCATCGACATCCTGCGCCGCCTTGTTGCCATCCGCGCGGTCGAAATCGAACGTCCGGCCGCCGAGGCCGGGATCGCGATGCTCGCGCGCGGGGGCGACTTTGCCGACGGCGTCGTTCGGCACGAGGCCGATCGTGCCAAATGCGACCGCCTCGTCACTTTCGACCAGGGCTTCGCGCGACTGCTCGGTTCCGACAAAGTCGCGCTTCTGGGAACCCGGCCCACGCCATGAGTGAGCTTCGACCGCCGGGCCCCGGCCCTGAGATGCGGCTTGGCTTTGCGTGGCGATGATGTGAGTGAACAGCTGCCAGACCGAGCAAAGCGATTACCAGGACGGCAAGTGAGGATGGCTCAGGGACCGGATCGAATGCCTCGAAGCCGGGTATCGCAAAATTCAAGGTGGACGTGAACAGGTCCGTGCTGCTGTCAGTGCTCCCGAGCGCGGTCAAGGTGCCGTTGAAGCTCGCCAGCGTATTGCCGCTGCCAAAGGCGTATGACGCTGTGACCACATCGCTGTTTGCGCTGTCGTGGGAAAGTTCGAGCTCGAGTTGAGGCTCGGCGAGCTCCGCGGGCGTCAGAGCTACCTGGCTGATAATTGTGAGGTGACCGGCATTGTCGACCCACTGGAATTGCAGCACAGGACCGGTATCCGTCTGGCGTTCCCGTAGCTGAATGCCCCGACCTGGTGGGGATTGTCCTGTGTTGTTGGTGAGGGTGATCTGGTATGCGCCTAATACGACCGAGGGCACCGCAACATCGAACAAGCCGACCGCCGAGAAGGTGTTCGCCGGTGTCAAAGTCTGCGGTCCGGCGGGGTCCCTCCCGGTTTGAAGGCTACCGTCAACTATCTGGATGAGCGGGATTTGTGGCGGGGGGCTGACTCTGAGAATACCGCTCGCGGCGTTCAGCTGTGCCTGGCCGTTGTTCGCCGTGGTTTCGGGGATCGAGCCCTGGACGCGGTAGTTCGCCGCGGTGCCGTCGGAGAAGGTCGTTCCCGAGGGGACGACGGTTCCCGACCCGCCGCTTAGCGTAGTATTCCGATTGAAACTGTCATCGAAGATGGTCGTTCCGTTCCGCGCAACGGCAAACTCGTCGACATTGACGACGGTTGCTGCCGCATCGAGTGAATAAGCTTCTGTTACGAGAGCAGCTGATAGAAGCGCAACGGCAACTCCGCGAACGTGGCACATTTCGCCTCCTCCTGGACTATCTTCAGCTTTCGCAAGGCAATGGCGGTCATTCCTCCGCCATCCCGGCCTTGCGCAGGCCGACAAAAAAAGTGGTTTCGAAAAGCTCTCGGATGGTTGGCACCGCAAAAAATCCCGAAGCCTGCAGGGTGGCGATGCTCGAATAACGATCATCGCCGCTCAGGCTGCGGGCTTCGGCGAGTTCGAAGGCGGCGCGGTCCGTGTCTCCTTTGAGGGCGTAGGTGGCGGCGAGCCAGGCGTGGTGCTGCGCGAATGCCGGATTAGCATTGCGCGCTCTTTCGAACCAGACAATCGACTCTTCGATCCGCGATTGCACCAGATGGGCCTGACCGATCCGGCCGTACCATAGGTGAATGGTCGGATCGCGGGGGCTGAGCCGAATGGCTTGCTCATTGAGCAGGATCGCCTCCTCCGCCGAGCCAGCCGTGAAAAACTTGCACCGTCCGATTTGGGCGTATGCGTTCACAAAGTTGCGATTGAACGCTAGCGCCGTTTCGTATTCGGCAATGGCTTCGTTGAAGCGGTTCTGCGCGCGGAGCAGCTGGGCCCTGGCGAAATGCGCTTGCGCGTTCTCCGGCGCTTGCACCAAGGCTTGTCGTAGCAGCTTCTCTGCCCGTTGGATGTCGGCAGCACACGACCCGGTCATATTATCGAGCACGCGGCCGGCTAGTGCGTGGGCGAGATAACTCCGGGCCTGCATGGACTGCGGATCGAGCACCAGAGCCCGCTCGAACAAGCTGATGGCCTCGGCAAGGCTATCACGTGTGTTCGGCTTGTTCATTACGGCACGTCCGCGGAGAATGTAGTCCAGAGCGTCGGGTCGCTCGGTCGGCCGGGCAGCCTCTGCGGTGACCAGTTCGAGATTGAGCGCAATGGCGATCCGACTGGTGATCTCGTCCTGCAAGGCGAATAGATCGGCCGTATTGCCGTCGAACCGCTCGGCCCATAGGTGCGCATCGGTCTGAGCGTCGATCAGCTGTGCGTTGACGCGAACGTGGTCGCCGGATCGCCGGACGACGAAGTCGCGACCCCCGAACCCGCTGGCCGCGCGCTGCTCGCCCGCGCGGCCGAGCGATTGCGCCTCTCGGCGCGCGGCTACCACCGGGTCTTGCGCGTGGCCCGCACGCTGGCGGACCTCGAAGGCGCGCCGATCGTCGCCCGCCGCCACATCGCCGAGGCGCTGAGCTACCGTCGAATGAAGGCGCTACCGGAAGGGGAGGCAGTGCGAGCCTGACCCGCGACATTTTGCCTTCGTTCCAGGCGTTTTTGCATGCCCCTTATGCGCTGCCGTCCGGAACGGATGCTTGTTACGATCCGTTACCCTTGTGAAGCTCAGGGATACGGGACGGTCATGAACGCCAACGGATTAGAACCGATTGTGACACGGTGCAACGGAAACAACCTTCTTTCGCCTGTAATGCTCTGTTGCGAGGTTTCGCAGGAAAGCGATGTGGTCGGGGAACAACTCCTGGACTTTCTCGACGGCAGAACGGATGGGGAAGAGCTTCTTCATGCACTCTACGACCATGTCCTCGATGAGCCGGTCCCGGAAAGGATGCGGGCGCTGTTCTGCGCGGGGTCGGCCGACTGACCCACGATCCACCGTCCCGGACCTAAGGCTGATCCGGGACGAGCGGCGGCGCGCCGCCGCCGACTTCGTCCCAAATCCTGATGTGGTGGGTCGGCTCGCGCAGGAAGGCCTGGCTGACGATCACGCCGATGGCTGCAATCCCCATCGGATAGAAGAGCCCGCTCAAGGGAATGCCGGTAATCGCGGCGATCGAGGCGCCGGCAGCGGGGACCAGCCCGCCAAAGACGCCGTTGCCGACGTGGTAGGGGAGCGACATCGAGGTGTATCGGATGCGCGCCGGAAATAGCTCGACCAAGAACGCCGCGATCGGGCCGTACACCATCGTTACCAGGATCACCATGTAGAAGACCAGGATCGTGAGGACGACCGGGTTGTCCTTGAAGGTGCCGAGCCAGGTGAATACCGGCCAATAACTGATCACCGCCAGCGCGAAACCGAGGGACATGATGTTGCGCCGGCCGATCCTGTCGGAGAGCGCGCCGAACGCGACAAAGAACGGGGCGGCCAGGGTCAGTGCAATCATCATGATGATGAATACAGTGACGTAATTGATCTTCAGAACCGTAGTCATATAGAATAGCGCGTAGAATTGACCAGTATACCAGACGACGCCTTCCGGCGCCGTGGCGCCGAACAACGCAAACAGCATGAGGCCCCAGTTCCTGCCGCCGCTCAAGAAGCTTTCGGCGGCCGGGTTGCTCGACGCCTTGCCTTGTTCTTTGAGCCGCGCGTAAAGCGGCGATTCTTCGAGCTTCAGCCGGATGTAGCCCGCCAGCACGACCAGGATCGCGGAGAGCAGGAACGGGACGCGCCAGCCCCAGTCGCCGAACATCTGGTCGCCCATCGACAAACGGCAGATCAGGATGACCAAAAGGGCAAAGACAATCCCCAACGTCGCCGTCGTCTGGATCCAGCTCGTATAAAAGCCGCGTTTGCCGTCGGGGGCGTGCTCGGCAATGTAAGTCGCCGCACCACCGTATTCGCCGCCCAAGGCGAGACCCTGCAGGACCCGCATGCTGACCAGCAGGATCGGTGCGAGGGCCCCGATCACGTCATAGCCTGGCAACAGGCCGACGACAAAGGTCGCCGCTCCCATCAATCCGAGGGTAAGCATGAAGGTGAATTTGCGGCCGATCAGGTCGCCCAGATGGCCGAAGAGGACGGCGCCAAAGGGCCGAACGAGGAACCCCGTCCAGAACACGAAAAGACTTGCAATGAAGGCGACCGTCGGGTTCAGAGCCGGCGAAAAGAAATGCTTGCTGAAAAACAGCGCAAGCACGCCGTAGAGATAAAAGTCGTACCACTCGATCAGCGTGCCGACCGAGGAGGCACCAATAATCCACGGCAAGCTCAGGGCGCCGGTGGCGATCCTTCGACCGGCGGCGTCTGCTGACACCGACATGACACTCTCCCAGGCGTTTACTCCCATTGTCGAGTACACGCAAATAGAGTTAGGTTTCAAGCACGCCGCATCTTTTTGCGGCGGCGCGCCAGGGCTATCTTTGGGAGGGCGGAGGATCACCGATGACAACGCTACCCAAGCCTTGCCCCCTCGCGAATGACCGTCGAGGAACTTCTCGTTCTATCGCAGCAGCGAGAGCTGATCACCGGCGCGGCAGCATTCCGCCGAGGTTGCGACCGCCGAACAGGTGCACGTGAAAGTGCGGCACCTCCTGATGGGCCGCGGGCCCTGTATTGGCGAGGATGCGATACCCGCTCTCGGCCACTCCCTGCTCCCTGGCGATGTGGCCGACGGCGCGCACCAGCGCGGTGATCTCCTCCGCCGCGGCGTTCTGTGAGAAATCGTCGAACGAGACGTATTCGCCCTTCGGGACCACTAGGACATGTGTCGGGCTCTGCGGGCTGATGTCGTGGAAAGCGAGGACGTGCACATCCTCATAGACCTTGTTGCACGGGATCTCGCCGCGCAGGATGCGGGCGAAGATGTTGTTGCGGTCGTAGCTCATCGCATCGCCTCGGCTGGGGACTTCAGAGCTTGGCGCGGGCTCGTTTTTCGGCAATCCCGGAAGTACCCTCCCGGCGGGTCAATTCGGCCGCGACATCTGCAGGGGAAATGCCCGCAGCGGCCCATAGCACAAGCAGGTGATAGAGCAGGTCGGCGCTCTCTCCGGCAAGCGCCGCTGGGTTGTTCCCGACACCCTCGATCACCGCCTCGACCGCCTCTTCGCCGAGCTTCTGGGCGATTTTCGCGCGGCCGCGCGAAAAAAGGCGGGCGGTGTATGAAGTTTGCGGATCGGCGCCGCGTCGGGACTGAATGACATGCCACAGCCGGTCGAGGGCCGGGCCCAGCTGCTCTTCGGCCATGCTCAGCGCCGCACCGGGATACCGCAGGCGGCGAGCCGCGCTTTGGCCTCGCCGATGCGGTAAGTTCCGAAATGGAAGATCGAGGCGGCGAGGACCGCGGTGGCATGGCCGTCGCGAATACCCTCGACCAGGTGGTCGAGCGTACCGACCCCGCCGGAGGCGATGACCGGCACGCGAACCGCGTCCGCGACGGCGCGCGTCAGCGGGATATCGAACCCCGACTTGGTGCCGTCCCGGTCCATCGAGGTCAGCAGGATTTCGCCGGCGCCGTAATCGGCAAGCCGGCACGCCCACGCGATCGCGTCGATCCCGGTTCGCCGCCGGCCGCCATGGGTGAACACCTCCCACCGTTTGGCGGCTATGGCTTTGGCGTCGATCGCCGCCACGATGCATTGGCTGCCGAATTTCTGGGCCGCTTCGCGCACGAATTCGGGCCGAGTGACGGCGGCGGTGTTGATCGACACCTTGTCGGCCCCGGCCAGGAGGAGCCGGCGGATGTCCTCGATCGTCCGCACACCCCCGCCGACGGTCAGCGGCATAAAGCATTCCTCGGCCGTGCGCCGCACCACGTCATAGAGCGTGTCGCGATTTTCCGCGCTGGCGGTGATGTCGAGAAAACAAAGCTCGTCGGCGCCCTCTCGGTCGTAGAACCGTGCCTGCGCCACCGGGTCGCCGGCATCGACGAGGTCGATAAAATTGACGCCCTTGACGACCCGTCCGTCCTTGACGTCGAGACAGGGGATGACCCGCATTTTCAACACGGGATCGGCTCCTCCGCCAGACGCAGCGCCACTTGCGGATCGATACGCCGGTCATAGAGCGCGCGCCCGCAGATAATTCCAGCGATGCCGTCCGCCTCGTGTGCTTTCAGCGCGGCGATATCGGCGAGCGCAGAGACCCCGCCCGAGGCGATGACCGGAATCTGGACCTGTCGCGCCAGATCGGCCACGCCTGCTGCGTCGATGCCCGCGAGAGCCCCGTCGCGCGCGATGTCGGTATAGATCAGAACGGCCACGCCGCAATCCTCGAACCGGCGGGCGAGATCGACGATGCCGACCTCGGCGGTTTCGGCCCAGCCTTCGATGGCGGCATGCCCGTTGCGGGCATCGATGCCGACGGCGATTGCACCGGGGTATTCCGCAGCGGCGCGGCGCACCAGATCGGGATCGCGCAATGCCGCGGTGCCGAGCACGACGCGGTCGATGCCAAGCGCCAGCCATTCGTCGATTGCGCGGCGGTCTCGGATACCTCCACCGACTTGCATACGCAGGTCGACCGAGGCGCGGATCTCCTTGACGGCTTCACCGTTGATCGAACGGCCGGCAAACGCGCCGTTGAGATCGACGACATGCAGCCAAGAGAAGCCGGCCTCGGCGAATTGCCGGGCCTGGGCGGCCGGATTCGCGTTGAACACGGTGGCGCTGGCCATATCGCCGCGGAGCAGGCGGACACAGGCACCATCCTTGAGATCGATGGCTGGGTAGAGGATCACGGCGTCGCCGGCTCGTCCTCGAGGAGCTTGTAGTAATAATGCCCCGGTATGATCCGCCCCTCGACCTGTGCGTAAACCGGATGCGTGCCCCAGCGCCGGTAGCCCAGGTTCTCGTAGAGCCTGATAGCTGCGCGCTGGGTATCGCGAAGGTCGAGATTGAGGACCGTCAGGCCGAGCTCCCGTGCGAGGTGCTCGATCTCGCGCACGATGTCGCGGCCAAGCCCGCGGCCGCGCGCCCACGGCGCGACAAAGGCGCTGGTCAGGGTTCCGGCGAAGGCCTGCGCCTCGTTGTTGCGCGGCGCCCGGCTCAGCTGCGCCGAGCCGGCGATGATGCCGTCCAGCCGGCCGACGACCAGCCGGCGCTCGGGGACGAGCAGCACCCCCTTCCAATAATTCTCGAGCACTTGCCGCGGCGGCGGCTTCAGCCAGCCGAATCCGCCGCCTTCGGTTATGGCGCTCTCGGTCGCCTCGCAGAGGTCGTCGAGATCCGTCCCCGAGAATTTGGCCAGCCGATCGACCGAGACTGTTCCAGCAGTTCGCATATCGCTCATGGACGCCAACGCAAGAAATTTCGGATCAGCCGCAGCCCCGCCTCCTGGCTCTTTTCGGGATGGAATTGCGTGCCCGCCAGATTGTCACGCCCGATCACCGCCGCCAGCGGTCCACCATAATCCGTGCTCGCAACGAGGTCCGTGGCATCGGCCAAGCGAAAATGATAGCTGTGGACAAAATAGGCGTGCACGCCCGCGCCGAGCCCGGCGAGGAGCGGATGCGCCGACCGCGGCTCGATCTCGTTCCACCCCATATGGGGGATCTTCAGTCCGGAATCAGCCGGCTCGATCGCCGCGACAACGCCGCCGATCCAGCCCAGGCCTTCGACGGTCTCGAACTCGCGCCCGGCATCGGCCATCAGCTGCATCCCGACGCAAATGCCGAGAAACGGGCGAGCGCGGATCATGACGGCTTCGTGCAGGGCCGCTTCGAGACCGGGAACGGCCATCAGCCCGCGTCGGCAATCGGCGAACGCACCGACGCCAGGGAGAACAATGTTGTCCGCCGCAGCAATCGCCTCCGGCGCGCTCGTCACGTTCACCTCGGCAGGAATTTCGTTCTCGCGGGCTGCGCGCTCGAACGCCTTAGCGGCCGAGCACAAATTGCCCGACCCGTAGTCGACAATCGCGACGATCATGGCAGGGTGCCACCGAGCACGCCCTTGGTCGAAGGCACGGCGCCGTCCCGTCTCGGATCGATCTCGACCGCCTGTCGCAAGGCGCGGGCGAGGCCTTTGAAACACAATTCGACAATGTGGTGATTGTTCTCACCGTAAAGGTTTTCGACATGCAGCGTCACACCCGCCGATTGAGCGAAAGCCTGAAACCATTCCTTGAACAGCTCAGTGTCCATTTCGCCGAGCTTTGGCCGAGTGAAATTGACCTTCCAGATCAGGTAGGGCCGGTTGGACGCGTCCAGACTGACCCGCGTCAGGGTCTCGTCCATGGGAATGACCGCGTGGCCGTAGCGCGTGATGCCGCCACGGTTGCCGAGCGCCCGCGACACCGCCTCGCCAACGACATAACCCGTATCCTCCGTGGTGTGGTGGAAGTCGATGTGCAGATCCCCTTCCGCATGTAGGGTGACGTCGACCAGGCTGTGCCTAGCGAGCTGTTCGAGCATGTGATCGAGAAAGCCGATGCCAGTCGAGACCTCTGCGGCGCCGCTGCCATCGAGATCCACTCGGCCGGTGATCCGGGTTTCCCTGGTGTTGCGTTCGACCGTCGCCACCCGCACGATACTCTCCTCCAAGGGCCGCATCTGCGGCCCGTCCTTGTAACAACTTTCGCGCGCACTTTCCACTGCGGGGCGTTCCGCACCGCGGCATTCTGCGCTTGACCCCGACCCGGCCCAACTTACATCTCAGTTTCCCGGGAACGACTTACGCCTTAATTCTCCAGGAGTTCCCCGCGCAGCATCGGATTGCCTACAGAGGCATGGATTGTTCCGGCAATAACGGGTGGCACGGCACGACGGTCCTCTGCCTACGCAAGGGCGGTCAGGTCGTGGTTGCCGGCGATGGCCAGGTCACGCTGGGCCAGACGGTGGTCAAGTCGAATGCGCGCAAGCTACGCCGTCTGGCGGGCGGTTCGGTGATCGCCGGCTTTGCCGGCGCGACCGCCGACGCGATCACCTTGTTCGAGCGGCTGGAAGGGAAGCTCGAGCAATATTCCGGGCAGCTCTCCCGTGCCTGCGTCGAGCTCGCCAAGGATTGGCGCACCGACCGCTATCTGCGCCGGCTCGAAGCGATGATGGCGGTGGCTGATAAGAGCGTCTCTCTGATCCTGTCGGGCACTGGCGACGTGCTCGAACCCGAGGACGGCATTATCGGCATCGGATCGGGGGGCGGCTACGCTCTCGCCGCAGCGCGCGCTCTGATCGGCGTCGACGGCATGGACGCCGAGGAAATCGCGCGCCGCGCCATGGCGATCGCCGCCGGCATCTGCATTTATACCAACGACAAGATTACCCTCGAAAAACTCGAATATTGAGTCGGACGTGAAATGAGGCGCTGGTTTCAAGCCGTAGTTGTCACCCCCGCGAAAGCGGGGGTCCAGGGGTGCGCGCGAGGTGCGGCCTTCCTGGATTCCCGCTTTCGCGGGAATGACGAGAGTGCGATCGTTACGATCTGATGACCTCGTTCAGCCCGCGCGAGATCGTCTCCGAGCTCGATCGGTTCATTGTCGGCCAGCACGAGGCCAAGCGCGCCGTCGCGATCGCGCTGCGCAACCGCTGGCGGCGCCAGCAGCTCAGCCCCGAGCTGCGTGAAGAGGTGTTGCCAAAGAACATCCTGATGATCGGGCCGACCGGCTGCGGGAAGACCGAGATCTCGCGGCGGCTGGCGAGGCTCGCGCAAGCCCCCTTCGTCAAGGTCGAGGCGACCAAGTTCACCGAGGTCGGCTATGTTGGCCGCGACGTGGAGCAGATCGTGCGTGATCTCGTCGAAATCGCGATCGGGATGACCCGCGAGCGGCTGCGCAAAGAAGTCGAGCCGAAGGCCGAGATCGCTGCCGAGGAACGCGTGCTCGAGGCCCTGGTCGGCTCGGGCGCCAGCGCCGACACCCGCCAGAAATTCCGCAAGATGCTGCGCGAAGGCGCGCTCGACGACCGCGAAATCGAAATCGCGGTTCAAGAGAGCGCCGCGGCGAACCTGCCCACATTCGAGATCCCCGGCCTGCCCGGGGCGCAAATGGGGATGCTCAACCTCGGCGACATTTTCGGCAAGGCCTTCGGGACGCGGGCCAAGCCCAAGCGGATGACGGTTGCCGAGAGCCATCGCGTACTGGTCGCGGAGGAGAGCGACAAGCTGCTCGACCAGGAGATGGTCGTGCGCGAGGCAACGACTGCGGTCGAGCAGAACGGCATCGTCTTCATCGACGAGATCGACAAGATTTGCGGCCGGGGGGAGCGGGTCGGCGGACCCGATGTCAGCCGCGAAGGGGTGCAGCGCGACCTCTTGCCGTTGATCGAAGGCACGACGGTCGCGACGAAGCACGGGGCGGTCAAGACCGATCATATCCTGTTCATCGCATCTGGTGCCTTCCACCAGACCAAGCCCTCCGATCTGTTGCCCGAACTGCAAGGCCGATTGCCGATCCGGGTCGAATTGAAGGCCCTCGACCGCAACGATTTCCGGCGCATCCTGGTTGAGCCGGAAGCGAGCCTGATCAAGCAATACAAGGCGTTGCTGGCGACCGAGGGTGTCGCCCTCGATTTCGATGAGGCGTCGATCGACGAACTGGCGCTGCTGGCCGAGGAGATCAATGCCGCGATCGAGAACATCGGGGCGCGACGTCTGCACACGATCCTCGAGCGGCTGTTGGAGGAGATCAGCTTCACCGCCTCCGACCGGCCGGAGGGTACCGAGATCAAGATCGACCGGGCCTATGTCCGCGAGCGGGTCGGCACCCTCGCGCAAAACGCCGATTTGTCCCGGTTCATCTTGTAGGGGCCACCCGCCCCCCAGAACCCCTCCGCTCACGCTCTGTTGAACGGGAAGTTCGGGAAACTGCTTTACTGTTACGGCATGACCAAGATCGGCCTGCTATCCGCCCTGCTGTGTTTGGCACTTGGGATCGCGCCGCTGCATGCGGGCGAACGCCCGATCGTCGTAGAGCTGTTCACCTCCGAGGGTTGCTCATCCTGTCCGCCTGCCGACGCCTTGCTCGCCGAGCTATCCGGCCGGTCGGATGTGCTGGCGTTGTCGTTCCACGTCGATTACTGGGACAGGCTCGGTTGGAAGGATCCGTTCTCCAGCCCCGATGCGACGCGGCGCCAGCACGGCTACGCCGAGCTTCTGGGCCTCGCCACGGTCTACACGCCGCAGATGGTTGTCGACGGCAGATGGCAGGCGGTCGGTTCCGACCGCAGTGAGGTCGAGCAGGCTTTGGGGTCGGCCCGGCGCAACCGCGACGAGGTGCCCGTCGCGATCGCGGTCGATCACGGCCGGGCACAGATTACGCTGGGGCAGGATGGTGGTAGGGTTGTCGCGGACCTCCTGCTGATCGGTTTCGACCGCCGGCACGTCACGGAGGTGTCGCGAGGCGAGAATGGCGGCCGCACCCTCTCTCATGTCGATGTGGTGCGCAGCATCGAGGAGATCGGGCAATTCGATGGCGAGAGAAGGGCGTTCGAGGTACCGATTCGCTCGCCCAGCGACCGCGTCGCGGCGATCCTGCAGGCTCGGGACGGTCGGGTCCTCGGGGCTCGCTGTCCGAGACGTGGACACGCGCTGACCGCCGTCTAGGCTGGTGCGTCCCGCCTATCGTGCGGCGGTAGAAGCAACGGCTGCCTCGTGCGCCGCGGCTAATTCCGCGTCTTTGGCCTTGGCCCTCGCGACCGAAGGCCAGGTTGCGTACCGGCCGACGTAGGCGGTAATCACCGGAAGCTCGGGCACTAGCTTGAACATCGTGGTCCAGGTCAGGGCGCCGCCCCACAACACGTCGGCGGCGGTAAATCGCTCGCCCAGCAGATAGGGCCCCTTGGTAAGCTGGTCGGTCAGCGTCCTGAGCATGGTCTCAAAATCGCCATAAGGCGACATCGGCTGCGGCGCCGGGTCACGGTGGGTGGCGCTGTCGATGACTGCCGGTTCGAAGCACGCGGCATAAAACACCATCCAGCGCAGATAGGGGCCGCGCAACGGATCGCCGAGCGGCGGGGCGAGCCGGGCACTCCGGGAACAGATCGGCGAGGTAGAGAAAAATCGCGACCTGTTCCGTGACGAGCGCATCGCCGTGCCTCAGAGCCGGCACCTTTCCCATCGGGTTGATCGCGAGGTATTCGGGCCGGCGCTGCGCTCCTGCTTTCATGTTGAGCACATGCAGTTCGTAGGGGGCGCCGAGCTCTTCGAGGAGGGTCAGCGCGCCTGATGATCTCGTATTCGGCGAGTGAAAAAGGGTGACTTTGCGATCGCCTGCCATGTCGTCCCCATTGCCAGCTGTGGGCTCGTTGTAGAGTATCTCGCATGAGCTGGTCGAGAGACGATCAGGCAACCGGGCGTCGCGGCTATCACCACGGCAATCTGCGCGAGGCGCTGATCCGCGCCGCGCTCAACCTGATCGCCGAGAAGGGGCCAGCGGGGTTCACGTTCGCCGATGCGGCGCGCTCGGCCGGGGTAAGCTCGGCGGCTCCCTACCGGCATTTCCGCGACCGGCAGGCGTTACTCGCCGACGTGGCACGCCGCGGTTTTGAATTGTTCGAGGAGCGCCTCAACCGCGCCTGGAACGAGGGCAGGCCCGACCCGTTTCTCGCCTTCGAGAATGTCGGCCGCGCCTACCTCGCCTTCGCACGCGAAGAACCCGCCTTCTACTCGGCGATGTTCGAGGCGGGTCTGCCCTTCGATGGCGATCCCGAGTTGCGCGATGCCGCCGACCGCGCTTTTGCAGTGCTGCGCCGCGCGGCCGACGCCTTCTGCGCTCGCCTGCCCACCGACCGCCGGCCGCCGGCTTTGATGATGAGCCTGCATTTGTGGGCTCTAGCGCATGGGATCGCCTCGTTGTTCGGACGCGCCGACGGCGGACGCCGCAAACTGCCGATGAGCCCCGAAGAATTGCTGGAGGCGGGAGTGCTGGTCTATCTCCGCGGCCTCAGCCTGATCGACGACGGTCCGAAGCCTTGACAAGGAGGGGATTGCAGACCCATGTCAATGTTAAATACATTCACATGAGGCTCCCATGACGCTCGCGGCAAAACTCGACGACTTCGGCGGTCCCGCCTGGATTGCGCTGACGGTGGTGGGGTTCCTGATCTGGTGGCCGCTCGGCCTCGTGGCTCTGGGGTACCTCGTCGGAAGCGGGCGAATGGCACGCTGGACCGGCTGCGGAGCCCGGCGGTGGCAGCAGCAAACCCAGAACAACCCCGGCGGATGGTGGGGCATGCGGTCAAGCTCGACCGGCAACCGCGCCTTTGACGAATACCGCACGGAAACCCTGCGCCGCCTCGAAGAAGAACAGCGCGAATTCAAGGAGTTTCTCGACCGCCTGCGTCATGCCAAGGACAAGGCCGAATTCGATCAATTCATGGCCGAGCGCAGCCGGCGACCCCAGAGCCCGCCGCCTCAGACGGAGAACTGAGTTGTCGCCCCCTCCGCCCATTGATCGGCGGAGGGGGCCGCCCTGACTTTTCACTTCGCGCTAATTCCCGGCGGCCCGGAGCGGTTGTCTGGTGCCGGAAATCTGCCGGCGGATCAGGCGGGCGTAGAGCCCGCCTCGGGCGAGGAGTTCAGCGTGGCTGCCGGTCTCGACGAGATGGCCGCCATCGAGCACTGCGAGGAGGTCGGCGTTGCGCACGGTCGAGAGCCGATGCGCGATGACGATCGTCGTGCGGTCGCGCATCAGTGCATCGAGCGCGCCACGCACCTGCGACTTCGCTAACTGCATCCAAATGCGAGGTCGCTTCGTCGAGGATCAAGGTCGGCGCATTTTTCAGGAACGCACGCGCGATCGCGACCCGCTGCCGCTGCCCGCCGGAAAGCTGCACGCCGCGCTCGCCGACCATCGTGTCGAGACCTTCAGGCAGGCTCGCGACAAAATCGACGAGAGCGGCCTGTTCGAGCGCGCGATGGATTGCGGCTTCGTCGGCCTCAGGCCGGGCGAGCGCGACATTGGCCCGCAGGGTATCGTTGAACAGATAAGTGTCCTGCGAGACCAGCGAGATGCGTGCGCGCAGGTGGTCGAGCGCGAACTCGCGCAGATCGACCCCGTCGATCAAGATGCGGCCGAGGCCGGGGTCCCAGAACCGCAGCAACAAATTGGCTATCGTCGTCTTACCGGCGCCCGACGGGCCGACCAACGCCATCGTCGCGCCGGCAGGAACCATGAGCTCGACATCGCTCAGCGCCGGCCGGCGAGCGCCAGGATAGGAGAAACCGACACGCTCGAAACGGATCGCCGAGCCGCCGACCGGGGCTGGCGGGCGCAGCGGGCCGTCGACGACCGCCGGCTGCTCGCGCTGCACCGCGTAATAGCGCCGGGTCGAGGCGATCGTGTCGGCGAGCTGGCGGCCGACCTGGGCAATCTCCGAGATCGGCAGAAACGAGGCCAATGCCAAAAGAATGAGCAAGGGCAAGGTGGTGGCCATCAGCTGATGCTCGGCGGCAAGACGGGCTCCGACCACGGCGACAGCGAGCCCACCGAGCCCCGTCACGATTTCGAGCTGAGCCGTCTGCGAGGAAAGATCGCGTAAAAGTTCCAGGCGGATCCGCTGATAGCCGCGCACCAGATCCATAAAGCCGCGCCGACGGCCGGCAACTGCCTGGAATGCCACGAGGTCGGATAGGCCTTGGATCGTCTCTGTAACGTAGGCACTTAGAAGCCCAAGCGCGTCGCGCGCTTGCGCGCCGAGATGGTCAATCCGCGTGCGGGTCACGACCGGAGCGAGACCGGCATAGAGGACGAAGGGCAGCAATGCCAAGGCAATCGGCCATGCTACGAATGCGAGCGTCAGGACGACCGCTGTCGGCACCATAACGGCAACAAGAGCCGGCGCGACCGTGTGGGCGAAGAAATACTCAATGGTTTCGACATCCTGGTTGGCGAGCGCGATCAGATCGCCGGAGCGCCGCCGCACCAGATAAGCCGGCGCCAAAGTGTCGAGCTTGCGAAACAGCTCAATCCGCATCTCGGCCAGCAGGCGATAGGCGATATCGTGCGCCAGCCAGGATTCGAGCCAGTGAAGGAGCCCGGCGAGCGGGGCCGCCAGCGCGAGCAGGATCAGCAGGTAGCCGAAAGGAGCGCCCATCTTGACCGCGGCGACGGCGAGAGCTCCGAGAACGCCCACCCCGATGAATGCCGCGACCCGCGCTATCCCCGATGTCACGACGATCGCGAACCGCCGCCGCCAGGGCTTGATGATCTGCACCAGGGTGCCGAGCGTGGTACCCCAGCCGACCGATGCCGCGGCCTCGGCCATCGCATCGGTCGCCGTAGCCGCCTCGACCTCGATTTCGTCGCGGTCGGCGACCACGCGCGCTGCCGGGTCGGCTTCAACGAGATCGCCATCGTCCTCGCGCTCCGCGGCTTGGGCGCCCATCAGCCGGTGATAGGGGCCGTCGCGGCGGATCAGCTCGGCATGCCGGCCGCTTTCGACGATATGGCCCTGGTCGAGGACGAGGATTCGGTCGGCGCCGATGACGCTCGACAGCCGGTGCGCGAGGATCAGGGTCGTCCGTCCCGTCGACAGGCGATCGATCGCCTGCTGGATCACCGCCTCGTTCTCGGCGTCCACCGATGAGAGCGCTTCGTCGAGAATGAGGATCGGCGCATCCCGCAGCAACGCCCGGGCGATCGCCAGGCGCTGGCGTTGGCCGCCGGACAGCAGGACACCCCGCTCGCCGATCATCGTTTGGTAACCTTGCGGCAACAGCGAGATGAACTCGTGTGCATTGGCGTCGCGCGCTGCCGCCTCGATCTCGTTGCGGTTGGCGTCGGGCTTGCCGAGCCGCAGATTCTCTTCGACCGTGCCGTAGAACAGGTAGGTGTCCTGGTGGACAACGGCGATCATCCGGCGGAGCGCCTCGGGATCGAGCGATTTGATGTCGTGCCCGCCGATCTTGACCGTGCCGCGCTGCGGGTCGAAGAGGCGCAGCAGCAACCGCGCAACCGAGGACTTGCCTGAGCCGCTCGGCCCGACGATGCCGATCTTTTCGCCGGCGGCGACAGTAAATGAGAGCCCGTCATGGGCGGCGCCGCGTCCGCCCGGATAGGCGAACCAGACGTCCTCGAAAGCGATCGTCGGAAGGAGCGGCCGGCTGATCGCCGGCTGGCCGGGCGGCTGCTCGGGGACCAAGGGTTCGGCAGCGAGCAGCGCATTGATGCCGGCAGCGGCCGATTGCCCGAGCATCCCCTGATGCAGCACGGTGCGCAAATCGCGCAGCGGGCGGAAGACCTCTGTTCCCGCCATCAGCACGATCAGCAGCGCCTCGATGCTCATCAGGCCGTGGGAGACCCGCCAGACGGCGAGGGCCAAAGCGGACGCGGCGCCGATCGCGACGCCGCAATCGGTGATGCCGCGGGTCATGACGCCCATCGACAAGACCCGCAGCGAATGGTCACACAGCTCCCGCGCTCTGGCGGCGAGACGCGCTCCATAGGTTGAGCTCTGGCCGAATGCCTTCAAGGTCGGCAGCCCCTGGACGCCGTCGAGAAACTCCGAGCCGAAAGACTTCAGGGCGCCCTGACGGCCGTGGCTGGAACGGCGCTCGCGCTGCGCGAAGGCGCCCGGCGCGATCAAGGTTACCAGAGCGAACACCAACATCACCGCCGCGACCGGCACGTCCCAGAAGGCAATGAAGATGAAGATCGCGAGCGGGGTCAGCACCGCGATGCAGACCTGCGGGACGTATTGCCCGAAAAACGTCTGGAGCTGCTCGACCCCATCGACAACCGAGAGCATGACCCCGCCGGTGCGCTCGCCGGCGAACCATGCCGGGCCCAGAGCGGCGATCTTGTCGTATAGCCGGCCGCGCAGATCCTCCTGCACCCGGGTTGCGGTGCGATGGGAGATCATCGCGCGATGGTGATCGACGACCCCGCGCAGGAGCACTGCGATGGCGACGCCAACCGCCGGAATTGCGATAGAGAGGAACCCAGCGCCGTTGAACACATGCGACAGCAGCACGCCGAGGATCGCGAATCGGGCGATCCCGACCACCGACGCAACAAGGCCGAGTACGATCGTGAAGGCAATCCAGCCGCGCAGCCCGCGCGTCAGTTGCCACAAGCGTCGGTCAAAATACATCAGCGCCACTTCTCTTCGGTGCTGCCCGTGGGCTGCGCCGCTATGAGTGTCCGCGGATCCTTGACATCTACCGTGAGATGCTCGGCGTCCGTCGTGGTCGCGCTGCGCTTCTCGAGTGTCTTCAGCCTAGCGAACTCGGCGTCGAGATCCAGGATCGTGATCATCCTTACCCCCGCTGCGGTTCGACTGTTTGTGGATCATCAAGATCAAGCCGGACGAACTCGCTCGGCCCGGGTGTCGCGGTGATCAAGGTCAGTCCATTCGGGCAATCGAAGCGATGCCATGCGCCCCGTGGAACAATCGCCAGCATGCCGGCACTGAGCGCGAGGGATCGCGGCCCATCCTCACTGATGATATGCAAGCTTCCCTCACCATCGACTATCTGCACGAGTTCATCGCCATTGGGATGGCGCTCCCATGAGCCTTTGCCGGCGGACTTGCTGGCAAAGATGCCGCCGTCGCGGTAGGGCGCCAACCAGGCTGCCGAGCCTTCTCGTTCCGCCCTCGTCATCTCTGGGGTGCGCCCGTGTAGCATCCTCAATTTTGCGAGTTCGGCCTTTAGATCAATGATCGTGATCACAGTTCTGCCTCCATTTTCCGGACCTCCGGATTACTCACATAGCGATACATTGCGATTTCAGGATCGACAAAATCAGTAACCAGAGATACGGCAGTGTATCATGAGCTGGTGGATCACGGGGTCCACCAGAATAGCTTCGAGCACCCCACCATCTGCTCCTCCCGAGTGAGACCGATGTCCGCGAGCAGGCGGTCATCGAGCCGAGAGAGGGCGTCAAGCTCTCGTGTCCGAGAACGCCACGTTGCCGTCTGATTGCGAGCGCGGCGGCAGAATCGGATCACTTTGTCCCACGAGATCGTGGTCATACTGGGCTGTTGGCGAGCCAGGGTCAGCATCGGATCTTTCCTTGGATATTTGTGCTCACACAATTTGGTGCTACGCAGCCTAATCAGGGATCGACAAATTCCGTCACCTGCGATACATAATCGTATCATGGCTGCTGCGAATGGTTCTGTGTCGATGGATTGGGACGACGTCCGGGTATTCCTCGCCGTCGCTCGATATGGTTCGTTGCGTGCCGCAGGCCGCGTTCTCGGCTTGAGCCAACCGACGATCGGGCGCCGCCTGGCCTCCTTCGAAGCGACGTTTGGCGGGCCAACCTTGTTCGACCGCCTGCCTGAGGGACTGCGCCTCAATGCTGCCGGCGACGCGTTGATGGCGGCGGCGGAGCAACTGGAAAGCGCCGCCTTGGCCCTCGAACGCCGCCGCGCGGCGGGCTCGCCCGCACTAAGCGGCACCGTACGCGTCTCGGTCGGTGAGTGGGCGGCGAGCTTTCTGGCCGGGTGTTTGGCGGACCCGTCAGCAAGGGCGCTCGCCCCTGGCATTACTCTAGAACTCGTCGAGTCCCGAGAGACTGCCAATCTCGCGCGCCGCGAAGCCGATCTCGCGGTGCGCCACCACCCGCCGCAGAGCGGCAACCTCTATGTGTCCAGCCTGGGTAGCTTCGCTTGTGCCGTCTATCGCCGTCGGGGATCGGACAGCGATGCTTGGGTCACCTATACCGAAGAGCAAGCCCACTATCCCACCGCGCGCTGGGTGCAGGAGCGTCTCCGCGAGACCGGCGGCGGCGTCGCGCTGCGCGCTTCGGGCATGCCCATGCAGCTCGCAGCGATTCGCGCCGGCGCGGGCCAAGGGGTACTACCTTGTTTTGCTGCCGACGCCGATCCACTCCTCGAACGCCTGACCCCTCCACTGCCTGAGGTCGCAGCCGAGTATTGGGTCATCGTGCACCGCGATCTGCGGCGCGCTGCATGTGTGCGCGCCGTAATCGATTGGATCCGACAGCTCTTCTTTGAGCATCGAGGCAACCTCGCCGGTACAGCAGCACCCCCGTCGACGCCTCTTGCCGCGGAATAGACCGCGGCGCATCACCGGCCGATGAATTTTGGCTTTCTCTTTTCTCTGAAAGCCGCGACACCTTCGGTGTTGTCGGCGGTCATGTGCAGCTGCGGCTGCACCATGCTTTCAATCTCGAGATAGTCTTCGAGGCTAGGGCCGACGGCCGCGTGAAACAGCTTCTTTGCCAGGCCGAGGGCGAAAGTGGGCGCTTCGGCCAATTCCGCCGCGAGCTCCTCGGTCTTGCTCATCAGCTCGTCATCCTCGACGACATGATTGACGAGGCCCAGCGCCAAAGCTTCGTCCGCCTCGACAAAGCGCGCAGAGAACACCAATTCCTTGGCCTTCGCCATGCCGAGACGGCGGGTAAGAAACCAGATCGCGCCGCCATCGGGCGCCAGACCGATACGCCTGAAGATCTGCGAGAACCGCGCGGTCTTTGACGCCACCACGAGATCGCAGGCGAGCGCGATGCTCCAGCCGATCCCGATTGCTGGCCCGCGCACCGCGGCGATTGTCGGCTTTTCGATCGAATGGAGGGCACGGATAAAGCTGTGGCCGCCGCGCTGCATGCGCTCGCGGTCGGCGCGCAGATCGTGCGGCTGTCCCGCCATCCGGTCGACGTCGGCGCCTGAGCAAAACCCTCTACCAGCTCCGGTCACTATGACAGCGCGCACCTTGTCGTCGAACCGCAATTGCGCGAAGTAATCGCAGAGGCTCTGACGCATATCGACGGTCAGCGCGTTGAGCTTGTCGGGGCGGTTCAGCACCACCTTGGCAACCGCGCCTTCAATCGTCAGATCAACCGGCATTCGAGAGCAGCCCTAATCGGGGTCGGCAACAGCCTCGGGCTTGGCCCGCTTGGCGGGCCGCGACGCCGGCGGACGCTCCTTTCGCGGAGCGCTTCGTGTCGCCTTCACCTTGGCCAGCCGCCGGGCGCCGATTTCGGCCTCTACAGCCGGCAGCAATGCGGCAGCATCGGTTCGCTGCGCGGGGGTGCCACTGTGCTGGAGCCGCTTTGCGTTCGTCCGGAGATTGGCCAGGGCGTCGTCAGACATCTCCGGCAGCTTGGTGAGCAAGTCCATTCCGTTTCTCCCGGCGAGTGGTCCCCCGCCCCTGAGAACACGACGCCCGTCGATGCGCGCGAAACGCAGTTTGAAGTCCTCGGGAAAACCCGAGCCTGCGTTAACATATATAGGGAGTGCATAGGGCACGAACCAGCAGGACGGACGCAGATGAGCGAGACCAGCCAACCCGATGCCAAGAAGCCTCGGCTTGTCGGCATCAACCACATCGCGCTCGAGGTCGGGGATATTGACCAGGCTCTCGATTTCTACGGCAAGATCTTCGACTTTACGCTCCGCGGCAAACGGCCAGGCAACGCTTTTATCGAGCTCGGCGATCAATTCATCAACCTGATGGAAACCCCGACGCCGCATGAGGACCGCCGCCGCCATTTTGGCCTCGTCGTCGATGACCGTTCGAGTGTGCGGGCGCGGGTCGAAGAGGCAGGCGGGCATCTGGTGCCGGGGCCGTTCCTCGATTTTCTGGATCCCTGGGGCAATCGGGTCGAGGTTGTGGAATACGGCAATATCCAATTTACCAAGGCGCCCCATGTGCTGAGCGCGATGGGTTTCGATCTTGACAAGACCGAGAAGGCTCTGCGCGAACTCGCCGACAAAGGCATGGCGCCCTAGCGGCGGGCGCCGCAATGGATATCGCCAAGATTCCGATCGGCCGCGCGCCGCCGCACGACTTCAATGTCGTCGTCGAGATCCCGCAGGGCGGCGTGCCGGTGAAATACGAGCTCGACAAGGCATCCGGCGCGGTATTTGTCGACCGTTTCCTGCATACCGCGATGTTTTATCCCGGCAATTACGGCTTTGTGCCACACACGTTGGCCCAGGACGGCGATCCGATCGATGTATTGGTTGTCGGTCCGGCTGCGGTGGTGCCGGGAGCGGTCGTACGTTGCCGTCCCATCGGCGCGCTGATGATGGAGGACGAGCACGGACCCGATGAAAAGATCATCGCCGTCCCGGTCGATGAGCTGCATCCGTTTTATACGGGAGTGCGGTCCTATCAGGATCTGCCGCCGATCCTGTGCGATCAGATTGCCCATTTCTTTACTCATTACAAAGACCTGGAAGCCGGCAAATGGGTCAACATCGCGCGTTGGGCGGATGCCGAGGAGGCCGCCGCTCTGATTGCCGCCGCCATCGCCCGCGCCGCGGGCTGAGAGTTGGACCGCGCAGCTTTCGCGGCGTAGCATCGGCGCGTTGCGACCATCGGAGGGAACGGCCATGGCGAAAGGCATACTGATCGCGGCGATGGACTTTTCGAACGTCGCCGAAGACGAGTTTAACGACTGGTACGACACCGAGCACATTCCCGAGCGGCAGCGTGTGCCCGGGTTTCTGGCCTGCCAGCGCTGGATCGGCGCCGACAACCCGAAGCAATCGGTCGCCACCTACGATCTCGAGAGCGTGTCGGTATTGCAGGGTCCCGGCTACCGGGCGATCGGCGGCGAGAACCTTTCGCCCTGGTCGAAACGGGTAACCGCCCGTGTTCAGCGCCTGATGCGCTTCGAAGGCGATCAGATCCTGCCTGGAGACAAGGCCTCGCCGGAGAATGCCGCCAGCCTCTTGCTGGTGGGAATGACCCCGGCAGCGGCGGTCGAGACCGCGTTCAACGCTTGGTACGACACCGAGCACGTCCCCGCACTCGCTCGCGTTCCGGGAGTGCTGAGCGCGCGTCGCTTCCGCACCGCCGGCGGGAACCCAAAATACGTGGCGCTCTATCACCTGGCCTCACCGGCAGTGGTTGACGGCGCCGAGTGGAAGCAGGCAAGCGGCTCAACGCCAATGCCCGAGCACATCCGGCCGCAAATCAGCGACCGCCTGCGCCTCGTCTGCCGGAACTACCGTCGGCACGGCTGAAATTTGACGCCGGGGTGCTATCACCCACCAATGCCGCCTACCACACCCATCGCCGCGAGCAGGGATTGATCGAGCGCAATTTGCAAAGCCCTCGCCCGGCGGGAGAGGGGGGGTCCAGCCCCCTCCCTAACCCTCCCCCGCTTGCGGGGGAGGGAATGGGTCGGGGTTGGGTGGGTGAGGGCTGGACCTCTGAGCCGCTTGCGGTCTACATCCACTGGCCGTTCTGCCGATCAAAGTGCCCCTACTGCGATTTCAATAGTCATGTCCGCGACGGTGTCGACACGGTTCGCTGGACGCGGGCGCTCATGCGCGACCTCGAGCATCAGGCCGAGCTCACGACCGGACGTGCAGTAGGCTCGGTGTTTTTCGGCGGCGGCACGCCATCGCTGATGCCGCCCGAGATTGCGGCGGCGCTGCTCGACGGGGTGCGGTTGCATTGGGCCGTTATGCCCGATGCAGAAATCACCCTCGAGGCCAACCCCAATTCCGCCGAAGCCGGTTGTTTCCGGGGCTTTGCCGCAGCTGGGGTGAACCGGCTGTCGCTTGGAGTGCAGGCGCTCGATCCGGCGGCGCTGCGCTTTCTCGGCCGCGCCCATAATCGAGATGAGGCGATCGCCGCGATCGAGCATGCCCGCGAGATCTTTCCCCGGTTCTCGTTCGACCTGATTTATGCCCGCCCCGGCCAGAGTGTTGCGGCCTGGCGCAAGGAGCTCGACGAAGCTCTGAGCCTCGCCGGCGAACATCTCTCGCTTTATCAGCTGACGATCGAGCCCGGCACCGCCTTCGCTACGCTTGGACGGCGTGGCGAGCTCGTCCCGCCCGAGGAAGACAGCACGGCCGCACTGTTCGAGATCACACAGGACCGGCTCGCCGCTGCCGGGTTGCCGGCCTACGAAATCTCCAATCACGCCCGACCCGGCGCCGAATGCCGGCACAATCTCGCCTATTGGCGCTACCAGGACTATGTCGGGGTCGGCCCAGGCGCCCATGGCCGGCTGACCCTAGCCGGCACCAAATTTGCGACCCGGCAATACCGGCTGCCAGAGAAATGGCTCGCGGCAGTGGAAGCCAAGGGAAGCGGAATCGAAGAGATCGCGCCAATAGACCGCGAGACCGCGATTGAGGAAATGCTGATGATGGGCCTGCGCCTCGTCGAAGGGGTTTCGCGAGCAGGGCTCGAACGTGCAGCCGGACGTGACGCGAAGACCGTCTTCCGCTCCAACCTGGCGCCGCTGATCGAAGGGGGCTTTCTGACCCTCGATGCCGACCGCCTAGCGGCAACTTCCGCTGGCCGCCAACGCCTCAACGCAGTACTTGGTGCTCTTCTTTCTTAAGCGAGTTCAGTAACCGAGGTCCTGGAAGCTCTGCGGCGCTGGGCTGACGACGTTCGTGCCTTGCGGCTCGACTTCGAGCACGGCGAGGCCGCGCTGCACGAGACCATTGGGCGTAAAGCGAAACAATCCGTCGACGCCGGTGAAGCCGCTCGGGTTGAGGATCGCCTGCTGCGAGAACGGCTCGCCGGCTTGGCCGCCCGCGAGCACCGCGGCGAGGGCCGCCGCATCGTAGCCGAGCGAAGCGAGACGCGGCGGGTTGTGGCCATAGGTGGCGTTGAACCGCCGCTCGAAATCCTGCCGCGCTTCGGGCGGGGCCGAGGCGAACCAGCCCCCGACGAGGGCCGGGTCGCTGCCGATGTCGGGGGTGTCCCAGAGCCCGCTGCCAAGCAACTGCACGGGCTTGGCAGTGCCGGCCGCTGCCCTGACCTGAGCGGCGATCTGCTTGAGGCTGGCGCCGCCTACCGGCAGCAGCAGCGCATCGAAGGAGACGGCCGGCGGCGACACGGGAGGTGGCTCGGCGCTGCCCTCGGCACCACCGCCGGGCAGCAGTCGCTGGATCGCAGGCGAAACATCGCCGGCGCGGGGATCGAAGAACTCGACCTTTGTCACGCTGGCGCCGCTCCCCGATGCGACTTCCCGCAGCGCGTCGGCCATCAAATGCCCGTAGGGCGAGTTGGGCGCCAGCGCCGCGAAACGGGCAAGGCCGCGTTCGCGCGCATAGCCGACCTCGCGTACCGCCTCCTGCCGCGGCAAAAACCCCATCAAGTAAGTATTTCCGCCGGCGAGGGTAGTAACCGTCGAAAAGGCGATGACGTTTATGTGCGCCTCTTGGGCGATCGGCTTTACTGCCTCGACCTCGGGGGCGAGCAGCGGCCCCAAGATCAGCCGCGCTCCGTCGCCGATCGCCGCGCGTGCGGCGCCGGCCGCGCCGGCCGCATTCCCCCCGGTGTCGCGCGGCACCAGGATCAGGCGGTCGCCGCCGCTCTCAAACAGCGCCAATTGCGCCGCGTCAAGGAGGGCCTGACCGAGTTCGGCATTGGCGCCCGACAAAGGAACGAGCAAGGCCACTTTCGCGGGTCCCGCCGCGGCGGCCGTGGTCGGCGACGGAGGGCCGGGCGGAAGCGGTGGCGCGACCCGGCCGTAACCGTAATAGGGCGGTTGCGGGCGGGCGATCGGCGCCGATACCATCGCCGGAGCGCAGCAAGCAAGCGCGGCCATAGCGAGGGCGGCAAAGGGTGAGGCGAACCGCGAAAGCGACGGGCGCAGCAAGAGCGGGCTCCGAGAGGAAAGAAGGCAGGAGCCGGCACCCTAGCCGCCGTCCGGATGCGAGTAAACCCGACCCGATGGCGCCGCCGGCTTTGGATGCGGCGCCTAGGCCGCAGGCGGCGGGAGCCTTCCCTCAAATAGAGCTGGCGCCCGGGCTCTACCTCGTCGCAACCCCGATCGGCAATCTGCGAGACATCACCCTGCGCGCGCTTGCGGTGTTGCACGCCGCCGACCGCATCTTCTGCGAAGACACTCGAGTCACTGGAAAGCTGCTGGCAAGGTACGGGATCTCGACATCGCTTGCGGCCTACCACGACCACAATGCCGACCAGGTGCGGCCCATCGTTCTGACGGCGCTACGGCGCGGCGGGCGAGTGGCGCTGGTGTCGGACGCCGGCACGCCGCTCGTCTCCGATCCCGGCTACAAGCTCGTGCGCGCGGCGCTTGCCGAAGATCTGCCGGTCATCGCCATTCCGGGTCCAACCGCGGCGGTGACCGCGCTGATCCTATCGGGGTTGTCTCCGGCCGCCTTTTTGTTCGCCGGCTTCCTGTCGCCGCGGCAGGCGGCGCGACGGCGCGCCCTCGAGCGCTGGGCCGCAGTCGAGGCCACACTGGTATTCTACGAAAGCGCTCCGCGGCTCGTCGAATCGCTGACCGACATGGCCGAGGTGCTCGGCAATCGGGAGGCTGCGGTCGCGCGTGAGCTGACCAAATTGCACGAGGAGGTACGGCGCGGGCGACTGGCCGATCTTGCGGCGCATTACCGCCTCGCGGGGCCGCCGCGCGGTGAGGCGGTGGTCGTTGTCGGTCCGCCCGAACACCATGAGCCGGACCAGGCCGAGGTCGACGAGCGGCTGCGGGCGGCGCTAGCCGAACTCGGCGTGCGCGAGGCGGCGGCAAAACTAGCGTCCGAGACCGGAATACCGCGCGGGAAACTTTATCGGCGCGCCTTGGCGATGCGCGATGGGGAGGAATGAGACCGGCACGGCAGACGGCCACGCACAGGCGGCAGCGGGCGCAACGCCGGGGGCGTTTCGCCGAATGGCTGTGCCTGTGGCATTTGCGGCTGCGGGGCTGGCGCATCCTCGCCCGCGGCTGGCGTTGCCCCTCGGGCGAGATCGACATCCTGGCGCGGCGCGGCCGCGTGCTCGCGATCATCGAGGTAAAGTCGCGAAACCAACTCGACGCGGCGGCGTCGGCACTGACGCCGCGCCAGAGGCGGCGGATCGCCCGTGCCGCGGAGACCTTCCTGCTGTCGCGCCCCGATCTCGCCCCGCTCGACTTGCAATTCGACCTGATGCTGGTGGCGCCGCTGCGGGTTCCCCGGCATTGGCCTGGCGCCTGGCGGGCGGATTAGCGAAGCGGGGAGCCTCGCTTCGAGCCCTTACCCGCGTCTGCCTCGCCGCAAGTGGCAGCGGCATCCCTTTTGTCGGACAATGTGCCTGTGGGGAATATCCGCCGGGGGTCCAGCAATGTCCAAATTACGTGCCGTCCTTTCTCTCGTTATCACGCTTTCGCTGCCGATTGCGCTCTGCGGCTGCCCGGTGGCGATCGTCGGTGGTCTCGCCGCGGCCGGGGGGGCCGGCTACAAGGCGAACCAGGAACGTGGGGTCACCGGCGCATTCGATGATCTGACGATAAAGACCAACATCCAGAACGCATGGCTGCAGGTGAACCCGCTGATGCAACGCGATTTCACCATCACCGTCTATGACGGGCGCACTCTCTTGACGGGCATGACGCCGAGCCCCGAGTTGAAGGCTCAAGCGGCGCAGATCGCGAGCCAAATCCCGGGGGTTCGTGGGATCTATAACGAGATCGAGGTGGCGCCGGGCGAAGGCGCCTGGGCGAGTGTCAGGGATACCTGGATCTCGTCGCAGATCCGCTCGAACCTTGTTTTCGCCAGTCAGGTCCGCTCGGTCAACTACACGATCGATACGGTGAACGGATCGGTCTACGTGATCGGTTCGGCCCGCACGCAGGCGGAGCTCGACCGGGTCACCGAGGCGGCGCGCAACGTCCCCTACGTGAAGCGGGTGGTCTCTTACGTCGAGATCCGGCCGGGCGCGCCCATCGCCGCTCAGCCGGGAGCGCCGCCGCCACCTGCCAGCGCCCAAATGCCAGACGCGGCTCCTGCCGCCGCGCCGGCTACTGCTGTCGAGGTGCAGAAACTCTGATATAAGGGGAGGATGATCCGGCCGCCGGAGCGATACGATCCAGAGACTTGCGCAAATTTTTTGCGCGAGCTCGGCGCCTCGAGCGAACCCATTCTGCCGATCGCCGAGGCGGCCCTGGCGCTCGCCTCGTTCGAACGCCCGCGCATCGGCCCGACGCGTTACCGCGAGCATTTGCAACTGCTCGCGCGCGATGTCGGCAGCCACCCCGGGGCGGCCGGCGATGTCGCCGAGCGAGCCCGCGCGCTCAACGAGATCATCCTCCTGAAATACGGGTATTCCGGCGACGCGCTGACTTACGACGACTTGCAGAACGCCAATCTGATGCGTGTCGTCGACCGTCGGAAGGGCCTGCCGGTGGCGCTCGGAATTCTCTACATGCACACCGGCCGCGCGCAGGGCTGGGAGGCCGTCGGGCTTGCCTTCCCTGGCCATTTTCTTGTCCGCCTGTCGGACGGGCCCGACCGGGTGATCCTCGACCCGTTCCATGGCGGCCGGATCTGTACCGCAGTCGAATTGCGCGAGCTGTTGAAGGCGACGGCGGGCTTGGACAGCGAGCTCCAGACCGAGCACTACACTCCAGTATCGGACCGTGACGTGCTGCTGCGCCTGCAGAACAATTTGAAGGCGCGCCTTATTCAGGCGGAGCATTACGAACGGGCGGTCGTAGTTGCCGAGACCATGCTGATGCTGGCACCCGACCTCGCCGAGTTGTGGCGTGAGGCGGGATTGTTGCACACAAGGCTCGGCAACATGCGTTCAGCCGCCGCCGCGCTCGAGCAGGTCGTCCTGCGCACTCCGGACGGCACGGCACGGCATCAGGCGGCGGCTCTGCTGCAGCAGCTGCGCTCGAAGTTGAATTGATGCCTCCCGCCCGGGGAGGGTTTTACCAGTCGTCGCACCGGACCAGGAGGTCGGCATGGCTCTCGCCGTCGCGATCCAGATGGATCCGATCGATACGATCAACATCGAGGCGGATTCGACCTTTGCGCTGGCCCTCGAAGCGCAGGCCCGCGGACACGCCCTGTTTCATTATCTGCCCGATGCCCTGACGCTTCACGACGGACGGCTCTACGCCCGCGCGCGGCCGCTCGAAGTCGTGCGGAGACAGGGCAACCACCACCGCTTCGGCTCGTTCGAGGAGCTCGACCTCGCCGGCGTCGATGTCATCCTGATGCGGCAGGATCCGCCCTTCGACATGGCCTATATCACCGCGACGCATCTGCTCGAATTGCTGCCGGAAAACGGGCCGCTCGTCGTCAACGACCCCGCCGCGGTGCGCAACGCGCCGGAGAAGCTCTTCGTCCTGCGCTTCAAGGAGCTGATGCCGCCGACCTTGCTGACCCGGGACCGCGACGCGATCCGCGCATTCTGGAGAGAGCACGGCGACATCATCCTGAAGCCGCTGTTCGGCAACGGCGGCGCCGGCGTGTTCCGGCTGCGGCCGGGCGACGAGAACCTGACGGCGCTGTTGGAAATCTATGAGTTGATCCAGCGTGAGCCGGTCATGGTGCAGCGCTACATTCCGGAGGTGCGCCAGGGCGACAAGCGCATCATCCTCGTCGAAGGCGAAGCGATGGGCGCGGTGCTGCGCGTGCCGCCGGAGGGCGAGGCGCGCGCCAACCTCCATGTCGGCGCCCGCCCGGTCAAGACCGAGCTGACCGCCCGCGACCGCGAAATCTGCGCGGCGATCGGACCGACTTTGCGCGCGCAGGGGCTGGTTTTTGTCGGGATCGACGTAATCGGCGATTGGCTGACCGAGATCAACGTCACCTCCCCGACCGGCATCCAGGAAATTGCGCGGCTCGACGGCATCGAGATCGCACCGAAGATCTGGGACGCGATCGAGACGCGTCTGGCCGAAGGCGTCAACCGCACACCTGCGTGACCCGAAGGTCTCGGCGCGCGCCGGTCACACGGCCGCGCGCCGCAGTGCTTTATGGCCCTTCGAGCGGATAGACGAAGATGTGTCCGCCGAGCGGCGTTGCGTAGTTGTTGGTGCCGAAGACAAAGCAAGTGAACACCAGTGCAGGAACCCCGGTCGGCAATGTCACGAACGAGACGGTCGGGTTGCCGAGCGACTGGGCCCCTCCGGCAAGCACGGGGCTCAGCTTTTGAACGGTGTTCGCCGTCTTGTTGATCAGGAAGAGCCGCCACGAACCGTAATCGCTGCTTGATGTCGGGCTGACCTGCGCTTCGACCACTTCGAACACCTGGTTTCCGACCTTGAATATCTCGCGATCGCCAATCTTGCCGTTGCCGCCGGCGTTGGTGACGAGGTTGTCGACCGTCGTATCCGTCGGACTGGACCAGCTTTTGAAATTGGTCAAGGTGCCGTCGGCTTCGATATCGCGCTGGCCAAGATTATAGAAGTGGTGAGTAATTTCGAGCGTGGAGCTGGCGATCGCGCCGCTATAGGTGATGCGCCCGAATTCGGGTGTCCCGTCGGCCTTGGCGAGGGCCGTTCCCGGCAACGTGATCGCTTGCGTCGGAGCGACGGCCGGGTTGGCGATCAATGCCTTGAGCCCGCTGACCGCGCCATTGCCGTAATACTGCACTCTGACGTAGGGCCGGCCGGAGGGATTGTACTCTTCGGCATAGACGACGCTGTCGTCAGGGAGAATCCGCAAACCGGGCTGGCTCGCGGGACTATGTATCTGGCCAATCATGTGCCAGACCTCGAGATCGGTCGAGTAGCCGAGATACGTCGCAAATTGCGTGCTGTTGATCTGATTGTGAAATACCCCGAGATAGGGATGTGACGCATCCTCGGTCGGGACGACTTTCAGCGGTGCGGCGCCAGCGACGTTGTTGTTTGCATCCGTCGTAGTCAGCTGATAGGCGACGAAGTAGGGCTTATTGGGCGCCGTCTCGTTCAATATCGCTGCGATATCCGCCGTTCCGAGGTTGGCAGCGATTGGCGGAGCAACCTGCGGGGCCACATAGTCGTAGGTCGCACTTCGCGCTGTTAGCGGCTGAACCGCGAGGTTCACCAAGACTACAGCCGCGACCACGCCTGGAAAGCGCCTATTGGCCGCGGGCACCGCTGATGTTCTGCAAGTCCTCATGATCGACTACTTCCTCCCGAAGGTTTCTTCTGGCTGAGCGTGGTGAAATCGCTTCTTGTCCGGTCTTAACGCGTCACGATCACCTCACGGCAGACAATTGGGAACGGGCGGTGGGTTCAATTTATCGGATGGCTATGATCGATTTGACAGGATAGCGTATGGCTCCAGCGGTATACGCGCCGCGCTCCGACCTCAGCAATTCATGGGAACCGAAGATGACTGAAGGCCGTAACGTGTTCGGCGAGCCCCTCGCTGAATGCTGCACCAAGCCGATGACCGGGTTTTACCGCGACGGCAGCTGCAATACCGGACCCGAGGATTTCGGGCTGCACACGGTGTGCACCAGGGTCGACGCCGTTTTTCTAGCGTTCTCGCGAGCGGCCGGCAATGATTTGTCGACGCCGGTCCCCGAATTCGGCTTTCCGGGTTTGAAGCCGGGCGATTGCTGGTGCCTGTGCGCCGAGCGCTGGAAGGAGGCATTCGAAGCCGGCAAAGCCCCCAAGGTCAGACTGACCGCGACCCACGAGGCGACCTTGGAGGTTGTGCCACTAGAGTTGCTGAAACGCCACGCGATCGACCTGAGCTGATGAAGCCCGCAAACCTGCTCTTCATTCTGAGCGACGAGCACAACCCGCGTGTGCTCGGCTGTGCCGGCCATCCGATGATCCGCACGCCGAACGTGCAAGGGCATGATCTCTCGAGTGAAGCAGTTGTCATCCTCGGCGCTCCTGAAATGCAATTTGCCGATCGCAGTGACCTCGCGCCCGGTCTCTGTCAAGCGGTGGTGCCAGCTCGGCACGCTGCCGTCATAACGGATCGCGTTGTCCCAGAACCGGATGCGGTGGACGTAACGCCCGGTCGCCAGCGCGGCGCGCGACGGCACGCAGATCGGCGAGTTGCAATAGGCGTCGCTGAAGTGCACTCCTTTCGCAGCGAGGCGGTCGAGCAGGGTCTCGCCGCCGATTGCGAAGCGGAGCTGCGTCGCGTCGTCGATCCCGACGCCGCCGACGCATTGGAGAAGGCCGACCAGAGAGCGCGCATCGCCGCCATGGGCGGCCGCGAGGCGATCATCGCCCGCGGCAGCTTCGGTTATTCGCCGACTCCGGGCACCACGCCGGTCTACAACTGATGTGATCGGCCGGAATTATTCGTGTGTCAGTAACGGCAATTCGATTAATCGCCAGGATCATCAAGCCGAGCTGGTTCGTTGGACGCTTGATAAACCCTCGCCAGTGGCTTGCATCCGACAATCAACGTGGTGACGAACGCGACAATGGCCAGTGTGCCAGCCATAAGCACACCCCGGTGCTCGGTCGCCCACCGCTGCAAACTATAAGCGGCGGCGGCAGTTTCCGGCATAATGGTCCGTCCTATTCGCCGGGGGACGCCCGACTGCGGCTACGCACGGACAACACCGGCCCGTGACGATTGTTCCCGGTGCGGCAATGCGAACGGGAAGCGCGGCTGCTGATGACGCGTTCTTCAGCCCTTGACCAGCGGGCATTGGTTGGGACCGGGCAGCCTGAAGGCTTCCCCGCCGGGGACCACGGCGATCTGCTTGTAATAGTCCCACGGACCTTTTGATTCCGACGGCTTCTTGACCTCGAACAGATACATGTCGCGGACGAGGGTGCCGTCCTCGCGGATCTTGCCGTTCTTGGTCATGAAGTCGTTGACCGGGGTTGCCTTCATCTGTTTGACGACGGTCGGGCCGTCGTCGCTGCCGGTCGCCTTGATTGCGGCCAGATAGTGCATGATCGACCCGTACACCCCAGCTTGCACCATTGTCGGCTCGCGTTTCATCTTGTCGATAAAGCGCTTAGACCACGCGCGGGTTTGGTCGTTCTGGTCCCAATAAAAGGCCGAGGTGAGTTGCAGCCCGTGTGCAGCTTGTAAGCCGAGGCTGTGAATATCGGAAATAAAGACGAGGAGGCTGGCGAGCTTTTGTCCGCCCTCGACGATTCCGAACTCGCCGGCCTGCTTGATCGAGTTGATCGTGTCGCCGCCGGCATTGGCGAGGCCGACAATCTTTGCCTTGGAGTTTTGTGCCTGCAGCAAGAAGGAAGAGAAATCGGCAGTACCTAGCGGCGCCGGGACCGAGCCCAGCACTTGGCCGCCGTATTCCTCGACGAACTCTCGACGTATCCCGTTCGAGGTTATGGCCAAAGGCGTAATCCGCGGTGATGAAGAACCAAGTGTCGCCGCCGGCTTTGACGATGGCGGTGCCGGTGCCGTTCGCCAGTGCCAGCGTGTCGTAGGTCCAGTGCACCGAGGTCGCTGAGCAGGCTTTGCCGGTCAGGTCGGAAGCCGCGGCACCCGATATCAGGAGCACCTTGTTGTCGTTGCGGGCGACTTCCTGCAAGGCGAGCGCCACGCTCGAGTTCGGCACGTCGACAATAGCGTCGACGCCGTCTCTGCCGAACCACTGGGCGGCGATCGCCGAGCCGACATCCGGCTTGTTCTGATGGTCGGCGGTGACCAGTTCGATCTTCTTGCCGTTGACGTTGCCGCCAAAATCCGCGATCGCCATTCGCGCCGCCTCGACCGACCCCGGCCCGCCGATATCGGCGTACAGGCCGGACATGTCACTCAGAACGCCGATCTTGACGACGGTGCCCGACATCGCGGCAGAAGCTGCGGCGCTCAGGGTAAAGCCGGCGGCAATGGCGAAAACAACAGCGATCTTCATGTGCATCCAAAGCTTTCGAAGCTGCCGCAACCGGTATTGTTTTTGTTGCAGCGCTACCCTAATGCGGGGATTGCAACAGGGGCAACCGGCGGAAGGGACGAGGCAGGTGCAGGATCAGATCGAAAATGCGCTGACCGCGATCAGGTTTGGCTCCGATGGTCTCGTGCCCGCCATCGCGCAGCAATACGATACCGGCGAAATCCTGATGCTGGCCTGGATGAACCGCGACGCGGTGCGGGCGAGCCTCGACGAGGGCCGCGCCTGCTATTGGTCGCGGTCGCGCGCGAAGCTCTGGCGAAAGGGCGAGACCTCGGGGCAGTTCCAGCTGCTGCGTGAACTCCGCCTCGATTGCGACGGCGATGCGGTATTGCTGCTGGTCGATCAGCAAGGCGTTGCATGCCACACCGGGCGGCGCAGCTGTTTTTTTCGCGCGTGGCGGGAGGGCGGCTGGGCCCTTATCGCCGAGCCCGAAGTCCCGCCGGAAATCCTCTACCCCGGGGAGCCAAAAGGGCTTTGATAGGAGAGAATTATGTCGAACGCTGCACAGAATTATTCGCTCGAGGAAATGGACCGGCAGAGCCTGATCCACCCGGCGACTTCGATCGCAGATCACCTCAGGAACGGCCCGACGATCATTGCCGGGGGCTCTGGGGTGAGGGTTAAGGACCGGCACGGCCGGGAGCTCATCGATTGCGGCGCCGGATTGTGGTGCGTCAACATCGGCTTTGGCCGCGCCGAGCTCGGCGAAGCGGCGGCACAGGCGATGCGTGACCTTGGTTATTACCACACCTTCGGATCGCACTCGAACGAGCCGATCATCCGGCTGGCCGACCGGGTGTTGAGCCTGTTTCACGAGAAGGCAGGCGCCGGGCATCTGTCGAAGATGTTCTTCGGCAGTTCGGGCTCGGACGCCAACGACACCAATTTCAAGCTGGTGCGCTATTACAACAATCTGCTCGGCCGAACGCAGAAGAAGAAGGTGATATCGCGCCTCGGAAGCTATCACGGCCTGACCTATGCCGCCGGAAGCCTCACCGGCATCGCGGCCTTTCACAAGGCCTTCGATCTGCCGATCGAGGGGGTCCTTCACACCTCCTGCCCGCATTTTTATCGTTTCGCCGAGAAGGGCGAGGACGAGGAGGCATTCACCGCCCGCATGGTGCACGATCTCGAGGCGCTGATCGCGCGCGAGGGCGCGGAGACGATCGCCGCCTTCATTGGCGAGCCGATCATGGGCACGGGCGGCGTGTTCCTGCCGCCCAGAGGCTATTTCGAACGGGTTCAGGAGCTTCTCGCCGAGCACGACATCTTGTTTATCGCCGACGAGGTGATCACCGGGTTCGGCCGCACCGGCGCGTGGTTCGCGACGGGTCTGTTCGATCTGAAGCCCGATATCGTCACGCTCGCCAAAGGCATTACCAGCGCCTATTTCCCGCTCTCGGCATCGGTGATCTCCGAGAGGATCTGGGAGGTATTGCGCGACGCCTCGCCGGAAATGGGGCCGCTGATGCACGGCTTCACCTATTCGGGGCACCCGGTCGGCGGGGCCGTCGCATTGGCCAACCTCGACATCATGGAGCGCGAGCGCCTCATCGAGAATTCGGCGGCAATGGGCACCTACCTGCGTGACCAATTGCGCGAGCGGCTCGCCGACAACCCCTTTGTCGGCGACGTTCGCGGCGCCGGCCTGATGGTCGCGGTCGAATTTGTCGCCGACAAGCACGTCCGCCGGTTTTTCGACCCGCAAAGCCAACCCCACCGCATGATCTCCCGCAAAGTGCTCGAAGAGGGTGTGTCGGTACGCGCGCTGCCTTATGGCGAGATCACCTCGTTCTCGCCGCCGCTCTGCATCACGCGCAGCGAGATCGACGAGGTCGTCGACCGCTTCACCCGCGGTTTGGAACGGGCAATGCCCGAGTTGCGGCAGCTGGCCGAGTAATCACCCGACTGGACGCGAGGGAGGCGGTTTCGCGACGCGGTTCCGACGGCGCCTACTTCGGTACTCGGATTGTTCAAGCTCCCTAGGCTCAGGGCTTACCAAGAGTTACCGGTCCTACTCGTCTTTCCCGCGAAAGCGGGAGCCCAGGGGCTGCAAGGCCGGGCGGGCGACGAAAGCCGTCGGGAAGACCCAATTCATTTTGCGCCAGGCGGTCACCCCGTCGCCCTGGCTGCTGTCGCTGTTCCTCGAGAAAATTATCAGCCATCAATCTCTTCTTCGCCGTGGAAATCCTGGAACTTGGGGCAATCTCACATCGGAAAAACAACGGGATGGCTGGCTGTTTTCGCTGTTACCGCAATGACGATCAGCCAGAAGTCTTGAAGAGGTAGCACCGGGCCTCGTTTAGAGGATGGTTTGCATAGTAGCACATCAATAGCAAAAACGCAAATAAATACGTTAATTGGCAATGTCAGCTAGGATGCCCCGGTTTGCTCCAACAAATGAGGACATGCGGATGCTGCCGCATCCGGTGAAACCAATCCCGATCTGGATCGGCGCCAGCTCCGAGGCCGCGCTTACCCGCGCCGTAAAACTTGCCGAAGGGCGGCATGGCTCGCGGCTGTCGCCCGAAGAGGCCGCACCGATCGTGCGCCGAATACGCGAGCAGCGGCCCGGTGCCGGCTTCGCGATCTCGCTTCGTTACGGGTGGGACGGCAAGGGCGAAGGCGCACTCCGCGCCCGTTTGGCCGCCTATGGCACAGCGGGCGTCGAGCATGTTCTGGTCGAGGCCGCCGAGCGCGCGCTCAAGGATTGGCTGCGCCGTGGAGCGCGTCGCGCGCGCGGCCGAGCCGCTCGGCGTATAAGTCAAAGCCACTTTTCATCGTCACACTGGCGAAGGCCGATGCCCAGGGCAGATATGGGTCCCGGCCTTCGCCGGGATGACTGAACCTCGGGAGTCCAACCATGAAATTGGCCATCACCCTCAGAGTGTCGCCGGACACCGGCGTCGACTTGGAGACGGTTTGGGAGGCGGAACGGCGCGGTTACGAGGCAGTATGGTGCGGCGAGGCCTATGGGACCGATGCGGTGACGCCGGTCGCCTGGGTCTTGGCGCAGACGAAGAAGATCAAAGCCGGCACCAGCATCATGCAGATGCCGGCGCGCACCCCGGCCTGTGCGGCGATGACGGCAATGACCCTGCAGGCGCTTTCCGGCAACCGGTTTCTCTGCGGCATTGGACCGTCCGGCCCGCAGGTCGTCGAGGGCTGGCACGGCGTGCCGTTCGGCAAGCCGCTGCTGCGCACCCGCGAATACATCGCAATCATCCGCCAAATATTGGAGCGCAAGGCGCCACTCGAGTTTCACGGCGAGCATTATCAAATCCCCTACACCGGGCCGGGCGCCACCGGGCTCGGCAAGCCGCTGCGCAGCATCATCCACGGCGATCCGAGCCTGAAGATCTATACCGCCTCGTTCGCGCCGGCCGGGCTGCGCACCGCCGGCGAAGTGGCCGACGGCACATTGCCGTTCTTCATGTCGCCAGAGAAGGCTGAGGCGATTACTGGGCCGGTGCTGGAAGGGATCGCCAAGGCCGGGAATGGCAAAACCCGGGCAGACTTCGATATCGCACCTTACGTCCGGGTAGCGATCGGCGACGATCTCGCGGCCTGCCGCGATAAGATCAGGCCGCAACTCGCGCTCTATATCGGCGGCATGGGGGCGCGATCGAAGAATTACTACAACGACTTGGCCAAGCGGCTCGGCTACGAAGCGGCGGCGATCGAGATCCAGGACCACTTCCTCGCGGGCCGGCGCAAGGAGGCCGAGGCGGCGGTGCCCGACGCCTTGATCGACGAAACCTCGTTGGTCGGGCCGAAAGAGCGGATCAAGGACCGTCTCGAAGCCTGGAAGGAGATCGCGAGAGATCACCGGGTCGGCACATTGTTGCTGGTGGGCGCGACACCGGAAGCGCTGCGGGTCGTCGCCGAAGCTGTCTCGTGATCGCGGCTTGAGGATCATTCCAATGACAGAATTGCTCGCTCCTCTCGCTGACACAATCGCGCGCGACGGCTTTGCCTTCGTGCGCGCGCCGGAATTGGGGCGGTTGTTGGAAGAGGCTGGCCTTGCCGATTGGGAGGGTTTTGCCGCGACCTGGGGCGATCTCGGTGTCGACGCCTACATGGCCGACGGCGGACGCTACCGCCGCCGCCGGTTCGGGGTCTTTCGCGCCGCACCGGCGGGGATCACCAGAAAGCCGCATCAGCCGCATTATCAAAGCCGCGACTACAACCCGCTCAACGGCGGCGTCGAACGCTGGTTCGAACCGGTCACCGAGGCGGCCGCGCGCCACCCGGCGCTGACCGCGATCCTGCGCACCTGCCAATCGTTGTTCGACCGGTTGACCCCGGCCGAGCTGCGGCCCGAAGCCTGGCATGTCGAGATCCACCAGTTCCGCATCGAGACGCGAGCCGGGCAGGAGGGTCGGCCGACCCCGGAAGGCATGCACCGCGACGGGGTCGATTGGGTATTGGTGCTGATGGTGTGCCGCGAGAATGTCGCGAGCGGCGAAACCACGATCTACGACCTCGTCAGGCGCCCGCTCGGCAGCTTCACCCTGAGCGCCCCGCTCGACTCGGCGCTGGTCGACGACAGCCGCGTCTATCACGGCGTGACCCCGGTCGTGCCGCTCGATCCCGCGCGCCCGGCCTACCGCGACGTCTTGGTGGTGACGTTTCGCCGGGAATAGCCGGAGTGACAGCGGGCGGGGCTGACGCTATCGTTCCCGCGACGGCCCACCACTCAGCAAACGGAAAAAGGAGCTTGCGATGCTCGATCTCCACTTTTGGCCGACGCCGAACGGGAAAAAGGTCACCATTCTGCTCGAAGAATTGGGTCTCGATTACAATTTGGTCCCCTGCAATATCGGGCGCGGCGACCAGTTCAAGCCCGAATTTCTGAAGATCAATCCCAACCACCGCATGCCGGTATTGGTCGACCACAATCCCAAGGGCGGCGGGGCGCCGATCAGCATATTCGAATCCGGCGCGATCATGATGTATCTCGCGGAAAAGGAAGGCCGCTTCTTCCCACAGGACCTTCGCGGGAAATACGAAGTCACCCAGTGGGTGATATGGCAGATGGCCAATCAGGGCCCGAAGCTCGGTGAATGCGGGCATTTCCGCCGCGCCGGCCCCGACGCCGGCGACCTGACCTATGCGATCCGCCGCTTCACCGACGAGGCCAACCGGCTTTACGGCGTGATGAACAACCGGCTCTACGACCGGCGCTATCTCGCTGGCGACGAATACACGATCGCCGACATGATTTCCTATCCGTGGACCGTCAACGCCGAGGCTCAAGGTCAGGAAGTCAGCGAGTTCAAACATTTCAAACGCTGGTTCGACGAGGTCGGCAGCCGTCCGGCGGTCAAGCGCGGGATGGAGACCGGTAACAATTTGCGCGTCGACCCTGCCACATTGAGCGACCAGGAGCGGGCGCAGATGCGCAAGATTATGTATAACCAGCGCGCCATCCCCGCCCCGGCGTAAGTCCCACTCGCGCGACGGCGGGCGGCGCGCTGGTTAGGCGTCTGCGTATACACGGCGATCTGCGGAAAGGGAGACGGAAATGGCTGAGAACAAACGCACTAGGCCCACAGCTTCCGTCCCACCCGCAAAGCCGCCCTTGCTCGTGCCTCACCCGCCAAGCGCGCCGTTGCTGCCGCCGGCGCATGTCGTCGATTTGATGACCGTCGAAGGATCGGCGGTATTCGATGCGCAGTGGAAGGGGATGGAGGCCAAGATCGTCGAGTGCCCGGCATTGACGGACGCGATGCCCGAATTCAGGACGACCTACGACGTAGAGCCATATGCCGGGGTAAACGGGTTTGACGATTCGGCCTGGCCGGTGATTGCCGCCGACGATCTGGGGGCCAGACGGGGCGGCGGCATGGTGTCGTTCTTCTGGTACCGGACAAAGCTGACGATCCCGGCAAATGCCGCAGGGTTCGACACTTCCGGCGCGATGACGGTGCTGCGGGTGAATGTCGACGACTACGCAGAAGTCTGGGTCAATGGCGAGTTGCCGCGGGCTGCCGGCCGCCCGAGCCCTGGCACGATCCAGGGGTTCAACATGCCGCATCGCCTGGTGCTCGCCAATCCGGTTGCCCCCGGCGACAAATTCGAGATCGCGGTCTTTGCGATCAACGGGCCGATATCGGCCGCACCGGCGAATTTCCTCTGGTTCCGCGAGGCGAAGATCGAATTCTTCCGCTGACGGCGTCTCACCGCGACGGATAGCGGATTTCGACCAAATAGAGCGCTTCGGGGGGTGCGGTCGGGCCGCCGGCGCGGCGATCGCGGGCCGCGAGCGCGCGGGCGACGTCGTCGGGACGCCACCGTCCGAGACCGACTAGCTTCAAGGTGCCGGCCATGTTGCGCACCTGGTGATGCAGAAACGAGCGGGCACGAGCTGTGATGTGGATCTCGTCGCCGGTGCGGCCGACTTCCAGGGCGTCCAGCGTCTTTAACGGCGATCTCGCCTGGCACAGCGAGTCGCGGAAAGTCGAAAAATCGTGATGCCCTATGAGGTGATGGGCGCCGGCGCGCATCGCCTCGACGTCGAGCGTCGGAGCGACCTGCCACACCCGGCCGCGTTCGAGCGCCGGCGGGGCGCGGCGGTTCAGGATGCGATAGAGATAAACCCGGCCGACCGCCGACAGCCGGGCGTCGAACTCGTCGCAAACGCGCTCAGCGGCAACAATGCTGATCGCATTTGGCCGCAGATAGTGGTTAACGGCGTCGCGCAGCACCTCCGGCGCCGTCGCGCGGGCGAGATCGAGATGCGCGGCCTGCGCCAGCGCGTGCACCCCGGCGTCAGTCCGGCCTGCCCCGTGGACGGTGACGGTCTCCCCGCAGAACTTATGGATCGCGGTTTCGAGCGCCTCTTGAACTGAAAGGCCGTTCGCTTGGCGCTGCCAGCCGACCAGCCCGCTGCCGTCATATTCGATGGTCAGCTTGTAGCGGGGCACGGCAGCCTCGTCCCGGGAGGGATTGGAAATCCGCGCAGGAAAGCCGGGGCGTCGAGCGCGGCCCGGCCCGGCCGCTGCAGCCGCAAGAGGCGCAGGACCCCATCGCCGCAGGCAACGGTCAAGCGCTCGTCGAGCACCGTGCCCGGGATGCCCCCGGCTGGCCCCGGCAGATCTATCGCGGCATGCACCCGGATCCTCTCGCCGCCAATCTCGAAAAAGGATCCCGGCCACGGGTCGAATGCCCTGACCCGCCGCTCCAGATCGGGCGAATGCAGCCGCCAATCGAGCCGCCCTTCCTCCCGACCGATCTTGGGCGCATAGGTCACGCCTTCCTGCGGTTGCGGCGTGCCGACGAGCCGGCCTTCGGCGACCGCGTCGAGCGCCATCAGCATCAGTCGTCCGCCGAGAATCGCGAGCTCGGCCGAGATGCCGGTAGACGTCGCATCCGGCGCGATGGGCACCGTTTCCTGCAGCAATATCGGGCCGGTATCGAGCCCTTCCTCCATCTGCATGATCGTGATCCCGGTCTCGGGGTCACCGGCGAGCAATGCCCGCTGGATCGGCGCGGCGCCGCGCCAGCGCGGCAGCAGCGAGGCGTGCACATTGAGACAGCCTAGCCGTGGCGCGGTCAGGATCGGCAGCGGCAAAATCAGGCCGTACGCGGCGACCACCGCGGCATCGGCGGCGAGCGCGGCGAAAGCAGCTTGCTCCGCTTCGTTCCGCAGGGTCGCGGGACAACGGACCGGGAGGCCGTGCTCTGCCGCCAGCGACTGAACCGGCGAGGGTTGCGGCCGGTGTCCGCGGCCGGCGGGGCGCGGCGGCTGCGTGTAAACCGCAAGGATCCGGTGCCCGGCCTCGATCACCGCGCCCAGGACCGTCGCCGCAAAAGCCGGCGTGCCCATAAAGACAAGGTCGAGCGTTCGTCGCGGACCGATGGCGTTTATCCTTCTCCCCCTCCGGGGTCAGGCTCTGGGGTCAGGCGGCGGTCTCAGGTACCCGGCTGCGTTTGGCCTTGGCGAGCTTGCGCAGGATCATCCCGCGCTTTAGCGAGGAGATATGGTCGACAAAGAGGACTCCGTCGAGGTGATCGATCTCGTGCTGGAGGCACATCGCGAGGAGCCCCGATGCCTCGATCTCCCGGATTTCGTTCTGGTAATCGAGGTAGCGCAGCCGGATCTTCGCCGGGCGCGTGACCTCGGCATAGTGTTCCGGGAGGGACAGGCACCCTTCATTGCCGGTTGTCAGCTCGGGCGAGCGCCAGAGAATTTCCGGATTGGCCAGTTGCAGCGGCTGCGGCTTCTCGCCCTCCCGGGCGACATCGAGGACAATGACCCGGTTCGATTGTCCGACCTGCGGGGCGGCGAGACCGATGCCGATCGCCCCGTACATCGTGTCGAGCATGTCGTCCATCAGGCGCCTGATCTTGCCGTCGACCGCAGGCACCGGCCGCGCCTTGATCTTGAGCCGAGGGTCGGGCGCCGTAATGATCGGAAGTTGTGCCATGCCAAGTAGTTAAGCGGCAGGCCGCTTTGCGTCAATATGGACGGGCGGGCTAGGATTCCAGTGCTTCGAAGAGCACTTCGACGATCTCGTTTGCCGGGCGGCGCAGGATCGTCTCGTTGGTGAACAGCTCGAACTCGGCGCCCTCGGGGGAGGTGTGCAGAGCAGGCCGGATTGCGATGCCGCGCGCGAGCAGCCGCTCGGGCAGGCTCTCGGCATCAGCCCCGAAGACCCGCAGGCGCGTGACATTGGTCGCCGCCGCGGCACGGCGAACCTCGCAGCCGGAGTGCCGGTGCAGGGCTCGAAACAGGGTCTCGGCCGCCGTTGCGGCGCGTTCGAAGCGTTCGCCGAAGCCGTCGAGGTAATGCAATGCCACCGCCGCATAAGGCCAAGCCTGGCGAAGGCTGCCGCCGAACATGCGCCGCTGATGGTAGAGGTTCTCGATCAGCTCTCGCGGCCCGGCGAGCACCGCCCCGGCGGCGGCGTTGAAGTATTTGTAGAGCGAGACATAGACGGTGTCGAACAACGCGGTGTAGCTCGCCGGGGTTATCCCCGTATAGGCCGAGGCGAGAAAGATGCGGGCGCCATCGAGGTGGAGGCCGATCCGGCGCTCCCGCGCAAAGGCCGCGATCCGCTGCATCTCGGTGAAGTCGAAGACTTCGCCCTGGAGCCGTCGCACCGGAGATTCTATCGAGATCGCGCCGACCGGGGTCGAGACGCGGGCTTCCGGAAGGCGGGCGATCTCGGTCTCGACCTCGGCGAGGGTAAAGGTCGCGCGCTGTGGAGCGAGCGGGATCAGGGTCAGACCGCTCAGCTCCTGAGCGCAGTCACCGGTATCGTTGTAGATATGGCTTTCGCGCTGCACGAGCACACGGCGGCCACGCGTCGCGAGCAGACGTAGAGCCAGATGGTTGGCGAGTGTACCGCTTGGCAGAATGAGCGCCATCTCCTTACCGAGCAGCGCCGCCATCCGTTGCTCGAGCTCCGAAACGACCCCCTCCCGCGAGAATTCGTCGGCGGCGATGCCGCGCTCCTCCGCCAGCTGGACCAGCAGCCGGGCATATTCGGCAGGCGATAAGGCCAAGCCGTCGGAGCGAAAATGCACGCTGCGATCCATTCTCTGAGGCTCCTGTGAGGTTTTACCGGACGAGATCGGCCAGCGCGATAGCCCCGACTTTGCGTCCAGCCGCGTCGCAGACCGGAAGCCGGTCGGTGCGGCGCGTGGTCATCGCCGAGAGCGCGTCGCGCAGCGATGTGTCGATAGAAAGCGGCTCGCCTTCGGCGGTTTCGCCGGGGCGCATATGGTCGGCGATCTTCCGCACCGAAAGGAGCTTGAGGCCGATGCCCTGCCTTCCGACAAAGTCGGCCACGAACTCGCTCGCCGGGTGCTCGAGGATGTCGATCGGCGAGCCGAGCTGGGCGATCCGGCCTTCTTGCATCACCGCGATATGGGTGGCGAGGCGCAGCGCCTCTTCGATGTCGTGGGTCACGAACACGATGGTTTTCTTCATCGCGCGGTGGATGCGCAATAATTCCGCCTGCAAATCGTCGCGGGTCAGCGGATCGACCGCGCCGAACGGCTCATCCATCAGCAGCAATTCGGGATCGGCAGCGAGCGCGCGGGCAACCCCGACGCGCTGCTGCTCACCCCCCGAAAGCTGGTGCGGGTATTTTCCGCGATAGGTCTCCGGTTCGAGCCGAAACAGCTCGAGCAGCTCGGTAACCCGCTCGCTCCGCCGCGCCCGCGGCCATTTGAGTAGGTGCGGGACAGTGGCGATGTTGTCCTCGACCGTCCAATGCGGAAAGAGGCCGATCGACTGGATTGCGTATCCGATACGCCGCCGCAACTGCTCGGCCGGGACGGCCGCGATGTCCTCGCCGGCCACTCGGATTTGTCCGGCATCGGCCGCGATCAGCCGGTTGATCATCTTCAAAGTCGTCGATTTGCCGCAACCGGACGACCCCAGCAGCACACAGAAATCGCCGGCCGGAACAGTCAATGAAAGCTGGTCGACGACCCGACGGTCGCCGTAAAATTTCGTGACGTCGTCGATTTCGATCATAGCGCAAAGCGTCGGCCTAGCACGGCGGTCAGGATCTGCAGCACAAAATCGGCGCCGAGCGCGAGAAAGATCGCTGGCAAAGCGCCGAGCAGGACGAGATCAACGGCATATTGACCGAGACCCTCAAAGACAAAGGTCCCGAGCCCGCCCGCGCCAATCAGCGCCGCAACCACGGCCAAGCCGATCGCCTGCACGGTAACGATGCGCAGCCCGGCGAGCAACACCGGCAAGGCGAGCGGCAGTTCGATCTCGCGGAAGATCTGTCCCGGGCTCATTCCCATGCCGCGCCCCGCTTCGATCGCGGCACTGTCGACGCCCGTCAACCCGACCGATGTGCTGCGAACGACCGGCAACAACGCATAGAGCACCAGCGCGATGATCGCCGGCGTCACTCCGATGCCGCCGATGCCGTACGCGGCGAGCCGCGGCACTGCCGCAACCAGCGCCGACAATGGCACGATCAGCAATCCGAACAGCGCAATCGACGGGATCGTCTGCAGGATATTCAAGACGGCGAAGATAGGGCTCTGCAAGCCCGGACGCCTGGCAGTGGCGACGCCGAGAGGGAAGCCGATCGCCGCCGCAGCCCCGACCGATGCTCCAACCAATGTCATATGACGCGCCATCGCGTCGGCGAAGACCTGGCGATGGATTTCGTATTCCTTCGCGAGCGAAAGCGCGTCGAACATGCCGCTCGCCGCCATCAGTAGAACCCCCGAAGCAATCCCGGCCACCGTGACGAACTGCGCAATGATGCCCGCGCCGAGACGCTGCAGTGCATCGCCTACAGCGAGGGCAGCGCATGCGCCGAGGACCCAGAACGCAGGGCCCAGCGAAATGCGAGAGGCAGGGCTGGCGCTTTGCGCCAGGAAGCTGGCCGCCTGCCCCGCGGCCGCGAGAACAAGCAGCAGCAGCGCAGCGGCCAGCACGGCGACGGCGCAGTGAAGCATCCGGCTCGGCCGTATCAGGGAGGCCGCCGCCACTGCCGCGCCCAGTGCTGCAATGGCAGCGCTCGGCAGGGCGCCGGCTGCTACCCATAACGGGACCGGCCTGCCCGAAACGAGCCGGTTCGGCGCCTCGCCGACAAATCCCGACAGCGTAACTCCAGCCACCGCGACGATCACCAAGACGAACAGCACTTGGTTGCGAATGCCGATCGATAGAGAGAACGCAGAGTGGCGGCCGGCCAGACTCGGCTGGACGGTCACGGCAGGAAATTCTTCGATCGGAGATAAGAGGCGGCGACCGCTCCGGCCTCTTCCCCATCGACAGCAATCTCGGCGTTGAGCTTTTGCAGAGTTTCGAGCGTCAGGGTGGCGAAGACCGGATCGAGAGCCGCGCGGATCTCGGGATGTTCCTGCACCACCGCCTCGCGAACGACCGGGGCCGGCGCGTAGACGATCTGCGCGCCCTTGTCGTCCCTGAGCGCGACGAGTCCGAGCGCCGTCAGGGCGCCATCCGTGCCATAGGCCATCGCTGCGTTGACGCCGGACATCTCCTCGGCTGCCGCGCGCAGAGTGGCGGCGGTGTTGCCGCCCGACAAGGTAAGCAGCTGCTCGTCCGACAGCCGGAAGCCATATGTCGCCTCGAAAGCCGGCAACGCCGACGGGCTCTCGACAAATTCCGCCGAGGCGGCGAGCTTGATCCTACCGCCCTCTTTTAGGTAGCTCGCGAAATCATCCATCGAGGCGAGGTGTTGGCGCTCCGCCAATTCCCGGCGCACGGCGATCACCCAAGTGTTGTTCGCCGGCGCCGGGGTCAGCCACACCAGATGGTTCTTTTCCCGGCACAGCGCCGCGACCATCGCATAACCGCGCTCCCAATTCTTCCATGCCGGGTCTTGCTCCCGGTGAAAGAACAGCGCGCCGTTTCCGGTATATTCGGGATAGATGTCGACCTGTCCCGCAAGAATGGCTGCGCGCACGATGCTGGTGGGCCCGAGCTGGAGCTTGTTTTCCACGGCAACGCCACGCGCCCGGAGCAGCGCCAGGATCATATTCCCGAGCAAGGCGCCTTCGGTATCGATCTTCGACGCGACAACCACAGCGCCGCCGCCCGCCTGCGCCACCGAGCCGTGCAAAGCGACCGCCAGAAAAAGCGCGGTGACGACGACAAGTGAACGCACAAGCAGTTCCCCTGCGCTCCCTCGCATCACGCTCGCGCCCGAAGTGCTCGCCGGCAAACCTGTCATTTGCGGGACGCGGCTTTCCGTCGAATTGGTGATCGGGCTGATGGCCGACGGATGGGAGCGAAGCCGATATCTTGGGGAATTATCCGGGCATTACGCATGACGATATCATCGCATGTCTCGCCTACGCACGCGATATCGTGAGCTCGGAGAAGGTATTCCCGAGCGCCGCCTGATTAGCGGTCTCTTGCGAACGAATTTCCCCGGCGCAGCCGTCGACGCCCTAAAGGCAGCCGGCCACGATATGGTGTGGGCGATAATGGCTGCGCCGGGTAAGTCCGATCCCAATGACAAGGATGCTTGCGCCGCAGTTCGCCCGGTCGTTATCGTCGATCACGGCCTATTTGGCGCGGTTAGCTGATAGCACCAATAGATCGACGCCTGGTCGCGCTTCTTAAAGTCGCAGCGCACGAGAGTCGTGCCTTTCTGCAAGAAATAGTGCACATCCGGCTCGGATTTCGCGGCGGTCTCCGAGCTATCATACACCATAGTCTTCAGCTCGAAACCGTCAGCGACGAAATCCGTGAGACTCTTTTCGACGGCGAGCCATTTGTGCGGGCGGCCCTCGGAGGTCGGCTGGGCAGATGTGCCCTCGGTCCCGCCTAAGACTAGGCCGAAGGCGCCTACGAATATTTTTGCCCAAAGCCATCGCCGCATCTCGCCCCCCTTCGCGCGGATTGGTCATCCCAATTGAAAGGGAAACCACCGGCAGAGCCTAGCATTAGCTCTCCCCGTGTGAAACTGCTCACACGAGACGGCATGCCAGAGCGCGCCAGGATTAATCGAGGAGGCACCCTTGCGGGTACGGTGCTTTATTCTCTACCCGAGGGTCGCATCTGTGTTGGCGGACGATAGGTAAACAGAGAGGCGCAAGGCCCCCCTGCCTACCTCCCAAATTACGCGGCGTGGAGGAGTTCGAGATACTCCTCATAGACCGTCATGCTCTTGCCGAAGGAGATTGCCGCGGCCTGGGCGCCGCAGACGAGGTGCATCCAGCGCCACGGCTCGTGGGTGGCGTGGTATTCCTCGACGATCGACTGGTGGTGCTTGAAGGCGTGCATCTCGGTGAAATTGTCGTGGCACACGATCTCGGCGAGACGCGCGATGAACGCCTGCGGGTCGTAGCCAGCCTTCATGTATTGTGTGGCCAGGTTGACCGTCTCCTTGACTTCCGGCACCGCCCGCAGCGTCCCCAGATTGACGCTGGACACGTCAATCGGCGGCTGGCTGTAGATGCTGTGCCTGATCGCGTCGAGCAGCTCCTCCTGGCTCCGCGGCGGCAACGCGGCGACCGCTTCCATATCGGGCTGCGGGTACGGCTCCATCCGCGTCGCGGTCGAGCGGATCTCGGGACCCGACTGCCACGTCAGCAGCAGCATCAGCTTGTTCTTGAGGCTGATCCCGTCTTGCCGCAGCAGAAAGCGCCGAAGATTGACGCTCGTATGCAGGTGAACATCCATCGGGTTGCCGCCGAGCGAGCGCAGGAAGAGACCGGCCGCTCCAATCGAGAGCGCCTCACCCGCGCCTTCGAGGGAAAGCCCCCCGGCCAAGGCTTTGGCCATCAGCACCGGAATATCGGCAAAGACGTCGACCGCCGCGATGGCCTCGCCCAGCTCGCCGATCGCCGCCACCTCATCCTCGCCGCTGCGCTGGCGCAGAATGCGGCCCAGCAGCTCGTGCTCCTCGATCAGCGCTTCGATTTGCGGCAGCGGCGAGGGCATCGGATTGTTCGGAGCCACCGGAGAGCGGGTCACAAAGCGCACCACCGGCCGCATCACGACCGGGAAAAGATCCTTGTCGAGAACCCCGCTCTCGAAGGCGCGCCACACCGTGCCGGGAAACATGAAGTAATGGTCGTCGTGGAAATTTTTCGGGATCGCCACGCCCAGCAGCAGATCGAACGAACTCGATCCGCGGCGCATTATCCCACAGCCACAGGAACAGATGGTCAGCCTTGTTCCACTCCCCGCGGCCCACCGCCTTCAGAAACGCCTCTTTGGCCGCTTCGACCCCGCCGGCATCCTCCGGCGCGAATTCGGGCAGGGCGTAGGGCCCCATCGCCGGATGGTGAATGTGCTTGTTGGTGAGCGCCACGTGCTGCAGCACCGGCAGAAAGCGCTCTTCGCCTTCCAGTCGCTCGACCGTCTTCGAAACCGCGTAGAGCCCTGCCAGGGGGTGCAGCGGGCCGCCGTGATGACCGGGCGGCATTTCGGTGGAGCGGGTCACCGCCAAGGCCGAGGCCGTCAGCATGGTCTGCGTGGGTACCCCCGCACGCAGCTTGTCCAGTGTGCGATCCAGAATCTCCGAGGGGGGCGTATCCTCGATAAATTGGACCAACGGCTCGATGGCGTCGGAATACTGGACACGTTGCGGCATGGGCATGATCAGTTTCTCCTTAGTGCGGTTATTTCGGCTTCGCTGGCTTTACTCGTTCAATTAACGCGGCGCCTCGCGACCCACGCCGCCCCTCTTTCTACAGGAAAGGCATGGCACACGCGGTCTTCTTACTTTTCCGGGTGATCGTCCTGCGCGATTTGCAGACTGTCAACTCCGAAAGACGCATCAGGGATATGCGCCAGAAGCCCCCCTCGGCGGCTTCCCACGCCGAGATGCGCGCCGCTTTGCCGCTCTACCCCGCGCCTGATACCGGGTTGTCCCGGGTCTCCGGCATCACGGTCCAGACGAGAAGAGTGGCGCAGAGCCCGACGGCGGCGAGGCCGAGGAAGGCCGCCTCGCTCCCTAGATGGTCGGCAATCAAGCCGGCTGCCGTGGTGCTCAAGGTTGCGCCGCCGCCGATCGCGAGTCCAACCGCCCCGAGCGCGGTGGTGTAGCGACCGGTATCGCGCGTGACGTCGGCGACGATCAGCGGGGTCAAGACGCCAAGGGCGGCCGCGCTCAATCCGTCGAGCAGTTGGATCAGGACCATCAGATACGGGTCGGCGGTGGCGGCGAACAGCGCGCCGCGGATCGGCAACACGGCAAAGCCAAGGAGCAGGATCGGCCGGCGGCCCCAACCCTCAGCGACTCGCCCGACCCAGGGCGAAATGGCGGCCGTAACCGCCTGTGGCGCGACAATGCAAGCTGCGATCACCAATGAGGCTTCGCTGCCGGCCCTTTTTGTCACCATCCCGGCAGCAATCGGCAGCATCGCCGCATTGGCAAGTTGGAACAGGCTGGCGCATGCAGCATAGGCGAGCAGCCTGCGGTCTATAAGAAACCGCCATGACCAGCCGGGATTCTCGCGCTTTGACTTCGGCGTCGGCTTCGGCTGGATCTTAGCCGAAGAAAGATCCGCATCTCTGATAGTCTCGATCGCGGCCAATGCGGGGATGCCAAGTGCCGCAGTCAACAGGAATACGGCACGCTCCCCAACGTAATAGCCGAAGGTACCCATGAGTCCGGCAGCGAACGCGTTGCCGATCGCCAAATAGCGGGCGTTGCGACCGAGCCTTTCGCCCAAGGCGCCGTGGCCGACCAGCGCGAGACTCAATGCGGCGATCGCTGGGCCGAGGACCGAGCTGGCAAAAGCGTGCAGTACTTCCGCCAAGGCAATCGGCAACAGGGCAGGCCACAGAGCTATGAAGAGTGCGCTCGCCATGATTGCCAGGATCGCCGCGGCGGCAGCCGCTCGTTTGCTCCGTACGGTATCGACCAACATTCCGCCGGGGACCTGACTGACCATCCCTGCGACAGTACCCGCGCTCAGCGCCGCACCAATCGCACCCTGGGTCCAGCCCACGCCCGTTAGATAGACCGAAATGAACGGTCCAAATCCGGTTTGAAAATTCGCGACAAAGAAGTTTAACCAATCGAGCCCGCGCAGACTGCGGGTCATCGACTCCGTAGCGGGTCGCGCCCGCGACCCGATCCGCAACAGCGATCGCGTCATCATCCCCGAATTGGCGTCACCGACTGGGATCGGGCGCGGGTTCGTGCGGGGGCGGCTGCGGTTGTGCGACCACCGGGATTGGCTTGTCCGATTCCGTGTATTTGTATTCCGGTGCGGCCTTCAGTTGTTCGCGACCGAGATCGAGAGCGATCACGTTCTTCTTTTCGCCGAGGTCAAAGCGGAGTGCGCTCCAGCTGATCGCGATTTTTCGGGTTCCCATCCCAAGGAATCCGCCGAAATCGATCACCGCGGCACGCGCCTCTCCCTTCTCGTCGAACAGCACGTCGACGATCCGCCCCATATCCTCGCCCTTTGCGCTCAGCACCTCTTTTCCCAATATCCGGAAGAGGTTGTCTCGCGGGAAATAGTCGAGACTGGCGCCGTTCAGGGCCGCATCCCCGGTCGCTTGATTGGTCGGAGCGCTGGTAGGCGCTTGCGCCGCCACTACGCCCAAAATTAAAGCACTCGCTACAATCGTGCCAACGCCGACAAGGGATACTCGTAAACTCTTAAGCAAAAGATTGCGGATCCGCGGCATTCCCTCATCTCCTCCCCGAGCGCCGCCCGGGAACGCGGATGACGCCTACGTTTGGGCGGACGTCAGATCCTGGTAGATCCGGGTATAATCTTCCGCCATCCGCCGCGCGGTGAACCGCTGCTCGAATATAGTCCGGATTAGTGTCCGGTCCAGCAAGTGAACCTGCCCCGCAGCGCGCGCCGCTGTCGCCTCGTCGTCAACGATGAAGCCGGTGACACCGTCATCGACGACTTCGGGCACCGAGCCGTTACGCAGGGCGATGATCGGCGTTCCACATGCCATCGCTTCGATCATTACAAGGCCGAATGGCTCCTGCCACGCGATTGGGAATAACAGGCCGGCGGCATTGCCCAGGAACTCGGCCTTCTCGTGCTCGCCGATCTCGCCGATGAACTCGACATGCGGTTGGGCGAGGAGAGGCTCGATTTCCGCCTTGAAGTATTCTCGGTCGACCGCGTCGATCTTGGCGGCGATCTTCAGCCTCATGCCGGCTCGCGCCGCTATACGGATCGCCAGGTCTGGCGCCTTCTCCGGCGAAATGCGGCCGAGAAAAGCCAAATATCCGCCACTCCCACTTCCGGCGAGCAGCAGCCGTTCGGGCAGACCATGATACACCGTGGCGACAAAGGCCGCCTCGGGCAACGGCTCGCGCTGGGAATTGGATATCGAGATCACCGGCACGTCGGAAAACACGCGGTAGAGCGATTTCAGTTCCGGCAGATCCAGTCGGCCGTGCAGGGTGGCGAGGAACGGGACTCCGGCTCGTCGCAACACCGGATAGCCGAGATAATCGCAGTGGAGGTGAACGACATCGAAGTCACGGGCCCGCTGCGCGACCGTTTCGAGCATGGCGAGCAAGGGCGCGACGCTATCGCGGACTGTCGAATTCGAGTCGAAGCGCTCGTGCGCAGCCCGGCTCCAGGGTTGCCGTCGTCGAACTATCGCCGCTGGCGAACAGAGTGACCTCGTGACCCATCGTTACGAGTTCGTCGGTCAGGTAAGCAACGATCCGCTCGGTGCCACCGTAAAGCTTGGGGGGTACCGCTTCCATCAAAGGCGCGATTTGGGCAATTTGCATGTTGGCTCCGGGTCACAATGCCGCACCCCGCGGCCGCAATATGGGTAATCGCAGAGTTGGCGAAAGGGTTGCATCCGTGGGCTGCGGCATCACAACTCACCCCAGATGATCGCGGCGGCCCCGAACTAGAACGGGAGCTTCGAAAAACTTCGGAGGTTGACCAGGGAATATCTTCTCCGGAATTGACGTTTGCCGGGCGGATGGATCACTCCGGTAACGATGTCGAACAGCGGGCACGAAGATTGCTTGCCTGACGGCTCGCCGCGCTGTCCGTTACGCTTACGAGCTTGCCTACTATGACGACTGGATGCTCAACCTGTCGAAAGATTGAGAGAAGCGTCGATGGGACTTGTACAAATCAGCACTGTTCGGTTAGCCGCTAGCCTGGAAGACACGGGTCACCGGCCAGGCGGCGCAGCGGAGCGGCACGAACTGGGCGCCGCCGCGTTCCCCCTCCGGCCAATTGCCTTTTTGTGGCACTATGTCAGGAGGCGGCCAGTCGTTCACCTCGCTGCGGTCGCTTCAGTCCTCGGCGCAGCTTCCTTCGCTTGCATAGCGCAATATGGCCTGAAGCTGATCGTCGACGCGATGGCTCGCGGCCCGCAGCATATTGCGGCAGTCTGGTGGGCGCTCGCGGTGTTCGGTGCCCTGTTAGCCGGTGAGAGCATGCTGTGGCGCTCCGGCAGCTGGTTCGGCTACCGCGCCATTCTCGCGGACAAGGCGGAAGCCAAGCTCGACCTGTTCAATCATCTGAGCGGCCACAGCAGCCGATATTTTTCCGATCGAATGGGCGGCTCGCTTGCCAATCGCATCTCCGCCGCTGGGGATTCGCTGCAGCAGGTGTTCTCGACCTTGCTGTTCAATATTGCTCCAGTATGCGCCGATTTTTGCGCCGCTCTGGCGATGCTGGCCACCGTAGACTGGCATTTGGTCGCCGCCCTATTCGCTTTCGTGCTGCTGGCCGCGAGCACGCTCGTCCGGCTGAGCAAACGCGGCATGCCGCGGCATCGGCTTTATGCCGATCATGCCGCCGATCTCGGCGGCGAGCTGACGGATGTGCTCTCCAATATGTGGGTCGTGAAGGCGTTTTCCGCGCGCACACGGGAGCGCAGCCGCTTCGAGCGGCTGCTCAAAGTCGAAGAAAGCTCGCATCGTGACAGTCTGATGTATGTCGAGCGCATGCGTGTGCTGCACGATCTCGCCCTTTGGCTGATGGCGGGCGGCATGCTCGGCTGGACTCTGCATCTGTGGAGTGTCGGAAGGGTCAGTCCCGGCGACGTCGTTCTGACCCTGGCGATGGCTTTCCGCATCCTGCACGGCTCGCGCGATCTTGCTTTTGCCCTTGTGAACGCGACCCAGTTCATCGCCCGCATCGCCGACTCGATCCAGGCGATTGGCGAGAATCACCGGGTCGTCGACCAGCCGGGTGCGGGACAGCTGATCCATTTGGGCGGCAGCATCGCTTTCGAAGACATCGATTTTTCCTATCCCGGAGGGAAGCCGGTTTTTTGTGGTTTCACCTTGCAGATTGAGCCGGGCCAGCATGTCGCCCTGGTCGGACCTTCGGGCGCTGGGAAGTCGACGCTGATCAGTTTGCTGCAGCGGCTGGTCGATGTCGATGAGGGACGGGTGCTGATCGATGATCAGGATATTCGCGCGATGCGGCAGGATAGCCTGCGGGCAGCGATCGCCGTAGTGCCGCAGGATATCTCGCTCTTTCACCGGTCAGTCCTGGAGAACATCCGCTACGCGCGGCCCGAGGCCTCCGACGAGGATGTTTTGGCCGCGGCTCGGGCGGCGCGCTGCGACGACTTCATCCGGGCGCTGCCGCAGGGCTATGACACGATCGTCGGGGAACGCGGCACGAAGCTGTCGGGTGGGCAGCGGCAGCGTATCGGCATCGCCCGAGCCCTGTTGAAGAACGCCCCGATTATCGTGCTCGACGAGGCAACTTCAGCGCTCGACAGCGCGTCCGAGATCGAGATCCAGCACGCGCTCGAAGTCCTGATGCGCGGCCGCACAGTTCTCGCGATTGCCCACCGCTTGTCGACAGTGGCGAAATTCCATCGCGTCGTCGTGCTCGGAGACGGCCGCATCGTCGAGGACGGCCCCCCTGCCGAACTACGGCGGCGTCGTGGGGCATTCGACCAGATGTGCCGGCTGCAGGAGAACAAGATCGTCGCGCTAGCCAGCTGAGGTGAAAAACCGCCCATGGCCGGGCTTACCCGGCCATGGGGTTGGTGGGCTCAGGCGTGGTCGTGGTAGTAGGTGTTGCGCAGCACGCGGCCAGGCAAAGCCCCCGTGTGCTTGCCGTGTTCCATCAGCACCTCGCCGTTGACGATGGTCGCCATGATGCCGGCTGCCGGTTCCTTCATGCGCCAGCCGCCGGCGGGAAAGTCATGGACAACCGTCTCGGGCAACGGCCGCACCGTGTCGGGATCGAAGATCACCATGTCCGCCGCCATGCCGGGCCGCAGCAGGCCACGATCGTACAACCCTAGCGCCGAGGCGGAGTTGAAGCTCAACCGCCGAACCGCGTGTTCGAGCGTCATAACCTGCTTTTCGCGCACCCACTCGCTGAGGAGGCGCGTGCTGTAGCCGTAGCCGCCGTGGAACTGGACATGCGCCCCGCCATCCGACAGCCCGACGATGGCGTTCGGATAGGTCAGGATCTTCGCCATCGCTTCGTCGTCGACATTATTCTCAGACTGCATCAGGCCGGTGTCGAGATTCTCTTCGACTACGAGGTCGAGGAAAGCGTCGATGACCCGCTTGTTCTGCTCCTTGGCGATCTGGCCGATGGTCTTTCCCTTCAGCCCCTGATTTTTCTCCAGCACCGGGGTCTCGACCCACATGTAATTGTACCACTCGCGCGAGTAGCCGGCGGCCGGGACCTGGACCGTGTGCTCGACGACTTCGTCGTGCAATTTCTGCCGGATCGCCGGATCGGCATAGGCGCGCAGTTTTTCCTCGTCGGACGACAGCAAAATCGGATGCCAGGTCGGTGAGCCCCGAAACACTTGGCAGTTGCGCATCGTGAACGTCTGGGTCACGCGGTTCGGGCTGCACAGCGGATAGGCCCGGATCCCGGCCTTCGAGGTCTCTTCGACCCGCGCCATGTGCTTCTTCCACGCGTCGGGCTCGCGCACCGTTTGGCCGAGATTGTTGTAGATGACGGTGCGGCCGGTGGCTTCGGACAGCCGCGCCATCAGCCCGTCCTTCAGCTCGGCGGCACGGCCGCCGCCCGATTGGATGATGCCGGTGCCCATTTCGCGCAGTACGTCGCCGAGCGCGAAAATCTCCTTCTCCTCGGCCCACAGGGCGGGGATATGAACCCCCTGCGGGTCGTAATGGCCCTTGTTGCGCGACACCGAGAGCCCGAGCGCGCCGCCTTTGATGCCGTCGCGCACGACGTCCTGCATCTTCCCGATTTCGTCGTCGGTCGCGGCGCGCTTCTGGCTCTCGTCGCCCATCACGTAGTAGCGCACCGTCGAGTGGCCGATCAGGTTCCCGACATTTACCCCGAGATTCTGGTCGAGCCGGTCCATGTATTGCGGGATCGTCTCCCAATCGACCTCGACGGTGTTGAGGACGTCCATCGGGATAGCTTCGACATAGGACAGGAACTCGGCCACCCGCTTTGCGGCGCCGGGTCGAACTGGAGCCAAAGCCAGCGAGCAATTCCCGAAGACGACCGTCGTGCAACCATGGTCGGGCGAGAACGAGCACAGCGGGTCCCAGGTGACCTGCGCATCGTAGTGGCAGTGGTTATCGACAAAGCCGGGCGCGACGACTTGCCCCGCGGCATCGATCGTGCGTTTAGCGGGGCCGCTCAGCTTGCCGATCTCGGCGATCTTGCCGTTCTTGATGCCGACATCTCCGCGAAACGCCGGCATTCCGGAGCCGTCGACGATCCGGCCGTTCTTGATCAGCAGATCATACGCCATCGCTACCCCTTTCTCGGTTCAGGTCACAACCCACCGTCTACTGGAAGGGAGTGTAGCACCCCAAAACCGGCTCACCCATGCGAAATGCGGCGAATAGACGCGCGTCACCACATAATTCTGCATGCCAGTCGGATTCAGCTCTGGCGTTCGAGCTCGTCGATGAAGCCGGCGATTATCGACAGACCCCTGGACCAGAAGGTCGGGTCGGCGGCATCGAGGCCGAACGGCGCGAGCAGCTCGCGATGCCGCATCGTGCCGCCCGCGCGCAACATTCCGAGATAGCGCTCCGCGAAACCTTGGTGCGCGTCCTCGTAGACCGCGTAGAGCGAGTTCACCAGACAATCGCCGAAAGCATAGGCATAGACATAGAACGGCGTGTGGATGAAATGCGGGATGTAGGACCAGTAATGACGGTAGAGGCCGTCGAGGCGCAATGCCGGACCGAGGCTCTCGCGCTGCACGTCGAGCCAGATCTCGCCGAGCCGGTCGGGGGTCAGCTCGGCCTCGCGCCGCTCCTCGTGAACCTTCTGCTCGAAAGTCACAAAGGCGATCTGGCGCACCACCGTGTTCAGCATGTCCTCGACTTTGCCGGCGAGCATGATCTTGCGCCGGCGCGGGTCGGTCTCGCGGGCGAGCAATGCCCGGAACGTCAGCATTTCGCCAAACACCGACGCGGTTTCGGCCAAGGTCAGCGGCGTGTCGGCCATCAGATAGCCTTGGCGGTTGGCGAGCAGCTGATGGACGCCGTGGCCGAGCTCGTGCGCCAATGTCATCACATCGCGCGTCTTCCCCTGGTAGTTCAACAGCAGATAGGGATGCGCGCTCGGCACCGTCGGGTGGGCAAAGGCGCCCGACGCCTTCCCAGGCCTCAGTGGCGCATCGATCCACCGCCCGGCGAAAAACCGCCCACCGACCGCAGCCATTTCGGGCGAGAAGGCGCCGTAGGCCGACAGCACGGTCTCCTCCGCTTCCGACCAGGAAATCGTGCGCTCCTCCTCTTCGGGCAGAGGCGCGTTGCGGTCCCAAAATGGCAATTCTTCGACTCCGAACCAACGCGCCTTCAGCTTGTAGTAGCGGTGCGACAGGCGCGGATAGCCGCCGCGCACCGCCGCAATCAGCGCATCGACGACCTCGTCCTCGACAAAGTTGGCCAGATTGCGCGAGGAGATCGGGCGCGGGAAGCGGCGCCAGCGGTCCTCGATTTCCTTGTCCTTGGCGAGCGTGTTGGTGATCAGGGCGAAGGTGCGTGTGTTCTTAGCCAGCACCTCGCCTATCGTCTGCGCCGCCTCCCACCGGATTTCCGGAACCTTATCGGACAGCAAGTCGAGGGCTTCGGGCTCGGTCAATTCCCGCCCGCGAAATGGAAACCTCAGCTCGGCGATCGTTTCGTCGAACAGCCGCGTCCAGGCGGCCCGGCCGGCGACATATTTCTCGTGCAGCAGCTTTTCGATCTCGTCGCTCAGCTGGTGCGGGCGGAAGGCGCGGGTGTCGCGCAGCCACGGCCGATAATGGGCGAGCACCGGGTCGGCGAGCTTTGAGGCGATTTCGGCGTCTTCGAGACGGTTGATTTCGAGGGTGAAGAACAGCAGCGCCGTCGAGACCGCGTTCGTCCGCTCCTGCATCGTCTGGTAAAACCGGCCGATTACCGGATCGGAGAGATTTCCGGCGTGCACGAGCGAGGCGTAGCTCATGATGCGGCCGATCTTTTCCTGGAGCCGCTCATAAGCCTCGACCGCAGCGCCGAGTTCGGCCCCCGAGAGCGCCGCCAGGCGCCCCTCGTAGCGATCGCGAAAAGCTTCCGCTTCCTCGGCGAGTGTGGTCAGGTCGCGCGTCAGGGCTTCGCTGTCGCGACCGGGGTAGAGGTCCGACAAATCCCACTCAGGCAGCGTACCGAGCGCCACTTGCCGCTCTGCCAATACCGGTTCCGCCGCTGCTGGCCCATTCATCGCGTTCTCCCGATCGGTCTCACGGCGTGCATATGGGCCCCAACGGCGAAGCCGCCAACGAGCGCGTTCGGCCGTCGGCCAGTCGCGTTGCGCATTGGAGCGTCATTCCCGCGAAAACCTCCCCCGGACAACCCTGCGCTTTCGCGGAATGACGATAACCATCGGGCCGTGTCAAAAATCGGCTGCCAAGGCTGGCTGTTTTTTGCTGTTCTTTGTAGCGAATTAACAGCCGGCACTCCGTCGTATTCCGCGGAAGTTCTGGCCCGCCGGTGGTGCCGGCGCACGATAGAACAGCCAGCGACCTGGCTGTTCTATCGCTGTTTTGGCTGTTCCTGAGCGGCTAGCATCGGGAAAGTGAGCCTACCGGCAACAGCGTTCGGAGAGCCGTTTCTGAGTTACTCATTCAACAATTATACCGGAGCCAAGCGCCATTGTCAATTTGGCACAGGAAGCCGGTCCAAGTGGGGCTATCGGGCGCGCTGCGGTCGCGCGCCGGTTACATCACCCAGATCGGCCGCACCTCGACGGTGCCGTAGCGCGCAGCAGGGCAGCGCGCTGCCCAGGACAGCGCGGCGTCGAGATCGGGTACGTCGATCAGGTAGTAGCCGCCGAGCTGCTCCTTGGTCTCGGCGAACGGCCCGTCGAGCGTCTGCGTCCGGCCGTCGGCGACGCGCACCGTCGTTGCCGCCGAGGTCGGTCTCAGGCGATTGGACCCGACCAGCACCTTGGCGTCGCGCAGGGCCTGGGTATAGGCCATATAGGCGTTGATGATCTCGGTCACCTGCTCGCGCGGCATGGCCTCGGTCGCCTGCTCGTCACCATAAATCGCCAGCAAATATTGCATCGTTTCCACTCCTCCATCATCGAGCGCCCAGCTATCGGCGCCCATCCAGACGACGTTCGAAGCTGGCCGATTTCGACAGGGCCGCGACGTGGCTCAGTGCCGGCTCGCCAGGCTGATCGAAAGCGAGAGAGCGCCGACCAATATGAGGCTGGAGGCCCAAGTCGCATCCAGGTTGAACCAGCTCCGCGACAGGAATTTGAGACCCAGGTAGCGGTAAACCAGCCACGCCAAGATGCCGCCGGCTGCGATCATCGCGAGAGAGTGGACGACGGGGACCAGGACAGCCATGCCGAGATTGGCATTGATGAGGGCGCCTGCGGCCTCGTGGCCTCCGTCGAGCTCGGCGGCCGTGCAAAGCCCGAGGTAAATCGGCACGAGCATCAATCCCGCGCCATGCGCGATCGCCACAGCAAAGGACCAGAGCCCCAGTTGGGTCGGCCGCATTCGCGCCAGCATTCGCGGATGGCGCCGGTTGACAAACCGGAAGATACCGAACCCGATGACCAGGAGGCTGGCGCCGATCTGGATTTGTCGCTGCCATTGGACGAGGGCGACCAGAAGAGAGAAGGGAAGGATCACCACGAGCATGGCCAGCAGATGGCCGCCCGTTAGCGGCCAAAGTGCTGCTACGAGGGCGCGCGAACTCCTTTCCATCAGCCCGGCTGAAACGGCGAGCGGCCATCCCATCCCCGGGTTCACCCCGTGATAGAGGCCACTCGCGACGACAGCCAGCCACAGTGCGGCAGCGGTCGAGTTCAGTTCAGCCCACCCAAGTTCAGACCGACGGATAGCAGAACGAATCGGTCGAGCAGTCGCCGCCCTCGAGGCGGATCTGATGCGCCCGGTATCCGTCGGGGAAGCTCACCCAGTAGTCCTTTGCCAACTCTAGGCCGCCGCCCGGGTTCGCATTGGCCATGACCTCTGCGCCGGGTACTCCGTCGGGATAGAACTGGTTGTCCCAGGTCGAATAGAGCGAATTGGTCCAATAGACCCGCTTGCCGTCACGGCTGATCTCGACCATCTGCGGACCGCCTGCATAAGCGTTGCCGCTCGGGTGGGGCGTGCGGCGAGTGATGCCGCCGAGGTGGACCGAGCCCGCAAGCTTCGGTTTCCTCGGCTCGGTGACGTCGTATTGCCGCATCTCGCCGGTTCCCCAGCAGGCGACGTAGAGGAACCGATCATCCAATGAGAGGTCGATGTCGGTCACCAGCGGCGGCACTGCGCCAAACCCCTGCAGGAGGCCTGGCAGCTGGTCCTTCGACGCCGGTTCAGCCGGGATCGTTGCCGTCTTCTCGATGTGGAACTTGCCGCCTTCGCGCCACCAGGTCCAAATCGAGCCTTCCAGGTTCGTGGCGTCGACCACGACACCCAGGAACCCGTACTCGCGAACCGGATCGTGCGCGGGCCGCACCTCGAGCGCCATTTGGTGGTTGGCTCCGAGATCGATCGTCTGGACGTTGCGCCGGGCCCGGAGGTCCCAAAAGTGGATCCGATGGCCATATTTGTTCGAGAGCAGGTCCTCCGGCACCATCCCGTTCTCGTATTGCGGCGGCAGCCCCCACTCGCTCGACACCATGTAGTCGCGCGGCAGGTTCCACCAGAAGTCATAGTGCAGGCTCTGGGGTCCGCGGTCGATCTCCCAGCGGCCGAGGATTTCGAACGTCTCGCAGTCCATGATGAAAATACCAGGCGGCCCGTCGGTGCCGTCCTTGCCGCCGCCGCCGAGGGCGCTGACGTAGATGCCTTCCGGACCGCAATGGACCGTGTGAGGCCGCGAGTAGCCGGTCTTTTTAAAGACTTCCTCGGGCTCAATGATCTTGTGAATTTTCGCCTCGGTGGGATCGGGCTTCGTATCCACGATATACATGCGAGAGGACCGGATTCCCGGGATGATCAGGTAGCGCCGCTCGAGGAAAGCGTGGCCGGTGAGCGGCGATAATGCCGACGAGCATGCGTTCCAGCCGAAATGGTGAAACTCGTCGCCCTTGTACGGCATCGTCACCGTATGGACGACCTGACTGAAGGTCGACGAGCCGGGCTTCACATCGATTACTGCGAGCGCGTCGGGCTGCGAAAAGTCCGGGCTGAGCAGCAAAGTATAGGCAAAATTCTCTGGCGCCGCCTCCATCGCAAGCTTCGGCGATGCGTGGAAGGTCGGATCAGGTCTCATCGTCATCGGATTACCTATCTGTTGTGTAAGCCGTCACTCATTCCTCGATAAATCGTCAGCATGTATTGCATCGTATCACTCCTCCGTCGTCGAGCGACCGGCTATCGGTGCTCATCCGAATGACTTTCGAGGCGGCCGGATTTAGACAACTCGACTCTCTGACGCTGCACTTCTTACACTTGGCAAGCTCGCACCTCCTCGTCCTGCTCGCGAAAGCGGGGCACTCGGGCGCCTCTGAGCGAAAACAAACGAGCAAGCTCGAGAACGGTTACGTCGTCGGGAGTACCTAGCGCGCTGTAGTCCCCAGCCGCGCGCTGAGCGCGACCCCTGTGTCGAGGGGGGCTGCAAACCGCAATCGGAGCAACCCTTCACGTCTGGAGTTTAATTTTTCTTTTTGAATGAATCCCAAAGCTCGTCGATACATTTCTTGGCGATGGTAGTTACGAGTATCGGGAAGATAAAAGCTCACGTTATGCGAGAAGATTGGTGGAGCATGATCTTGTTCTAGGCCCGAACTGCGTATTGAGCACCTAAGTTCCACGCATTACAATATGAAACCTGCTGTGAAAAGCCAGAGCAATAGCTAAATCCAAAGTCTTGGGTTTGTTATCGACCGACGCTTCGGGTCGTAATTCGGCCGGCATCATGTGCCCCGGGCCTAGTGGGGCGGGCGGGTTGCGGTCAAGATGTGCGCCTGCATGCTCGCTTCGATCGGGCCGGGGCCGAAGCGCTCGATGATGGCTCGGGTGGCCGCGTCTACGGCTCGGTCGAGCCCCGAGGGGTCTCGCGCGGCGACCTCGGCGCCGAGGGGCGATCCTTGAATGAGCCCGAGCGCCGGGTGCCGCGCCGAGGGCGTATGGCAGGGCATCTTGAGGGTATCGACCGTGGCCTCCACGAAGCCGGCGCCGACGAGGTCTGCCCGGACTTTGCCGACATCGTGGTATCCCATCGGTGTGCGCGCCAAGAACATCGGCGGGTCGTCCGGGTATATCTTCATCACAGCCTCGTGCACGATAAAGCTCAGATCGTTGGTCTCGATCCGGTCCCAGACGCTGAACAAGAAGCGGCCACCAGGTTTCAACACCCGAAATACCTCACGGTACGCCCTCGGCTTGTCGGGGAAGAACATGATCCCGAACTGGCAGACGACGGCATCGAATGTCTGATCCGGGAGCGGCAGGTTCTGCGCGTCCGCCTGACGCCACTGGATGCGCTCCCCGCCTGGTTGGAGTTTGGCGAAACCGAGCATCGGCTCATTGAGGTCGGTGGCGGTGATCGCAACCGTTCCAGGTAACGCCGTGGCAAGGACGCGCGTGAGGATCCCGGTGCCGGAAGCCGTTTCCAGCAGCCTGCCGGAGGTCATGTTCCTCAAGCGGCTCGCCATATCTGCAGCATAGGGCTCGAAAAATATCGGTCCCATATAGCGCGTGTACAATTCGGGGATTGAGCCCCCAAAGGCGGCGTCGGTGCTGACCATTGTCAGGTCCCCCTCCGTTATCGGGGTCGCGGTCTGGCGTAGATTTCGCTCGCCGTGTGGTCTTTGCGAGGCGCGCCCGCGCGACGAACCAATCGATCGGACGTGTACCAGCGACCCGAGATTGCTTCGCTCCGCTCGCAAAGCAACCCAGGTGGCGGTTCGATCCGATCGAAACCAACGCCAGCCGACGGTATAGCTATTCCGCCAGCTGCTCGAAATCCTTAGAGGCACCGCGAGGATCGATTCCGTCCAAAACCCTCGAAGTTAACCACGTTTAGTCACAAATTAGCCCTCACTTCTACACAGGCAGGGTTTAGCAGCATCGCTAATAATATGCGATAAAGGGGTCCGTTGCGGCGCGCCGAGGGGACATGTCTGGGACCAATGGGCAGCCGAGCTCGATGCGGCGGGTGGCGGACATACGGCGGTGCAAGCGGTCAGCCTCAATCAATGGTTGATCTGCCACCGGCGAACACCAATAGGTGGGTGGCTCGCCGCAAGGCTGCCGTCGTCGCAGCCCTGAGCAACGGCGCCATTACTATGGAGGAGGCTTGCCGCCGGTACGCACTTTCCGAGGAAGAACTGCTCGACTGGCAGCGCGCGTTCGAGGCCCACGGTCTTCGCGGGCTGCGCGCCACCAGCCTTCGGGCTCGCCGCACCCGTCGATCAAAGTCCGACGATCAACAGCGATGACGGGCGTTGCGCGCGGAGTCGGTTTTGACGCGTTTTGGACGTTCAAGTTGCAACACTGAAAACCAATCCTGAACCGGGGGCATCGGCGAGGAAGATCGGCTGTGAGCCAAGGCGTGCATGCTACAATTTCTGAGCTGCACGAGTTTTGGGCGAGCCTCGAGAACGAGCGCCACCGGCTCGCCATCGTAATAGAGCAGGCATGTAACGGCGGCGCCGATGTGAGGCTGCTGCGCGATCGGGAGGCCCGCCTGTTGCTCGACATCAGTGCGGTCGTGGCCGGGATCCGCGAAGCTCCGGCGACCACGCTGCGCGACCATCTCGCCTTGCTCGACGTCGCTATCGAGCATGAAATCGATCTTGCGGCTGACATTGCCTACTACGGCACAAGGGATTTTCCGATGATCACGCGTCTGCTGCGAGCCCTGGCGCGAACCGTGCCGGGGTTCGAGTTCAATTCGCTCCGGCGCGCTTTGTCGTCGGCCGGCCAGTTCGAGCAATTGATGGACGATGGTATCGAGGCGGGCGGACCAGTTGGGTTTGGCCGGCGGTAATTGGCGCTGGATTACCGCGGCGATGCAGAGCGCTCAACCGCTCGGCTTTCGCTGAGGCCGACGCCCGCGATCGGGGTTTCCGCGAAGATGACGTTTCCGAACACCGACTCACCTTGTCGCGCGGGGCTGCCGAACTCAATGCCGATATGCGGCGAATAGATCTTGTTGTCGAACACCTCGGCCAGTTTCAGCGGCAAATCGTGATCGCGAAAAACCGCAGCAGCCGGCTCTCCCCCGATCAGAACGTTGTCATGGAAACTGATGCGGCCGGAGCCCTGGAAAAGTGCCTCGCGCGGGTTGTCGACCAACAGATTGCCGTAGATCTGATAAATATCGTTCGCGCCCGCGCCCTTTTCGGGAAAGCCCCCCACCAGTAAGTTCGGCCGATTGCCGTCAGGTAACGGGCGCCCGCTTTTCTTGAATACGTTATATCTGATGATGGTAGACTGTGCTCCTTCCGGCATGCCAGGCAGCTCCGGACGCGCGATCTGGTACTTGATCTGCATGCCATAGCCGATCGGGTCCACGACCAAATTGTTCTCGATCAATCCTGCAATGAATGGAGCGGTGCCGTCCGAATCTCCGAGATAAAGCGCAGTGCCGGCTGATAGGATCGTATTTCGCCGGATGACCCAGCTCCATGTCGGAGTCTTGGTCGTGATGCCGTCGGTCTGCTGGGTTGCTCCGGCGCCAATGATCAGGTTGCCGTCGAGAACGATGTGATGTGTGGCGGGGTGCGGTGACGCCACGGCCTTGACGCCGTCCGCGCCGGGCAGACCACGGCCGTCGATTACCAGGTTGCTGACGACGATATAGCTGGAGTCGATGATCTCGACGGTCTGGTTGCCGATCTGTCCAAAAATCACCGCGGGCCGGTCTCCGGCCGGTCCCGTAATGGTGATGCAACGCCCGGGCGCGCCGGCGAGGTTCGCTATCGTGAGGCGGGGGTAGTCTCCCGCCGCCAAGACCAGCGTATCGCCGGGCACGAGGCCGGGGAGCATTCTTCGATAATCGGAGGGATCCGCGCGTAGAATTCGCCCTGGTTCCTGTCCAGCGCAAAAATCCGAAGGCGGCGCGCCGTCCGGCTCATTGCCCGGCACAGCCATTGTTCCACCGCCGCCTTGACAGGCCGAGAGGGCGGAGGCAGCGGCAGCAAAATGCAAGGCGACGATCGTCTCTCGCCGCATCCGCCCGCAACCCTGCCCCCTGCCTAATGCGGCAGTCGCCCGGTTACTCCGCGGCGGCTCTAACCGGTTCGATGAACTGTGCGATCCACTTGTTGCGGCGCTTCAAGTTTTGCCGATACATCGCTTCGAACTCGGCCGGCGGGAAGGAGTGCGTCGAGGGGCGATCGAGCAGCGCTTCGCACCAGGCTTTGAGCCGCGGGAATTTCTCTATGTGGCCGAGCCTTTTTACCCGGTCGAGGAACACGTAGCGCTGCAGGAACGGAGCATAGGCTGCGTCCACCAGCGAATACTTTGCGCCATTGAACAAAGGCCCGCTGCCCTGCTTTTCCAGGGCCCTCTCGAGGCGCTCGAAGGGTACCGGGATCTGCTCGGCAGCCTTGTTGTATTCCGCCTCGGTGTCCGCATAGGCCGTTGCCGTGACCGTGCTGGCGAAGGTGGGCACATAATCGGTCCAGGCCCGGTTTAGCGCGCGCTCGACCGGGTCCTCCGGATGCAGGCGCGGCGCGATGGTCTCGTCCAGGTACTCGTTGACAGCGTTGGATTCGAACAGCGATATCTTGTCGTGGATCCGCAGCACCGGCACTTTCTTGTGCGGGGAGATGGCGAGGAACCAGTCCGGCCGGTTGTCGGGCTCGATATGGCGGAGCTCAAACTCGGTCTTCTTCTCGCGTAGCACGATCGCCGAACGCTGCACCCAGGGACAGGTCTTGAAACTGACAAGCACGTAATTTGCCATGACGACCTCGGTTGGCTGGGGTCGGCATGATTGCACGCCCGCGACGCGGGGTTAACCGCAAAATAGAATCGGGCTCGCCGATCCCGCTCACCTGCCCTTGAAGATCGGCCCGCGCTTGTCGACGAAAGCTCGGCTCGCCTCCAAGTGGTCATCCGTCATCGCGGTGCGTGCTTGATGCACGGCCTCCATTTCGAGCACCGCGGCCAATGGCTCGGTTTCCGCCGCGAACAAATTGCGCTTCATGTAGCCGTAAGCGACGCGCGGCCCATCGGCGATGCGGCGGGCGAGGGCGGTGGTTTCGCGCCGCAGTGCTTGATCATCGACGACGCGGTTGACGAGGCCGAGAGCGGCCGCCGCCACCGCGTCGATAATGTCGCCGAGAAAGTAGAGCTCCCGCGCCTTTGCCGTGCCGACCAGCCGCGTTAAGCTCCACGACCCGCCAAAGTCGCCGGAATAGCCGACCCCGGCGAATCCAGTGCCGAAACGGGCGGAACCACCGGCAATGCGCAGGTCGCAGGCCAGGGCGAGCCCTAAGCCGGCACCTACCGCCGGGCCATTGACCATTGCGATGACGATTTTCGGGATCGTGCGCAGTAGCATCGGGAGCTGATGCATTCGACGCAGCCCCTCGACGCGCTCCTCAAATCCCTGGGTGGCTCGGCTCTCCATCGTCTTGACATCGCCGCCGGCGCAAAAGCCGCGTCCGGCGCCGGTGACGACGATCGCGCCGATTTCGGCATCGCTGCCCAGGCGCTGCAGCGCCTCACCCAAGGCCAGCAGCATCGCCGGCGAGAACGCATTGAGCCGATCGGGCCGATTGAGGGTCAGCCAGGCGATCCCGTCTTCCGTCGTTTCCAACAGGTCGCTCATTTCAGGCCTCGAACGAGTGCCGCGTTACCACGGCGGCGGCTGATAGTAAGGCGGCGGCGGATAATAGTAGGACGAAGACGCCGCCGCGGCGCCGGCTGCAGCGCCGACTGCCACCCCGGCCGCCACGGCACCGGCTGCCGGGGCGCCATAATAACCGCCACGATAAGCCGTTCCGCCATAGTAGGCTCCTCCGGGCGCGCGATATGCGGTCCCGCCATAGGGGCCGCGAGCGGCGGCGCCTCCATAGGGACCACGAACTGCGGCGCCGCCCGCGGGACCGCGATAAGCCGCGCTGCCTCCCGGCCCGCGAACCGCAGTGCCGCCCATCGGACCACGGTAGGCAGCGCCACCATAGGCGCCGTGAACCGCGCCCCAGCCGAAGGCTTGCGGCGCCAGCGACGAAGCCAACACCATGCTCAAACAAACGATGGCCAGCCGCTTCATCGCTTACCTCCCTTGCCCCTTGGCCTTGCCCTTGACTGGTGGCGCCGCAGCCGCGACCGGCTTCAATTGCACCTGCGTCGCGTCTGCCGGCGGCTGAAAGGTGAAATCCGCGTCGGACGGATGGATATTGAAGTTCCAATCCGAGAACTCGGCGACGAAGTTTGGTTCGCCCGCCAATGTTCGGTAGGTCACGATCAGCCGGCGCGGCAGCGACTGATCGTTCTTCTCCACCCAGAGCTCGAGCTCGATACCGGGCGGTTGGGAGAAGAACATATGAAGGCATGGGACGCCGTCGATCGTCACGGTATCGACCACCGTGCCCTCGGTCACACCCGTCAGAAAGGCCTTGCCCGGATCCTCGGTCAGGAAATCGGCTAGCGGGAAATCGATGCCGAGGCGCCCCACCGCCTCCTTCAGCATTCCCTCGATGGTGCCCTCCGGCACCGGAATGCTCGCGTATTTTTTCGCGGTTGCCGAGTACGCAATCGCGGTCGTGCCGTCAAAAACGAGCTTGCTCTCCCCGTCGTCTCCAGTCCTATCGACAAGCAGGCGGTTCGGCCGGTGCACGGTGACCTTGAGGGTGTGGAAGATGTGAAGGGGGTAACCGTTCGCGTCAGAATGGTCCCGGATCGTCCGCGCCTGAAACGAGAATTGCTCGGCCCGCAGGCTCTTGCCCATTTGCAGCAAGGCCGCGCTCGCCTCCTCGCTGATCACCGGCTTTTTTTGCTGCGTGGCGGCGTGCGACGTGGGCGCCGCTAACGGGAGAACGCCGAGCAGGCCGCCAGCGAACAAGGCCTCCAGGACGACGATATATCTGAGCTTCACGAAATTTCCCCTACCTTGGTATCCTGGTGTTCACCATAATCAGCGCTCTCAAAACCGTCTACGCTCGGGGCCGATTTACTTTGGTCCATATCTCTCGGGGGGTATCCTTGCACGCAGCAATCATCGCTGTTAGATAGAATTGAGAAGTTTGGCATAGGACGCTTAGGTTTCGGTGGGGAAATGCAGACACCGCGCATTCCAAGGTCGAGCGTAACCCTCCGGTCGGCAATTATGGGCGCATGCCTCGCATTGTTCGCCATGCTGCTCCCTGCAGATTCGCGGGCGCAGATCTACATCGGCGCGGAAGGCGGATGGACCGGCTTACCCGATCGGACCGACGATATCCTCAACGTGACCTCGGTCAAGGCGCGCTTCGACGCCGGCTTGAACGCCGGCGTTCGCGGCGGCTACGAGTGGGGCCCCTGGCGCTTCGAAGAAGAATACAGCTATCGCCAGAACGGCGCCCGCGACCTCGTTGGAACCAACTTCATAGTCAAAGGGGTCAGCGGCGACCGGCACACCAATTCGATCATGACCAATGTGCTCTACGACTTCACGCTCGGCTACCCGATTACGCCGCATGTCGGGTTCGGGGTCGGCGCGGTCGACGTCTTCGACGGGCTGAAGGTCCCGGGCATCGGACAGTTGTTCAACAACAGCAGCTGGCAATTCGGTTATCAGGGGATTGCCGGGATCCGGTACAATCTCAGCCCGACCTTCACCCTCGATCTCGACTACCGCTATTTCGCCACAACCCGGCCGACGTTCAATATTCCGAAGACCAATCTGCGTTATCGCACCGCTTACGACACGAACAACTTTGTCGCCAGCCTGATTTATCGATTCGCGCCACCGCCGCCCCCGGCTCCGGTTCCGGTCGAAGCGCCAGCGCCAGCCCCGCCGGCGCCGCAGGTCTTCCTGGTGTTTTTTGACTGGGATCGGGCCGATGTGACCCCCGCTGGGATGGAAGTCGTGCGGCTGGCGGCAAACGCCTACAAGGCCGGTGGTTCGGTACGCCTCCAGGTAACCGGGTACACCGATCTTTCGGGCTCCGCCGGCTACAACCAGCGGCTTTCGGAGAGACGCGCCAACAATGTCGCCAACGCTCTGGCGAATTCGGGTGTCGCGCGCAACGACATGGCGGTCACCGGCCGCGGCGAGAACGACCCGCGCGTGCCGACCCCGAAGGGCGTGCGCGAGCCGCAGAATCGACGCGTCGAGATCGGTTTTTCGTAGGGATCGGCCTCGCCAGCGTCCCGCGGGGATGATCGCGATGGACACGACGCACAACTCCCGGCGTTAGCAGCAGGTCTGCCGCGAGTTTCGGTCGCATCGCTATCACCGTGGAATCACATACATAGCCGGAACTCTCGCAGATCCGGCGCCGTTAAGGCGTGTTCGGCCGGAAAGGTCCCCGATGCTGCCAATATCCGCCGTCTTTCAGGTCGCCGATATGCTGGGCGATGCGTTTGCGCCGTTGCGCGAACCGCTGAGCGCCGATCAGCTGATCGCTCTGGCGCGCCACCGCACCGGGCTGAGCGAATTTGGCGAAACGGCCTTCAAGGATCCGCTGCAGAAGCTTTTGCGCGCCTGCTACGAGGATGGAAACTTAAGCCTGATCGGACGGGTCGCGACCCGCTGGGACGTGGTGCGGTTCTTGTCCAACCTGCTTCGGCTCTTTGACGAAGAGCAGAGGGCGCCCGAAATTCTTGCGCAACCGATCGCGAGGCCGATCTTTATCTCCGGGCTTCCCCGCTCGGGCACGACCTTTCTGCACAGCCTGTTGGCTGAAGATCCGGCCAATCTGGTGCCGCGAGTGTGGCAGCTGATCCACCCTTATCCGCCTAGCAATTCCGAGTCGGGACTCGACCGTCGGGTGCGGCGGGTCGCCCGCCAGCTGCGGCTCTTCGGCTTGCTGGCGCCGGATTTCCGTCGCATGCACCCGATCGACGCGGGCTCGCCGCAGGAATGTTCCGAGATCACCGCCCATGTTTTCGCCAGCCTGCGCTTCGACACGACTTACCGTATTCCAAGCTATCGGCACTGGCTCGACGAAACCGGGCATCTCGAGGCCTATCGCTTTCACAAGCGCTTTCTGCAGCACCTTCAGCATCAGACGGCGGCTGGCGGGCGCTGGGTGCTCAAATGCCCCGACCACGTATTCGCACTGAACGCGATAAGGGCGGTCTATCCGGAAGCCCGCCTCGTCTTCGTGCACCGGGACCCGCTCGCCGTACTTTTGTCGGTTGCTCGATTGACCGAGACCTTGAGGCGGCCATTCACCCGCAGCATCGACAAGGCCGAGATCGGCCGTCAGGACAGCGACCGCTGGTTGGCTGCGACCGAACTGATGATTGCGGCCGCGCAGGAGCTGCGCTTCGCGGAGCCGATCTTTCATGTGCAATACCTGGATCTGGTGCGGGACCCTGTCGGTGCCGTGGCGGCGCTTTACGGTCATTTCGGCGACACACTGCACCCTGATGCCGCGGTCCGGATCGGCCGCCGGGTCCAGGCGAAGCCGAATGGCGGCTACGGCGCGCACGGCTCTCGGCTCGAAGAATATGGTCTCGACGCCGCCCTCGAGCGGGAGCGTTTCGCGAGGTACATGGCGCATTTCGGGATCCAGCCGGAACCGCAAAGGCGCTCCACACAGTCGGCGAGGTCTTCGCCAATTCTCGCCTCGCCGCGGTCCGCAAAGCCGGTCAAATAACCCGCTTCGGACACGCCCCGAGCATTAGTGCGGGGACGCGGTAGTCAGCGCGCCATTAGAACCGGAAGCTGCGCTTCCATGATGATGTGCCGGGTGCCGCCGCCGAAGATCATCTGGCGGATGCGGCTCTGCGTGTAAGCGCCCTTCAGCAAGAGATCGGCGCCAGCGGCCATCGCCTCTTTCAGAAACAACTCGCCCTGGGCCTTCTGCCGGCCATAGGCCGTCCTGATGCTGACATCCATGCCGTGCCGTTCGAGGGCGCGCGCCAGTTCTTCGCCCTCGGGGCCCGGTTCGGGCATATGTTGCGGGCCTACCGTAACGACAACGACCTTCCTCGCCTGCTTGAGGAAAGGCATCCCCATCGCCACCGTAACGGCGGTCTCGGTGCTGCCGTTCCACGCGATCGCGACGACCTCGCCCAGCGTAGGCAGGCTGCGCTTTGGCACCATCAAAACCGGGCGGCCGCTCTCGAACACGGCATCTTCGAGGGTGGCCTCGGCGATCGAGGCGAGCTTTTCGGGCTGCTCGACGACGATCAGGTCGAAGACCCGGCCGATCATCCCGACAACCGCGTTCTGCCGGCCGTCTTCCTCGCGCCACGAGGCGCTCGGGCCATTGTGTCCCGCCGGCACCGGATCGAGCGGGACGCCCTTTGCATTCATGAAGTCGCGGAACAGCCGCCGCGCCTGGTCGCGGCGCTCATGGCCCTCGCGCTCGAGGGTACGATCGACCTCCGACGAAATCGAAAATCCCATCTCGCCGCCGAACACCACGGCGTATTCGGTCGTCAGGCTGTGCAACCCGACGAGATGGCTGTTGAAGCGTTGCGCCGCCATAAAAGCGGTGTCGAGTACGGGCCCGGCATTGCCGTCGCCGACTACGGTTAGCAAGTTCTTCATCGCGCGCCTCACTGCCCTCGCCCGCCCCGATCGGAGCGGGGTCTTTAGCGAACCATACACGATTGTGTCATGCTTTGCGAGAGCAGCCGGGTGACGCCCGGCATGCCCCCGTTTAGACTTGCGGAGTATGGCAAAGGGAGCTGGCGGGAATGCGGGTTCTGATCGGGGTCATAATATGGGTCGCGGCCGGTCTGGCCCTGGCGCGCGGCGCGACAGCAGCGGAAACAATCACCTTCGGCACGGATTGGAAAGCGGAGGCCGAGCACGGCGGCTACTATCAGGCGATCGCCACGGGGATTTACCGGCAGCACGAGCTCGAAGTGACGTTGCGGCAGGGCGGGCCGCAGGTCAACCATGCGCAGCTGCTCGCCGCCGGCCGGCTCGACTTCAACCTTGCCCCAAACTCCTTCATTCCGCTGAATTTCGTGCAGCAGAACATCCCGCTGGTCGCGGTTGCGGCGATCTTTCAGAAGGACCCGTCTGTGCTGATCGCCCATCCTCGGCAGGGTAATGACAGCCTCGCTGCACTCAAAGGCAAGCCGATCATGATCGGCTCCGACACCCGCATCACCAGCTGGGTTTTCCTCAAAAGCAAATTTGGCTACACCGACGATCAGATCCGGCCCTACACTTTCAGCGTTGCGCCGTTCCTCGCAGATCCCAACGCGGTCCAGCAGGGCTATCTGTCGAGCGAGCCGTTCACTATCGAAGCCCAAGGGGTGAAGCCGGTGGTCCTGTTGCTCGCCGACGCGGGATATTCGAGCTATGGATCGCTGATCCAGACCTCCGACAAGCTGGTTCGGGAAAAGCCCGATCTCGTGCAGCGCTTTGTCGACGCCAGCATCCAGGGCTGGTACAGCTATCTCTATGGCGATCCCGCACCGGCCAACGCGCTGATCAAACGCGACAATCCGGAGATGACTGACGCGCTGCTGGCCTATGGCATCGCCAAGATCAAGGAATACGGCATCGTCGACAGCGGCGACGCCAAGACCGACGGCATCGGGGCAATGACCGAGGCGCGCTGGCGCGAGTTCTTCGACACGATGGCGAATGCCGGCATCTACCCCAAGGATCTCGACTTCCACAAGGCCTTCAGCCTGCAGTTCGTCGACAAGAAAGTGGGTATGAAACCCTGACCGACGCGCGGTCGCCGACCCAGCTGACGCAATCCCGAGCAACAAATTCATTGGTCGCCTTGCGCGCGATCAGCAAGCGCTTCGCCACGGGGGTGACGGCGCTCGACGGGATCGATCTCGATATTAATCGGGGCGAGTTTTTGAGCCTGCTGGGTCCCTCCGGCTGCGGCAAGAGCACATTGTTGCGCATCATTGCCGGGCTCAGCGAGCCGAGTTCCGGCGTCCGCAATCTGTTGCTCGCGACGGACCGCGCCGGGCCTATTTCCAACAGGCACATCCCCCCTCGGCATATCCCAACTGGGCGGATCGGCTTCGTGTTCCAGGACCCGACCCTGATGCCCTGGAGCACCGTCGTCGACAACGTGCTGTTGCCGTTCCGTCTCGCCGGACGCATCGGGCACGGGGAGCGCGAGCGGGCCGTCGCCGAGATCCAATCGGTCGGCCTCTCCGGGTTCGAGAGGGCCTATCCGCGGCAGCTTTCCGGCGGCATGCGCATGCGCGTCTCGATCGCCCGCGCGCTGGTGACCGAACCCGACTTGCTGCTCCTCGACGAGCCCTTCGCAGCGCTAGACGAGATCACCCGGATGGCGCTCAACGACGATCTCATGCGCCTTTGGGAGAGCCGCCGGCCGACCGTCGTCTTCGTCACCCACAGTGTTTTTGAATCCGTCTACCTGTCGACTCGCATTGCCGTAATGACGCCGCGGCCCGGCCATATCGTCACCGAATTGACGGTCGACCTGCCCCAGCCGCGCCAACGCACGCTGCGCACCTCACCGCAATACGCCGCGCTCTGCGCGGCGATATCGGCGCAACTCGCAAGAGCGATGGCCACAGACCCGGGCGGATTGAGATGAGTGCGGGGGTCACCCACGCCCGCTTCGCTGCGCTCACCGCGGGAGAGCGGGGACCAAGCCCGCTTCCATTCCCTCCCCCGCGAGCGGGGGAGGGTTAGAGTGGGGGCTTGGTGGGTGAGGCCTGCAAGACGATTTTGGCGCATCGCCGCTCCGCTGGCGGTAGGGGCGGCGCTGCTCACCTTGTGGGAGATCATCGTCCGCGCCGAGCGCATACCGCCTTACATCCTGCCCGGCCCTTTGTTGATCGCGCGGACCCTGTGGACCGACGGGCCGAGCCTCATGGGCTCGCTGCTGGTGACCCTGCGCATTACCCTGGCGGCACTGGCAGCGGCGGCCATTCTCGGCGGCGGGATCGCGCTCTTATTTTCTCTTTCGCGAATTCTAGCGCTGAGCCTTTTTCCTTACGCGGTGATCCTGCAGGTGACGCCGATCGTCGCGATCGCGCCGTTGATCATCATATGGGTTCGCGAGCCATTTCTCGCCCTTCTCGTCTGCGCCTGGATCGTCGCTTTCTTCCCGGTTGTCGCGAACGCGACGGTCGGGCTCAATAGCGCCGACCGAAATCTGCTGGCGCTCTTCCGGCTCTATGGCGCCTCGGCAGGCAAGACCCTGCGTTACCTGAAATTGCCGACGGCGCTGCCCTATTTTCTCGCGGGGCTCCGGATCAGCGGCGGCCTCGCCTTGATCGGCGCCGTTGTCGCCGAATTCGTCGCCGGTACCGGAGGGACCGAGACCGGCCTCGCCTTCCGCATCCTCGAGGCAGGCTACCGGCTCGCGATCCCCCGTCTGTTCGCCGCGCTGTTCCTGCTGTCGGCGACCGGCATCGTCATCTATCTCGCGCTCGACCTCTTGTCGCGCCTGTTATTGCGCCACTGGCACGAAAGTGCGATCGAGGATGAGGAGGAGTGATTCCTCAACCGCGTCCGACAAACGGCATCTTTGTCGCCATCACGGTCAGGAATTGGACATTGGCTTCGGGCGTGACGGTCGCCATCAGCACGACAGCCCGAGCGACGTTCGCTACATCCATTGTCGGCTCTTCGATGACCGTGCCGTTGGCCTGCGGCACGCCGCGCTGCATGCGCTGGGTCATTTCGGTCAGTGCGTTGCCGACGTCGATCTGGCCACAGGAGATGTCGTATTTGCGGCCGTCGAGCGAGGTTGATTTGGTGAGGCCGGTAATCGCGTGCTTGGCCGAGGTGTAGGCGACCGAATTGGGCCTCGGCGCATGCGCCGAGATCGAGCCGTTGTTGATGATCCTCCCGCCCATCGGGTGCTGGTCCTTCATGATCCGGAAGGCCTCCTGGGTGCACAGAAACGAGCCGGTCAGGATCGTGTCGATGACTGCCTTCCAGCGCTCGAACGCCAGTTCTTCGATCGGCGCCGCCGCACCGAAACCGGCATTGTTGAACAGCACGTCGAGCCGCCCGAAGCGCTCCTTGGTCTTGGCGAACAGATTCTTGATCGAAGCGGGATCGGTGACATCCGTCGGCACGGCCAGTACCTGGCTGCCGGCGCCCTCGATCTCGCGCGCCACCTCTTCCAGCCGGTCGGGCCGCCGGCCAGCGATGACCGCGGCAAACCCCTCCTTGGCGAGGGAGACTGCAGCCGCCTTGCCGATCCCGCTACCTCCGCCGGTGACGAGGGCGACCTTTCCGTTCGATCTCATGCCAATGTCTCCTTCTCTGCGAGGCGGGAACGATAGCAGTTTGGCCGCCGCCGCACGGACTTAATTGCGGCGGCATCAGGGGACGACCCCGCGCACCGCCCACGCAGTCGCGGTCAGCGAGCGCGGACCGTCGGGCGCGCCGGAGAGAAAGGCGGCGCGTACGCCCTCCTCGATCAGCCACCGGCGTTTAGGCGGCAGGCCTTCGACATAGGCGCCGACCGGGCCCTGACCGCCGAGCAGCGGTTCCCAGTAATCGGCGAAATCGGCGTATTCCATGCGGATCGTGATCGAATGGCGCTCGACCGCGGTGAGCCCGGAGTCACGCCACATCATCGGCAATCCGTCCGGCAGGGCGAGCGGACCCGAGAACAGCCGATCCCGCGCCGCTCCGGCGCCCGGGTCGAGCCCGGCCGCGGTATCCCAGAAGAGGCGCTGAAACACGAGTCCGCCGCGAAAATCCCATACTGCCGCCGCGACGACACCGCCCGGCCGCACCACCCGACACATCTCGCGCACGGCCTGTGTCGCATCCGGGACGAAATTCAGTGCAAGCTGCGCCAGAGCCGCGGCAAAATCGCCGTCGGGGTAAGGCAGGCGGCAGGCATCGCCGACCGCAAAACCGATGCCTGCGGCACCTGGGCGCGACTGCGCGAACGCGATGTAGGGAGCGGCGATATCGATGCCCACGATCCGATCCGGCGCTCTGCGTTCGGCCAGGGCGAGCGCGAGACTCCCGGTGCCGCACCCGACATCGAGCACGCGGCCATACTCCGGCAGCAGCGCAAATTCCGTAAAAGGACCGGCGAGCAGCCGCGACCACCGCCCGAGAAACCGCTCATAGGCGGCCCCGTCGCTCGCGCGGTATATTGAAGAGGGTTCGCTGGTCACCGCGCCGCCCCTCACCCCAACCCTCTCCCCGCGAGCGGGGCGAGGGAGTAGGCTCGTGCGGTGGAGGGAAATCTGACCATGTCCGAGACAATCGAGCTGAATGGGAGAAGGTACCGGAAGCCGCAGCGGCCGATTGTGGTCATCTGCGTCGACGGGTGCGACCCCGAATATCTCGAGCGCGGCATTGCGGACGGCATTTTTCCGACAATAGGCTCCTTCCGCTCGTACGGTTACCTCGCAACGGCGGATGCCGTGGTGCCGACCTTCACCAACCCGAACAATGTCTCGATCGTAACCGGAGCGCCGCCTTCGGTGCACGGCATCGCCGGGAATTATTACCTCGATCGCGAGAGCGGACGCGAGATCATGATGACCGACGAGAGCCTGATGCGCAGCGAGACGATCCTTGCGCTGATGGCGCGGGCGGGCGTTGGGACGGCGGCGGTCACCGCCAAAGACAAGTTGCGCAAGCTGCTCGGGCGCAACCTCGACGGCATCTGCTTTTCCTCCGAATTTGCCGACGCCGAGGTCGAGGCGCTGGTCGGGCGCGGCAGGCCCGACATGTATTCGGCCGACCTGTCCCTGTTCGTGCTCGATGCCGGGATCGCGCTCCTCGGGCGCGGGATGGCCCGGCTGCTCTACCTTTCGCTCTCGGATTATGTGCAGCATGCGCATGCGCCGGGGGCGCCGGAAGCGGATGCTTTCAACCAAGCGATCGACGATCGCGTACGCCGCTTTGTCCAATTGGGCGCCGTCGTTGGTCTCGTCGCCGATCATGGCATGAACGACAAGGCCCTGCCGAATGGCGAGCCCAATGTGATTTTCCTCGAAGACCAACTCAACCGCCGTTTCGGCGCCGAAGCGGTACGGGTGATCTGTCCGATCACGGACCCGTTCGTGCGCCATCACGGTGCCCTTGGATCGTTTGTCCGCGTCTACGCCCGAGGCGCCGTGGACATTCCCGCTCTTATGGCGGCAAGCGTGCAATTACCGGGAGTGGCGCTGGTGCTCGACGCGGCAAACGCCGCGCAACGGTTCGAACTGCCAATCGACCGAGAGGGCGATTTCATTGTGCTCGGCGACGCCAATACCGCGATCGGCGCCTCCAAGGTAGAGCATGACCTTTCAGGGCTCGCCGGCCATCGCTTGCGCTCGCATGGCGGGCTCGGCGAGCAACCCGTGCCGTTCATCCTATCGCGGCCACTGACCGCCGAATACCGCCGCATCGCCGAGACCCGCAGGCTGCGCAATTTCGACATTTTCGATTTCGCGCTGAACGGCGTCGAATGACTTACATCGGCGGTTTCACGCCGTCCTTCTCGGCGGTCACTGCGGAGGCCGTCAGGCTGCCATCGCCTCCTTTCTGGGCAATGATGAACACCGCCGCCCCAGGTTTCAGCAGGCTGGAATCGCCCGGCACATAGCCGACAATCGGAGTGCCGGGGGAATCGTTACCTCGGCTTCGCCGTCCTTGTAGGTGACCTTGATGACTTGGCCCTGCGGCGCGCTGGTGATCTGCGCCGCAGTTGCATTGGTCATCAGGCTGTCGGGGACGAGATCCCAAGGAAATTGACCTTCCCGGGCGACGCCGCGCAGGCTTTCTGGAAGGATGTGGACCTCGATCGCCCGGAGCTTCCCGTCGGGGCCTTTGACCGAGGTCGAGGCGACGAAGTCGCCGGGCTTGATGTCGGCGATCGTTTTGGCGACCACTGCGCGCACGGTAAAATCCGGCGCGAGGGCGATCGGCAGCGACTGGCCGTCGCGTGATTTGACCATCAAGGTCTGGCCGTCCAGCTTTTCGACCGTGCCGCGAATGCGGGTGGGCGGGTTCTGCGCGGCGGCAGACAGCGCCAGCACGGCGACGAAGACAGCGGTGAGAAACGATTTCGATCGCATGACACGCACCTCCCTGCAATTTCATTATGCCCGCTACCCAACATGCCGACGGATCGCGCGTCCCGCACCTCACATTTCGGTGACCGCCTTATCGCGAGGATGGCGGGTCACTGCACGATTTCGTCGGGGTAGACGCCCCAGAGGTCGCCGCGCTGGACCCAGCCGGTATGATCGGCGGCGTCGATGCGGCACCAGTCGGCGCGGCATTCGAGGAGCCGTGCAATGACACCTGGCTGCGCGCGGGCAACCGCCGGGGAGGCTGGATCGGGCTGACGATGCAAGGTACGGATGCCGCCCTTGATGACCACAGCCCGCTTGCCGGTCAGCATTCTTTCGTGCACCCAGCCCTCAGTGCCCTGCCAATCGCGGATCATCCGCCAGTTCTCGAATTCCTTGACGATTTCGACCGGCATCTCCTTGCGGGTCAGCACCCATTCGATCGGATAATTCTCGCCCGGTCCGACCCGCAAATTCACCTGGTCCGAGCGCAGGCTGACAAAGCGCGGCAGCTTTTGCCCCGCCTCGCTTTCACCGGCCGCGGCGGGCGGCGCCGCGATGACAAATGCCGCCGCTAGCACCGCGAGCAGACACGACACCCTCCGATGCCGCGTCTCTCGCCTGGACATCCCAGCCGTGCTGTTGCTAATGGCGGACCCCGCCCTCTGCGGATCTTGTCGCTATGCGCTCGAAACGGCCATTTGTCATCGTAACCCGCAAGCTCCCTGACCCGATCGAAACCCGGATGATGGAGCTGTTCGCCTGTCGGCTCAACCTGGACGACACACCCCTTTCAAAGCCTGAGCTGATCGCCGCGGTGGAGAGGGCCGATGTCCTGGTGCCGACCGTTACCGACCGAATCGATGCCGAGGTGCTCGCTGCAGCCGGTCCCGCTCTCAAGCTGATCGCCTCGTTCGGGACCGGCGTCGACCATGTCGACCTCGCCGCGGCGCAACGGCGCGGCATCATCGTGACCAATACGCCCGGTGTCCTGACCGAGGACACGGCGGACATGACAATGGCGCTGATCCTCGCGGTGTCGCGACGGCTCGCCGAGGGCGAAAGGCTGATCCGCAGCGGCGGCTGGACCGGCTGGGGCCCGACCTCGATGCTCGGCCACCGGATCTGGGGCAAGCGGCTCGGCATCCTCGGTATGGGCCGGATCGGCATGGCGCTCGCGCGCCGCGCCAAGGGGTTCGGCCTATCGGTTCATTACCACAACCGGCGGCCGGTTCCTGAGGAAGTCGAGAACGCGCTCGAGGCGACCTATTGGGAGAGCCTCGACCAGATGCTCGCCCATATGGATATCGTCTCGGTCAATTGCCCGCACACCCCGGCCACCTACCACCTGCTCTCGGCGCGCCGGCTGCGCCTGCTCCCGCCGCAGGCGATCCTCGTCAACACGGCGCGCGGCGAGATCGTCGACGAGGAGGAGCTGGTCCGCCTGCTCGAGGCTCGCGCGATTGCCGGCGCCGGTCTCGACGTGTTCGAGCACGAGCCGGCGATCGACCTGCGGCTGCGCGCCCTCGACAATGTCGTGCTATTGCCGCATATGGGCTCGGCGACGATCGAAGGGCGGCTCGCCATGGGCGAGAAGGTCATCATCAACATCAAGACTTTCGCCGATGGCCATCGCCCGCCCGACCGCGTCCTCGGCTCGATGCTGTAGAGCAGCCATGAGTGCCGGGCGGTACGCGCCGGCCTTCTTCATGTGGGTTGCCGCGCTGTCGGAAGCTGCGTCGGCTGCCCCGAGCCCGACCTCTATCACGCCACAGCTCCTCGATGCCGCGAGGCACGAAGGCAAGGTAGTTTTCTACACGTCGCTCGAGCTGCAGACCGCCAAGAAGATTGGCAAGGCCTTCGAGGCAGCCTATCCCGATATCGCTGTGCAGGTCGAGCGCAACGGCTGCGAGCGCCTGTTCGAGCGTCTCGCCGCGGAACGCGGCAGCAATATCCGCGTTGCCGACGCAATCGAGTGCTCGGATATGACGGCGCTTTTCCATTGGAAGGGGCAGGGTTGGCTGGCGCCCTTTGTGCCGGCGGAAGTGGCGGGGAAATGGCCGGTCGATCAGCGCGATCCCGACGGCTATTTCGCGACCGAGCGGTTTACGCTGTCGCCGATCTCTTACAATACCAACCTCGTCAAGGCCGAGGATGCGCCAAAGAGTTATGCCGACTTGATCGAGAAGAAATGGACCGGCAAGATCGTCAAGGGCCATCCCGGCTACAGTGGCACAATCGAGACGGTAAGCTTTGAGCTGAGCCGCGAGCTCGGCTGGGACTATCTCAAGAAACTTGGTCAGCAGCGCGTGATGCAGGTGCAGGCGGCAACGGAACCGCCCAAAAGGGTGGCACAGGGTGAGCGCCCGATCGGAGCGGATGGGGACGAATATTCCGTTCTGCAGATCCGCGACCAGGGTGGCGCGATCGAGCCGGTCTATCCGAGCGAAGGCACACCATCGATCCCGGGCGGCGCCGGCATCATCGTCGACGCGCCTCACCCCAATGCCGCGCGGCTGTTCATCAGCTGGTTGTTTTCGCGCGAGGGGCAGCAGTTGCTTGTCGATTCGGATTGGCTGCGCTCCTTTCACCCGGGCGTGAAGCTCAAAGCCGGGATGAAGCCGCTCTCGGAAATCAAAATCTTGAAGGCCGATCCCGCCGCTCAGGAAAAGGCCGCAGACGAGATCAAAAAGAAATACGCCGAGTGTTTTGGGCTTTCAGACGAGGCCCTAACCCTCGATTGTCCTCGCGTCACATAGGAAGGATAGCCCGGTGAACCTTATACGTTGACCGGGGCGAGCGGTGGGCGGCCGCGAATCAGGTCAGCGGCCTTTTCGGCGATCATAATGACCGCGGCGTTGATGTTGCCGCCGATGAGGTCCGGCATTACCGAGGCGTCGACGACGCGCAGCCCGTCGACGCCGAGGACCTTGAGGTCGGGATCGACAACCGCGGCAGGATCGGCCGGCCGCGTCATTTTGCAGGTGCCGAGCGGATGGTGCACGGTGATCGCGGTCGCCCGGATATGCGCGTCGATCGCGGCGGCGGACCGGCAATCCGGGCCCGGCGAGATTTCTCCGGTCGCGAACGAGGCGAGCGGCGTCTGTCTGCCGATGTCGCGCACGATACGCACGCCGGCGCGCAACGTGGCCCAGTCCTTGTGTGTTGCGAGAAAATTCTGGCGGATGCGGACCGGGAGGCGCGGATCGGGCGAGGCGAGCTCGATCCGGCCGCGGCTTTCCGGGCGCAGCAACACCGCACGGCAGCCGAAACTATCGGCATAGGGCGGCACAAAGGGCGGGAAATAAGCGTGCGCCGTCATCGGCGCGGCAGCGAACAGGAGCTGGATGTCGGGAAGGTCCAGGTCGGGTGTGCTCTTCAGGAAGGCTGTTACCCCACCCGGCCAATCCGCCGCGATCCCTTCACCGCGCACATAGGCCCGGCCGAGCTCCACCGCGATGCGGTCGGCGCGCAACTTTGCATGCAGCGGACCGGGGTCTTTCCGGCCATAGGCAACCGTGACCGAGACGTGATCCTGCAGGTTATGGCCGACGCCGGGCAGCGCGACGTTTACCGGGATTTCGTGTGCCCGCAATGTCTCGGGATCGCCGATGCCGGACAGCATCAGCAGCTGCGGCGAGTTGATGACACCTCCCGCCAGGATGACCTCGCGCTCGGCCCGGGCTGAGCGGGGCTCCTTCCCCTTCAGATATTCGACCCCGACGGCGCGGCGGCCTCCGAACAGGATCTTTGTGGCCAGCGCGTTCGTCTCGACGTCGAGATTTGGCCGAGCCAGCGCCGGCCGCAAATAAGCCACCGCCGCGCTGCAACGGCGCCCGTCGCGGATCGTCTGTTGCGAGCGGCCGAACCCCTCCTGCTGTGCGCCGTTATAGTCCTCAGTGCTCGGATGGCCGGCCTCTTCGGCAGCCGCTAGATAGGCATCGACGAGCGGGTCGCAATAACGCGTCGCCCGGGTCGTCAACGGCCCGTCGCCGCCGCGATAGGCGCTGGCTCCGCCTTCCCAGGACTCCTGGCGGCGGAAACAGGGCAACACATGCGCGTAGGACCATGCGGTCAGCCCCTGCTCCGCCCAGCGCTCGTAATCACCGCGATGGCCGCGGACATAGGCCATCGCGTTGATCGAGGACGAGCCGCCGATCACCTTGCCGCGGGCGCATTCGACCCGCCGCCCGTCCATCGTCGCCTCGGGCTCGGCGAAATAACCCCAGTCGTGCTTGCGCTGCCGCAACATGCGTCCCCAGGCGAGCGGAATATGGATCCACGGATCGCGGTCCCACCCTCCCGCCTCCAAGAGCAGCACGCGCGCGCCTGCGTCCTCGCTCAGGCGATTGGCCAAAGTGCAGCCGGCCGAACCGGCGCCGACGATGACGTAGGAATACTCCTTTCCCCGAATGACTGCCTCCTGCCGCAGGTAACCGGATCGCAAGGCCTGGGAGCTATTACCACCGGAAAGCGTTACCACATATCGGAAAGCGCTGCCTCGAAGAGGCGCAACATATCAGTGGGCGTGCGATGCCACCGTTTGAAACCACCGGAGAACTGTCTACGATTACCGAGCCGCGAAGGGCGCCGCTGCTGCCCGCGGTCGCGCGATTCGAGATCCGTTACAGCCGCTTTCTCGACCCCAAAGGCAATGCGGTGCGCCCCTTGCCCGATTTTGCCCGCGACCGCGCCGAGCTGGTCGCGCTCTACCGCGCGATGGTGCTGGCGCGGCGCTTCGATGCAAAGGCGGTGGCATTGCAGCGCACTGGCCGGCTCGGGACCTTTGCCTCGGCATTGGGCCAGGAGGCCGTCCCCGTCGGGGTCGCCAGCGCAATGCGAGCCGAGGATGTGTTATTGCCGAGCTTCCGCGAGCACGGCGCGCAGCTGTGGCGCGGGGTCAGCCCGGCCGAACTGCTCCTGTTCTGGGGCGGCGACGAGCGGGGCAGCGACTTTGCCGAGGCGCGCGACGATTTCCCGGTTTGCGTTCCGGTCGGGACCCACACGCCGCACGCCGTCGGCGTCGCCTTGGCCTTCAAGTTGCGGCACGAGAAGCGGGTGGCCGTGTGCGTATTCGGCGACGGCGCAACCTCGAAGGGCGATGTCGCCGAGGCGCTCAATGCCGCCGGCGTCTGGCAATTGCCGGTGGTCTTCGTGATCAACAACAATCGCTGGGCGATCTCGGTGCCGCTGGTCCACCAGACCGCGGCCGAAACCCTGGCGCAGAAAGCCATCGCGGCGGGCATCGAGGGCGAGCAGGTCGACGGCAACGACGTTATCGCGGTTCGCGAAGCGACGTCCCGCGCCCTCGCCAAGGCGCGCTCCGGCGGCGGCCCGCATCTGATCGAGGCATTGACCTACCGGCTCGGCGACCACACGACCGCGGATGACGCAAGCCGCTACCGCAGCGGCTCCGAGGTCAGCGCGCGCTGGGCGGAAGAGCCGATCGCCCGCTTGCGCAACCACCTCGTCGCGAACGAGATGTGGGGCAAGGCGGATGAGGAGCGGCTGCTGGCCGAGGTCACCCTGACGATCGAGCGAGCGGCGGAGACCTATCTCGCCACGCCGCCGCAAGGGCTCGAAACGATTTTCGATTTCACCTACCAGGCGCTGCCCAAAGAACTCGCCGACCAACGCCGGACAGCGCTCGAGCTAGCGGGGAAGTGATGCCCGAGATCACTCTCGTCCAAGCCGTAAACCTGGCGCTCGCGCGCGCGATGGCCGACGACCCGTCGGTTCTCGTCGTCGGCGAAGATGTCGGCGCGGAAGGCGGCGTCTTCCGCGCCACCGAGGGGTTGCTCGACCGCTTCGGGGCAGATCGGGTGCTCGACACGCCGCTCGCCGAGGGCGTCATCGCCGGCATGTCGGTAGGGCTTGCCGCGCAGGGGTTTCGTCCAGTTTCGGAAATCCAGTTCACCGGCTTCATCTACCCGACGATCGATCAGCTGGTGAACCATGCCTCGCGCGTGCGCACCCGCACCCGCGGCCGGCTCAGCTGCCCGATGGTCGTGCGCTCGCCTTATGGCGCCGGGATCCGTGCCGTTGAACATCATTCCGAAAGCCCGGAAGCGATATTCGTCCATATCCCGGGCCTCAGGGTCGTCGTTCCGTCCTCGCCAGCTCGCGCCTATGGCCTGTTGCTGGCGGCGATCCGCGATCCCGACCCGGTCGTCTTTCTCGAACCGACCCGGCTCTACCGCGCGGCGCGTGAGGAGGTCGAGGATGACGGTGCGGCCTTGCCGCTCGACCATTGCTTCGTGCTGCGCGAGGGGACAGACATCACCTTCATCACCTGGGGCGCGATGACCAAAGAGACCCTCGCCGTCGCCGATAGGTTGGAGGCGGACGGGGTCAGCGCCGAGGTCATCGACGTCGCGACATTGAAGCCGCTCGACAGCGACGGTCTGCTCGCCTCGGTTGGGAAGACCGGGCGCTGCGTGATCGTCCACGAAGCGCCTTTGACCGGCGGGGCCGGAGCCGAGATTGCCGCCCGCATTGCCGAGCGGGGTCTGGTCTCGCTGCTCGCCCCGATCGAGCGGGTCGCCGGCTGGGACACGGTCATGCCGTTGCCGCGCCTCGAGCAGCAATACCTGCCGAGCGAAGCCCGCATCCTCGCCGCCGCCCGGCGGGCCCTGGCGTATCAATGATCACGCAACTGACTAACCGCCCAGGCAGTCACCTCGCCCCGCTTGCGGGGAGAGGTCGGAAACCGCGCATTGCGTGGCTTCCGGGTGAGGGGCAACTTCCGCCCCATCTTCAAGCGCCATGCGGTCGCAAAGGGCCCCTCACCCCAGCCCTCTCCCCGCAAGCGGGGCGAGGGAGTACACGCTCGGATCCCAGGTCGTGAGCGTCTTCGTATTGCCCGATCTCGGCGAGGGGCTGCAGGAGGCCGAGTTGGTCGCCTGGCATGTCGGCGAGGGCGACCATGTCGTGGCCGATCAGCCGCTCGTCTCGGTCGAGACCGAGAAGGCGGTCGTCGAGGTGCCCTCGCCGCAAGACGGGAAGATCGCCCGGCTGCGTGTCCAGCCGGGAGACAGGGTCAAGGTCGGCGCGCCGCTGGTCGAATTCGAAGAGGGCCCCCGGACCGACACTGGCACGATCGTCGGTGAGCTTTCCGCGGCCGCGCCGTCGCCGACTCCTCCATCCTCACCGCAAGCGCCGGCGGTTAGGGCGGCGCCGGCGGTTCGCGCTCTGGCACAGCGGCTCGGAGTCGATCTGGCCGAGGTTAGTGCGAGCGGCCCCGGCGGCGCGGTGACCAGCGCCGATGTCGAGCGCGCCGCCCGCGTGCAGACCGCAGCCGGGCCGGTCGAGCCGCTGGCTGGCGTGCGTCGAGCGATGGCCCTCAACATGGCCCGCTCGCATGCGGAAATCGTGCCGGCGACGGTATCCGACGAAGCCGACATCGAGGCCTGGGCGCCGCAATCCGATGTCACGATCCGGCTGGCTCGCGCGATTGTCGCGGGCTGCGCCGCCTCGCCTGGCCTCAACGCCTGGTATGATGGCCGCACGATGGAGCGGCGTCTCCTGAAGCAGATCGATCTCGGCTTGGCGGTCGACACCGAGGACGGGCTCTTCGTGCCGGTGCTGCGCAATATCGGCGACCGCGACGCGGCCGATCTGCGGCGCGGGATCGAGGCGATGAAGAAGGACGTGCGCGCCCGCACCGTGCCAGTCGCCGAATTGCGCGGCCAGACCATCACCTTGTCGAATTGGAATGTTCGCCGGGCGTTTCGCGGCACTGGTCATTGTCCCGCCGCAGGTCGCGATCCTCGGCGCCGGCCGTATCACGAAGCGGCCGGTCGTCGCGGACGGAAAGCTCGCTGCCCATCGCATTCTGCCATTGTCGCTGACCTTCGATCACCGCGCCGTCACCGGCGGTGAGGCGGCCCGTTTCCTCAAAGCCGCGATCGAGGATCTCGAAACACCGCAATAGCAATGCCCCTCCTCCGGCTCTTGCTCAATATCTTATGGATCGTCACTGGCGGCGTCTGGATGGCGGCCTTATGGCTGCTGGCCGGGGTGATCATGGTGATTACGATTGTCGGCATACCGTGGGCGCGGGCGGCGTTCAATATCGCGGTCTACACGTTGCTGCCGTTTGGTCAGACGGCGGTTAACCGCGCCGACTACATCGGGCACGAGGATGTCGGGACCGGTCCGCTCGGCACCATCGGCAATCTGATCTGGCTCGTCCTGGCCGGATGGTGGCTCGCCCTCGGTCATTTGATCATCGCGCTCGGCCTGGCGATCACGATCATCGGACTGCCCTTCGCCTGGGCGAATCTAAAGCTCGCGGGCCTCGCCCTGTGGCCGATCGGTAAGATGATCGTTCCGATCGACGACCGGCAAATAGTCCGTTGAACAAGGCATTAGCGGTCCAGCCCTAATCGGCCGATCGCCGGCAACTTTAGTGCCGGCACGGCGGCGTCGACGCCGATATTGAGCCCGAGAAGGTTCAGCTCGAACCCCTCGTCGACGGCGAGGAGGACGCCGGCGAGGCCATAGAGCGAAACCTGAAACCCGGAGCCGCTCGGCGCCGCAGCAAACAACGCGCCCCCGGGCAGGAAATCCTTGCCGACCGCATTCGACGGCAGGTCGAGGCCGAGTTCGGGGACCTGGCGGGCAATATAGGCGGTGAACGTGTTGCTGTTGGGGCCGGGCCAGGCGCGATACTCGTGCGGATAGGGATAGCGGGCGACCGCGGCACGGATATTCTCGATCATCGTGTCGACACCCGGTCCGCGCCGGTCAAGGACGATCTGCGGTCGAGCACCGAACCAGTAATTGTCGGGGCCCATCCGGTCGACGCGAACCGCCGGGGCGCCGTTGGCGACGCCGAAACCGAGCACCTCGTATCGCGTAAAGCGGTCGGCCCCGGTCGGCTTTACCGCGATCCAGGTATGCACTGCTAACACCCCCCGCCACGAGACCGCGCGGGCGGCATAGACCTGCACCACGGCCTCCGGCGTGGCCGCCGGGTCGGGCGCCAGGCCAGTCGGGTCGCGGCGCGCCTCGTACCACGGCACCCCATCGCGCCCATTGGGCAGGCAACCGCTAACCAGCACCGGCAGCACGAAAAGCCCGAGCAGCGACAGACTTAACGAGGTCGCAAAATTCATCAATGCCCGGTCTGGCTTACACGCCCGGAACGACCTTTAAACCCAGTTACTCAGCGCGCCATGCCCGGCGCCCCGGCCGGCACGTCGTAAAAGGCCAGGGTCATAGAGACGCTCGTGTAGTAACCCATCAGCGTGATTACGTCGGTGATGCCGACATGGCCGAGCGACTTGACCGCGCGGTCGTAGAGCCCCTGCGGGACCCAGCGCGAATTGGCGAGGGCCATCGCCATCTCGTAAACGACCTGCTCGCGCTCGTCCGAGAATGAAGTCGGCAGGCCGGCGATGAGCGCCTCGACTTTATCGGCCGGCAGCCCGACTTCCTTGCCGCGCCGCTCATGCGCGCTCGTCGGGTATGCCGAATGCCATTTGCTGTTGATGATGCAGACGGCAATCTCGCGCTCGCGCTCGGTCAGCGAGTAATGGCCGGGATGAAAATGGGCGCCGAGCGGAGCCGCGGCCTTCGCCAGCTTGGGGTTGTGGACCCAGATCTTGCTCGGCCCGCCGAGCTGACCGCGGACCTCGATCAGAAAGCGATAGCCCTCCTGCTGCTCCGGCGTCATCTGCTCATAGGGGATCTCGGCGTAACGGCCAAAGGTCGGCGTATTGGGCATTTCGGGTTTCCTTCCCAGGGTGGATTGGCGGCGCATCCTGCAACGGCCATACCCGCCCTGTCGACCCGCAGGGACGCAGCGTCGCCGTCAATGACGCCTTGATTTAGTCAACGACGACGGCGAAAAGATCGCGGAGGCTCCCGCACGCAAGGCCTTGCCCCTGTCTGCGTCTATTCTAGAGCGCCTCCGGTTCCGTGTACTCGAACAGATCGGATTGCTCGCAGAGGCGCGGCAAATTGCGGTCGCGGTCGGATACGATCGCGGTCTCGATGGTGACCGGCCAGGTAATCATCAGCACCGGATCGTGCCAGGCAATGCCGCGATCGTGCACCGGGCTGTAGAAATCCGTTGTCTTGTATTGCACCTCGGTGTCGTCCTCCAGCGTGCAATAGCCATGGGCATACCCCGGCGGTATCCACAGCTGGTACCAGTTGTCGGCGGTCAGCACCGCGGCCGCATGCCGCCCGAAGCTGGGGGAACCCCGGCGGATGTCGACGGCGACATCGAAAATCGCCCCGCGCGTCACCCGCACGAGCTTGCCCTGCGCCGTCGGCGGCACCTGGTAATGCAGCCCGCGCAATGTGCCCTTCAGCGGATTGCGGACGTGGTTGTCCTGCACGAAAGCCGCCTCGATCCCGATCGACGCGAAATCGCGCGCGTTCCACACCTCGGAGAAAAAACCTCGGATATCTCCGATGCGCCGCGGCATGAGAACTTTGATTTCCGGCAACGCCGTTTCCATGGTGTGCATGGGAGAAAGCCTTTCCCAATTTCCGTTTTTATAGCCAAGCCGACACCGGATGATAAAAGATACCTCATGAAGATAGGTTGATGGTGTTGATCGCTCCCCATTACGGAGTCTTCATGACCAAAACCGTGGTTAGTCAGCCTCGGAAGAATACAGTTTCGCGCCGGGGGTTGCTTGGCCTCGCGAGTGGCGCCACGGCCTTCACCTTCTGGGATCGCAAGGCGCGCGGTTTTCCGGCGGCCGAGCAGTACGTCGATCGCGTCGCGGCTCAGCGGATCGCCGATCGCGCGGTGCCCCGCCCGCCGATCCTCATCGACGCCCAGACCCATGTGTGGTGGCGCGCGGGCGGCGTCCGCCAGATGAGCGAAAGAGGGGAGCATTTCCTAAAATCGCTTGCCGGCTCGCGCGCCGGGGTGGTCGGCCATCCGGTGCCGATCGCCGATATGGGGCGCGTCATGTTCCTCGAGGACGTTTTTCTCGGCAGCGAGACCGATATCGCCTTCCTGAACAGTTTCGGGATGCGGGCGGCGTTCGATGGCGTTGATCTTTTTCCACCGCGCGAGGCGGCCTTCATCCGCTCGATGGCGCCATCGCGCATCCGCGTCCTCGGGACTGTGGACCCACCCGATGGCGCGTCCGCAGTCGAATCGCTTACCTATCAGTGCGAGACGATCAAGATCGACGGGCTGAAACTCTATCCGCCGGGACCAGATGCTCGCGGCTGGGTCCTCGATGACGAGAAAAACACCTATCCGCTGTTCGAGGTGTTGCGCCGGCACGGTGTCAAGAATGTCTGTGTGCACAAGGGCCTGCCCGGGCTGTTTCTCGAACAATATTGCCACACCGAGGATCTGTCGCGGGCGGCCGCCGATTTTCCGGACCTCAACTTTATCGCCTTCCATAGCGCCTTTCCGTGGGAAGCCGAGCTCGCCGCTCAAGCAAAGGCGGCGAAGGTCCAAAACATTTATGCCGAGCTGGGCAGCTTGGCCCGGATGATGCGGACGGATCCGGCGCGGTATGCTGTCCTGATCGGGAACCTGCTCGACGGCTTTGGCGCCGATCACATTCTGTGGGGGACCGATACACCGGTGATCGGACCGCCGCATTGGCAGATCGAGGCCTTCCAGACCTTCGCGATACCCGAAGAGCTCGCGGCGCGACACAGCTATCCGCAGCTGACGCCCGAGGTGAAGAACCAGATCTTCGGTGAGAACGCCGCCCGGATCTTCGGAATCGACATCGCTGCGGCGCGCCGGGCTATAGAGGGCGACCTGCTCTATAAGCTGCGCGACGACCGCAATCCGCTACCGGCCGACGCAGCGCCGCTGTAAGCGCATGGGCAAACGACGTGGCACCACTCGCTACCGGCTTTCCTCTTTGTAACCTGCAAGCGAAACCTTAACGGGAAGAACCGAATGCTGAGATGGCTGGGTCTGGGCATCTTGCTCGGCACTGGGCTTGGGAGCGTCGCTTGGGCGCAGAGTTCGGCTAAATTCGATGGCCAATACGTTGGAGAACTTTCCCTCACGAAAGTAATCAATGACTGCACCCAGCCTCCGCAGGGCGCGCTTTACCCTCTAACAATCTCCCGGGGTGAAGTTCGGTTTAAATATGTCCCGCGATTCAATACCACATTAACCGGGAAAGTTCGTGAAGATGGGATGTTCAAAGCCTCTGCCCGCTTGCGGAGGGGATATGTACAGATGACGGGGCACATCCAAGGCAATAACCTAACCGCCTACATCGTCTCGCCAAGTTGTAATTATACCTTTCAGACAAAGAACTAGACTGCGATTAAGCTCTACCGATTTTACCTCTCCTCCCTTGTGGTGCTTTTATGTTTGGGGTGCCGTCGTCGATACACATAGGTGCAGAAATTTTCGTAAACGCGACCGCAACAACCTGCCGAGGCGCCGCGGTCGCGGTGCGCCGCAAATAGCCGCTAAGGCGGCTTTTACCCAATTTCACCACGATTAACGCGACCGGCGCACGAGGCTGCGCCAAATTGCAGGCCGTGAACCAAACGGAGGGTCTGCGATGACGATACGCTCATTGTGCCAAGCTGTGGCCTTTACCGCCGGGCTCGGCCTCAGCATGCTTTCCTATCCGGTCCATGCCGCCCCCACGAGCGGCGGCGATACCGTACAGGGCCTCTATGACGCGCTGCTCAGCACGATGAAGAACGGCCGGATACTGGGTCAAAGCGGTCGCTTCACGCAACTCGAACCGGTCATCCGCCGCAGCTTCGATGTCACCTCGATGACGCGGTTGGCGGTTGGCCTGTCCTGGGCCGGCCTGACCGAGGGGCAGCGCCAGCAGGCAACCGAGAGCTTCGGTCGTTACATGTCAGCCATCTATGCCGAGCGCTTCGACAGCTATGCCGGACAGAAGCTGGAGGTGACCGGCGAGCAGCCCGCCTCCTCCGGGGTCATGGTGAAGAGCCAGATCATCAAAGCCAGTGGTGAGCCGGTCAAGGTTGACTACCTGATGCGCCGCAGCGGCGACAACTGGCTCATCTCCGACATCTATCTCGACGGCGCGATCAGCGAAGTGGCGACGCGCCGCTCGGAGTTCGCCGCGATCCTGAAGAACGACGGCATAGACGGTCTGATCGCGGCCCTCAACCGCAAGGCCGACATCCTCACGGGAACCACGGCAAAGTCCTTCTAGGACTTATGCCCATTGGAGTACGGGCACGAATTTCCCGGGAAGCAGAGAACTTTTTGCATTAATCGGAGCAGCAGCTGGCTGCTCCAAATAAAACTGCGATGCAACCGGTACATCCAACGATAGCTCGCCTCCTGCCGGTAATCGTAGCGGCCGGCAACCCGATCGTCTCGTACGAGAAAATGGTCGGAACTTACCGGAAGGCGGCGCTACCCTCACCCGCCAAGCCCTGAGCCTGTCCTCGGCCCGCGTTCCGCGCGGAGCCGTGGGGCTCGGTCCCCCCTGTCTCGCGGCGCGGAAGAGGCGCTTTGTGCGAAATGCGTTGTAGCCCCCCTCCCGCACCGCGGGAGAGGGTGCCGAGCGCAGCCAGGCGGGTGAGGGACTTGCCCGCGATACAAATTTTCTCCCCCACCGTGAGGCGCGCGGCGCGCTGGTTTTCTTCCCCGGTAACGAAAAATAAATCGTTGTGTGAGCTACCCCACACAAGGGGTTGGGACCGGCCGATATAGCCCTTGACTCGCTTGTTGCCTCGATCGAACCGCTCGTTATGGTTGGGCACGATCGGGTCTCGGCTCCTCCCATTCGCGTTCTTTTTTATAAATTGGTTGAATTAGATGAGCATCGCAACAACCAACGAAAGTGCTCCTGGCGATGTTGTCTCCAGCGAGACTGCGCTTGCTTGTCTCTTTCGCCTCGGCGCGCAGAACGGGGTTTATGCCGAAATCGGCGCCGTCCGCCGCCGCAACCTGATCGAGGGAGATAGCCTGCCGGTGGCGCGCCTCGTCGAGCTGGCCGGGGAATTCGGGTTGCGCGCCGAACGCGTACGGCTCGATTGGGAGGGTTTGCGAAACACCCCGTTCAGTCATCCGATCCTGCTGCTCCTCGACAACAAGAACGCCGTCGTGCTGGTCGGGGTGCGGCGCAACGGGCCGGAGGAGGTGGCGATCTCCGACCCGGTGTTCCGGGACGGCGAGCCGTTCTTCCTGGCGAGGGAGGATCTGGAGCGCGCCTGGTGCGGTGCGGCACTGGTGATCACCCCGCTGCCGCCGACCCAGGCCGACGCGGCATTTGGCTTCTCGTGGTTCACGACCAAGCTGTTTGCCGAGCGCCGCCTGATGCGCGATATCGTCGTCGCGGCATTGGTGATGCACCTGATCGGACTGTCGGTGCCGATCTTCTTTCAGCTGCTCGTCGACAAGGTGGTGCCGAACCAGGCGTTCTCGACACTTTATGCGTTGAGCGCCGGGGTCGGGGTGCTGATCCTGTTCGACGCCGGCTTCAATTATCTGCGCAACTATCTACTAGCTTTTATCACGCGCCGCCTCGATCACCAGGTCGCCAACAGCACGATCGAGCATCTGCTGCGCCTGCCGATCGACTATTTCAATGCCAACCCGTCTGGGGTCACCGCCTACAAATTGCAGGAGGCGAACAACGTCAGGGATTTCCTGGCGAGCCGGTTGTTCAACACGTTCCTCGATTTTCTCGCGGTCATCATCTATCTGCCGGTGCTGCTGCTCTATTCATGGCAGCTGACCCTGATCGTGCTCGGCGTCTCGGCGACCGCCTTTATCGTCCTCGCGGCGATGTCGCGCACCTTCCGTAAGCGGCTGACCGAGGTCAACGAGATCGAGGGCCGCCGCAAGGCCTTCCTGTTCGAGATCCTCAACGGCATTGCGACGATCAAGACGTTGGCGCTGGAGCCGCGCTCGATGCTGCGCTGGCGGCGCCATACCGAAGAGGCGGCGAGCAAGAGCCTGTCGCTCGACCACACTGCCGCGGGCGCCCGCAGCGTCGTCACCAGCCTCGAACGCGGCATGAGCGTCGGAATCGGGGCATTGGGCGCATTGTTCGTGCTGAGCGACCAGATGACCGTCGGCTCGCTCGTCGCCTTCAACATGCTGGGACTGCGGTTGGTGCAGCCGCTGATCCACGCCTCCTCCTTGATGCAGGATTATCAGCGTTCGGTGCTGTCGTTGAAGCTCCTCGCGCAGCTGATGCAGACCGCGCCCGAACCGTCGAGCGGCCAGCTCGCGCCGGCCATTCGCGGCCACATCGAGTTCGACAGTGTGACGTTTCATTATCCGGGGTCGCCGACCCCGGCGGTCAAGGAAATCTCTTTCGCAATCGAGCCCGGCCAGATTGTCGGCATCGTTGGCCGCAGCGGCTCGGGCAAGACGACGATCACGCGGCTGATCCAGGGTCTCTATCGGCCGCAAGCCGGCCTGGTGAACATCGACGGTCAGGATCTGAAGGAGCTCGATCTGGCTCACCTGCGCACCCAGATCGGTGTCGTCCTGCAGGAGAATTTTCTGTTCCGCGGCACCGTGCGCGAGAACATTGCGATGACCAAGCCGGCCGCCTCGCTGGACGAGGTCGTCCGGGTCGCGCAGCTCGCCGGCGCGCACGAATTCATCCAGCGGTTGCCGCAAGGCTATTCGACGATCCTCGAGGAAAGCGCGACCAATCTGTCGGGCGGCCAGCGCCAGCGCCTGGCGATCGCGCGCGCCCTTATTCACGACCCGGCGGTCTTGATCTTCGACGAGGCGACCAGCTCGCTCGACCCCGAGAGCGAAGCGATCATCCAGCAGCACCTGGCCGCGATCGCCCGCGGCCGCACGATCATCCTGGTAACCCACCGGCTCTCTTTTGTCGCGCGCGCCGATGCGATCATCGTCGTCGACGGCGGCCATCTCGTGCAGGTCGGCCCGCATGAAGCCCTGCTCGGCAGCTGTCTGCCGTACAAGCAATTGTGGAGCCAGCAGGCGAGGATGTACCAGTGAGCCTCACCACCGTACCGCAGGTCCGCGGCGGCGCAATGCCCGCCGCGCCGTCGAGCGCGCCGACGCCGCGCGCGCTCATTGACTACGATTTCCAAACCATTCTGCGGGTGCCGCCCAAGCGCCGGCTGGTGCTGTGGCTGATGGTCGGCCTGATAGCCACTGCGGCAATCGCGCTGGCGGTGCTCAAGGTCGATATCGTCGTCAGCGCCAACGGCAAGATCGTCACCAGCGACAGCGAGATCGTGATCCAGCCGGTGGAGACCTCGGTCGTCCGCTCGATCGCGGTCAGGATGGGCCAGCAAGTCAAGGCCGGTGATGTGCTCGCGACATTGGACCCGACATTCTCGCTGGCCGACATGGGCGAGCTGACCGCCAAATTGCGCAATCTCAGCGCGATCTACGACCGGCTCGACGCCGAGCTCGCCGGGCGCGTCTACGACCCGCCCAATCCAACTGCCGACGAGCTCACGCAACGCGACGTCTTCGGCAAGCGCCAGGCCGAATACGCCGCCAAGCTCGGCGCCGCGGAGCGCAAGGCCGAGCAATACAAGGCGGACCTTGCCACCCACAAGACCGAGGTGAAGGGCCTCCAGGAGCAGATCCGGCTGGCGAGCCAGGAGGAAGACATGTACCAGGAGCTGGTCGGCAAGGAGCTCACCTCCAAGCTGAAGCTGATCGAGGCGAGCCAGCATCTGGTCGACGCCAGGACCCGCCTCGACACCAATCTCGGCGAACAGCAGAAATTGGCCGAGCAGATCGCCGGCGCGGAGGCCGAGCGCGACGGTTTCGTGCAGGAGTGGCAGCGCAAATTGTCCGAGGACATCGCGCAGAACCGCAGCGACCGCGACGCCACGGCGGCCCGGCTGTCAAAGGCGCAAATGCGCCACGACCTCGCGGTGATCACCGCGCCCGAGGACGCCACCGTGCTCGAGCTCGCGCATCGCCCCGCGGGGTCGGTCTTGCGCGAAGCCGAGACGTTGATGCGGCTGGTGCCGACCCACGCTCCGCTGTTGTTCGAGGTGCAGATCGATACGCGCGATGTCGCGCGCCTCCATATCGGCGACCGCGCGACGATCAAATTGCAGGCGCTGCCGTGGCAGCAATTCGGCCTCGCCTATGGCGAGCTTAAGGCGCTGACCCCGGATACGTTGAGCGACGACAATACAAGGGAAACCGGCGAGGAGGGGTCCTCGCCCGAGCTCAAGAAGGAGGCGCGGCAGAGCCCGACCCACTACCGCGCCCGCATCGAGCTCAAAGAGACAAAATTCCGCAACCTGCCGGCGGGCTTTGCAATGCGGCCCGGCATGCGCGTCGTCTGCGACATCAAAGTCGGCCGCCGCTCGATATTGGAATACGTGCTGAACCCGATCACCCGCGTCATCGGCGAGAGCCTGCGCGAGCCGTGAGGTGAGAAGACGATACCCCATTCGTCGTTCCGGGGCGCGGGCACAGCCCGCGAGCCTGGAACCTATGAACACCGGCGCTCTGGGAGACTTTATGGCAGCCCGTGTTCATGGTTTCCGGGCCTGTCCCCTGCGGGGCCATCCCGGAATGACAGCTTAGCCGGAGCGGTGCCGTGATAACCAAGGAGGAACGAGAGTGACCACGTATTTCTGCGACGGACTGCGCGAGGTGACGGTGGTCAACAACGTCGTGCGCCTCGAATTTCATCGCCTCGAAGCCGTGCAGCGCGGCCAGAACCGCGAATTGCAGCCGGTCGTCGAATTCACCGTCGCCTTGCCGGTGCAAGGCTTCCTCCAGGCCCTCGGCGTCCTCGAAAGCGTCCGCCAACGCTTCGTCGAGCAGGGCCTCATCCCTCCCCCAGGCTCGCCCGAAAGCGGCACGTCGCAGCCTCCGCCTGCGAAGTCGCCGAATTTCTTGTGATCGCTCGGATAGTTTAACAAAGAGACAGAGGGGTACTCACATGTCGGCATCTAAGGCACTATTCAAAAGTACAAGCAATTCGACCACTACTGTTTGGGTTACTGACGGCACGCCGCCTGGGACTTTTCAGCTTCTCTCAACGCCGGATGCCGGTTATACAGATACATTATTAATCACCATTATTTCGGGAACACTAACGAGTAGTGAATTCCAACAATTTGACAACAAAATAATATACTTTTGGGTTGAGACCAAGAATCTTTATCCATCACAATTACAAGTGTATACAACAGATGGCACGAAGGCGGGAACCTCAGAACATACGATAGGTGTAGACGTAAACAATCTAGAAAGTTCTATAGCAGGAGGCCAGTTCGCTCAACTTGGCAATGAGCTTCTGATCTTTGATCAAGCCACTTCTATGGTCGGGCAACCGCCCACTTTTAAGTTCCTTCTCACAGATGACACGACCGGAGGCACAACGACGTTCACGATCCCGGGGCCTCCGTTGCCGCTGACGTTCAATCCAGGGCCATTTTTCTCGTTCGGAAATCTGGTTCTGTTTTCAGCGACGGATTATGGCGGTAGCAACAGCCTCTGGGTGTCGGACGGCACGGCGGCAGGAACGAAGCCGCTTTCCATTGCGGGCGCGGCTGGAGATTCGCTCGGCTTCGAGCCCCACGATTTTACTCGTTTCGGTGGAAGTGTGCTGTTTAGCGGGCGCGACGCTAGCCACTACTCCGGGCTGTGGATAACCGACGGGACAGCCGCCGGCACGCATGAGCTGACGACAAACACCAGCGCGGGAAATATCACAGTCGTCGCCGGTAAGGCGTTTTTCGTGGATGGCGTCAGCTTTTTCGGCGACCTTTGGGTTACTGACGGCACTGCAGCGGGCACACGGGAGCTGAGCGCTGTCGGCGGAACCCTAACCGCATTTGGAGACGAGGTTCTCGACTCCGGGGGTCCTGAGCAAGTTGACCTCTTCGTCAGCGACGGCACGCCCGCCGGGACAACCCAACTGACCTGGACCGGAAGTTCGGCCGAACGCTTTGTCGCGCTCGGCAACAAGGTCCTGTTCGAAGCGTCGGATGCGTCTCGTAAACTCGGCCTCTGGGTTACTGACGGCACATCCGCAGGCACAGTGGAGATTTCGGTACCCAATGCCTATTTTAATGGCATTTTCAGTGGAGTTAATTTTTAAGGGGCCGTCATAGGCGGCGAGGTTGTATTCAGCGGTATAGACAACTTAGGAGTGCAGGATCTTTGGGTCACTGACGGTACCGCGGCTGGAACGAAGGAGATTGTCTCTCCGCTCGTAGCACAAGATCCAAAAAGCATACCCAGCAGCTCCGCGCCGAGCTCGTCCCCGGCGAGCGACTTCGATGGTGGTGGTAACTCCGGTTTGCTGTTTCAGAACAGCAGCGGGGAAGGGTTTATTTGGGAGCTGAATGGGACGACCGTGCTCATCGCCGGGAGCATCGGCAATCCGGGGCCGAGCTAACACATCAAGGCGACCGGCGACTTCAACGGCGACGGCTTTGCCGACATTCTGTGGCAGAACACCGACGGCTCGGTCGCGATCTGGGAGATGCACGGCACGAGCATGATCGGCGGCGCCATCGTCGCCAATCCGGGGCCGAGCTGGCATGCCGTCGGCAACGGCGACTTCAATCACGACGGCCACGCCGATATCCTGTGGCAGAGCTCCGACGGTTCGGTTGCCGTCTCGGAAATGAACGGCACCAGTCTCATCGGCAGCGCCATTATCGGCCAGCCCGGGCCGGACTGGCACGTCATCGGGTCGGGCGATTTCAATGGCGCCGGCTTTTCCGACGTGCTGTTGCAGAACAGCAGCGGCGAGGTTTTCGTCTGGGAAATGAACGGGACCAACATCATCGCCAGCGCCAGTCTCGGCAACCCTGGGCCGAGCTGGCATGCCATTAGCACCGGCGATTTCAACCACGACGGCCATTCCGACATTCTGTGGCAGGCCGACGACGGCACGGTGGCGGTGTGGGAATTGAACGGCACCAGTGTCATCGGCACTGCGATTGTCACCAATCCGGGGCCGAGCTGGCATGTGGTCGGCACCGGCGATTACAACGGCGACGGGTTCTCCGACATCCGGCTGCAGAATTCGAGCGGGGAAGCCTTCATCTGGGAGATGAACGGCACCAATATCATCGGCAGCGGCAGTGTCGGCAGCAACCCGGGGCCGAGCTGGCACTTGACGGGCGACAGCGCTCCCGTCGAGCCGAGGAATGAGGACCTGACCTGGCAGACCGACGGCACCGCGATCAAATTCGAGAACGACAATGGCCAGGCCGCGGTGTGGTTCATGAACGGCACCACCTTGGTCGGCAGCGCCAATCTCGGCAACCCCGGCCCCTCCTGGCACATCAAGGCGTCGGGCGACTTTTACAGCGACAGCGTCGTCGACCTGCTGTGGCAGAACGACAGCGGCGAGGCGGCGATCTAGAAGACCAACGGCTCGAGCTTGATCGGCGGCGGCAGCATCGGCAACCCCGGGCCGAGCTGGCACGTCATCGGCGTCGGCGACTTCAACCATGACGGCCTCTCCGACATCCTGTGGCAGAACGACAGCGGTGAAGCCTCGATCTGGGAAATGAACGGCACCACCGTCATTGGCGCCGGTAGTCTCGGCAATCCGGGGCCGAGCTGGCACGTCAAAGGCACCGGCGATTTCAATGGCGACGGCTTCTCGGATGTGCTGTGGCAGAACGACAGCGGCGAAGCGGCGATCTGGGAGATGAACGGGACCAGTGTGATCGGCGCCGCCAGTATCGGCAATCCCGGGCCGAGCTGGCACGCCTTGGGCAGCGGCGACTTCAACGGCGATGGCCGCGCCGATATCCTGTGGCAGAACGACAGCGGCGAGGCGGTGATCTGGGAGATGAACGGCACCAACGTGATTGGCGCCGCCAGTATTGGCAACCCGGGACCAGACTGGCACATCATGGGGACCGGCGACTACAATCACGACGGCAAGTCCGACATCCTGTGGCAGAATTCGAGCGGCGCAGTCTCGGTCTGGGAGATGAACGGCACCAGCATCCTCGCCGCCGCCACCATCGCCAACCCCGGCCCGACCTGGCACGCCTGAACCGGGTTGGTGTCGGAGACACACAGCCGACTGACGGCCCCAGCTATTCCAATAAAGTTAAAAGCTTAATTTGTTGACCCCGGGCGGCCGCCGAGCGACACGGTCGCGCCCGGAGGTCCGTCATGTCCATATCTCGAATTGTCTTTGCCGGCCGGAATGCGAGCGGCAATACCAATCTCGGGGTCGCCACGAGGACCTCGGCAGGGACCAGTGAGCTGACGGTCGCCGGCGCCAATGCCGGAGGGCTGTTCAATTCCAGTAGTTTTCAATCCGGCTTTTCTCCCGGCTTTACGGTCCTCGGCAATCTCGCGCTGTTCGAAGGCGACGACGCGACGGGTGCGGCTAGTCTCTGGGTGACCGAAGGGACCTCAGCTGGCACCAGCGAGCTGAGCGTCGCTGGCGCCAATGCCGGCGGGCTGTTTGCTAATGTCATTGCGCCCCACCTGACCGTCTTCGCCGGCAAGGCGCTCTTTGTCGGCGAAGACGCGAACGGCACTATCAGCCTGTGGACCACCGACGGGACGGGCCCGGGCACCAGCGAATTGGCGGCCGCGGGAAGCTACGCCAGCGGGCTGTTTTTCGACGTCGCTGCGCCTGATTTTACCGTTCTCGGCGGCAAGGTGTTGTTCCAGGGCGAGGACGCGGCTGGTAATGCCAACCTTTGGGTGACCGACGGAACCTCGGGCGGGACCAGCGAGCTGTCCGTCGCCGGCGCCAATCCCGGCGGGCTGTTCGATCTGGGTTTCTTTCCCTCCGGTTTCTCTCCCGCCTTCACGATCCTCGGTACTCGTGCGCTGTTCGAAGGCTACGATGCGAGCGGCATTGACGGTCTTTGGGTGACCGACGGGACCTCCGCCGGCAGCAGCGAGCTGACCGTTGCCGGCAGTTTTGCCAGCGGCCTCTTCTTCGACGTCAGCGCGCCTGATCTGACTGTGTTTGGCGGCAAGGCGCTCTTCGTCGGCGAAGACACGAGCGGCAACATCAGCCTCTGGTCCACCGACGGGACGGGTGCCGGGACCAGCGAGCTGACGGTCGCCGGAAGTAAGGTGACTGGGCTGTTTTTTAACATTACTGCGCCCGATTTCACGGTGCTCGGCAACAAGGTGCTGTTTGCGGGCCAGGATGCGGCCGGTAATTCCAGCCTGTGGGTGACCGACGGGACCGCGGGCGGGACCAGCGAACTGGCGGTCGCCGGCGCCAGTGCCGGCGGGCTGTTCAACCAGAGTTTCTTTCCCACCGGTTTTTCTCCGGGGTTCACCGTCCTCGGCAATGTGGCTTTGTTCCAAGGCTACGATGCGAGCGGCGTGGACGGGCTTTGGGTGACCGACGGGACTGCGGCGGGCACCAGCGAGCTCAGCGTCTCCGGCAGTTATGCCAACGGGTTGTTTGCTAACCTCTCTGCTGCGCCCGATATTAAAGTTATCGGCGGCACCGCGCTGTTCGCCGGCGAAGACGCGAGCGGCAACATCAACCTGTGGGTCACCGACGGGACTTCGGCGGGGACCAGCGAGCTGACTGCCGCGGGCGCAAGTCCCAGCGGTCTGAGCCCAAACGACCTTGTTGGCCTGCCGACTTCAGCGGGAGGCGCTACCAGCGATTTCAACGGCAACGGCAAGTCCGACATTCTGTTTCAGGACAACAGCGGGGGAACCGACATCTGGGATGTGAATGGAACCAGCGTGATGGCCGGCGGCAGCATCGGCAATCCGGGGCCGAGCTGGCATGTCAAGGATACCGGCGATTTCAATGGCGATGGCCATACCGATATCTTGTGGCAGAACAGCAGCGGCGAAGTCGCGATCTGGGAGATGAACCGCACCAGTGTGATCGGCGCCGCCGATCTCGGCAATCCCGGGCCGAGCTGGCACGTCGTCGGCACCGGCGATTTCAATGGCGACGGTCGTTCCGACATCCTGTGGCAGAGCAGCAGCGGCGAGGTCGATATCTGGGAATTGAACGGGACTAGTGTGATTGCGGCCGCCAGTCTCGGCAATCCCGGGCCGGGCTGGCACGCGATCGGGTCGGGCGATTTCAACGGCGACGGCTTTTCCGACATCCTCTGGCAGAACAGCAGCGGCGAGGTCGATATCTGGGAATTGAAGGGGACCAATGTTATCGGCAGCGCCAGTCTCGGCAATCCTGGGCCGACCTGGCATGCGGTCAGCACCGGCGACTTCAACGGCGACGGCCGTTCCGACATCCTGTGGCAGAACGACAGCGGCGAAGTAGCCGTTTGGGAATTGAACGGTACCGCGGTGATCGCCGAAGCCAGCCTCGGCAACCCGGGGCCAAGTTGGCATGTGATCGGCACCGGCGATTACAATGGCGACGGCTTCTTCGACATCCGGTTTCAGAACAGCAGCGGCGAGGTCGCCATCTGGGAACTGAACGGCGCCAACGTGATCGCCAGCGGCAGTGTCGGCAATCCGGGCCCGAGCTGGCACGTGACCGGCGACAGCAGTCCTTATGAGCCGGCGAGTGCGGATCTGACCTGGCAGACCGACGGCGCCGACGTCTTGCTGCAGAACGACACTGGCGAGGCCTTTCTGTGGACAACCAACGGCAGCGCGGTGACCGGCGGCGGCAGTCTCGGCAACCCCGGGCCGAGCTGGCACGTCAAGGCGTCGGGCGACTTCAACGGTGACGGCAGTCCCGATCTACTGTGGCAGAGCGACGGCGGCAGCGCCGCAATCTGGGAAACCAACGGGGCGGGCGTTATCGACAGCGCCATCATCGGTAATCCCGGGCCGAGCTGGCACATCATCGGGCCCGGCGATTTTAACCATGACGGCCGCTCCGACATTTTGTGGCGGAATGACGACGGCTCGGTTGCGATCTGGGAAATGAACGGTGCCAATATGATTGGCGGTGCGATCGTCGGCAACCCAGGGCCGAGCTGGCATGTCAAGGGAACCGGCGACTTCAACGGCGACGGCTTCGCCGACATCCTGTGGCAGAACGACGACGGCTCGGTTGCGATCTGGGAAATGAACGGCACCACGATGATCGCCGGCGCCGTTGTCGGCAACCCCGGGCCGAGCTGGCACGCCTTGGGCACCGGCGACTTCAACGGCGACGGCCGCGCCGACATTCTGTGGCAGAACGACAGCGGCGAGGGCGTGATCTGGGAGATGAACGGCACCAACGTGATCGGCGCCGCCAGTATCGGCAACCCGGGGCCGGACTGGCACATCATGGGGACCGGCGACTACAACCACGACGGCAAGTCCGACAATCCTGTGGCAGAACAGCAGCGACGCAGTCGCTGTCTGGGAGATGAACGGCACCAGCGTCCTCGGCGCCGCCACCATCGCCAACCCCGGCCCCATCTGGCACGCTTGATCGGTGTCTCGAACCGCCGGGCTGACTTAGAGCCGCGGACGCGGACGGTGGCTTCAAATCCTTGGTTCGGCCGAGCACCATGCCCGCCTCGCAGCGCTCGGCACCTTCTCCTGGGGTGCCCAAGGTTGTCCGGGGAAATCCGGAGAGCGGCTCGTCCGAGCGTTTTTGCTCCAATTTTGCACCCCATAAAACCCCTTGCCCCGGCTTGTCCGGCTCGTCCATGGTCGAACCCGCCATCTACCTCTTTCGAGCGCCCGAAACAAAGACGTGGATGCGCGGATCAAGTCCGCGCAAGACGACCTTGGGCTGATTCCTGCGAGTTCCCAAAAAAGGTTGTCTTATATATTACAAGGAAATTTCCCGGACAGCCCAGCAATCGACCGGGACGTCCAGAAGGCAATAGCGGTGGGGAGAGCGCTTGTGGCGATCACATGCACTGGGTCCAGGCGGGCTGCTGACCTCCGCCGTTACGGAGCGACAACCGGCCGCCGAATTGGCTACGTCGCTCGAGGCTTCTGCCTAAATAGCGGGGCCGAGCCCGCCGATTCTTGCGCGTCGCGGCGCAACCGGCGGCGGTGATGCCGCGTCAGCTCGCGACGCGGACACTCGGCATGTCCGCGAGGGTCTCGCCGTGCTCGGCTGACGGCTGCGCCTGGACGTCGCCGGAGATTTGGCCGCCGCACTCGATCTCGATCTGGCCGTAGCGGATCGTTCCGGATACCCGCCCGCTGGCCTTGATCAAAAGCCGCTTGCGGACCACCAGATTGCCTTCGAAGCGGCCCTGGATCTCGGCTTCCTCGATCGAGGCGGTGCCTTTGAACAGCCCCGATTCGGCGATCTCGACGTCGCGGCAGTTGTTGAGGTTGGCCTCGACGCTGCCCTCGATGATCAGCTTGTCGCAGGACGTGATCTCGCCCGAAAGGGTGATCTCGCGGCCGACGGTCAGCTTGCGGACCTCGCCGTCGTTGGGGCGCCGGGTCGCCGGGTCGCCGGGGCGGCGAATTGGCTCCGCCGGGCGAATCGCCATCGTCTCGCCGGCGCGCGCCAGATCGGGTGAGCGCGGCGGCATTATCGGAGGTTTGGCCGGGCCATTGGCGCCCGGACTTGCTGCTCCCGCGCCAGGGGTCGCCCCTGGTACCACCCCAGGTCCTATTGGGCGCGCGGGCTTCATCGGGATGCCCAGATCGTCAGACGCATCTGCCATTTTGTGGTCCTCTGTCTCGGTTTTCTTTCTGCCAAACATGGATGGGACACCCGATCGACATTGTTGAAAGGATGGCTACGCCGCAGACCGGGTCAGGGGGTGCGGCCAAAGGGATCCACCACGGGGCGCGGCAGCGCCTCGAAGATGTGCAACATAAAGGCGGTGGCGATCACCGGCGCGACGAGATTGACGAACGGCAGGGCGAACAGCCCTGCAATCACGACCCCACCCAAGAAAATGCGGCCGGCGAACCGGCTACGCACTCGCCTGGCCGTCCCCATATCGAGCCGTCTGAGCGCGACCACTTCGAAATACCCCCGCCCGAAAAGATATCCGTTCAGGGCTAGAAAGAGAAAGAGATTTATCCCGGGTACCAGCAGATAAACCGGAAGAGCCAAAAGGTTGAGCATCAGTGTCAGCAACACCAACCGTAGCGTTATTGCGACGATCTCGCCCACAGGCTGCAGGCGCGGCGGACCGCGCCCGGGGTAGTCGATGGCCTCTACTGCGGCAGCCACGCGTTCGAGGTAGAAACTCATGATCAAGGTGACGGCGGCGGGAAAGAGCAGCCAGGTCAGCCCCAACACGGCAAGCCCACCCAACAAGTTGACGAGCCAGTTCAACAGCCGCGAATCGAAGAAGGCCGTGTGGTAGAGAATGGCGGCGATGGCCAGCCACAGCAGCGCGAAAGTCAGGACCGCGAGCGCGAGGCTCAGCGCAACGACCCGCCGCATCGGCGGTTCGGAGAGCGCGCCGACGGCACGAAAAAACGCGACAACCATCCGTGACGGGTTCTAGCCCAATCGCACGGGACGGCCAACCGAGACACCGCACGGGCGCCTGCGACATCGTGATCGCTTGGATCGTGCCGGGGGGCGGTACTGTTTACCCGACGCGTTCCGGTGCGCCGGCTTATCCAACCAAGAAGGGAATACGATGGTCGCGATCTCCAAAAGCCGGGTTCGGGAGGGCCTGCCGCATCCGCTCGGGGCCACCTGGGACGGCGAAGGGGTCAATTTCGCGATGTTCTCGGCCAATGCGACGCAGGTCGAGCTCTGCCTCTTCGACGAGACGGGCGAGCGCGAGACGGCGCGGATCGAGCTGCCCGAATTCACCGACGAGATCTGGCACGGCTATGTGCCGGATGTGCATCCCGGATCGATTTACGGCTATCGCGTGCATGGACCGTATGAGCCCGCTGCCGGGCACCGCTTCAATCCCAACAAGCTGGTGCTCGACCCTTATGCCCGCGGACATTTCGGCGATCTGGAGTGGCACCCGGCAGTTTTCGGATATGAGCTGGAAACGGGCGACGATACGACTTTCGACGAGCGCGACAGCGCGCCGTTCATGCCGAAATGCGTCATCGTCGACCCCAATTTCGACTGGAAGGGCGAACCCAGTCGTCGCGCAGTCCCGTGGGAGCACACGGTCATTTACGAGCTCCATCTCCGCGGATACACCAAGCTTCATTCCAAACTGCCGAAAGAATGGCGCGGCACCTATAAGGGATTGTCCAACGAAGTCTTGGAGTACATCAAATCTCTAGGCGTGACTTCGGTAGAGCTGCTGCCGATCCACACCTTCATCAACGACAGCATGCTGCTCGACAAGGGGCTGACCAACTATTGGGGATACAATTCAATCGGGTTCTTCGCGCCCGATCCGCGCTACGCTCACGAACGCGAGCAGACCCTGCGCGAATTCAAAGAGATGGTGGCGCGACTACACGAGGCCGGTCTCGAAGTTATTCTGGACGTGGTTTACAATCACACCGCCGAGGGCAACCAGCTCGGCCCGACCTTGTCGTTCAAGGGCATCGACAACGCCTCTTATTATCGCTTGTTGCCCGATCAGCCGCGCTATTACATCAACGATACCGGCACCGGGAATACACTCAACCTCGATCATATGCGAGTGATCGAGATGGTGACGGACAGTCTGCGCTATTGGGCGAGCGAAACGCATGTCGACGGCTTCCGCTTCGATCTCGGGACGATTCTCGCCCGCGAGGCTACCGGCTTCGACAATCAGAGCGGGTTCCTGAAGGCATGTTGCCAGGATCCGGAATTGCGCACCGTCAAGCTGATCGCCGAACCCTGGGATTGCGGCCCGGGCGGGTACCAGGTGGGTGGTTTCCCGCCGGGTTGGGCGGAGTGGAACGACAAATACCGCGATACGGTGCGCGACTTCTGGCGCGGCGAGGCCCCGGCGAGCGCGCTTGCTCCGCGGCTCTGCGCCTCTGGCGACATTTTCAATCACCGTGGCCGCAAACCTTGGGCCAGCGTCAATTTCATCACCGCCCATGACGGGTTCACGCTCAATGATCTCGTCTCCTACAACGACCGGCACAACGAGGCCAATGGCGAGGACAACAAGGACGGGCATTCCGACAACCGGTCATGGAATTGCGGTGTTGAAGGCCCGACCGATGACGAGGACGTCAATGCCTTGCGTGCCCGTCAGAGGCGCAATTTCCTCGGCAATCTGCTGCTGTCGCAAGGCACGCCGATGCTGCTCGCGGGCGACGAGTTTGCGCGCACGCAGCAAGGCAACAACAACGCCTATTGCCAGGACAACGAGATCAGCTGGGTCGACTGGGAAATCGGCGAAGAGGGCGAGTCACTGATCCGCTTTGTGCAGCAGCTGACGGCGCTGCGCCACAAATACCCGATCCTGCGGCGCAGCCGGTTTCTGACTGGGGTTTATAACGAGGAGCTGGGCGTAAAGGACGTGACCTGGATAAACGCCTCGGGCGCCGAGATGAAACCCGAGGAATGGGGCGACATGAGCATGGAATGTTTCGGCATGCTGATGGACGGCCGCGCCCAGCCGACCGGTATCCGCAGACGCGGCGAAGACGCCACGCTCTTGATGGTGTTGAACGGGTACCACGATCTCGTCGAGTTCACCCTGCCGGAGGCGGTCGGCGGCTGGCATTGGCAATTGCTGATCGACACCAACCTTCCTGAAGACGCCGAGATGGGCACTTTCGCGACCGGCGAGGTTTACGGCGTTACCGGCCGGTCGCTGCTGCTCTTCGCGCTCGAATCGGACACCCTCCCGAATATCCTCGGGGGCGCGGCTGGCTGATATCGCCGTTTCGGGCCTTGTTGGAACGCTCAACGCGGCTATAGTCGCCGCCGGTTTCCTTGCGGGGTCGTCTCCAGCCAAATGATACAGGCCAGCATCGATGTCGTCGGCATCGGCAATGCCATTGTCGATGTGATCGCCCATAGCGAGGAGGCGTTTCTCGCTCGGGAGGGGCTCGCCAAAGGAACCATGACCCTGATCGACGCCGACCGCGCGGACGCGCTCTACCGGATGATGGGTCCGGCGATCGAGGCGTCGGGCGGATCGGCGGGAAACACGATGGCCGGGATCGCCTCGCTCGGCGGTGCCGGCGCCTATATCGGCAAGGTGCGCGACGACCTTCTCGGCCAGGTGTACCGCCACGACATCACCGCGGCCGGGGTGCGCTTCGAGACGCCGGCCGCGACCGCCGGCCCAGGGACAGCGCGCTGCCTGATCCTGGTCACTCCCGACGGGCAGCGCACCATGAACACCTATCTCGGCGCCTGCGTCGAACTCGGGCCCGCCGACATCGACCCCGACGTGATCGCCGCGGCGCAGGTCACCTACCTCGAAGGCTATTTGTTCGACCCGCCGCTCGCGCAGGAGGCCTTCCGCAAAGCCGCGGCGGTCGCCCATGCCGCGGGCCGCCAGGTGGCGCTCAGCCTTTCCGACCCATTCTGCGTCGGGCGGCACCGGGCAGCGTTCCGCGACCTCGTCGATGGGCATGTCGACATTCTCTTCGCCAACGAGATCGAAATCTGCTCGCTTTACGAGACGGATGATTTCGCTGCGGCTGCTGCGGCGGTACGCGGGCATGTCGCGATCGCCGCCCTGACGCGCAGCGCGGCGGGCAGCGTGGTTCTGGCAGAAGGAGCCGAGCATCCGATTGCGGCGGCGCCGGTTGCCCGCGTCGTCGACACCACCGGGGCAGGCGACCTCTACGCCAGCGGCTTCCTCTACGGCGTGACCCGCGCCCTGCCGCTAGTCGTCTGCGGTGAGATCGGCAGTTTGTGCGCTGCCGAAATCATCAGCCATTTCGGGGCCCGTCCCGAAGTAAAGCTCTCGGAGCTCATCGCAAAGGCTGCCCGCGCCTGACGACCTTTTGCGGGTCGGAAGGTCTCGACCCAAGGCCGACCTCCACTCCGAGGACCAAGCGCTCCGCGGTTAGTGCACATATGCGTCTGGCGATCGCATCGAGGGTTCCCCCGCGGGAGGCCTGCGTTTCGGGTTGCGTACATGGCGATAACGCTATTCGAGCGCCGGCCGGCATTCGGTCGAAGGCGCGGAACGCGAGCCGACCCGCCCTTGTTTCAAGACTTGTCGGCGCTGCCGCGGGAGGAGGGTAGGGTTCGGGCTGGAAAGCGCGAGCGGCCTCGCCAGAGGATTCTGATGAAAATTCGGCGAAACCGGCAAGATCGAAGAGCAGTTGTGAGAATGCCCCCCGCGAAAGGCCCGACGGTCCGGGAAACGGCGCTGGCGGCACGCGTCGCCGAGCTGGAGGCCGAGTTGAGGGCGCGCGACGATTTCCTGGCGATCGCAGCACACGAGCTGCGCAACCCGATGACGCCGATCAGCGCGCGGCTGGAGCTGCTGTTGGCGAGGGCGCGCCACATGTCGGGAAGCGTCCCGGCGGGACTGGTGCACGGCCTGGAACTGCTCGAAGAGCTGGTCAATGCGTATCTACGGCGGGCGACCACCCTACTCGAGGTGGCCCGCGCCAGTTCCGGAAAACTCAATTTGCAAACCGCCGAGGTCGACCTCTCAGCGCTGGTCCGGCAAGTCACGGCGAACATGCTGCCATTGGCAGAGAGTGCCGGCTGTGAAGTTCGACTTATCGTCGAAGACGGGGTGAGCGCAGGATGCGATCCGATGGCGATCGAGCAGATCTTGGAAAATCTGCTTTCCAATGCCATTCGCTTCGGCCCGGGGCGGCCCGTCGAAGTTTCATTTGCGAGCGACGGCGAGTTCACCCGGCTGTCGGTTCGCGACGAGGGCGTCGGAATATCGGATTGCGACCGGGCGCTGATTTTCGAGCGCTTTCATCGCTCCCGCCGCGCGAATCCCAATGGCGGGTTTGGCGTCGGCCTGTGGGTAACGCGCGAGCTCGTGCGCGCTATGCACGGCGAGATCAGCGTTGCGAGCCGCCCGGGTGCCGGATCGGCATTCACCGTCAGATTGCCGCTGCGGCCAGGCAGCGCAGAACATGCCGACTGACGAATCCGGCCGGCCGCTGCTCAAACGCATCCCGACCGGCGTCCCGGGACTGGACACGGTTCTGCGCGGCGGCTTTCTGCGCGGCGGCATTTTTATCGTTCAAGGCTCGCCCGGGGCAGGGAAGACCATTCTCGGCAACCAAATCTGCTTCCATCATGTCGCCAAGGGCGGCCGTGCACTCTATGCCACACTGCTGGCTGAGAATCATGCGCGGATGCTGTTGCATATCGGGCAGCTCGGTTTTTTCGAAGACGCAATCATTCCGGACCGCCTTTATTACATCAGCGCCTTTCACGTGCTCGAACAGGAAGGTCTCCCGGCGGTCTTGAACCTGCTGCGCCGCGAAGTGCAGGCGCGCGGGGCCAGCATCCTCGTTCTCGACGGATTGTCGGCCATCGAAGAGACCGCGGCCTCTGGCCGAGAATTCAAGAAATTCATCCATGAATTGCAGGCTCAAGCTACAATAACAGATTGCGCGATGCTGCTCCTCTCCGGCGGAGGCCAAATCTCCGCCGAGCATACGCTGGTGGATGGGGTCATCGAACTCCACACAAAACTTTACGGCAGACACGCGGAACGAGTCCTGCAGGTTCACAAGCTGCGAGGCAGCGGCTATTTGCGAGGCGAGCATTCGTTTCGCATCACCGACGATGGGATTGTCGTCTATCCGCGTACCGAGGCAGTGCTGGCGCACCCTTCGGTCCCCGATAAGGTGACCGGGCCGCCGATTTCGACGGGTGTTGCCCAACTCGACCGGATAATGGGCGGCGGTTTTCCGCAGCACTCGACCGCGCTGCTGGTCGGCCCGCCGGGCATCGGCAAGACCACTCTCGGCCTACATTTTCTCAGCGAATGCAATCACGATAATCCGGGCCTGTTCTTCGGGTTCTACGAGACCCCGGCAGCAATCTGCGACAAGGCGAAAGTACTGGGGCTGCCGCTCGATCGACTGATCGCCGAGGGTCACGTCGAAATCGTCTGGCAGCCCACGACGGAAGGGTTGCTCGATGAAACCTGTGATCGGCTCGTTGCGGAGATTGAGCGCCGCGGCGTCCGTCGGCTATTCATCGACGGCCTCCAAGGGTTTGATAGGCTGGCTCCCGAGCGGGAACGCCTCGGCCATATTTTTTCGGCCTTCAGCAGCGAATTCCGCGGGCGTGGCATCAGCACACTCTATACCTCGGAAGCCGATTTGATCGGCCCCGTGCTGGGACTGCCCTTTAGCGGCCTTTCGCTTCGGGGCGTCTCGTGCATTGCCGAAATCATCTTGGTGATGCGCTACGTCGAGCTGCGCTCGCAGCTGCACCGGATGATTTCGGTATTAAAGGTCCGCGATGCGGAAATCAACTCTGCGTTGCATAGCTTTAGGATCTCCGGGAAAGGCATCGTCATCGAGCCGGATTCCACGGCGGCGGAGGAGATTCTAGCTCAGGCGATACGGCAAGGCGGGTATCAGGGCTCGGTCAGAGCGCCAGCCACCGGGCATCACAGTGAGGATTAGGGTGGCGCTGATCCTGGTGGTCGACGACGAATTCAGTGTTGCCGAGGTCCTCCAATCCGCATTGGCCGACGCCGGCCACGAAGTGGTGACCGCAGTCAACGGCCGGCAAGGGTTGGATCTCCTCGGTAAAAGGCGGCCCGATCTGGTCCTGCTCGACTTCATGATGCCGATAATGGACGGCCCGGCCATGCTCAAGGCCATGAAGGAAGATCCGGCCTACCGCAACGTCCCCGCGGTGGTCATGAGTTCACTCCCCGAAAGCGCGGTCGCCGAGGCCGCGCGCGGCAGCTATGCCGCGTTCCTGCGCAAACCGTTCAAGCTGGCGGCGGTCACCGATGTTGTCAAAACCGTGCTAGCCCAGCACAGCTGAGAGGCGGACCGGTTGGACGCGCTGCCCTTCGGTCCCCTGACGGACCGCACCGCCCATATCTGCATCGACATGCAGAATGTTTTTGCCGAGGAGACACCCTGGCATACGCCCTGGATGGCGCGGGTGCTCCCGGTCGTGACGCGCATCGCCGAGCGTCACCCATCGCGGACGATTTTCACCCGCTTCATCCCGCCACGCCGGCCCGACCGGATGCCGGGCAGTTGGCAGCGCTATTACGAGCGCTGGAGAGAGCTGACGTTGGAGCGGATCGACCCGCGGCTGATCGAGCTGATCCCGCAGTTGGCGGCGCTCGCGCCTTCCGCCGAGGTGATCGACAAGAAGGTGTATTCACCGTTCTCCGAGCCGCAATTCAGCGACCTGTTGTGCCGGCGTAGGATCGAAACCCTGGTCATCACCGGAGCCGAGACAGATGTCTGCGTGCTCGCCGCCGTTCTCGACGCCGTCGACCTCGGCTACCGAGTCGTGCTCCCGACCGACGCGCTGTGCAGTTCGTCGGACGCCACGCACGATGCGTTGCTGACCCTTTACGGCACCCGCTTTAGTCAGCAGATCGAGACCGCCAGCAGCGAAACGATCCTCTCGTGCTGGGATTGAGATCAGGCCGTTTTGGGATGATTACGCTTGGGCAGGCCCGACCGTGTCGGCCATCCGCGCACCGCGCATTCCAAGCGGCTTGGGCTGGCCGGCGGTCGTTTCGCGCGCGGTCTGATGCTCCATCTCGGCATCGAGCTTGGCGCCGACCAGAACGACGATGATCGAGATCCAGATCCAGGTCATGAACCCGATGATTGCGCCGAGCGACCCATAGGTCTTGTTGTAGTTGCCGAAATTCGCGACGTACCATGAGAACAGAACCGAAGCGGCGATCCACACCACCGTGGCAAAGGCACTGCCCCAGGTGATCCAACGCCACCTCGCCTCGGCGCGGCTCGGGCCGTATCTGTAGAGCGCCGCCAGCGCCAACGCGGTGAGCACGAAGAGTATTGGCCACCGCGCGAGCTTGACGAGCAGGTCCGTTCCGCCCGGCAGCGGGATGAAGTTCAACACCACCGGCAAAAGCACGACCACGGCAATTGTCAAAAGAATAAAAACAATAGAGGCCGCCGTAAAGGTGAGTGTGGTCAAATAAAATCTCACCAACCCACGCTTCTCTTTTTCTCCGTAGACGATGTTCAAAGCATCGAAGATTGCGCTGACGCCGGAATTGGTGGTCCACAACGAGACGGCAAGGCTCACCAGAAAGCCGACACCGAGTGTCGTCCCGCCGTTTGACGCGAGCCGGGTCATGTCCTCACGAAGCAAGTCCAGGGCGCCACCCGGCGCGACGTTCGCCAATGCGTCGAGATGGCCCGCAATGTCTGCGGGATTGGCGAACAGCCCATAGATCGAAAACAGAGCTGCTATCCCGGGAAAGATGGACAGCAGGAGATAAAAGGTCACCCCGGCGGCGACCAGCAGGATGCGGTCTTCCGAAATACCGTGATAGACCCGCAGAAGAATGTCCTTCCACCCCTGGGACGGAATTTCCGAGGGTGTGTCGGCGGATCGGCCACGGCCGGCTTCCGGCGCTGCGCCATCCCCGATACGTGCCGTCTCCTCGCCGGCCCGACGCCGGCCGAAACTGACGGCGAGCAGCAGCGCGGCAAACGCGACGGCCCACCAGGGGGTGTACTCCGCCCGGCCAAAGGGGACATCTGGACGCAAATCCGTGGTGGTCATGCGCGCGGTCCTCATGAGAAGCGGCTCGCCCAACATCGGCTTGTCGCTCGATCAGCTTGCTTCACTATTTGTTGCCGGAGCGGGTCATCCTCCCGACTGCAAGTAGAACCATGAGTTCTTGCCGCTGAGTTCCGCTACGGGCGGGCTGCGGGCGTCACGGCACGCGAGGAATGGCCGAGGTCTGGGAACCGGGCCAATTCATGATGGGGACGCTGCTGATGCTGTTTTTCGGGCTGCCCTCGATGACGCGGTCGCTATAGGCGACGTAGACCAGCACATTGCGCTGACGATCGAAGAACCGGACGACCTGCAGCGTTTTGAAGATCAGACTGCGGCGTTCATCGAAAACCCGCTCTCCGTCCTTTAGTTCGCCGGTAATTTTGATCGGTCCGACCTGGCGACAGGCGATACTGGCGTCGCTGGTGTCTTCCGCGACACCCAGTCCGCCTTTCAACCCTCCGGTTTGGGCCCGGCTGATATGACAAGCGACCCCCTCGACCCTCGGGTCGTCGAAGCCGTCGACGACGATCTTGTCATTCGGCCCGAGCAAGTGGAAGCGGGTGCTGACCGAGCCGGTCGTCCCGCGCTCCGGCCGGCTGAAGACCCATAACCCGAACAGAAGAACAATCGCCAAGGCACCAGCCCCGACAATCAGACCTAATTTCCGCATGTCGCCCTCGTGATTGTCTATCGGGAAATCCCATCCCGCGGCACATCCGCCGGTGGATCATGACGTAACCGGTTCCTATGCTGTGATCCAAATGAACTAACTGGCGGGTCGCTCGTTAGGGTGCGTAGCGCGAGGAGGGTTATGGAGAACGCAGGCGGACAGGTCGAACGGATATTCGGCCAGCTTTTTTCATCTCATCTGACACTCAAGCTGAACAGGACGCGCGGAGGCGGGCGGCTGTTCGAGACAGCGGCGACCAGGAAACCGTCTTTGGCTGCTACCAGGAGGCCGAAGAGCATCAGTAGATATGCCCCGTGAGCAGGACGCGCCGGGGTTATGCGCGAGCAACGGGGCATCACGACACTATGGAGATGTCATGCGACGCAACGGACGAAGCAATGATGGCGCGTTGCATCGAACTGTCGCGGATCGCGGTGAGCAAAGGCGAATATCCGTTTGGCACAGTAATCGCGTTGGACCGGCAAATCGTGGCGGAAGGGATCAACAGCTGTATGCGAGACGGCGACGTGAGCCGTCACGCGGAGATCATCGCCCTTTCGCAGGCGCAGAGGACGGTCGGTCGGGAGCGGCTTCGCCGCTACACGCTTTACAGCAATATCGAGCCATGCGCGATGTGCGCCTATTGCATACGCGAGGCCTGGGTCAGCCGCGTGGTCTATGCCCTCGACTCTCCGGTCATGGGCGGCCTCTCGAAGTGGAATGTTTTGCGTGACGACGGCCTTTCGGATCGCATACCCGAGATTTTCGGTGCGGTGCCCGAGGTCGTCAGCGGGGTCCTGCTGCATGAGGCCCAACAAGCTTGGCGGGACTGGAGCCCTTTCGCATGGGAGATGATCAAGTTACGCGGACTGCTGACCGCGCCGTGCGCACAGGACGGCCATATCCAGGTGCGACCCGCCCATAGCCGCTCGCTATGGCATTATTTGCAGATCCTGTTCATGCGGAGCGCGCGATCTCGCAGAAGAGCGCAACGTTTTATGACCTAGCCGCTTAGCCGCGGAGCATTCATTCTGGATCGACTTGCTCGTGGATAACGCTATCGAAATCACCGACGCTGGGGGAGCTGTGCGCGTCCTTGGCCGCCGAGGTACCTCGCACGGTCCCTTCCGCCGCTGCCTGCGTCGTCTGATTCACTTCTTAGCCTATCATTTAATTCTCGCTCGGCAGCGGACCAGGATGACGCGAGCCGCCGGCTTTCGTCTCGTCGTGCACCCCACAGTATTTCATCCGCGCTATTTCCTCAGCAGCGAATACTTTGCCGAATTCATCAGCCACCTCGACCTGAGGGGCAAGCGCGTCGTCGATGTCGGAACCGGATCAGGCATCCTTGCGCTCGCGGCGGCACGCGCCGGTGCCGAAAACGTGATAGCCGCCGATATCAATCCGAACGCGGCGCTGACGGCTGCGGAAAACGCGCGCGCCAATGGTGTTGACGATCGCGTTAGCGCTCTGTGCTCCAACCTGCTCTCGGCACTCCCGCCGCGGCCGCTGTTCGACGTGATTCTATCGAGTCCCCCAAGCATGCGGGCAAGCCGCGTGATCTCGCCGATCGCGGCTGGCATGCCGGTCCACATTATTGCGACATAGCAGCTCTATTCGGCCAGTCTCGCGAACGCCTAAAACCAGGAGGTTGTCTGTATGTAATGGTTTCGTCGGATTCCGACCTCGAACTCTTCAGCGCGCTTATCACGAAAGCGGGTTTCCAAGCGCAGCTTGTCGCCGAGCGTTCGATATTTATCGAGTTCTTTTATTCTCTATTCGCTGCGGGCCTGTGAAGGGCAACGCGGGAGCCGTTGAGCTGGCGCGAACTCGGCAATCAACCGATGGGGCCGGCTAACCACAAGACCCAGGTTGCGAACGCAAGGAACGGGCCGAAGGGCAGCGCCGAGTGGAAACCGAGCCGGACCCCGGCAAGCCGCAGGCCGGCGGCAGCGGCGAGGGCCGCCAGCGCCGCGAGAAGGATCACCTGCGGCAGGGCGGCGGCGCCGAGCCAAGCGCCGGAACCGGCCAGCAGCTTGGCGTCGCCCCCGCCCAGTCCCTCGCGGCCGCGCAATCTGCGGTATAGGGCCGCGATCGCCATCAAACTCAAGTAACCGACCGCCGCGCCCAGAGCACGGTCTGTCAGCTGATCGGGATTGAACAAGATGGCGGCAGCAAGGCCGGCGATGATCAGCGGCAAGGTCAGAGCGTCGGGCAAAAGCCAGCTGCGCAGGTCGATCCATCCGAGAGCGAGAAGCCACCAGCCGAGAAGACAATCGAGCCAGGCGCCCTGTCCGCCATCGATCAGCATGGAGGCAAGCGCGATGGCCAAGGCTGCCAGCTCGACCCCCGGATAGAACCAGCCGAGAGGCTGGCGGCAATAGCGGCACCGTCCCCCCACCGCGAGCCAGCTGAGGATCGGCATGAGGTCGCGCACGCCCAGCGTGGCGCCGCACGCGTCGCAATGCGACCGGCCCCGAGCGATCGGCGAGCCCTCCGGCAGACGCTGGATCAGGAGACCGAGAAAGCTGCCGATGAAGGGCGCAACCAGCACGAAGCCCCATTCCGCCGTGCCGACTTCGGTTAATCGGTCGATAAATCCTGTCGCGTACACTTGCACTCGTCCGCAACCCGTCCTTGAGCTATTCTGTCGGGTGAGCAGTGGCGCCCGCTCGTGATATAATGCCGCCATGACTTTCGAGCCTATCGCTTCTCCAAGCAATCAGGACGGCGGAGAATTGGTCGCCAAGCTCGGCGTCAGCCTGGTTGACAGCGGGACCATCGACCGGCGCACCTTGGACCGCGCCCGCCGCGTCGCGGCCGAGACCGGGGGCCGCCTCGATCAGGTCTTGACCCAGCTCGGCCTGGTCAGCGATCGCGGGCTCGCCGAAGCTTTGGCGCAGCTGATTGCGGCGCCGCTGGTCGGCGTCGCGGATTATCCCGACGCACCGCTGCTCCACGATCGGCTCAAACCCAAATTTCTGCGCCGTGTTCGCGCAATACCGATCGCGGCGACGGAGGATCGGGCAACTCTTGCCATGGCCGATCCGCTCGACATCTTCGCGCGCGACGCCATCGCGGCGGCGATTCACCGGCCTGTCTCGGTGGCAGTGGCGGTGCCGATCGAGCTCGAGGCGGCTCTCGAACGGCTCTATGCCGAATTAAGCGACGGCAGCGATGCCGCAGAGATGCTCGACGAGATGGTCGCCGACGCCGAGCCGGCCGAAGAAGATGCGGAGCGGCTGAAAGACCTTGCGAGTGAGGCGCCGGTCATCCGGCTCGTCAATCAGCTGATCGCGCGGGCGGTCGAAACGCACGCCTCGGACGTCCATCTCGAGCCGTTTCCGGACCGGCTGCGGATACGTTATCGCTATGACGGCGTGCTGCACGAGGTCGAGCCCCCGCCGGCGCGGCTGCAAGCCGCCGTGATTTCACGCATCAAGATCATGGCGCGGCTCGACATTGCCGAACGCCGGCTGCCCCAGGACGGCCGTATCAAGCTGACGGTGCGCGGCCATGAGATTGATTTTCGGGTTTCGTCGGTCCCCTCGCTGCACGGCGAGAAGGTCGTCTTGCGCATCCTCGACCGAACCGCTGTCGAGTTCGACTACGCCAAGCTCGGCCTGCCAGCCGACATCCGGCAAGGGATCGAACGCGCGCTCGATCTGCCGAACGGCATGGTGCTGGTGACCGGGCCCACCGGCAGCGGCAAGACGACCACCCTCTATACCGGGCTGTTAAAGCTGAACACGGTGGCGCGCAACGTCGTAACCGTCGAAGACCCGATCGAGTATCAGCTGACCGGCATCAACCAGATCCAGGTAAAGCCACAAATCGGGCTCAATTTCGCGAGCCTGTTGCGCTCGATCCTGCGGCAGGACCCCGATGTCATCATGATCGGCGAGATCCGCGATCTCGAAACCGTGCAGATCGCCGTGCAGGCGGCGCTGACCGGCCATCTCGTACTGTCGACCATCCATACCAATTCGGCCGCCGCGACGATGACGCGTCTGCGCGACATGGGGCTCGAAGATTATTTGATGACGGCGACGCTGAAGGCGGTCCTGGCGCAGCGGCTCGTCCGCCGGCTATGTGCGGTGTGCAAGACTCCCGATCCGGCGCCGTCGGCTCTGATCGAACGGCTCGGCCTGCAACGCCTCGCTCCGGCCGAGGCGATCACCCTTTTTCATCCGAAAGGCTGCCCCGCCTGCCGTGGCACCGGCTATCGCGGCCGGCGGGCCATTGCCGAGCTCCTGGTGCCAAACAGGGCGATCGACCGTCTGATCTTCGAGGGTGCCGACGACGCCGCGATCGAACGCGCCGCCGTCGAACAAGGCATGCGTCCGATCTTCGACAACGGCTTGCTCGCGGTTATCGAAGGCGATACCACGATCGAGGAGGTCGTGCGCTGCATCCGGAGTGAGGCCTAGAATGCCGTCCTTTCGCTGGTCGGCGGTAAATCCCGGCGGTGATGTCGCCCGCGGCGTGATGGAGGCGCCGGATCGCGCGGCGGTCGTCGAGCGGCTGCAGCGTCAAGGTCAGATCGTGCTGCGCGCCGACTTGGCCGCGGCGCGCGGCGGCTGGGCCGACTTGCTGCAGATCGAGCTCGGCCGCAGCCGCGGCCTCGACAAGACCTCACTCGGCGAGGTCACCCGCGAGCTGTCGATCATGCTGGGGGCGGGGCAGGATCTCGATCGTGCGCTTCGTTTCGTCGTGGACAACACCCGCAATGCGCGGGCCCGGGGAATTCTCGGCAATGTGCGCGACAAAGTGCGTTCCGGCAGCTCGCTCGCTGCTGCCCTGGCCGCCGAGCCACGAAGCTTCTCCAAGCTCTATGTCGGTCTGGTGCGAGCCGGAGAGGCGGGTGGCACCCTACCAGCGACGCTCGACCGCCTGGCGACCCTCCTCGAGCGCGAGCGCAGCCTCAGCGCCAATCTGCGTTCGGCGCTGATCTATCCGGCGCTGCTGATAGTCGCTGCGATCGGCTCGATCATCTTGCTGCTCGATTACGTGCTGCCGCAGTTCGCCCCGATTTTCGAGCAGGCTGGCGCCGAACTGCCTGCTGCCACCCGCGTGCTGATGACCGTCGGGACGGTCGTTGGCGCCTTGGCGCCCTGGCTGTTCCTGGCACTTTTGGCGGGTGTGTTGATCGCCCGGCAGCTACTGATGCGGCCTGCCTACCGCCTGAAAGTCGATCGCGTGCTGCTGCGCCTGCCGGTGGCCGGCGGGTTGTTGCGCGAGACCCTCGCGGCCCGCCTCACCCGAACGCTCGGCAGCCTGTTGCAGAATGGCGTCCCGTTGATTTCGGCCCTCGGCATCGCCAAGGATGCGCTCGGCAATCTCGCTGCCGCCGCCGCGGTCGAAGCGGCCGCGCTTGGCGCAAAGGGCGGCGGCGGCCTCGCCCGGCCGCTCGCCGCCGCCGGCGTATTCCCGGCGCGGACCATCCACCTGCTGCAGCTTGGTGAGGAGGCCGCGCAGCTCTCGTCGATGGCGCTCAAGGCCGCCGATATCCACGACGAGCAAGCCCGCTTGATGATGCAGCGGCTCGTCGCGCTCGCAGTCCCGATGATCACGATTGCGATGGGTCTCGCCGTCGCTGGGATTGTCAGCGCTCTGCTGACGGCAATGCTGAGCCTCAATGATTTGGCGGTGTAGAGCCTCCCGGCCCGATCTGAATCGCTGTAGCGGTTTTACTCTGATCGAGGTCATCGTCACGCTTGCTATTCTCGGTTTCGCGCTGGTTCTCGTTGCCGGTTACAAACCTCCGTGGAGCAGCGGGCTCGGGCTCAAGGGAACGGCCTCCGAGCTCGCCTCGGGACTACGTCTGGCGCGGTCGGAGGCGATAACGAGTAATCGGCCGGTCGCCTTCGACCTCGATGTGACCGGCCACCTTTACCGTATCGGTAAGGCGGCGCCGCGTCGTCTGCCGACTAACCTCTCGATCGAGCTTCTGACCATCACCGGCGAAGGCCGTGGGGCCAATATCGCCGACATCCGCTTCAACCCCGACGGCAGTTCCACCGGAGGCAGGATCGTTCTCGCCGAGGGCACGCGCCGCACGGCGGTCGGTGTCGACTGGCTGACCGGAAGGGTGAGCGTCGCCGATGTTCGCTGACCGCGCGATGCGGAACCATGGCTTCACCCTGCTCGAGGTCGTCGTCGCTCTGGCAATTGCCGGATTGGCCTTGGTGGGGCTGTTCCGCGCGGGAAGCGGCGGGCTCTTTGCTGTGGACACCGCGGCGCGGGCCGAGGAGGCCGTTCAGCGGGCCCAGTCGCATCTCGCGGCAGTCGGGCGCGATGCCGCGTTGGTCGAGGGCGAATTTACCGGAGATGATGGCGGCGGCTATCGCTGGGCCCTTCGCGTCTCGCCGCTGACCGCGCGGCAGTCCTTGGGGCCGGACGGCGTATCACCGGCGACCACCACCTTGTTCAATGTGGAGATCGCAATCTCGTGGCCCGGACATGAGGGCGACCGGTCGGTGGTGCTGCGCACATTGCGCCTCGGCACCGCGGGGACGGGTGGGTGAGCCCGCCGGCGAACAACCGCGCCTTCCCCCGGCAGGGTGGGTTCACTCTGCTCGAAATGGTCGTCGTCGTGACGGTGCTCGGCTTCCTGGTAATCGGGCTGACGCAAGGGGTGCGCACCGGGCTGACACTCTGGGAGGCGCAATCTCGGCGGGTGGGCGAAACCGCCGAGCTCGATGCGGCCGCCCGCATTCTGCGAGCCCTGCTGAGCGGGATCGCGCCACCACCGTCTTTCGGCCCCGCCGCCGGCGCCGCGGGTGGCGAGCAGCTCAAGGGCGCCGCCGCGAGCCTGGCCTTCGTCGGCGATCTGCCCACCGGGCTCGGAACCACCCAGCGCGCCGACATCACGCTCGAGCTGAGCCGCGGTCGGCTCATCTTGCGTTGGACCCCGCATCGCCACGAGCTGTCCACCGCTGCGGCCCCTCCACCCACCGAAACGGAATTAATGGGCAATGTCGAGCGGCTCGATCTCGCTTATTGGGGTACGTCTCGTCCCGGGCAGGAAACGGGGTGGCAAACAGAGTGGGACGGCCCGGCGATTCCAGAACTCATCCGAGTCCGGCTCATCTTCGGTGAGAACGACCGACGCCGCTTTCCGGATTTGATAGCCGCTCCTCAGTCCTGAGATCTGTCGGCGATTCGCGTTATATGCACTCGGCGCGCACCGTGGTTCCCGCGCCTTGCCTCCTTATTTGCCGCGGCACATCTAGTATTCCCCGGCGAACTTGCCTTGATCGAGCCATATTCGGCAAATCTTCTGTAGGGCAGCAAGCTGAGGGGTGGAGAGCCTTTCTGTATCGCTGCCGCCTATAGGGAGACAGCGGCGGCGGTGCAGGCTGGATTTAGATCGGCTTCGTCTCGGGATCATGTTGCGCGAGTTCATTGCCTGGTGGTGCGCACAGCTTGCGGACTTGCTGCCGCAGGAATTGCGCCGGTCTGCGCTGGGCACCGGCGATGCGTTGGTGATTACTCCGATCGGGCCCCTGGGGCAGGGGGTCGAAGCTGTTGCGGTCGATCAGCGCCATAACGGCAGGGAGAGCCCGCTCGGCCATTTTGCTCTCGGAGCCATTGGTATGGCCGACCTGCCCCGCATGGCGGGCAAGACTACGGTACTTCGCCTCGGTGAGGCCGATGTGCTGGGAAAGACCGTGAGCCTGCCACTTGCTGCCGAACGAGAGCTCGACCAAGCGCTCGCTTTCGAAATGGACCGCGAGACCCCGTTCACGGCGGAAGAACTCTACTGGAACCATCGAGTTACCGGGACCGACCGGCAAAACGGACGGCTATCGGTGCGGCTCTCGCTAGTCCCGAAGGTGAACATCGACCCGCTGCTCACCGATCTCGCTGCAGTTGGAATTCGGCCGAGGCGGGTGGAAATTGCCGACGGTCCTGACAAGGGGATTTACCTGCCGCTCAACGGGGACGGAACTCGCAAGTACCACGCCCCGCATCGCCTGCTCTGGCCGGCCGCCGCGTGCTGTGCGGCTCTCGCGTTGGCCGCCTTGGTAACGCCCTTCATACGTCAAGAGCTGACCTTGGCGTCTCTCGACCGTCAAGTGGCGGCCGCCCGAGCCGCCGCCGCAGAGGCCGACAACCTGCGCCAGGATATCGATCGCCTTTCGGGCAGTGCCGGCTTTATCGAAAGCGAGCGCGACAAGGCCGGGCGGCCCCTAGTCGTATTGGCGGCCACGACCCGCACTCTGCCTGACGATACCTACCTGACCGAAATGGAGCTGCGGCAACGGAAACTGACGCTCAGCGGCCGCTCTGCCGGGGCCGCCCGTTTGATCGGAGCGCTCGCCGCCGATCCGGAGTTCCGAAATCCCGGCTTTTCGGCACCCGTGACCCGGCTCGAGGCCCTCAAGGCCGAGCTTTTCACGATCAACGCGGAGGTCAGGCCGTAGCCTCGTTTACCGCCATGCCGACTGGCCGGCGAGGCCAGTTTTTGGCGCTGAGCCTGCTGTTCGTCGCGCTGGGAGGCGTCTACTTCGTGGCCGTCTCGCCTTTGCTCGGGCTCTACGCCGAGCGCGCCGCTGTGCTGGACAATCGGCGCATGCTGGTGCCGCGGCTGCGCGCCGCCGCGGACGAGCTGCCGGCTCTGCGCGCCCGAGTCGAGCAGCTGCGTGCAGCTGCCGGCACACGCAAGATCACCTTGGATGGTGCCAGCGATGCGATAGCTGCGGCTACGCTGCAAAGCCGCATCGAGGAGCTTGCCACCTCCGCCGGCGCGACGATCGGCAGCACCGAAAGCCTTCCGGCCGAGGCGCGCCCAGGCTATCGCCGCATCGGACTGCGCTACGTCCTCAGCGGGTCGTACGAGACGCTGGTCAAATTCCTCGCCAAACTCAATTCCGCCACACCGCCTCTGGTTATCGACAATCTGCATATCCATGGGGTGCTGAGGCGGCCCGGCACGCCGGCCGCTGCGGGGCTCGATGCCGGTCTGGATGTTTACGCTTACCGTGATGGTGAAAAATCGGCGGCGGTCAAGCAATGATGGATCGCCTCGTGCTCTTGCTGCTGGTTGGGGGATGCCTGCTGTTCGGCGCGATCCTAATAATGGAGCTTGCTCCCGCTGGGGCGGAGGATGCGGTGGTCGCCCAGGCGGCGCGGTCCGACGCGGCGAGCCCAGCAACTCCGCGGCAGAACCCGAGATCCGAGGAGCTGGTTGCCACCGCCCTTGCTCGACCGCTCTTCAGCAGCACTCGGCGGCCTCCTCAAGACGCTCCGAGCGGAGCTTCAGCCGACGCGGACCTCACCGATGCGAGGCTGACCGGGATCGTTACGACGCCCGGCCATCGCATCGCAATCTTCGCCGTCAGCGGCGACAAACCGCTGAAGGTCGCGGAAGGCGACGCCGTAAGCGGCTGGCGGATCGAGAGCATCACGCCCCGTGAAGTCTCGTTGAGCGGCCCGACCGGAACCAAGACCTTGCAGCCAAAGCTCGACCCAAATTTAGCTTCGCAGCCTGGGCAGCCGCCGATCGGTCAACCCGGCGCGCGAGTGCCACCTCCGCCGGCTCCCGGCAGACCGCGCGTTCCTGTGCCGGGCGCGGCCCCAGCCGTCGCGCAGCCGCCTCTAGGTGTCCCTGTCAATCAGGGCGCGCTACCGCGGCCAGCGCGGCTGCGCCAGCAACGGTAATGTCGACCCCGGGACGTTCCGTTCGACCGCTCGCCCTCGCCGTCGCGGTCTGCGTGCTGGCCGACTGTCAGCTTCCGGCACAGCCGGGTTTGGAGCCATTGGAACAGCCGAGCAGCCTGCAAGCGGCGGAGCCTCGAGTAAACAGCACGATCCCCACCGATCGCAGCCGGCAACGTCCCTTCGTTGCCTCCGGCGTCGCAGCAGAGCCCGTCGTTCCACCGCCGAATCCGGGCGTGAGCGCCACTCAAAGCGGCGACGTAACCCTAAATTTTGTCGACACCGACATTCGGGAGATCGCGCGCACCATTCTCGGGACGACACTCAACCTGAACTACACGATCGACCCTAATGTGCATGGCACCGGGTCGATCGAGACCGGCACCCCGATGCAGCGTTCGGCGTTGCTGCCGACGCTCGAAACCTTGCTCAACGCGAACGGTGCGACACTGATCGAACGCAATGGGGTCTACGCCGTGGTCCCGTTGCCGGCGGGTGCGACCCGCAATCTCGTCTCTGGCGAGAACGCGATAGGCGCCGGCACGCAGGTCGTGCCATTGCGCTATGCCTCGGCGAAGGATCTTGCGAAGGTGCTCGAACCCTATGTTGCAGAGGGCGGGAAAATTGCCGCCGACCCAGCGCCCAACGCGATAATCGTCTCCGGGGACGCCGCGGTCCGCCAGACCCTGGTCGGTCTCATCCGGGCTTTCGACACTGACATCCTGGCCGGTCAGTCCTATGCCCTCTTTCCGGTCGGCGATAGCGACCCGGCAAAGCGGGCCAGCGAGTTCGAGCGGGTATTGCAGGCTCAGGCCGAAGGGGCTCTCGGCGGCATCGTGCGCGTCGTTCCAATGGATCGGGTCAATGCCGTTCTCGTAGTGTCGTCGCAGTCCCGCTACATCGATGCGGCAAGACGATTTTTCAGGCTCACAAACCAGCTCGAGGACGCCACCGCGCGGGCCTGGCATGTCTATTACGTGCAGAACGGCCAGAGTGCCGATCTCGAGAACCTCCTCCAGCGAGCGTTCACGCCGCGCAATGTCTCCCCGACGGCCGGCCCGCCGGGAAGCACTGCGCCCGGCGCCGATCAGCTGACGATTGGCGGCGGGCGCGCGCCAGGAGGCGGCACGACGGGTTTCGGTGGCCAAGGTTCTACGGCAGGCCTTGGGGGGGCCGGCGGAGGGGCCGGGGCCACTACGGGCCTGCCGGGCGGGGGCGGCGGAGGTGCCGGGGCCGGAGGTGGCCTAGGTGCCGGGATTCCCCAGCCGCAGGTGGCGGCCGAGGGAGCGCCTCCCGCCACCGAGCCGTTGTCAGCCGAGACCGGGCAAGGCGGTGCGGCGCCCGAGAACCGCATGCGCATTATCGCCAACCGGCGCAACAATGCGCTGTTGGTCTATGCGACGCCGAGCGAATACGCGGTGATCGAGGGGATGCTGCGCAAGATCGACATCATCCCGCTCCAGGTGCTGATCGAGGCGACGATCGCCGAAGTCGACCTCAATGATTCGCTGCAATACGGCACGCAATTCTTCTTCAAAGCCGACCACGTCGCGTTCACGCTTGGCCCAGGGGTGACCGCGCCTCCTATTCCTGTGCTCGGCGCCCTGGGCTTTCCCAACACTACTTCCCCCTTTTTCACACTGAGCAAATCTCCGAATTTCGCGCTCTCAGCGCTCGCCGCGGTGACCAAGGTCAAGGTGCTCTCGGCGCCTCAGGTCATGGTCCTCGACAACGAGCCGGCACGTCTTCAGGTCGGGCAGCAGGTGCCGGTGCTGACCGGAACCGCGACCAGCACGCTCGCCGCCGGGGCGCCGGTCGTCAACAGCGTCGACTATCATTCAACGGGCGTCATCATGCAGGTGACGCCGCGCGTCAACTCCGGCGGGCTCGTTTCCCTAGACATCGCCCAGGAAGTCAGCGATGTCGCTGCCGCGGCGACGAACACGGTCGCCGGCTCGCCGACCTTCAACGATCAGATATTCCGCACGCGGGTGGCTGTGCAGGATGGCCAGACGGTAGGGATGGCCGGTCTGATCCGCGACAATGCCTCGAATGGAAACGGCGGCATACCCTTCCTCAAGGACATCCCGATCCTCGGCACGCTGGTTTCGACCCAAAGCAACTCGCGCCTGCGCACCGAACTGCTCGTGCTGATCACGCCCCACGTCGTGCACGATCAGCGCGATGCCCGTGCGCTGACCGAGGATTTGCGCAATCAGCTGATCAACGCCGGGCTGGTCCCGCAGCAGTTGCAGCGCCAGGGCTCTCCCGGGCTGGCGAACCCGAACAAGCTGTAGGCGATGCCGCGCCGGTTTCCGCCAGGATCGGCGCAATGCCGTCGGAACGGCGGGTTCGCGCTGATCATCGTGCTTTGGACGTTGGTGCTGATCGGCTTTATCGTCGCGCATTTGACGGCGAGCGGGCGGACGGAGATCCGCATAGCCGGCAATCTGGTGGCCAACTCGGCCTCGCAAGCCGCCGCCGACGGCGCCATCTTCGAGGCCATCTTCAACCTTTCGGATCCGCAGCCGGAACAGCGCTGGCCGGCCGACGGCACACCGCGTCAAGTCATAGTCGGCAGCAGCCGGGTCATCTTGCGGGTCGACGACGAGGCATCCTGGATCAACCCGAGCACGGCTTCACCCGTTCTCCTCGAAGCCTTGTTGCGGGTGACCGGCAGCGATCCAGACACCGCTCGTCGCATCGCCACCGCGATCAGCGAATGGGTGGGTTCCGCAACCGTCGCGCGGCCACAAGAGGCGCTCGTTGCGGATTATCGCGCGGCCGGGCTCGATTATGGTCCGCCGAGCGGGCCGTTCGAGACGGTCGGCGAACTCGGCCGGGTGCTCGGCATGACCCCCGCCATGCTGATGGCGATCCGCCCGCATTTGACATTGTTCGGGCCGCCTGAGCCGAACCCGGCCACCACGGATCCGGTCGTGGCTGCAGCGCTCGCCCTAACAGTGATGATTGGGTCGTTGCCGACTGGCCAGCCGGCGGTTCAACCGAGCCAGACGCCGCCGGATAATTTGATGGTGCGGATCACCGCGCTCGCATCCGGACCAGACAACGCTCGTGTAACCCGGACTGCGGTGGTTCGCACCGGGGCGACGCTGCCGCAGGGATACGCTGTTCTCGCCTGGGGCAGCAGCCTCAATTCGGATGCGCCCCTCGGCTCGCCTCAGCCGCCGGTCACTCGTTGACGATGGCCGCGGCGTCGCCCGAGGCGCCGGGCTGGCCCGTCGGGCCGAGCGACAGCAGGTCGTATTCGTGTCCGGGCCGCTGGCTCGGGCTGCGGTAGACGTATGGTCGGCCCCACGGGTCTTCAGGCAGCTTCTCGCCCTTGAGGTAAGGCCCGTTCCAGCGGCTGACCCCTGACGGCCGAGTAATCAGCGCCTGCAGACCCTGCTCTGTCGAAGGATAGGTGCCAACATCCAGTTTGTAGATGTCGAGCACCCCGGCGAGGCGCTCGATCGATTGGTGCGCGATCTTGTCTTTGGCGGAGCCGAGCTGTCGCAGAGCGGCGGGGGCGACGAGGCCGATCAGCAACCCCAAGATGGCGAGCACGACCAATAGCTCGAGCAGCGTAAAACCGCGCTGCCGTCTCCGCGGGTCGCCGGCCGGGCGGTCGGGGCCGAAAAGAATGATCTTCGAAGCGCACACTGTGTCGGCACCAGGTTTTGCGAAAGCCTTCGTCTAAAACTGGATTTGGACATATTCATGATGTTGAGCCGAAGCGCAGACTGTGCGGCAGTTCGACGCGTCTAATTAGTCCGTTATGGGGGCCTCAACGGGGATTTTGTTCTCGTTGAGGGTAAGGAGAAGTTGAGGCCGACGGCGTGGACGAGTTGGTCGAGGTCGGTGGAGACGCGCTGATAGAGGCGGTCGAGATGCGAGCGTTTGCCGGGAGGGAAGACAGCATCGGCTGAGACGGGGCGGAGGAGACCGGCGGTGAGGGGCGCGTAAACGCGGTCGAATAGCTTCAAGAAGATGAGGCAGATTGAATACCCCTTGGCGGGTAAGCGATAGCGGCGGGATCGGGGCAGCTTTTCCACAAGGCCCTTGGCTCGCAGTTTGGAGAGGTCGTATCGCAGGGCGGAGAGGCGGTACTGCTCGTTGGCGCAGCCGAGCGCCGCAACGACGTGCGGATAGATTTCGGCGGTGCTGAACGTATTGGCGGCCGGGATGTGGGCGAAGCGGACGAGAGCGTGCATCAGCGCCTGTTGTCGGGGGTGGTCGAGCTTGAGGCCCGGAATGCGTTTGCCGGTCGGCGTGATGGTGGGCGCGGCGAGCCGTTGCAGCTGGCCGCGGTCAACAAACGTCTCGAGAATGTCCTGCTGGACATCCAGGTAGCTGTCGTTGATCGCGGAGAGCTTGTTGCGCAAGGCGGGCAGGTGCTCGACGGCCTTGTTGAGACCATAGTCGTTGACGTTGTTGCTCGCCGCCTCGGTGCGAAGGATGCTGTGGTCACGCACGTACTGCTTGATGAAGCCGTTGCGGTAGTGACTGCGAATGACCGGGTTGGGCAGGTTCATGTTCTCGATCTCGGTTTGTAGTTTGCCGCGGTAATGTTTGCTGATCTTGCGGCCGAAGATGACTGTGATCTTGTTCGGCTGACCGATGGTACGGTTGGCGTCGAGCAGACGCTCACCCAGCTTGTCGAGCGCGGCGCGCCGGTGAAAGATCAGGTTGTCGCAATACTCGATCTGAGAGAAGAACAAACGGTGCTGACACCCCGCTTGTTTGCGCTCTCTTTCGGTAAAGAACGGGGTGAAGCGAGCCAGCCATTTCTGACCACAGTTCAAAAGGTCCTCGGCAGTCAGTGAGTTGGCGAGTTCCTGCAGACGCTGGGGCGCAGCACATTTGCGGAAGGCGTTGGAGCATTGCTGGAAATCGACGCCTTCCTCGCGCATCCGGTTGGCCAGCCAGTGGTGTTGATTGAGACAGACCCGAGCGGAGAACGGAAGGTACGGGCATATGCGCACGAACATCCGCCCCCACCGTTGGTCGTTGACATAGAAGTTGTATTGCACAATCCAGCGGTCGGCGATCTGCAGATGCCAGCGGTTTGCCTTCTTGTCGCCGATCGCGGTCATAATCCGCGCGGGCTCTCTCGCCTTCAGGATAACGACGATCTGATCCGGCCTTGCGCCCTTAAAGTAGGGGTCGACAAATTCGTCGCGCCGGCCCTTCGGGGCGTCGACGATCGGGGCGTTCCACTCGCCGGCTTGTTCCTTTACCCAGACCTGAAACTGTTCAGCAGCACCGCGCAGGATATCGCGGCTCACCGGATAGAGGTGCCGGTAAACGTCGAAAAAGCCGACCACTCTCTCGGGCTGCTGAAACGGCTGGATGAGCCCGTTCAGCAGGATGCGGTCGAAACACCGATAATTGAAGCGGATGCTGTCCTTGTGATGATCGTAGAAGGAGTTCATGACAGGCTCCTGCTGCTCCGAAACAGCAGGATAGCCTGCCGACGCATCACCTTGCGCGAGCCCGAATCCTATGGGATATCAAGGGCGAAGCCCTTGGCTAGTTAGCTAGCTGAGACCGCCCAGCCGGGGATGGCAGGCGGCCACGCAATCATGTGTCGCGGTCTGGCAGCCCCATGGTTTCAGCAGCAGTTCGGGTTGGGTGCAGTCGAGCGCTCAGGTCTGGTCTTTCGGGCGTTGCGCATGGAGTGCGTTTTGTTGCGGCGGCGAGCGGGGTTGTGTCGCCGGTGATCAGCCGCGCGCCGCGGCCGTAAGTGAGCCAGGCCCAGATCCAGTTGAGGAAGACTGCCATCCGGTTGCGGAATCCGATCAGAAACAAGATGTGGACGACGCCCCAGAGCATCCAGGCGACCGAACCGGTCAATCTGATCCAGCCGAGGTCGGCGATCCCCGAGTGGCGGCCGATGGTGGCGAGCGCGCCCTGGTCGCGATAGCGAAAGGGCGGGGGCGGCGGCTCGCGGCGCACGAGCCGGGCGACCACCTCTCCGACGTATAGGCCTTGTTGTTTGGCGACCGGTGCGAGACCGGGAAGCGGCTCGCCCGTTGGCCCGGTGACGAAGGCGGCATCCCCGACGACGAAGATCTCCGGGTGACCCGGGACTGAGAGGTCGGGAGCGACTTTGACGCGGCGGCCCTGGCCGGCGGGTAGGCCGAGCCATCGCGCCACCGGCGAGGCCTCGACCCCCGCGCACCAGATGACATTTGCCGCTTCGATGCGCTTGCCTCCCGCGAGGACGCCATCTCGGTCGATCGCTTCGATCGGCGTGCCAAGCAGCACTTCGACCCCCATCCGCTCGAGCGAGCGCCGGGCGAAAGCGGCGAGCCTCTCGGGGAAGCTCGACAACACGCGCGGGCCAGCCTCGACCAGCAGGATGTGCGCGGTGTGCGGGTTGATGTGGCGAAAGTCGCGGGACAATGTCGCATGGGCGAGTTCGGCGAGAGCTCCGGCCATCTCGACGCCGGTCGGCCCGGCGCCAACCAGGACAAAGGTCAACAAGCGCTGGCGTATCTCCGGGTCCGTCACGGTTTCCGCCTCTTCGAAGGCGAGCAGCAAGCGGCGCCGGATCGAGGTAGCGTTGTCGATCGACTTAAGGCTCGGGGCCAGTCGCGGCCAATCATCATGGCCGAAATAGGCGTATTGCGACCCGGTCGCGAGGATTAGATAATCGTAGATCCGGGGGGGCCCGATGCGTAGCTCGACGCGACGCAACGCCGTATCGACGCCGATCACCTCGTCGAGCAATACCGCGGCATTCCGCTGGTTGCGCAGAATGGCCCGGATCGGCTCGGCGATATCCGCCGGCGATAGTGCGGCGGTAGCCACCTGGTAAAGCAGCGGCTGGAACAGATGGTAATTGTGACGGTCGATTACCGTCACATCGATCGGTAATCGCGCCAGCTTGCGCGCCGCTTCGAGCCCGCCAAAGCCGGCTCCAACGATCACGACTGACCGCCGGACGCTGTCACTTACCGGAATGCGCGCAGACCCGTTTGCCATCGCAATCTCCCGCGCGTGGTGTTTCCGCAGGCTAACGAACGGCGGCGCCGAACGTCCGCTAGGTCGCCGTGGCTCACCGAGTCCGATCTACGATCGACGTCGCTAACTGGCCGGCTCCTCCGTGGTGACTGTTCTTCGCCTCGTCCTCGCGGCATGATCTCCGGGTCACTCGTTGGGGGGAGAGCCTTGCCTGTCACACAGCCTGCGCCGGTACTCATCGCCGATAGCATCACCCGTGTTGGAACCGACGCGGGAGGAGCGGTTGTCGTCAACGGTTCGCATGGCGGCATTTACGCCGCCTATGTCGCGGCAAAGCTCCGCGTTGCGGCAGCTGTCTTCAACGATGCCGGGGTCGGGCGGGACCAAGCCGGCATTGCCGGGCTCGATTATCTGGCCAGGCTCGGCATACCGGCTGCCGCCGTTGGGCATGATACCGCGCGTATCGGAGACGGGTCTGACATGATGGCGCGCGGCATCATCACTCACGCGAACGCGCCCGCGGCTGCGCTCGGCTGCCACCCCGGCATGGCCTGCCGAGACGCCGCGGCGGCGTTGCAGCAAGCCGGCCCGAGCCGGCGCGAGCCTCCCCCGGCTCTGGAGGCCGCCTTCCTGCTGATCGCCGAGGCGCCCTCCGTGTGGGCGCTCAACTCGGCCTCCTTGGTCGGCGCCGAGCAGGTCGGGGCGATTGTCGTGACCGGCTCTCATGGCGGGCTGCTCGGCGGCCGGCCGGACACCGCGCTCAAGGCCGACGCGCTCGCCGCGCTATTCAATGATGCCGGGATCGGGATTGACGAGGCCGGGGTCACGAGGTTACCGGCGCTCCACGGTCGCGGCATTGCCGCGGGGACGGTGGCCGCAACGAGCTCCCGGATCGGTGACGCCCGTTCGACCTATGAAGACGGTATTCTGACGCGAGTAAACCAGCGCGCCGCGGCGCTGGGCATCGCCCCGGGCATGACCGCCCGAGAGTTTGTCGAAATTGTCCGCCGCACCGCGGCGGGAACAGGGAGGACGACATGACAGAGCAAATGGCCGTCAGCAACCGACCGTCCGGCCGCATGAACGGCGGGCGAGCGCTCGCCGAGATGCTGCGGCTAGCCGAGGTCGGGCCGATGTTCGGGATGGGCGGTTTTCAGCTCCTGCCGTTTTACGACGCGCTGGCGCAGCTCGGCATGCGGCATTTTTTGATCAACGACGAGCGTTGCGGCGCGTTTGCCGCGGACGCCTATGCGCGGGTCACCAACCGTCCCGGCGTGTGCGACGGCACACTCGGCCCCGGCGCCACCAACCTCGTAACCGGTCTGATCGAGAGCCTCAACGCCGGCGTGCCGATCATCGCGCTGGCCGGCGACACCAACCGCGCGCATTCGTGGAAGAACATGACGCAGGAATGCCGGCAGGCCGAGATCTTGCGGCCGGCGGTCAAGGAGCTGATTCGGGTCGAGATGACGAGCCGCGTCCCCGAGCTGCTGCGCCGCGCCTTTGCGGTCGCGACCTCCGGCCGGCCGGGCCCGGTTCTGCTCGACGTTCCCGAGGATGTATGCCACGGCGAGCACGACTTTGCGCCCGAAGATTTTGCGATTGATCCGTCGACGTTGAGCGTGCCAGCGCGGCGCATCCGGCCGGATCGGGCGGACATTTCCCGCGCCGCTGCGCTGATCGGGCGTGCCAAGCGGCCGCTGCTCCTGGTCGGCGGCGGCATCCACCTCTCGGCGGGATACGACGCGCTGCTCGGCTTTGCCGAGGCACAGTCGATCCCGGTCGCGCATACGATGAGCGGCAAGGGCGGCATCGCCTGCACGCATCCGCTCTCGGTTGGGCTTTTCGGCCGTTATTCGCGCATTGCCAACGAGCTGATCGAGGCATCGGACTGTCTCGTCGTCGTTGGCTGCAAGCTCGGCGAGATTGCGACCAAGCGCTATGCATTGCCGCCGGAGACGATCCCGCTGATCCACCTCGACATTGTCGCAGAGGAGATCGGCCGGTGCCGGACGGCAGACGTGGCATTGTGGGGTGACGCCAGGGCTGGGCTGGAGGATCTCGCCGAGGCGCTTGCCGAGGAGGCGAAACGAGCGCGGGCGGCGCGCGCCGATTATCTCGCCGAGATTCCATCCCGGATGGCGTCATGGCGCGACGAGGCGACGGCGCGCCTTCATTCGGAGGAGCGGCCGATCCACCTGGCTCGGCTCTGCAATGAGCTCAACAAGGCATTGCCGGCGGACAGCATCCTCGTCGCCGACGGCGGGTTTGCCGGCCATTGGACCGGCCTGCTCTACGATACGAAATCGCCGGGGCGGCACTTCATCCCGGACCGCGGCCTGGCGTCGATTGGCTACGGGCTGCCCGGAGGGATCGGGGCGGCGCTGGCGGCGCCGGCCACACCGTCCGTTGCGATTACCGGGGATGGCGGGTTCAACATGATGCTCGGCGAACTCGAAACCGCCCGGCGTGCCGGCATCGGGTTGACGATAGTGGTCGTCAACAATGCCGCCTCGGGTTACGTCAAGGCATTGCAGCACGCCATCTTTCGGGGGCGCTATCAATCCTCCGACCTCGTCGAGATGGATTATGCCGCAATCGCCCGCGCGATGGGCTGCAACGGCGTCCGCATCGAGGATCCGAACCGGCTCGATGAGGCGCTGCGGACCGGCCTTGCCGAACGCACTCGCCCGACCGTGCTCGATGTCGTCGTGACCCGCGACCCTGCCCGCATGCTGCCGGCAGTCGACAACCGTACCGTCGAGATCAAGCAAGGCGACCGGGTGGCGTAATCCCGCAAGGTTGCTTCAGAGTCTCCCGGAATTAGACTAGTGCCCAGATCCATTCAGACGATTCATGGGTCGGCCGCGGACCAATAGCTACCATCAACAAACTCTGTCACACCGGCGAAGGCCGGTGCCCATCGCGGAAATGGGTCCCGGCCTTCGCCGGGAAGGACGAAGGAGGGAGACGCCGCATCGAATCATCTGAATGCGTCGGGACACTAGCGCGTGGCTGCGGCAATTGCCTCGCGCAAGATCTGCGGGATGCGGTCGAGCACCTCGGGTGGCGTCATCAGCGGCGGGGCGAGGCAGATCGTGTCGCCGATCGGCGGATCGACACCGCCGGCGCGAATGCGCGGGAGCAGCCCGCGACGTCAGCGCCTCGCGCGTGAAGCGGCCCCCGAGCCCGAGCGCCGGAGCTTTGGTGCTGCGATCCGTCACCAGCTCGACGCCGCACATCATCCCGAGCCCGCGCACATCGCCGACGACCGGCAGGTCGCGCAACTCCTCGAGCCCGGCGAGCAGCCTTCGGCCCATTACCGCCGCGCGCTCGACGAGACCTTCGGTCTCGATGATCTCGACGTTGCGCAACCCGACCGCACAGCAGACCGGGTGGCCTGAATAAGTCGCGGCATGCATGAATTTGCGGTCGGCGGGCGCGCTCTCGATCGCCTCGTGCACGCGTTTCGACGCGATCACGCCGCCCAGCGGCAGATAGCCGCTGGTCACTCCCTTGGCGAAGGAGACGAGGTCCGGCTCGACGCCCCAATGGCCGAGCGCGAACCATTTGCCGGTTCGGCCAAAACCGGTGATCACCTCGTCCGCGATCAGCAGGACATCGTGGCGGTCGCAGATTTCGCGCAGCCTGGGGAAATAAGACGGCGGCGGCACGATAACGCCTCCCGCCCCCATCACCGGCTCGGCAATGACCGCCGCTACGGTCTCGGGCCCCTCCGCAAAGATCGCCTTCTCGACCGCATCGGCGGCGCCAACCCCCGGCTCCTCGTTGCCGGTCCAGCGATAGGCATAAGGAGGCGCGACCTGGATGAAACCGGGGACGAGCGGCCCGAACATCTTGTGATACGCCGCCATGCCGGTGGCGCTCATCGCGGCCATCGTCACACCGTGATAAGCGTGGAGGCGCGAGATGATCTTCGTCTTCTGCGGCTGGTCTTTGACCTTCCAGTAATAGCGCGCGAATTTGAAAGAAAACTCGTTCGAACTCGGCGCCCGCGGTCGTGAAATAGACGGCGGCGGAACTCGGGTAGGCGTGGCGGACGATCTTTTCCGCTAGGCGCACTGCCGGCTCGTTGGTGGCGCCGATATAGGCCGACGCGAAGGCGATCCGGCGCATTTGCGCGCTCGCCGCATCCGCCAGCTCGCCGCGGCCGTGGCCGACATTGACATTCCACAGCCCGGACAGCCCGTCGATAAATTCGCGGCCCTCGGCATCGCGCAATATCGCGCCCTTCCCCTCGACAACGACCAGCGGCTGTCGGTGGTCATCGGGATGGTGCAGCGGGTGAACGAGATAGCGCCGGTCGCTTTCGAGCAGCTGCGTGGTGCCGTCCATATTCCCTCCTATCCGCCAAGCGCCTGACCGCTACCCTTACCGCGGTCCAGGCGGAAGGCGCTACGCTTTTGAGGCCGCGGAAATGAACCGATCAGCCGCCCTGGCCTGGGCCTTTGACGCCTCGACTTCGCGATCGCGGGGCGGAGCATTGGTCACGAGAGAGGCGAGCAGCTCATGCGCCGCCTTGGCCACCTGATCCACGGCGCGGTCGAAGGCGAGCTGGTTGGCCTTTGAGGGCCGGGTAAAGCCGCTCAGCTTCCGAACGAATTGCAGGGAAGATGCTCGGATCTCGTCATCCGTTGCGGGTGGTTTGAAGTTATGCAGCGTCTTGATGTTACGGCACATGAGGATCCTCGCCACCTAAACACCGCATCAGCCGCCTACAGCCGACGGGCGAGTGATGCGCAACGGTGTGGGACCGTGGCACACCTCCGATGCCATCATCAAGCCCGCCCCCTATCGGGGGCGCAACGGACCCTGTTGACCCGAAATCGCGATCTGATTAAGCCCGGCCATCGCACCGATCGGGAGCGCCAACCATGAATGCTCCAAAAACGAGCCGGCGCGAAATATTGGCCGGTACAGGAGCCATTTTCATGGGGCAGTCGATGCGAAGGACGGTGGCGGCCGCGACCCCTTGGCTCTCCAGCTCCCCCAACGAAGCGGGCTTCACATCCGATCTTGAAGCGCGGCTCGGCGAGGCGATCACGGATAAGCGCGTGTGGAATCTTCACGGCGTCGTCATCGTGCGCCAGGGGCGTCTGATACTCGAGCGTTATTTCGAGGGCGACGACAATGCGCGTGGTACTCCTTTGGGCGGGGGTCGTGTTCAACGCCGATACACTGCATGATCTGCGTTCGGTGTCGAAGAGCATCGTTGGCCTGCTCTATGGCATCGCGCTTGCCGACGGAAAGGTGCCGCCACCCGAGGCGCCGCTGTTGGCCTCGTTCCCCGAATACGTCGACCTCGGCGCGGACCCCGCCCGCAATCGCTGGACCGTCCATAACGCACTGACAATGACGATGGGGACGGATTGGGATGAACTCAGCGTTCCCTATTCCGATCCGACCAACAGCGAAATCGCGATGGACATGGCACCGGATCGCTACCGCTTCATCCTTGGCGCGGCGGTTGTGATGGAGCCGGGTAAGCGCTGGATTTACAGCGGCGGCGCGACCGCATTGTTGGCGCGCATCATCGCACAGGGCACTGGCAAACCGTTACATGAATTCGCGCGCGGCGCTGTTCGATCCTCTCGATATCGGCCCGACGGAATGGTACACCGATCGCAGCGGCGAAGCGATTGCCGCATCCGGCTTGCGCATGACACCGCGCGACCTGTCCCGCATTGGCTTGACGATGCTGAAGGGCGGTCAGTGGGGTGATCGGCGCGTCGTGCCGGCCGAATGGATCGCTCGCTCGACCTCGCCAATGGTCGACATCGACGAGATCCGCCAATACGGCTACCACTGGTATCTGGGCAAATTCGCGTTCACCGTATCAACGGCGCCGCGGTGGGACCGGTCGCGGCTCGAGCGCTTCTGGAGTGCGATCGGCAATGGCGGCCAACGTCTCTTTGTATTTCCTGGCCTCGATCTCGCCGTGGCCATAACCGCCGGCAACTATGACACGCTTGATCAGTGGGTCCCACCGACCCGCGTTATCCGCGAGGTCGTGCTGCCCAGCATCTTGTGAGCGCACAGCGGCGCCTTGCGACACTGGCTTTTAGAAGATGCGTCTAAAGCTTCATGCCGCCGCCAAGCGTGTGCATGGCCGACAATGCGAAATGAACTGCAGCGCGCTGCGCTCCCAGGACTGAGTGAGCGCAAATGTGCGGCAGGCCGCGCGCGAAATCGTCAGAGCCTCGAGGCAGGCAAATTTGAGGTCTTCGTCGAGCACGCCTACCGGATTGCCGCCAATCACGTCCTGTGGTCCCGAAACCGGGTACGCGGCAACCGGAACGCCGCACGCCAACGCCTCCAGCTGAACGACGCCGAAAGTGTCGGTTCGGCTGGGGAACACGAATACGTCTGCCGCCGCGATATGGGCGGCCAAGGTTTCACCTTCCATCTGACCGAGAAAGTGGGCACTCGGAAAACGGCGCTGCAGCTCGCCCGCCTGCGGTCCGTCGCCGATGACGACCTTCGAGCCAGGCAGATCGAGCACCAGGAATGCCGCCAGGTTCTTTTCCACCGCGAGGCGGCCGACGCTGACAAAAATCGGGCGGGGCAGATCGATTGCCGCGGCGCGCTCGGGGCGGAAGAGGTCGGTGTCGACCCCGCGCGTCCACATCGCCAGGTGGGCGAATCCGCGATTGCCGAGCTCCTCGAGCAATGACCGGGTTGACACCATCGTCACCGCGGCCGCCGCGTGAAAACGGCGCAACACCGCATAACTCCATGACAGCGGGACCGGCATCCGCGCCGAAACGTATTCCGGAAAACGGGTCATGTAGCTGGTCGTAAAGGACATTTGTCGTGCGAGACAATAGCGTCGCGCAGCGTGCCCGATTGGTCCTTCGGTGGCGATATGGAGCGCATCGGGTGCCGCCATCCCAATCCGTCGCGCGATTTCTCGCCAGGTCGGGATGCCGCAGCGAATGCTCGGGTAGGTCGGCAACGGAAAGGTCCGAAAGCCTTCCGGGGTCAGAAACTCGATCTCGGCCCCCAGCTTGCGCGCATTGGCGGCGAGAGACTGCAGGCTCCTTACGACCCCGTTGACCTGCGGCGACCATGCGTCGGTAGCGATCAGTATTCGCATCGCGCGCCCGTACCGCTCAAGCCGGCAGCCGCATCAGCGGCCTTCCCATACGGATGACGGCGCGCTCCTCCACCGATTCGCACAGAACGAACCCCTTTGGTGCAAATACTATGATCGTAGAGCCGTGTTGGAACCATCCCATTTCCTGCCCTTTGCCGAAAGAGGCCCGGCAGGGAATTTCGGATTCCCCGCGGTACTGCATGTTCAACAGGACGTCCAAAAAATGCAGGCGGATGCTGGCGACGAGGATCGCGGCCACCGGCACCAGCGTAATCACGACACCGGACGGGCGGAGACTTGTACGAATGACTGCGCGTTCATTCTTGCAGAACAACTTTGCAACGCGGTCAAGCGCGATCGGATTGACGTTCCACGTGTCGCCGGAAATGTAGGTAACTTTGTCGACGATGCAGTCGTACGGCGCATGGAATCGGTGGTACATGCTGGGCGTCAGCCGCAACGTGACGTATTGGCCATCGCGATAGAGTTCGACGAGCTGCGGATCGATCAGCAGATCCTGCAACGTGTAAGGAGATCCCTTGGCTTGGATCAGCTCGTCCCGGTCGATCCGTCCGCAGGCGCCGACGATGCCATCACAGGGGCTGGTTAGAATATGCAGGTCGCGGTCGACCGGACGTGCATCCGGTTTCAGCTCTCGCGTAAAACATGCGTGCAAGCTCGTGAAGCGCTGCGTTTGCGCTTCGCTCAGGTCGAGATCGGCGAATAGCCGCCAGATCGCGATCGAGGCTCGCGCCAGCAGCGGCGCCTCGATCTGGCTGAACCAGCCGAAAAACCAATTCGCCAACTGACGCGGGATACCGTTCGACAGCAGAAAGCTGATATCTTCCCAAAGCAAGGTTCGGGCTGATGCCGCTCGCATTGTCATATTTTTGAAAAAATCATCGAATAATGACTGCGTTCATGGAGGCGGCAATCACCACCACCGCCGCCGCTTACAGCCTGGGCGCCATGGGTTTGGCGGCCTCTGCAGTCGGGCTGAAGGCGCGGCTGGAGCTGTCGAAGGCAAAGCACAGATCGCTCGCCGGACATGCGCGCATTGCGCGGTTCGTGGCGTCGCTGGTGCCGTTCTACCAATACGACGAATCGCTGATATTCGAGGCCGACGCAGCGCCGGAGGTCGTTGTCGCGCAGCGCCGTGCCGAATTTGCCCGGCTCGCGGATTTCTACCGCAGCCGTTATGCCCGGACATTGGATTTGACGGCCGAGGCCACCGAACTGATCTCGGATTTGCAATTCACCGAAGCGTATCGCGTTCCGTTTCAGTTCAGCCGATATGTGCGCCGGCGCTTGCCGGTTGGCGCGTTTCTGCAATCGTCCAGCGGGGTTACGACGACCGACCTCGACGGAAACACCTTTTACGACCTTACCGGTTCTTACGGCGTCAATCTGTTCGGCTACGATTTCTACAAGGAATGCATCGATCGCGGCATCGAGCGCGTGCATGCGCTCGGCCCGGTATTGGGCTCCTATCATCCGCTCGTCGCCGACAATGCCTCGCGTCTGGTACGCCTGTCGGGCATGGACGAGGTTTCGTTTCATATGTCCGGAACGGAGGCCGTCATGCAGGCGGTCAGGCTCGCGCGCTACCATACGAGGCGCTCCCACCTGGTGCGCTTTTGCGGCGCCTATCACGGCTGGTGGGGCGATGTGCAGCCGGGTGTCGGCAATCCGCTGCCGGCGCACGAGACGTACACCCTGAAGGACATGTCCGAAGCCTCGCTGCGCGTACTCCGCAGCCGGCGCGACATCGCCTGCGTCCTCGTCAACCCCGTGCAAATCATGCATCCGAACAGCGGCGCGCCGGCCGATTCGACGTTGGTCGACAGCGCCAGGCAGGCGCACCTCGATCGCGCAGCCTATGCCGATTGGCTGAAGCAGCTCCGCGCGGTTTGCACCGAGCGTGGCATCGTATTGATCTTCGACGAGGTGTTTGTCGGCTTCCGCCTCGCGCCCGGCGGCGCGCAGGACTATTTCGGCGTCCGCGCCGACCTCGTCACCTACGGCAAGACTCTCGGCGGCGGCCTGCCGATTGGCGCCGTGTGCGGGCGCAAGCACCTGATGAAGCGTTTCCGCGACGATCGCCCGGCCGATATCTGCTTTGCGCGCGGCACGTTCAACTCGCACCCATACGTAATGGCAGCGGCGAACGAATTTCTGCGGCGCCTCGAAGAGCCGGCGATCGATGCGCTCTACCGCGACCTCGACGAGATTTGGGATCGCCGCGCCGCGGCGCTCAATCAGCGTCTGCGCGACGCAGCGTTGCCGGTGCAGGTGGCGAACCTGTCGTCGATCTGGACGATCTGCTACACGCGGCCCTCCGCTTATAACTGGATGTTTCAGTACTACCTGCGGGCGGAAGGTCTGGCGCTGAGCTGGGTCGGCACCGGCAGGCTCATTTTCAGCCTGAATTACGCCGAAGCCGGCTACCAAGCAGTCGCCGACCGCTTCGTCGTCGCCGCCGAAGCGATGCAGCAGGGCGGCTGGTGGTGGGACGATCCGCTCACCAGCAACCGCAAGATCAAGCGTCGGATTCTGCGCGAGATGGTGGCTCATCGATTGTCGCCGCAGCGGGTTAGGCGCGCGCCCAGCTAAGCGACGCGCCTCTCGTCCCTCAGTGGCTGTGGCCTAGCGCCAATTCATCGTCCTCGAGATCGCCGCGCAGCAGGTGGTACGGTGCCTTGTAATAGAGTTTGATGTCGTGGAACGGGTCCGTAATGATTTTGACCGCCCAAACCAATCCGGTCTGCAGGTCCCTGATAAAGAACAACTGAATGGATCGCAGAATTACACCGGCAACTCCAATAAAAAGCCAACACATCCCCAGCTGGTGGACAAACTGCCAGGCGCTTTGCCACGGATTGATCATTCCAAAGAACGTCGGCCTGAAGTACAGGGGCAGCGGAGATAAGGCCCAAATCACATGCAACACGACTTTGCGGCGGAGGTTGTAGCCGACCTTGACCTCTTCCTTGTACTCGTGGGTGGCGTCGTTTACCGAATCGTAACCCTTCGGTTCAAAGAAGAAATGGCCAATCTGGCGGCTGGTCATAGACAACGTCCATCCGACCAAGGCCGCGATCGCGGGGTCCCAGAACAGCAAGAACCACATGAAAATGAAGCTGATCGCGCTCAAAAGATGAAGCGATTGGTTGACTAGGCTATGGTGATAGTAGCGGTGATCGTCCCAACGCTGAACTTTCAGCGTCTGCATAAAGCCACTCATCTGGATATCCCCCTTTGACGACTACCGGCAGTCAGCCGCGAATCGGCCGGTCTGTAATGCTCATGCTCCCGCCGCTTGTTCGCATTTCACAAACCTGAGGAGCGAGAAGTGACCGAGCGGCGGCATCGGCCGGCGCTCGATCAGCCGCACGTCGGTTCGCCGTTCGGTCCACAGAGCGAATCGGTCCCAAGGAAACTCGGCGCGCCATCCGAGCCGGCGAACGACCGGTTGCAGCAACCGTTCGACCAGGCGCCGAAAACCGCCATCCGCACCGATGCGGCTGAGGAGGATCATTTCGCCGCCCGGTCTGAGCATTCGGGCACACTCGTCGAGCGCTGCCTCCGGGTGCGGCACGGTCGAAATTACGTGGTTCGCCACGACGACGTCGAACGAAGCATCGGGAAATGACAGATGCTCAGCATCCATCACCTCCAGCTTCTCGACATTGGTCAGGGCCAGGTCCGCCACCCGCCGCTGCGCTTTGCGTAGCATCGCCGCGGAAAGATCTATCCCGATTATGCGGTTCTGCGCGGAATAGTCCGGGAGCGAGATGCCCGTGCCGACGCCGACTTCGAGAATCCGGCCACCGACCTGCTCTGCCGCGGCGATCGCCGCCCGCCGCCCGCGATCGAACACGGCGCCAAAGACCAGATCGTACACCGGCGCCCAGCGCGCATACGCCTTCTGTAGTGTAATCCTGTCGAGTTCTGCCGGCGATTTCTTCCCAACTGCATCCGTCACCAAACCCTACCGCAGCCGTGTCCCGATTTCGTCACAAAGCCTAGCTGACTCTTGTTACAGGACAGTGAAAGATCCATTGCACTTGCATGGCGGCGGATCTCTGGCAACCTGCTCGTATTGCTTGTCCAGCCGCGATGGCGGCTGTGCAGCCTCTGTCATCGCAAAGCGGTCTCGTCCAGTGGCTGCAGCTCGAAGACCGGGTAACGCGGCGCCAGTTCACTGAATGCTTCCACCGGCGACCCCTTCGGTACTGGGAAGAAGCGCTGCACCTCGCCTGCGAATCGGTCGAGATAGGCTTTGAGGATCGGCGAGCGCATGCCGGGGGGAAGTTCGCGCACCGCATAGCGGCGGCGGCGCATCGCGCGGGCCAGCGCGACTTCGCTTGCTATGCGGGCATTGCGCACCCAGTTGGAATTGCCGCGGGCGCAAACCAGGTACTGCCGCCCCTCGCGGATCAGGCCTATCCAAACGAGATAAGCGAGTACGCGGCCAAAGACGCGTTCGACGGCGCCCGACCTCAAATAGCTTCGCGTATGCCTAGGCATCGGTCTCTGTCACCGGCGAGGTGCAGACGGCCAGCGATCCCGGCCATTACTGCCAGCAATCTCGCAATCGGGCCCTACGGTGGTCGCGATGGTAAAATGCTCGCGGGCCCGTTATATTCAACCGCAAGAAGTCCCGAGCCGAAGGAGCATGATGATGGCGGATGGCACCTCTTCGATCGTACCGACGACCCCTGCCGAGGCAGTCACCCCGCGCGGCGTCAACCATCTCGTCATCAATGTGCGCGACATCGAGGAGTCGCACAAATTCTGGACCGAGACCCTCGGCTTCAAGCAGGTCGCCTATTCCAAGCGGCGGGGTGGCAAGATGCGGTTCTACAGCGGCGATCACGACGGGCGCATGAACCACCACGACATCGCACTGTGCGAGAACCCGAACCTGCCGATGCCGCCGGCGGAATGGTCGATGTTCGACCAGCCGATCGCGATCAACCACATCGCGATTACAATGCCGAACCGTGAGGCGTGGCTGAAGCAATTGGCCTGGCTACTCTCAAAGGGCGTCAAGTTCGAGCGCCGCGTCAACCACGGCATGACGCACAGCCTCTACATCGTCGATCCGAACGGCTACGGCGTCGAGGTGCTCTATGAATTGCCGCGCGAGGTCTGGGGCGACAACATCCAGGGCGCCATCGACTACGCCGAGCCGGTGCCGACCGAAGGCGACGAGGCCTTTATTGACGATACGAACTACCCGATGTTCGGCACCGCCGAGAAAGCTGCCGAATAGCGCCGTGACCTCGCGAGGCTGAAAGCGTTACCGAGCGGATCAGGATGCCCGCAAAAATCGGCGCCTCCGAGGCCAAGACCAATTTACCCGCGCTCCTAGAGCGGGTCGCCCGCGGCGAACGGTTCACGATCACCAAGCACGGACGACCGATCGCCCGCCTCGTGCCGATCGAGCGCACCGGCCCCGATCGGCGGCGCGAAGCGATAGAGCGGCTCAAGCGGTTCCGCGAGGGCAAACCTTGGACATTCCGGTCAAAGAACTCATTAGCGACGGTCGGCGGTGACGGACCCTCTGCCGGACGCGCCTGGCGTGAGCCCGCTGCGCCGGCAACCCGGCTTGAAATCCCCGGACAAATACGTATAATTCGGAAATTACGTATAGCGGAGATCCTGTAGGTATGATCACGGTGACTGCAGCCGAGTTTCAGCGTCATTTCGGCCGGTACCAGGACGAAGCCCTGACCCAGCCTGTCGCGATTACGCGCAACGGCCGCGAGCGCCTGGTAATGATATCGGTCGATGAATACCGCAAGCTCAAACGCCGGTCGCGCGAGGTGATACGAGTGGAGGATTTGACCGACGACGAGGTGGCGCAGATCGCGCAGGGGAGAATGGATCCGCGCCACGACCACCTCGACGCCGAACTGAAATAGGCCATGTGTGCCGCTTCCCACCCCTGAGCTGGGGCTGGTCATCTCCTACGCTTACCTATGGAGCAGCGAGGCGCATGAGGGGCAGGAGGAAGGCCTGAAGGATCGGCCGTGCGCCGTCGTACTTTCGATCCGAGACGACGGCGGGAATACGGTGGTTGCGGTGGTTCCCGTGACGCATACCCCTCCGCAGCATCCCGAGGAAGCCGTGGAGATTCCGTCCGCCGTCAAGCGCCGGCTGGGCCTCGATGAGGACCGGTCATGGATCATGGTCAGCGAAATAAACCGCTTCGTCTGGCCTGGCCCCGATCTTCGCCCGGTGTCGTCCGCTGAGCCCGAGCGCTTCGAGTACGGATTTCTGCCGCCCGGGCTGTTCCGCCAGGTCCTCGAGCGGTTCACGGCGACTGTCGCCGCCCGCCGGCTTCGCACCGTCCGGCGCACAGAATGAGGGCGTGATCTTTCGGGTGGTCACGAAAGAGACCGAAAGGACGCCACGCCGCGAAATCGAGCTCGCTCGGCGACGTGCGGAAGAAATGACATGAGCGGAAAGATGATCCCGGTGGAGGAGTCGTTCGCCGCCCTGGCGCAAGGACCCCGAATACGAGAAGGCGTACAATGCCGTCGGGGAGGAGTTCGCGCTCGCGGCGGCGATGATCGAGCCGCGCGCCTATGCCGGTCTTACGCAGCAGCAGCTGGCCGAACGCATGCACGCAACGCAGGCGGTGATCGCGCGTCTTGAAAGCGGAAGGGTGAAGCCGCTACACACACTCGGACGGCTCGCGACAGCGACAGGCATGCGGCTGGGGACTTCGTTCGAGCCGTTGCCCGCGAGCTGAGCATTTCTCTGACCCATCACTTCAGGGAACTGCTTCGGTGGCACGCCGTGGCGATTAGGCCGTCGGCAGACGCTTGACTTTCAGTTTCGCCATCGGCTTGCGCACGCCGCGCGGATCGCGCCCGGATGCGCTCGGCGCCGGCAAACTCAGAGACATTGGTGATGAACGGGATCTCGACGTACTCGCCCCGTCCGCCGTTATGACATCTCTATCCAACAGCACGAACGCGGCGCCTCTTGTGTTATTAGACAAAGGTTGGTTTGTCGGCTAACAGACCGCTCATGCGCTCGATCGTGGTCTACCGCGCATATAGGAGTAGTGATCCCAGTTATGGCGGCCATGGATCGCCACGACGATATTCGCAGGCGGCTTTACTACCAAAAGCGCAAAGCGCGACCGCTCGACCAATATTCTGCTCTTCGTCGTCCATTCGTTTTTCAAATGGCGTTCTATTATCCACCGCTACTCCAAATTTGGTGCAGTCGACCCAGCGGGTTAGCTCTCCGTCTTGGCCATGGTTGATGCACACTTTTTTACATACCGGATCACTACCTTTGCTGCCAACGCATAAACCCACTTCCTCCTTATCTTGATTATTTGAGACTATTCCAAACTTCCGACAATCGACACGCGAAAAAGCCATAAACCCAGGTTTGCTATCGTTATACTTCGTGCATACCTTTTTACATATTGCATCGCTACCCTTACTGTCTACGCAATGCGTCCATTCCAGATCCTCCTGAGTTTCTCGGTCTTTTTGGTCTTTTACTTGTCTCTCCAAGGCCGCTTTTTCGTTTTCTTGCTGGATTTTTTTCTGCTCTTCCCACGCCGGTTGTAAGACAGTGATATCGTAATACGCGCCCGAGCTTAACAGTCCGACAACACTGACGCTGAATACGCCGAGCATGGCATATTTCCAGCGAGGACGTTTGGCCATCGGCCGCGCGTGCGGCGGCAACTGTTCTACAATTGCATGCGACGGATTAGGGGCCAATTTGCCCTCGTCAATCATACCGGCTGGGAGCGAGTAAGCCCATCCCCGGGCGCTTTCGATCGACCTAAAACGAGTTATTGTCCGATCGCGCTCAGCGACTAGGTAAAATCCACCAGGGTGCTTGAAAACCCTCCGGCTGAGAGTGTCGCGATCAGCCTCAGCAAGCTGTCTCCGACCCTCGTCATCCCCCAAGATGGTACCACCGAAGCGGTCAACGATGTGCTGCTTCCGTACTCGTGACGGGATCAAACGGACATCGGTCTCGGTGAGGCTTTCACCAAATGGTGTAATTGACCAGATGCCCCAGCTGCTATTGTCGATAGCTCCTGCCTTCTTTAGGAAAGTCTTCACCCGAACAAGATTGTAATTGAGTTTGGTCTGTCGGTGATCCGTGTTCTGGACAGCCTGAACCTCGGGAGGTATTCGCTCCAGCTCGATGATTTTGCTCAGAAACTCCTTGTTAGTCGCCGACCCTCCCATTGTCTTCAGCGCTCGGAGCGTTCGCCACGTGAGTTCCTCAAACGATGGGACCCAAGGCATTATCTGAATCGTATCATTCGCCTGCTGAAGTGGTGTGGTGTAAGCGCGAGGGATTACGATTGCATTTACCGCAGTCACGTGTCAGCACTTGTTGTCAATCTTGGGCTCCATGGTTGTGGGCTCGCGCCTTTGCTGGCGTCAGGCTTCTAAAGCCAGCGCCCGCAGCTATCGGATCAAAGGTTGGAAGTTCGTTCAGCCCCGGACATGCTCGCGCATCGCGCGCCAGAGGCGCTCGGGGGTGGCGGGCATTGCCACGTCGGTGATGCCGAGCGGGGCGAGGGCGTCGAGAATTGCGTTCATGACGGTCGGAGTCGAGGCGACGGTGCCGCCTTCGCCGACGCCTTTGGCGCCCAATGGGTTTGTCGTGCTCGGGACGGGGCTGAAATCGACGGTGACCCGAGGCAATGTGTCGGCGCGTGGGATGCCGTAATCCATCAATGTGCCGGTCAGCAATTGGCCGCTGTCGCGGTCGTAGACGACGTCCTCGTAGAGCGCCTGGCCGGCGCCTTGTGCGATGCCGCCCATGATCTGGCCCTTCGCCAATAAGGGATTGATCACGGTGCCGCAATCGTCGACGACGGTGTACCGGTCGAGTTCGACCGCGCCGGTCTCGGGGTCGATCTCGACTTCGCAGATATGGCAGCCATTGGGGAAGCTCGGCATGTCGGAGGCGAAGGCGCCGGCACCCTGCAGACCGACGCCGAGTTCGGAGGGCAGACCCACAGGGATGAACGACATTTGCGCGACCTGGCCGATCGGCATCGAGCGGTCGGTGCCGGCGATCGTGAAGGCGCCGTCGTCGAAGGCGATGTCGGCAGCGTCCGCCTCCATGAAATGCGCCGCAAAACGCTTGCCGCGCGCGACGACTTCGTCGGCCGCGGCGCGCAAGGCGCTGCCGCCGATCATCATGCTGCGCGAGGCGTAGGTGCCGCGGCCGATCGCGACCTCGTCGGTGTCGGCCTGCGCCAGATGGATCTTGTCCTCGGGCACGCCGAGCCAGTCGGCGGCCATCTGCGCATAGGTCGTTTCGTGCCCTTGCCCGTGCGACAGGGTGCCGGCGAGGATCGTCAATTCGCCACTGGGATCGAAGCGCAATTCCATGCGCTCATTGAAGACGCCGGTATTGTCGACGTAATAGACGATGCCGCGCCCGCGCAATTTGCCGGCGGCTTCGCTCTGGGCGTGCCGCGCGGCGTAGCCGTCCCAGTCCGCCAAGGCCTGGCACTTGGCCATTGCAGCGGCGTAATTGCCGGTGTCATAGACCCAGCCGGTGCGCGTCTCATACGGATACGCGTCGGGGCGGATCAGGTTCTTTTTGCGCAATTCCGCCGGATCGATGCGCACCTCGCGCGCCGCCTGGCCGACGAGCCGCTCCATGATGTAGACGGCCTCGGGGCGGCCGGCGCCGCGATAGGGCACGGTCGGCGCGGTGTTGGTGAAGACGAGGCTGCTCGTGACGGATACCGCGGGGATGTCGTAGACGGTCGAGGCGAGCTTCAGCGAGAACAGGATCGGGATCGCGCCGGCGCCCTCGATATAGGCGCCGACATTGTGCGATCCGGTCCAGCGCAAGGCCAGGAACCTGCCGTCCGGGTCGAGCGCCAGTTCGGCGGCGACATTCTGGTCGCGGCCGTGGTAATCGCCGAGCAACGCCTCGGAGCGCGACGGGATCCATTTGACCGGCCGCCCGACACGGCGCGCAGCCCAGACGATGATCGCTTCCTCGGGATAGACGTTGCCCTTCATGCCAAAGCCGCCGCCGACATCGCGGGCGACGACGCGGATGCGGCTTTCCGGGACATGCAGGATGTGATGCGCCAGGGTCTGGCGCACGCCGTGGACGTTCTGCGTGCTGCTGTAGAGCGTCCAGCGGCGGGTCCCGGGATCATAATCGGCAATGCAGCCGCGCGGCTCCATTGTGACGGCGGTGAGGCGGTTATTGTAAAGCGAGAGCCTGGTGACGTGGTGCGCGCGCGCAAAAGCCGCCTCGACTGCACCTTCATTACCCATGCGCATCGTGAAGGAGGTGTTGTCAGCGGCGCCGTCATGCACCAATGGCGCAGCGGGGCGCACCGCGTCCTCGGCATGCACCACCGCGGGCAGGATCTCGTAATCGACCGACACCACCTCCGCCGCATCGCGTGCCTGCGCCTCCGTCGCCGCGATGACAACGGCGACGCGCTCGCCGACATAGCGGACGCGGCCTTGCGCCAGCGGCGGGCGCTTGGTGCGATGTCCTGCGGGTCCGCCCATGTCCTCGGCCATGACCTCCGGGTCGAGCGTTCCGAGCCCGTCGGCTGCCCAATCCTCACCCGTCAGGACGGCGTGCACACCCGGCATCTGCTCCGCCGCAGCCTTGTCCACCGCGCGGATCCGCGCATGCGCATGCGGCGAGAGCACAAGGACAGCGTGCGCCTGGCGCACGAAATCGATATCCGCCACGTAGCGCCCGCGCCCGGTCAGGAAACGCGGATCCTCCTTGCGCGTAACCGGTTGTCCGATACCAAAGCGCATGCCGCGGTCTCCCTTCGACTGGCGCCGAGGTTACGACAGCAGCGCGAAGATTTCGAGCCCAAGTCAAAGGAGGCCGGACCGGGCTCAGGATACCGAGGTGACCTGGGCGGTGGCGAGGCAGTTTTGCACATCCTGATCGAGCCGCAGATGGTCCTGCTCTAGGACCTGAGCGGCACAGCTTAGGGCTTGTCCGGAAATTAACGAATCGACCTTTGATAGAATAAAATATTGGCTTGCAACCGAGTCTTCATGCCATATGTTGTGATTGTGATCGATATAGAACAAGATCGAGCACCGGCTCTTCTCCTTCATCAGCCATAAGTGGCGCGCCCAGCCCCTCGTCCAGCTACCGGGTGATTGTCGAGCTGATTTCGGCCACCACCACCAAAACCGGCCTGACGGTGCGCTGCCAACTCGACCCTGGCCAATACCCCAGCGGCATTGTCGCCTCCGATGCCGAGATGGCTGCCCTCAACATCAAACGTGCCGAATTCCACGGTGAGTGGAACTACACCATCTCACCGAATACCCGTCCGCCAAATTGCGTGCTTATTTCCTGACGAACCCTAAGCGATTTTGCTCCAGGTCAGCTCGTGCTTGTTGTGAAACAGGTGGCGGAGTTGCGCGCCGGGGATCGCGGCGAAGCGGCGGGCGGTCTCGTGATCGGTCGGGCCTTGGAATTTAATCGTGCAGACGAAGTTCGGGCAAGTTCCGGCGTTTAGCCAGCGCTCGATCAGCGCCAGCAGCCGCGCCGGATAGCACACGACATCCGAAAACAGCCAATCGACCGCTCCGATCGTCTGCGGGTCGAGCGCGAAAGCGCTCTCCAGCCGGTGCTCGATGCCGGGGAGGCGCGCGATTTCGGGGGCGAGCGGCGCCTTGTCGACGCTGATCACCAGCGCGCCCATTTGCTGCAACGCCCAGCTCCACCCGCCGGGGCTCGATCCCAGATCGAGACATATCGCGCCCGGCCCGGGTCGCCGGCCGATCAGGGTCAACACTTCCCACAGCTTCAGATAGGCGCGGCTCGGCGGGCCGATGCGATCCTCGACGAACTGGATCTCACCATTGGGAAAGGGGTTCGTGGAATGCGGCGCCGCGAGCATAGTCCCGGCATCCAGCAGGGTCCACGATCCGAGCGGGGCCGTCGGCGCCGGTGACCCGAAGACGAGCGGCCTCGCCGAGACTTTCGGCAGCTGTTTCTGGATCAGCATCGCGCGCCGGTAGAGGCGAGGCGCATAGACCACCCAATTGCGCTGGATCGCCCGCAGCTTTGCGGCTGCATCCGAAATCGAGGCGATCGGGATTTCCTGCGGATCGAGCCAGACATTCGCGGCCCATGCGGCGGGCCGTGGCGGCCCCGAAGCGATCAAGAGGCGACCGTGCCTCGTATCGGCCGCACCGAGCTCATGGTCGAGTTCTTCGACAAAGCCCTCCGCGGCGAGGTAGCCAGTGCGAATAGTCACGGCGGACAGGATCACACACTGGGCTTGGCGCGTCGCGGGACATTTGCCAAACTAACGGGCATGGCCGTCGATCGAGAAATTGCCGAGCTCGCCCAGGCGATCGCGCGGGCGCGTCGCACCGTCGTGTTTACCGGAGCCGGAATAAGCACGGAGTCGGGCATTCCCGATTTCCGCAGCCCCGGCGGGATCTGGACCCGCATGGCGCCGATCGACTTCTCGGATTTTCTCGCCTCGGAGGAGGCGCGGTGTGAAACCTGGCGGCGGCGCTTCGCAATGGAGGAGACCTTTCACGCAGCGGCCCCGAACCGCGGTCACCGCGCCGTCGCGGAGCTCGTCCGCCGCGGCACGGCCGGCGCCGTGATCACGCAGAATATCGACGGTCTGCACCAAGCCTCCGGCATCCCCGACCAGCGCGTTATCGAACTCCATGGGAATACGACGTACGCGCATTGCCTCGATTGCAACACCCGCTACGAGCTCGACGCGCTGCGGATCGCCTTCGAGCGCAACCAGACGCCACCGTTGTGTGACGATTGCGGCGGCTTTGTCAAAACCGCGACGATTTCTTTTGGCCAGGCGATGCCGTCCGAGGCAATGCGGCACGCAGAAATCGAGACGCGCGCCGCTGACCTGTTCATTGTCGCCGGATCGTCACTGGTGGTTTATCCCGCCGCCGCCTTCCCGGAACTGGCAAAACACAACGGCGCGATCTTGGTAATCATCAACCGCGAGCCCACCGGTCTCGACGCAATCGCCGACCTCGTGCTCAACCATTCGATCGGCGACACCCTCGGCACCGCGGTCGGCGTCGATTGAGCCACCAACCTCCGGTTGGTCACTGGAGGCTGGGCAAGAATGCGCTGCATCGCAGTCGTGCGTGCTTCGAGACGCGCCCCGCCTGTGTCGGGTCGCTCCTCAGCATGAGGTGAGTCTTTGATGGCATTAAAAAAGGCTACACTCGTCCGAGGCGATTGAGGTGGTGCGATGCCGACTTCCAATTATGAGCCACTTGACGGGGCGCTCGAGGCTTTGGCCGGATGCGATATCGGGCTGAACAACGGCAACAGCAATCACGCACCGATGGTCGCCGAGGCGCTCTGTGCGATGGGCCGCCCGAAGGCGGTCATGCCGTGGATCGCCCGGTATAAGGAAAGACTGCTCCCACGTCCCGCGACCGGCGATCCAATCCGCGCGGAGACTTGGCGCAGCGCGCTGGGCCAACGCGACCGCTTCGCGGGTTGGGCGGAGTTCTTCGCCGCGGAGCTTCGGCAAGCGCCCTGGCCGGAGGTGCTCGACCGCTGGACGGAGCGATTGGCGCCGGGATTTTCCGCCGCTGCGACCCATGGCGTCATCCGGGTCGGCCATGCCGTTCGGAGCTTGGCAGTCGGCGAGACGCCATTGCGCAAGGGCGAGCTCGGCGATGCCCTGGCGAGCTGGGCAGCCACCTACCGGGAGCTGCCTTCCAGCGATCGCATAACTGACCGCCCGATGACGCCCCGCAACGCGATTGCGAAAGCTCCCGTCATTTCACCGCATCAGCGGCGCAGTCTGGGAAACATCACTGCCTCGCTGGCAATGCTCGACGATTTTCCCGAATTTGGGCCGGCAATCGGGCTGATCGATGTCAGTGGCGACAGCGAAGCTCTGCTGGCGGAACTGACTGAAATATTCGCCCGGATTTATCTGGCGAACGCCCGTGACGCATTGACGACAATCGTTTTCGTTCATGGCGTCACCAGTCTAACGGCGCTCGGCAGCATAATGCCTCACATTAGCGACACCACTGCCCGTTCGGCGCTGCGTTACGCCTGGCAGTCGGGTTGCGCGCTTTACGCGTGCTTTGGCACCAGCGCGATTGCGGAGGACATCGAGCCGTGCGCGCCGAACGCCGAGACACTGATCGACCGCGCTCTCGCCAATGGCGACGAGCATGTGATCAAATTTACCGAGGCATGTCTGCGCCGGGACGCGCTGCTCCCGTCCCCGGCCTATCGTGCAGCTGTCGATCATGCCCTCGGCACAATGCGGCGCCGCTGACCCAGCTCAGATGAATTTGCAAGATCCGCGGTTGGTCGTCGTTCCCGCGAAAGCGGGAATCCAGGGCGTAAGATCTCAGAAGTTTCCCTGGACCCCCGCTTTCGCGGGGGCGACGAATATAAATTGCTCGAGCGGTCGGCTAAAGGACGGCCTGTTGTCACCCGAGGGAACTGTCGGCCCCCCAAAATAATCGGGCGCGCGCGGCGGCCTTTTCGCGGCGCTGCCGGTCGCGCTCGCTGCGGTATTCTTCCAACGCTGCGCGGTCGGCCGCGGTGACCGAAGCCTGGGTCGGGACCACGCACGCGGTCGGACAGCGTGTCACTCCTTTGGTACGGATGTATTCGGCAATCACTGTGTCGCAGTTGTCGTCGGAGATCACAAGCATCGATGTCTCCCTGAGAATACGGCAAAGGATGGAGCGTTCCAGTCGGCTCGCCGGAGCGCGGTATTCGTCATTGCAGCCAGGCCGAGGCCAATGACGCTGCGGCCGCCCAGGCGGCTGCCCAAACCCCCAGTGACGATAATAAGACCAGTATCCAGAAAGCTTCTTTGGTCAGGGCGCGGGCTATTTCATATCCCGATCTGTCAGGTTGCATTGGTCGGCGCAACAGTCCACGATTATTGACCCAGCAAACGCGCTGCGATATGAAGCTGTGTACCACCAGCTCCTCCCTCGATTGCAAAAATCGGCACTGGGCACTGGTGGCCAATGAATAGAACGGGGGATTGCGACAGCCACCAGGCACCGTCGACCTTAATCCCGGTTAGTCATTGCCCCGTCTATTGCACGTCAAAAAGTTGTCCGCCACGCTTTTCTAATCGTATTTGACGAAATTTTGCTTAAACAGCGCTGCGCTTCTACTGCTGGGTAAACCAATAAGTCGGCCCACTTTCCGCGGCCGGCGGCGCGGCTTCTTTGGTCATCAAACCGCAACCTTGACGCAGCGGGGATACTTTGCGGATAATCGCCGAGTCCAAGGGGTGCCCCGACAGGGGGCTGAGACGCCGCCGGCCCGAGAAAATGGGGCGCGGCAACCCTTCGAACCTGATCCGGGTCGTACCGGCGTAGGGACAGGAACACAGCGGCAAAAGCCGCCCTCCTCTTCGCAGATGCTTCCCGGGTCTTCGTGCAACTGGTGCAACGGAGATCCACGATGCCCAATTCCGCTCCGCTCTCATCCGCGAAGCTCACGCCGAAGGTAGAGGAGCTTCGGGTCACCACGGGGCCCTTTCCGGCCTCGCGCAAAGTCCAAACGCGGGGTATGCGGCACCCCGAGATCGCGGTTGCGATGCGCGAGATAGACCTTGATCCTTCGGCCGCCGAGCCGCCGGTGCGCGCCTACGACACCTCCGGCCCCTATTCCGATCCGACAATCCAGATCGACATCAACCGGGGCCTGCCCGAATTGCGCAAGCCGTGGATCCTGGCGCGCGGCGATGTCGAGTTCTACGAGGGCCGCGAGGTCAAGCCGGAAGACAATGGCCTGCGCCGCGGCGAGTCGAGCGCGGTGTCGTTGTTCGACCGCGGCCGCCGCCAGGTGTTGCGCGCCAAAGGCGGCGCCGCGGTCACGCAGCTGGCCTATGCGCGGCAGGGCGTCATCACCCAAGAGATGGAATACGTCGCGATCCGCGAGAACCTCGGCCGCGAGAAATTGCGTCAGCAGGGTATGGTCGATGGCGAGTCGTTTGGCGCTTCGATCCCGGACTATGTGACGCCGGAATTCGTGCGCGACGAAATCGCGCGCGGCCGCGCGATCATCCCGAACAACGTCAACCACCCGGAAACCGAGCCGATGATCATCGGCCGCAATTTCCTGGTGAAGGTCAATGCCAATATCGGCAACTCGATCGTCTCCTCCTCGATAGCCGAGGAGGTCGAGAAGATGGTGTGGGCGACGCGCTGGGGCGCCGACACGGTCATGGATCTGTCGACCGGCCGCAACATTCACACGATCCGCGAATGGATCATCCGCAACTCGCCGGTGCCGATCGGCACGGTGCCGATCTACCAGGCATTGGAAAAAGTCGGCGGCACGGCCGAGGAGCTGACCTGGGAGCTCTTCCGCGACACGTTGATCGAGCAGGCCGAGCAAGGGGTCGACTACTTCACGATCCATGCCGGGGTGCGGCTAGCCTACATTCCGCTGACCGCCGACCGGGTCACCGGCATCGTCTCGCGCGGCGGCTCGATTATGGCCAAATGGTGCCTGGCGCATCACCAGGAGAGCTTCCTCTACACACATTTTCGCGAGATCAACGAGATCATGCGGGCCTATGACGTCAGCTACTCCTTGGGCGATGGCCTCAGGCCCGGCTCGATCGCCGACGCCAACGATCGCGCCCAGTTCGCCGAGCTCGAGACTTTGGGCGAATTGACCAAGCTCGCCTGGGAGGACGGCGTGCAGGTCATGATCGAAGGCCCCGGCCATGTGCCAATGCACAAGATCAAGGTGAACATGGAAAAGCAGCTCGAGGAATGCGGCGAGGCGCCGTTTTACACCTTGGGCCCGCTGACGACCGACATCGCGCCGGGCTACGACCACATCACCAGCGGCATCGGCGCGGCGATGATCGGCTGGTTCGGCACGGCGCTCCTCTGCTACGTGACGCCGAAGGAGCACCTCGGGCTGCCCGACCGCGACGACGTCAAGGTAGGGGTCATCACCTATAAGATCGCGGCGCATGCCGCCGATCTTGCGAAGGGCCACCCGGCCGCGCGCGAGCGCGACGATGCGCTGTCGCGGGCGCGCTTCGAGTTCCGCTGGCGCGACCAGTTCAACCTGTCGCTCGACCCCGAGACGGCCGAGAAGTTCCACGACCAGACCTTGCCCGCCGAAGGCGCCAAGCTCGCGCATTTCTGCTCGATGTGCGGCCCCAAATTCTGCTCAATGCAGATCACGCAGGAGATCCGCGACTACGCCCGCGCCGGGATGGAGGAGAAGTCGAAGGCCTTCCTCGAGCAGGGCGCCGAAATCTACACCGACGAGCACGGCCACGCGCGGGCGGCGGCGGACTAAAACGCTGTCATTGCGAGCGCAGCGAAGCAATCTAGTGCGGCAGGTGCCCTCCGCCGATCGAGATTGCTTCGTCGCCTGACGGCTCCTAGCAATGGCAAGAGAGCCAGTAGTCGCGGTCGGGAAGGAGGGGCGCCGCTACCCGGAGCGCCCGATCGTCGGGGTCTTGGCGGTCGTGATGCGCGGCGAGCGCGCCCTCGTCGTGCGCCGCGCCAACCCGCCGCTGTCGGGCCGCTGGGGTTTTCCCGGCGGCGTCCTCGAACTCGGCGAGACCGTAGCCCAGGGGGCGATGCGCGAGCTTCTGGAGGAGACCGGCGTCAAAGCGGAAGCCGCCGGTCCGCTGACCGTCATCGACATGATCGACCGCGACGAGGAGGGCCGGGTGCGTTACCACTACACCTTGGTCGCGGTGATCGGCCGTTGGCATTCGGGCGACGGCGTCCCCGGCGACGACGCTGACGAGGTCGCGTGGCTCTCCCGCGCCGAGATCATCGAACGGAACCTGCCGACCGCCCCTGCCCTGTTGCCGCTCATCGACCTGGCGCTGCGGAGACGTGATGTTTAGAGCCTTCGTATGTGGCGTCGTGCTGACGATCCTGGCTGCCGTGGGGGGCGGCTACGCCGTCCTGCGCGCCGGTCTCATCCCGGCCAATGCCGACGTCAAACCTGGTTGGTTCGAGACTTGGGCGGCCGGCACTTCGCTCGATGCGACCCTTGATCGCGACGCGCCCAAGGGTCCCAATCCGGTCGCCTCGACGGACGCCAATCTGATCGCCGGCATCGACCTTTACGGCCGGCACTGTGCGATCTGCCACGGCACGGCGAAAGGCGAGGCTTCGGCCTCGGCAATTGCAAAGGGCGAATATCCCTCGCCTCCGCAACTGGCGACAGACGGGGTCGAGGACGATCCCGAAGGACATTCCTTCTGGAAAATAGCGCACGGCATCCGCTGGACCGGCATGCCCGCCTGGCGGGGGACGCTGAACGACGAGCAGATCTGGACCCTCGCGCTGTTTCTGAAGCACATGGACAAGCTCCCGCCCGCCGCCGAACAGGCGTGGAAGAACGTCGGGAATTGAGCAAGACGAGCGCGAGGAGGGTGCAATGAGGGCGGATTACGTCATTATCGGTGCCGGCTCGGCGGGATGCGTCTTGGCAAACCGGCTTAGCACGGACCCCGGAACGCGCGTCTTATTGCTAGAGGCCGGCGGACGCGACTGGAACCCGCTGATCCACATTCCGGCCGGCTACATGAAGCTGATGGATCATCCGACTTTGACCTGGGGTTTCACGGCCGAGCCCGATCCCGGCGTCAATGGCCGCGCCATCCTTTACCCGCGCGGCCGAGTATTGGGCGGGTCGAGCTCGATCAACGGGATGATCTATGTGCGCGGCCAGCCCGAGGATTTCGACCACTGGGGACAGCTCGGCAATCGCGGCTGGTCGTGGGACGACGTGCTGCCCTATTTCAAGAAGGCCGAGGATTGGGAGGGCGGCGCCGACGAATTTCACGGCCAGGGTGGCCCGCTCTTGACGTCGAGGACCGCCGACCAGCCGCTGTTGTGTCGGAAGCTGATCCAGGCGGGAACCGAGATCGGGCTCGAATACCACGCCGACGTCAACCATCTGCCGCCCGGCGCCGGCGACAGTATCGGCTGGGTTCAGCAGACCCGCCGCGGACGGCGCCGCCAAAGCGCGGCGCGCACCTATCTGCGGCCGGCACTGAAGCGGCCCAACCTGCAGGTCGTCACCAACGCTCTGGTCCACCGAATTCTGTTCGAGGGTACCCGCGCGGTCGGCATCGAGTACGCGCGGGACGGCGGGCTGGAGCGGGTCGACGCCGCTCGTGAAGTGATCCTGGCGGCGGGCGCCATCGGGTCGCCGCATGTCCTGCAGCTCTCCGGTGTCGGCGATCCCGGCCATTTGGGCCGCGTGGGCATCCCGGTCCAGCATGCTCTGCCCGGCGTCGGCAAAAACCTGCAAGACCACTACCTCGCGCGGGTCACTTGCACGATTACCGGCGCGAAGACATTGAACGAGAAGTCGCGTGGCCTGCCGTTTGCCGGCGAGGTGCTGCGTTACCTCTTTGCCGGCACCGGCATGCTGACTTACGCCGCCTCGCTGGTCGCCGCCTCGGTCAAGGTGCTGGAGGAATCGGCGACACCCGACATCCAATGCCTCCTGGCGTCGGGAAGCTTTGCGCCGGGGCCGATACGCCGGCTCGACGACAAGCCGGGCATGACCGCCGGCATCTGGCAGATGCGGCCCTTGAGCCGCGGCTATGTCGAGGCGCGCTCGAACCGGCCGGCCGACCCGCCCGCGATCAACCCGCGCTATCTCTCAGAGGAGACCGACCGCCGCGCGGTGATCGGCGGCCTCAGGATGGCGCGCCGGCTCTTCGCCGCCCCGGTGCTCAAAAAATACGTCGTCGCCGAGAACCTCCCCGGCAATGATGTCCAGAGCGACGACGAGCTGCTGGACTATGCTCGCCAGTACGGATCGACCGTCTTCCACGCGACCTGCACCTGCAAGATGGGCCCGGACGCGATGGCGGTGGTCGACGACCGGCTGCGCGTCCACGGCCTTCAAGGCCTGCGCGTCATCGACGCCTCGGTGATGCCGACCGTCACTTCGACCAACACCAACGCGCCCACGATCATGATCGCCGAAAAAGGCGCCGCGATGATCCTGGAGGAGGCGCGGCAGAAGCTGGCGGCTTAGGAACCGGAGGGGAAACAAAATGCCCAAATTCGTCATCGAGCCGCATTTCCGGCTGCAGGAATGGATTGCCGAGGAAAAGGGGTATTTCACCGCCGAAGGCCTCGACTATGAGTTTCGCGAGAAGATCCGCTCGACCGGCGGGCAGCACCACGACATGGGCGGCCAACGGGTCGGCGCCTACCAATCTTTCGAGCAGGGCCGCAGCGCCGATGTCAGCTGCGCCTGCCACTGGACCGTCAACGTCGCGGCCTCTTCCGGTCACGGCCGGCTCTACGCCGATCTCTATTCGGTGGCGCCGGCGGGGATTTTCGTCGCGGCGGACTCGCCGATCCGCGACCCGACCGACCTCGCCGGCGTCCCGATCTCGGTCGGCTGGCAATCGGGCAGCCATTATTCGACGATCCAGGCGCTCGAACCCTATCTGCCGGCCGACAAGATCAACCTGTCCTTCGCGGAGGGCCTGTTGTTCCGCCGCCTGGAGATGCTGGTGGAGCGCCGCGCCCCGGCCGTCGCCCTATTCAGCGGCCCCTATTACTTCGCCGAGCAGCTCGGCTTCCGCAAAATCATCGACACGACCTTCATGATCGCGACGATGATCCACGGCGACCCTGATCCCCAAGACCTGCGCAAATTTTTCCGCGCCTTGCGCCGCGCGCAGCGCGACCTCGACCTGCGCCCCGACCGCTACACGCATTACTACAGGAACGAATTCCCCGAGCGCTTCCACCCGCTGATGGACGCCCGCCGCTGGGGCCCCGGCGAACGCCTCGTCTTCGAGCCCTACACCAAGGACGCCCACGCCGAGACCGTCGACTGGATCGCAAGGCACGGCATCTTCGCCGAAGGCGGGATTGGCCACGGCCAGTACGAAGAATTCGGTGATCTCACTGGAGATGGCCGGGTAGAGTTGGGCTCGGCGGCCCCAGTCAAAAGGCTTTCGGCAATCCCGCGTTTGAGGATTCCGTTAGCCGTAAGTCGGCTGACGATCGCGGCAAGTTGCACGAAGCGCCGATTTGTGATCGGGCTATACCGATCTCGTGACTTCCCTTCCCGGGACGGACGAAGCGACAGCCGGCTCGCGTCAGGATGCGGCGTAGTTCACGGTCGAACGTCGCGGGCATTCACGCCGCGGCTACCACGGGCACAGATTGCAGGCATTCCGCGATTACGTGCACCTAGATCTCGTCGCCGGGGAGGGCGAGCCCGTTCTCTGCTGCGATCTCGGGAGCGATTTCGAGCACTCGGGAGACTAGCTGCTCAAAGGTCGGCGCCTCGGTAGTCAACGGCAGCTCGTCGTTCGAGCACCACCAGACCCCTGCCTCGGCATCCCACTCCGCCCGGATCTCGAAACTACTTCGCTGATGCAAGCTCGTCACCCGGCTCTCTTCGCTTCACTATATGGTGGCGAATACCGGTTAAACAGACCGTTGGGCGCAAACACCCGCCGCTGGGGCCGGAGTGAGCGGCTGGTGAAGAAAGCCCATACCCAGACGTTCGATCACAAGGCACGATCTTCGCCGAAGTCAGGATGGGTCACGGCCGCTACTAAGATTCGGTGATTTCGCTGCAAGGGGGCTCGCCGGTCTAGCCCTGCCAGGAGGTACAGCGGCCGAACTGGGCACCCGACATTAGGCGGGGTCCTCAATAGGCGTTCTGCTCGCTTTACGAGAATTGTTCAACGGAGTTGCCTGCCCGCGGCCGCTACCAACCGTAGAGCCGAGCGAGAACATTAAGCGAACTTTCTCGTTGAAAGTGTATAAAATCCGTGCGATTCTCGTCCGACCTCTCGGCCGATAGAGAGGCGGTGAAAAGGTCTGAACACAGCATGTTGTCATTTTAGAGGGATTGTCTACTATCTCTCGTTGGGGTTTCCATATGACAAGAACCAGCGTCGCCAGGCTCTCCGAAGAGGCCGCTCCGTTTCAGCGGCGGCACGAAATTCCGCACATTCCAGCCACGGACAACGAGCCTGGGGCCCCCGAAGTGCTCCTGAGGGCGAACAAATTGCTCCGTGGGAGGCGATGGCCTGCGCCCTATGATCGAACACGGCACGAAATGATTCTCGGCGACGCTCGCGACCTTAGGGCGATACCGAACAAATCGGTACATCTTGTCGTCACGTCCCCTCCCTATTTTAACCTAAAGCCCTATGCTTCTGACGCTGGTGGGCATCAACTCGGGCGCATCGAGGACTACGAGGCTTTCCTTAATGAATTGGATCGAGCTTGGAGGGAGTGCGAGCGTGTTCTCGTTCCAGGCGGCCGGATTTGTTGTGTCATCGGAGACATTTTGATCCCCAGGCGGGCAGATGGCCGCCATCGCGTCTTGCCGCTCCCTTCAGATATTCAGGTTCGGAGCCGCAATATCGGCCTCGACAACCTTGACTCCAATTCTCTGGTTCAAGATTGGAAACCGAACAAACGAGTCCGGTGGGGGGTCGAGTGGATACTACGGTAAGCCTTATCAACCGGGCGCAATCATCAAAAATGATCATGAGCGCATACTTATGTTGCGCAAGCCGGGAAGGTATCGCACAACTCCAATGATCCAAAAGGCACTCTCAATGCTACAGCGCGACGAGATGGGTCAATGGATGCGGCCGGTCTGGTCCGATATCCGCGGTGCAAGCCTGCGAGCCGGACATCCCGCGCCATTCCCGCCAGAGTTGGCGGAACGGCTGATCCGGATGTTCAGCTTCGCAGGAGATACGGTCCTCGATCCGTTTGCCGGCTCAGGATCGACCGCTATGGCTGCCATTCGAGCGGGGCGAAACTCTATTTCAATCGAAATTGAACAAGAGTACCTGAATTCGGCCACGCGCCGTGCGGCCCAGTTAGCTGCGGGTCGCCTGATTGAGAACCACACGGCGATTGTGGTCGAGTCCATAGGTCCGGGATGCGAGCGGGCCGGCTGGGAGATGACACTTGAGCTACCGATTGTTAAATCGGTTCCGGAGCCTCTTTGATGGGGTCGTCTATCGACACCGCAATTCCAGCCTCGGTGACTCCGTAGCCTCGTATCTCCCTGAAGATTTATATGCACTGAACCGATCTCCCGGACTAAATGCGCTCATAGAATCGGGGGCGCGCGTTTTAAATGCTCGAAACATTCTTCGGGGCATAAAATCCAGGCGTGGTGATTTTACTTTTGGGGAACTGGTTCCGCATGCCAACACAGTGAGTATCCCGGGTTTTGTAACGCGTCGTGGTGAAGTGGCAACGGTGGAGATTGGAACAGAAGTAAAAATACTGGCGAAAGCAATGATTAAGCAGATTGACCGAGTGATTGGCGATCTCACAAGGCAAGTTGAACAATTTCACACAGCTGGAGGCGAGCCCATTTGCGTCGGCATCGTCGGGATCAATTGGTCAGATAGATATACCTCTTTCGAAGGCGACAAATTGTGGCCCACCAACGGACGAAACCACAAACACCCAGTTCAGGAGGCAGCAGAGGCTGAAGAACGGCTGATCTCAGTAGCCAAGCCCGCTTTTGACGAATTCGTCATCCTCCGCTTCAGAGCGTGGAACGAGTCTCCTTTCGCGTTTGAATGGCTCGATGAGGAGCGAACAGCATCGGACTACGGGGCCGTGCTTACAAGGATCCTCAGGAAATATGAGGCTAGATTCCTGAGATAATGCAGAGCAGAGTCCTGCCCAGGGATCATCAGCCTGCGCTATGCGACCGCGAAGCAGCAAGGCGCCTCTCGCGCGACGTACCCGGGCTGAGGTCGATAGTTGCAGGGGCGGGACAGCTGGAGATAAGTCGTGCAAAGATGTGGCTGTGGTCTTGATTTCCGGAACAAGATATTAGATGTTCCTATTGTGTTCTGATACAGATGGATGGGCCTAAGAGGGCCGATTGCGGAGCGGAGCCGAACTTGGCCGAGTTGGGTAAAACCATTGTCGCGTTCGGCGAGGAACACGTCGAACGCCTGACCGGCCTCACCCCAGCGCAACTGCGGTATTGGGATCGGACCGGATTTTTCGCGCCGAGCTATGCTGAGGAAGGCCGCAATTCGGCTTATAGCCGGATCTATTCGTTCAAAGATGTCGTAGCGCTCCGCACTTTGGGCTTGTTGCGTCGGCAACATAATGTGCCGCTCCAGCACCTCCGCCGGGTCGCGGAGAGATTGAGTCATCTTGAGGATGATCTTTGGACCAAGACGACCCTGTACGTTTTAAATCGGCGCGTGATCTTCCACGAGCCGGGAAGCCGGCGCCTGCAGGACGCGGTTAGCGGGCAGTATGTTCTCGGAATACCGCTCAAGAAAATTGTCGCCGATACAAAAAGAGACGCGGAAAGGTTGCGGCATCGTCCTGAGGATAAGATTGGGAGGATCGAGCAGTCGCGGAATGTGAGCCACAATTCTGCGGTGGTTGCTGGCACACGGATACCGACGCGTGCAATACGCAACTTCAAAAAGGCCGGCTATACAGTCGATCAGATTATTGCGGAATACCCTGATCTCACGCCCCGTGATATCGAGGCCGCCTTGAAGTACGAGGAGGCCAGCACCGCCGCTTGATGGTCGAGCGGCTTCGCATCAGATTTTTCATCGATAATTGCGTTCCAGATTCGGTCGCTGACGTTCTCCGCGACACTGGCCACGAGGTAATCCTCTTGCGCGACAGTATCGCGCCAGACTGCACCCGACTCGTTCGTTGCTGCTGTCGCCGAACTGCACGGCGCTGTTCTTGTCAGCTATGACAAGGATTTCAGATCCCTTGCCCCTCGAATAGGTGTTGGTCAACGTCGCTTTCGGAAGCTGAGCCGGATTGGTTTTAAGTGCAGTGAGCCGCAAGCGGCACGGAGGCCCGAATCGGCGCTATCCCATATCGAGCACGAGTGGGTGTTGGCGCAATCTGCTCCAGATAAGCGCATCATGATCGAGATCGGGCCGACCCACATTCGCACGATTCGCTAACCCGTGGATCAGAGGTCGCGCTCTGCGATCCCGATGCCGTTTCGTCCTGGTCGAAGATTCTCACCCCCGTCGCCCGAAGCAGGCATGTTGTACGTCTCTGACGGATCTCCCATATCCATCTGAGGCAACGATCGATGGATTTTGAGTGGGATCGCGCCAAGAGCGAACGGAACGAAAGCGAGCGCGGGCTGCCGTTCGAGCTTGCCGCTCTTCTGTTCGACGGTCCTACGATCGAGTGTGCCGATGAACGACGGTACTATGGCGAGACCCGTATTCGGGCAATCGGTGTCGCCGGGAATTTGACGCTGCATTGCGTCTATACCCAACGTGGAGAGATACGCAGGATCATCAGCCTGCGTTATGCGAACAGGAAGGAACGGGATGCCTATCGTGCGACGCACCCGGGCTGACATCGACAAGGCCAAGCTGTTGGCTGAATTGGCCGCGCGGCCTCAGCCCAGCGAAGAAGAGATCGAGGCGCAGACGATCGAAGACGAGGATGCGTGGACCGACGAGGAGTTGGCGGGCGCCGAGCCTGTATATCCGCCACCATCGCCGGACCAAGTTCGTGCCCTGCGGGCGAAGTTGGGGCTCACTCAGGCGCAGTTTGCCCGGCGCTTCGGCTTCACCCTCGACACGGTGCAGCAATACGAGCAAGGGCGCCGACGTCCCTCCGGGCCAGCGTCGATTTTGCTTCGAGTAATCGAAGCCGATCCGGAAGCGGTCGTCCGCGCGCTCCGGGTGTGCAAGACCGGCTGAGCGTCACCCACTCGACGGCGCTGCTACATTTATTCCCGTGATGCGGCCGGAAACGCCGCCCGACATGAGGCCGGGTGCGACCGGCCTGCGAAAGCTGGCTTACGAGGCCGGGGCATTCGGACGACCTTAGAATTGCCGCCTTTGCATTGCATACTTCCAAGCTCGTCGCGACCGCGAAAGGGCTGGGCGGTGGGCAGAGCAGGTTTTGGATATATGACGGATTTTCGCCAAGTGGGCTGCGCTGGACCCATTGGCTGTGGACCTCCTCAACTCATAGCCGAGATTTTGCTGCTGATCCGCTGCAGGTGCAGCAACGGGCGATTGCCAATGCAATTTATAATTGTGGTTAGCGTTTGACCTCGGTGGCGTCAGTCCTCTCTCACTCCGTTAGCCAAACCCGCCGCACTTCTACCGGCGATGCGGCCGAAGACGGCGCCGGACATGAGGCCGGTGCCGCTGGCGTAGTTGTGGAAGAAGAGGCCGCCGACGATTTCGCCGGCGGCGTAGAGGCCGGGGATCGGGTGGCCTGAGGTGTCCTCGACCTCGGCGTTGCCGGTGATCTTCAGGCCGCCAAAGGTGAAGGTGATGCCGGTCGTCACGGCATAGGCCTCGTAGGGCGGCTGGTCGAGGCGCTGGGCCCAGTTGGTCTTGTCGATCGCAAGGCCGCTCGTCGCCAGCCCGTCGCGGATGTTCGGGTTGAACGGCACCTCGGGGCGCGGGGCGGCGTTGAAGGCCCGCACCGTCTCCAGAAAGCGGCGCGGGTCGACGCCTTCGAGCCGCTCGGCCAGGGCCTCGAAACTGTCGGCCTTTTCCTTGGTGATGCGCGGGATGCGGTATTCCTCGCGCAACAGATGCGTGACCTTCTGGTCGAAGATCTGCCAGGCGAACATGCCCGGCTGGTTCAGGATCTCGCCGCCGTATTTGGCGTAGGTGTAGCTGTGGAAGTCGAGCCCCTCGTCGAGAAACCGCTCGCCGCTTGGCGTTGACGACGATGCCGAACGGGTAGTTGTGCTTCTGGAAGCGGTCGCCGACATCGAGATCGCCAAAGGGCGGGGCGTTGAGGTCCCAGGCGACGGCATGCGCGCCCGACCAGTGGCCGGCGACGGCGGCGCCGAGGTCGAGCGCCATCTTCAGCCCTTGCCCGGTGTTGAACCGCGTGCCGCGCACCTTGGCGAGGTCCCAGTTCGGCCCGAGATAGCGCGCCCGCATCTCGGCATTGGCCTCGAACCCGCCGCAGGCGAGGATCACCGCCTTGGCGCGCAGGTCACGGAGGCGGCCCTGATGGCGCACCCGCACGCCCTCGACGCCGCGGTCGCCCTGCAGGAGGCCGATCGCCGGGGTCTCGTAGAGCACCGTGATCCCGTCGCGCGCGGCCCTTGCGTGCAGGGCCTTCATCAATTCCTTGCCGCCGCCCCAGATGTGGCAGGCGAGCCCGCCCCAGAATTTGAACTTGCCGTCGACCCGGAACGCCTGGCGGCCGAGACCGAGCTGGAAGCGCACGCCTTTGCCGCGCATCCACACCCCGGTCTCGAAGCTGCGGCGGATCAGGATCTCGGTCATGTCGGGGTCGCAGCGGTATTGGGTCAGCCGGCCCATATCGTCGAAATACTGCTCCTCGGTGTAGGTGCCGAAATCGACGTCCCTGAGCTCGGTCTCGTTCATGTCGGGGATGAGGCGCGCGAGGTCCTCGCCGCCGTGATAGACGACGCGGAACGCGCCGCCGGTGAAGGCCGAGTTGCCGGCGCGCGCCTCTTCGGGGGCGATTTCCAGCATCAGCACGCGGGCGCCGTTCTCATGCGCCGACAAGGCGGCGCAGGTCGCGGCATTGCCGGCCCCGACGACGATGACGTCGAACTCTTCGCGCCCGATGGTTTCCATGGCTCAATCCTCCGCTGGCTCGGCATTGCCGAGATTGCTTCGTCGCTGCGCTCCTCGCAATGACATCCTCTGTGTTGTCATTGCGAGCGAAGCGAAGCAATCTCGCTGCTTTGGGAGGCGCAAGATGGCCGAGGAAACGATACGGCTGGCGCGTTACGCCGCCGCGCTTCGCTACGAGGATCTGCCGCGCGCCGGTCGTGCAGCAGGCCAAGGACTGCATCATCGACACGGTCGCGGCCGGGCATTTGCGGCAGCGCCTTGCCGTGGAGCCGCATCGTCATCGACTATGCCGAGCGCACCGGGCCCGGCGGCAAATGCCGTATCCTCGGCCGAGGCGGACCGGCGGTTCAGGCGCCGGCTGCGGCGCTCGCCAACGGCGCGCTCGCCCATGCCTTCGAGCTCGACAGCCTGACCCGGCCCGGCGCCGGCGCGCATCCCGGCGCGACCGTATTGCCGCCCGCTCTCGCCATCGCCCAGGAGCGCGGCGCCGATGGCCGCGCGCTTGATCGCCGCCTTTGTCGCCGGCAACGAGGTGATGATCCGGATCGGGCGCGCGACCGGGCACACCAACGAGGCGCGCGGCTTTCATGCGCCGGGCACGACCGGCCCGTTTGGCGGCGGCGGTCGCGGCCGGCCATCTGCTTGCGGCTCGATGCGAGGGCGATGACCAATGCGCTCGGCATTGCCGGGTCGCTGTGCGGCGGCTTGCTGGAGTTCGCCCGCGGCGACGGCGGCATGGTCAAGCGCCTGCATCTGGGGCGCGCCTCGGAAGCCGGCGTGCTGGCGGCGAGCCTCGCCGCCGGCGGTTTCGCCGGGCCGCGCACCGTGCTCGAAGGCGAGTTCGGGTTTCTCAAGGTCTTCTGCACGAAATGGGATACGGCCGAGCTGACCCGCGGCCTCGGCGAGGAGTTCGTCGTCTCGACCGCGGTGCTGAAGCGCTATCCGTGCCACGCCACCGCGCATGCCGCGGTCAAGGCGGTGCGCGACCTGCAGGCCGAGCACGGCTTTACCGGCGCCGAAGTCGAGGCGATCACCGTCACCGGCACCCCGCGCATGGTCGAGCGCCACAACATTGCTGGAGCCCGCCGATCTGATGCTGGCGCAGTACAGCATCCCGTTCTCGGTCGCGCTGGCGCTCTGCCGCGAGGCGCGCGATCCCGAATCCTGGGACGAGACGGCATTGGCCGACCCGCAGATCCGCGCCCTCTGCCGCCGCGTCAAGCTGGTTCCCGGGCCGCATGGCGAGCACGGCGGGATGGCGAGCACGGTGACGATAACGCTGGCCGATGGGCGGCGCTTCGAGCGCACAGCCGAGAGCGGCATGCTCGAACCCGGCGAGCTGGGGGACAAATTCCTGCGACTGACCCGCGCGTCACTCGGCGAGAACCCTGCGAGGGCGCTGTTCGAGCGATTGCAGGGGCTGGAGGAGGAAAAGAGCCTGGATTGGCTGACCTAGATTTCACCCGACGCTGCCGTCGGCGGCGCGGCGCAGGACCAGACCCGGGGTGGCGCCGGTGTGCTGCGCATTTTCGACGACGAGGACGCCGTTGACGAGCACCGTCGTGCGGGCGCCGGTCGGGTATCGGTGGGGCTCGGCGTAGGTGGCGCGGTCCTTGAAGTCGGCGGGATCGAAGATCGTGATGTCGGCCCGGTAGCCTTCCCTGAGCAAGCCGCGGTCGCGCAGCCGAAGGGCCCGCGCCGTCGCTCCCGTCATCTTGTGCACGGCCTGCTCGAGCGGCAGCAGGTGCTGTTCGTGGACATAGCGGCCGATGATGCGCGGAAAGGTCCCATAGAAGCGGGGATGCGGCATCCCTTGGCTGACGACCCCATAATCGGCGACGCAATTGCCGTCCGAGCCGACCAGAGCCGAGGGCGAGCGCACAATCTCGCGGATGTCCTCCTCGGCGATCGAGGTGATCAGCACGCGCGTCGCGCCATTATCCTCGATCAGGTAATCGCAGAGGAGGTCGACCGGGTCCCGGCCGCGTGCTGCGGCGAGCGCGGCGATCGTCTCGCCCGCGTGCTGCGGCAGGCGCGGCGAGACCGAGATCTGCACCGCTTCCCAGGACGGGATGCGGCCCCAATTGTTGAGCCCGTCGCGATCGATCTCGCGGCGGATCCGCTCGCGGGTTTCCGGCAGCGCGAGGCGCGCCAGCATCGCCTCCAACCCGCCGACCTGCACCCAGGGCGGCAGCAGGTTCTTCAGCGGATTGGCCCCGGCCGTATAGGGGTAGGCGTCGCAATCGATGTCGCAACCCTCGTTGCGCGCCGCGTCGATCATTCCGAGGATCTGCGCCGCCTTCCCCCAATTGTCGGTGCCCGAGCATTTGAGATGCACGATCTCGACATGCACCTTTGAGGTCGCGGGCGAAATCGATCGCCTCTGCGACCGGCGTCGAGCACCTTGTTCGACTCGTCGCGGATATGGGTGAAATAGGCGGCATTCCGACGCTGCAGCACGGGGCCGAAGGCGAGCATCTCGGAGGGCTCGGCGAAGCTGCCTGGCGGTGTGAAGAGGCCCGACGACATGCCGAGCGCGCCGGCGCCGAGCCCCTCCTCCAACAGCGCGATCATCTCCGCGAGCTCGGCGGGGCGCGGCGCGCGGTCTTCGAGCCCCATCACCATCAGACGCAGGGTGTTGTGGCCGACCAGCATCCCGGTGTTGACCGCAACCGCGGGAAACGTGTCGAGATATTCGGGAAACCGCATCTCGCGGAACGGCAGCCACGGCGCCCCGCCGCTCAGATAATCGGCGAGCAATTGCGCTTTGCCCGGCAGGACCGGCGCGACCGAGAACCCGCAATGACCGATGATCTCGGTCGTGACGCCCTGGCGCACCTTGCTTTCGGCCTTGGGGTTGATCGGCAGCGTGAAGTCCGAATGCGTCTTGATGTCGATGAAGCCCGGCGCCACCACCAAGCCCTCGGCATCGATGACCTTGGCCGCGTCTTCCGACACCGAGCGGCCCATCGCGGTGATCCGCCCGGCGCGAACGGCGACATCGCCGATTTCCCCGGGCCGGCCGCTGCCGTCGATAACCGTGCCGCCGCGGATCAGGATGTCGGAGGTCATGGTCATGGGATCCCGTCTTCGCAGCATCTGCGGCCGCAGTATAGGTCAGGACAAGCCGGCAGCCGCTATCCTCTTCCGGCTCCGCACTCGGTGCGTCATACACAGGTGGTGGATTGCGGGAAGCAGGAGCTACAGCATGAGAACAGGGGCGGAATACCGGCAGGCGCTGCGCGACGGGCGGCGGGTCTGGGTCATGGGCGAGGGTCTGGTCGAAGATGTGACGACGCATCCGGCGACCCGCGCGATGGTCGACGAATATGTCGCCTGGTACGACCTCCATCTCGACCCGGCCTGGCAAGGGATCGCGATCCGCCCGCCCGATGCCGACGGCGGACGCATCGCTTGGGCCTATGTCGTGCCGAAGAGCGCCGACGACCTCGCGGGCATGGGGCGCTTCTTCTCCGCGACGACCTTCTTGAGCGCCGGGAACATCACGCATACGCCGTGTTACGGGCATATGATCGCGCTCGGTGTGCAGGCGTCGGTCGAGGAGCGCAACGTCTCCCCCGAGCAGATCGCCAATGCTGCGGGATACCGCGAGATGATCGCCCGCACCGGGCATTTCCTTACCTTCTGCGGCGGCGCCCCGACGATCGGCGCACGGATGCGCGACGATCCGGCCGAACGCACCGCGCTGAAGCTGGTGCGCGAGACCGATGGCGGTATTGTCATCCGCGGCAAGATCGGCATGCATACAAGCCCGGCCTTTGCCGAGGATGTCTATGTCGGCAGCCTCTGCGGCCTCCAGATCGACGGACACCGCGCGACCTTTATCGTGCCGGTCAACGCGCCTGGCGTCACCACGGTCTGCCGCAAGATTGCGGTGCGCGATGAGAACCCGTTCGTCGCGCCGTTGAGCAGCCGCTATGACGAGCTCGACGGCCAGATGTGGCTCGACGACGTGTTCATTCCATGGGAACGGGTCTTCCTGCTGGGTGAATCACCCGAGCCAGTCGTCCGCTGGCTGATCTGGCACCACCTCTACGGCTGGCTTTCAAAAGCCGAATTCACGCTGGGCCTGGCACTCGCATTGAGCCATGCAATGGGGCTGGTGAAGCACGACCAGACGATCGAGCACCTGGTCGATTTGGCGATCGAGGTGCAGACCGTGCGCAGTTGCCTCACCGCCTGCGAGCGCGACCCGCGGTTCACCGATACGGGCTATTGCGTTCCCAACCACGCCCATCTTGCGGTCGGCGGGATCGCGATATTGAAGGGACGTCAGCGCATGGCGGAGATCCTGCGCATCGTGCCCGGCTCGTCGCTGGTGGTTTGTCCGTCGGACCGGGATCTCGCAGCGCCCGAGGTCGCCGCCGGTTTAGCGGATTCTTCGGCGGCGGCGGCTATACGGCATTGCAGCGGTCGGCCTTGCTGCAGATGGCCTGGGACCACGTCTCGTCGGCGCTGGATGGCCGCGAATCCGCCTTCGAGTTGCACGCCAGCGGCGGCATCCCGGCCTGGCGCGGCCGACTGCGGCGCAGTTTCGAGCGCTATAACGAGCTCGCGAACGCGGTCGCCCGGCGGCTCGACCTTTCGATGCCCGAGATCGACCTCGGCAGCCTTCGCGAGGTGCCGTGGGCGCCACGGCGGACGGTGGCGCCGCCTCCCGCGTCGGGCAAAGGCTGAGAGCCCCGCCCGAAATGGTCTTTGCAGTGGTTAGGCTATTGCCCGCAGTACCGGCCTCTCGTCGTCATCCCCGATCGGACGTGAATTGTGGGTCTGTGTCTGATTATTGGTTTCGTCAAGCATTGGATCGGCACGCAATCTCCGGCGTGGCCGCGATTGGTACCATACGACGATGAAGTTGAAGTCCCGCACGAGTTGGGCGGTCGTCTTGCACGCACGTTCGGCTCGTTCGACGAGCAAGGACAATTCTTCGACCACAGGAACAAGGGCACTTTCTTGCATACAGATTTGCTCACATTGCTAAACTCGGGGTTCGTTAACGAATCCGGCGCCCCGAACTCGTCCATTCGAGGTCCGGGAAACGTCAAAAATTTTCGGCTGCGTCGTCCCTAATTGCTGCGCAAGTGTTGTATCCAGGGCCGCGTTCGGAGTTAATACTGGCAGATGGACAATCCGGGGGTAAGAGGCGTGACGCCTCATCTTCCGATCGTGGGCATCGGTGCCTCAGCGGGCGGGGTGGAGGCGCTGGAGGCATTCTTCCGAGCCATGCCGGCGGACAATGGCATGGGCTTTGTGGTCGTCACCCACCTCCCGCCGGACCGCGACAGCTTGTTGGCCGAGATCATCGGCCGCGCTAGCCGCATGCCGGTGGTCAACGCACGAGACGACCAGTCGGTCGAAGCGCAGCATGTCTACGTTCTGCCATCCAGCGCGGTTTTGACCATCCATGAGGGGCGGCTCCGTCTACGGCACACCGGCCCTGCGCACCGTGAACGCGCCCCGATCGATGTGTTCTTCACGTCGCTGGCCGAGGACCAGGGACAGCATGCCATCGGTGTCGTGCTCTCCGGCGGCGGCAGCGATGGAACACTCGGCCTCAAGGCTATCAAGGAGAACGGCGGGTTGACGGTCGCCCAAGGCACGAACCTGACACGGCCGCGCTTCGCTGACATGCCTTCCAACGCGGTGGCGGCGGGCTTTGTCGATCTGTTACAGCCGGTCGAGGAAATCCCCGAGCGGATCATCGCCTATGTCCGCAATTGGGGCGCGTTCGACGCTGAGCGCCCGAAAGACGTACTGGACAAGATACACACGCTATTGCGCGCTCGAACCGGGCACGATTTCAGCGAGTACAAGGATCGGAGCTTCCAGCGCCGGGTCCAACGCCGCATGCAGGTGGTACAGACGACAAAACTCGAGGATTACGCTGCTCGGCTACAAGAAGACCGGGACGAGGTCCGCGCGTTATTCCGCGATCTGTTGATCGGGGTCACCAATTTTTTCCGCGATGCCGAGGCCTTTCACGCGCTCGAGGCCCAGGTCGTCCCAAAACTGTTCGAGGACAAAAGCGCGGCTGACGAGCTTCGCGTTTGGGTAGCAGGTTGCGCCACCGGCGAGGAGGCCTATTCGATCGCCATGCTGTTGCGCGAGCACATGGACATCATGGAGGCGCCGCCGAAAGTCCAGATCTTCGCCACAGATATCGACCAGACGACGATGACTGTAGCCCGCACAGCGCGATACCCCACCACGCTGGTCAACGATGTCCCGCCCGCACGGCTGAAGCGCTTTTTCGTGCAGGAAGGCGCCACCTATCGTGTGGCCAAGGATTTGCGTGACATGTGCATCTTCTCGAATCACAGTGTGATCCGCGACCCGCCTTTCTCCCGCCTCGACCTGATCTCCTGCCGCAACTTGCTGATTTACCTGAAGCCCGCGCTTCAGGGGCAGCTCTTTCCGATGTTCCATTATGCTCTACGGCCCGGCGGGTATCTGTTCCTCGGCCTGTCCGAGAACATCGCACGATATACGGACCTGTTTCTTGCGCTCGACAAGACGAACCGTGTTTTCCGGCGTCGCGATCTGATCGCGCGATCCCCTGTGCCGTTCCGGGCCTTCCTGCCGCACAGGGGTCGAAGAGGAAGCGGCTCGGATGATGGTGAGAGCCAACCGCTAAACCGCTCCGACTTGCTACGCAGGTTGGCCAACACCATCGTCGAGCAATTTGCGCCGGCCTATGTCATCGTCGATGAAGCCGGATACGCGCTGCATTTCTCCGCCGGAACCGGAAAATATCTGCAGGCTGCCGCGGGTCCTCCGAACCGCGAAATCATCGCCATGGCGCGCCCGGGATTACGCGCGGATTTGCGGACATTGCTGCATCAGGCCAAGCAAGCGGGTCGACGGGTGACCCGTGATCGGATCGCAGTGCAGATCAATGGCGGCACCCAAATGATCACCCTTGCGATCGAGCCGATCAAGCAGGGCAACGAGACGGCTTACGGTGTCGTGTTCATCGATCGCGGTCCGATCGAGACGGAGCTTGAAATTGCCGACGCGGGAAACCCGGAGAGCAAGGACTTCACCGCCCAGCAGATTGAAAGGGAGCTGAACGAAACCAAGGAGCGCCTACAGTCGACGATAGAGGAGCTCGAGACGGCCAACGAGGAGTTCCGGTCTTCGAATGAAGAGCTGCTCTCGGTCAATGAGGAGCTGCAATCGGCCAACGAAGAGCTCGAAACTTCTAAGGAGGAGCTTCAGTCGGTCAACGAGGAGTTGCAGACCGTCAATAACGAGCTCAGGAACAAGATCGACGAGCTGGACCGCGCCAACAGCGATCTGACCAATTTGTTCCAAAGCACTCAGATCGCGACGATATTCCTCGACCGGGATCTTGTGATCCGCAGCTTTACCCCGGCAGTGACCAAGCTGTTCAGTCTGATCTCCACTGACCGCGGCCGCCCGCTAACCGACATTAGCAGCCGCATCGCTTACTCGGGCCTAGAGAACGACATCCAAGCCGTATTCGCCGGAGAGGTAATCGAGCGTCCGGTGAGCCTCACTAACGGGCAAGGCCGTTATCTTGCCCGCATCTTGCCCTATCGCACGGCTGACAACGTGATCGACGGCGTGCTGCTGACCTTTGCCGATGTCACCAGCATCGTTGCCGCCGAGGAGCAGCAGAAGGTGCTTGCGGCCGAGCTCAGCCATCGCGTCAAGAACAGTCTCGCCGTGGTTTCATCGATTGCCGAGCGAACCTTGCCGGATGGCGAGGCCAAGGATGACCTGATCGGCCGTTTCCACGCTCTCGGACAGACCCACGATTTGCTGTCCCGAGGCGGTTGGACCGAGGCGCCTCTGCGGGAGCTCGTGATGCGCGAGCTCGCGCCGCACCTTGCGGATGACGGTTCCAACGCGAGGGTGAACGGGCCGCCGATTATGCTCAAACCGCAAGCAGCCCTCCTTTTGGCCCTCGTTATGCACGAACTCACGACCAATGCAGCCAAATACGGTGCCCTGTCGACCCCCGGGGGTCGCGTCGACGTGGCTTGGGCGATCACCGGGGGCGGTCCTCGACATCTCGAGCTGACATGGGCCGAGCAAGGCGGGGCAGAAATCGGCGCTTTGCCAAAACGCGGTTTCGGCACGGAGTTGATCGAACGCGGCATTCGTTTCGAATTGGAAGGCGAGGCGGAACTTGGTGTGGTGAATGGCGGTCTCCACTGTAGGATAGTCATCCCGGCGGATCCTCGCTACCTGACCTTCGGTGCGTCGCCCACCAAATCGCCGGTGGAGGAAGCTGCGTCATGACGGCGGCGCTCGAAGGCCTCAGAGTTTTGGTTGTCGAAGACGAATTTTTGGTCGCGAGGTTGATCGAAGACATGCTGCAATTTGCCGGTTGCGTGGTGTCGGGCCCTGTCCCACGACTTGCCGAAGCCCTCGATGCGGTGCATGGCGGGACCTTTGACGCAGCGGTCTTGGACGTCAACCTCGGGGGCGACCGGATCGACCCGGTCGCGGATGTGCTGTCTCGGCAGAATGTCCCGTTCGTGTTCGTCACCGGCTACGGCACGGGTGGCTTGCCGGCCATGTACGCCGAGCGCCCACGCCTTTCCAAGCCGTTCAAGATGACGGATCTGCTCGACCTGTTGTCGAGCGTCGTCGCCCCTCCTAACGCTTCGGCGTGAGTGACATCGAGAGCCGTCAATCCCGGAACAGGCCGCGACGAAACCGGACAGGGGCGTTGAAATCCGAACCGAGATGTTGCTGTCGAGTTGCAAGAGAAGCCGGGAGAGCCTATGTGTATCGCTGTCCGACCTCCCGTGGTTCGGCTTGCTCTCCCAAGCTCTGATTGAGCGCCGGACCTGCTCCCGCACCGTGCCGAAGTTTGACCCTCCGCTCACCATCGAGCGGCGGCAATTTTGTTTTTGAAGGAAGATCTATGACGATTGGAACCGTGAAGTGGTTCAACCCCACAAAGGGTTACGGCTTCATTCAACCCGAGGACGGTTCGCAGGACGTGTTTGTTCACATCTCGGCGGTCGAGCGCTCGGGTATCGGCAATCTGCACGAGGGGCAGAAGGTCAGCTTCGACCTCGAGCGCGGCGATCGAGGAAAGACCTCGGCGGTGAATTTGAAGCAAAGCTAGCTTTGAGCAAGGGAGCGGCGCCGGTCGCGGGGCTCCCCCGCTTCGCCGGTACAGCAAGACGCAACAAGTCGAAGAGATAGGCTGCTCATGCAAGTTTTCGTGCGCGACAACGACGTCAATTCGGCACTGCGGGTCCTGAAGAAAAAGATGCAGCGGGAAGGCACCTTCCGCGAAATGAAGCGGCGGCGGGCTTATGAAAAGCCGTCCGAACGCCGGGTGCGCGAGAAGGCCGAGGCAATCCGCCGGCACCGCAAGATGCTGCGCAAACGCCTCGAGCGCGAGGGCTACTGATTTGAGCCGTACTGGAGTGCGCTAGGGGAGGGTACTCGTGGCATTCAGAACGAATTACCGCTTCGAGCGCTCGGAGCGCGATCGGCAGAAGAAAGCCAAAAAGGACGAGAAGCTCAAGCGGCAGCAGGAGCGAGTCGTCTCGCGCCGAGACGATGGCTCCACCGAGCAGACCGAAGAGAAAGAGGTGCCGGAGGTATAGTTCGCGGGCATCGCGACGGGCGCGGGTCCTCTTTGGAGCAGTTGCTCCGACGCACCGTCGTGCACTCAGTTCGGATTTCGCCTGATGCGCCAGATCACCGGTACGATGATGCCGACGATGAACATGATCACCAGGAACAGCACGATTTTCCAAGCCCAGGTGACTGGCGCAATCGAAACAATGGCTATCCCGAAGCCGATCATGCACAGGCGAACAATCGTATCATTGCCGCCATTGATGCGCGCCTGTTCGCGCGGCCCACAAAGCGCTCGTCGATGAAAATGCGAAGCCATTCTATCCTTCAGCATGCCGCTTTAATCCTATGGCTCTGCTTGATTTGATAACATGGCAAAATCGTCGAGCACCCTCGCTATCAGCTCTTGCCGGCGCGGGTCTCGTCCCTCGGGTGTCGCAGCGAAAAGTTGGATCAAATATTGTGCCTTTTCCGCAGCCTCGAGCCAGGTAGTCGACGGAGCGGCAACCGCATGGCGCTCGAATTCTTCTTGACGGCTTCGCAAGGCGGCCTGATCGGCCTCGACCTCATGGTTGCGGCGGCGGACTTCCGTCGATTTTTGCGCCGCCATGCCACGATGTTTGTCTAATTGGACTGGCTTGTCCATAATCATGGACCCTCCGCGGATTGCGCGATTACTATCGGACGATCGCAGCAAAATATATTCGTAACCATGCGCCCTTTCTTAAACCGTATATGCAGCTGAAGACATTGAATTCAATCCAGGTGACTTAAAGATTTCGGTTTTCTAACATGCTCTCTAGTCGCTTGCGACAAATACAGTGCTGACGGGGCTCGGCCGTCGAGGCCCTCCTCTCCCCGACCGTTCAGGATCGTGCTATAAACGGCCAATCGGTTCGGGAGTACGCTATTGCCTGCGATTTATATTTTGAACGGTCCCAACCTCAATCTGCTCGGAGTGCGGGATCCGTCTGTCTATGGCCGCGATACTTTGGCCGACATCGAGGAGCGATGCCTGGCCCGCGCCGCATCGCTCGACCTGCAGATCGAGTTCCGGCAGACCAATCACGAGGGCCAGCTCGTCGACTGGATCCAGGAGGCCCGCGAATCGGCCGACGGCATCATCCTCAACGCCGGGGCATTGACCCACACTTCGGTGGCGGTGCTCGACGCGCTTCTCGCCGCCGAACTGCCGGTCATCGAGGTGCATCTGTCGAACATTTTCCGCCGCGAGAGCTTTCGTCATCACTCCTATGTCAGCCTAGCGGCGACCGGGGTCATCTGCGGCCTGGGCGCCCAGGGTTACGAGCGCGCCCTCGACGCGCTCGCTAACCTGATCGAGCGGGAACCGGAAGAGGCCGATCGTTGAAAATCGGCGGCCGCAGCCCGCCTTTTCCCGACGCCGACCTGATCCGCACGCTGGCCGCGCTGCTGACCGAAACCGGCCTGACCGAGATCGAATACGCGATCGGCAATCGCCGCATCCGAATCGCCCGCGTCCCAGGCGGACCGGGGTCGGCATCGGCGCAAGTTGCCGCTCCTCCAGCGGCAACTCGCTCCCTGTCCGTCGAACACCCCGGCTCGGTCAAGGCGCCGATGGTCGGGACTGCCTATCTCGCACCGCAACCGGGCGACCCGCCCTTTGTGCGCCTCGGCGATTCGGTTGCCGAGGGGCAGCCCTTGCTGATTATCGAGGCGATGAAGGTGATGAATCAGATCCGCGCGCACCGCTCCGGCCGCATCGCACAGATCCTGGTTGCCGACGCGCAGCCGGTCGAGTATGGCGCCGTCCTGATGCTGATCGAGTGATCGTCAGAGGGAGAACCGCTGTCGCGCGCCGGCTGCGGCGGGAAATGACGGAAGCAGAGAAGCGGCTTTGGCGCGAGTTGCGCGAGCTCGGGCTCCAACACCGGTTCCGCCGGCAACACCCGATCGGGAGGCACATCGTGGATTTCGCCTGTCCGCCAGCGAAGCTGGTGATTGAGCTCGATGGCGGACAGCACGCGCTCCAAAACAGCGCAGATGAAGTACGCAGCTCGGAGATCGGCAGCCACGGTTATCGCGTGATCCGGTTCTGGAACGGGGATGTAATGGAAAACATTGAGGTTGTGCTGGAAACGATACGCCGAGAGTTAGAGATCTCCCTCTCCGCCCTTGGGGGCGGAGAGGGTCGGGGTGAGGTGGGGGCAAAGGCGGCGCCGCCTCACCTCACCCTCCCCGTCGCTGACGCGGCGGGTCCCCTCCCTCTCCCCCCTAAAGGGCGGAGAGGGCGCAGTGGTGGCCATATGTAATGTTCGACAAAGTGCTGATCGCCAATCGGGGTGAGATTGCGCTGCGCATTCATCGCGCTTGCCGCGAGATGGGGATCAAGACGGTAGCGGTGCATTCGACCGCCGACGCCAATGCGATGAATGTTCGGCTGGCGGATGAGACCGTGTGCATCGGCCCGCCGCCGGCGCGCGACAGCTATTTGAATGTCGCGTCGATCCTCTCCGCCGCTGCGATAACCGGCGCCGATGCGATCCATCCCGGTCTCGGATTTCTCGCCGAGGATGCCGATTTCGCCGCGACGGTGGAGGAGCACGGGTTCACCTTCATCGGTCCCTCCGCCGAACACATCCGGCTGATGGGCAACAAGGTCGCGGCGAAAAAGGCGGTGCGCAAGCTCGGGATCCCGACGGTTCCCGGTTCGGCAGGCGCCGTGCGCGACATCGCGGCGGCGGAGGCGGCGGTCCGCGCGATCGGCTATCCGGTGCTGATCAAGGCCAGCGCGGGCGGCGGCGGGCGCGGCATGAAGGTGGCGCAGAACGCCGCCGAACTGGCCCTTCTGCTGCCGATTGCGCAACATGAGGCGGCATCGTTCTTCGGCTGCGGCGAGGTCTATCTCGAACGCCATCTCGAGCGGCCCCGGCACATCGAGATCCAAGTTCTCGGGGATGGCAAGGGCGGCATCATTCATCTCGGCGAACGCGACTGCTCGCTGCAGCGCTCGCACCAAAAGGTGCTCGAGGAGACCCCATCCCCGGCGCTGAGCTGCGTGGAGCGCGAGTATTTGGGCGCGCTCGGCGTCGCAGCGCTCGGCGAGATCGGCTACCGCAGCGCCGGCACGCTCGAATTCCTATATCAGGCCGGCGAATTCTTTTTCATCGAGATGAATACGCGCCTGCAGGTCGAGCACCCGATCAGCGAAATGATCAGCGGCATCGATATCGTCCGCGAGCAGCTGCGCATTGCGGCCGGCGTTCCGTTTGGCTATCGCCAGTCGGACGTCAACCTGTGCGGTCACGCGATCGAGTGCCGCATCAATGCCGAGAACCCCGCCACCTTCCGGCCCTCGCCCGGCCGAGTGACCGGTTATCATCCCCCGGGCGGGCTCGGCGTGCGCGTCGACAGTGCGCTGTACGACGGCTATGAGGTGCCGCCTTACTACGACAGCCTCGTCTCCAAGCTGATCATCCACGGCAAGAGCCGCAACGAATGCCTGATGCGGCTTCGCCGCGCGCTCGAGGAATATGTGATCGGCGGGATCGACACGACGATCCCGCTGCACCAGCGTCTCGCCGTCGCGCCGGAATTCATCGACGGCGATTACGACATCCATTGGCTGGAAGAATTCGTCAGGCGGCCCCCATGACCAGAAGCGGGACCGAGAGCATGATGGGAGCCGAGGCGCGTTGCGGCTGACCCCCGAGATCCTGCTCGCCGCCTATGCTGCCGGCATTTTCCCTATGGGCGAATCGGCGGACGATCCGGAGCTGTTCTGGGTTGATCCGCGGCGCCGCGGCATCCTGCCGCTCGATGCCTTCCACGTGCCGAAGCGGCTGCGCCGCGTCGTCCGGCAGGGCGGTTTCGAGATCCGTTGCGACAGCGCCTTCGAGGCGGTGATCCGCGGCTGTGCCGAGGCGACCGAAAAACGCCCCAACACCTGGATCAACGACGAGATCGTGCGGCTCTATGCCGGGCTTTTCGCCCGCGGCGCGGCGCACAGCGTCGAAACCTGGCACGAGGATGCACTGGTCGGCGGGCTCTACGGCGTTGCGATCGGCGCCGCCTTTTTCGGCGAAAGCATGTTCAGCCGCGCAGCCGACGCCAGCAAGATCGCACTCGTGCATTTGGCGGCGCGCTTGCGGCTCGGCGGCTACCGCCTCCTCGACACGCAGTTTCTCACGCCGCACCTCGCGCAGTTTGGCGGGGTGGAAATCACTCGCGCGCGCTATCATCGCCTGCTCGCCGAGGCGCTCGCCTACCGCGCATCCTTCCCGGTGGCTTTGCCGGAGGCGGCGCGTGCCGATCCGCTCGCCGCCCTGCAATCGAGCAAGGTCACGTCGTAGACAGGATGCTCGAGCGCCGACAATGCCGGGCTCGAGGCGAACATCCAGCCGCTGAACACCCGATTTCTGATCTCGCCCGGACGAGTTTCGTCGATTTCGACGAACGCCGCGCTCTCCGGTGTGTCCTCCGGCGGGCTCTTCTCGCAATCGCGGACGCGGATCGCGAGCGTGCCGAATTGCACGGGGGCGCCGACCGGCGCCTCGAATTTCGAGACGCGCGCGGTGATCTTGTCGAGCCCCTCCAACAGCGCCACCGGCTCCGGGGTCATATCCGCACCCGCCGGCCTCGCGAGTGTTGTCGCCAGCAGTGCCGCCGCGACAAGGCCCCTGGTCATTTGCGATAAGGGTTGACGATCCCGGCGACAATGCCGGCAAGCACCTCGCGCACCTGGCGCTCGTCGCATCCCATCAGCACCGCATCTTCGAGCGCCTCCTGTGCCAGCTCCTTCAGCTCGGCGAGATTATCGTTCAACACCTTGATCTTTTCGGCGCAGGAGACCGGCTCGCCTTCCGGCGTACGCCAGACCGGAAACTCGCTGCCTTTGCTGCCGGACATGCCCGACCCCGCCTATTTGGGAGCGGCGCCTTGGGGGGCGCCCTGAGCGGCGCCTTGGGGGGCGCCCTGAGCGGCGCCCTGCGGCGCCTCGCCTTCGCCCGGCTTCCCGTGCCCACCGGGCGCGGAAAAGATCATTTGCCCGATCAGGTTTTCGAGGCTGACCGGGGATTGGGTAAATTTAATCTGCCCGCCCGGCGGGATGGTCTTCTCTTCGCCGCCGGGAACGAGCGACATGTATTGTTCGCCGAGCAGGCCATTGGAGACGATCTCTGCCACCGTGTCCTCGGGCAGTTTATAGGCCGGGTCGATGCTCAGCCGCACGATCGCAAGAAACGTCTTCGGATCGAGGGTCTCGGACATGACCGATCCGATCTTGACCCCGGCGATCCGCACGTCTCCGCCGTCGCGGAGCGAGCCGACCCGTTCGAATTGGGCCGTCACCTGATAGCCCTGCACGGCCCTGACCTGGCTGGTCGTGTAGGCAAAAAACAAGAATACCGCAGCGACGACCAGCACGACGGCGCCCAACACCGTCTCGATCACATTTCCGGTCATGTTTGCTGCAGCCGCGCTATTCCGGTGTCCACGGCTCGTAATCCCCGGCGGCGCGGGACCGGTGGCCGCCGCGCAGGATCGAGCCCGGCGGATGATAGGCGTAAGGCGTGCCGGTCATGTTCGGCTCGTGGGGCTTCTCCCAGGAATAGCGGGGACGGTTGGCGCGCGGGACCTCGTTCACGGTATGGTGCAGCCAGGCGTGCCATTCCGGCGGCACTTTCGATGCCTCCGGCTCACCGTTGTAGATGACCCAGCGCTTTTCGCGGCTGAACCGGCCGCCGCCACGCCTCAAGGGCGCGGCGCCGCGGTCGTGGTAATAGCGGTTGCCGTAGCTGTCGGTGCCGACCAATTCGCCGCGCAACCAAGTCAACAAACGCGTGCCAAGCGTCATTGCTCCATCCGTGCCTCGCCTCGCGGGCCGCGTTATTGCACCCTTTCCGACCGGGCGTAAAGCGTTGCCGCCCCGCAACATATGGTGTGCTTTCGTCGAGACGCTCACGAAATGGATTGCTCACCTTTCCGGACTGAACTACATTTAGTGGGTTGTAGCGGACAAGCAACTACGTCTTGCAAGCGGGGTTGGGGAGAGGAATGCACATCGCGCGCCATTTTACCACGGCCGGCCCGGACCCATATGAAACCGTGCCGTTCCGCATCGCCAGTAGCGAGATCCGCAACCCCGACGGGTCGGTCGTCTTCCAGGCCGAGGGGTTCGACGTGCCGGCCGAGTGGAGCCAAGTCGCCTGCGACATCCTCGCGCAAAAATACTTCCGCAAGGCCGGTGTGCCTGCGCGCTTAGCGCCGGTTGCGGAGCAGGGCCTTCCGCCCTGGCTGTGGCGGCGCACCGCCGGTCCCTGCGAAGGCGGGGAGGGGGGTCTCGCAGCGCTAGCCGAGAGCGCCCGCCACGGCGGAGAAACGAGTGCACGGCAGGTCTTCGACCGCATGGCCGGGACCTGGACCTATTGGGGCTGGAAGGGCGGCTATTTCGATGTCGAGGGCGACGCCTCGGCCTTTTACGACGAGATCCGGCTGATGCTCGCCCGGCAGATCGGCGCGCCCAATTCCCCGCAATGGTTCAACACCGGGCTCCATTGGGCCTATGGCATCGACGGCCCGGCGCAGGGTCATTACTTCGTCGACCACAAGACCGGCGAGCTGCATGCCTCGGACAGCGCCTATGAGCACCCGCAGCCCCATGCCTGCTTTATCCAGTCGGTCGCCGACGACCTCGTCAACGAGGGCGGCATCATGGACCTGTGGGTGCGCGAGGCGCGGCTCTTCAAATACGGCTCGGGTTCCGGCTCGAATTTCTCGAAGATCCGCGGCGAAGCCGAGCCGCTCTCCGGCGGCGGGCGCTCCTCGGGGCTGATGAGCTTTCTGCAAATCGGCGATCGTGCGGCCGGCGCGATCAAATCCGGCGGCACGACGAGGCGCGCCGCCAAGATGGTCATCGTCGACATCGACCATCCGGACGTCGAGACCTTTATCGATTGGAAGGTCGTCGAGGAGCAGAAGGTCGCCGCGCTCGTTGCCGGCTCAAAGCTCGCCGCCCGGCATCTGAACCTGATCATGACGGCGTGCCGCGACGGGATCGATCCGGCGCTGAACCCGGCGCTGAAGCGCGAGATCCGCGCCGCCCGCCGGGCGATGATCCCGGAAAGCTACATCCAGCGGGTCATCCAGTTCGCGCGCCAGGGCTACACCGAGATCGCGTTTCGCACCTACGACACCGATTGGGAATCGGAGGCCTATCTGACGGTCGCCGGCCAGAACTCGAACAATTCGGTGCGCATCTCCAACGATTTTCTCGAGCGTGTCCATAACGACGGCACCTGGGAATTGATCCGGCGCACCGACGGTAAGGTAGCCAAGCGGCTGCGGGCGCGCGAGTTGTGGGACAAGATCGGCCACGCTGCCTGGGCCTCGGCCGATCCCGGACTGCAGTTCGACACGACGATCAACGACTGGCACACCTGCCCCGAGAGCGGCCGGATCAACGCCTCGAACCCGTGCTCGGAATATAATTTCCTCGACGACACGGCGTGCAACCTCGCCTCCCTCAACCTGATGGCGTTCCGACGCGCGGATGGGAGCTTCGACGTCGCCGGGTTCGAGCACGCCGTGCGGCTGTGGACGATCGTCCTCGAGATTTCGGTGTTGATGGCGCAATTCCCGTCGAAAGAGATCGCGCGCCGCTCCTACGACTTCCGCACCCTCGGCCTTGGCTACGCCAATCTCGGCGGGCTGTTGATGTCGATGGGCCTGCCTTACGACAGCGCCGCCGGCCGTGCTCTGGGCGGCGCCATCACCGCATTGATGACCGGGTCGAGTTATGCCACCTCGGCTGAGATGGCGGGCGAGCTCGGCGCCTTCCCCGGTTATGCCGAGAACCGCGCGGCGATGTTGCGGGTCATCCGCAACCATCGCGGCGCGGCCCATGGGGTCAGCGCAGAATACGAAGGGCTGTCGATCCCGCCGGTGGCGCTCGACGCAGCGAATTGCCCGGACTCGGCGCTTGCCACGGCCGCCCGACGCAGCTGGGACATGGCCCTGGCGTTCGGCGAGAAGCACGGCTTTCGCAACGCCCAGGCGACGGTTCTGGCGCCGACCGGCACGATTGGGCTCGTTATGGATTGCGACACGACCGGGATCGAGCCCGATTTCGCGCTGGTCAAATTCAAGAAGCTCGCCGGCGGCGGCTATTTCAAGATCATCAACCGTGCGGTTCCGCAGGCGCTGACGACGCTCGGCTACAGCGCCGCCGAGATCGCGTCGATCGAGCGCTATGCGCTCGGCCACGGCGCGCTCGAAGGCGCGCCTCACATCAACCACGAGAGTCTCAGGGAAAAGGGGTTCGACGACCGGGCGCTCGCCGCCGTCGAGGCGGCGCTCGCCTCGGCTTTCGACATCAAGTTCACGTTTAATAAATGGACCCTGGGCGAAGCTTTCTGCATCGACAGTCTCGGGATCGCGCCGGGCGCGCTCGATGATCCCGGCTTCGAGCTGCTGGCGGCGCTCGGCTTCGCCCGGGCCGAGATCAACGCCGCCAACAGCTGGTGCTGCGGCGCGATGACGTTGGAGGGCGCGCCGCATCTCAAACCCGAGCATCTGGCGGTGTTCGACTGCGCCAACCCGTGCGGCCGCATCGGCCGGCGTTCGTTGTCGGTCGATAGCCACATCCGGATGATGGCGGCGGCGCAACCTTTCATCTCGGGGGCGATCTCGAAGACGATCAACATGCCGAACGCGGCGACGGTCGAGGATTGCAAGGACGCCTACATGCTGTCCTGGCGCCTCGGCCTCAAGGCGACCGCGCTCTATCGCGACGGCTCGAAACTGTCGCAGCCTCTGGCTTCGAGCCTGTTGGGCGACGACGAGGAGGCCGAGGAGTTTTTCGAGCAGTCGCCCGCCGCGCGCGCGCCGCTCGTCGCCGAGCGCATAGTCGAACGCGTCGTCGAAAGGGTCGTCGAGCGCGTCGTGCGGCAGAGCGAGCGACGGCGCCTGCCGAGCCGCCGCAAGGGCTACACGCAGAAAGCGGTCGTCGGCGGCCACAAGGTCTATCTACGCACCGGCGAATACGAGGATGGCGGGCTCGGCGAAGTCTTCATCGACATGCACAAGGAGGGCGCCGCCTTCCGCTCCCTGATGAACAATTTCGCCATTGCGATCTCGATCGGCCTGCAATACGGCGTGCCGCTCGAGGAGTTCGTCGAGGCGTTCACGTTCACCCGGTTCGAACCCTCGGGGATCGTCGAGGGCAACGACGCGATCAAGATGGCGACCTCGATCCTCGACTACCTCTTCCGCGAATTGGCGATCTCCTACCTCGACCGCGGCGACTTGGCCCACGTCCAGCCCGGCGACCTGATGCCCGATACGGTCGGCAAGGGCGAAGCCGAATCGAACCTGATCCGCCGCGCCGCCTCCAACGGCTTCGTGCGCAATAAATTGACCGTACTCGACGGCGGCGCCGGCCGCACCACCGCCCTCGCCGCCTTCATCGACCCCGACCTCGACGGCCCCCTCGCCCTATCGCCAATGCCCGAGGGCGACCTCCGCATCGAGCGCATCCGCGCCGCCCGCATCAAGGGCTACGAAGGCGACAGCTGCGATGAATGCGGCAACTTCACCCTGATCCGTAATGGCACCTGCCTCAAATGCGATACGTGCGGCGCCACCAGCGGGTGTAGTTAACCCGGATCGGACGTACGCTACGCTCAATCCAGTCCGGCTAATGACCGAAAATGATCCGGATATTGATTGGATCTCTCAATTCAGAATCCAGTCTGATGTTGATCTAGACTTTGTACTCAGCCGAATTGGCTGGCCCGTTGGCATGACCCGCGCCAGCCCGCCTGAGTTTCGCCGAAGAGTCCTGGCGGCTGCAATCTCGTATCAGGCTCAACTCCGTTCTATTGATTATACGTTGAAGCGGTATGTGGATCCGAAACAGTACGAAGTCGAGCAGACCTATTTAGGTGATATCGTCAGTGACTTTTTGAAGGATAGTGCCGCGACCTTGACCGACCAGTTGCGCCAGTTTCACACCGACGAGAACTGCACATTTGGCCAGTTTGGAGCAGATATCACTCTGCTAAGATGTCCAGAGGTCCTCAATATAGCGCGGCTGTTAGCCAACCGTGGAGTGTTCCTTGAGGTTTTGCCTGTCCTGAGGCTCTGCCTTGAAATGGCCGCTTGGTCTTCGGTGGCCAATTTCATTGTGAATAATGATCAAGTTAGGAGGTTATCAGCGCGCGCCTGTATTTCGAATATGAAGGCGATTTATGAATCAGCGGGGAGAGTATATGGGTATCTTTCTAAATTCTCTCACTGGCAACACGACATTCAAACCTATTTCCTAAGTTTTGAAGCCGAAAAGGTTGCGGTGGTACAGGCTTCGTGTAAGCACCGCGCTATGTCGCTTTCACTTTGCCTGTTGGTGCTCGACATTGTCATAGAGGTCACCCGTCACCTTTATCCGAGCATGGCGGACGGGCTGGTGACGAGCATTCAAGGGGTTCCCGACCGCACTAGTCACAGAAGGACCCATCAACTGGCAGCCGGGATCGCGGAATTCTCCAAGTGCCGGGATCTGCAGCAGATCCAATCCCTATTTCGGTGAACTGGCTCTCTGCAAATAGACATGCTTTTTCGGGACCGGAAACAATATTAGGCCACTGCATAGCGCGTAGGATGGGTAGAGCGGAGCGAAACCCATCACCTCTCGCCAAAGCCGCTGTCCGGCTCATCGCCAGGACGGACCGCCCATTCGGGCGGGTAGAAGCCGAGCCGCACCATACGATGGAATGACGAAAAGGCCAATCTTGGACGTGCTCTACGAAGCTATGCTTGACCGGGTTGAAGTGAATGTAGTCCACGTGTCGAGCCAAATCGCCGCTGTCGCGGATCGTATGCTCCCAGAAGCGGCGTTGCCAGACGCCGCGTTCGCACTTGCGCGATCGGCTCGCCGAAACGCGCTCGCCGAGGCGCAGCCCGCGCGAGAATGTTGTCTTGATCAGCCGCCAGCGTGTCGAGAAATGGCTGTCGCCAGCGGGCAACGTCCACAACGCATGAAGGTGATCCGGCAATATCACGATCCCGTCGATCGTGAAGGGATGGCGATGCCGGGTGTACCGGAACGCCGCCCGCAACAATCCGATATTGTCGGTAAGCAACGGAAAGCGGCGATCTGCGAGGTTTAAGGTGGAAGAAATACGTGCCGCCGGCGACGAGGTTACGGCGGTAAGCGGTCATGGTGCACTATGGACCATGGGTTTCGCTCCGCTCAACCCATCCTACTCGCTTCATACCGCCCGAGCCATCTCGACGATGAGACGCAGGCCGAGAGCGGCGAGCGCCGCTTCCACGTGCTCCATCCACGAGGGTGATGCAGGTCGAGGACGCGATTGACTTGCGGGAGATGCCAGCGTAGCCGAGGCGCGAGTTCTGCTCGGCCCACGCCTTGCTCGCGCATGCCTCGTAGAATGCAGTTTTCGCCATCCCCAAGGCCGAAAGCGGCACCATGACCTCGTCTACCTCCGCCTCGGACGATGTTGGCAGCGGCTCCTTGGCGGAAACATACATGGCGAGCGCCGATTCGAGCGCGTCCTCCGCCCGAACATATGTGTTCACTGAGCTCCCGGCAAGCCGGAAGGACCGCGGAATTGCCACAATCGTATGCTATCTCGGAGCATGAGGCTAGTATGCAGACAGAACCCCGCAAGTGCGTCGGAGATCTTATTGCTCGGGCACGCCGCCCAGATAGGGTGCGTTTTATGGTTGTTCTAGACTATTTCCGCTGTTTGCTGGCTGTTATGGCTGGCTGTTCTTCGCTGTTATCCCTTCGCCGCCATACGCGGAACGCGAGCATTTCCGCGGCTTCCGTCGGTCCGCTGGCTGTAAATTCGCTGCATTAACAGCGAGATCAGTGCTACAGAGACAGTTGCGTTTGGAGCCATCTACCCTCACTGCGGCACCCTTTGGGGCGCGGCGCCCGATGATCGAGCGGTATAGCGACCACGCGGCGAATGAGCGGACGTTTCTTGCCTGGGTGCGCACGGCGATCGCCATCATGGCGTTTGGCTTTCTGGTCCAGAAGTTCGATCTGTTCCTGCGGATCGCGGCCTCGTCCCTGGCCGCGCAACCCTCGACGGCGCGCAGCCAGATCGTCGGCGACGTCGCCGGCCTGCTGCTGATCGTGCTGGGCGGCGTGATGATGGCTCTCGCCGCGATCCGCTTCCGCAAGACGGCGCTCGAAATCGATGCCAAAGAGCTGCGGCCGGGCCCCGGTACGCGGCTGGATATTACACTCGTGGCGCTGCTTCTTCTGCTGGGAACCATCCTGTTCATCTATCTGGTGTACACGGTAACCAGTCGGCTCTGAGCAAGCCTTTGCAAAACACGTTGCGCAGTCACTTTGCGAGAATGCGCGCGAGTTCCACCAGTTCTGTATCTACCGGCTTGGTGCGTCCGACGATGTCGGCAAGCGGCGTTCGCGTCACCTCGTTCTTCTGATAGCCGACCAATACGCCGGTCTCGCCATTGCTCAGGGCCTTGACGGCATTGACGCCCAACCGCGTAGCCAACAGGCGATCGAAGGCGCTGGGCGGAGCGCCGCGCACGACGTGCCCCAAGGTCGTGGCACGCAGCTCAAAACCTGCCCTCTGCTTGTCGGCGTCGAAATAAGCGAGGATCTTGGCGGCATTTTCTTTGACGCCTTCGGCAATCACCACGATTGCATGCGTTTTGCCGCGCTCGAATGCGGCGCGCAGCCGCTGCGCAATTTCGCTTGCCGGTACCTCGAACTCAGGAATTGAGATGACTTCTGCGCCGCCCGCGAGACCCGCCATTATTGCCAGGTAGCCGCAGTCTCTTCCCATTGTTTCGACCAAAAAAGCGCGATTGTGCGAGGAGCCGGTCGTGCGCAAGTGGTCGATCGCGCCTAGCGTGACGTTGATGGCGGTGTCGCAGCCGATCGTAATGTCAGTCCCGAACAGGTCGTTGTCGATCGTGGACGCGATGCCGACCACGTGGACCCCGAGCTGGCTGAGCATGTGCGAGCCCGCCTGAGATCCGTTGCCGCCAATGACCACGACACCATCGACGCCCCATTGCGCGAGGTTGCGAAGCGCCTTGGACCGGCCACTCTCCTCACGAAATTCCGCCGATCGAGCACTGCCCAGAAACGTGCCGCCGACCTGAATGATGCCGCCTACATCTCGCGCACTGAGTTGTCGGAACTGGCCTTCGACCAGGCCCTGCCAACCCTGGCGCACTCCGTAGACCGTCATGCCCAGGTCGAGCGCGCTGCGCGTGACAGCGCGTATGGCCGCATTCATGCCGGGGGCGTCACCACCACTCGTTAGAACCGCAATCTGCCTCATGTGCCCGACATGGTCCCCCTATCCTCTCACCAGAGCGTGCAGTCGGCATGCCAACCCGGGCAAAGATCGTCGCGGCACTCCCGGCTACGACATAGCCCCTCTCGTCATCCGAGGGTTCGCGGGTCGTCGATGGCGAAGGTGAGATGCTGGGTCGGCTGAGGGGTCGCGGTCATTAGGCTCACGCCGTCCGGCGCCTCAAAGCGGTGCCATGCCCCTTGCGGAACGATCACCACCATCCCCGCTTTGAGCGCATGGGATTGCGGCCCGTCATCCGTCATGATGTGGAAGGTCACCGCGCCGTCGACGATCTGCACGATCTCGTCGCCGTTCGGGTGACGCTCCCACGGGCCTTCGCCCGAGAATTTCGCGACGTTGATGGCGCTGTCGCGGTACGGCGCCAGTCGCGCGAAGGCACCCGCCCGATCGGACTCGGGCGTTTCTGGGGTGCGTCCGCGCAACATCTTCAGCTTGGCGAACTCAGCGTTGAGATCGAGGATGGTCAGCATTCTTCCCTCCGATTGCTGGACAGGCGCAATTGCTTGACAGGCATGCCGTGACGGCGCCCGAAGAATAGCCGTAATTGGGTGGTAAACCCATCATCGCGGTTACCGGCCAGGCGCCCTCGATGACACTCTTCTACCTGCTCCCCGGAAACCTTTCCTGCTGCCACTCTAAAACCCCGAGGGTTTCTGCGCCTCACGCGCTCATCCCTCCTGTTCTTTATCTGTTTTATCACGCAGGCGTGCGGCGGGCCGAACGCCGCCAGCTTGCTCTCGCGCCTGCGGTAACTATCTTGCCGTGATGAGTACCGACACCCCACCAGCCGCTACGGCCTCTCCACTCCCCGCGCCGCGGGACCCGAAATTCCGCCGCATGGCAAATGCGATCCGAGCGCTCGCCATGGATGCGGTCGAGCAGGCGAAGTCGGGACATCCCGGCATGCCAATGGGCATGGCCGATGTCGCGACGGTCCTGTTCACGCAGTTTCTGCGGTTTGACCCGCAGGCGCCGGATTGGCCGGACCGCGACCGCTTTGTGCTGTCTGCCGGTCACGGCTCGATGCTGCTCTATGCGCTGTTGCACCTGACCGGCTACGCCGACATGACCCTCGACGAGCTCGAGCGCTTCCGGCAGCTCGGCAGCCGCACCGCCGGACATCCCGAGCGGGGGCACGCGGCCGGCATCGAGACCACGACCGGGCCGCTCGGGCAGGGGATCGGGAATTCGGTCGGCATGGCGCTCGCCGAGCGGATGCTGGCGGCCGAGTTCGGCGAAGATATCGTCGATCACCACACTTACGTTATCGCCAGCGACGGCGACCTGATGGAGGGGGTCAGCCACGAGGCGGCCTCGCTCGCCGGCCATCTCGGCCTCGCCAAGCTGATCGTGTTCTACGACGACAATTCGATTTCGATCGACGGCCCGACCGAGCTGTCGTTCTCCGACGACCCGCTGCTGCGGTTCCGGGGCTATGGCTGGGCGGCCGAACGGACCGACGGCCACGATCACGCGGCCGTTGCCGACGCTATCCGGCGGGCACAGAACAGCGATCGTCCAAACCTCATTGCCTGCCGCACGACGATCGCCTTCGGAGCGCCGACCAAGGCCGGAACTGCCGCGGCGCACGGCTCGCCACTCGGCGCCGCCGAGATCGCCGGGGCGCGCCAGCGGCTCGGGTGGAGCGAGCCGCCTTTTGTGATTCCCGAAGACATCCGCGCGGAATGGCGCGCGGCCGGCGACCGCGGCGAACCCGTACGCCGCGCCTGGGTAGCGCGCCTCAACGCCCTTGCCGGGGAGCGCCGTGCCGAATTCCTGCGTCGCCAGCGCGGAGAGTTGCCGCCCGGCCTCGATCAAGCGATCGCGAAGGTCTGCCACGACTTCCGGCAGGCAAATGCGAAAATCGCGACGCGCCAGGCCTCGGGGACAGTGCTCGATACCTTGACCCGGGTCGTTCCGGAGCTGGTCGGCGGCTCGGCCGACCTCACACCCTCGAACAACACCAAGGCCAAGGACCAGAAGGACGTCCGCCGCGGCGACTATTCCGGCCGCTATATCCGATACGGAGTGCGCGAGCACGGGATGGCGGCTGCGATGAACGGCATCGCGGTGCATGGTGGGTTGATCCCTTATGGCGGGACGTTCCTCACGTTTTCCGATTATGCCCGGCCCTCTATCCGGCTGGCCGCCTTCATGGGGGTCCGCGTCATTTACGTGATGACGCACGACTCGATCGGGCTCGGCGAGGACGGCCCGACCCATCAGCCGGTCGAGCATTTGGCCGCGTTGCGGGCGATGCCGGGGCTTTACGTGTACCGCCCAGGCGACCCGATCGAGACCGCCGAGTGCTGGGCGCTTGCACTGGAGCGGCGCGACGGACCCTCCTTGCTCGCTCTGACCCGCCAATCGCTCCCGCTGCTGCGACGCGAGCCAGATGCGGAAAACCGATCGGCGCGCGGCGCCTATGTGCTGGCCGAGGCTGGTGGTGAGCGCCAAGTCACGCTGCTCGCGACGGGCTCCGAGGTCTGCGTCGCGATCGCCGCTCGCGAGACATTGGCGCAGCACGGGATCCGCGCGGCCGTCGTTTCGATGCCCTGCTGGGAGATCTTCGACAAGGCGCCGAGGGAGTACCAAGACGCGGTGCTCGGCTCGGCGCCGCGTGTCGGCGTCGAGGCTGCCGTGCGGTTTGGCTGGGACCGCTGGCTGGGAGCACGCGGCGCTTTCATCGGCATGGACGGTTTCGGCGCCTCGGCACCCGGCGAGGCGCTCTTCCCGCATTTCGGCATTACGCCCGAAAAGGTTGCGCAGGCGGCTCGCTCGCTCCTATAGATCGGCGAGAGCTTTGGGAGGATGAACCATGGCGGTACGGGTTGCGATCAACGGCTTTGGCCGTATTGGCCGGCTGGTCTTGCGGGCGGCATACGAACACAAGAGCAGCGCGATCGAGGTCGTCGGGATCAACGATCTGGGCCCGGTCGAAACCAACGCGCATTTGCTGCGGTATGACAGTGTGCACGGCCGTTTTCCGGGCGAAGTCACGACCGGCGACAATTGGATGGATATCGGCCGCGGAAAGATCCGCGTCACCGCCGAGCGTGATCCCGCCAAGCTGCCGTGGCGCGAGCTCGGGGTCGAAGTCGCGCTCGAATGCACCGGCATCTTTACGAAGCGCGAGGCCGCGGCGAAGCATCTCGAAGCCGGCGCCAAGCGCGTCGTCATATCGGCGCCGGCCGATGGCGCGGACATGACGATCGTGCTGGGCGTCAATCAGGAAGATCTGAAGCCCGAGCACAAGGTCATCTCGAACGCGTCGTGCACGACCAACTGTTTCGCGCCGGTGGCCTATGTCCTGCATCAGGGCATCGGCATCGAGCGCGGCTATATGACGACAATCCACTCCTATACGAGCGATCAATCGCTGGTCGACGGCTTGCACAGCGACCTGCGCCGCGCCCGCACGGCGGCCCAGTCGATGATCCCCACTTCGACCGGGGCGGCAAGGGCTGTCGGCCTCGTCTTGCCGGCGCTCAAGGGCAAGCTCGACGGAACAGCGATCCGTGTGCCGACCGCAAACGTGTCCCTGATCGATTTCACGTTCGACGCAGCCCGCGACACCTCGGGCGACGAGGTCAACTCCTTGATGGAAGAGGCGTCCCGTTCCAACCGGCTGCGCGGCATCCTCGGGATCAACAAGGCGCCGACAGTCTCGGTCGACTTCAATCACGACCCGCACAGCTCCACCTTCGACGTGACGCAGACCCAAGTCCTCGACAAGCGGTTCGTCCGCGTTCTGTCGTGGTACGACAACGAATGGGGCTTCTCAAACCGGATGGTTGAGGTCGCCGCCTATTTCGGCGGGCTCGCCTGAACCCTGACACTATCGCCACCATCGTCGTTCACACGCTCGCCCAAGCAATCGCCGCGCTGAGCGCCGCGGAGCGTGCCGGCCGTCCCATTCTGCTGGTCAGCGCCCCAGATGCCGGCGGCTACGTGGGTCCCAGCTGGTTCAAGGCGCTGGTGGCCGCGGCATGTGAGGCCGTCCCCGATGCCCGCTGCTCCAGTCTCCTCGACTGCGGTGACAATGTCGGCGCTGCACTGGGGGCGATCCGGGCGGAAGTGGAAGGTGTAATCTTCAAGGGCCGCCCGGATGTCGCAGACCGCCTTGCCGATATCGCGCGGCAACACGGCGTCCGCTTCGCGACGAAACGGCCGGCGGACGCCCTCGACCTCGCCGAGGATTTCTTTGCTTCGCAGGAACATCTCGAGAGGCGATGCGCCGAGTTCCTCGGGCAATGACCTCAGACTTGCTCGGAGGACCGCTGGCGGGCCACCTCCGCGCGCACCCCGCTTCCGGCCATCATCATTTCCGTGGTGAATGCCGCGATTGCGCTGATCGTGCAAACAATCGCGAGCCCGAAGGTGGTGAACAACACCGAGGCGACCGTCGAATTGCGCAATGCACCGACAAACAGCGTGAAGACCGACGCGCAAGTCGCGGCCGCCGCGATTGCGCCGAGCACTATCGCGGCGTCGAGCGCAATCGAGCGACGGCGCAGAGCCAAGAGTTGTCGAGCGAGATCCGCGTTGTCGTCGGGATCGGCCTGTTCCATCGCCTTGGTGATCTGCGCCACGACATCGGCGACCCGCCCCAGCCGCGTCGCGAACACGTTGAGCAGGGTTGCTATGCCCGAGAGCAGGAAGATCGGCGTCAGCGCCACCTGGATGACATGGGCGACCAGATCGAGTGACGAGTCGGGGTTGAGCAAGCCCTGCATTTTACTCCCGCTCGAGCGGGGCGCCGTGGGCGAGTTCGGCATAAAAATGGAACGAGTCTTTGACCCGCCGTTCGAGCGTCACGAAATCGACGTGCACGAGACCGAACCTTCTGCTGTAGCCGAACGCCCACTCGAAATTGTCGAGCAGCGACCACACGAAATAGCCGCGGACCGGCACGCCCGCCTCGATCGCATCGAGCACAGCCCCGAGATAGCCGCCCAAATAGGCAATCCGCTGGTCGTCCCGGATCCGGCCGTCCGCGTCGATCCGGTCGGGAAAGGCTGCCCCGTTTTCGAGGATGTAAATCGGCAGATCGCCGGCGTAGCGTTCCTTCGCTTCGATCATCACCTGGCGGAACGCATCGGGCGCGATCTCCCAGCCCATTTCGGTGACCGGGGTTCCCGGTTCGGGGGGGACGGTCCCGACCTCGAACGGGTGGTCCGGGTCACGATGCACCCGCGATCGCGTGTAGTGGTTGAACGCGAAATAATCGAGCTTTTGCTTGATGATATCGAGATCGCCGGGCTGCAACAGCGGCTCCATTTCGCCAGCTAGCGGCTCGGGATAGGCGCCATGAATCTGCGGGTCGGGGAAGGAGCGGTTCCACAGCGCGTCGAGCATGACCGCCGCGATCTCGTCTTCCTCACGCTCGCTGGCCGGCTCACGCGGGTGGAAGTTGTAGATGTTGCCGATCAGCAGATCGGCTCGCTCCGATCGCATCGCCTCCGTGCCCAACCCATGGGCAAGGTTCATGATGTGGATAGCCTTGAGCGCGCTCTCCCGGCCGCGAATGCCCGGGGCGTGCTTGCCTTCGCAATAGCCCAAGACGCTCGCAGCGTTCGGTTCGTTGAAGGTCGCCCAATGTTTGACCCGGTCGCCGAGCCGCCGCACGGTGATGGCGGCGTATTCGGCGAACCACGAGGCGGTGTCCCGGTTTTGCCAGCCACCGCGGTATTCGAGGGCCTGCGGCAAATCCCAGTGGTAGAGGCAGACCCAGGGCTCGATGTTTTCCGCCATCACGGCATCGATCAGCCGGTCGTAGAATTCGAGGCCGTTGAGGTTCGACCTGCCGCGGCCCTCCGGCAGGATGCGCGGCCAAGCGGTGGACAGCCGATAGGCCCCGATGCCGAGCTCGCGCATCAGCGCGACGTCCTCGGGCCAGCGATGATAATGGTCGCAGGCCACATCGCCCGTATCCTCGCCAAGGATGTTGCCGGGCTGGTGGCTGAAAGTGTCCCAGATCGATGGCCCGCGTCCGTCCTCCCGGACCGCGCCGTCGATCTGGTAAGCCGAGGTCGAAGCGCCCCAGAGAAACCCGTCGGGGAAGCGTTCCGTCATGATGCCCCTTTCTTTTCCCGTCCAGTCAATTGGCCCTCGCCGCTAACAACTCGCCAATCATTTTCTGCGACACAAGCTCCCCGTGAGGTGCTCAGGAGCGTCGGCAGAAATGGACAGTTTTCCGAACTGGGCTTGGTGGACGATCGCGGGCGGAATTCTGCTGAGCCCGGTATTCGCATTCCTGCTCGCCGTCGTGGCCGAGATCTTGATCGGCATTGTGACGCAAGGCGGCGTGCCTGCGCTCTTCGTCGTTGCCGGCGCGGTCATCTCGGGCTGTCTGCTGTTGCGCAAGCACCGGATACGCCCCGGGGCTGGCAATCTTCTGGGCGATCAGGGATAGAGCTCCGGCGGCAGGCGCGGTGCGACGCGTCCGCGGGCATGCAGATAGGACTGCCAGAAAAGGCAGGCCGCAACCGACCGCCAGGGCCGCCATGCTTCACCGCGGACCCGCAACTCGGCCTCGGCAGGCCGCGACCCGAGACCCAGCTGTTCGGCCATCGCAAGCTGCAAACCGAGATCGGCTGCCGGCCAGATGTCCGGGCGACCCAACGCAAAGAGCAGATAGATTTCGGCGCTCCACCGGCCGATGCCTCTGATTGCCAGCAAGCCCGCCAGAGCGGTTTCATCCGGGGCCGCCGCGAGCCCGGCAAAATCGAAACTGCCTCGTTCCACCGTCGCGGCGAGATCGCGCGCATACCCCATTTTCTGACGGCTGAAGCCGCATGAGCGCAAAGTTGCATCGTCGAGGGCCAGAAAGGTGGCGGGCGCGAGCGGGCGGCACAACCCGGCCAGTCTGTGGTACATCTTTGCCGCCGCGTCGATAGAGACCTGCTGCTCGAGGATGATATGCAGCAGGGTGCCAAACCCATTGCGGCGGCGGCGGAACCGCGGCGGGCCGGCGGTTCCCAGTATCGCGGCAAAGATCGGCTCGGCTGCGAGAGTCGAAATGCCCTCGGCGAGACCATGCGGCGCGTAGATCACATTCGGCTCGGATTGGCACCGCGCAGCCTCCCTCGTTAATTGCTGATCCATTCCGATCCGCCCCTTCGCCGAGGGGCTTCTTATGGCATAGTGAGGATCGGGCCTCTAGCGGCTGCGGAGGAAAGGTGCGCGTAGTCCGCCGGATCTTGACGCTACTGGTCGCGACTGTGCTGGGAATGGCGGCCGTCGGGCTCGCGGTGCGCATCTATATGGGCCGCGAAGCCGAAAATCGCCTGGCTCCGAACGAGGCAGTCAGCATCGCCGAGCTGCACTCGCCCCTCCCTAACCCGGGTATTCTCTTCTGTCCGCCAGGATATTGCCCGGCGGCCGAAGCGATCGCCAGCCCGATTTTCCCGATGCCATGGGAGCGATTGCACGAATATTGGACAGAAGTGATAACGGGCGAGAAGCGTGTCGAGACGATTGCGGCCAATCCCGACGAGCGACGGTTCGTCTACGTCCAACATTCGCCGACATTCCGCTTTCCCGACATCATCACCGTCGAGTTCGTTCAACTCGGACCGAATCGTTCGAGCATTGCGATCTACAGCCGGTCTCGGTATGGCCGTTTTGATTTCGGAAAGAACCGCAAGCGAGTCGGGAAATGGCTGGCCTTGCTGGAGAAAATGGCGCAACCAGCGATCGCGTCCCGAGCGCGCGCAGAGTGACCCGGCTCAAATGTCGGATAGATCGGTCGGCGGTCGCGTCGCGCTTTCGGTACCGTCGGCGAGCTTGTCGTATTCCAGAGCCAATTCGAGCAATCGCAGCTTGATCGCCCGCGTCGTGACCCCCTCGGCGACTTGGCGGGCGCGCGCGGCCTTGCGCCGGTAATATTCCGCCGGCTGTGGCGGCAAGTCTGAGGGCTGGTTCATAGGGCGCAGCATAGCACACCCGCCCCGGAAGTGGCAGATTTGCTGCGCAGTGTCGGGGCCGACCCGCCGGCGCTATCTGGGGAGCGAAGGCACCAGCTCGACGTTCCAGAACTGTTGCGCGTGGGCGGCCATTCTCGCCCGCCGACGCTCGGCGCGGCGCGCCGCGTATTCGCCGAGCGCCTCTCGATCGGCCGCGGCAACCGAAGCCTGGGTCGGTAGGACGCATGCGGTCGGGCACCTTGTTACTCCTTTGACCCGGATGAACTCGGCCACCTCGGTTGCAGAATCCTTGTCGGAAATAAGGCCCCGCGAGCCCTCGTTAACCATTGAACCGCTCCGTTACCAGCCGCCTCGCGGCATGATCAACCCCCGTGAAGGGGTAGTTAATTGACCAAACGACATCCCGCCATGACGGAGTTACCGGTGGTCCGGAGCAACAAAAACGTTCTGTGCCTTTGGGGAATTCGGTCCCGGTTTTTGCCGGCTATTCGGCCGGGGAACTTCCCTGGAGAACCCCTTTTGGGTTTTCCGGCATGTTGCCGGCACGTTCCGTGCGACAGAGCGCGCCCCTGCGCCGATCGGTTTAATTAATCGGCGCCGGCGTTTAGCCGCTGCGATTGCTGGGTCCCGATGAAGAGTTCGACGGTGTCAGTGTCCGGGATGGCGCCACTCGGCGTGACCCGGCTCTGGTAGGGAATATTGAATTTCGCAAATCCGTCCAACAGTATTTTGACCGTGTCGGAACTGTTGTCTCCATTCACGTAGAGATTTATCCCCGGCGCGCGGACGTCGCCGAATATTTTGGTTACTTGAGGACCTTGGACCTCCCAATTGGCGGCGCGCAGGATGTTTACCAGCTGATTGGCGTATTGATACGCCTCCATATCGTCCGGGATACAGGAAACGATTACCCGGCGGTTGCCGAACTGCTTCAGATACGACGCCAGATCATCGGCTGCCGTTTGTGTGATCGAACGGGCATGTCTTCCCGCTTCGAGTTCTTTGACGCGATCCTCCAATACCCTTATCCGAAAGTTGAGACTGACGACGCTCGGCCCATTAGGCACGGCGGTCGGGATTTGCGGCGCCGCGCTCGTTCCCGCGAGCGCCAAGGCTTCCCCCCTTCCCGTCGCCCGAGCCAGACCGTAGCGGCGATCGACAGGCATCCGAAGACGAGGATGCTGGCCATCCACAACCGCCGGCCGCCCGGACCCGTGGGAGGCGATTCCGCGGCGGTCAGAGCAAGCGCGGTCACGATAATCACCGACAGCGCCGGCAACCAAAGAGCCATTGGCGTCACGCGGCCGGCACGGCCTCGTGCGCGCGTTCGGCGCGCCGGCCGCCGGCCCCTATCGACAACGCCATCGCCGTCGCCGCGAAGCACAGCAGCCCGGCAAACAGGAACGCCTCGAGATAGGTGCCGAAGGAGATCCGCAGCACCCCGCCCAGATAGGCGGCCGAGGCCCCGCCGACTTGATGGATCACCGTGATCCACGCGACCATGATCCCGGTCCGCTCGGTTCCGACGACGCGGCTCAACAACCGAACGGTCGGCGGGACCCCGGCGATCCAGTCGAGCCCGTAGAACACCGAGAACAGCGACAGGCCGTAAAACGACATGTCGAACGCGAAGGGCAGATAGAGCAGGGAGAGGCCGCGCAGTCCGTAATACCAGGCGAGGAGCAGCCGGTTGTCCACCCGGTCGCTGAGCCAGCCGGACAGCGTTCCGCCGAGGAAGCTGAAGACACCGGTCGCCGCGAGAAGACCCGCTCCAGTGACCTCGGCCAGGCCATGATCGACGCATGCCGGGATCAGATGCGTGCCGATCAGACCGTTGGTCGAAGCGCCGCAGACAAAATAGCTGCCGGCAATGAGCCAGAAATCGCGCGAGCGGGCGCTCTCGCCGAACGCGCGAAAAGCCAGGGTCAACGGATTGCCGTCGAGCGCCGGCGCGGGTCGGAAGCCGTGACTGGCGCCATAGGGCGCCAAGCCGAGATCTTCCGGACGGTCGCGCATCAAGAGCGCTATCAGCGGGACAAAGGCCGCGACCGAAGCCGCGAGCAGCAGCGACATCACGCGCCAGCCCATACTGGTCGCCAGACCCGCCATCGTCGGGAGAAAGATCAGCTGACCCGCGGCGTTGGCCGCCGTCAATACGCCCACGACGAGCCCCTGGCGGACCCGGAACCAGCGGGCGGCAATAAACGCGGCGAGGAAGTTGCCGATGACCCCGCAACTCGCGCCGACGACGACGCCCCACAGCAGGATAAGCTGCCAGGATTGTCGCATTGCCGGCGTCAGGGCGACACCGGCCGCGGTCACCGCGAGCGCCACCGCCATAGTGCGCCTGACGCCAAAGCGATCGATCAGCGCCGCGGCGAAGGGGCCGATCAGCCCGTAGAGCAAAAGGTTGACCCCGACCGCAAAGGAGATTGTCGAACGCGCCCAGTGAAACTCGTTTTCGAGCGGTACGATCAGAATGCCCGGCGCAGCACGCACGCCCGCGGTCAGCAGCAGCACGACGAAAGTGACCGCCGCGACGACCCAGGCGTAATGCAGCTTGGCTGGCAGATGCATCGGCACCACTCGGTTAGGTCGACAGACTGGCAGCGTCGACCAAAAAGGCAACATCATTGGTCCCCTCGGCCACCGATGCTGACCAGACCGGGAATAGACGCTTGGATAAAACGCGGCGATGCCGATCTCTGTGATGGCGGCTGGGGCGAGGTGAGGATGCGAGCGGTGAGCGAAGGGCGAGCAATCTTCCCGCCGGCGCCTCGTGCCCCGCAGGAGGGGGCTTCCGCTCGCGGCATCGCGCGGGCAATGGGCGAGAATGCGCTGTTGGCTTTTCCGCCGGAGGCCTTCGAGGAAGAGGTGGTGGTCCGCAATTTCTTCGGACGGCGGCAGGTCATTCTCAGCCGGCCCGCGAGCATCCATCACATCCTCGTGGACAATCCGGCAAATTACCGCCGCACTCCCGCCACGATCCGCATGCTGCGCCCATTGCTCGGCAAGGGTCTCTTGCTCAGCGAAGGCGAGGATTGGCGGTATCAGCGGCAGACCGTTGCGCCGGCATTCACGCCGCGGACGATCCCGATGCTGGCGCGTCATATTGCGCAAGCGACCGGCGCTCTGATCGATGAGCTCGCCGATTGCCGCGGGCGCCCGGTCGATCTCCTCGCCGATATGCAATTTCTCGCCCTCGAGATCGCCGGCCGGTCGATGTTTTCGCTGGCCATGGATCGCCACGGAGTGGAGCTGCGCGAGCTCGTCACCGGTTATGCCGAGCACCTCGGCCGGCCGACCCTCCTTGATTTTCTGCTGCCCTTGCCGATCCCCAGCCCGCGCGAATTTGCGCGGCGGCGCTTTCACCGCCGCTGGATGGCGCTGATCGGGCGGCTGATCGCCGAGCGCCGCGAGAGGGCATCCGACGGCGCACCGGGTGATCTGTTCGACGTTCTGTCGACCGAGGAACGGGATCCGGACCGTCTGGCCGATCAGTTCGCGACCTTGATCACCGCGGGGCACGAGACAACGGCGGTTGCATTGTTCTGGGCGCTCTACCTCGTCACGGCGACGCCCGAGGTCGAGGCGCGCATCGTTGCGGAAGCCGCGCCGCTCGATCTCGGCCCGGAGCAGGCCACCGAGGCATTGCCGAGGCTCGTTTATACGCGCGCGGTCGTGCAGGAGGCGCTGCGGCTCTATCCGCCGGCCTTCACCCTGGCGCGCCTGGCGCGCCGTGCCGATACCGCCGGCGGCATCGCGATCCCGGCGCGCGCGGTCGTGTTGATCGCCCCTTGGGTGTTGCACCGGCATCGGCGGCTGTGGGACCAGCCGGAGAGGTTCGACCCGTCGCGGTTTCTGCCGGGCGCGCCGCCGCCCGAACGCTGCGCCTATCTGCCCTTCGGCATGGGCCCGCGCGTCTGCATCGGTGCCCAGTTCGCGCTGACCGAAGCGACTTTGGTACTCGCGGCCATGGTCCGGGCTTTCCATATTGAACGCGCTGATACGGAACCCGTGGTGCCGGTCGCGGTCGTCACGACCCAGCCTGACCACCCGCCGCTCTTCCGCCTCGTCCTCCGGCGGTGAGTCCGCACCGGGCGCCAACTCCTGTTCACCTGTTATCTGCAAGGAATCTACAGGAGGGGCTCGGTTGGGCCACGATCCGCGATCCGATCATCGGCAGGGGCGGATCGCCTTCGGCGAGCCGACCACGCCCAAGAATGCTACAATGCGGAATCCGTTATAGCGGGACCTAGACCCAAAGCCAAGCGCAACCGGTCATTCTGCATTATTATTATGGTATTGTCAATATGCGATGTGGAAGCCGCATCGACGCTGACAAGCCAATAAGGGAGAACCCTGGCGATCTCCATGAGCGCGTCATATTCAGTCGATCCTGTCGGCCTGTTGAGGAGGCGAGCATGTTGAACCCGACGAGCCTTGTAGCTGATGCATTGGGTCGGAACCTGGCCGAGACCTACCGTAGGATCTATGGCGACCGAGAGCCGCACATTGCCTCCGGCCTCGACGAAGCCGGCCGCCTCGTCATCGAGCGCATTGCCAACAGCGATGCGCTCTATCACGATTGCGAACACACGGTCATGGTCACCCTTTGCGTTCAGGACATTTTGCGCGGCCGGCGCCTCGAGCGGACCATCTCGCCCATCGATTGGGGCCACACCATTTGGGCCGCGCTGCACCACGACATCGGATATGTGCGCGGCATCTGCGCCGGCGACACGGCCGAGCATTTCGTGATCGACGCCGCCGGCAATACGGTGACGCCCCCGCGCGGGGCCTCCGACGCCTTCCTGATGCCCTATCACGTCGAACGGGGGAAGATTTTCGTCCGCGAGCGTTTCACACCCGTTCCCTTCATAGATGAGGAACGGATCGCCGCGGCCATCGAGCTGACGCGCTTCCCGGTGCCGGACGACGAAGACCACGCCGCCACCGACACCGATGCGGGCCTGGTCAGGGCCGGCGATCTGATCGGCCAATTGGGCGATCCGCTCTACCCGCGCAAGTTGAACGCGCTCTATCACGAATTCGCCGAAACCGGCGTTAATGAGAGGCTCGGCTATACCAGTCCAGCCGACATGGTCGACCACTATCCGCAATTCTATTGGAGCAAGATCGAGCGCTATATCGGCGACGCGCTGCGTTATCTCGAGATGACGATGGAGGGCAAGCTTTGGACCGCAACCCTCTACAGCCACATCTTCGCGATCGAGCATAATCGCCGGCGGATGGGCCCGCAGCCGGGGCCTCCGCAGGAGTAGAGGTGAGGGGGCTAGCTAGGAGCCCGGCAGCCATTTCTCCCCGGATCGCAGGAGCGGCGGCACTTCGCGCGCAAACTCGTCGTCGACGGTGTATTCGTAGCAGCGAATGTGGGCGGCCTCGGGATAGGCGGCCGTAATCGCGGCAAGCGCCTCCGCCAATGTATCGAAATCACCGATGTATTGCAGCCGGCTGTTCCATACCCCGCGCCACGACCGGCTCAACCGTCCGACCGTAGCCTCGTTAGTCTCGGGCATGCGGTCGATATAGGCTGTAATCTCGATGCCGACCGGCCCGCCGTCGCGCGTCTCGTCGCGGGTAATCTCGACGCGAAATGTTTGATACGCCATCGCCCCAGCCTACGCCCTCTCTCTTCCGATGCAGTGCGGATCATAGGCGCTCGTTCTACGCCCGCTATGCCGGTGTCCTCTCTGATACCCCGCGAAATGGATGAGCATTACAGCAACATCGTCTGATACCCAGCGCCGAACCCGCATCGTTCAGGCGCCGGTCCAGTGTACGGAGGGTCGCACCGTGATCGACGCAGACCGCGAGAGTAGGGCGTCACCCGCGCGCAAGCCCAACTTATGCTGGTCCGCAGTCCCGACACCGGCACGACGACAAAGCTGTTGGTGGTGAGCCGAGCGAACATTCCCAGCGCATCGGCTCGGTGGGCGGGTTCGATATGCCCGGCTCGCAGTTTGATCGAAAGCGCGGAGGAAAACTAGGTCGCCACCCAATCGCTTATTACGAGGGTGGCGGCAGGATGCGCACCCCAACCGAAACTATCGAGATCGGACCGGGGACCTTCGTCGTTCACCGCGCGGCCAACTGCACGAATACGCCAACGGTCCGCAGCGCACGCTGCAGTTCCGCGTGCGCTACGGGGACGAGAAGTCCGGCCGCACCAAAGAATGGCCGAGCAACTCCGACAGGAAGCCGCGCCCCGAAGACGTCGCCTATTTCGGCTGTAACCCGGGGCGTCGGATCGCGCCGGCGCCGTTATTCCGCCGCGCGGCCCGGCCATCGACCTCGTTTCACTGGTGCTCGAGCCGCGAATCGACCCAGGCCGGTTGATTGTAAGGGATCGCCTCGGAATCGGCGCGTGCGACATGCGCCTCGGTGGTTGGGACGGCCTCATCCTTCGACGCGAGCCCCTCGAGTTGCGGATCGACCCAGGCAGGTTGATTGTAAGGGATCGCCCCGGAATCGGCGCGCGCGACATGCGCCTCGGTGGTTGGGACGACCGCATCCTTCGACGCGGGCCCCTCGAGTCGCGGATCGACCCAGGCCGGTTGATTGTAGGGGATTACCTCGGGATCGGCGCGCGCAACGCGCGTCTCGGAGTCTGGAGCAGTCGCGCTGTTCGGCGCTCGCCCACCGGCAAGGGGTTCGACGCTGACGGCCGCGATGCCGCTGCGAACGACACCGATCTCTTCGGCGGCGCGCGGCGAAAGATCGATAATGAAACGCCGCCGATAGGGCCCGCGGTCATTGATCTTGACGACTACTGCGTGCCCGGTGTCGAGATTGGTGACTCTTGCGTAGGAAGCAAGCGGCAGCGAACGATGGGCCGCCGTCGGCGTGACCCAATCGAGAATCTCGCCGCTCGCGGTACGGGAGCCCACCCAGTTGTACCAAGCCGCTCTGCCGATCTCGCTTTTTCCGATCGTATGCACGGGGCCTAGATACGCATCGGCCGCACCCCCGGCCGAACTCGGTGGAATCGGAGTCGGCATGGCGCGAGCGCGCGTGAGCGTCCGCGCCGCAGGAGGGGAACTGGGCTTTACCCTGCAGCTGGCCGGGATGCGGCAATGAGCCTTTGCCCGGCGTCTTGGCGATCGCACCGGTCGAGATCATCACAAACGCGAGCGAAATACCGATCGTTCGACGCATTGGCATTGCGTTGCCCCCTCTTGCTGGGCACCCCCCGGTCGCGGGCAATAGCGGTTCGGCCGCCATGCCAATCGTATTGGGATGGACGAGGGAATGCAGATCGGTGTCTTCCCGGATTGTCCCCGACAAACCGGGTAGGACAGGTAGGACGATCCGAGGCTAAACAGGCCAAAACCCCGGTGTCAACCCTGCCGCTCTTTTTTTTCTCCACATTGGAAGCCGACTGCGATATTCAGGCCACAGGGCCACGATCCGCGAAATACCAGACCTATTCATAAAGGGGTGTGGCTTATACTTGTAAATTAACTCTTCATCTGCGGCAGCTAAAACTAGGACGGTACCCCTTAAAAACGTGGCACCGCGGTTTTGCTCGTAAAGTGTGAAACGGGGCAAAAGCCCGCGTGCAGGTTTATTTACGGCGATTGGCACTCGGTGATCAGAAGCGCCCGATTTGAATTATAGGCCCAGCAACCGGTGCGCCGGCCCGGTGAGCCCTCCTCCTGCAGCAAATGGATTATGGATTCGGACGCCGCCCAACTCCGCCCCGTCCGCCAAATCTTCAGTAAGAATGGCAACAAGAATGGCAGCGCATCCCGCTTCGCGCGCGGTCGCCAACAGCAGGCCATCCCAATAAGACATGCGTTCGGCCGCGCAGCATCGGCGAGCGCGGCCCGCACCGCGCTCAACCGACTGCCCGTTTCGGGTAATGACGAACTCGGAACCGGCCTCGACTTCGCGTATGCAACGGGCAAATCTTTGGTTTGCTTCACGTAGGCTTATAGTCTTGGCCATGTCCAAGTCGTCAGCATTTTCGGAAAGCACGCGATTGTGCTACGCGCAAAGGTCCCTTTCCCGCTGACACCGGCCGGCGTCCGCGTTATGACGTTGGGGCGAGCGGGCGGGAGAATTGATATGGGCGTCATAAAACGCATAGCGGAGTTTCATGATGATGTGACGAATTGGCGGCGCGACATCCATGCGCACCCGGAACTCGGGTTCGAGGAGCAGCGCACCTCCGATTTTGTCGCGCAAAAGCTCGCCGAGTTCGGGTACGAGGTGCATCGCGGCGTCGGCCGCACGGGTGTCGTCGGCCGGTTGCGCGCCGGCACGTCGTCGCGCTCGATCGGCTTGCGGGCCGACATGGATGCGCTCCCGATCGAGGAGGCGACCAATCTCACCTACCGCTCGCGCCATCAGGGTCGCATGCACGCCTGCGGTCATGACGGGCACACCGCGATGCTGCTAGGCGCGGCCCGGTACCTCGCGGAGACCCGCGAGTTCGACGGCACCGTCAACCTGATCTTTCAACCCGCCGAAGAGGGGCTCGGCGGCGGCGCGGCGATGGTCGAGGACGGACTGTTCGAGCGCTTTCCGTGCGATGCGATCTTTGGCATGCACAATAGGCCGGGGCTCGCAATTGGCAAGTTCCAGATCCGCACCGGCCCGATGATGGCGGGCGGTGGCTACTTCGATATCACCGTCACCGGCCGCGGCGCGCACGGGGCCCGCCCTGAGGTGGGCATCGATCCGGTGATTGTCGCCAGCCACATCACGACGGCGTTGCAGACAATCGTCTCACGCAATGTGAGGCCGCTCGACACGGCAGTCCTCAGCGTCACCCAGATCCACGCCGGCGAAGCCTATAATGTGATCCCGGAGCACGCCTCCATCCGCGGCACCGCACGCGCCTTCGCTCCCGAAACCCTGCGCCTGATCGAGGACAACATGCGGCGCATCGCTTCCGGTGTCGCCGGCGGGTTCGGCGCGACCGCCGAGCTCGATTTCCGGATCTTGTTCCCGCCACTGGTCAATGACGCCGCCGAGACCGAATTCATCGCCGAGACTGCCGCCGAGCTGGTCGGCGCCGACAACGTCAACCGCAATGGCAATTTGGTTATGGCCTCGGAAGATTTCTCGTACATGCTGAACCGTCGGCCCGGCGCCTACATCCAAATCGGCAACGGCGAGGGAACCGGAGGCTGCGAAGTCCACAGCCCCGGCTACGATTTCAACGACATGGCACTGCCGTTCGGCGCCAGCCTGTTCGTCCGGCTGGCCGAGCGTAAATTGGCCCGCTGACCCTCACCTGCCTCGCTGCGCCGGGTCGGTGAGGGTTCGCGGATCAAATACCCGGAGACGGCCGGATGCGGATTGTCGTGGTCGGCACCTCGGGGGCCGGCAAGACGACGTTGGCACGCAGAATTGCGGCGCTGTTGGAGCTGCCGCATATCGAACTCGACGCCATCAATTGGCAGTCGGGATGGCGCGATCTGACGCGGCACGATCCGGAGGAATTCGTCTGCCGCGTCGATGAGGCAATCAAGGCCGAGGCCTGGGTGGTCGACGGCAATTACGGTCCCGTGCGCGACAGGATCTGGCAGCGTGCGACCCACCTTGTTTGGCTCGACTACGAGCGACCGGTAATCATGGCTCGCGTGATCTCCCGTACGCTGTTCCGCGCCGTTCTGCGCATCGAACTATGGGCCGGAAACCGTGAGCGCTGGCGGCATATGCTGCGGCCCGGTCATCCGATCCGCTGGGCCTGGAGCACCTGGGAGCGCTGCCGCCGTGAAACCGCGGTACGGTTGGCGCGGAAGGAATGCGCGCATCTCATGGTATTGCGGCTGCACCGCCCCAGCGAAGTGCAGCGGGCAATCGACGTTCTTGTGTCCGCGTGCGGCCGATGACAAGTCGCCGATCTATCCATTTCTAAACAGCGTCGACCCTCACCCCGGCCGTGTCCGCTAACTCACATCGCAATACCCAAATTAACTTTTCTGTCAAAAAAATGACAAATATCGGAAATGAAATCGAGCCAGATGGACATGATGGCCTTGTACATGGAGCTATTTCGCACGCAACCGTGAAGACCGCCCCCGTAGCCGCGACACGCAGCCGCAGCGGGAACGCTCGTATTAGACGAGTGTTTTGCGGACCGATCACTTAATAAGGGTATCCGGCGAATAAGGGTGAGATTCGATGTCTACGCCAAATGAGAAAGCTCTTGCGTATCTGGACACGTTGGAAGCGCATCGACGGATGGCGCTCGAGATTAGCGAACAAAAAGCCGAGGAAGCCAAGCTGATCAAAGCCCGCCAGGAAGGGTTTCAAGCGGCGATGAAAATACTCGGCTTGGCAATTTCGGCTGGTGATGCCGAACCCGATCCGGCATCCGATCCCAAGCAGCCTGGCCGGCGACGCGTGCGTCGGCACATACGCGAACTGATCTTGCGTGAATTGTCGTTTTCCGGCCAGGCAATGACAGCAACCCAGATCGCCAAAGCCGTCGATTACCAGACCGAGCGAACGGAAATGGCGCTCCAGCGCATGGAAGAAACCGGCCAAGTGCTTCGGAATGCAGGGGGCCGATGGGCAATCGGCAACACAGCTATGGCTCAACTCAATGGCCACGCTGCCACCGGCGGTAACGGGAAATCCCGGTCGATGCCGGACGCTGTTGACACCTAGATTTAATGGAAGTCCTTGCTTTTCCCTTGCGAGGTTTCATACTCCCAGTAGCCGCGGGTATCGGCTTGGATTAGCGGATCGCCGATATGATTTTCGAGAACATGTAGATTTCGCCGTGCCAGCAGCTTTGGGAGACAACAAATGGCCGAGCGCGAAGAAGTTGGTGATCGGACGAACCGCATCCCCGAACACATGATCGAGACGATCAACAAGTTGGTGCGGAGCTCGCGCCACATGCTGACTGAGATCGGCCGCGAGCCGACTGCCGAGGAACTCGCCGTAAAGCTGTCGATGCCACTCGAAAAAGTGGAAAAGCTCTTAACGATCGCCCACCACCCGGTTGATCTTAAGATGAGGACCGGCGGCGACGGGATTTAATCTCGGCCGATCTCGCCTGGCGTCACCCCTACTGCAGGAACTCGCTCGAGTGGGCGACCAGACCGCTTCGCCCGCAGGTGCTCTACGCAATTTTTGACGCAACACAGGGGCCAACGATCACGGCGAGGTAGCGCGCCGGCTGGTCGGGCGCTGGCATGGGGCCTTTCCTTTGATCCAGACCCGCGGCAGAATCATCGGGTAACGATGATGCTCGGCGGTAAGCGGCGGCGCCATCCGGGAGGAAGCCATGGAAGCGCAGGTCATCAGCAAGGTCAGCCGGCGGATCGTGCCGTTCGTGGCGCTCTGCTACTTTGTCTGCTTCCTCGATCGCGTCAATGTCGGCTTCGCCGCGCTCGAGATGAACAAGGATCTCGGCTTCACCGCCACAATGTTCGGCTGGGGCGCCGGCATCTTCTTTTTCGGATATTTTTTCTTCGAAGTGCCGAGCAATTTGGCGCTCGAGCGGTTCGGGGCGCGGCTGTGGATCGCCCGAATCATGGTGACCTGGGGCCTGTTGTCGGCCGCGATGGCGCTGATCTGGAACGGATGGAGCTTTCTCGTCATCCGCTTCCTGCTCGGCGCGGCCGAGGCCGGCTTCTTCCCCGGAATCATCCTGTTCCTGACCTACTGGTTCCCGTCGTATTATCGGGCTCGCATGGTTGGCCGCTTCATGGCCGCGATCCCGATCTCGACGGTGATCGGCGCCCCGCTATCCGGCTTGATCCTCGGAATGGACGGGATCTGGGGGCTCAAGGGTTGGCAGTGGCTGTTTATTTGCGAGGGCCTCCCGACAGTTTTGCTCGGCCTTGTCGTGATGTTTTACCTGACCGACGGTCCAGCAAAGGCGCATTGGCTCGCCGCCGACGAGCGCGACTGGCTGATTGACCGCTTGCGCCGCGAACGGATGGTCCGCGAGGCTCACGCAAGACACACGCTCTGGCAGGCGCTGGCCCATCCCCGCGTGCTGGTGCTGAGCCTCGTTTATTTCGGCACTGCCGCAGCCAGTTACGCCTTGAGTTTTTGGCTGCCGACGATCGTCAAGGACTTTGGCGTCACCGATTTCCAGACCGGGCTGATCACCGCGATTCCTTATGTGATCGGCGCGGTCGCCGTATTTCTGTGGCCCCTCCTTTCCGACCGGATGGGCGAGCGGAAATGGAACACAGCCCTGGCCTTCCTGGTCACGGCCGGCGGCCTCGCGCTGTCGACCTATTTCCCCGACCCGGTGCAGAAGATGACCGTGCTGTCGATCTGCGCGATCGGTCTCTTCGCAATCGCGCCATTGTTCTGGACATTGCCGACCGCGTTCCTCAGCGGCACCGCCGCGGCAGGCGGCATTGCCCTGATCAATTCGATCGGCAATCTCGCCGGATTTGCGGCCCCCTACGCTATGGGCTACCTGAAGGATGCAACCGGCGGGTTCACTGCCGGCCTTTTGGCGGTTGCGTTCTTCCCGTTCTTGTCGGCCATCCTCGTGCTGATCCTCGGGCACAACCCGGCGCTCGAACGCGGCGCCATCCCGGAGGGAGCCCACTAGCATTGCAAACTACGGGTTTGCGCAGCCTTCGAAAGCATTATGGGGACACTCAAATCCGCCGCCCGGATCTCCGGTCCGACGTAGGCATTCCCGGCCCCTGGTCCGCACCCGGTGAGCAGTATCGTCAGAACAACCGCGAGAGGTGCGAATCTCCCCGTCCTCATAGGCGAGAGAACCGCGTTGGGCTTGCTGAGATCTAGATCACCGCGATCGCTTCGATCTCGATCAGAAACTCGGGCTGGGCCAGTGCCGCGACAGCGACCAGGGTCGAGGCCGGCATTTTCTTGCCGAAGAATTCCTCGCGAATGGCCGCGTAGTCGGCGCGATGACGAATATCGATCAGATAGGTATTGACCTTGACGATATTTGCCATCGTGCCCCCGCCGGCCTCGATCTGTGCCTTCACCGCCTGCAAGGCCGCCCGCGCCTGCGCCTTGAAATCGCCGGCATGCGCCGCGCTGCCGTTGTCGCCATAAGCCACCTGGCCCGCGATATAGAGGATCGTCTCGGCGCCGGTCACCTTGACAGCCTGCGAATAAGTCGGCGGATCCCAGACCCCGCGGGCGGCATATTGCTCGATCTTCGCCATCGCTCGCTCCTCCTGTGAATGGAACGGCGCCAAGCTAAGAGCCGACCGCCACGAGCGTCAATTGTGCTCGTCGCGGACGACCCTAAAGGCGCTCCGAAACGAGCCGCCCGATCAAGGCTGCTGGTCGGCCGGGCGGGCGCGGTCGGCCGATTGCTGGCGATAGACTTCCCGCTGCTTCTCGCGCCACGCGGCCCGTTCCTCCGGATCGAGCTTGCCGTCGTGGTTGCTGTCGATTTGGTCGAACCGCTCGCGATAAAGCTGGTCGCGCTCCTCGGCCGGCATCGCCGCCAGCCGATCGTAATAGGCCTTGCGCCGCTCGATGCTCGCTTTCTCCGCAGCGGAAAGGCCGGGGTCGGCCAGCTGACGCGCGAGCCGCACCTGGCGCTGCTGCAGGTCGCGCGCGCGGAAGTCGCGGTACTGGTCGAAGGTGATCAGCTCGCCGGCCGCGGCGGGTTCGGCCGCTCGTTGCGCAACGGCCGGCCAGTGCGACCATGCCGTTGCGAGCAGGACCGCCGCGGCGGCTGGGAGTGCCCATTTCTTCATCGTCGTCTCCTTGGAGGTTCGTCGTCCCCGCGCATAATAGAACAAAACATGATCATATTTGGCAAGCAGATTTTGGCGAGTCGCCCCTATCGGCACCCGCGAATAGATTGGCGCGAACGGGCGGTGTACTCAGCAGCCAGCCACGAGGTTTCGAATGCCTGCGAGAATTCAGGCAACCGCGGGCATTACCAAAGGAGGAGGAAACAGGATCCGGCACAGCAGGGGCGGCAATAAGCCCGGCGAGGTCCGCCCGCAGATGCAGGAAGCTATGCAGTCCGGCTTCGCCGTGTTTCGCCGCGGCGACACATTGAGGGGAGGGGTTGGACAAGCTTCAGGCACTGCGCGATCCATTGGAGCGCGTCACGGTCGATGATGATTCGCTGCAGTGGAATGTCGCGCTCGTCTCGGCTCTGGAGCTTGCCAAATCTCGCCGATCAGGCGGTGGTCATTGCGCACTCCGCCTGCGAACGCACGAATCACGTGGAGCCCACGCGCGCGAAGATTACCAAAAACGCGACGATGTGAACTGGCTGAAGCACACCTGCGCGTGGAAGGACGACGACTGGAACGTCCGTTTCGCCTACCGCCCGGTCCACCTCAATGCGCTCTCCAACGAGGCGCCGAGCTTCCCGCCCGCCGAGCGCACCCACTGAGCAAACCGTGGCGGTTTTTGCAATGCCTTACCGTCATTGCGAGGAGCGCAGCGACGAAGCAATCTCGGCCCGGTTACTCGCTGCCCATCGAGATTGCTTCGCTTCGCTCGCAATGACGGCGTTAAGTAGGAGAAGTTTCAATGTCCGAATTTTCGCTCCCGGCAAACTCAAGGGTTGGCGAAGGCAAGCACTGGGCGCTGCCAAAACCGGCGGACCACATCAAGAGCTTCCGGATCTATCGCTGGGACCCGGCGAAGAACGCCAACCCGACGATGGATACCTTCGGCATCGATCGCGATCACTGCGGGCCGATGGTGCTCGATGCCTTGGTCAAGATCAACGACCAGATCGACCCGACATTGGCGTTCCGGCGGTCCTGCCGCGAAGGCGTGTGCGGCTCCTGCGCAATGAATATCGACGGGGTCAACACATTGGCGTGTCTCACCCCAATGGACAGCCTCAAAAAAGGGCCGATGCCGGATCACTCCGCTGCCGCACATGCAGGTGCTTGCGGGCGCCGGGGCCGGGTGTCAACAAGCCGGCCGCCTAAGCTGGCGCGGGGTCGACCGGGATCCGCACCGGTCCGCTGCAATTGGCGTCGAAAACCGACGCTCGATAAACTAACCTCTGCTTTGCAGGGTTGGATAAATTGCCCATCCAGGGAAGGTGGGCAGTACCGAGGAGCGTGGGCGGATGCTCCAGATGGGCCTGAAGGACAAGGTCGCGATCGTCACGGGGCCGGCTCGCGCGGTGACGGCATCGGCAATGGCAGGGCGGCCGCCATACTGCTCGCGCGGGAAGGCGTCAAAGTGGCGTTGCTCGATGCGATGGAAGAGTGGGCCCAGGCGACCAAGGCAATGATCGATGCGGAGGGCGGCGCGTCGATGGTCGTCGTCGCTGATGTGGCCGATCCGGTTTCGAGCGCGGCTTCCGTCAACGCGACAGTCGACGCCTGGGGCCGGCTCGACATTCTTGTAAACAACGTCGGCATCGGCGGGCCCATCGGCAATGCGGTCGATGTCGACCTTGCGGCATGGGACGCCGCCATGCGCGTCAACGTGACGTCGATGATGCTGATGGCAAAGCACGCCATTCCGGAAATGCGAAAGCGGGGTTCCGGTTCGATTGTCAATATCGCCTCGATCGACGGGCTGCGCGGCGGTAATCCAAGCCTGTTCTACTCGACATCCAAGGGCGCTGTTGTCAACATGACGCGCTCGATAGCGGCCCACCACGGGCCGGAGGGCATCCGCGTCAATTGCATTGCGCCCGGCTACGTCTATACCCCCATGGTCTATTCCCGCGGCATGGAGCCGGAATTGCGTGAGGCGCGCCGCAAGAACACTCTGTTGCACACCGAGGGTACCGGCTGGGACGTCGGCAATGCCGTCGTGTATCTAGTGTCCGATCAGTCGGCCTGGGTGACAGGCGTCATCCTGTCGATCGACGCCGGCTCCATGGCCGGTACGGTGGGTAACACAACGCCGCCACGCGCGTTCGAGTAATCCAGATAAAGCGGGAAGAAATGGCTAGCGCGGCGGATCGCCATGAGCTGCGCGAGGGGGCCTTCCTCGTCCTCGCCCATCAGCGGCGAGTAGCCCGCGACATCGGCCCGCCAGGATGGCCGCCAGCCGGCGCTCGACGCGCGCTCGGGAAGTCATGTTTACAAATTACCGCAACGAGGGCCGAGCTTCAGCTTTTTGTTGGGCATGGATTGCCTATGGCGGTATGTCTATCGTCTGAAGCGGAAGGGCGAAATGCCGGGTGGGGAAGGAGGGAGAGAATGCGCTGGATACGTTACGAGACCAACGGGCAGCCGGTTTACGGGATCCTCGAGGGCGACATGGTCACCGAAGTGGGCGGCGATCCGTTTGCCGGGTACGAGAAGACGACGACGCGCCGGCCATTGTCGTCGGTCAAGCTGCTGGTGCCAGTCGAGCCGCGCACCTTCTATTGCGCCGGGCTCAATTACGCCGAACACGTCATCGAGGCGGCCAAAAAGCGCGGGGAGACGCCGAAATTGCCCGAGGCGGCGGATATCGGTTATCGCGCCAATAATGCGCTGATCGCGCATGGCGAGCCGATCGTGATCCCGTCGGATGCGACCGAGCGCGTGCAGTACGAAGGCGAGCTCGTCGCGGTGATCGGCAAGAAAGCGAAGCACCTGTCCGAGAATGACGCGCTGTCCTGCGTGCTCGGCTGGACAATCGGCAACGATATGAGCGAGCGCACCTGGCAATCCGGCGACCGGACCATGTGGCGCGCCAAGAACACCGATACCTTCAAGCCGATGGGACCATGGATCGAAACCGATTTCGATCTCGACGCGGCGCAGACGATCATCCGCGTCAATGGCGGCGAAAGGTTCCGCTTCAAAACCAACAGCATGATCTTTGGCCCCGCCACCTTCATCAGCCGGATGTCGCGATACCTGACGCTCTACCCGGGCGACGTCGTGTGGATGGGCACCGAAGGCGCGCCTGAAAATCTGAGGCACGGCGACACCGTCGAGATCGAGATCACCGGCGTCGGCACGTTGCGGAACCCGGTGGTTCGCGAGGGCCGGTAGCCGTTATCGAACGTCGGCTTACCGAATAGCTGGGCTTACCGGAAGAAACGCATCGAAGAACCCGCTGGGCTGTGCAAACGCGGCCTTCCGCCCCGCAATACTGCTCAATCATGAGAGCTGCCGTCCCGAGGGATCGCTGTAGATGACCACAAACGAGGCAATCATAGGACCCGCCGTTGCCCGACGGCAACAGGAGAATGGCTTGAACAAGCGATTGTTTTTCGACTTGCTCGCCATTCTTGCACTTGCCGCCCTGGTTCGCTTGGCCTTTTTTTCTGAAGCGCTGGGGAGTGATGAAATCGTCTATCTCACCCGCGCTCAACATATTCTCCATGGGGAGTATCCACAGGCCGCTTACATCGGCGCCATGCGCGATGGGATCAACATTTTTCTTGCAGCTTCGATACTTCTGTTCGGGAGCGGGATAGGGGGCGCGAGCGGGTTGTTCTTCGCCTGCTCGCTGGGCCAAGTCGTTCTTGCCTTCGGCTTCGGTTACATTCTTTGGGGCCGTCGCGCCGCAATCTGGGCGGCGCTTGGCATGGCGGCGCTGCCAATAGAAATCAGCATAGCGGGAGGTCTAGGCCCCGATCCTTACCTTGAGTTTGTTATCACCTGCTCTATTCTTGTTTTTTATTTCGCCGAGCGGAGAGGTCGGGCGGCGCTTTACCTGGTGGCCGGCCTTCTTGCTGGCTGGGTGTTCTGGATAAAGCCGCCGGCCATCGTTTACGTTTTGGTCATTCCATTGCTGGTCCTGGCCGACCATCGCCGGTGTGCGAAATGGCTGTGGTTCGTCAGCGGCGGCATGGTATTATTAATAGCGCATCTCGCTCTATTCTGGGTAATTTATGGGCATCCGGCCTATTTTTTTTACAGCTACTACGATTATGTAAAAGAAACGTATGTCGCCGGAGATTTTACGAATACATCATTGTGGGCATATGTCGTATGGCTGTTCGTCAAAATCTATCACACCGGCCTGCTCGGTTGGTTGGCCTTGGCCGGTTGGATCCGAGGTTTGATGCAACGTAATCAGCCCGAAATTCGCTTTGTTATGATCTGGGGTTTGGGGTTGCTTCTGATATTTTCGGCCCTGCCAATTTCGTTGTCACCGCTAAAATTCATTGCAAAGCAGTCGAACTACATGTCCATTTTTATGCTGCCCTTGGCGTTGATGGCAGGTTGGTTCTTGGCGCAACGAGGCCGGACGATCGCGTTTCTGCTGGGTGGAGCGATGATCGCGTCGGGCATACCCCTTGCAGCGCTGGAGCAGCAGGTAATCAGCGTTGTGACGGTCAACGGCCGCTCGGCTGCGGTCTTCGCCGAGGCCCATACTGGTACGCCGGTGTTTGGTCCGCTGACTGCGCAGCGTCAGAGCAAGCTCCAGCGTCTGCTGCGAGGGTCATTGGATCCCAGCAGCGACGTCCGTCCGCTTGCCGATCTGGCCGGGCTGCCGCTCGCCGACGGTGCGGCGGACGACATCGTCGCCTACGTCATCGAGGATCCTCAGATGGGCAACTGGCCCGAGGCTCGGCGCGAACCGGCTATACCAGAGTTGAAAAAATGCCGGGCCTGGGTCGGTCAGCTCGAAGGGAGTGACCTCGGGTACGGGCGACTGGTGCTTGGGGGATTGCGGGGCATAATTATCTCTCTTTTGCCGGGGGACAGCGCGGATCGGACTTTGAGCGCCACCGATCCGATCTGGACCGTCGCCAGGGGCGACGTCTATGCCGTCACTCGTGACTGCGCTTTATCAACGCGCACCTTGCAAGCCGGCTAGACCATGCCGAATGCGGACCCCGCAGGCAAACTTATCCGTTGTTCCATCCGGCGGCGCGGCGCAGTCGCGCATCTTGAGGTCGAGAGCGTCGAAGGGGTTACCGAAGAAACTGAAGCGAAACACAGTGAGGGCGATCGCCAAGCGGCGAAAGATGGCGATTCCCGGCGGCGCCGAGGCCTAACCCTAACCGCCGGTTCTTTGATCGGCGCCAGCAACCGCCCCTCGCGCAATTCATCGCTGACGAGCGCCAAGGGACCCATTGCCACACCAAGCCCCTCGATCGCTGCTTGGATCGCGAAGTAGAAATGCTCGAAGACGTGATCACGCGCCGGCTTTAGATCTGGCACGCCGGCAGTAGTCAGCCACCGCAGCCACATTTGGCTTCGCGTCGCGGCATGGAGCAGCGTCTGCCGCGCGAGATCCGCCGGCCGCGAAAGCCGTCACCATCAGCCCCGTTGCCGTGCTGCTCTGCAGGATCGACGTCACCCCCAAACCGGCCAGAAAGGCGCTGAACCGGTTGCCGAGCGCGTAGCTCAGGATGCGCCGTAGCTGAGGGCCGAAGGCGCGCGTGATCCCGGTCTGGACCTACCCAGTTATTATTATACGCCCTCGGCGCGTCGAGCGGGACGCCACAATCCGCGGCGGAGAGTGAGCTCGCCACCCCGGCAATTCGCCGCTCGGGGCCCGCACCCGGCTGCCGCTTTAGGAGAATTCGCCGTACCCGACGGTGCGCCGGGGCCGATTCAGCGGATCGGCTTCCATTCTTTGCTGAACGTCCGGTCGCGGAATGCGACAGAGAGCAGGTTGACGAGCCACATCGCGATTAATTGCGGGTGGCCGACCTGATGGCCGCGCCGACCGCTGTGCAGCACGCGAAGTTTGGGAGCGATCGTCGTTCGGCCGATCCGCGAAAGACGGCGAAACATGTCGGTGTCTTCGAACGCGATGAGATCCGCACGGAAGCCGCCCAGGCGAGCGAACGCCTCTCGCCGGATCATCTGAAATTCGCCGAACGAAGCCCCTCGTTTCAAAATGTTATTGGCGACCCGCAGACCAAGATTGGCGATGCCCGAGACGAGCTTGTCGCCAAGCGTCTCGTCCGCCGGGAACACGCGAAGGTACGCAGTCAGCCCGACCAACCCCGGGTCTCTCTCAAAATGCGCGAGCGCCTGTGCAAAGAACCGGTCCGGCTCGGGGATAATACAGTCGGCATCGAGAAAGACGAGAAAATCGCCGGCAGCAACCTTGGCGCCGTCGTTACGCCCTTGCCCAATTGTCTGACGGCCTGCGCCCGCATACACGACGACAGTGTTCGCATATCGGGCGGCCAATTCGGCCGTCCGGTCGGAACTGCCCCCGTCCGAGACGATCAGCTCATGCGGCAGGGTGAGTGTCGCTGCAAGCGTTCGCAGCGTCGATTCGATGATCTTCGCCTCGTTCAAGGTCGGAATGATGATCGAAATGATCACGCTGCCGGGCGGTCCAAGAAGGTGCCGAAGAGGCGGTCCCAAATGTTGAAATATTGCCCGAAATTGTAGCGAAAGCGGGTGTGGTGCAGGTCGTGGTGGGTCACCGCATTGAGGTATTTAAAAAACCAATGGTTCTGTGAGGCTTGCGGGACAAATTCGTGCCCGCAATGCCCGGCGGCGTTGACGATCCCGTCGAACAACAGATAGGCGAGCAACGTCGCCGGGTGTAGCGGCAGAAAGAAGATCACCAGGGCGAAGAAGCCGAACTGTGAAATGGTTTCGAGCGGCTGGAACGACAGAATTGACCAGGGGGTCGGTGTGATCGATTTGTGGTGCCCCGCGTGGACCGCCTTGAACAGCGGAGCGAGGTGCATCAATCGGTGGGTGCTGTAAAAATAAATGTCATGCAGGACCACCGTGGCGGCGAACCCCGCGGCCACCCACCACCACGGGTGCTCCCCGAAGTCGAAATAGAGCGCCGTCGCACCGTTCATGGCCGCGTGATAGACGATCAGGGAATAAACCGAGAACAGCAGCAGCGCCGAGACCGAGTGGCGAATCTCGCGACGGATATTCTCCGGCCGAGGCCGCCGCTTCTGGATCCGCATGGCTTCGGTCGCCGGACTGCGGCACCTGAAAAACAGATAGTGGAACAAGCCCGCAGGAAGGAGATAGGCGGTAACTAGAAGCAACACAAAGATCACGCAATACTCGGTCGCACAGGTCAGCATTGATTCCCGATCACTCCTCCTTCGTGTTGACTTCGAGCTCGACGGAATATCACGTCACAATCTCGACACGTGGTCAACCCGACCCCACCCCGACCCCACGCTTCCCAATCCGAACATCCCTCCCCCTTTCCCGTCAATCCTCCTATCGAAAATTCTCTTCATCGACCCTGATGACCCTCGGTGGCTTCCGCTGTAGGCACTATTATTCAGCCGGCTGGAATGGTCACTATGGCACCCGGTGCGTTTTGGGTCCGTGCAAGAGCCAGAAGAATCTGCAGGACGGTAAAGGCCAGTTTGCTGTCGAAGTCGTCTTCGGCAATCCAGAACCAGGTCCGGTGATATTGCACCGCGGTGAAGACATCCGCTGGCGCCGCAGCATCGGAATGGACGATTACTACCGGCCGATGCTCGAGTCCGATGTTCCCCACGGTCGGAAAAGTAAGATGCCGAGCGACATCATCCGACGGGACATCGATCTGGAGGGCAAGTTGGCCGAGCGCGCCCAGCATCGAACGGGTAAGAAGCGCCACTTGCCCCGGTTCCGGGTTGACACCGTAAACGATTTCCGCCTCGCTCACACCCGGCGGCATGCCCAGCAGCCGCTTCGTCTCGTCGACCACGCCCAAAAGATCCGGATCGCGTGTCGTCGCGATCGAATAGAAGACACGACCGCGATCGGAATCGCTGTGGTTGGCTGCGGGTGCGGCGTTATGCTCGAGCCTGACGCTCAGCAGACCCGCGATCTGCAAACGACGGAGATCTCTCAGCAGAAGAAAGAAATCAGGCGAACCGGCGGCGCCCGTTAGCGTCAGCGCTACCGCGTTGCTAAGCCCGTTGATCGACTGCACACCCAGCCGGAACAGGACGTCGATGGGCAAACCACCCATGGCGAGCGGCAGAAGGTCGGCCGGCGACAGGGGCCGAATGAAGCTTTGTGCGAATTGCGCGCCGGAAAGCGGCTGGAATGTGAACGTCGGGCTCTGCTGGAGCTGTGCCGATGTGCTGCCGTTCAGGAAGGTGCTGGGATTTGCGGCCGGGAAGGCCTCGAAGCCGCCGGTCACGTTGCGCTGGAGCTGGTAGCCGGAGATGACCTGCGTCGCTTGAAGAAGTATCGGCGAGTCGGCATAACGTAACCGCACGACATTGAGGAGCGTGTCGCTCTTTTCCGCATCCCCCAATGCTCGGGAATAGCCGAGCTGATCCTCATAGAACCGCGTGGCCCCAAAGCCAAAGCACCCGCACAGCCCCATGCAGCCCAAGAGCATGATAACTCCCCTTCGCAGAGGCCTGGTTTGCCGTAAGCGCGCTGCGCTTAACAATGCGGGCGCCTTCTGACGGTTTCCAATGGGCAGGACATTGGGCGAACAACACTATGAACCAAGAAATGGGGTCTTCTCAAAAAGCGTGATGCACAAGCCCTTACCGACATTCGCCCTCGGCGATCTCATGCTCATCGGCGATGAAGCCCTGACCGCCTCCTGATAGGCAAAATTGGCCCAGTCGAGCCGCTTTTGAGCCAAGATCAGCGCGTCGCCGTCCTGGTCGAGCTTCGATTGGGGGGCAAACTGGTCGGCGGCGAGCTGCTTGGTTCGGTTATATAGGTCTGTTGCACGAGCGTGAGGTAGGCCGCGGCGCGGTCGATCTCGGCTTTGCGCTGGGCGATGGTCTCGGCACGCGTGCCGACGTTGATGCGCGCCTGCTCGGCATCGCCGACCAGTGTTTCCGCTTCGGCCTCGTGCAGCTGGGCGACCAGCTCCGGGTTGTCCATCACCATTAGGGTCACGCCCGCCGCCACATCCTGATGGCGTGCGACCGGAACCTTTGCGAGGCGACTGGAGACCCGGGCTGCGATGTCGATGCGGGTGCTTTCCAGCCCTGCACGAGCGAGGGCTCGGGCGTGCAAGATACTGATCGCCAGCCCGATAATGGCGATGAAAAGAACTCCGGTGATAATCGCCCGGAGATTGAGATGCGCGGTGCGCCATCGGGCGACATCGGACCTTGGCGCGTTCCGGTCGAGGTTGGCTCACGGCTCGCTCATTCGACGTTAACGACGTTGTAGAGCCGATGAAGCCGGTCGGAGAACCAATCCGTCAGGCGGTGCTTCGGAACATCCTCGTCGAGTTCGGGCGAGGCGCTCAAGCGACCGGCGGCCTGTAGCCGGGCCAGTGTCCGGCAGAGCTCCTGGGCAACCGGCGGCCGAGCCTCCAGGATGGGCGTGAGGTCCGCCTTTGCGAGCTCGTAGACCGTGGCGGGGACCAAGGCGCTGATCCTTGCCGCGGCGGCGGCCCCGGTAAGCATCCCGATCTCGCCGAAATGATCTCCCGGCCCCAAGCGCAACAGTTCCATCTCGCCCTCAATTCCTTCGTGAGTGAACGAGACGACGCCGCTGCCGATGATGTACAATGACTGTAGAACGACGCCAGGCTCGACCAAAGTTTCGCCTTCGTCATATGACCGTCGTTTGAGCTTTGCCGCAATGGCCGCGCGTTCCTTCGGCGCAAAAGTCGCAAAGATGTCCACCAAATCGAGCAGCCTCTCGACACTTGATCGGTTTTTTCGCCGGCCTTCGTCTGCCCCTGCGCGATCGGATCCGTTCGGCGACGATGCCAGGTCGATGTCCGCGGCGGCCAGGTGCCGATAAATGAAATCGAACAGCTCGTTCTGCGCCTTGACGGTCGAGGCCAGCTCTTCGACGAAGAATGCGATCTCGAACTCCGCGTAGCTGGCATTGATCGTCTTGATGGTGATCGTCGGAGCTGGTGTTGCGACGATCAGCCGAGAATTGCGAATCGCATGCTCGAGAATATCGCTGCACCTCGAAGGCGGCGTCTGGGACTCGACCTGAACGGTTACGCTGGTCCCATGAAGGCCGCTCGGAGAACTGGCGTTGACGATCTTGGACTTGGCGATGGTGCTGTTGGGCAGGATCGCTAGATCTCGACGCGCCGTCAGGATGTAGGTCGCGCGCCAGTTCAATTCGATGACCCGGCCGTCGGTGCCGCCTTCGACGCTGATCCAATCGCCGGGCCGGTAAGGCCGGCTAAAACTCAGCACGATGCCGGAAAACACATCGCCCAGGGTGCTCTGTAGGGCGAGACCGAGGATGATCGCGACGACCCCTGAGGTCGCCAGCAATCCCTGGATCGGCAGATCGAAGACATAGGTGATGACCGCAAAAACAGCAGCGAGATAAATCAGGCCGGCGAGCAGGTCCTGCAGCAGCTTCGCCTCCCGCGGGCTGCGTTGAAAAACAACAAAAGCGCGCAGCACACCGACGAGGAACCAGGCTGCCCAAAACCACCAGGCGATCTTCAAGAGGGCATGAACCGCATCGCGAAACGGCGAGCCGGTCAGTGCCAGCGGCTGATAGGGCACGATATCGGCGTGCAGAAGGGCGATCGTGAGCAGGATCAAAAAAATTACCCGCACGACTGCGCGTCCGAACGGATGTCTTTTGAAAAAAAGATACGTCGCCACACCGCCAAAGATGAAAAGCCCAAGGATGATAACCAGCGGGTCGCGGGCCGCCTCTGTAATGCTCGCAAAATCGATCATCTGGTGTTTTCCGAAATCGCCGATCTATTCAGGAGCTCACACTTTCACAGGGCGTGCTCGCCGCTAGAGAAGTCCGAGCCCGCCCATTACTCCGCCGGCCGCCAGGATCCACAGCGGATTGAGCCGTGTACCGAGCATCAGTACCACTGCCGCAGCGGTGATCGCTACACTATGCCATCCGACAGCGGCGGCACGAGCCATCACATAGCCGCCGGCAATGACGAGCCCGATCGTTAGAGGAGCAAGTCCGCGCCGTACGATGCGCTGCCACGGCATATCGCGGAAGCGATCCCATAGTCGATAGGAAAGGTAATACATCGCGCAGGGCGGCCCGAAGGTCGCGAGCGCACTGGCGATCGCCCCTGGAATTCCTCCGACCTTCAGCCCGAGGAAACTCATCATCAGGATCATGTTGGGTCCGGGCATCACTTGCGACACCGCGAAGAAATTCGCGAACTCGTGGTCGGTCACCCAGCCCTTTGCGACAGCGAAATCATGAACATCCGGCAAAACCGTCGGGAACCCGCCAAAGCTGATCGAAGACAGCACAGCGAGGTGCCCTGCCAATACCAGAGTCGCGGGAGAGCTATTCATCGCGCTCTCGCGCTTTCGAAGGCTGCAACGGCGATGCTTACCGGCGCCAATGCAAGCAGCACCATCGGCAGCGGCAGTCTGGTGAATGCCATGCCGGCGAAAGCCAAACCGGCAAAGAGCAATGCCGCGCGGCGGCTGCGGTGTGGCATCAACAGTCGCAGTCCCGTCCCGATCAGCAGCCCCGCGGCAGAAGCTGAAAGCCCGCTGAGAATGTTCTGCAGGACCGCAACTTCAGCATATCGAAACACAATGCTGCCGATCGTCAATCCGACCGTCCAGGGCACCAGAATAAAGCCCGCGACCGCGCTGACCGCGCCAATCGCGCCGCGCAGCTTGGCGCCGACACAGACAGTGATCCCCACGATGTTCGGTCCCGGCATCAGCTGGCAAAGCGTCAGGGTCTCGGCAAATTCCTGCTCATCCATCCACTGGCATTGCTCGACCACGACGCGACGCGCCCAAACGAGGCCGCCGCCGAAGCCGCATAGCGAGACCTTGAGAAAGCCAATGAACAGGGCACTCAGCGAGACCCGGTCGCCGGAGCCGCTGCTGTCCGGCCTATCGATCATGGCATCACCCTGCGTCTATGGCCGATCAGCTCCTTGGCAAGCGGGGCTGACACCTCCCTCCTGGTTCGCTATCGTGCAGCATCCGCGCGGCTTTAGAAAGGTTGAGAGAACATGCTGTCAAGAGCGCTTCGATTGCTCGTGCTTGTTGCGGCCGGCGGCCTATCGAGCGCCGGTGCCGGGCCGGCCTGGGCGCAAGACGACGAGCTCGAAGCAATGGCTGCCGCGCTCAAGGATACGACTTTTACATTGCAGGACGGCCTCAAGGCCGGTGAGCGCGAAGGTCAGCCGATCTCGGCCCAGTTCGAGATCGACGACGGTAAACTGCAGATTTCGATTTACACGACCAAAGGTGACGACTTTTCCGAAGTCGTCGCCGATCCGAAAACCGGTGCGATCGTAAAAACCGAAAAGATCACCGACACCGACGAGCTCAACGATGCGGCGGATCAGAAAGCCGCGATGGCAAAGGCGAAGACCTCGCTCGTCGCCGCGGCCGATGCGGCGGTGAAGGAGAATTCCGGGTTCCGCGCGGTCAGCATCTTTCCCGATCTGCAGGATGGCCATGCGATTGCAGAGGTCACCTTGTTGCAGGGCACCACGGCAAAAAAGGTTACGGAAAAACTGGATTGAACTATGGCGCCGGCCGTTGCGGGTCGTTCGAACGCGAGCTCTTGTCGATCAGAATGGCCCGGAAATCGTTGACGTTGGTGCGCGTCGGGCCGGTGATCAGCAGGTCGCCAAGCCGGGCAAACACCGAATAGGCATCATTGTTGGTTAGATGCGCCGCAAGGCTGAGCCCGGCCTGGGCGGCGCGCTCCAGGGAATCGGGGAATAGGAACGCGCCGGCATTATCCGCGCTGCCGTCGATGCCGTCGGTATCGGCAGCTATCGCCGCGATCCCGGCGTGCCCATCGAGCGCCACGGCGAGGCTCAACAGGAATTCGGCGTTCCGCCCGCCACGTCCGCCGCCGCGCACCGTGACCGTCGTCTCGCCGCCCGATATCAACACGCAAGGAGGCTCTACCGGCTGACCGTAGCCTGCGACCTGCTTGGCGATGCCGGCGTGAACCACCCCGACGTCACGCGCCTCGCCTTCGATCGCGTTGCCGAGGATCAGCGGCCGGAAACCGGCATCCCGCGCGACCTGCGCGGCGGCTTCCAAAGCGTCTTGTGGGGTGGCCACGACATGGTTCGTCACGTTGCGAAAACGGGGATCGCCCGGTTTCGGCGTCTCGGCCGACAGCTCGCGCAGATGTTTCAGCACGGATGCGGGAATTTCGATCCGGTACTTCTCGAGTATGGAAATTGCCGCTGCGGAGGTGGTTGGGTCCGGTGCGGTCGGACCCGATGCGATAACCGACGGGTCGTCTCCCGGTACGTCCGAAATCAACAGCGAGACGACCGGCGCGGGCGCCGCCGCCATCGCAAGTCTGCCGCCTTTGATCGCCGACAGATGCTTGCGGACGGTATTCATTTCTCCGATATGAGCGCCGCTGTGCAGCAGCGCGCGATTGATCGCCTGCTTGTCCTCGAGCGTGACCCGGGCGGCGGGCAGCGCCAGCAGCGCCGAACCGCCCCCGGAGAGCAGGCACAAGACGAGATCGTCCGGTCCGAGGCCCCTAACTCTGTCGAGAATCCGCCGAGCCGCTTCGCGCCCCGCGGCATCCGGCACCGGATGCGCGGCCTCGATCACCTCGATGTGCCGGCACGGCACCGCGTGGCCATAACGGGTGACGACCACTCCTTCGATCGTCCCCGACCAGTTCGCCTCGACGGCCGCCGCCATCGCAGCGGCGGCCTTTCCGGCGCCGACTACGACAGTCCTGCCCTTCGGCGGCTTGGGCAGGTGCTTCGGAACGCACAGCGCCGGCGCGGCCGCCGCGACGGCGGCATCAAACATTTCGCGCAGCAGCGTTCGATAATTCATGCAATAGCCAGGGTTGTTTGCCGGTTAGCCCGAATGTCTACGCCCAATCCCGGCCGATTGCAGCACCCGCCCTGACTGCGAAGAACCGGCTTTACCACCACCAGCCATACCAACCCCACCACAGACCGGAAAAGATGATGACGAAACATAACAACAAGAACAGGATTACCAAAAAACCGATTGCGCTGCCCGGACCGTAGTATGAACGGCGATAGCCGAGCCAGCTGCTGCCGCTCAGAAGCAGAAAGATGATGAAAACCCCGATGATGAACCACCACCACATTCGCCGCCCTCTTTATCGATGACCTCGAGGGCCGCGCCACGGGACGCGTCCGGGTTTTCGGTGCCGGTTTCGACCGTCCCCGGCGTCAGCTATTCCCATCGCGGCGCGGCTACGGCACCAGCGTCGCCGATGACAAGGAATGGACCGGACTTCACCCTGGTCGGCACCAATCCGCAAAGCAAATTATTTGGGCGACCCGGCGGCGGACGACGCTTTCGGAAATGCCGGAATGGCTCATTCGATAAGCGCGCAGCGCCGCATTGAATGCGCTGCGCCGGCTATCTTCGGAGCCTTTCGGCGCGCCTGTATAGGCCGCGAGCACCGTGTGTCTGGTGTTCTCCTCGGCGAGTTTGCGAGCCAAGTTGTCATGCCGAGGATCCTCACGGATCACCGCGTTTTCCTCCCGTCATCGCAATTTTGCCCATGACCGGACCTCGATCGAATCCATTGGACGACGTTTGGCTGGCGAGTTCCGTCCGGCAGCGCACGGATCAATCCGAAAACAATCACTTGCGTGTTCACCCCGCCGGGACTCGCGTTTACCATCGCGAACAGCATCAGTTTCCACAGGGGGGCGGCGGGATGAATCGACGCGAAAAGCTGAGTTCGATTGGGGCGGGCGTGCTTTTTGCCGCCCTGTGCTCGGCAACCAATGCGCTGCCTGTGGCGGCTCAGGAGCCGCCCGCGGCGAGTGCCGCCGTGCCGCAGGCGGGCTCCTTCTTGCTGACGGTCTTTTTGCGGCACGACCAGACGAAGACGGTCGATCAGATAAACGAGCACCTGAAGCAGACAGGCTGGTACGACAAGTTTCCGCCCGACGGCGTCGAAATCGTGGCCTGGTACGTGATGATGGGGATCGGCCAGGTCGTCATTTTGCGCGTGCCCGCCGAAAAGCTGCGCGATACCAACCGCGTAATCGAGCAGACCGCCTGGGGTGGGTATCGCACCGAGTTCTACCCGACCTACGACTTCAAGCCGGTATGGGACGCGATCCCGCACCATCGCCCCTGATTCTTCCGGCGCGCCCAAATCATGAAGAGCCAGGCTCAAGTGCGCCATCGCCGGCGCATTCTCTGCGTCTTTCCGCGGTATGCCCCGTCATTCGGCACGTTCCAGTACGCCTATCCGCTGATGGGTGGGGTGCGAGCGTTTATGCCGCCGCAAGGGATCCTCGTCGTTGCCGCCTATTTGCCGCCGGCATGGGAGGTGCGGATCGTCGACGAAAACATCCGTCCGACGAGCGAGGAGGAGATGGCATGGGCCGAGGTGGTATTTGTCAGCGGAATGCATGTTCAGAGGGCCGAAATCAAGGCGGTGGCTCGGCGGGCGCGGATGGCGGGCAAGACAACCGTATTGGGCGGCCCATCGGTCTCCGCCTCGCCGGAGCAGTATCCCGATTTCGATTATCTCCACCTCGGCGAGCTCGGCGATGCAACGGACGAGCTGATCCGCGCGATCGACGAGGATGCGGCGCCACCGGCAACGCAGCAGCGTTTTACGACGCGAGACCGTCTGCCGCTCGCCGAATTCCCGATCCCGGCCTATGAGCGGATCGACGGCTGCCGTTATTTCATCGGCAGCGTCCAGTTTTCGAGCGGATGTCCCTACCGCTGCGAATTCTGCGACATCCCGGCACTCTACGGACGCCAGCCCCGTCTCAAAACGCCGCGGCAGGTGCTCGCCGAACTCGACGCGCTTCTCGCCGCCGGGATCAAGACCTCGATCTATTTTGTCGACGACAACTTCATCGGCAACAAGAAAGCGGCGCGGGAGCTCTTGCCGCATCTTGTCGCCTGGCAAAAGCAGCGCGGCTATCCGGTGCAGCTGTGCTGCGAGGCGACCCTCAACATCGCCAAATCGCCGGAGATTTTGGCGATGATGCGCGAAGCCTATTTCTGCACGGTCTTCTGCGGCATCGAGTCGCCGGAACTGGCAGCGCTCGATGCCATGCAGAAATCGCAGAATCGCGCAGTGCCGTTGCTGGACGCGATCGCAACGATCAACAGCTACGGCATCGAGGTCGTCTCAGGGATCATACTCGGTCTCGATACCGACACGCCGCAGACCGCCGATCGACTGATCGAGTTCATCGATCGCTCGCAGATCCCGATGTTGACGATCAATCTGCTGCAGGCCTTGCCGAAAACACCGCTGTGGGACCGGTTGCAGGCGGCCGGGCGCCTCGACGAAGACGGCGGGCGCGAGTCGAACGTCGTGTTTGCTCGCCCCTATGACGAGGTGTTGCGCAATTGGCGCCGCTCGATCCGCCACGCCTACACCCCGGAGGCGATCTATCGCCGCTTTGCGTGGAATGCGGAGCATACTTACATCAACCGGATCGCCCTACCCCTGTCCCGGGCGCGCCTGAACCCGGTAAATCTGCGCCGCGCCATCGGCATCATAACCCGACTGCTGGTTCGGGTCGGGGTCTTTGGCGATTATCGCCGCAGCTTCTGGCAAATGGCCTGGCCCTCGCTGCGCGCCGGACGCATCGAGGAGCTGATCCATGTCGGGATCGTCGCCCATCATATGATCGTCTTCGCGCGCGCCTGCGCCGCGGGACGCGAAAATGCATCCTTTTTTATCGATCGGCCAAAAATCGCCGCATAGCCTCCTCTACTCCCGCTGCAGCTGGCGGGCGGCACGCGCGGCCGGCCGCTCGGCGCAGTTTTTGAGCCACTCGGCAACTTTCGGGAAGGGCGACATGTCGATCTGGGCCGGCCGCGCCCAGGCCAGAATGCTGGCGACATTGAGATCGGCGACCGTAAAATTGTCGCTGAGCAAGTTGGCGCTGCGGTCGAGCGCGCCGTCGAGCACGCGTAGCGGCTGAGCAAGCTGCTTCTCGGCATTGTCCGCCGCCGCGGCGTCGCGCTTGTCCTCGGAAAGAATGGCGCGGTTGAACAGTACCGTCAGCACCGGCCGCTCGACCTCAGTCATCCCCCAGAAGCTCCACTGCCATGCTCGCGCCTCGTCCTCGATCCGGGTCGGATAGAGCGTGCCTGCGCCGTATTTCTTCGCCAGATAGAGGTTGATCGCCATCAACTCCCACAGGACAAACCCGTCATCGTCGATGACCGGAACATGCCCATTGGGATTGAGCGCCAGATGCGCAGGGGTGCGCGTCTCGCCGGTGGCGAAATCGACCTTCACATGCTCGTAATCGAGCCCCAGTTCCTTGGCCATCCATAGGGTGCGAAAGGCGCGCGAGCGCGCGACGCCATAGATCTTGAGTGCCATCTCCAACACCCGTCATTTACCTGAGGTCCCGACCCGCGGCGTCGCCGGCGAGGAAGATGTTTGGCTTCAGGAACATTGACAGCACAAGCGCACCGTTTGGTGAGCGGGCGATATGTCGATTGCCTTTGGGGCGCCAGACGTAATCGCCAGCGCGCACCTCGCCCTCATCGTCGACGAGGCTGCCTTCCAGGACAAAGGTCTGTTCGATCTCGACGTGCTCGTGCAATGCCAGCTCGGCGCCCGGCTGCCAACGGAAAAGCGCCGTCAGGAGCCCGCTCTCCCGATCTTCCAGCAGGATCTTCATGTCGATTCCTGCGCACGGGGTCGGCTTCCACGGCAGGCTCTCGACCTCGACGTAGCGGGATGCCAGAGGAGCGAGCCTCTCGGCGTCTTTGAGAAAAGGGGTGGTTGCGGTCATTGGGTTGCCTCGGTGCTGTGTAGCTCGATGATAGCCCGAAACCCGGTTATGCTGGAAAGGGCGGTGGGCCCCGGTGATCGCGGGCCGGCTTTTTGGGAGGGAATGATGGCAAAGGGCATTCTGATTGCAGCAATGGATTTCTCGGCGGCGCCCGAGGACGAGTTTCACGACTGGTACGATCTGGAGCACATCCCGGAGCGGCTGCGGGTGCCAGGCTTTCTGAACGCAGACCGCTGGATCGGCACGGAAAACCCAAAGATCTCGGTTGCGACCTACGACCTCGATAATGTCGGCGTGCTGCATAGCGCGCCTTACCTGGCGGTCGGCGGCGACAACGGGTCGCCCTGGACCAAACGGACCGCGAAGTTCCGCAAGGGCATCTTGCGTTATGAGGGCGAGCAAGTGTTCCCGGGAGACCGCACCGCGCCGCCCCACGCCGCAGCCCTCATGCTGATCGGGATGAATGTCGCGCCCGAGCACGAGCATGAATTCAACGAATGGTACAACACCGAGCACATTCCGGCCCTTGACTCGGTGCCGGGGACGTTGTGCGCCCGCCGCTACCGCGGCACCGGCGGCACCCAGCGCTATGTGGCTCTCTACCACCTGACCTCGCCTGAGGTGGTGCGCTCGGCCGCATGGAAAAAGGCAGCCGACACCCCATGGACGCAAAAGATGCGGCCGCATTTCCGCGACCATTTGCGCATCGAGTGCCGCCGCTACACCCGCGCGCAGTAGCAGGCTGAATTCTCCCTTTCCCAGCAAGGCTGGGAGAGGGCTGGGGTGAGGGGCTACTCGGCGGCTGAAGCACTCGTTGGCCCACGGTTAGCGGGCTACCGGAGCGGCGATGTCACCCCTTTGGACCATTAGCATCGTCGCCCTCGCGAACGCGGGGGCCCAGGGGCGCCCGCTGCGGGCTTGGCGAGCCTGGATTCCCGCTTTCGCGGGAATGACGGAATGGGGTTACATCAAGAAAACGCCTTTGCCGGTGGTTTGCGTGTCGAACAGTCGGTACGCTTCTTCGGCCTGGTCGAGCTTCCATTGGTGGGTGAAGAGGCGGTCGACATCGACCTTGCGCTCGAGGACGAAGCGCGCGCAATCGGCTTGCCCCTGCCACGAGAAGGTCCACGACCCGATGATCGTCAATTGCTTGCGCAGCATGTCGGGGCTGACGTCGATCGTCACGTTGTTGCGTTCGCCGACAAACGCGACCGTGCCCCAGACCTTGGCGCTGCGCACCGCCGAGATGCGGCCTTCGGGCTGGCTCGAGGTGTCGAGCGTGAAGTCGGCGCCGCCATGCGTCAAATCCTTGATCGCGCCCACCGGGTCGTTCGAGCGCGGATTGACGGTTTCCCAGGCGCCGAACTCCTTGGCCCGCTCGAGCCGCTCCGGGCTGACATCGAGCGCGATGACGCGCGCGCCCATCGCCGCCGCGAGCTGGGTCGCCGACAGGCCGACCGGCCCTTGGCCGAACAGCGCAATCGTGTCGTTGCCCGAAATGTTCAGCCGGCGCAGGGCGCCATAGGCGGTCCCGGTGCCGCAGGAGATCGCCGCGCCGGCAGTAAAGGAGAGCTCATCGTGCAGCGGCACCAGGGTGAAGGCCGGCACCTTCAGATAAGGGGCATGCCCGCCATGGGCATTGTTGCCGTAGACCAACACCGGCTCTTCCTGGCACAGCTGCGACCAGCCCGAGCGGCAATGCTCGCACACGGTGCACCCCTTGTAATGGTGCACCATAACCCGCTGGCCGACGCGCGCCATCTTCTCGCTGACCTCGGGGCCGATCGCCGCGACGATCCCGCACGGCTCGTGCCCGCCGATCACCGGGTTCGGGTTGACCGGCAGTCCCCCAATTGATTCGCCGCCTGATTTGGGGCGGCGATATTGATGCAGGTCGCTGCCGCACATCCCCGAGGCCTTCATTTCGACGACGACCTCGCCGGGCCCCGGCGTCGGGTCCGGAAATTCCATCAGCTCGATCTCACGCCCGCCCGTGAAGACTACGCCGCGCATCGATTACTCCGTTTTTGGTTACGATTGAGCAACCAGCCTACGCTCTTTCGGCCGGCGGTGCGACAACCCCTCACTCGCGCGAGACGACCTTGCTGTCTTCGGCAACGATCTGTGGCGACCCGCCTGCGAAACGGACCGTGTATGAGTAGCGAACCGCCCCGACAGCGCGAGCCCCGCGCTCGGCGCTCACCGCGTCAAAATCCCGAACTCCTGTAATCGCGCACTCCGCCGTCGCATCATTGCAGGAAATTTCCGGACTGGCCTCGCCCGGCGGCAACCAGGTCTGGCGGATCGGCCAGCGGCGAATAAAATTCAATTTGTCCTTGAGAATGCTCTCTCGAGTCACCGGCTTCCCATAGTAGTCGACAACAGGAGCGTAGATGGAACTGAGGTAAGGCAGCACTTGGTCGCTGCCGCCGCCGACGTTGGCCCAGTAGGCGTTCATAAAGTTAGCCGCCTCGGTGGTGAGTGGAGAGATCTCTGGCGCGGCCGGTTTCAGCGGCGTCTGGGGCGCCGGCAAGCGAACCGGAGTAGTGGACCGCCGCGGATGCGGCATAACCGGCGTTATTGGCGGCGGGCGTGAGGATCCTTGCTGCGGCTCCGGTGGCGGCTGTGGCGACGGCATCGGGGCTGCCATCTTCTCGGCCGGTTTCGGCTGCGCCGAGGCGTCCGGGGCTGCCGATGGCGGGGTCTCCTTGGGCGGCAGCGGCGCGGAGGCTTCCGGTGGAGAGGGCAGGGGGTCTACCCATTCGATTTTCGGGGAGGACGCCCCTTGAGCCGGCACCAGACCCAGCGCGAGGAGAGCGGTAGAGACCGGCGCGAGAAGGAATAATTTTCTCATGCTGTTTAGGTTTACTGGTCGTTCCTAACCTCAAATACGGATGGGCGCCAGACCGAGTTCCCCGCGGCCGAGGGCGTGCGCGCCCTCTCAACCAGCGGCCGAAAAGCCGCCCATCGACCGGTGAAAGCGGGCGAGGAAGCCGCGGGTGCGCGGGTTTTGCGGGTTTTCGAGGAGCTGGTTGGGCGGACCACTTTCGACGATCACCCCGTCGCTCATGAAGGCGACGAGTTCGGCGACCTCATGGGCAAAAGCGACCTCGTGCGTGACAATGACCATCGTCATCCCCTCGCGGGCGAGTTGCTCGATGACCCCGAGCACTTCGCCGACCAGTTCGGGGTCGAGCGCCGAGGTGACCTCGTCGCACAGCATGACGGCGGGGTTCATCGCCAAGGCCCGCGCGATCGCGACGCGCTGCCGCTGCCCGCCGGAGAGATGCGAGGGATAGGCGTCGGCCTTGTCCCCGAGCCCGACCTTTTCGAGCAAGCCACGGGCGATGCCCTCCGCTTCGCGTCTTGCCAACCGTTTGACGATCGTCGGCCCGGCCATGACGTTGCCGAGCGCCGTCATATGCGGGAACAAATTGAAATGCTGGAAGACCATGCCCGTCGCCGCACGGAACGCCGACAGCTCGCGGTCGGCCGGCTTGGTGCGGCTGCCCTCACCGAAGCGCATTTCGCGCTCCCCGACACAGATCCGCCCGCGGTCGGGTTCTTCGAGCAGGTTGATGCAGCGCAATAACGTCGATTTTCCGGAGCCGCTCGGTCCGATGATCGCGACGACCGAGCCGCGCTCGACCCGCAACGAGACTCCTTTCAGCACTTGCACCGCACCGAACGCCTTCCACAGATCGGCGATCTCGATCATGTCGCCTAATCGGCCCGGGCGAGCCGCCGCTCGACCTGCTGCGCCGCCAATGTCAGCGGAAACAGCACGAGAAAATAGATGATCGCGACCATCGTATAGACTTCGAGCGGACGGTAGGTCGCTGCGGTGATGATCGTGCCTTGGTAGAGCAGATCGGCGACCGCGATTGTCGACACCAGCGAGGTGTTTTTCAGCTGGATGATCGACTGGTTCATGAAGGGCGGGATCATCCGCTTGACCGCCTGCGGCAGGATAACGTGGCGCATGACCTGACGGCGGCGCATGCCGATCGCGCGCGCCGCGTCCCATTGGCCGCGCTCGATCGAATTGACCCCGCCGCGAATGATCTCGGCGTAAAAGGCACCGGTATAGAGCGACAGCACCAATACCGCCGCGACATGCGCCGGGATGTCGATACCGAGAACCACCGGCAGCGCGTAATAGAACCAGACGATCTGCACCAAGAGCGGCGTGCAGCGGAAGATCTCGACATAAGCGACGAGCGGCGCAGTGATCATCGGATTGCGCGACAATCGCAACAGCCCGGTGACGAGCCCGATTACCAGCCCGAAGAGGATCGTCCCGACCGTGTAGGCGATCGTGACCCCGAGCCCAGCCAGGATCAGCCACCGGTAAGCCCAGAGAAACGAGAAGTCCCAGGTATACCCGGTACCGGTCACCGAGCCTTCCTAGCTAGTCTAAAGCTCCACGTCGGAGGGGACATCCTCAGGCTTGACGCCGTTGATCGCGAGACCGGCGTAGAGCCATTCGCGGATTTGCTGGATGCCGCGATTGTAATCGACCCAGGCGTCGAGAAAGTCGCGCCAACGCTTGTCGGGCTCCATGCGTATCCCCATGCAGGTCGGCAATTGCACGCGCGGCTGATGCAGCATCTGGAATTCGCCGAGCGCCGGGTTCTTCTTGACTGCGGTCAGCCCGAGATTGACCGCAAGGATCACGCTATCGGCTCGGCCGGTCTGCACGGCGAGGATGCAGTCGTCGCGCGCCTTCAATGCAATGATCGTCGCCTTTGGCGCAAAGCGGCGCGCGGCGATCTCGTGCACCGAACCGATATCGACCGCCACTTTGACTTCGGGTTTGTTCAGGTCGCTCCAGTTGGAGGCGTGAAAGCCCTTCTTGCCGACCATACCGAAGCCGTGCAGGTAGAAAGCGTGCGTGAAATCGATGACGAGCGCGCGCTTGGGCGTCGGGTTCAGTGAAAACGCCAGATCGATCTTGTTGGCCTGCAGGTCGAGCACCGAATTGCCGTAAGTCGATTTCGAGATATTCGACCTGGCCATCGAAGACGCCGGCGATGTCCTTGGCCATCTCGACGCACATGCCCGTCCAAGTGCCAGAGGTGATGTCTTTGTTGAAATAGGGCGCCTCGCCGGGCAGTGCGGCGATCCGGAGCACTTTGGCGCGCTTGATCCGGTCGATCGTCGATTCGGCGGGTTGTTCTTCCGCCCGGGCAGCGCCGGCGAGGATCGCCGGGGCGCCTGCCGCTCCGGCAGCGAACAAGCGGCGCGATAGCATGTGCAGCCTCCTCTTCTTCTTTGGTCCTTGACATGGCAAAACTAGCAAGCCGCCGGCCCGGCCGAAAGCGCCAAGCAAAGGATGAGCCAATGCCCGTCAACAAGCCCCATCTCGAATTCCACCGCGTCGAAATGCATTCGGGCTGGTCGACGCCTCCCGGCTACCCCTCCGGCATCGAGCAGAAGATCCTGGCGGGCGCGCTCGACGAACACCGCCGCAATGGCAGCCGAACCCGCCTGTTGCGGTTTGCGCCGGGGGTGTTCACGACCGAGCCGTTCGTCCACGAATATTGGGAAGAGGTCTATCTGATCGAGGGCGACCTGACGGTCGGGAACGATGCCGCGGGGCAGGGTGGCGAGAGCTTTCCCGCGGGCACCTATGCCTGCCGCCCGCCCGGCGCCGTCCACGGGCCGTTCAAATCGAACGGCGGCTGCCTGTTGTACGAAATCCATTATTACGCCGAGTAACATGGCGGGGCTGCCTCAGTTGGCCCCCAAAATGTCACGGATGCGACCCGATAATTCCCCTTTTGCGCTGGACTTTAACCGGAACCGGGCTGAGGCCCGCCGGTGTTCCACCGGTAAGCACCTGGTTGGAGCTTGCCATGCGTCCGATGCCGATTATCGCCGCCGCTGCATTCCTCTTCTCCGCGAGCGGGCCCGTCACGGCGGCCAACCCGACGAGGATCGCCGAGACCGGCGCGGTCCTGCTGGGCAATGCGTATCGCTGCGGTGTTCCGGACGATCGCGTCGTGCGCGCCGGCAAGGTAATTCGCGAGCTGATCGTCGCCGCGGCGGACGATGCCGGCGAACAGACCGCGGCCAAGTCACGCTTTGCCCAGATCTTTCGGGAGAGCGCGCGTGCCGAGGGCAACGGACGCCTGCCGCCGCCGCCTTGTCACACGGTGGTCAGCCAATTCGAACGGCTCGAGCAGTTTCACGACCAGACCGGTCGCCGGTGAGCGCTTGTGAATGTAACTCTCTGCCGCCCATTCAGTCGCCACCCCGGCGAAAGGCCGGGGTTCGCAATAGCGGCGGAGCAATGGGTCACGGCCTTCGCCGGGATGGTCAATTCTGGGTTCCGATCCTGCACAAAGTTTGAGTATTGCGGCCACATCTGGTGATGCTGGCTGATAATCCGCATCAAAACAGCCAGCACAAACCGCGGAAAGCCTCGTGTTCTGCCCCGCGCAGGCACAAAAAACCGCTGTTATTGCTGGCTCTTCCTGGCCGTTTTCTCGCTGATACTATTCGCTGATGATGCCGCCGAGCGGGACCCAGCGCGCGCCGTCGAACCGTTTCAGCCGCATCTGCTTGATCGCATGGTAGTCGGTCGGGGTGGTGTTGAGCGTGATGCCGGGGATCAGCATCGGCACCGAAACCTCCTCCATGTGCGAGACGCGATCGAGCAACCGCTCGCGCGTCAACTCGGGGCCGCAGCTCTTCAGGGCCTCTACGACCGCGGACGCCATGTAATAGGCGATGACGTTCGACCAGTCGTTCGGGTCGACGCCGGGATTGTATTTTTTCATGAAATCGACATAGGCGCGCACCTCCGGGTCGTCCTGCCAGGCCGGGTCGCTCGGCTCCTTGAGGAACTCGGCGGTGACGACGCCGACCGAATGGTCGAGACCGGCCGGCTGCATGACCAGCGGGATCGATGAGGCCGGGTACGGCACGATGTGCAGCGGGTGCCAGTCCACCTCGGCGACTTTGCGGATTGCCTGCGCGGCGAATTTGGGCAAGGCGATGTCGAGCAGTGTGTCGGCGCCGGACGCCCTCAGTCCGACGACCTGCGAATCGACGGTCGGGTCGGTGACCTCGTAGGACGCCTCTGCGACGACCATCGTTTTCGCCTTGTCGCCGAGGGCGGCCTTCAGCGTATTCAGATGGTCCTTGCCGTAATCGTCGTTCTGGTACAGCACCGCAATCTTCGCGTCCGGCTTCTCCTTTAGAATGAATTTGGCAAAACCTCGCGTCTCGCTGACGAAGCTCAGATCGCCGCCGATCGTCCACGGAAAATTTTGCGGGTCACGGAAGCGCGAGGTCCCGGTGAACAGAAACATCTGCGGCACCTTGCGGTCGTTCAGATAGCGCTGCACCGAGGCGTTAGTCGGGGTGCCGAGCGAGCCGAAGATACCGAACACCTGGTCCTGCTCGACGAGGCGACGGGTCTGCTCGACGGTCTTGGGCGGGCTGTAGCCGTCGTCGAGGGTGATGAAATCGATTTTGCGGCCGTTGACCCCGCCGGCGTCGCTGATCATGCGGTAATAGGCCGCCTGGGTGCGCCCGATCGTGGCGAAAGACGAGGCCGGACCGCTATAGGGGATCGTCTGGCCGATCTTGATCTGAGTGTCTGAAACCCCGGGCGCGGATTGGCTTTCGGCCGTCCCCGGGTGAGCGGCTATCGCGCCGGCGATGGCGGCGACCAGCATCAGACGCAGCAGAAACACCGGCATTCCCCAATCAATCGCTTGATGAATTGTATCCGGCAAATACGGCTATTTTCGGATGAACCGATCCGCGCGCGGGCATTTCCTCTGGTTGCGCGGTGGCCGCATACCCTATATCTGCCATTATGGATTTCGAGTTCTCGGACGAGCAGCGGGCGTTTGCGGAGACGGCGCGGGCGTTTGCCCGCGAGGAGTGGCTGCCGCAGGCGCCCGGGTGGGACGAGCGCAGCGAATTCCCGGTCGCGGCGCTGCGACGCGCGGCGGAGCTGGGGTTCGCCGGTATCTATGTCGGCGAGGAATTCGGCGGCAGCGGGCTTGGTCGCGTCGACGCAACGATCATCTTCGAGGAGCTTGCCGCGGCTTGCGTCTCGACCGCCGCTTTTCTGACCGTCCACAACATGGCGGCGTGGATGATCGACCGTTTCGGCAGTCGCGAGCAGCGCGCGCAATTTCTGCCGAAGCTGATGACGATGGCGCATCTCGCGAGTTATTGCCTGACCGAGCCGGGCAGCGGCTCGGATGCGGCCGCGCTCGCCACCCGCGCAGTGCGCGACGGCGACGACTATGTGCTCAACGGGACCAAGGCGTTCATCTCCGGCGGGTCGGTCAGCGACGTCTACGTGACGATGGTGCGCACCGGCGGGGCGGGGCCGAAGGGCATCTCCTGCCTCGTGGTCGAGAAGGATATGCCCGGCCTCTCCTTTGGTAAGAAGGAGCGCAAGCTCGGCTGGAATACGCAGCCGACCGCGATGGTGATCTTCGAGGACTGCCGCGTGCCAGTCGCCAACCGGCTCGGCGAGGAGGGCGACGGCTTCAAAATCGCGATGATGGGGCTCGACGGCGGGCGCTTGAATATTTCCGCCTGCTCGCTCGGCGGCGCGCGCGCCTGCCTTGAAGCGGCGCGCGACCATCTGCTCGAGCGGCGGCAGTTCGGCCGGCCGCTCGCCGATTTCCAGGCGTTGCGATTCAAGCTCGCCGACATGGCGACCGAGCTCGACGCGGCGCGGCTGATGGTGCAGCGGGGAGCGACGAGCCTCGACCGCGGCGACCCGGAGGCGACGATGCACTGCGCGATGGCCAAGCGCTTCGCGACCGATGCCGGGTTTCACATCTGCAACGAGGCTTTGCAGCTGTTCGGTGGCTACGGCTACCTCAAGGACTTCCCGATCGAGCGCTATCTGCGTGACGTGCGGGTCCATCAAATCCTCGAAGGCACCAACGAGATCATGCGGGTAATCATCGCCCGGCGCCTGCTCGGCACCTGATAAGCGGCGCCCGCGAAACCCGCCGTAGACTCAGGGGGCTAATAACCGGCGGACGAAGTCGACGTAGGCGTCTTGACTGAGCTGATCGATGACGTTGTCGATACCCTCGGCGGTCATGCTCGTCTTGGCAGTTATAGCGCCGATCAAGGCGTGCCGGTTGGCGGTTGCGGCGAGCAGCGTGGCCGTGCGGGCGTTGAGTGTGTCCCTTGCGGCATCGCGGGCCGTTGTGGCTTGCGCCAGGTCGTCGCTACGGGCGGTCGCCGCCCGAAGCAGTGCTTGGCGCTGCTGCAGTTGAGCCTGGTTCGCTGGCGGAGGGACGGCGGCCAACTGGCTCTCAACTTGCTGAAGCTCGATCTGCGCCTCGGCAACGGTCGGAGTCGGCGGCCCCAGCGCGGCGAGGGCCGCGTGCGCAACTGCTTCCGCCGTCGTAACAGCGACGGCGGCTGCTTCGAGTTCGGCGGCTGCTTCGGAGGCTTCCCTCGCGCGGATAATGATTTCCGCCGGCCGCCTTGCCTCGGCAAAGTTCAGAACTTGCGAGGCGCCGGTGAAGCCGAATTCGCGCAGCGCGTCGAGCTGGACACCGACGTAACGCCACAATAGCGCCGCATCGATAAGGCAAAGCACATACTCGAAAGGTAAGCCGGTGCGAATACTGGTCCGGATCGGATCCACGGCGATCAACTGCGCGATCGTTGTTACTCCCTCCGTACGTAATGCGCTCGCCTTTTCCTCGTCGACACCAGGCAACTTGACAATCACGTCATTGCGCTCCTCGGGAGTAGCGCTGGGCAGCGCTCCGGCCTTCGCGGCGACATTGCTGAGGATCTTGGTGATGCCGTCGAGCGAGAACATGCTGATCACGAAGGCCAGGAAAGCGCCGGTCCCGGTGCCGAGCAGTGCGGCGGGCGTTGAACCCGCGGCTCCAGAAACAGGCGCTACGCGCCAGATCACTGAGATGGCCTGACCCAAGGGAACCGCAATTATCAGCCGCAGCGCATACCAGGAGAGATCAGAAGGATGGAATGTCCATTGGTGGTTGCGCGTGATCGAGTCGGAGACGATCCACGTGAATGCCCCAAAGATTGCGGCCACGCTCACCAAGTCGAGCTGCACACCCAGCGGCGTGATCGGCGGCAAACCTCCCGGGTTAACCAGTGCTTCGGCCAGCGCGATCCCACCAGCATAGCCAAAGAACAGCACAATAAAACCAACTGCCGTGAGGAGGACAGAGGGTATCAGATAGACACTTAGCCCGAAGTCATCGCGGAACAGTCCGGCAAACTTGGTCTCTAGCTCGGCCGTCAGATCGGGCGAAAGGTTCGGGCGCTGTGCCCTCCATCGTCGCACCAATGCGGCGAAGCCGTCGCGGCCCCGCCAGAATTGATCGAAATAGCGGGCGATCAGGTCGGGGGAGTAAAAGCCGCGGATGATTTCTATTTTCTTTGCCTGTCCGATGTTGATGTAGGCGAAGACCGGACCGATGAGCAGCCACAACGACAGCAGGACGCAAACCAGGGAGAAGCCGTAGATTTCCGTCGGAACATTTTGAAATCCCAACAACAGCCGCAGGTGGTGCAGCACCGCCGCCAGAGCCGCGCAAGCTCCGAGGGCGATTAGTACGCCAACGCCGACGACTGGGATAGAAAGCAGACCGCCGTACCGCGTACACCACCGCGGCAGACCGCCCCTCTGAACCACGGGTCCGTGATCGCCGTGATGCAAATCTGGCATTGAACTCTTCCCCCTTTGGCTCGTTGGTTAACGTTGCGTCTTTATTGCATTCAATCGTGGGTTGGGCAATGACCAGCCGAGCGGTGCCGGTGGCATCGGGGCTCGCGCGCATCGGGTGCTCGATGGTACTATCGGGACTATGTGCCTCCTCATCGCCCGCCGCCTGCCCGGCACATAATGGCCGGTACCGACGAGATCCTGCTCGGCCGAAAGGGCGGTCTGGCGACGCTGACGATCAACCGGCCGCAGGCGCTAAATGCGCTGACCCTCGACAATTACCGCCGGTTCGACCCGGCATTGCGCGACTGGGCAGCCGACCCGTCGGTACATGCCGTCGTTATCCGCGGCGCCGGCGACCGGGCGTTCTGCGCCGGCGGCGATGTGCGCGCGGTCTACGAGGCGGGGCGCGGAATCAGTGGCCAGCCGGACCTGCCGGCGGTCTTTTTTCGTGAAGAATACGAGCTGATCCGGCGGATTCACCACTTCCCCAAGCCCTATCTCGCGATCATCGACGGGATCACGATGGGCGGCGGCGCTGGGATTTCGGTCAACGGCGCCTACCGGCTCGCCACCGAGCACACTCTCCTCGCGATGCCGGAGACCGGGATCGGCCTCTTTCCCGATGTCGGCGCGACGTGCTTTCTCAACCGTTGCCCCGGGCATATCGGACGGTATCTCGGCCTGACCGGCGCACGGGTGAATACGGCGGACGCGCTCTACTGCGGCTTTGCCACGCATGCCATGAAACGCAATTCCGTCGAGGCGCTTCTCGATGAGCTGAGCCGCGAGCAAACCGCGGCGGAAGACTACCTGCGGCGCTTTGCGGTCGATCCGGGTCCGGCCCCGCTCGCGGCGCTGCAGCCGGCAATCGACCGCTGCTTTGCCCGGGCCAGTGTCGAGGCGATTCTAGGCGCGCTCGCGGTTGAGGCGGCTGACGGGGGCACCGACGCGGAATGGGCCGAGGAAACGCGGGCCAGCCTGCTGACCAAATCCCCCACCAGCCTCAAGATCACCTTGCGCCAGCTGACGATCGGGCGGGATTACGACCTCGACGCGGCGCTCGCCCTCGAATACCGGCTGACCCAACACATCATGGCCGGACACGACTTCTACGAAGGCGTCCGCGCGATGCTGATCGACCGGGACCGCAACCCGAAATGGCGCCCGGCGACTCTCGCCGAGGTTACCGAGAACATGATCGACGCATATTTCGCGCCGATCGACGATCGCGAGCTGCGGTTTCGGTAGACTGCAACAGACACTGTCACCCCGGCAACAGAGCGTGTGAAGATCAAGCGAGGGCGGCAACACGATCGTAGGTCCTTCGAGACGCGCCCCGGCTGGTGTTTTGGCATTCGTGCTGGTCGGCCGCCGCGCTGATAGGCCCCGATCCTGAGGCGCCTCGCCAAGCGAGGCCGCACAGGACGCCCGATAGTCACGCCAGCCGATCGAGCAGCGCCTTCGCCTCTTTGAGATCGGCGGTGTCGAAGCCCTCGGTGAACCAGCCGTAAACCGGGGCCAGCAGAGCGTGCGCGTCTCCGTGCCGGCCGTGATCGCGCCACAGGCGAGCCAGGCTCATCGCGGCGCGCAGCTCGAACGATTTAGCTTTCTGCTCCAGCGCGATCGTGAGCGCCCGCTGAAAGTAAGTCTCGGCTTCATCGGGCGATGCACCGGAAAGGCGCCGCAATTCACCCTGGACTCGTTTGATTTCCGCCGCCCATATGTACTGGTCGGTTTGCGTCATGTGCTCGTCCGCCTCTGCGACGGCAATCAGCCCTTCCTCGGCGCGGCCGTGCCATAAATAGCTTTCCGCCAGCATGCAGAGGTATCTGGGTTGATACCAGCGCGCTTCCGTCGCCCCGCGCTCGGTCACGCTACGCCGCATCAGTTCCAGGCCCGCCTCGGCTTCGCCTTCCCGGGCCATCACCCAACCAATCGTGAGCTGACCGTTCAGCCAGAAATAGTGCATCAGGTTGTGCTGCTTCGCGAGTTCGATGATGGCGTTGGCGTTGGCGCGCAACCCCGTTACATTGAGGAGGAACTCGTCCAGCCCGACCCCCGCGTAGACCCGAACGATCGCCTCCATGGCCGGCTGGTTCACCTGCCTCGCAAAGTCGAACGCCGCAGCCTGATTGGTTCGCGCCTGATCCGGATAGCCAAGTATCCAATCTGTCACAGGCTGATAAATCATAATGTTAAACCGCGGCTGGTACCAGTATTGCGCGGGAGGCGTGCAATGCCGGCCTGGATCATAAATAAGCCGAACCGCCTCGAAGGCGCCGCGAGCCTGTTCGAATGCGCCAGAATACAGCGCACCCACACCCTCGAACCGGTACGCAGCCATATCGAGTACGTCATCCCGCACCGTGTTGGCGGCTTGCCGCGCCTCTGCCGCCAGTTGCCGCATCATGCGATGATCGCCGCCGACAAAATAAAAGGCCCATTGGCCAAAGAGCGTCGCGGACAGGGCGCTCACGTCGCCAAGCCGTTCGCCCAGAGCGCGCGCCCGGTTGAAGGCTACCGCCACGTCCGGGGCCGCGAAACCATGAGCCGCTATCAATGGCGTGCCGATGGTGGTCTGGATCGCCAGTTCCCGCCTGTCGCGCTCGACGCTTTCTGGCAGCTGTCCGAGGGCCGCGAGCGCCCGGGTAAGGTGCGTGATGGCTTCCAGGTTGGCGGACCGCTCTACCGCACGTCTTCCGGCTTCGAACCAATAATCGCAGGCGCGATCCGGTTGTTGCGCTTCGGTGTAATGGCGCGCCAGCATCTCAGGCTCGCGCGTTGTTCGATCACGAAAGCGTGCTTCCAGAGTCGCGGCGATCCGCGCATGAAGTTGCCGCCTTGTGCGGAGTAGCAGGGTACCGTACGCCGCGTCCAGAACCAGCGCATGCTTGAACAAATACTCGGCCGACGGCGGCGTGCCATGTTCGAAGATCAGCCCTGACCCGACGAGGCTTTTGAGCGCATCCAAGAGCCTAGTTTCAGTCAGGTCGCGCAGGGCCGCCACCAGTTCATAGGAAAACTCACGCCCGATCGCTGCACCGATCTGCGCCACCTGTCTCGCCTCCGGGCCCAGCCGGTCGAGACGCTCCATCAGCGAAGCATGCAGAGTTGCCGGCACTCCCATCCGGTCCGCGGGCACGGCAGCCGTGACATCCGGACCACGCCCAGGACCGGCTTCGAGCACCGCCTTGGTCATCTCCTCGACGAAGAGCGGCACGCCGTCGGTGCGCTCGACGATCTCGGCGATCACATCCGGCGGCAACAGGACGGCGTTGCCGGCGAGACGCTCGACCATCGCCGCACCGTCGCCCCGCCCGAGCCGGTTCAGCGACATCGCCGTCACATGCGGCTGGCCCGCCCAGGGTGGCTGGAACTCGGGACGAAAGGTGGCGACCAGCAGGACCGGCAGGCGGTCGATCCGTGCAAGAACGAGGTCGAGGAACTCGCGCGAAGTCGGATCGATCCAATGGAGATCTTCGAAGATCATCAGTACCGGTTGCGTTCGGGCCAGCCCTTCGAGCTGCCTCAGCAACGCCGTAAAGGTACGCTCCTTTTTGCGCTGCGGGTTCAGGTCGAGCGGCGGGAAACGATCACCGCCAGGCAACGACAACAGCTCGAGAAGCAGGGAGATGTCGCCGATCTCGGCCGCTGGCCCGAGCAGCGTTTCCAACTTGTCCAGTTTTGTCTCAAGCCCGTCGTCGCGCGCGAAGCCAGCGGCGCGCTCGAGCTGCGCGATGACCGGGTAGAGCGCGCTATCCCGATGATGCGGCGAGCAGAAATAGCGCAGGCGGGTCTGCGGCTCGGTTCCAATGTGCTCGGAAAGCGCCACCGTGAGCCGTGACTTGCCGATGCCCGGCTCGCCGGAGATCAACACCACCCGTCCTTCGCCGCTCTTCGCCTGTTGCCAGCGGCGGGTCAGCAGCTCGACTTCCTCGTCACGCCCGACGAGCGGCGTCTCCCCAGAGCGCAAGGCCTCGAAGCGGCTCACCATCCCGCTCTCGTCAATGACCCGCCATGCCGGTTGCGGCTCGGCAAAGCCGGCGAGTGCCTGCGGTCCGAGGTCTTCGAGATCGAACAGCCCGCCAATCTGTCGGCGGGTTGCTTCGGCGATGACCAGCGTGTTCGGCGCGGCGAGCGCCTGCAGCCGGGCGGCGAGGTTCGGCGTTTCGCCGACGACCCCGCGCTCCTGCGCCGCGCCCTCGCCGATCAGATCGCCCACCACGGCGAGCCCGGTGGCGATGCCGAGACGCACGCCCAGCCGCGTCAGCGTTGGTAGCCTGCCGATTGCGTCGATGACGGCAAGCCCGGCGCGCACCGCGCGCTCGGCATCGTCCTCGTGCGCCTCGGGATAGCCGAAATAGATCAGCACCCCGTCGCCCATGTACTTGGCAACAAAACCGGAGAGCCGGCCGACGGTGTCGGCGACGCAACGGTGATAGGTGCCGATCACCTCGCGCAGATCCTCGGGGTCGAGGCGCGCCGACAGCGCCGTCGAGCCGATCAGGTCGCAGAACATCACAGTCAACTGGCGCCGCTCGGCCTCAGGCGCGGGCACGGGTTCCGCGCCGGCTTGCGGCGCTTCGCGAAGCGCGGCGATCGCCGCAAGCAGCCTTCTGCGATGGCCGATCGACGTGACGCCGAGTCCGATCAGATCATCGGCCGTCACTTCCGCTAAAATCTCGCCGTCGATGTCGTTGGCGCTAAAGGCTGGGGCATATTGTTCGAGGCCGAGCCGGCGCAGCCAGTCAGCGACATCGATGGACATTGCCGCCCCTCCCTGCCCGGTTATGGTGCGGTCGGCGCCCCGGAGCCGGCCTATTCTACACCCGGTGGGCTCCGCTTTGGAGGTGAGCAAATCATGCCACAATCAGAATTCTGCTTGACCGTCGTCGCGCATCCGCTCGTTCAGCACAAATTGTCGCTGATGCGCGACCGCAGCACCTCGACCGCCGAATTTCGCCGGCTGTTGCGCGAGATCAGTCTGTTGTTGGCCTATGAGGCGACTCGCGAGCTGCCGCTCGAGGAAACCGAGATCGACACGCCGCTCGAGCGCGGGGCCTTTCCGCTGCTCGCCGGCAAGAAGCTGTGCCTCGTCTCGATTTTGCGCGCCGGCAACGGCATCCTCGACGGCATGCTCGATCTATTGCCTTCGGCGCGGGTCGGGCACATCGGCATCTACCGCGACCCGCGGACCCTGCAGGCCATCGAATATTACCTGAAGCTGCCGGAGGATCTCGCGGAGCGCGACGTGGTTCTCTGCGATCCGATGCTCGCCACCGGCAACTCGGCGGTGGCGGCGATCTCGCGCCTGAAGGAGCTCGCCGCGCGCTCGATCACATTCGTCTGCCTCGTCGCCGCCCCGGAAGGCATCGACAAGGTGTCCTCCATCTTTCCCGATGTGCCGATCGTCGCGGCGGCGCTCGACCGCTGCCTCGACGAGCACGGCTACATTCTCCCCGGCCTCGGCGACGCCGGCGACCGCCTTTTCGGCACGAAATAAGCCGCC
>CAVSZA010000053.1:0-242950 GCA_963732095.1 uncultured Alphaproteobacteria bacterium
GACGTCTACACAGGCGATGCCTCGGCGGTCAACGCCAACCGGCTGAGCCAGGCGCCGAACCCGGACGATTACATCATCCTGCCCGAGCGCATCTCGAAGGAACCGCTGGCTCCGGTCGTTCGCCATGGCGACGAGGAGTGGGACGACATCGTCCGTTGGGTCGTCTACGCCCTGATCGAGGCGGAGGAGAAAGGCATTACCCAGAAGAACGTCGACGAGATGGCGAAGAGCGACGATCCCAACATCAAGCGGATGCTCGGCGTAACCCCGGGCATGGGCAAGGCGCTCGGGCTCGACGAGAAATGGGCCTATAACGAGATCAAGCTCGTCGGAAATTACGGCGAGATCTTCGACCGCACGCTCGGCAAGGACACCGAGCTCAAATTCGATCGCGGGCTCAACAACCTGTGGACTCACGGCGGCTTGATGTACGCGATGCCGATCCGCTGATCCGAGGAAGGCGAGCGGGGAAGCGAAGGGCAAATGGCGACGGATATCGTCCGGCACCCGGCGCGCCCTTCGCCGTGGCGTAATCCCGCCGTTCGCGGGATCGTCTTTCAGGTGCTGTTCGTCGCCGCCGTCCTGGCCCTCGGCGCGTTTCTCGTCCACAATACCGTCGTCAACCTGCGCCGCCAGAACATCGCCAGCGGGTTCGGCTTTCTCGACCGCGAAGCCGCCTTCGGCATCGGCAAGTCGCTGATCGCCTATTCGCCGGCCGATACCTATGCCCGCGCGTTTCTGGTCGGCCTGCTGAATACGCTTTATGTGGCCGCCCTCGGCATCGTGCTGGCGACGATCCTCGGCACTGTGGTGGGGATCGCGCGGCTATCCCGCAACTGGCTGATCAGCAAGCTGGCGCGGATCTATGTCGAGACCTTCCGCAACATTCCGCTGCTTCTACAGCTGTTCTTTTGGTGGGGGCTGTTACGAGAAAGCGCGCCAGCCCCCCGCCAGGCTTGGCAGCCGCTGCCGGATGTCTTCGTCAGCAATCGAGGCATCGCCTTCCCGCTGCCAAGTCCCGACCCGACCCACGGCTGGATGGCATTGGCATTGTGTGTCGGGGTCGTCGCAACGGTCGGGATCTCCCGCTGGGCCCGGCAGCGGCAGGCGCGGACCGGAGAGCAGTTCCCGACTGGTTGGGTCGGGCTGGGACTGATACTCGGGCTGCCGCTGATCGTCTTTCTCGGCGGCGGCGCGCCGCTCGCCCTCGACCGTCCCGAGCTGAAGGGCTTCAACTTTGTTGGCGGCCACGCAGTGTCGCCTGAATTCGCCGCTCTGTTGCTCGGTCTCGTCGTCTACACAGGGACGTTTATCTCCGAAATCGTTCGCGCCGGCATCCTCGCGGTCAGCTGGGGCCAGAGCGAGGCCGCGATGGCGCTGGGCCTCAAGCCGGGACACCGGACGCGCCTGATCGTGTTGCCGCAAGCGCTGCGCGTTATTATTCCGCCAATGACCAGCACGTATTTGAGCCTGACCAAGAACAGCTCGCTGGCGGTGGCGATCGGCTACCCTGACCTCGTCTCGATCGCCAATACGGCGATCAACCAGACCGGTCAGGCGGTTGAAGGCATCACAATGATCATGGCGGTCTATCTGACGATCAGCCTGACGATCTCAGTGATGATGAACCTTTACAACCGTTCCGTCGCGCTGGTGGAGCGCTAGCAGTGTACGGGATAAACACGTCGCTGCGCTCTACCTCGCCCCGCTTGCGGGGAGAGGTCGGAAGCCGCGTATTTGCGCGGACTCCGGGTGAGGGGCGGCGGCTCCCAGTGGTAGGCGGAGGCCTGCGCCGGGAAAAGAGGCCCCTCACCCCAACCCTCTCCCCGCAAGCGGGGCGAGGGAGATCCACGTTGGCAGATGACTGACGTCGCTCAAGACCTCCCGCTCGCCGCCGAACCGCCGCCGCCCGCGGCCGCCGGCCTGCTCGGCTGGCTGCGCGCCAATCTGTTCAGCAGCATCTCCAATACAATCCTGACCCTGATCGCGGTCGCGCTACTGGCGGTGACGGTTCCCCCGGTGGTCCGCTGGGCCTTGATCGATGCGGTTTGGTCGGCTCCCAACAGCCGCGTCTGCCGTGGGACCGGCGCCTGCTGGGCGTTCATCGCCGAGAAATGGCGCTTTATCCTCTTCGGCACCTACCCCTACGAGCAGCATTGGCGCGCGTTCTGCGTCGTGCTGATTTTCGTCGCGATGATTTTGGCGAGCTGTGACCGACGGCTCTGGGGGCGGCGGCTGATGCTCGTCTGGCTCGTCGGGCTGGTGGTGGTCGGCGTCCTGATGTGGGGTGGTATTTTCGGGTTGAGCTATGTCGGCAATGAATTATGGGGCGGGCTGCCGCTGACCCTGATCCTGGCGATTGTGGGAATGGCTTTCGCCTTTCCTCTCGCAATACTTCTGGCGCTCGGGCGGCGCTCGCCGCTCCCGGCGGTGCGCACGATCTGCGTCGCCTATATCGAGCTGATCCGCGGCGTGCCGTTGATCACGGTTTTGTTCATGGCCTCGGTGATGCTGCCGTTGTTCCTTCCGGCGGGCATGACCATCGACAAGCTGCTGCGCGCGCAATTGGCGATCATTCTGTTCGCCGCCGCCTATCTCGCCGAGGTCGTTCGCGGCGGATTGCAAGCGATCCCGAAGGGCCAAATCGAAGCCGCCGATGCGCTGGGGCTCGGCTATTGGCGGCGCACGCGGCTCATCGTCCTGCCACAGGCGTTGACCTTGGTCATTCCGCCTCTGGTCAATACCTTCATCGGTACATTCAAAGACACCACGCTCGTCATCATCATTGGACTGATGGACCTGCTTGGTACGATCAATGCGGCGCTGAACGACGCCAATTGGCGCGGCACCTCGGCCGAGGCCTATGTGTTCGCCGCGGCAATCTATTTCTGCTTCTGCTTTTTCATGTCGCGCTACAGCCAGATGCTCGAGCGCGAATTCAACAAAGGGCGGCGACGATGACTGACGCAGCTGTAGGGGCGCCGATCATCGAGCTGCGCGGTGTCGACAAATGGTACGCCGACTTCCATGTCCTCCGGAACATCAACCTCGATGTCGGCAGGGGCGAGCGGGTCGTGGTCTGCGGGCCGTCGGGCTCAGGCAAGTCGACGATGATCCGCTGCATCAACCGCCTGGAAGAGCATCAGCGCGGTCAGATCATCGTCGCCGGGATCGAGCTGACCTCGGATGTGAAGAACATCGAGGCGATCCGCCGCGAGGTCGGCATGGTGTTCCAGCAGTTCAACCTGTTTCCACATCTGACCGTGCTGGAAAACCTGACCCTCGCCCCGATCTGGGTGCGCAAATTGCCGAAGAGGGAGGCCGAGGAGACTGCCCGCCTTTACCTCGAGCGGGTACGCATCCCGGAGCAGGCGGACAAATATCCCGGCCAGCTTTCCGGCGGTCAGCAACAGCGCGTCGCGATCGCCCGCTCGCTGTGCATGAAACCCGAGATCATGCTGTTCGACGAGCCTACCTCGGCACTCGATCCGGAGATGATCAAGGAGGTCCTTGATGTCATGATCGAGCTCGCCGAGGAGGGGATGACGATGGTCTGCGTGACGCACGAAATGGGCTTTGCGCGCACCGTCGCCGACACGATGGTCTTCATGGACCGCGGTGAAATCGTCGAGCGCGGCCCACCTAAGGAATTCTTCGCCAACCCCAAGAGCGACCGCACGAAATTATTCCTGAGCCAAATCCTCGCCCATTAGCGAGCCAGGGGGGAACGTGTCGCAAGAAGCCAATATGTCGGCCACCGATCGGCTCGTCGCGCTGATGGACCATCTCGGCCTCGATGCGGCCTATTTCGGGACAGCAATCCCGCGGGACATCTCGGGTCTGGCCGCGGAACATCCCGAGCGGCTGACTGGGATCGTGCTGTGCGTGCCGAGCCGGCTCGATCCGGCGCCGTTTGCCGGGGTCGCCGACCGGATCTTGATGATCGCTGGTGAGCGCGGACCGGCTGCCGACGCGACCGCAACCGCGGCAACTCGGCTCCCCGCTGCCGAGCGCACCGTCCTTGCCGGATATGACGCTCCCGGCAGTTGGAGCGACGCGGTGGCCGACCGCACGGACGCGATCGCCGATCGCATGATCGTGTTCTTCGACCGTCTCGCCGCTGATGGCCGGCGCCCCGCCGCGCAGCGGCACAGCGCGGCGGAGGGAAAACATGCCGGCATTTCCTACCGGATCGAGGGCTCCGGCCCTGCCCTGATCCTGCTGCCCTTCTTTCTGGCACCGTCGCAATGGGCACCGGCGATCCCGCGCCTGGCCGAGCATTTCACGGTCGTGACGCTCGGCGGACCTCATTTGGGCGGCGTCGCCTCGCTCGAGGATCGGGCGCAGATGCCGACCTATCGCGCGATGTTTCGAACATTGATCGATGTGATCGCGCCATGCCCCGCCGAGGCGATCCTTGAGATCGGCTGCGGCGCCGGATCGCTCGTCCGCCTGCTGGCCCAGCGGCTCGGCGATGCCAATCCGATCACCGGTGCGGATGTAAACACGTTTTTGTTGCGCGAAGCGGCGCAGTTGGCGGAAGCGGAGGGGCTCGCCAGCCGGATCGATTTCCTGGAGGGCAACGCCGAGGCGCTCCCTTTCGACGATAACTCTTTCGATTGCGCCTATTCGGTCACGGTATTCGAGGAATGCGACGCCGGCCGGGCGATCGCCGAAGCAATGCGCGTCGTTCGCCCCGGCGGGCGGGTCGGGCTCGTCGTCCGGGCGCTCGACATGCCGCAGTGGTGGAACCTGCAATTGCCCGAGCCGATCCTGCGCAAGGTGACATTGCCGCCACGCTCGGTCGCGCCCGGTGGCGTTGCCGATCGCAGCCTCTATACCAAAATGCGCGATGCCGGCTTTGTCGATCTGGTGTGTTTTCCAATGCTGGTGACGCTCGACCGCCCGGGCGGTCCGATCTGGCGCAACCGCGAAGATTATGTGCTCTCGCAGCTGTCGCCGGAGGAATTGCCGCTGTGGCACGGCGAGCGCGATAAAGCCGAGCGGCACGGCCTATTGTTTATGGCGCATCCGCTGCATTGCTGCGTCGGCACGAAGCCGCAGTAAGCACCTTTATTGAAATGTTTGCGGCAGGATCCCTTGCCGACGCGGGTCGTCGAAGGACACGCTCCGGCGCGCGTACACCACAAAGCCCGCCCGCTGGTAGGTGCTCAACGCCTTTGGATGATCGAAGGTCGAGGTGTGCAGCCAAAAGCGGTCGAGCGGCCGGAGCCAAGCCTGGTCGATGGCCGCCTGCAGCAGATAGGGCCCTAGCCGGCGCCCGATAAATTCCGGAATGAGTCCGAAATAGCAGAGCTTTGTCTCGTGCGGTGCCGCGGTATCGAGTTCGAAATAGCCGGCCGGCACGCCACGGACATAAAGCACGAAGATCTCGATCGTCGGCTTCGAGATCTGCGCCGCAAGCGCCTTATCGCCGATGAGCCGCCGCTCAAACCACAGCCAGGGCTCGCCGACGGTACGGTAAAGATAGCGGTAGAACGAGACGGTGCAGTTTTCGGCCCGCATCAATGCGAGCTTGTCGAGCGGTGCCGGCACGCGGCGCCCAGTCGGGCGCTCGCGCATTTCCAGATAGGTGATGACGTCTTCGAGGACGGTCACGATTGCTTCACCGCGCGGGACCGGTCTCGACCGGCGTGTCGCCCGGCAGCCCCCACTCCGACCAGGACCCGTCATATACCGCCGCGTCCGGATGTCCGATCAAATGCAATGCGAAGGCGAGCGCACAGGCAGTGACGCCGGAGCCGCAGCTCGTAACGATCGGACGATCGAACTCCACGCCAACGCCCCTGAAGAGCCGGGTCAGCTCTTCGGCGCTGCGCAGCTGGCGGGTCTGCGGATCGGTTACCTGATCGTAAGGGAGACTTCGGCTGCCTGGTATGTGGCCGCGACGAAGTCCCGGCCGGGTCTCTTCGGCAGAGCCATCGAAGCGGCCCGTCGCGCGGGCATCGACGACCTGCTCACGCCGGCTCGACAAATCGTCGAGCAATGCTTGCTTGTCGCGGACCAGCGCCGGGTCGAACCGCGGCGTGAAGCGGCCGCGCGGCGGGTTCGGTACGGCGGTCTCGAGCGGCCGACCCTCTACCTTCCACTTGGGCAAACCGCCGTCGAGGAGCGCGACATTGTGATGCCCGAACAGGCGCAGCATCCACCAGGCGCGGCCGGCCGAAGACAGGCCGGCGCTGTCGTAGACGATAACCCGGTCGTCGCCGCCGATGCCGAGCCCCTCCATCTTGCGCGCGAACAGCTCCGGCGATGGGATCATATGCGGCAGGCTGGTGCCCGGCTCCGCGATGTCGTCGATGTCGAAGAACACGGCGCCCGGGACGTGGCCGCGGTCGTAATCCTCCCGCGCCGTCGGGGTAATGCCGGGCAGCTTGAAAGACGCGTCGACGACCCGGACATGCGGGTCGTCGAGATGCACGGCGAGCCACTCGGTGCCGACGAGGGCTTCGGGATGGGCGTAGGGCATCGGCTCCTCTCCTCCCTCACTCCGCCAGAGCAAGGATCACGCGACGGTTCTGCTTGCCCTTGTTCTCGATCTTGGTCACCGCGACCGGACCGATCTCGCTGGTGTTGCGGATATGCGTGCCGCCGCAGGGCTGCAGGTCGATACCCGAAATTTCGATGAGGCGCACCTGCCCCATCCCGCTCGGCGGCTTGACCGACATCGTTCGGACGAGCTCGGGCTGTTCGGCGAGCTCCGCGTCGGTAATCCACCGCGGCCCGACCGGGTGCGCCTCTGCAATCAGCGCGTTGAGGCGATGCGCGAGCATCTCCTTGTCGAGGCTCGACCCGGGGACGTCGAAATCGAGCCGTCCCCGGCCGTCGGAAACCTGCCCGCCGGTCACCGCCCCCGGGACAATGCTGCACAGCAGATGCAGGCAGGTATGCATGCGCATCAGCCGGTATCGCCGCTCCCAATCGATCTCGGCGACGAGCTCGGTATCCAGATCAGGGAGCGTCGAGCCCGCTGCCGGGACGTGGATTACCTCGTCGGGACTGCCGCCCTTGACCGTGTCGGCGATCGCGATCTTCTGACCTGAAGAGAGCCGCAGCACGCCGGTATCACCCGGCTGACCGCCGCTTGTCGGATAAAACACCGTGCGGTCGAGCCGAATGCCGCGCCCATCGGCGAAAATCACCCGCGCCGCGCAGGATCGCAAATATCCGTCGTCACGAAACAGCAGCTCGGTCATCGCCTCCTCCCCGAAGCACCATCCCGGCGAAGGCCGGGACCCATAGTGCGGCAGCCGTTACGCGCCGGGCAAGTTGTCATAGAGATCGATCCAATACCGATTTTGTGTCTCGATCAAATTGATCTTCCAATCCCGTCTCCAGCCCTTGATCTGTTTTTCGCGGCGTAGCGCCTCTTCCCTGTCGTCATGGTTCTCAAACCAGACCAAGCGATGAACGCCGTATTTTGTCGTGAATTTGGGTACCGCTTTGTGTTTGTGTTCCCAGACGCGCCGGGCGAGGTCGGTAGTCCACCCGATGTACAGCGTGCCATATGGTCTGCTCGCCAGTAGATAGACGAAATACATCGTGCAACTCGAGGAGTGGGTCCCGGCCTTCGCCGGGATGGAGCGTAAATGATTTCAGTTTACTAGAGCCACGGTGGAGTGGGGAGGTCGCGGGCTTTCAGGAACTCGGGGTTGAAGAGCTTGGATTGGTAGCGGGTGCCGGAATCGGCGAGGATCGTCACGATCGTGTGGCCAGGACCCAGCTCACGTGCCAGCCGAATGGCGCCGCACACATTAATCCCGCTCGAGCCGCCGAGAACCAAACCTTCCTCCTGCACCAGGCTGAAGAGGATCGGCAGCATCTCCGCGTCGGCGATCTGGTACTGCCCATCTGGCGTGAACCCTTCGAGGTTCTTGGTTTCGCGGTTGTTGCCGATGCCCTCGGTGATCGAGTTGCCCTCGGGCTTGAACTCGCGGCGCGCGTACCAGCTGTAGATTCCCGAGCCCATGCAGTCGGACAGATAAATATGGACCTTGGGGTTGCGTTCCTTGAGCGCGATCCCGACACCGGAAAGCGTGCCGCCGGTGCCGACCGAGCAGGTGAAACCGTCGACCTTGCCGTCGGTCTCCTCCCAGATCTCGGGGCCCGTCGTCTCGTAATGGCCGCGCCGGTTGGCGAGATTGTCGAACTGGTTGGCCCAGATCGCGCCATTCGGCTCCTGGGGGGCGATTTCCTCGGCGAGGCGCCCGGAGTATCGGACATAGTTCATCGGGTTGGCGTAGGGCACCGCCGGCACGAGCCGCAGATCGACGCCGCATAACAGCAGCATGTCCTTCTTTTCCTGGCTCTGCGTCTCGGGCATGACGATGACGGTGCGGTAGCCGCGGGCATTGCCGACCAGCGCAAGGCCGATCCCGGTATTGCCGGCGGTGCCCTCGACGATTACGCCGCCCCGGCGCAGCAGGCCGCGCTCCTCGGCGTCCTTGATGATGTAGAGGGCGGCGCGGTCCTTGACCGAGCCGCCGGGATTGAGGAACTCGGCCTTGCCGAGGATCGCGCACCCGGTCTCCTCGGAGGCGCGCCGCAATTTGATCAGCGGCGTCTTTCCGACGCTGCCGACAAAGCCGTCGCGAACCTGCATGCCGCCCTCCTTCCCCAAGCCCCGCGCCGACAGTATCGGCCGTGAGGACTTGTCTTACAACCAGGCGAGAGTGTCGGGAGCGAGGCCGAGAAGATATTGGCCGACGGTCTCGAAATGCTCCTGGCGGCCCTGCACCTGCTGCGAGACGGTATGGATGTCGCGGAAGCGGCGCTCGAACGGGTTCTCTTCAAAGATCGCGGTCGATCCGGCGGCATGATAGGCCATGTCCACGACGATCATCGCCTGGTGGATCGCGAAGGTCGAGGCCAGCCGGATCGCCATCCGCTGGTCGAGGCTGATACAACCCGATCGCTCGACCTCGCCGGTGATTTCATCGAGGGATCGGTACAAGAACGCGCGGGCGGAGCGCAGGCGTGCCTCGGCCTGCGCGACCTCTGACTGCACGACATTATTGTCGCGCAGAGTTGCCTTGCCGCGGAACGGCACCTTGTCGCGCGCCAGTTCGAGAAAGGCGTCGAGGGTACTGCGGGCGATCCCCATCGCTACCCCGGCAAACCCCGAGGCATAGAGCTGCAGGCTGCTGAAGCGGTAGAGCACGCCGTCTTCGCGGCGGGCGCTGTCGTCGCGCGCCGCGACAAACGCTTCTGGCACGAAGAGATCGGTCACCGAGTATTTATCGCTGCCGGTGCCGCGCAGCCCGATGACATGCCAGATGTCGGTCATCTCGGCGCAGGATTTGGGGAAAATCGGCGTGCGGATGATCGGACTGCCGTCGGGGTGCAACAGCTGCGTGCCGTTCTCGTCGTAGATCGGCACGTGGCAGCCCAGCCAGGTCGCATTATGGCTGCCGCTCGCAAAACTCCAGGTCGCGGTCACCCGGTAGCCGCCCACGACAATTCGCGCCTTCCCCGGTCCCGGGCCCCAGGCGAGGATGCCGCGCGGTCCGCCAAAGACCTCCTTGGCGGCGGCCTGATCGAGATAGGCCGCGGTCATTGAGCAGCCGGCGCCCTGGTTCAGGCACCACGCTGCACTGGCGTCGCCCTTGGCGATTTCCTCGACGACCCGGACATAAGGAGCGGGTAGGAGCTCGGCGCCGCCCAACGAGCGCGGCAGCAACATCCGAAAGAAGCCGCGCTCGACCATCGCGGCGACGACCGGCTCCGGCAATTCGCGCTGGCGCTCGATCTCGGGCGCGGCGGCGGCGAGGTCGGGAACAAAGGCGCGCGCCCGTTCGAGATGCGCGGCGGCCGGGTCACCTGCTGCAGTCGACCGCATTCCCTCGCTCCTCGTTCCTATGATCGCGCTCTCCGTTAGCATAAACTCGACCGATGGCGATCCGTCTTCTGCCTCCGGTCCTCGTCAACCGCATCGCCGCCGGCGAAGTCATCGAACGGCCGGCCGCGGCGGTCAAGGAATTGGTCGAAAACGCGATCGACGCCGGCGCCAGGCGCATCGACGTCACATTGAAAGACGGCGGCCAGGCCTTGATCGCGGTTGTCGACAATGGCGGCGGGATGACCGCGGAAGAGCTGGTCTTGGCGGTCGAGCGGCACTGCACCTCGAAATTGCCCGACGACGACCTGCTGCGCATCGCCGCGCTCGGCTTCCGCGGCGAGGCGTTGCCGTCGATCGGCGCGGTCAGCCGGATGCGGATCACCTCGCGGCCGCCTCGCGCCGACAGCGCATGGGAGATCGCGGTAGAAGCCGGCGCCAAAGCGGCGCCGGTGCCGGCAGCGCATTCCCCCGGTACCCGGGTCGAGGTGCGCGACCTGTTCTTCGCGACCCCGGCGCGGCTCAAATTCCTGAAGACGCCGCGCACCGAGCGCGATCTGGCGGTCGAACTCGGTGCGCCGGCTCGCCATGGCCTACCCCGGAACCTCATTCACGGTAATTGGGGACGAGGAGCGCGTGCTGTTGCGGCTCGCCGCGGCCGGCGACAGCGACGCGGCGATCGCCCGCCGCGCCCGGCTCGCGGCGCTGCTGGGGCGCGATTTCGCCGAGAATTCGGTCGAGATCGACGCCGAGCGGGGCGGCTTTCGGCTGACCGGGCTGATTGGATTGCCGACGCTCAACCGCGCCGCGCCGCGCGACCAGTATCTCGTCGTCAATGGGCGACCGGTGCGCGACAAGCTGCTGGTCGGTGCGGTCCGCGGCGCGTACCAGGATGTGCTCGCCCGCGACCGCCACCCGATGGTCGCGCTGTTCGTCGATGGGCCACCGGAGGAGATCGACGTCAATGTTCATCCGGCCAAGGCCGAGGTACGGTTCCGCGACGCCGCATCGGTGCGCGGTCTCATCGTCGGCGCATTGCGCAATGCGCTCGCCGCCGCTGGGCACCGTGCCTCGTCGACCGTTGCCGCCGGAGCGGTCGCCGCCTTCCGCCCCGGGTCCGGCATCCCAGCCTCAAACACGCCGCGGTTCGCCTTTCCGCTGCCGCCGCCCGCCCCGTCATTGGCGCTCGCCGAGAGCGCCAACAATTTTCTGCGGCCGACCGAGGAAGCTGCGGCGACAGAGGCACGGCTCGGCACCCCGCGCGCGCAGCTGCACCGGACCTATATCTTGGCGGAGACCTCGACCGGGATCGTTCTCGTCGATCAGCATGCGGCGCATGAGCGCCTGGTATACGAAGGCATGAAGGAGGCGATGGCCGCGCAGGGCGTCGCGCGCCAGGCCTTGTTGTTGCCTGAGGTGATCGAGCTCGACGAGGCCGGCGCCGCACGGCTCGCGGCACGTGCCGGGGAGCTCGCCGAATTCGGGCTCGTGCTCGAGCCGTTCGGGCCCGGTGCGGTCGTCGTCCGCGAGGTCCCGGCATTATTGCCGGGGCTCGATGTCGGCGCCCTGGTGCGCGACCTCGCCGACGAGCTCGCCGAGTGGGGCGACACCCTGGCATTGAAGGAGCGGATCGAGACGGTCTGTGGCACCCTCGCCTGCCACACCAGCGTGCGCGCCGGGCGGCACCTCTCACCCCCCGAGATGGATGCATTGCTGCGCCAGATGGAGGCGACCCCCAACAGCGGCCAATGCAATCACGGCCGCCCGACCTACATCGCGCTCGACCTCGCCGACATCGAGCGGCTATTCGGGCGCCGTTAGAGCCCGGGTGAGAGCTACTTGGCAGCTGCTCGCACTGGCGCAATCTCGCCACTTCTGCGCCGCACACTGATTACCTCGATGCCGATCGGGTTGCCATGCGGGTCGAACTCTACGAACACACCCGGGGCGACTTCCTCACACGTATCAGAAGGCACGCCCTGGGGGGCCGAATGCGACATGGAGGACGTCGGCCTCTGGATCGTAACTGGTACGGATCACAGCTTTGCTCCTCTGTCCCAGTGCGCCGTCACCACGAATATCCTCGCCATCTTGTCGGTGAACCACGCGAAGCACGCGGTTTCCGAATTCACGAAAGGGCTGGGCTAGTCACTTTCACCGGGACGCGGCCTTAAACGCCGAAAGCGGGCGCTGCTGCCTTCGCGGATGCTCTGGAAGGTGACGTAGAGCATCGGGATGACGAAGAGGCCGACGGCGCTGGCGGCGATCATCCCGGCGAAGACCGGCGTGCCGACGTCGTGCCGGCTGATCTCGGCCGCACCCTGCGCCGTCACCAGCGGGTAGACGCCGAGGATGAACGCGAAGGAGGTCATCATTACGGCGCGAAACCGCATCCGCGAGCCGAGCACCGCGGCCTCCCGGATATCCATGCCCTCCTCGCGCCGGTCCTTGGCGAATTCGACGATCAGGATGCCGTTCTTGGCGGCCATCGCGATCAGCACGACGAGCCCGATCTCGGCATAAAGATCGAGCGATAGGTGAAAAATCAGAACTCCGAGAAACGCCCCGAGCACTCCGACCGGAACCGACAGCAATACCGGGACCGGGATCATCCAGCTCTCATAGAGGCCGACGAGGAACAGAAACGCGAACAGCACGGCGAGCCCGAGGATCGGGCCGGTCTGCCCGGAAGCCGCGAACTCCTGATAGGCGGTCCCGGTCCATTCATAGCCATAGCCGGAGGGCAGGGTCTTGGCCGAGACCTCCGCCATGGCCGCCAGCGCCGTGCCGGAGGAAGTGCCCGGAGACGGGCTCCCTTGTATCGGGATTGCGCGGTAATTGTTGTAGCGCGTGATGACCTGCGGCCCGACGACAACGCGAGCGCTAGCGATCGAGCGCAACGGCACGTCGGCGCCGAATTTGTTGCGGATATAGATTTGCCACAGCGAAGAGACATCTCTGCGATCCGCCCCCTCGCCCTCGATGTTGACCTGCCAAACGCGTCCGAACAGATTGAAATTGTTGATGTAGACGCCGCCCAATGTCGCCTGCAAGGCGCCGAACACGTCGGTCATGCTGAGGCCCAGCGCCTGCGCCTTCTCGCGGTCGATATCGAGATAGATCGACGGGTTGCTTGCGGTGTAGGTCGTGAAAACGCGGGTCAGCCGCGCATCCTGGTTGGCGGCCGCGAGAAGCCCCTGCATGACGCTGTTCATCGCCGCGGGCTCCTGGCCTTCGAGCCCTTCAAGCCGGTACTCGAACCCGCCCGTCGTCGACAGCCCGATAATCGGCGGCAGGTTGAACGGGATGACGGCCGCCGTGCGGATTTGCTGTCCCTCGCCGAACACTCGCGCGATCAGCGCCTGCGCTGAATTCGCCGCGCCGACGCGGTCGGAGAAGGGCTTCAGGGTCGGCACGATGAAGCCCGTATTCGGCTCGTTGACGCTGTCGATGATCGAAAATCCGACGATCGCGAAAACGTTCTGGACCTGCGGCATCTGCTTCAGCACGGCCTCGATCCTCTTCACCGCGTCGCGCGTGCGGCTGACCGATGCGCCGTCCGGCAACTGCACATTGATAAAGAAAGCGCCCTGGTCTTCTTCCGGGAGAAACCCGGTCGGGGTTCGCAGAGACAGAAAGTAAACCCCGGCGGCGCTCGCCAGTATCGCCACAAGGCCGAGTATGGAGACGCGCACCAGGCGGCGCACGATCGCCGCATAGCCGTCGCGAATATTATCGATGCGCCGCAACACCCAGCCCATCGGGCCCCGTTTTGGGCCGCTGGGGCGGAGAAACACGGCGCACAGCGCCGGCGACAGGGTCAGCGCATTCAGTGCCGAGATCAGCATCGCGACGCTGATCGTCACCGCGAATTGCCGGAACAATGTTCCCGCAATTCCGGGGATGAAGGCAATCGGCACGAATACCGATAGAAGGACCAATGTGATCGCGATGATCGGTGCGGTGATTTCGGTCATCGCCTTCTTTGTCGCCTCCGCTGGCGACAGGTTCGGTTCTTCCTCCATCACGCGTTCGACGTTCTCGACCACCACGATCGCGTCGTCGACCAGGATGCCGATCGCCAGCACTATCGCGAGCAGCGAGATCGTATTGGCCGAATATCCCATCACCAGCAGCACCGCGAAGGCGCCGATCACACTGACCGGCACCGCGATCGCAGGAATGATGGTCGCGCGCAGACTGCCGAGAAACACGAAGACGACGATCACGACCAGCCCAAAGGCGATGACGAGCGTGATCAGCACGTCGTGGATCGTAGCCTGGACAAAGGTGGTCGTGTCGTAATTGACCAGATATTTGAGGCCCGGCGGGAAGCGCTGGCTCAAGCGATCCAAATTTGCGACGACCTGCGCAGCGGTCTGCACCGCGTTGGCGCCGGGCGAGAGATAGATGCCGATCGCGACCGCAGGCTGGCCGTTGAGGCGGCCTTCGACGTCTTGATTCTGGGCGCCGAGGTCGATCCGCGCGACATCCCGCACGCGCAGCAGCGATCCATCGGGGTTGGCGCGCAACACTATGTTGCCGAACTGCTCGGGTGTCGTCAGGCGACCCTGGGTCTGCACGTTCAACTGGAATTGCTGGTCTCTGGCGATCGGGCGTGCGCCGATCCGGCCGGCCGGCGCCTCCACGTTCTGCGCCTGGATCGCCGCGATCACATCGGCCGGGGTCAACTGTAAATTGTCGAGCCGCTGGGTATCGAACCAGATGCGCATCGAGTAATTGAGCGCGCCGAACAAGCGCGCCTGGCCGACCCCGGGTGTGCGGGACAACACATCGAGCACATTGATGATCGCATAATTGGTAATGAACAGCGGGTCCTGCTTGCCGTTCTCACTGTAGAGCATGATGAACTGCAGGACCGCCGACGACTTCTTCTGGATCGTCAGCCCCTCCAGCTGGACCTCGGGGGGGAGCTGGGCCAGCGCGGTCTGCACCCGGTTATTGACGGCGTTGGTGTTGATGTCGGGATCGCTGCCGAGCACAAAGCTGACGGTGAGGTTGTAGCTGCCGTCATTGCCGCTCGTCGAACTCATGTAGATCATCTTGTCGACACCGACGACCTGCGCCTCGATCGGCTGGGCGATGCTCAATTCGACGACGGCCGCGGAGGCGCCGGGGTAGGTGGCCGAAACTACAGTCTGAGGCGGCACGATGTCCGGGAACTGCGCGACCGGGATCCGCAGCAGCGCGAGGGCGCCGGCGATCGTGATGACGATCGCGATGACGACCGCGAGCCGCGGCCGATCGACAAAGACCGCCGAGATCATTGGGTCGCCTTTGGGGCGCTCGGCCCGTCGCCGGCCGCGGAGTTGCCGGCGCCACCGCTCGTACCCTGCTCAACAGCCGGTTCAGCCGCCGGGGAAATCGGCGGCGGCGGGGTCGCCGGGCTGGGTGACACGGTCGCGCCGGGGCGGACCCGCTGCAGCCCCTCGCTGATGACCAGCTCCCCTTCCTTGAGCCCATTGGTCACAACGGCCGTCGATGGGGTGGACTGGCCAAGCTGGATGCGGCGCTGCTGTGCCTTGTTCTCTGCATCGACGACATAGATGTAATCACCCTGCTGATCGGACAGCACCGCGGCGCGCGGGATGGCGAGAACCGTGATCGGCTGAACGCCCTCTTGCAGCACGGTAACGAACTCGCCGTCGAACAGTTCGCGCGGGGCTGGTGCGTTGGCTTGCACGCCCGGAAGCAGCGGGTTTGGGAAAACGCCGCGTACCGTGATTGTATCAGTGTTGGTCGCGACCGTCGGTGACACGTAATCGAGCTTGCCCTCCTGCCCATAGATCTGTCCGTCGGGCAGGCGCAGCTTGAGCACGACCGCGCTGAAACCGCCCTTTGTTTGGTAGCGGTTGCGCAGATCCAACCCCGCGCGCACCGAGACCGGAAAATTCACATACATCGGGTCCTGGCTAACCAGGTTGGCCAGGGTGCCGCTGGTCGGCGACACGACATTGCCTTCGGTAACGTCCGTCGCGCTGATCTTACCGTCGATCGGCGCGCGGATCTCGGTATAACCGAGATTGATCTCGGCAGTTTCCAGCTGCGCTTTGGCGGATGCGACCTGTGCCGCCAGCGAACGTTCATTGGCGACGGCTTGGTCGACATTCTGCTGCTGGCCGGCGGGCGTTTTCAACAGGTACTGCGCGCGCTCGAGCTGCTGCGCGGCATAGGTGTGCTGCGCTTCGAGCTGCGCCACATTCGCCTTGTCCGCGTCGACTTGGGCCTGAAATGGCGGCTGCTCGAGGACGTAGAGAAGATCGCCCTTCTTGACCTCAGCACCTTCGACGAACAGGCGCTTTTCGAGATAGGCGCTCACCCGGGCAACCAGCGCCACCCGACCTATCGACTGGATGCGGCCGATGAACTCGTCGGTCTCCGTGATCTGCTGGCGCTCGGCCCGCACGACCCCGACCGCCGGTGGCCCGCTTGGGGCGGGTTGCGCCCGGGATGACAAAGGAACGAGGGCGAGCAGGAGGGCGAGCAGGAGGCGCATCATGCCGGGTTATATAGCCCATCTTGCTGCTCGTCGCGCTGCGGCCATTTAATGCTAACTATCGTGCGGGAAAAGTCATGAGGGACCGATGATCCATCATCTATCGATCGCTGCGCGCGACCCGAAGCATGTCGCTGGTGTCTTGGCCGAGCTCATGGGCGGCAAGGCGGTGCCGTTTCCCCCCAACCCGGGGAGCTTCTTTGCGCTTCAGCTCGACGAGCACGGGTCGGGTGTCGAGGTCTACCCGGCGGGAACCGAGCTTCAGCCGGGCGGCAGCAACGGCGGGGGCTTTGTGAAAAGGCCGGAGGCGCGCGGCTTCGGCCCGACCCATTTCGCACTCAGCGTCGCCACCGATGCCGACAAGGTCGACGCGGTCGCAGCCCGTGAGGGCTGGCAATGCTTCCACTGCGACCGCGGCCCGTTCCACGTGATCGAAGTGTGGGTCGAGAACGAGACGATGGTCGAAATCCTGCCGCCCGAATACGCCGCCGAATACCTCGCCTTCACCCGCCCCGACAAGATCGCGGCGGCGATGGCAGCCGCTGTACCGCAGGCGTCCCGCCACCGCCCTGCGTAATCTCGGATGCGTCGCGGCTAAAGCGCGAGTCCTCCACCTCGGCGGCAAAGTCGCGAGCCAGTAAAGCGTTCGGCGGGGATCGACCACCCGTTTGCGGGAGGGCGCCGCGTCGCGAAGGGCGGCTCGGGGTCAGAAACGCTGGTGCGGCGGATTCGTCCGGGTCAGGTTTCGATGCCTAGCAGTTTTGCTGCGGTGCCGCCGAGGATTGCGATCTTGTCGTCGTCGCTGAGGCCCGGGGTCGACAGGATGTGGTCGACCGGGACACGGTTCCACGGGAATGGGTAGTCGGTGCCGATCACCACTTTGTCGTGACCGGTTTCGGCGATCAGGTGCCGCAATCCCTCGGCGGTGAACATGATCGAGTCGAAATAGAGCTGACCGTCCTTCAGGTACTGGGTCGGCTTTTTCTTCGGTAAGGAGCCGAACTCGGTTCGGGAAGGTCGTGATGACGGCATCCGAGCGTGCCGCGTAGGACGGGAGGAACCCGCCGCCATGCGCGGCGCAGATTTTCAAGCCCGGAAAGCGGTCGAGCGTGCCCTCGAAGATCAGGTGCGACAATGCGATCGTGGTTTCGAGCGGGTTGCCGATCGTGTTGGTCAACAGCCCGCTGCCGCCGAGCCGGCCGCTCGGCTCCAATTCCCTGGTGCCGAGGGGGTGCATGAAAATGAGGATGCCGAGCTCCTCGGCCTTGGCCCAGACCGGGTGGAATTTCGGATCGGCCAATTCCTGCCCCGCGACACTGCCGCCGACCGAGAGGCCGCGCAGGCCGAGGGCCTTGATTGCATGTTCGAGCTGCTCGACGGCGAGCTGGGGATGCTGCAGGGCCACCGTCGCAAAGGCGACGAAGCGGTCGGGCGTCGTGGCGCAGAACTCGGCAAGCTTTTCGTTCTGGATCCGGATCAGCTCGGCCGCCGCGTCGCGCTCGGCGCGGTACCAAAAGGGGTTGATGCTCAGCGCCTCGACATCGATCCCCTCTGCGTCCATCTCCTGGATGCGGTCGGCGACATTGGACCACAAGAGGCCCGCCGCCTCCAACGGGTGGTTGATGACGGCCGCCGCCTCGGGAACGATGGTATGGGCGTGGATGTCGACGGTCTTGATCCGCTTGCCGTTGACCACCACCTCACGCCGCCTCCCCTGCCCTGCCCTGGGACCCGGAGCCCCCGAAGCATTCGACAGGCTGCATCCGACAAACGCGAGGCCGGCCAATGCGCCGGCGATCAATTCCCCTGAAATCGGCATCTGCGTCCTCCTTGATCAGCAATCGCCGCCAAGCCTACTACGTCTCGGACTCAGTCGGCGAGCCTTGGTTGCGCGACGTGTGGTGTTGCTGACTCGTGATCTGTCCGGTTTTTGTAGCGCGTGATCTGTCCGGTTTTAGAACCGCCCGAAAGGGGCGCGGGGAATGGGCCGGGCAGGAGTGCTGCAAGGGGTACGGCAGATGCGTTTCGAGGGGTTGCTCGAGCGGCATGAGCGGGGCGAGCCGTCGCAAGGAGAAGCGGCGGAGATGCTGGGGGTCTCGGAGCGGACGTTTTGCACGTGACGCCGCTTGCGTCCACCGCTGCCGATCTGTTGCGGGAGCGGCTGAAATAGCCGACCCATCGCAACGGCTACCTGTTCTCGACCACCCACGCCGAGCGCCCGATCAGCGGCGTCAGCAAGTTCAAGCGGCGACTCGATCGCCTCATCGAAGAGATCCGCCGCGAGGAAGCGGGCAGCACCGAGATTGAACCGAGGCCACCCTGGACGCTGCACGATCTGCGCCGGACGGTGCGCACCAAGCTACCGGAACTCGGCGTGGCGGAGGTCGTGGCCGAGGCGCTCCTGGCGCACGCTCGCCCCGTCATCAAAGGCGTTTACGCCAAACGCGATCGGGCAGCGGAAGCCGACGGCAACCAGGCGGTGGTCTGAACTATGCCGGGAAAAAACTCGGCCCGGTGCCGCTGGCGGCGGCAACCGGACCGATCGGGCTATCGCTGGGCGACGATCCCGATCTTTTATCACATCAGCTACCCGGGCGCCAGCTCTCGGGCTGCGGCCATATCAGATCGAGTGTATCGAGGGACTGCGCCGCTCCTATGCCGCTTGGCAACGAGCGCCAGTGCTGCTACTGCCAACTGGGGCTGGAAAGAAGGTTGTCTTCGCCGAAGTGATACGCCGCGCGTGCCTGAAAGGGCCCGCATCATCGTGCTCGTACATCGTCGCAAACTGATCCGCCAGGCGGCTGCGAAACTTGCATGGGCCAGGGTCGGTTACGGCATTGTCGCCGTCGAGTTTCCGGCGAGACCAGAAGAGCTGGTTCGACCTCGTCGCGCGTCGACCGTCCCGAGATTGCCGGTGATGCAATCCAACAGTATCGACTTCATGCCGATCATCACCCGGCGATTGCCTACTGCTGCAACCTCCATCACGTGCGAGCGGATCGCTGAGACGTTTGGGCGGGCTGGCTATCGCGCTGCCTGCGTTCATGGCCGCCTTAGCGCGCCGGATCGTGACCGGTTCATTGCCGGACTCGGCAATCGCGAGGTCGAGGTACTGACGAGCTGCGATCTCGTTTCGGAAGGGCTCGACGTGCCAAGCGTCAGCGCCGTCCAATTCCCCGAGGATGACGGCCCACTCGCCCATCCGGTACGGCCGGACAGCTATATCAGCATCGACAATTTCTACACGCCGACCGTCTACAACAAGGGCGCCGAACTGGTGCGCATGATCCATACGCTGATCGGCAAAGAGGGGTTTCGCCGCGGCATGGATCTCTACATTCGCCGCCACGACAATCATGCAGCGACGCTCCGAGGACTTTGTCGCGGCGATGCAGGATGCTGGGGGCGTCCAACTCGGCCAGTTCAAGCGCTGGTACGAACAAGCGGGCACCCCGGAAATCACGATCGAGGACCGCTGGGATGCAGCTACGCGCAGCTACGAGCTGACCGCGCAGCAGAAAGTGCCGCCGACGCCGGGGCAACCGGATAAATCGCCGATGCTGATCCCGTTGGCCATGGGATTGATCGGACAGGAGGGCAACGAACTGCCGACCCGGCTGGAGGACGAAGCGGCAGGCCGGATCGGGACGCGCGTCCTTCCGCTGCCGATTTGCGGCATAGTTTTCGCTTTGTCGATGTGCCCGCACCGCCGGTGAGGTCACTGCTGCGCGGCTTTTCGGCGCCGGTCAAACTGAAGGATGTCCCGCTCGACCGGCTAAAATTTCTTGCCGTGCACGACACCGAGCCCTTCGCCCGCTGGGAAGCCGGCCATCAGGTCGCGACCAAAAATTCTGCTCGATCGGATTGCCGGTCATCAACGCGGCGAGGCCCCCGCACCGCTCGACCCGGATCTTATCGCGGCGATGCGGCACATCCTCGCCGATGCCGACAGCGATCCGGCCTTCGCCGCCGAGGCCCTACTTTGCCGAGCGAGGCTTTTCTCACCGACCAGCTTGCAGTCGTTGACGTCGATGCCATTCACGCGGCCCGCGAAGGCGCCCGCGGGGCGCTCTGTGAAGCCTTGGCGGCGGAATTTGCTGCGGCTTACCGAGATCTCGCCGATGCGGGCCCTACAGCATCGACGCCGCCGCGATCGGCCGGCGAGCGTTGCGCAACGCCTGCCTCGCCTATCTCGCCGCCTCCGATCCCGAAAAGGGTGCGCAGCTCGCCCTGGCGCAGTTCGAGGCCAGGCGAAATATGACGGATGTGCTCGCGGCGTTGACGGCGCTCGTCGACCTCGATCGGCCCGAGCGTGCGGCGGCAATCGCCCGCTTCTACGAGCTGTGGTCGCATGACGATCTGGTGACGGATAAGTGGTTCGCCTTGCAGGCGCGCTCGTCATTGCCGCAAACCCCGGGCCGTGTGCAGGAGCTGACGCGCCATCCGGCCTTCGAACGCAAGAACCCGAACCGGGTACGCGCCCTGGTCGGCACCTTCGCGCAAGCCAACCAGCTGCGTTTCCACGATGCGAGCAGCGCCGGGTATCGCTTGCTCGCCGACGAGGTCATCGCCCTCGATCCGCTCAATCCGACGACGGCCGCGCGTCTCGTCCAGCCCCTCGGCTCGTGGCGCCGCCACGACCCGGCGCGCCAAGCCCTGATGCGCTGCGAACTCGAGCGCGTGCTCGCCACCCCGGACCTGAGCAAGAATACTTACGAGATGGTGTCGAAAGGCCTCGGTTAGATCTTGTGATCGCCGCAGCGGCCTCTCCGCCACGGCTGTCTAGCGGTGTGCTTCTACGAGAAAGAAACCACAACAAACCGGCTCCAACCCATAAGAAGACGACCGTACCTTTTTCCGGCATCGAAAACCTCAAAGGGTCTGAGGAGCCGTGTAGGTCACGCTCAGTTTGTAACTGGGCGCCTTGTTTTCCGCCGGCGTGTTCGCTGCCTGGATAAAAAAACTATGAAAACCTTTTGTGCGGACATCGAATTGCACAGCTGTACCTTGAGCTGTTCCACGAGTAAACTCTTGCTCGCCGGCCTTGCCGCCGTCGGGGCCCTCCACTGTAAGCTGGATCGCCGTAGCTGGCGTCCAATGCGATGTGTCGAAAAACAAGCGACCATGTAGCCTCGTGTTCGCATGCGCAAAGACCCTGCACACCAATACACGCTCGTTTTCGATAGCGGGCTTCAGATCCAGATCATTCGCTCCCTCATAATCTTGAGTAGTGGCGATCACGTTCGCCTGGAATGGCCCGATCTGCGCGGGCCGGGCATAACACACATAACCCGTACCACCATCATTCCTGGGAATGGTGATGCTGACGGCAGAGTCGCCGTCGGTCGTGACCACTCCCGCATGATCTGCAAAATCGCGAAGTTGCGTGTGCGGCGGAAATCCAGTCTGCACTTTAATTGTCCGCGCAACGTTGGCGTCCTTGTTTAGGCCGACCAGCAGATGGCCGCCGCCCATCCGCTCGAAGGCAAACACCCCGTGATCCTTCCATCGCTGAAGCGTCCCGCCCGCAGCGAGGTTTTCATGAACCCAGATCAGACGGTCGATGCTATCTTTCAACCCGAAGCAAATTTTTATCTCTGCTATAATCCCGGTAGAACACGCAAGGATACCCCTCCGACGTCAGAATGTATGCGTAACCAAGCAACTTGTTTCTGACGACCGGTCCACCGGATCCGCCGCGGTCTGTGTCGTGATTTTCAACAAACGTCACCGCGCCGAGAGGATCGATTCGCGTCAGTCCCGCATGATCAAGAGAGGCCATGTCGAAGCCGTCCGGGTTATTGCACATGTCCTTGAGCACAAAATGCAGCGGGTAATCGAAGGAACTTGCGCGGTGCTGCATCGTGTTCGCCCAGTTTTCGATCAGTGTCACATTGCCATCGTCAAACTCGCCAACTGCGAACATGTTTGCCATGGCACCATGGCTTAGCAGCCGAAGCATGAATATCGTAGATACACCTTTAGTGTTATCAAGTCGGAAGCCCTGAACGTCGAGCGCACGCGTGAGCCAGTCAGCTGCACTCACCAGCCCGTCGGCACAGTGATTCTTCGGCACGCCATTGATGGGAGCAAGATCGCGCCCAAATTGGAAAATGTCCGAGAACACCCCGGGATCCCCCGGCACATGTGGATGGAAATCGCCGGGCCCCTTCGCGAAGCGACCCTTCCCCGGATGTCCGAACGCGTCGATGTATTCAAAGTTGAAATGCCCATCATCGCCATCGCGCTGATTTTCAACTAGATCAGCGTATACATCCATTCCGTTAGCCCGCATGATAGCGACGCAGCGCTCCAGCTGCTCGCGGGTCCCGTAGCGTGTAGGAATGGTGCCTTTCTGGTGCTTATCGCCGAGGTCGTAATCATCGAATACGTCATAACCGCTCGAGAAGGATCCGGACGCGCCCTTCAGCGGCGGCGGCAGCCAAATTGCCGAGAATCCAACGCGGCGTAAGTCGTTCGCTTGTGCTGCCAGATGATCCCACCAGAATGGGATTGTCCGATCGCCATCTAGAGGAGACGGTACCCCAGCAATTCGGCCTGGCCCGAAGAAGAAGCCCTGTAGAAGCACCCCCACTTGCGCCTCCGATAGTTCCCTAGTTTAGAGTATGTGTCAGTATCTCTCCATTGGGCTCAGCGTGTTTCGAAGACGGAGAGAACCCAAACACGCACTCAAATTGCCCCCGGTTAGCCAACTTCGATCACGTTGCTAAAGGTGATCCTTACGCCATGCCCGATGGGCGGTAACGTCGTTACTCCTGGTGATGACCGCCGCCACCACCGCCGCCGCCGTCAGTACTGCCGCCGGGATCAGGAGGTGTGTGATCTACCTCACATTTCCGATAATTTTGCGAATTGCTCTATCCCATTCCTCAGTTGCGCACACACCCAGAATGGATCTGCGATAGCGATCAAATTTCGATTTGAGCGACGACGGCCCAGACAAAGCGCGCACTGTGTCCGCCCTGGCAGAGTCTGGCGCTGTCAGCAAACGGTTTCCTGATTACGCATGATCCTCAGCTAATTTGAGGAGGCGGTATGGCATCGGCGGGGTTCGGACTGCGACATAGCCGAGGCGTGGCATGATGGCGGCGAGATCGTATCGGCGGTTGAAGCGGTACTCGAATTCGGCGAGGTAGCGGGGCACACGCTTGTCGCGGATGGTGCGGCAAGTGCCAGTTATGGCGCTCTTGATGTTGCCGAGGGTGGTGTTGACCCACTTGAAGGCAGGGTTCAGGGCGGCCTTGCGACCGGGTCCAGTGATCATCGGCTGGTGGACGCAGCCGGCGTTGCCGACCCCAGTGAAGCAGTGCAGGCCGTCACTGACAACGGTGCTGGCAGGATGGAAATTGCGCTGCGCCAAGGTCGCGATTTCGGCCCGGCGGAAACCCTTCACGCGGCGCAACTTCAAGCGGATTGGGCTTGCCCTGTGGTGTGGTTTCGACCGCCGCCACGATCGGCGTCTTGCCAGGCGAACCGCGGCCCCGCTTGCCGCCGTTGCGCTCCCCGCCGAGATAGGCGTCGTGGATCTCGATCCGTCCCGTCAGGCGCTTTGTGGCGTCCCGCTCCATCATTGCCTGCATGAGCTTGTGCTTGATCTTCCAGGCGGTGGTCTGGGTGACGCCAAGCCGGCGACCCAACTCAATGCTGGAGATGCCGCCCTTGCTCTGAGTGAGGTGGTACATGGCGCGAAACCGAGTGCACAGCGGTACCTTGGTCGCCGCGAAAATCGTTCCGGCGATCACCGATGTCTGCCGTCGACAGGCGGTACACTGGTAAAGCGCCCGGGCTTGACGACCCTGTGATGCTGCCCTGCGCAAACCGGGCAGACAAAGCCGGATGGCCAGCGCCAGCGCATCACCGCCTCCCGGCACTGATCCTCCGTTCCGTAAAGAACCGCAAACTAGGCCTCGCTGAGCCTCTTTTGAAATTGCAACTTGTTGCGCGCCATCGCTTAAACCCGCAGAAACAGCCGTTGTTCCTGTTTTGTAGGCTTCCCGGAATAGGAGAATAACCCGACGGGCCGCCCCAGAGGCTATCCCCAGCTCTCTGTCGACGAGCCCCGGTTACTGGTCGCCCGAGACCGATGCACCGCGCTGGCCGCGTTGCTCATGGCCGCGATAAGATCCGCGTATGCGGGCAAAAGAAGAGGATCTTAAAGATGGCCGGAGAATCCGTCGAAGCGAACGCGGCGCAGCGCCGTTATTGGAATACGGTCGCCGGGCCGCGCTGGGTTGCCAACCCGGGGTTCAGGGAGCGGCGCAACCAGGAAAGCCTCGCGTTATTGCTGGCGCGTCTCGACCTTGCCGGCGGCGAGAGCGTACTGGAAATCGGCTGCGGGACCGGGGCGCTGACTTTACCCCTTGCCGCGGCAGTCGGCGAGCGGGGTCGCGTGGTCGCAGTCGACATTTCCGAGCCGATGCTCGGGGCAGCACGGCAGAAGGTCGGCGAGCGGGGGCTGCACAATGTCACTTTGCTGTCTGGCGACGCGCAGTTGTTCGCATTCGAGCCCGCCGCCTTCGATCTCGCGACCTCGCGCATGGGAGTGATGTTCTTTGCCGATCCGGCGGCGGCCTTCCGCAACATAATGGGCGCGCTGAAGCCGGGCGGACGCCTCGTCTTCGCCTGTTGGGCGCCGCTCGCCGAGAACCGGCACTGGCTGATCTCCTACGATATTGCGCTCCGCCATCTGGGACCGCCGGCGCCGCCGCCGGCTTACAAGCCCGGCCCCCTCGCCTTCGGCGACCCCGACTATACCCGCCGGGTTCTCGCCACGGCTGGGTTCGCCGAGATCGCCGTCGAACGGGCCTATCCGAGGATCATCTGCGGCAGCCCCGTGGAAGAATCGCAACAAGCGCGGATGATGGGACCGACGGCAAGGTTGGTCGAGGAGAAGAAACCCGACGAAGCGACCCGCCAGACGATCGCCCGCGAGATCGAGGCGGCGTTTGCCGCTGCAGCCAGCTCTGGCCCGATCCGGCTGCCGGCGACGATCTTTCTGGTCGCCGCGCGCCGCCCGCACGTCAAATGATCTTCCTTTCCCCCAAATTCTCGATCTGTGCCGGGGTATAGCCGAGCCCGGCAAGGATTTCGTCGTTGTGGGCGCCGAGTTCGGGGGCGATGCCGATTTGGGCCGAGGTTTCGGAGAAGTGCCACGGCGAGCCGTGGACTTTCAGCCGCTTGGCGTGTTTCGGGTAGTCGATCTCGGTCACGTAGCCGTTGGCCAGAACGTCGGGATCGTTGGAGGCTTCGAGCAAGGTGTTGATCGGCGCTGCGACGATATCGGCGCCGCGCAGCCGCGCGACCCAATCGTCACGCGGCCCTGTCGCAAACAACTCGTCCAGCATGCGCAGCAAGATGGCGCGCTTTTCTTCGGACGAGACGATGATGCCGAGATCGCCAAAGCCGGCCTCTTCGAGCGTCTCGTAAAAGCCGAGCGCGATCATCGCATCGCGCCATTTGCGTGCGCCGTTCAGCTGAAACACCAGCGGCTTGCCGTCACGGTCATTGAAGCTGGCGCTGAGGCCGGGGCGCTCCGGCGTGCCGGTGACGCGGGCCTGGCCGGTGACCGGATCGTGGTTGCGCCACATCGCCGTCGTCAAGGTCCAGCCCATCAGCCGGATCTGGCCGCCGAGCAACGAGCAGTCGACCTTCTGGCCGATGCCGGTGCTGCGCGCATAGGTCAGCGCGGCGAGCGCACCGCCAAAGGCGAGGATCGCGCAGGTTTCGTCGGCGACGGAGACGATGCCTGTCTTCAGAGGTTGGCCCGCGGTCGAATAGGCTTCCGCGATGCCGCCAAGAGCCTGTGCCATCGAATCGGTCCCCGGCAGATCGGCATGCGGCCCCTTGGGGCCGTAGCCCGAGATCGATATGTAGACGAGCTTCGGGTTTACTCGCCGCAATTCTTCGTAGCCGAAACCATTCTTCTCCGCCGCGCCCGGCCGGAAATTTTGCCCAAATATGTCTGCTTGCGCGACCAGCTTGCGGAGGATCTGGCGGCCCTCTGGGGTTTTTAGGTTGAGCGTCAGGCTCTTCACGCCGCGATTGTTGGTCTCGAAATAGGTGCTGGGCATATCGGGCAGGACGGTCGAGCCGCGCGAGTTGTCGCCGACCTCCGGCACCTCGATCTTGATCACTTCCGCGCCGAGATCGGCCATCAGCATGTACGGCACCGTGCCGGCTTGCGCAGTGGAGCAAGCGACGACCTTGACGCCGTGCAGCGGGCCCTGGGGCTTTTTCATGGTGCAGTCTCCTCAAAGGCGCTTTTCGGCCAGGCCAGGCCGTAATGCTCGCGCAGAGTTTTGCCAGCGTATTCGGAGCGGAACAGCCCTCGCCGCTGCAATATTGGGATCACCTCGGCGCTGAATACGTCGAGCTGCGCCGGCAGCAGCGGGGGCATGATATTGAAGCCGTCCGCCGCACCGTCGGTGAACCAGTCCTCGATCAAATCGGCGATCTGCTCGGGGGTGCCGGCGGTGGTGAAATGGCCGCGCGCGCCGGCGAGGTAACCGAGCAATTGCCGCAATGTCGGCCGGTTCCGCCGCACCAGGTCGAGGATCACCTCGGTCCGGCTCCGCGCCGCCTCGACCGAGCCGGGGTCCGGGAAGTCTTCCGGCGCCAGCGGGCGGTCCAGTGGCAAGTGCGAGAAATCCTGCCCGCCGAACCGACCGGACAGCCGCTTGCGCCCGACCTCCGGATCACACAGATCGTCGACCTCGCGCGCTAGACGTTGTGCCTCGGCCTCGGTCGAGCCGATCATCGGGCTGAGACCGGGCAGGATCAGCACCTGGTCGGGCGACCGCCCCTCGGCCGCCGCCAGCGCCTTCAGATCGGCGTAGAATTCCTGCGCCGTCGCCTTCGCCACATGGGCGGTGAACACGGCATCGGCATGCCGCGCGGCAAAGCGACGGCCGGTGTCGGATGATCCCGCCTGCACCAGCACAGGCCGCCCCTGCGGGCAGCGCGGCATATTTAATGGTCCGGCCACCTGGTAGAAGTCGCCGCGGTGGTTGATGGGCCGGATGCGGTCCGGCCTCGCGTAATGCCCGCCGGCCCGGTCGTCGACAACCGCGTCGTCGGCCCAGCTGTCCCACAGCGCCTTGGCCACGGTCATGAACTCCTCGCCACGGGCATAGCGATCGGCATGGCTCACCTGGCCCGTACCGCCAAAATTGCGCGCCGCTGTCGCCAGCCACGAGGTGACGATATTCCACGCGACGCGTCCGTTGCTGATGTGATCGAGCGACGCGAACTGCCGTGCCAGATTGAACGGCTCGGTATAGGTGGTCGAAACCGTGGCGATCATCCCGATCCGGCTCGTTGTCATCGCCAAGGCGGCAAGGGTGGTGACGGGTTCGAGCCAGATGCGCGGCGCCTGGGCTACGTCCTCTCCCAGCGCGAGCTGGTCGGCGATGAAGATCGAGTTCGAACTTCGCTGCCTCCGCCCGCTGCGCCAGATCCTGGTAGTAGCGGATGTCGGTCAGCGCCAGCGGCGGCGAGGCCGGATGCCGCCAGGAGGCCTCGTGGTGTCCACGGCTGTGAATGAAAAGGTTGAGGTGCAATTGTCGCTTCACGACGCCCATTCGGTTGTCCTTGGTTGTCGGGTGACCGCGATCGGGCAGCGGTTCGAGCCGGTGGCGCCCTTCACCGGCACCAGAGGGAAGATGAACACGAACTGGTATTTCCGATCAACGATCAGCTTGTGGAACGCCAGAACTGAGTGCCGGTCTGGCCGATTTCGGTGGCGAGATGCGCCAGCAGGTCGGTGTAGGGTTCTCGACGCGCATCTCCGGCGGATGGGTGGTTGAGGATAGATTCATTCATAAGTGTGTTTTTTGAACTAAGTATGCCACGCCTTCGAGCGGCACTGGCGCGGAGTAATTGCAACGGACCAAGGAGCTGATCATCCACTCCGGCTTCAAGGTTTATCCGGCTGAGGTCTCGCTAGCATCCGACGGTCGTTCAGTGGGCAGTGTTCGGGCGCGCCATCACGAGCAATCAGGAAGTTGCCGCGTTCGTGGCAGGCATAGGCAACAGGGCACGACATCAGGACCCTCAGGTCGAACATAGGAACGCAGCCGAAGCAGTAATCGGCGCCGGGGTTTATTGGTGGCGCCATCGCCCAAGAAATTTGCGTCCGAAGCGTTCACTGTCTTTGCCGACTGCGGGCACGCTGGGGGATTGAATGCCGAATTACCGACCGTTCTCAACCGCTGCCCGGGTGAAGCTGAGGGTCGGATTTGGGTCGATCCCGGCCGGTGTCTTGTCAGCCCGCCGGCCCCTGTTGCCCCGTTTCGGTCATTGGAACACGCCAACTCAAGGGCTCGGGAAAGTGGCGAACCGCCGTTGCCGGGTTACCCGCCGCGATAATTTTCTCGTCAGTTCTGCACACCCGCAACATCTCCGCGACCTGATCGAGGCTTCGGATGCGCGCGTACATTTTCATTGCCTTGTCGAGGCTGTAGGCGTGGGCGGCCGTGTCGCCGCTCCAGCAGCATTCGCGTACCACGACAGACGCGAGGTCGCGGTTGAAGGCCTCGCGAACGCTCGTCTCGACGCCGCGATTCGTGGCGCCGCCGCCGATGATGATGGTGTCGCGCCGCAGCATGTGCAGCAGTCCGGCGACGCCCGTCCCGTAGAAGGCGCTCGGCCGGCGCTTGAGGAAGACGTAATCCTCGGGCCGCGGCGCGATCTCGTCGGGGAAGCCGGCCTCGGCCGTGCCCTCGACAGCGTTGGTGAGTGGCGGCACGCCAGTCTCCGCCGAAAGGTCGGTCGGCAGCATGACGACGTCGGCGCCGTCGGCGCGGCTGACCGGGGTCGTGTAGATTACCGGCACACCCGCCGCCCGCGCCGCCGCGATCATCTGCACCCAGGCGTTGAGCACCGGGCGCATCGCAGCCCTGCGCTCGGGATCCGACGGAGCCAGCGCGCGCCGGCAAACGTCGTAAGCGATCAGTGCAGTCCGGCGCCGATCGATATGTTCGGGTTCAGGCATCGCAACCTCCTCCTATGCCAGCGCCAGCTTGCGATATCCGTCTGGCAGCACGGCGTCCGAGTGCTCGCGAAAGGCGGGGTGGCCGCCGCTGTAGCGCATGATCTTGCGGGTTTGATTGCCCTCCACGTTGCGGTTGACGCCGGTCATCCACGAGTTGATTTCGTTCATTAGCAATCCCTCGCCAAGCGCCTTGACGTGATCGGTCCATTCGGCGACGCCAGCGGAGGTGGCCTCGATGCGCGTCAGGTGTCGCTCGTGGGCAAAGCGGAACAGGCCGGTCACCCAATCGACACAATATTCGGCCGCGCGCGGAAAATTGCCAAGCCCGGCATGGCGCCCGTGCCGATCACCGCGACGCGCTTGCCCGCGAAATTCATCGGTTCCTTGGGCCAGTAATGGGTATGGCAGGACTGGCCTTGAAACGTGTCGATACCCGCGAGGGTCCATCTTCCGGACCGCGCGTCTCACGAGGCGCGCGAACAGTACCGGAAAATAGACTTGGAAGCCATCCCCGATCTGGGCCCGATGGGACTCGCGCCGGAAATTCGAGGCTTTGTGCCCGGCTCCTCTGGGTAGAATTTGTTCATATGCAGAGTGAAGTAGCTCACACGTATCCCGTGTAGGAACACCTATGTTGATCAGGCATCTTCGCAGCTCACTACCCGAACTGCCTGCGCAAGTCTGCCGACCCAGCTCAGGCTGACGAGATGCCGCGCACCCGGCCACTCCAGCATCATGGAGGGTTGTCATGAATACATTCGTGAACCAAGGCCTGTGGCTCATATCCGGCCTTTTCCTGTTCGTTGTCGCCTGGTTCGTTTTAACAAGCCCCCTACCAATCGAGCAGGGACTACATTCCTGCTCTTCTACAGCGGTATGGTCTTCTATTATGCGCTCCTGGTGGGGCTTTGGCTCCTTGTCATCTTGCTCCTCACCGGCAGTGGATACGGGCTCAGTAAAATCGGCGGAGCCGTCGCCAGCTCTCTGAAAGATCATCAGGAGCTAAGTCCCTCGGTGCCCGTAGTGGCCGCGCTCATCATAACGGTGGCCTCGCAGTTCAAGTACGTGCGCAACGTTGATACTGCGGCGCGATCATTCTGTATTGCGCTCGCGGCGATCCCCAGGGAGGCTGACCAGCTCGCTATCGAACTCGCTTACGGTGCTGAATTCCGCGTGACCAATCAGAAGCTGATCGACAGCGTCTCGCGCGAGATCACGGAGAATATTGGGAGTAACGCTGTCAATTTTGAAAACGACGGTACGATGTCATCACAATTTACACGTGCCGTCGCCCTTTACTGGCTATTCGTAATGCCCAACGACAGCGGGCCCCCCCTCTCGTTCCCGACGAATGCAGGCACTCGCGCGGCCTATGCTCGTATTATGCGATTGAACGACAAGATCGTTGTGCAATCCAACAAGTTATACGAAGCCATGATGGAACATAGTCTTGCTTTTTCACATCTAGTGCCCGTACCCGGCAAATGAAGGAGCCGCTCAAGCGCAGTATGCACGATCTGTCTTACGTAGTCTGCAGCCTTATTGCGCGGTACGTGCTCTTCCAAAACGTGACCCCGAACCGCCGTCGCAGACGCCTTTCGAGCATGGGGTTCGACGCGCGCGAACATATGCCGGCATTCGGCCGAGACCAATGGGTGGCTTCGATCCTGGCCATCATTGTCTTATTCTCTTTCTTGTCGGTCGTCCTGCCGGGACGCCAACCGTTTCCGGTTGCATTTCTCTATTCAGTGCTGATTTCGGTGCAGCTCGGCATTGCGTTGATCGCAGGAACAATGGTTGCCCAGCGTTTCATTCGGCGCGACGAGGGTGAGGGCACGCGTTTCCCTCCGCTCGCGGAACTCTTCGCAGCGGCGCTGGTTGTCGTCGGGTTGTGCGTCGCCCTTAGGATTGGCTGGCCTCTTGTCCCGAGCTTGATTAAAACTGGCAAGCTTGGGTTAAGCAAGTCGATCGACTTTTTTACAGAGCGTTGGGCTTTCGTGCTGTTGCCATTTGTCTGCACGATATCGATCGGCTTGTTATGTAGCTATCTGGGCACTTCAAATCGAAGGGCACCGCATTTGTCGGCGATCGGTGGCATTTGCAACGGCCTGGCATTCGCGATGGCTGGGCTTTTGATTGGCTATTTGCTGCCTGAGGAGTTCTTGAGCCAGATCAACCCGCAGGTTCAGGTCGCCAAGCTCATCCTAGTGGGTACGCCTGGAATTGCCGGAGTTGTCCTGGGGGCAATAGTGCTGTCAGTGTTCCCACGGTCGATACGTTCTGCGCAGGCGGTTGCACGCATGGAGGAAAGTCAATCGGCCAACATGTCTACCCCGCCTGTTCTGGAGGATCCGACATCGCGGGCGGTCGAGGGCGCCATAATGGCGAACAACGCCGCGCCACTGGACCTCGGCGGCTACAGCAGGTCGGGCATTGGGGAACTCGAGGATCGCTACGTGTGCTTCCGCCCAATGTTTAGCAATCCAGAGGTGATCAATGCTTATCTCGTGGCAATTAGGTGGGATGAGACACGCTCATGTCTTAGCTTCGAGGAGCAAAATCGTCCTGACAGCGGGCACACCCAGAGAGGACTTGTCTATCTTCCAGACGGCAAGCCATTCCTGAGCTTGGTAACTATGGAGAAGGGTAGCGTTCGAGTAATCATGGTCGCTCGGCCTGATGGGGGAGTTGCGCGCGGCATCATCATGACGCTTTCGAACCCTGCCGGGACACACTTCATCCCGACAGCCGCACCGATAGTGTTGCGACGTTTGGGGGAAACTGTGCCTCAACTCGGTTTCGTGCATCGAAATTCTCCTGATTACGATTGCTATCTCATGCAGCTCAGGAGCGTCGCACCGCATTTTGGAATGTTCGCGAATACTCTCGTCGCCTCGGACCCCACACTCGTCGAAGAACGAGGTCCTGTTCATCTGAGCCTTGTAGAGCGGGCCAGCCGATGAGCCGGCGTCAAGTCTTCGACGACGGGCCGAGCATGAAGCCCACCGGCTTTTTCGACGGCCGGCCTTGGGAAGAAGCTCAACACCGACGAATTGCCGAAGGAGGGCATGCAGCCACGGCCGGGTTGAATGGCGCAGTTACGCTGAAAGCCATTTTGGATCGCGCACCCGAGTGAGCCCTCAAAGACGCCCTTCGGCGGCTTGCTCCGCCGCCCTGTAGACAGGCAAGGTGCGGTGCTCGGGGCGCGTTTGCCTTGCAGTGACCGAGGACATTGGAGAGTGCACACCAAAACTTGCGCACCTGCGCTTGACGAGGTTTACCTGGACGTAACAGCGCCCGTTGGGGGATCGACGTTTGGCAGCTGCGATGTGGAAGAAATCACGGCAGCCAACCGCGTAGACGGGCCTGGATCGTCTTTGCCGGGGTGTCGTGGTGGGTGACGATATAGTTGGCAGCCAGAAAGCATCGGCCCAGACGCCCTGTGCTGGGCGGCGGCAGGGTCAGCGCGGTATGTTCAAGCGGCTTTCGCCACGCTGATACCACAAAAACTTCGAACTCCGGCGAGCGCCCAAGTGCGGCGATCAATCGAGACGTATGCCGGAGATCCGGCCGCATTCGGCCAGCAACTTCTCCTGCGTCCTGAGATCGGCTGCGATCGGGTTCGGCGCACGAGGGCGTTGATGATAGAAATACCCGCCGCTCGATAGCGCGAACTCGTCCTCACTCGTGGCAAGCCAGGCCTGAGTTACGCACCCCTGGTGAAGATCGTCCGGCGCCGAGGGGCCACCCATCTTTGTCGCTACCCACCCGGGCTCCAGCGCGTTGGCTTTCACGTCTTTCCAGCGGCGAGCGACGGCAAATGCCAGCAAAACATCGCACAGCTTGCTCTCCGCGTAAGCCGACGAGCCACTCCAGGACCGCTGCGTCCACGCCAGATCGTCCATTCGCGGACGCACGCCGCGATGCATGCCGGAGCTCAGATAGACCAATCGCTTCGGTCTTTCGATCAGTGCCGTCAGAATGTAGGGGGCGAGCACATTGACAGCGAAGACACTCGGAACTCCGAGCTCCATCTCCACCCGTCCCTCGCGATAACCGATGCCCGCATTGTGGATTACGGTGTCGAAGCGGCCGAGCTTGTTGACCGCGTCGGCAACTGTTCTTGCCCCCGCGATGGTGGAGAGGTCTCCCGAGACAACTCCCCCGGCGCCGGCTGCCGCCGCGAGGGCGTCGCGACTTCGACGCTCGTTTCGACCGTGCAATACGACCTCATGGCCTTGGTCGATCAGAAGCCGGGCCGCCAGAAGGCCGAGGCCATCCGATGATCCCGTTATGAATACGCGAGCCACTCCCGTACCTCCTCTTATCGCGCCGTTTCTCAATCCTTCCGCGGGCGCTCCGCCTGCCGCAGTGCCTCGGCGTTTGTTTCCGCAAGTTCGACCCAGACCGGCGCGTGATCGCTCGCCCTTTCGCGGCCCCGCACGTCGCGATCGACCTCGGCCGCAACCAGGCGTCCGGCAATTGACGGGCTCAGCAGCAGATGGTCGATGCGCAGCCCGGCGTTGCGGCCAAAGGCGTTCCGAAAATACTTCCAGAACGTGTAGACCCGCTCATCCGGGTGAAGAGCTCGCAGTGCGTCGGTCCAGCCCTGCTCGACAAGCCGACGATAGGCATCGCGCACCTCCGGCCGGAACAGGGCATCATCGACCCAGCGCTCCGGTGCATACACATCGAGATCGGTCGGCATGACGTTGAAATCGCCGGCTAAAACGACCGGAGCGCCGCTGTCCAAAAGATTTTTGGCGTGTCCCGCCAGCCGTTCGAACCAGCGCAGCTTGTAATCGAACTTGGGGCCTGGCGCGGGATTGCCGTTCGGCAGATAGAGGCATCCGAGTATCGTACCGCCGATCGCCGATTCGATATAGCGGCTGTGCGTATCGTCTGGATCTCCGGGTAAACCGCGGCGGGTCTGCGTCGGCTCGGCGCCCCGGGCGAGGATTGCAACGCCATTCCAGCTTTTCTGCCCGTGCCAGACCGCGCCGTAGCCGACGGCCCGGATCGCGGCGGCTGGGAATTTGTCGTCGGGCGCCTTCAGCTCCTGAAGACACACGATGTCCGGCGTGGTCTCTTCCAGCCACCCGAGCAGGTTGGCCAGCCGCCCGTTGATGCCGTTTACGTTGTATGTCGCGATCCTCATCAAACTTTGCCAATTTATGCCGACTGTGAGTAAGCCACGCCAGCGGGCCATCTCCCCGTCGCCGGCCATGTCTAGCGGATCCGTCCGCTACCGCACAACCACGGGCCAACAACACCGGAAGGCGGCTCAGGAGGCCCTACAGGCGCCGAAGCGCCGGAAGTACTCGACGTCCGTCAGCGGTTACGCGTTCGGGCCGTGAGGCGAAGCCAAGCCGACCGACCGCCCTTGACCTTGCCGCCGCCATTTTTGGGCTGCTGCGTCCCCAGGAGCCGCGCTTTCGCAGCACAGCCAGGGATGACGAAATGGCCTACGATGTACCCCCTCCTAAAAAGTTACCTGAGCCCGGGTATTACTACCATTTCAAACATGACCCGGACGGGCCGCTGAACAACTATGCCTATTATATTTATGGGGTCGGCCACCATACTGAAGATGATTGCCGAACAGAAGATGCGTTCATGCAAGTATACCGGCCGTTATATGAGGGTGCATACGCTTACCGAAACGGTGGACTATTTGACCTACGACCCCTCCACATGTTTTTTGAACCGGCCGAGTGGAAGGGAAAACAGGTGGCGCGGTTCACGAGAATCGTCGACCCAAACGTGATTTCACAACTAGAGTTAATCAAGGCCCGCATGTATCCGGACCCCTAATGTTCAGACCAAATGGAAGATGTACTTTATTCGTCTTTGCCGGGCGGGCATCCACGAGACACCACACACGGCCTTGCCGGTTCGGGATAGGAAAAGCCTCGCGGCTCCTCCCCTCCCCACCACCGTGCGTACGGGTCGGTTCGGTGGCGGCGTCATGCGACGGCCGGCGCCAGGGTGGGAAGACCGCCGGCGGCGAAAAAGGCGTTGGACAGAGCGGCTTGGAGGGCGGGGTGCCGACTGAGCCGCCAGGGGCCGTGCCGGCGCGCTGCCGCCGTAGTGGTGGCGGCAAGTGACGGCCCGATCCCGTGTTGGCGCGGCGCAGTGTAGCGCCGCCTGCTGGACGAAGCGATCGAGAACCGTTGGGACGATCAGCGAAACGGCGGCTTCGGGTCGATCGTCCTCCATACCGAAACCACCGGGGATGGGCACCTCGCCGTCACGTTCAGCGGCGGGACACTATCACAGCTGCAGATGGGACTAAGCAACGCGCGAAGCATCCGCCGATCGACCTCGGTCAGATCTACCCGTTGACCTGCCGCATGATTTTCGTCCACCGGTCCACGATTGGCAGCACAAAATCCGCCTTCTCCGGTGGGAACATCGGCACTACGCGTGCGACACCCGTCTCAGCGAGACGTCTTAGCCGGTCGAGATCCTCGCCGAGACCGAACGAGGTGATCTCGATGGAAGCCGGATCGCGGCCGGCCTCCCGCGCCAGCTCGCGGAATCTCGGCAGGATTTCGGCGATATCGCCACGGGCCGTTGGGATCCAACCATCGCCGTAGCGGATCGCACGCCGCGCCCCATACGGGAAGGCGCCGCCGACATGGATCGGCGGATGCGGTTTTTGCACCGGTTTGGGCCTGGCGATCATCGGATCGAAATGGACGAACTCCCCATGGTATTCCGCCTCGGATTTGGTCCAGATTTCCTTCATGGCCTCAATGGCTTCGCGCATTCGCTTGAAGCGGCTTCCATAGATGGTCCCGTGGTTTTCCATTTCGTCCTGGTTCCAGCCGCCGCCGACGCCAAACAGGAACCGTCCTTGGCTCACCTGATCGATCGAGGCGACCAGCTTGGCGGTCTGGATCGCGTCGCGCTGCTGCACCAGCAGCACGCCGGTGCCGAGTTTGATGGTTTTGGTAACCTGACTTGCGGCGGCCAGCACCACGAACGGGTCCATCGCGTCGTAGTATTGTTTGGGCAGGTCTCCTCCTCCCGGAAACGGCGTCTTGCGCGACAGCGGGATATGGGAGTGCTCCGGCGCCCAAACCGATTCGAAACCGCGCTCCTCGAGCGCGCGGGCCAGCTCCATCGCCGACATCGAATAATCGGTGAAGAACATCGCGCCGCCGAAATGCATGCCACTCTCCTTTTGCGATCTCCTGGTCTAGGGAGGTTAGCTGTTGGCGTAGGCCGGCGCTATCGATTACGTATCCCAGATCGCATCCTCGGCTGGCTGGCCAACGATCGGGGGAGAGCGCTCAAATGGGGACCGAACAGCGCGCGGACGAATCCTCGGCCGAGGCGGGCGGGTCGCGCAAAATCATCCATATCGACATGGATGCGTTCTACGCATCCGTCGAGCAGCGTGACAATCCGGAACTGCGCGGAAAGCCGGTCGCGGTCGGCAGCTCGCGCGAACGTGGTGTCGTCGCCGCCGCAAGCTACGAAGCACGGAAGTTCGGCGTGCATTCCGCGATGCCGTCGGTCACAGCCAAGCGAAAATGCCCAGATTTGATCTTCGTAAAGCCGAGGTTCGATGCTTACAAGGCGATCTCTCTGCAGATTCGGGAGATCTTCGTGGCATTCACGTCGATCATCGAGCCGTTGTCACTCGACGAGGCGTATCTCGATGTGACCGAAAATTCCAAAGGCATCATCTCTGCGACACATATCGCGGAAGAAATCCGGGCAAGAATCCGCGCCGAAACCGAGCTCACCGCTTCGGCCGGCGTCTCCTACAACAAGTTCCTCGCCAAACTGGCCTCGGATCACCGCAAGCCGGACGGGCTCTTCGTCATCACTCCCAAAATGGGGCCGGTATTCGTCGAGACCTTGCCGGTCAGGAGGTTTCACGGCATCGGGCCTGCCACAGCCGCCAAGATGGGGCGCCTCGGGATCAAGACGGGGCTCGACCTCAGGGCGCAGAGCTTGGCCTTCCTGCAGGAACATTTCGGGAAAACAGGCTCCTACTATTACTGGGCTGCACGGGGTGTCGACGAGCGGCCTGTGCGCGCCGATCGGATACGCAAATCCGTCGGCGCCGAGAACACGTTCTCCATCGATCTTTTCACCTACGAAGACGCGCGCGACGCGCTGCGAGAGATCATCGACAAGGTTTGGGGCTACTGCGAGGGCTCCGGTCTGCGCGGCCGCACCGTCACGCTGAAAGTCAAGTTCGCCAACTTCCAGCAGATCACGCGAAGCCGCACCGGTCAAATCCAGATCACGACGCGAAGCGAACTCGAACAGCTCGGCAACGCCCTGCTCGAGCCTCTTTTTCCTGTCGCGAAAGGCGTTCGGCTCCTGGGTGTCTCACTGTCTTCGCTCGCGGCGGAAGAGGCTGAACGCCAACCCGAATTCAGCCTGCCCGCTTAGGCTTTGTTTTGCCGCCGCGCCATCAGGCAGGCGTCATTGTCGGCGCCGACGGGACAATTTGCGCAGCAGGAGATCCGCGTCGCCCAGGCGCTGCCCGTCGTGCTCGGTCGGCTGCGCCAGGATCAGACGCTCGCATCAAGTACGATCGGCACCGAGGGCGCATAGTCGACCTTAATTTTTCCCCCGGTCGAGCGTGTGCGCGCTGTAAGACTAATCGTACATCCTGGTGGAAGGAGGAGGATTCGAACTCTTGCGGGCTCCGAAAAGGTGAATTCTTTTCCGGAAATGGGAATTGCCGTAGCGGCGCCAAAATCGCACGAAACCAGTGACCGAGAGGCAGGGATGCGACGGCAGCTTTCAAATTTGCGCGCTGTCGCCCCGATGTGAAACGAGATTTTCCGGGCTAGAATACGAAAAGGAGCCCGCCGCCGATCACATGAGCGGTCTGCTGGAGACGAGAAAATGACACTAGCCAATTCGAACCGCTTCCAGTTCACCCCGGATCTCACGATCTGCCGCCTTCTGAACGGGATGTGGCAGGTCTCTGGCGCCCACGGACGCATCGAGCCCGCCGGCGCAATCGCAGAGATGTTCGCGTATCACGACGCGGGGCTTACCACTTGGGACCTCGCCGACCATTACGGCCCTGCCGAGGATTTCATTGGAAATTTCCGGCGCGAGTTCGCCGCTCGTCACGGGGTCCAGCGGCTTTCCGAGATCCAGGCGTTCACCAAGTGGGTTCCAGCTCCGGGCCGGATGACGAGGCGTGTCGTTGCCGATGCGATCGGCATCTCGCTATCGCGAATGGGCGTGGAATGTCTCGACCTGCTCCAATTCCATTGGTGGGATTACGGCGACGAGAACTACCTCGACGCGCTGGAACACCTCGCCGACCTGCAGCACGCAGGCAAAATTCGTCACCTTGCGCTGACCAATTTCGATAGCGAGCGTGTTGGCGTGATAGCCGATCGTGTTCGCATCGTCTCGAACCAGGTCCAGTATTCGCTCATCGATCGCCGGCCCGAGGTCTGGATGGCTTCGTGCTGCCGCGAACACGCAATTTCGCTTCTTGCCTACGGCACTCTTCTGGGCGGGCTGCTCTCGGAGAAATACCTGGGCCGCCCCGAGCCGCGGCGGCTCGAACTCAACACCGCCTCGTTACAAAAGTACAAGAACATGATCGACGCATGGGGCGGATGGACCCTGTTCCAGGAACTGCTCGCGGCGCTGAAGCAGATCGCCGACAAACATCGGGTGAGCATCGCCAATGTCGGTGTCCGCTACGTTCTGGACCGTCCGGTGGTGGCCGGCGTCATCGTCGGCGCGCGGCTCGGCGCAGCGCAGCATATCGCCGAGAACACTCGTGTCTTTGGCTTCGCGCTTGACGCGGGCGATCTTGCTATGATTGAGGCTATCCTCATGAAATCGCGCGACCTGACACAGGTAATCGGCGATTGCGGTGACGAATACCGATAGCGACCAACCTTGTAATGTATGCCAGCAAGAAGTTGGCCAGCTGGCCGGGCTGTGAGACACTCGAGCGAGTTACAGCCCGCAATGAGTTGCGAGAGGGAGAAAGACATGGCCGAAGACGACGCGCTGTTCCAGAAAGGCATGCCGATCCGCCGCGAGGTGCTGGGCGCCGAATATGTAGACGCCTCGATGGCCCGCGCGGACGAATTTATGATGTCGTTCCAGCGGGCGACCACCGCCTGGGCATGGGGCTGGGCGTGGGGGGATGGGACACTCGACCGAAAGACCCGCAGCTTGATGAACCTCGCGATGCTCACTGCCTTAAACCGGGCGCCCGAGATTAAGCTGCACGTTAAAGGCGCGCTCAACAACGGCGTTACCGTCGAGGAGATCAAAGCTGCCTTGCTGCATGCGACAGCCTATTGCGGGATCCCGGCCGGGCTCGATGCATTCCGCGCCGCACATGAAGTACTGGTCAGCGAGGGGGCGTTGAACAAAACCTGACGGCTAGCGGGCGCGCACCAAGGGAAACACGAGCACCGCATCGGAGGCCCATCTCGAAGGGGGGGGTGCGCGATGTGGCCGATCACCGGGTGAACGGCGCTACGGTTGAGGTGCCGTTCGAGCGCTGGCCGTCGGTCGCTTCGCCTTCGCGGCAGATCGTGGAAGGACCGCAAGATGATTATGCCGCCGGGGATCCCGCCAGATGATTTACGCGGTCGAGAGCATCCATCGCAGCTGCCGCAAGTCATCCAGACCCGCAGCAGCTGCTCGACCGACGAGGGTCCCCCAAAACTTTTGTTTCCGGCAATCCGCACCCCCGGCCTTGATTGGCGCCGGCTCAATAAATTGCCCGCCGGAATGGGCCAGTTTGCCATCTTGTTCGGCAACGCTTTGAGGTCCCAGCGCGCTGGGACCTCATTACGTCGTCTCACACTATTACCGACACCACCTGCTCACTACCATCCTTACGAGCGCTCTCAAGAGACTCCGGATTTTTCAGTGCACCGGCACGACCGGTCGTGGCAGGCTCTAGCGTGCGGTTCTGATCATGGCCTACAGGCCGTTGGCCGGCGTCGGCAGCCCCGGCACCACAATCGTCGGGTCCCAAAAATAACTGGGCAGGCTAGGATTGTAACATCCGGCACCGAGCGGCTGCGGCCCGCACCGCGAAAGAAAATCGTTCGTGGCATGCGAGACATTATAGCCAAGAACGGCGAGACCGTTGATCGTCTGTCCGCCATATTGGGAGTAATTGGGATCTACATATCCTTGTCCGGGACCGGGATCATAGTGGAAGCGGAATTTGGGATAATCGAGGTTAAACTCGTTTACCACCGCCACGCCACCGCGCGTGAACCCGGTGAACGGCCCGCCCGCCACTGGGCATTGCGCCGGATATGCAAGATGATCGGCTGCATTACACTGGATATAGAAGGTGCGGTTACCCTGAGAGTTATCCACCGGCCCAATAATATTAAACCAGCGGGTGCCGTCCGCGAGCTGGTCGAGCGGCGTGACGTTGACAAACCAGCCCCAGATCATCTTCAACGTATCACCGGCCGTAACCGTGTAGCCGTTGATCGAGACTTGACCGCCGGTCTGAATATTCATGTAGGTATCAAACGAGCCAAAGTCACTCGCATCGGTACCGTTCATGTACTGCCCGACATTCCCCCCAAACCCAAGCTGATGCGCCGAGCCATCGTGGATCTGTGGTTGCAGATTGAAGTCAATGCCGTAAAACGAGACGGGTGCGCCTGCCAATTGCCCGCCAACAATCCCTTCATAGTATCGTTGTAGTTTGGCGTTCCATGTCGAGGCCATCGGAAGGTGTTGCCAAGTTTCCAGTATGTAAGCGACACTGCTGATATAATCGGTAACGAACGAATCCATGAGAGACCCGGCATCGACCGGGTCGGGCTCGCCCGGCGGATAAATCGAGGCGCTGTAGCCGGTGCTGCCGGGGCCGTCCCGGAAGGCGAGGAACAGCGGCCAGTAATTGCTGGTCTCCTTCAGGATATCGGCAAACAACTGCCGCTCGGGGCTGCTGTCGGCCCCAAACGTGGCTGCATAGGCGATGTCGCGGGTCAACCACGCCGAGCCGCGGCCCTGGAAGCAGGCCGTCGTCAGCCCCCAATAATGGTAGACGTTGCCATCGGTGAATTTCGCATTGTTGTCACGGTAGTATCCCTGCCCCAACTCTGGCCCCGGTCCCGGCCGCTGCTGTGCGAAATCCCGATTAGCGTGCCACTGCAATAAGTCCAGAAAGTGCCGGTCGCCAAACACCAAATAAGTGAAACCGTCAAAGTTCGGCATGTGATCGAGGGTAGTGCCGCCATTGGTCGTGCCGCCAACATAGTGATAGTTGGGGTTGGGCACAAAATCCAAAGGTTGGGCGAGGCCCTGTACCGCGCCTTGTTGAAGCCAATTGATTTGATTACGCAACGCACCGAGCCCGGCGTAAGTCCCGCCATTGCCGTTGCCGCCCAGCCCTGTGGGAGGGCCGTTGTTCATCGCCGAAATGCGCCCGGTCGCTTCATCTAGGAGAGTGCTAAACGCGTGCATCGACGTGCCGAGCGTGAACAGACGCGCAAGATCCCAATCGCCCCCAGCTTGGGTAATGAACGCCTTAGCCGCCCACTCGTTACTGATGCCAAGGTCAGGCCGCGTGCCACCGCCATTGCCGCCGATGACGTTCAATTGCCCGAAGGGTGCATAGCTGATGCCTAGCCCATTGTACCACTCCGGGCCGAGGTTGCCGGTCGGCTGCGACAAGTTTATCGGCACGATGAGGCCCGTCTCTTCCCAGTAGCGCTGCTCAGCAGAGGTCAGGGCCGGATAAACCTTTCTCGTGACGCGCGTCGCCGTACCAAAGGGTGACCAATTATCCTGCCCACTCAGGTCGAGCGTCTGCCACGCCTCGAAATGCCAGTGCGTCACGCGTGTCGAGAAGGAAGTCGTGCCGGAGCCCTGCGAGTTCGTCATCGGAAACGGCTCGCCCACGTAGGGCGTCAACATCAACGACACGTATTGTGTATTAGTGTTGGCGTTGGCGGCTGCGCTGCCCGACGGAAAGGCCCAATAAAGCCCACCATTGGTCAAGCCCGCGACAGGGGTGCCGGTCGATGAAACCCGAATTGATTGCCCAGTATACCATGTATTTCCACCGGTTGAGCCTGATACGAACATGCAAACTGTTTCGCCAAAACGATTACACCCATTCGATGCAGCCGAAACGATAGGATTGCTACCGCTAGATACCGTCGCATCGAGCCCGCTCCAGTCGAGCACCTCGCTCGTGCCGTCATCGATCTCGGGGCGATAGGAGACCATCTGCGGGTCGTTGGCAAACCCGGTGGGGCCGGGATTGCCGGCATTCCCGGTGCTGCCAGCCGCGACATTCTCCCAGGAATTGTGCAGGTGACACACCCACCGGGTATCGCCCGCCGAGACGCCGTCGGAGGCTTCGGTGAAGATATCGACGTTGCACTGCGCATAAAGCAGCGGGTCTTGATGGCCGCTGGTGTAGACGAACATCCCGCTGACGATGTACTCGTCATAGACGTTTCCGGCGCGCACATGGCGCGGCGCGTCGCGCCCAGCATTGGCGATGTTGCCGCACAGCCGGAACGTCGCGTCGCCCGAAATCGCGCACCGTGTCGTTCTGGTTGCGCACGTCGGTGAGGTGGATCTTCAAGTCGTGCGCCGCCGGGCCGCTGCACAACGCACTCAATGCCTGGTGCGAACTCTGCGAATAGGTGCCCGCGGTCGGAACAAACTCGACCTGATAGGTCGCCCCGTTCGCCAGGCTGTTGGGGAGCCACGCCGCCCATACCGCATGGCGCCACGAGCCGTTGCCGCCGTTCTCGCGCCACGTCGAGATCTCGTCCCATTGCTGGCCGGGCAGCGCCACATGCGTCGCCGCGTCGCGAATGAGCGGATAGGTGCCCGGCATGATGTCGCCGTAGCGGAACGCCTGCCCAAAGCTGATGGGCGACCCGGCGGGGAGTGTATTCCCCGTATTGTTGACGAAGGTGAACGTCGTCAGCGGCGCGCCATGGGTGACAATAATGTCGACGTTTTGGGACGTCGTGACTGCACCGGCAGATAACCCAATAAACATTGCGGTGGCTGCGGACAGAAAGAACAGAAATTTTCCGATCATAGAATTGCCTCCAGGCGCGGATGCGCCGCTCCAGCATGCAGCGGACACCGGCGCCGATCTCGGGATGGCGGCGCCGGATCTCGTCGAATATCGCCACCGGCCGCAGGCCCGGGGCGCTCTTTAACAAAGGCACTATCTCGCTGTCCCAAACCTCAGCCAGCGGATCGCGACGTCTGCGGCCAAGCCGCGCTTTTTTTTTGCGACGGCAGCCGTGGATCCTGTTCGATACGATAGGCGGTGGCGGCGCTGAACCCGGCTTTGGCCGCCGCAACGGTCGGCGTCTCGACTTGGCGCAAACTCATATACAGCCCCATCTGCCAATCGGTGATGTGGCGGCCGGGCAAGCTGCGGTTCCTAATCGGGGTGAAGAACCCGCTTCCTATCGGCCGACTGCGATCGCCAGAAAACACGGCCCCTTGCGGGGTCGCGCCGGGTCGCCAAATTCGCAACTCCGGTCGGGCTACGCCCTCCCGTCGTCGCGCATCCGGCGACACTCCCTCATCCTGATCGACGTGCTCTTCTCATCCTGTTCGCCGCTCAACAATCCTTGCCGTAAAGAGATAAGATTTGTTTGGGATCTTGAGATATCACTTGCTTCATTAGAAAATCAGATTAATAAGGTACTATAACGGTTTCTAGATTTTGACTCAGTTTTTCTTGACGGATCAGCCAGCCGGGATCTTCACGAGACCGATCGGATCGGTGCAGCCTGAAGGCATCATCGACAGGAAATCACGCCAGCCGTACGGCTCCTGGTTAGGCACGACGCTGAAGCCCGCCGCCGCCCAGCTCGTGTAATAGTTGTTGGTGTTGTCCAAATTGACATCGGCTATGTTTCCCGTGTGCTGGGTCGAGACAGCTCCGTTCGGAGTAGTACCGTTGCCCGACAGGTCGCGGCTGCTTGGATTTGACCATACAAATTTGTTTCCGCTCCAGGTGGCCGGCACCGGATTGGGGCCGGTAAATCTTATGCCGAGTATCATAGGCCAAATGGTATTATTTTGGTCATTCACGATGTTGCTGTTGGTCACGGCCTCGTTGTTAACCGTGTACCCCGCTTCGTTGTCCACGGCAAATTTCTCGTTATCCCAGGAGTTTTGATTGTTCCATGCCGATCCCGCTCCGTTCGCATTAACTAGGAGCGACTTGTTTATAACTGGGGTTCCACCGTCGATATCGATATCCTGTGATCCGAGATAAACATTGTCCTCATTAAGGAGGAACATCGAGCAGGTGAAGTTGTTCTGTAAAGCTCGGGTCTTGAAGGAATGGCCCAAATTAGCTTGCTCAAAGACGCTGTTGATGACGTTGGCCGTGCTGCCCAGGTTCCCAGCACCAATATACACGTTATGATCGGGGCCAGCGCCTCCCCCATTGCGGGCGAACACCGAATTGTACATATTAACGGTCAGATTGGTGCTGTTGCCGCTTTCGAACCCATCGAGAGTGTCGTGAACATAAACGTTACGCAAGGTCCAGGTAGTTCCATCGATCGGCACTAGGGCTTTCCCGTTCCAATACCCTATCTCAAGATTATCTAAGGTTAAAGAGGCTGTACCGGTACCGAATTTGTTCGTGAAGAAGACCTCGCCGGAGTGCTGTGTTATGCCGAATAGATGTGGGAAGGTCTTGCCGTCTGGCGAGATGCCCCGGATCCATAGATGCGCCGGGTAATCGCTGGGGCCTGGCAGAGCGAATTGCGGAAAGGCGTAGTCGCCAGCCGAAATGGTGATCTTCACAAAGTCCCAACTGTTGACGGCGGCGTTATGAACGGCGCTGCCTAAGTCCGTAAAATCGCAGCCGGACGCGCACACCGTATTTGTATGCTGTGGAACGAAAGGGTCGGCCGCGAGGGAGACGGGCAACGTCGCCGCGGGTGCCGGCGGATCGATCGATTTCGTTACAGTGAATGGGGAACTGGTCGCTACAAGTGTGCTGTGACCGGCGGTGTAGTCCTGGGATAGCCCCACGTACCACGGCTCATCACGGTCCACCTTCGCATTCGGTGACAGGAGCGTGGTGGTGCCGCTGGACGCCCCTCCTATAACTGAGTAATATGGTTGTATCAAACCCTGCCCGGCACTAGCGGTTTGGGGAGCATTTATAAGAGCGATAAAGCTGTTCACATTGCTAGGGCCGCAAGCCCAGGAGATCGATGTGGGCTGATTCGCTGCAACTGTGGGGGTGTTGACGCACACGTTGGGAGCGTTGCCCGCAGCGCAGGGACAGCTCCCAGCAATCGGCGGCGGCGGGGCGCCATGGGTGACAATAATGTCGACGTTTTGGGAAGTCGTGACCGCACCGGCAGATAGCCCCAGAAATGTAGCGGTGGCTGCGGACAGAAAGAACAGAAATTTCCCGATCATAGGATCGCCTCTAGTGTATGTGATCGGTGATTAGGGCCATGTACATCCTTCCATTGCCGAGGCGGGGTGAGCCTTAGCCCAACGCCTTGCGGAATTGAGTTAAAAGAATTATGCTATTACAGCAATTAGTCGATACTCGACTATCTTCCTGGCATTAGGGCCAGAGAGAACATATCAGAAACCTACAGGATTGTCAATATTATTATTCGAGGTTAATTGAGATTAACGCAATCATAAACGATGAGATGGAGATCACCGACCCCTCGAGACGCGAACCAAAAGTTAACCTGTCCCGTCTATTCAGAGAGTATTCGTTAAGCCCAGGCGACAGAGCCCGTGATGCCGCTGCCGGCCCACGGACGTGCGCCAGCCGAGAACTAAAGGTTCCGTGAGGGTCTCGAGTGGGTGTCTTGTAACGGGATCATCTTGCCATCACTCGCCATTCTCGTGGTAATGATCCGTTTGGCCGCCTGAGCTGCGGCCTCGTTGACATGTTGCGGCACGATTTCGGAGCCTATGCGTGGTGGGGTCGTATGTTGACACGGGCCGAATCAAAATTTCGCCAATATCCGATTATCACAATCGCAGCTCCGAACTGAGATGATACCCGCTCAAGAGCGCTTCTCGCTGAGGGCGCGCGTGGCCCGCTCGATGTTCTGGATCGCCTGGTCGCGCGGGGTGCTACAACTGCTGACCTTCGCCACCACATTGTTCATTGCGCGAATTCTTGTGCCGGCCGATTATGGCCTGATGGCGCTTGCCGCGTCCTTTACGGGGCAGGCAGGGATGCTCGCCGAAATGGGTTTAGGCTCTGCGATTATCCAATTTCGCGATCTAAGCCGCCGGGAGCTCGATACCTGCTTTTGGATTACCATGACGCTCGCCATGGTGTTCTTTGCAGCTCTCTTCCTGGGCGCCCCGTCGATCGCCCGCTGGCTAGCGGTTCCGGCCCTCGCCGATGTGCTTCCGGTCTTGTCTCTGGTCCTCCCTTTGACGGCCTGCCGCGTCGTTTCCGACAGTCTGCTGCGTAAGCGGCTTGCGCTGGACCGTGTCTCGCAGGCGGAGGTCATCGGCGCAGTAGTGACGTTACCCGTGATCATCGGCTGCGCGCTTGGGGGGTTGGGGGTGTGGACGCTGGTAGTCGGGTACCTCGTGGGCCCGGCGGTGCGTACCGCCGTAACCTTGGCTTTCGCGCCTTGGCTTCCAAGATTTCGAGTTGGAGGAGAACGGGTCAGGGAAGTCGTCCGTTTCAGCCTGACGACTCTCGGCATCCGATTTATGTGGTCCATGCGGGAGTCCGCGAATTCACTCATCCTTGGCAAGATCACCGGCCAAGCAGCGGCTGTGGGTCTTTACTCAATGGCAGATGACGTGGCGCATTTGCCGGGGCAGAAGATTTCGCCCGTAATCAACATGCTGACCTCGCCGGTCATGGCGGAGCTGCAGACCGACATCGATGGCTTGCGCGAGGCGTTCTATCGGACGGTCCGCCTTACCGCGGCGATCGTCGTGCCAATGTCAGCAGGCATAGCGCTCGTCGCTGACGATATGGTTCCTGTGCTGCTCGGGCCGAAATGGTTGTCAGCAGCCCCACTGATTAGATTGATTTCTCTGTATGCGGCGGTGCGTGCCGTCGACGGCGTGCTGCCGGGGGTTATGCTCGCGCGACGGCGGGAGAGGTTCTTATTCTGGTACTCTGTCCTACAATTGATCGCGATGCCGGGGGCGGCAGTTCTCGGCGCGATCTGGGACGGGGCGGCGGGGATGATCGTGTTCTACACGGCAGCTTATTGCGCGGTGATGATGCTCCTCGCCAGGAAAGCCTTGGCCGAGTTGAAGGGGAAATTTTCCGAGCTCTGGTCACAGACTTGGGCGATTATGGCTGCCACCATGGCAATGACCGTGGTCGTGCTCATCCTCGGCGAGCTCGCGGCGCGGATGCAGGTGGATTCGCCTTTGGTACGGCTCGCTCTCTTTTCTTTCGCTGGGGCAGCGACTTACGGCACCACCCTTTTTGCGATCGGCAGTCGGGTGATAAGCGAGGGCGCGGAGGTGCTGGGATGGATCCTCCGTCCCCGTAGGGCCGAGAGCTGAGTTTGGCTGGGCAAATCAGGCAATGACCAGTCTCTGTCCAACATGACAGGAACGCGATCTGCTGGCTTTGCACCGGGAGAAGACGGTATTTTATCGACCGCATTGCACGACCATCTGCAGAATTTTGGTCAAACCCATGCCGTTAATCCATCACCGCCTCGCTCACCTTCTAAAGCGTTACCGAAAGGATGGCCTGCGAAGCGTCCTCATGCTCGTTGGCAAAAACTTGCCCCAGCCGGTGCTCGAATGGCAGATGCGGCATCGGAGACTGCAACACGAGCGGTTTGATACAAAATACCATGTCGACACCCAAACACCGGTCGCCCGAGCGGATTTGGAAACGGCAGCGCCGGGCGCGAAATTCGCAAACCGCTACCAAGGAACGCCCATTGCGCTCCTACACAGGATAATTCGTCGGCTCAAGGTGGATCGCCAACGCTTCACCTTTATCGATCTGGGATCGGGAAAAGGTCGAGTTCTGCTTATTGCCGCGCAATACCCCTTCAAATCTGTTGTCGGGGTTGAATTTTCCCAGACGCTTCACGATATTGCCTTGGCGAATATCGAAAAATTTGCCGCCGCGGGCGCGACTTGCACCAGTGCGACCTCTATAAATTGCGATGCGGGAGAATTTGATTTTTCCGAGATTGGAGACAAAATTGTTTTCTGCTATAATTCATTTGCGGCCGATTTGATGATACGGGTCTTGGATAATCTTAGTGCTCCGGCGCATAATCCGGGAGAAACGATCTTTGCTTACCTGGGTGGGATGCCCAGCGCTGTTTCGCAGAAACTAAAGTTCTTCCCGATTATCGATAAGGGTGAGGTCCTAACCGAATTTCGTACGTATGAAGAATACTTAATATACAGGATACATTGAGGTATATACAGGATACATTGAGGTCGTCATCACGATTACGCGGCCAAACTCGAGGAACTCACTGCCGGCTCCTGCGCAGGTGGGTGCGGGCACTCACCCATCCGCGCTTCCCTCGCCAAATCTGGTGGCGGAGCAGCGAAGCGAAACGCCACGCGGCCGTCGTGATCCAGTGCGCGCCAAAGAGCGCGATCTCCGGAGGCTTCAACGGAAACCAAAACAGCCGTGCACAACTTACCGCACTAGTTGCGAAGAATTCTTTATATGCATAATATTCGGTACCGTCAAAATCGAGGAGCCGGAATTCGCGTTCCGTGAATAGCCTTTGCAGCATTAGGTATAAAAGAACAGTGCCGGGCGAGCTCTGCGCAAATCTCTCATCGTATCCGATGTGCTTATAGACGATAACGTCATGATCGATTCGACAGAAGACGTAAGCAGCAGGCTGATCGCCCGACATAAGCACATAACCGCGCACCCGACCGGCAACAGCATCGAGTTCAATCTGCCGAGCGAAACTTTCATCTTCTTGAAAACCCAAGCCTCGGTCGCTTTTGTATGAGGCGCGTGAAATCGCGACTGCGATATCACGGAATGCAATGATTTCGGATGGGGTTCTAAATTCTAGGATAGATGCAACCGAGTCGGTTTCCTTCGCAAACTTTTTCACAGCGCGCTGCAAGTTGCCGCGAGATTTTTTTGAAAACTTTCTAATGTACTCAGCAAATGAACCTCGGAGGTCGACCACATATCGATCACCATAGCGGGCCGCATACCGCAATGCACCCCGATCGAAGCACATTGTGGCAAAACGCCTACCGACCGGCATGGCTGAGATGACCACGGCGCGACAGGCCTGCGCCGCCGCTTGAGCCATCGGTATCCCGAGTTCCGCATCAACCACGAAAGGATTTGAAACGAGCGTGAACGCCTTCAGCTTCACCTCACCGAGCCTAAATGGCCCAAGCTGAAAGTGGAGGACTTCGGACCGAACCTCCCAGACTGGATTTCTTCTCGCCCCTTCTACTGATAACGGGTGGTACACGCCGCCAACGTGCCTCAAACATTGCCCGATCATTGGCCTTGCTCCAAACTCTTGAAGAGCTCTGCCGACGGGGCGTCCAAATGAAGCCAATCGAGAGCGGTAACTCGCTTTGCCATTGGCCGGAGATTTGATATCAAACGAGCTGCTATCACGTCACAACAGATCGTGCCTGCGCTTCGTAGAAATAATTTAGCTGTTAAGCCAAGATGCACGACGAACGGGAGGGTGTCAACATGACTTGAAATCCACTGGCGCTCGCTCTCGCCTTTAGGAGCTCTGGCCCAACCTCTTCCGGCATTGAACCTTCCGGCATTGATTGCAAATTCAAGAATTCCCAAATGAGGTATCGCCGTTGCTCACCGATGCTGACGTGACGGCTCGCACCATTACAGCACGCAGGACTTCAGGTTGACTAAGCCGATCGCCTCCGCAAAATATTACGCCGAGAGACTTGTCCGGCACATCAGCGACGATGGGTTGCGGAGTTCCGCCGTTCTGTTGGGAAGAAACCTTATTTGGCCGTATTACGAATGGCTGATCCGACGTGGCATTCGGGCTCACGAGGAATTTGACTTGAAATATGGGCTCGATACTCACACGCCGATCCCAATTCGTAATTTGGAAACCTCAGCTCCCGGTGCGCGATATGCAGTTCATTACGAGGGGGCGGCGATACCGCTGACTCACAGAATACTTCGTCAGTTGAGGACTGACCTCTCCCGCTTTACCTTCATTGATCTCGGCTCGGGAAAAGGTCGAGTTTTGCTAATCGCCGCCCAGTATCCTTTCAAATCCGTAATCGGAGTTGAATTTTCACAGATCTTGCACGGTATCGACCAGTCTAACATTTCCAAATTTATTGAACTGGTTAAGACTAAGACGCCCCCGACTTCCTTAAATATGGATGCGGGCGCATTTGATTTTTCACAATTTGGAAACAAGGTCGTGTTCTGCAACAATCCGTTTACCGCAACCCTAACGCTTGGCGTTTTAGACAACTTGCAGTTCTCTCTTCGCAAGACCGGGCATCAAGGAATATTTATATACCTCACCCCTATTCCGCCCATCGTAAAAGATAAGTTGGATACATTTCACCTCATCGCACAAGGCAGCTTCCTGAGCCATTTTGGGGGATTCCAGAAATATTATATCTGTCGGATAAGTAGCTGAGTTATTTATCGGCTTTTCCCGAATTTTCAGGCAATCCGCTTGCCATCAGCCCGACCGTAGGAGCGGAAACGCGGAACGGGGCTGCCGCCACGGGGCGGGTGCGACTCCAACCGTATTGCAAACGCCCATTAAATCGTAGACCTTTGGGGCGATATCGAGTATTGACACTAGCTCGCTGTGCATTGCCCGTTCACCGGTATGCACCGAAAATCGCCCCATCGGGTTTAGCTACGGCGTTATCCTGACTTGGACGTAAGATGGCGGGAATTCCCTTTCGGGCTGGTGAGTGTTCAGAATGCGCGCAGTTCCATCACATCAATCGGCAAGACGATTGACCATGCGTCGACAGTCTAGACACGCTCGGCTGGTGAGGCCTCCGTGTGCGGGCGAAGCGACGTGTGAAGCAAAGATCGGACCGCCATAATGAACGGTAGCGCGCCCTCGTATCATGTACTACACCGTCGACCAGAAGGTCTGATCGAGGCGCTCTGGCGCGCCTGCTTAGCCGATGCCGATTTTCCGACCCACTACACTGCTCCGGAATATTTCTTAGAGCCCGGGTTCCGCAATAAAGGGCCGTTTGCCATTCTGAGCCTGAGTGGCGATGAGGTAACAGCGGTTCTGACCGGGACCAATGATGGCGCATATGTTCAATCCGGACTTTCCGTACGCCCTCAAATCGTCTTTTCCCGCCGCGTCGATCGTGTGCGGGCGATGACAAACCTGGTCGACGGTCTTCTTGTAGAGGCAGCATCCGCGAAGCTGTTGGACCTGTTCGTGTGGTCTGACATTGCGACTCTGGTCGGCCCCCGCTTTCGCAAGAAACAATACGAAGGCGTCGCGATGCTGGATCTGTCGCGCGGTCCAGATGCGCTCTTCCGAAAATTCTCGGAAAACAAGCGTAGGAACATCAAAAGAGCGATTAAGTATGGGGTCTCTGTCGAGCCAGCCAGCGACCCTGCCAAGGTCTCCGCCTATTATCCGGTCTTCGTCGAATGGTCTCGCCGCAAGGGGTTGGCGACCCCAGGAGAAGATGAGTTCCACCAAACCATGGCGTTGAGAAACAACCGGCTGCTGCTTCTCGCCCGTTACGAGGGTAAAATTATTGCGGGCATTGTAATTCGGTTCTTTCCCCACGGAATGATGGAGTATGCGGCGAACAGCTCGCTGCAAAATGCGCTTCATCTGCGGCCCAACGACTTGTTGCATTGGCGGGCTATCGAGTGGGGATGCCGTGAGGGCATGACCCATTACAGTCTTGGGGGCGCGCACCTCTTCTTGCGAAAATTTGGCGGCGAAATTATTTCTACCACCCGTCATCGCTTGGACCTGTCGATCTTTCGCCGATTCGCGATCGGCGATTGGATCGCCGATCGGGCTGAACAAGCCCGCCCCCGGATACCCGGTCGGCTGGCCACCGCGGCGCGTTCTCTAAGGGGCTTGGTCGAACAGTCGCGCAACCCGCGCGCCAAGATGAGCGACGAGCGTCCCCCTATACCAACCGGACGGATACGGACGGGAAAATCGCCGTAATCGTATGCGAGGATATAGTGGCTGACTGGTGCTGCGCTAGCCCGGTAGATGTCGGTTTCTGTTGATGCAGATGCACGGTGGCAAACGTCGTCTTGCTGTTCTTTTGCCGTTTACAGCGGAGATCAGCGGGATTTTTGGCTGTTATATTGTTTATGAAAACGCGGGGTTTCGAGGGCAAACCAGTCTCCTCCTGTTTTTTATCTGTAATAACAGGTTACCACCGGCGAGCGCGGTTGGGGGGCCAAGTAGAGGTGCCTTGGGGGATTTGGTTTGATGCGGAAATCCTGAACAGGAACGCTATTTATGGTCAGAGTCATTCACACGATTTCACCCGGCAATGAAGCGCCTCGATCCCGCTTCACCGGCGAAAGCCGGTGACCACGGCAGAAGTGGATCCCGGCTTTCGCTGGGAAAGGCAAAAAGGGAAATCTGCTGAATCACCTGAATGGTTCCGAGCACTAGATCATCTAGAGGTGTCGGAGTGCAAGGGCGCCGATCAGGCGACTCGCTTTTCCTCCGCTCGACCGCCGGAGCGAAAATGCGTAACGAGGCTGGCGCCGCGTACGGCATCGCGACCGCTCCCGTTGCCGACATCCATCAAATCATAGATCGTCGGGGCAATATCGAGAATAGAGACCGGCTCGTCGTGGACCGCATGTTCGCCGGTACGTAGCCAGAGGACCCCCTCCGGATGATGGCGCGCGCTCTTGACGGCATCGATCGCATAAAGCAGGTCAAAAAAATACAGGGGCTCGTTGCGCCCGGGCGCTCCAGCGATCTCCCCATTGTCCTCGAGCCTATCGTATATTTGGCACCCGAAATGGATATCGGTGCCGGAAAGGCGTGCTCCAAAGACTGTCTCGGCTCCAAGCTTCAATTGTCTGAGGACGGCAAGCGCTTTCTCGGCCGCGGCACCATCGGTGAACCGGAGACGATATTGATGGGTCATTACCGGCTCGATCATTTGGGGCGCGATATCGAGCAGTTGAAGAAAATTCGGAACATCGCGCAATCGGTAAAAATGCTGTCCGCCCCTCCCCTCGCGCTTCAAGAACGGCTGCTGGCTAAGTGCCGAGCACAGGATGATGATGGTATCTGCCTCCGCCAAAGCGAAGAACCGCCGGAGCAAGCCGTCCATAGACTGATATCCAAACAGTATCGCATCGCCATAGCTCCCAATCTCGTCCTTCGCCGGCTTCAGCGGAAATGCGTCGGGGTCCATGTGACGCCAATATGCATGTTGCAGATGAGCGGTGCTATTGATGAAGAAGGTCGCAAAATCGGGGCGCATTCGGCGATAGTAGTGCCGGAACAAATCGAACTGCAGGCGGTCCGCAAGCGCTACCCGCCGCCACTTGACGTCTGCCTGCGAAAGCCGCTCGTTGCCGAGCTGCGCCAATATCGCTCGAACTGTGTCCGCCGCGAGACCGTGGCGAAGCAAGAACGTCACGAATGACAGCCACTCGTTTACGCTCAGCGCCGCGCCCCTCGTGCTTTCCTGAACCAATTTAGCCATTACAGTCTTGAATACCTCGATTTCGGTCGGCCAAGCGGGCTGATTGTTGCACCATGGGTCAGGAAGATAGAACACACCGGTGCCGGCCAAGGCTCGGGCATTCATGCTGCCGCAATTCATCACCGACTTGCCAAGGCCGGCGAGGCGGCGCCATATGTCGGAATGATCGGCTTTGGGGCCGTCCGTCAGGTAGAAAACCTTATGCTCATCGTAAGGCAGTCCGGTATGGATTGAATACCACTGAATCCACGGTTCCAGGTAGTCGGGTTCGGAGACATCAGCTATGCTGGTAAACACTTGGGAGGAATTGTAGAGAGCAGTAAAATTCGGGAGCTTCCCCTGCTCCATCCACCTCCTCAGGAGCGGCGGACAAATCTCGTTAAATTCCAGCAGAAGAATCTTTGCCATCGGCCCAGCCCAACGCGCCAGAGTTATTTGTGGCACTTGTGAAGGCCCCGAGAGAGCCTTGAAACACGCTCGCAAAAAGTGTACCCACCTGCCTCTCAGGTCAAGAAAAAACCCCGCAGCTGCTGGCGATTGCGACAACCTTCCGACCGCAATATGTGAGATTTCTATTCGACATCGAACCTCGGCAACAATGGCCTGATTAGTTACAGCGCTGCCATATCGTGCCTCGCTACCCGGTATGCTAGGATTTCGCGGCCCTTCGGGTACCAATGCGGGGTGACGGCGGCGCTACTGATTTGGGCAATCCATGCAATGCCGGGCCCATGACGCTTTGAACGGGCGTAAGCTCATGAAAGTCATTATCTCATGAAAGTCATTATCTCATGAAAGTCATTCCGATCATTGCCGCCATTGTAGGGCTGGCAATGATCGGGGCACTCGTTGGATATTTCGGGGCTGGCGCCGTGGTCAGATCGCTGCGCGCGATCGGTTGGGCTGGCTTTTCGGCGATTTGCGTGATTCATTTGGTGGTGATCTCGCTCGAAGGGATCGCCTGGCGGCTGCTCGTGCCCGGGGCGCAAGTTTGGGCATTCATATGGGGTCGTCTGATCCGCGATGCCGGGTCCGAAGTACTGCCGGTATCTCAAATGGGGGGCTGCGTTCTGGGGGCCCGCGCCGTCGCGCTGGCCGGTGTGCCGGGATCGATCGCCGCGGCGACCACCATGGTCGACCTGACCCTCGAATTTTTCGCCAAGCTGGTCTACATGGCCATCGGCTTGATTTTGCTCGTCGATCTTCGGCCTGATATGCCGGTGTCGCTGCCGGTGGCGTTCGGCCTCACCGCAACCGGGCTCTTCGCAATCGCCTTTGTCATCATCCAGAGGCATGGCTTCGCATTCTTTGATCGATTTGCACGGATGCTGGGACGGGGTTGGGCAGAGCGGACTGTTTCCGGGGTGGCCGCCGTCCACGCAGCGCTTACCCAGACGTATCAACGCAGCGCCGGCTTGTGGGGCGGATTTGTTTTGCACCTCGCATGTTGGATGCTCAGCGCCGTCGAGGTTTGGATTGCGCTGCGGCTTGCCGGCGTCCCGTTCGGCTTTCCGACTGTGCTGGTCATCGAGAGTTTGCTCTATGCCATCCGAACGGTCGCGTTTGCGATCCCCAACGCCGTTGGCGTGCAGGAAGGAGCCTATATCCTGATCGGCGCTGCGTTCGGGCTGACACCGGAGATGGCGCTCGCTATTTCGCTCTTGAAGCGGGCGCGCGACCTCGTAATCGGACTGCCCGCGCTCGGCACCTGGCAAGTTGCCGAGGGCGGGCGCTTGTGGCGCCGCAGCACATCAGTCTACGATCGGAGCCGGCCCCGGTGAAAAGATCCTACGCCATGTGCCCGCGTGCGCACCCAATCCTCGGGCTAGTGCGAGGCAGAGGCGGGACAATCATCGATGACGCGGTATAGAACTCGCGGTTCGGCGAACGGCTCGTTGTTGAACGGGTTGCGGTCAAGCTGCGCGTCAGGCTCGAGGCGCACGCATCCGGGTGCGAGCGTGGGAACACCCACCGCATAAGCGTAGGTGACACCCAAGCGGCGGAGTTCGGCCGCCCGGAGATTCCAAATGTCGCCTTCTTGGAAAAGCCGAACCGCTTCCGGGTAGCTGACCACCCGGTTGGTAAGGCGCGCTCCGTAGAGTTGATAGTGGACCGGACGGCTGACGAGGTCTAGAACGACAGAGCCGTCCGGTAAATCGTCGATCCGCGGCGGATATTCGAATGCCTCCGCTCTGGTCGGCAACCGACCGAGCTTCAGTAACGAACCCTCCTCGACACCTATATTGACAACGAGCACGAGCAGCATGAATAAGATTCCCAGCGCCATCGTCGCCTCGTATCCTCGCCGCAGCCGGCCGGAAGTGCTCGCCAGCAGGACCGCCGCCAAAGGAAGCAGCTCGGCAACCCCCACCATGAAATAACGCGGCTGGCGGGAGCCCGAGAACCACCACGCCAAAAATACGATCGTTCCGCAGACGTATAGAATTCGTGTAGTGCGGTCGCCGTCACTTAGAACGCGATGCCGGGGCTCGCTTGCCAGCAGAGCGCTCCATAGAATCCAGGCGACCGGAACCGTAGCTGCGAAAAACGGCCCCAGCCCCGAGCTGAACTTGAAGTTCTGGTGCAATCTATGGCCTTCGACCCACGGATAGACCAGCCATTGCCAAGAAGCAGGGACCCATTCGAGTTCGGCATATTTCATCTCATCGTAGGGCCAGTCCGGCGCAGAGGTGAACCCGAGAATGCTCGGCAGACCCCCCAGCGGGATCGGGTAAAGGGGGTTTCCCAGTTGTACCTGGTTACGCAACAGCCAAATCCCGGCCAACGCCAGAAAAGCAGATGCGAAAGCTGCGCTCTGCCGCGCTCGAGTGGCTCCGCTCGGTCGCATCTGCACCAAGGGCGCTCGGCCAAAAAAGATCAGCAGCCCAACGAGCACGGCCCCCACGAGATGCAATGGTTTGTACCCATAGGCGAGCCCGCTCGCCGCTCCTGCGAGCACCGGCCAACTCGGGAACAGCTGCGGTCGGGATAGCGCCAGCCAGAGCGCGGCGAGTGAAAAGGCGACGCCAGCCACATCGGCCCCCAATTCTGTCGAGCAAAACCCGAACAGCGGGACGGTCGTGATACCACACGAGATCAGCGCCGCTGCGGAGCGGTCGGCGCCCGAGTATCGGCAGAGCCGGTACAGCAATAGGACGCATAGGCCGAGAAACGGAAGATTTACAGCCGATACAACGCGCTCCGGCAGGAGCCGCAACCAAAACCCATTCCAGAGGCTTGCATCGGCCGGGTACGTATGCAAAAACGTCGCGTCCCAAATCTGCAACGAACCATCGCGAAAGAAATTAACTGCATTGGGGAGATGGTAGGCGTTTGCCTCGTAACCACGTGGGAAACCAATGACCAGAAGTCCTGCCAGCAGGAGAAATCCACCTCCCACTAGCGCCATGACGAGCCGGGCCGTTGGGTCGAATGGCAGCATCGGTGACTGATTCGTGGATGGGTTCGCTTGGTTCAGGCAAACCGGTGGATGGCGACGCGACCAGAGGCATCCCACGACCGCAACCACCAGAACGAATGGCATAGAGTTAACAAAAGTCATCCATTTGCCGGGAATAAATAACCCGGTTGCAGCCGGCACTTCAAACCCGAAGAAGAAAAGCGCGAAACCCGTAATAAGCCTACATATGAAAAGATCTACCGGTGATGACGTGCGCTGACGAGGCACCATCAGCCAACCGCCGAGAGTGACGACCATCAGATATAGAATGCCTGCTGTCGCGCTCACCGATTCAGTTCTCCAGAAGTCGCCATGACAAGCAGATCATCGAGCGAAATTGTTTCGACAAACCTCAAGAAAGGCGTCCTTTGGGCGGTGGGCTTGAAAAAGCCGATCGGGCGGAAATTTCAGGTCCCCAGCCGCGACATTGTCCAAGCTGGCAAGTGACAGAGCGAGATCCCGATAGTCGCGAGATCACGGTTGAAGCTTTTTACAAGCGGTCTTTAAGATTTGAAACGGGAATCCCATCATTGGCGAGCATACGAAAAGGGATCGAAGCTTCGATGTCGCGAAAAGAGGATTATTGTTCGAAAATTTCGTAGCACAGGGGACATGTGGCGGTCAATGATCGAGAAATCATCGGACGAAACTGTTTTCATATTGTCTAGTGCTTAGAAGCGTTCAGATGATTCAACGCGAAAGAGTTGTAGGATGGGTTGAGCGAAGGCGAAACCCATCGTCTGCGGTCGCGCGATGGGTTTCGGGATGCTCAACCCATCCTACAGATCCTGGACGTTGAATCATGTGATTGGGTCTGAACACTAGCTTCGGCAGAGTCTGGCCGAAAAAAGGAGGCGCGATCCGTCGGGGAAACGGCTCTACACCATGTTCGGAAGAGCTTTGACAGTCGACCTATCCGCGGGTACCAACTCGAGGCTGCTACGCTTGCCATCATCGAGTTGGATGGGTTCTGTTTTAGCGATGGGGTTTTGCACGGGTGAGATCATCTTGGCGTGCGTGAGGAGCGGAGCGATTCCAAGCGCGTCGTGATCCTCGGTCCCACTCGCGCGCGCCTCCTCGGCACCAAGTCCGAATGATTCAGGTCGCGGCCTGGTCGGCGTCGCGCTGGGACGGGGCGCCGTAGAGGTCGCGTGCGCGCTTTTCAAAGGCGCCGACCATGCGGCGGACGGCTTCGCCGAACAGCACCTCGATCAGCCTTTGCAACAGACGCGACTTGAATTCGAAATCGACAAAAAAACCGATCCGGCAGCCCTCGGCGACCGGGTTGAAACTCCAATGGTTGTTCAAGTAGCGGAACGGCCCCTCGGCATAGGTGACATCGATACGCCCCGGCGGGCAGAGCGACACTCGCGAGGTAAACCGCTCGCGGAACATGCGAAACCCAATGATCAGATCAGCGACGACCAGATCGGGCCGGCGCTCTTTGATGCGGGCGCCGACGCACCAGGGAAGAAATTCGGGATAGCGCTCGATGTCGGCGACCAGGTCGAAAAGCTGCTCGGGCGTGTAGGGGAGCACACGCTCTTCGGCATGGGTCGGCATTGCAGTGGGCCTAGCCGGTAGTGGCGAGCCTAACGGCACGCGCGGCGCGCAACCGCGCGAAATCCTCCCCCGCATGGTAGGACGACCGGGTTAGCGGCGAGGCCGAGGCCAAGAGAAAACCCTTGGCCGCCGCGAAGGTGGCATAGCTGCGGAACTCGTCCGGCGTCACGAAACGCGCTACGGCATGGTGCTTTAGGGTCGGCTGAAGGTATTGCCCGATCGTCAGAAAATCGACCTCGGCGGCGCGCAGATCATCCATGACCTGCAGCACCTCACCCTTGTCCTCGCCGAGCCCGACCATGATCCCCGATTTTGTAAAGAGCGCCGGATCGAGCCGTTTAGCCTGGTCGAGCAGGCGCAACGAGTGAAAATATCGGGCGCCCGGCCGCACCTCTGCGTAAAGCCGCGGCACAGTCTCGAGGTTGTGGTTGAAGACATCGGGCTTGGCGGCGACGACGGTTTGGAGCGCCCCGTCCTTGTGCAGGAAATCGGGAGTCAGCACCTCGATCGTCGTCCCTGGAGCAGCGTTGCGGATCGCCGAGATCGTCCGCGCGAAATGACCGGCGCCGCCATCGCCAAGATCGTCGCGGTCGACCGACGTGACGACGATATGAGCTAGCCCCAACGCAGCAACCGCCTCGGCGACGCGCTCGGGCTCGTGCGGATCGAGCAGATCGGGCCGGCCGGTTGCGACATTGCAAAAGGTGCAGGCGCGCGTGCATACCCGTCCCAGGATCATGACGGTGGCGTGCTTCTGTTTCCAACACTCGCCGATATTCGGGCAGGCCGCCTCCTCGCACACGGTATTGACGGCGAACTCGCGCATTAGCTGCCGCGTCGCGTGGTATTCCGGCGAAACCGGCGCCTTGACGCGCAGCCAATTGGGCTTGCGCGGGATCGGGGTGTCGGGACGGCGAGCCTTTTCCGGGTGACGCAGCGGAACTGCAATTCCACCCTCTCCGTCATGCCCGGGGGTGATGCGGGCACGAGAATCTTGCCCTGGATATGTGGATGGCCGGGTCGAGCCCGGCCATGACGAAGGAGGAGTGGACATACCCGACCGCTTTGACTGCTGGACCTAGAAGTGGATGGCCCACCCATACGCGTCAAGCATGCTCAGCCAGCAACTAGGCGCCGGGCCGTCGGATCGGCACCGCGAGGTAGCAGCCGAATTCCTTTGCGAAGTCGACCGAGACACGGGCGTGTATACGGCCCTGGCGGTCCAAGAGCTCGGCATGGTCGTCAAGCGGCACGATCGCCCCGTGCCAAATGTTCGGATGAATATAAAGCCCGCGGCTGCCGTCACACCAGAACGTGACGAACCGCTCCGGTGTCACATCGTCCCCCGGCAATGCGAGCGGCACGACAAAACTCTCGCGGTGCAACGGATAGAAGAGCTGGCCGCCATCGGGATGGTAATTGGCGCGCCAGACCAGCGCCTGTTGCCGCGGTCTTGCCGGGCCGTCGGTGGCCGCCTCTTCCGGCCAGTTGCTCCAGGCGAAGAGATAGCTGTCGCCTACGGCGTTGTTGCGGGCGTAAAGGGTCTCGCCTTTCCACCAGAACTCGAACACCCCTTCGGCGACACCGCCCTGATCGCCTGAATTGTCGTCGATGGGCCGCCAACCCTGCGCCGGCCAACGGACGATCTCGACCGGGAAGCTCTCTGGCGCATCGACGAGGCTTCCGTACCCCTGGAGGGTATCATCGCTCGCAGCGACGAGCGGCGTCTCATGGACACGACGCACGCCTGTGGTCGGCACATAAGCGATCTCCGCAGGATCGAAATGCATGATGGCTTGCTCCATAATAAGGCGACTGTCGCACTCCTGCTCCACCTGTCTTATCTGGTCGAGATCAGGCGTTGGCAACTCCTTCAATCGCAACCGGGGCCCGCCGACCGATCCCGATGTCGACGAGAGTACAATGCGAAAATGGCAATTACGTGACTTTGTTTCCGTCAGCCGAGGCGCGCGCGGAGCAGCGCGGAAAGGCGCTCGGCAGCAATCACTATGACAAAGGTGACGATCAGTAGCAGCGAAACGAGCTGGTATTGAAACAAGCTCATCGCCGAGAGCAACTCAAAGCCGATGCCGCCGGCGCCGACAAAGCCGAGCACGAGCGACGAGCGGATGTTCTCGTCGAGCCGATATAGCGCAATCCCGAGCAGCGAGGGCAGGATCGATGGGACGATGCCGTGGGTGAAGACCTGCACGCGGCGGGTGCCGGTTAAGGTAAGAGCATCGATCGGCGCCATGTCCATGTGCTCGATCGTCTCGGCGAAAAGCCGGCCGAGCATCCCGATCGAGTGAACGGACAGCGCTAGCGCCCCCGGAAAAGGTCCGAGCCCAACAGCAGTGACAAACAGCAACGCCCAGACCAGGTCTGGAACGGCGCGGGCCAAGCCGATTAGGCCGCGCGCGATGTAATAGAGGTACCGAGACGGCGTCACGTTGGCCGCGGCGAGAACCGCGAGCGGCAAAGCCATGATGACCCCGCCGACGGTACCAAAGATGCCAAGGTCGATGGTCTCGAGCGCCGGCCACCACACCATGCCGACCTTGCTGAAATCGGGCGGCATCGCGCGCCGGACGATGTCGGCCATGCCGTAGGCGCCGGTGATCAAATCCTGCGGCCGCGCGCGGACGACGATCGCCGCCTGTATAATGATTGCCAGCAGCGCCAGCACCAGCACGAAGCGCAGCGCCAGGCTGACCGCTCCGGACCAGCCGCGCTCGGCGAGTTGCGGGGCCGCCGTGTCGAGGCTCAAGCGGCCTCATTGAGATAAAGCTGGCGCACCGCATCGCGCGACAGCTCGGCGCATGGCCGATCAAAAGCGATCGTGCCGTCGCGAATGCCGACAACGCGGTCGGCATACGCATACGCCAACTCGACCTGGTGCAACACGCACAACACGGCGAGGTGCTCATGCGCAGCGAGATGGCGGAGCAGGCGCATGATGTCGTCGGCTGCTTCGGGGTCGAGGCTCGCCACCGGCTCGTCGGCGAGCAGCACCTGAGGACGCTGGGCGAGCGCACGAGCGATTGCAACGCGTTGCGCCTGCCCGCCGGATAGAGTGCTGGCGCGCTGTCCAGCCAGCGCGACGAGGCCAACCGCGCTCAGGTAATCGCATGCCGCGCGACGTTCGACCGCGGGCAGGCCGCCGAGCGCCGTCCACAGCCCACCATAGCGGCCGAGGGCGCCTGCGGCGACATTGCTCAGCACGCTGCGCCGCCGCACGAGGCTGGCGTGCTGCCATATCATTGCCAGCGGGAGCCGCGCCCGACGCAGCCGTTCGCCCGAAAGCAAGGCCAGGTTGGTGTCTTTGAGCCAGATTTCTCCGGCGGTCGGAGAGAGCATGCGCGAGATGCAGCGCAGCAGCGTCGTCTTACCGCTGCCATTACCGCCCAGCACAACGACAAGCTCGCCAGCCTCGATGCTCAGATCGAAGTCAGCGAGCGCCACCTTGCCGTCGGGGTAGCGCATCGTCAGCCCGCGAACCCGCAGCATGACGCTCGTCCGGGTCGCCGATCGACCTCAGCTCAGCTTTTCGAGTTCGATGTTGAGCGTCTTGACGAGGTCGCGGATGCCGTCATAGGCGCCGTCAGTCTGCGGCACCAGCCGTGTTATGCCCGCTCCGACCATGATCTTGCGATCCGCCGGGTCGAGCGCCGAGAGATCGAGATTTTGCAGCACCTCGATCACCCGCTTTTTGAAGTCCGCGGGCAGGTCGCCGCGCACCGCGAACGGGTCGGTCGGGATCGGATCAGATTTCCACAGGAAGACCAGATCGCCGTCTTTATAGTGGCCGCGCTGCTTGGCGGATTCCAACTGCTCGCTGTTGAGCTCGCCGGCATCGACCTTATGGTTGTAGAGCGCCTCGAAGGACGAGGTATGGCTCCCGGCATAGATCGCGCGGATATCCTTGTCGGGGTCGAGTCCAGCCTTGCGCAGCCCGTAGGCCGGGAACAGATGTCCCGAGGTCGAGGCCGGGTCGGAAAATGCGAAACTGTGGCCCTTCATCTCGGCTACGGTCTTGATGCCCGATCCGGGGTAGGTGACGAGGCTGGCCCAATAGGTATCGGGCTTGCCGTCCGCCGTGCCAAACGCAGCGACCGCCTCGGCCTTCGCCACCTGATGGGCGAGCACATAACCGAGCGGCCCGAATTCCCCGATTTCGAGCTTGCCGTTGCGCATCGCTTCGATCTCGGCGTTGTAGCTGGTGGCGACAAAAACCTCGACCTTGCAGCCGAGCTTTTCGCCGATCAGCTCTCCGACCTTCTTATAGATGGGGACCAGGCGAGCCCCCGTGTCGTAGGGCTCGACGCCGAAGCGCACCGTGCCGCCATTTGGACAATCATCAGGCTCTGCCGCCATCACAAGGACGGCGCTCGCCAATGCCAGCACGATCCCGGCGAGCATGATCCAAAAGGCCCTGAGCATTCTTCTCTCCCCGTTAAGTGAAGCGGAGAGTTTAGGGGCTGTCAAAGAGCCGTTTGATGAAGGATATATGACGGTTTAAAGACAGTTCTGATGCGCCCTTGACTAGAAGTGGATGGCGCGTCCGTAAGCGTCGAGCACGGCCTCGTGCATCGTCTCCGACAAGGTCGGGTGCGGGAAGATCGCGTGGATCAGTTCGGTCTCGGTGGTTTCGAGCGTCTTGGCGATCGTGTAGCCCTGGATCAGTTCGGTCACCTCGGCGCCGATCATATGCGCGCCCAGCAATTCGCCTGTTTTGCTGTCGAAAACCGTCTTGACCATCCCCTCAGGCTCGCCCAGCGCGATCGCTTTGCCGTTGCCGATGAACGGAAAATGGCCGACCTTGACCTCGTAACCGGCGTCGCGCGCGCTCTTTTCGGTCAGGCCGACGCTGGCGACCTGCGGCCGGCAATAGGTGCATGAGGGGATGTTGTGTATGTCGAGCGGGTGCACGTCATTGACCCCGGCGATCCGCTCGACGCAGATCACCCCCTCGTGGCTTGCCTTGTGCGCCAGCCAGGGCGGGCCGACGAGATCGCCGATCGCATAGACCCCGGGCTCGCCGGTGCGCAGCCATTCGTCGACGACGACATGTGTTCTGTCGACGACGACGCCGGTATTCTCGAGGCCGATGTCTTCGACATTGCCGACAATGCCGACGGCGAGGATCACCCGTTCGACAGTCGCCTCTTGCGCTTCGCCGTTCGCCTCGATCCGAGCCGTGATGCCGTCGCCGTCGTGCTGCAAGGCGGCGACGGTAGCTCCGGTGTGGATCTTGATCCCCTGCTTCTCGAAAGATTTTCGAGCGAAGGCGGAGATTTCCTCATCCTCGACCGGGAGCACGCGGTTGAGCACTTCAACGACCGTCACTTCGGCGCCCATATCGTGGTAAAAGCTGGCGAATTCGATGCCGATCGCGCCCGAACCGACGACCAGCAGAGATTTGGGTACGGCCGGCGGAACCATCGCCTCCTTGTAGGTCCAAATTCGCTCACGATCGGGATCGAGCCCGGGCAAGCTGCGGGCCCTCGCCCCGGTGGCCAGCACGATGTGCTCAGCTGCGAGCTCGGCGACGGGGTTACCGTCCTTCGTCACCGCAAGCCGCCCCTTCCCAGCAAGGCGCCCGTGTCCGTCGAGGACCGTGACCTTGTTCTTGCGCAACAGATACGCCACGCCGTTCGACAATTGCTTGGCCACCGCGCGAGACCGCGCCACCACTTTTCCGGCATCGAAGCTGATGTCTTTTGCGGAGAAGCCGAAATCGTCGAGGCGGTGCAGCAGGTGGTAAATTTCCGAGCTGCGCAGCAGCGCCTTGGTCGGAATGCAACCCCAGTTCAGACAGATGCCGCCCAGATGCTCGCGCTCGACCACCGCTGCATTCATTCCGAGCTGCGCCGCCCGGATCGCCGCGACATACCCGCCCGGCCCGCCGCCCACAACCACCAGGTCGAAAGAACTCTCGGCCATCGGCGTTCCCGTTTCTCGTCAGAGCAGCATCGTCAGCGGGTCTTCGACCAGCTTCTTAAAGGCGGCGAGGAACTGCGCGCCGACAGCGCCGTCGACGGCCCGGTGATCGCAGGACAAGGTGCAGCTCATCACCGTTGCGATCGCCAGCGCACCATTCTTGACGACCGGCCGCTGCTCGCCGGAGCCTACCGCCAGGATGCCGCCGTGCGGCGGGTTGATGACGGCGGCAAAGTCGCGGACCCCGAACATGCCAAGATTTGAAATCGAGAACGTGCCGCCCTGGAACTCCTCCAGCTTCAGTTTGCCTGCCCGGGCTCGCGCCGCGAGGTCCTTGGTCTCGTTGGCGATCGTCGCCAAACCCTTGCGGTCGGCATTCTTGACGATCGGCGTGATCAGCCCGTCTTCGAGCGCAACGGCCACGGCGATGTCGACCGTGCCCCAGAGGAGGATCGCCTCATCGCTCCATGAGGCATTGGCCGCTGGCACCTGCCGCAAGGCGAGCGCCGCCGCGCGGATCACGAAGTCGTTGACCGAGATCCGGTAGGCGTCCGATTTCCCATTGAGCTCGGCGCGGAATTTCAACAGCTCGTCGATCTCGCAGTCGACGGTCAGATAGAAATGCGGAACCGTTTGCTTGGCTTCCGTCAGCCGCCGGGCGATGACGCGGCGCATCGCGGTGAGCGGCCGCTCGGTGTAGGGCGGATTGCCGGCGAGCGCCAGCACGCGCCCCTTGGACACAGCCGGCGCGGCTAAAGGCGCGGGTTGCGGCTGGGCCGCGGGCCGCGCCGGGGTAGTCACTGGCGAGGCTCGTTCCGCAGTGAGCGCCGCTTCGATATCGGCCTTGACGACGCGGCCCTGTGGCCCCGACCCGGTGATCGCGGCGAGGTCGAGACCGGCCTGCTGCGCCATGCGGCGCGCCAACGGGCTGGCGAAGATGCGGCCGTTGCCCCTTGCGGGCACAGGTTGCGCTTGCGGCGCAGGTTGAGCTTCCGGCGCGGGTCGCCGTTGCGCCGGCGCCTGCGTCGGAACGGCTTTAGGTGCGGGTGCGTCCAATTTTTCGAGCGCCGAGGCGTCCTCACCCTCGCCGAGGAGCAGCGCGATCGGCTGATTGACCTTGATCCCTTGGGCGCCCTCCGGGACAAGGATCTTGCCGAGGCGGCCGTCATCGACAGCCTCAAACTCCATCGTCGCCTTGTCGGTCTCTATTTCGGCGAGCACATCGCCCGAATGAACCTCTTCACCCTCCCTCTTCAGCCACTTTGTGACGTTGCCTTCGGTCATTGTCGGCGACAGCGCCGGCATCAAGATTTCGATTGGCATGACCCTTCCCCCATCGGGACCCGCCACGCGCCGCCTCTCTCCCCCTCTCCGCCTTTGGGGCCTTTGGGGGCGGAGAGGGCCGGGGTGAGGTGCGGGGTACCCCAGCTCCGAACTGCGGTGCGACCCACCTCACCCTCCCCGGCGCTAACGCGGCAGGTCCCCTCCCTCTCCACCCTAAAGGGGGGAGAGGGCACGGGTGCGCAGCGAGGTCTCACCATCAGCGGTAGGTGACCTCGCGCGCCGCGGAGACGATGTCCTCGACCTGCGGTACTGCGAGGCGCTCGAGATTGGCCGCGTAAGGTAGTGGAACGTCCTTGCCGGCAACCCGCTTCACCGGGGCGTCGAGCCAGTCGAAGCACTCCTCCATCGTGATCGCGGCAATTTCCGAACCGATGCCGGCAAACGGCCACCCTTCTTCGACCGCGACGATCCGGTTGGTTTTCTTGACCGAGGCGACGACTGTTTCAATGTCGAACGGGCGCAATGTGCGCAGATCGATGATCTCGGCGGAAATGCCGGCTTTTTCGAGCTCCTCGGCGGCCTGCATCGCCAATTTCACCATCCGAGAAAACGCCGTGATCGTGACATGCTCGCCGGCCCGGGCGATCCGGGCCCGGCCGATCGGCACGATGAATTCGGGATCGTCCGGCACGGCGAAGCTTTCGCCATAGACCAGCTCGTGCTCGAGAAAAACGACCGGGTTCGGGTCGCGGATCGCCGCCTTCAGCAACCCCTTGTGGTCAGCGCCGGTATACGGGGCGACGACTTTGAGCCCGGGGCAATGCGCGTACCAGCTCGCATAACATTGCGAATGCTGGGCGGCGACACGCGCGGCGATGCCGTTGGGCCCGCGGAAGACAATCGGGCAGCTCATCTGGCCGCCAGACATGTAGCGCGTTTTGCCGGCCGAATTGATGATCTGATCGATCGCCTGCATCGCAAAGTTGAAGGTCATGAATTCGACGATCGGCCGCAACCCCGCAAAGCCGGCGCCGACCCCGAGCCCGGTGAAGCCCTGCTCGGTGATCGGGGTGTCGATGACGCGGCGCGCCCCGAACTCCTCCAACAGACCCTGGCTGACCTTGTACGCCCCCTGATACTCGGCGACCTCTTCGCCGATCAGAAAGACCGTGTCATCGCGCCGCATCTCCTCGACCATCGCGTCGCGCAACGCCTCGCGCACTGTGATCGTCTTGGTCTTGCCGGTGTATTCGCTTTCGCTCGGCACGGAGCGCTGCGTGACGGCTGAGATCGCCGACGTCGGTAAAGGTCGCGGGGGCGCCTTCGCCGGTGCTTCCCGGGGTGCTTTAGCAGCCGGAGCGATTTTTTCGGCAGCGCCGGCTTCCTCGCCGTTTCCCGCGATCACCGCGATCGGCGTGTTGACCGCGACATGCTCGGTGCCCTCCGGGATCACGATCTTGGCGAGCACCCCCTCATCGATCGCTTCGACCTCCATCGTTGCCTTGTCGGTCTCGATCTCGGCGAGCACGTCGCCAGCCCTGACGGGTTCCCCCTCGCTCTTCAGCCAGCGGGCGATTTTGCCCTCGGTCATTGTCGGCGACAGGGCCGGCATCAAGACTTCGGTAGCCATGGTAATGTCCAAGCAATCAGGCTTCGGCCAGCACGTCCGTCCACAACTCGGCCGGGTCCGGCTCGGGGCTATCCTGAGCGAATTGCGCCGCTTCGGCGACTCGGTCCCTTACCTCGCCCTCGATTTGCTTGAGCTGCGTCTCGTCCGCGCCGTCCTCCAGCAAACGGTGCCGTACCTGCTCGATCGGATCGTGCTCGGTACGCATCTTGTTGACCTCGTCCCGGGTACGGTACTTCGCCGGGTCCGACATCGAATGCCCACGGTACCGGTAGGTCATCATCTCCAGGATGATGGGTCCTTGACCCGACCGGGCGTGTTCGGCGGCGGCGAGCCCGGCCTCGTAGACCGCCAGCACGTTCATGCCGTCGACCTGCTCGCCCGGGATCCCGTATGCCATCCCGCGATGGAACAGGTCGGTGCGGGCCGAGGCGCGGTCGATCGATGTCCCCATCCCGTAACGATTGTTCTCAATGGCGTAGACCACCGGCAGCTTCCAGAGAGCCGCCATATTGAAGCTCTCGTAAACCTGACCCTGGTTGATCGCCCCGTCGCCGAGATAGGTGACGCAGATCAGACCGTTCCCGCGGTAATGATGAGCAAAGGCAAGCCCGGTGCCGATCGGCACCTGCGCACCGACGATGCCATGGCCGCCAAAGAAGTTCTTTTCGCGGCTGAACATGTGCATCGAGCCGCCCTTGCCGTGCGAATAGCCGCTCCTGCGTCCGGTCAACTCGGCCATCACCCCCTTGGGATCCATCCCGGCAGCCAGCATGTGACCGTGGTCGCGATAGGATGTGACGATCGTATCGCCTTCCTTGAGCGCCGCTTGCATGCCGACGACAACCGCCTCCTGTCCGATATAGAGATGGCAGAAGCCGCCGATCAGGCCCATGCCGTACATTTGCCCCGCGCGCTCCTCGAAGCGCCGAATCAACAGCATGTCATTGTAATAACGGAGCAGCTTCTGCCAGGAGACGCCGAGATCGGCGAATTTGACCGAGTCGGATTTGCGCTTGACTGCCATATCGCTTCCTCCACGCAGCCGCCGGAGGCGCAGCCGCGAGAATTTGCCGGAGCATGGTGACAAATCCCCGCCGTTGCAACCTCGACCGGGTCAAATACTTGGGAGCAAACAGAATAGCGGTGGTTGGCGGCGCGGGACAACAACCGCCTGGAGATTATACCCGAGCGCTGACTAGCGGGCGACGGGCTGCATAATGACCACGTCGTTCGGCGATACGAGGTTGAGGGTCGCGCGAATGCGTTCGTCGAGCAGGTCTGGATCGACATGCTCCGGCCGGAGATTGGAAACCCGGAGCTCCAATGCCGCACGCTGCGCCCGAACCGTCTCCAGATTGGCGGTCGCCGTGCGGATCTCGCGGTTCAGGCGCAGCCACGCCTTAAACCCGCGATCGCCCTCGACCAGATGGTAAGCAAAATACCCGGTCAGCGCGATCCCAACGATCGGGCCGAGGATGAAATGGATGCGACGCCGCAATGCGCGCAATACGGTCATGCTTCAAGAGGACCATGGGAGGACCGAGCCGTCAACTTCGGCGATTGGCGCGGCCAAAGTTCTTGCCCGATCGCGCTATCGCCGCAACACCGAGCGGCCGGCATAGAATGCCAATTCTCCGAGCTGCTCTTCGATGCGGATCAGCTGATTGTATTTGGCGAGCCGGTCGGAGCGCGACAGCGATCCCGTCTTGATCTGCCCGCAATTGGTCGCCACCGCCAAATCGGCGATCGTCGTGTCCTCGGTTTCCCCGGAGCGATGCGAAAAAACCGTGCCCCAGCCGGCTCGCTGCGCGATCTCGACGGCTTCAAGCGTCTCCGACAGAGTGCCGATCTGGTTGACCTTGACGAGCAGCGCATTGGCGATGCCGCGCCCGATCCCGTCGCGCAGCCGCTGCGGGTTGGTGACGAACACGTCGTCTCCGACAAGCTGGACCGAGCCGCCGAGCTCGCGGGTCAGCTGAGCCCAGCCTTCCCAATCGTCCTCGGCCATTCCGTCCTCGACTGAGACGATCGGATAGCGCCCGACGAGATCGGCCCAATAGGCGACGAGCCCGGCGGCATCGAGGGTCTTGCCTTCTCCGGCGAGATGATAGGCGCCGTCGCGGTAGAATTCGCTGGCGGCCGGGTCGAGCGCCAGCACGACGTCGTCACCGGGGTGGTAACCGGCGGCCTCGATCGCCTGCATAATCATGCCCAGCGCCGCATCGGCCGAGGCGAGGTTGGGGGCAAACCCGCCCTCGTCTCCGACGTTCGTGTTGTGGCCGGCGTCGGCAAGCTTCTTGCGCAAAGCGTGAAAGATTTCGGCGCCGGCGCGAATCGCCTCGGTGCACGACGCGGCACCGACCGGCATCACCATGAATTCCTGGATATCGATCGGGTTATCCGCATGAACCCCGCCGTTTATGATGTTCATCATGGGCACCGGCAGGGTACGGGCGAAGACCCCGCCGACATAGCGGTAAAGCGGGATGCCGGCCTCGGCCGACGCTGCCTTCGCGCTGGCGAGGCTGACACCGAGGATCGCATTGGCGCCCAGCCGGGATTTGTTGGGTGTGCCGTCAAGCCCGATCAGCACGCGGTCGATGGCGAGCTGGTCCTCGGCATCGAAGCCGGAGAGCGCATCGAAGATCTCGCCATTTACCGCCTCCACAGCCTGCAGCACTCCCCTGCCCCCGAACCGCGGCCCGCCGTCGCGCTTTTCGATGGCCTCGTGCGCGCCGGTAGACGCGCCGGACGGAACCGCGGCCCGGCTGGTCGATCCGGTCTCAAGGGTCACCTCCACCTCCACGGTTGGATTGCCGCGGCTGTCGAGGATCTCGCGGGCATGGATGTCAGCAATCGCGGTCATCGCGCACCAATCAGTCTCAATTTCCGAGACGGATGCTACACCCGTCACCTGATGGCGCGCTCAATGCCAGACCCTCCCGTACGTATCAAGTCCCCGTCGAGTAGCGGCGTCGGGAACAGCCGCCAGGAACTTGCCAGGCTCGGCCCGGCTCGATTGGCTGAAGGTAACCGCTTCTTGGGCATTACGGCATTAGGATCGATGTTCACACGAACGCCTTGCCGGTTGCGAAACGCCTTGTCTGCAACTCCGATTCCATTTTTTTAGATGCCGACGTTTCGCTTCGCGGACGCGCCGCCCGTCATGATAGTCACAGCCCTGGCCGTCGCGGCGCTGACCTGGAACTGGTGGGCAGGCCTGATATGGCAGCAGCCAGCTTTGCTTAGGCTGCTCTGGCCGTCGGCGCTGTGCTTCGCTATAGCGGCGATCTATTCGACTGTCAGGCCGCAGCCCGCGATCGCCGAGGTCGCATGCTATTTTGGGCTTTGGATCGTCTACCCAGTCTTCGCGACAAGATTGACTTACCTCGCCAACGCATCCGGCTATCCGCTGCAAGACGACATGTTGGCTGGATTGGATGCGACGATCGGGTTTCGATGGAGCGATTGGGCAGCAATTATTTCAACGTATCCGCTGATTGTAAGAATGCAAGAGTTTGCCTATCAGAGTTATGTCTGGCAACCGGCCGCATCGATAATCGTCTTTGCCATATGGGGGCCGCACGGGCGAAACCGCGAACTGCTAACCTCATTACTGCTCGCGCTGACTCTGACCATGGCGGTTTCGATGTTTCTGCCAGCAATCGGGCCGGCCGATACCCATGGGTTTTCCACACCTTCGGGCGCCATTATACGCGCTTTGCGCGATAGATTGGGCGCACCGCTGCCTTATGTCGGGATCGTAAGCTTCCCCTCCTTCCATACGGTGATGGCGGTTCTTTTTGCGGTCGCGCATCGCGGCAACAGATGGACGTTTCCGATATTTGTCGGCCTCAACGCCGTAATGCTGACCGCGATCCCTTATACGGGAGACCACTATTTAATCGATGTAATCAGCGGCATCGGCGTCGCAGCAATCGCGCTCATCGGCGCCCGCCGATTGCTGTCGTGCTGTCGGAACCCGACCGAAGCTGCCGTTGCTTGCGTATCGGCAGCCGTTCCGGACACCCGAAATCATTACGGCTGACACATCACTGTCGAATCTTAGCAAGCCGGTCGACGGCAACTAATTTTTCAAGCAGATCGGACAATCCCCTCAGCGGCAACATCGTCTGGCTTTCGCAAGGTGCGCTGTCGGGATCTGGGTGAGTCTCGATGAAGATCGCGGCAACACCTATGGCCGCCGCGGCGCGCGCAAGGACGGGCGCAAATTCGCGCTCTCCTCCCGACCGGTCGCCGAGGCCGCCAGGCTGCGCCACAGCATGCGTTGCGTCGAAGACGACCGGGTAGCCGGTCCGCGCCATAATCGGCAGCGCGCGCATATCGACGACGAGCGTGTTGTAGCCAAAACTCGTGCCGCGCTCGCACAACAGGATTTGCTCGTTGCCAGTGGACGCAATCTTGGCGGCGGCATTCCTCATATCCCACGGCGCCAGGAACTGGCCCTTTTTGATGTTGATCGGCTTACCGGTCGCGCCCGCCGCCAACAGCAGATCCGTCTGGCGGCAGAGAAATGCGGGGATCTGCAGGACGTCGACAACTTCGGCCACCGGAGCGCATTGTTCTTTTTCGTGCACATCGGTCAGCACCGGGAGCCCGGCGGTTTCCCGAACTTCCGCCAGGATCGGCAGCCCCGCGCTTAGACCGATCCCGCGCTCCGAGCCGACGGACGAGCGGTTGGCCTTGTCAAAAGAAGTCTTGTAGATGAGACCGATCCCGAGCTTGTCGGCGACCTCGGCCAGCGCCGCGCTCATCTCCAGCGCATGCGCACGCGACTCCAACGTATTGGGCCCGACGATGAAGACCACCGGCAGATTGTTGGCGAGCGCGAGATCGCCGATGACGACCTGCCGCTGTGCTAAACCGGTCATGTGCCCCCCGACAGCACAATCGTCACCCCCGCGGAAGCGGGGGTCCAGAGCCTGCCGCTGGCTTGAACAGGGGCCGGCCGACTCAGCAGCTCGTAGCTTCTGGATTCCTGCTTACGCGGGAATGACGCGGGAACTACGGAGCACATTAGAACACCCTCTCAAACCAGGCGGGACTGATCGAGTGCGGCGCGGATGAACGAGGTGAACAGCGGGTGCGGCTCGAAGGGCTTGGACTTGAGTTCCGGGTGAAACTGCACGCCGATATACCAGGGGTGATCAGGGATCTCGACAATCTCCGGCAGCATGCCGTCGGGCGACATGCCCGAAAACCGCAAGCCGGTGGCTTCCAGCCTCTCCTTGTAGCCGACATTGACCTCGTACCGGTGACGATGACGTTCGCTGATCCGTTCGGTGCGATAGATCTCGGCCACTCGGCTTCCCGGCGCCAGCATCGCCGGATAGGCGCCAAGCCGCATCGTGCCGCCGAGATCGTCGGTCGAATTGCGCCGCTCGACGGTATTGCCGCGTGTCCATTCGGTCATCAGCCCGACCACCGGGTGGCGGCACGGGCCAAATTCGGTCGAGCCGGCGCCGGGCAGGTCGGCGAGGTCGCGCGCCGCCTCGATGATCGCCATGTGCATACCAAAGCAGATGCCGAAATACGGTACTCGCCGCTCGCGCGCAAAACGCGCGGCTTCAATCATGCCGTGAGTGCCGCGTACCCCAAACCCGCCAGGCACCAAAATGCCGTGCACCCCCTCGAGCTTGTGGACCGCCTCGGTTTCGGTCTCGAACACCTCCGAATCTATCCAGTCGAGATCGACCCCGACCTGATTGGCGATCCCGCCATGGGTCATCGCCTCCGCTAATGATTTGTAGCTGTCCGGCAGATGCGTGTATTTCCCGACCACGGCGATCGTCACCCGCCCCTCGGGCTTGTGAATCAGGTCGACGATTTCGCGCCAGCGGTCGAGGTCGGGCTCCGGAGCATCGAGCCCGAAATGATTGCAAACCTCGCGGTCGAACCCTTCCGTATGGTAGGCGCCGGGTACGGCATAGATCGTCTCGACATCGAGCGCCGGAATCACCCGGCTCTCCCGCAGATTGCAGAACAGGGCGATCTTCTTGCGGGCGTCCGGAGGGATCGGCCGCTCGCAGCGGCACAGCAGGATGTCAGGTTGAATCCCGAGGCCGAGCAGCTCCTTCGCGGAATGTTGGGTTGGCTTCGTCTTCAGCTCCCCCGCCGACGCGATCCACGGCACCAGGGTCAAATGTACGAACAGAACCCGTTCGCGTCCAAGCTCGTTGCCGAGCTGGCGAATCGCCTCGAGAAACGGCAGACTCTCGATGTCGCCGACCGTGCCGCCGATCTCGCAAATCACGAAATCCTCGCCGCCGAGGTCGGCCAAGATGAATTCCTTGATCGCATCGGTGATGTGGGGGATCACCTGCACCGTCGCTCCGAGATACTCGCCGCGCCGTTCGCGGCCAATCACCGCCGAATAGATCCGGCCGGTGGTAACCGAATCGCTGCGCCGTGCGGCGACGCCGACGTAGCGCTCATAATGGCCGAGATCGAGATCGGTCTCGGCGCCATCGTCCGTGACGTAGACCTCCCCGTGCTGGTAGGGGCTCATCGTGCCGGGATCGACGTTGAGGTACGGGTCGAGCTTCCTCAGCCTGACCCTGAACCCACGCGCCTGCAAGAGGGCGCCGAGCGCCGCCGCGGAGAGACCCTTGCCCAGAGAGGAAACCACGCCGCCGGTAATAAAGATGAACCGCGTCATGGAACTCCAGTCTACAGCATCAGAGGCTCGCGTCACATGGTTAAACAACGGCGTAAGATTGGACGCCGCTCAGCGGGCTAGGGGTGCACTCGGCTGAGCCGGCTCCGCCGGCGGGGCCGGCGGCTGCGGCGGTGCCGGAACGGCCGGGGCCGCCGGTGCGCCCTGCTCGAGAATAGAGCGCGGCGCGCGCTCGCGGTTGTGCAGGACGACGAGCAGCACGCTCGTCGTCATGAACGCTGCGGCGAGAATCGCGGTCGCCCGGGTCAGCAGATTTGACGTCGAACGGCCGGTCATAAAGCCCGACATGCCGCCCCCGCCCATGCCGAGCGCACCCCCCTCGCTCTTTTGCAATAGGACCACCCCGACGAGCGAGATCGCGACAAGGATGTGAAGGGCGAGGAGAAGGATTAGCATCGACTATATCTATTCACTCTCTATGCGGCTGACCAGAACTGCCACCTACCTCGCCCGGGCAGCTCTGCGCAATCGCCCAGAAATCGTCGGCATTCAGGCTGGCACCGCCGACGAGCGCACCGTCGACCTCAAGGAGACTGAGGATCGCGTCGGCATTCTCCGGATTGACCGAGCCGCCATAGAGGATGCGAGTGCCGGACGGTATGCGGCGGCGGATTTCGGTATGCATTGCTGAAATGTCCTCGATCGTCGCGGTCAGTCCCGTCCCGATCGCCCAAACCGGCTCATAAGCGACGACGAGTGTCGTCGCGGTGGCGGTGTCCGGGATCGAGCCGGCGAGCTGCGACGACACGATTTCGACTGCCTCCCCGGCCTCACGCTGCCGCTGCGTCTCGCCGACGCACAGGATAGCGACCAAACCCGCCCGCCACGTGCCGGCGACCTTGCCGCGAACGACAGCGTCGGTTTCACCGTGGCCGTGGCGCCGCTCGGAATGTCCGAGAATCACGTATTTGCAACCGAGATCCGCCAGCATCTCGGCGCTGATGTCGCCGGTGTGGGCGCCCTTGGGGGCGGCGTGGCAATCCTGCCCGCCGAGCGCAATGCCGCTTCCAGCAAGGATGCCGCCTACCATCGAGAGCAAGGTTGCCGGCGGGCAGACGAGAAGCTCGCAACCGAAGGTAGTAGCGCGCGCCGCGATGGCGCGCTCGCTGAGCCCGTGCGCCAGCGCCGCACCATCCTCGAGCAAGCCGTTCATTTTCCAATTGCCCGCGACGAGTTTTGCCCTTATCGCCATGTTGCGACCCCGCTGCCCGGTCCCTATCATTTAGCCGATACGATCACACCGGCGTTCGGGCGGTCAACCGGTCCGCACCCGCAGAAAGAGGCGGCCTGCCTCCATGCTTCAAGCAATCCGCTCGAGAGCGGGCTCTTACGTTGTCAAGGTCCTGTTCGCGCTCCTGATCCTGACCTTCGGCATCTGGGGGATCGGCGATATTTTCCGCACGCGCGGTACCGACACGGTTGTCGCCACGGTCGGCGACCAAAGCATCCGCGCCGAGGAGCTGCAGACGGCTCTGCGGCGGGCGCTCGAACAGCTGAGCGCCCGTTTCGGCAGCGCGATCGATCTGCAGCAGGCCAAACAATTGGGGCTCGTCGACCAGACGCTCGCCCAGCTGATCGACCGCAGCCTTATCGATCAGGAGGCCGCTCGGCTGAAGCTTGATGTTTCTGACGATCTGATCCGCAATGTGATCACCGACAACCCGAGCTTCAGGGGATCCGATGGGCGTTTCGACCGCAGCATGTTCAGCGCGGTGCTCGCCGCCAACAACCTGACCGAGGACCAATATGTCGCGTTGCTACGACAAGATATTCCGCGCAACGACCTGCTGCACGCGGGGACGGCCGGGGCGACAGCGCCGCAGCCGGTGGTCGATCTGCTCTATCGGTACCGCAACGAGAAGCGCACCGCCGACATTGTCGCGCTGCCGACCGCCGGCGCTCCCGATGTCGGACAGCCGAGCGAGGACGAGCTGAAAGCGTTCTACGAGAAGCATCCGGACCTCTTCCGCGCCCCCGAATACCGCAGGTTCACCCTGGTGAGCCTCGATCCCTCGGACATCGCCAAGGACATCGAGATCCCCGAAGCCAAGCTCAAAGAGGAGTACGACCAGCGTCAGGACGAGCTGCAGATCCCCGAACGGCGCGACGTGGAGCAGATCCTGGCCCCCTCGGAGGAAAAGGCGAAGGAGGCGGAAGCGGCGCTGGCGGCCGGCAAGGACTGGCGGGAGGTCGCAACCACGATCGCCGGACAGGACCCGGGCACGATCGATCTCGGCCTGATGCGGCGCGAGGAGATGCCGAGCGCGCTCGGCGAGGCCGCTTTCGAATTGCCGCTGAACAAGCCGAGCGAGCCAGTCCAAACCCCGCTCGGGTGGCACATTTTGCGGGTCGTCAAGATCGAGCCGCCGGTCACCCAAACCTTCGACGAGGCCAAGCCCAAGCTCGAAGCCGATCTCGCGCATCAAGAGGCGATCGATCGGATCTACAAGGTTGCGAACAAGGCCGATGACGCTTTGGCGGGCGGCGCGACGCTCAGCGACGTGGCCGAAAAATTCGGGCTCAAGACGGCAACCGTCGAGGCGGTCGACACTGGCGGTCACGATCCCCGGGACAAGCCGGTGACGTTACCGGTCTCCGCCGCCGATGTTTTGAAGCTCGCGTTTGCGACCGATGAAGGGCAGACGAGCCGGGTCACCGAAACGCCCGACGGCGCGATCTTTGCGCTGCGCATGGACAAGGTCATCCCGTCCCAGGTGAAGCCGCTGGACGAGGTGAAGGACAAGGCGATGGCGGCTTGGCAGGCCGACCGGCGGCACGAAATCGTCGCCAAGCAGGCCGAAGAGCTCGCGGCGGCGGTCACCCCCGAGACGCGTCTCGCGACGGTAGCCGGCGAAAAGGGACTGAAGGCGACGACCTCGCCGCCCTTTACCCGGCATCCGGAGAACGACACTGCGGTGGCGCCGGCGATCGTCGCCAAGTTGTTCGCGGCAAAGCCCGGCGAGGTCGTTACGGCTTCCGATGCGACCGGCTCATACGTCGCGCAACTCGACGAGGTGCAACGCCCCGAAAACGTGTCGCAGACTGCGGCGGCGGGACTGTCGCACGAACTCGACACCACGCAGCAGAGGGATCTCGCCGAGGAATTCACCCAGGCGTTGCGCGCCCACTTTCCCGTCCAAATCCACCGGGAAGCGCTCGACAAGTTCTTCTAAACCGCGAAACCCCGTTAATAGGGACTGCTCGACTTCGGCGCCGTCGCCGCAGAGCCCGAGCGCATCTCCTGCAGCGCCGCCTGGCCGCCCATCGTCATGAAGCGGTTGTCGCCGCCGACGGTGACGAAGGTGAACCCCATCTCGATCATCTTCTTGGCGTAGGACGGGGCGCCGCAATGGATGCCGGGCTGAACCTTGTGCCGCTTGCAGCCGTCGAGCACCTTCTGCAGCGCTGCCATCATCCACTCGTCGGGCTTGTCGCCGCCGGGCGCATAACCGAGCGAGATCGACAAATCCGACGGGCCGACATAGATCGCGTCCAGCCCTGGGGTCGACAGGATCGCGTCGAGATTGTCGAGCGCCTCTTGCGTCTCGATCATGCCAAAGGCGACGACAATGTCGTTGGCCTTGGCGTGGTAATCCGCCCCGCCGTAGAGCGAGGCGCGGATCGGCCCGGAGCTGCGGTAGCCGAGGGGCGCATAGCGGCACGAGCCGACAAACTTCTCCGCTTCGGCGCGGTTGTTGATCATCGGGCAGACTATGCCGTAGGCGCCGGCGTCGAGCGCCTTCTGGATGTGCGCCGGATCGTTCCATGGCACGCGCACCAGTGGCGTCACGTTGGTGGTCGAGATCCCCTGCAGCATCGTCACCATCATCTGGTAGTCGATCATGCCGTGCTGCATGTCGACCACCAGCGAATCCCAGCCCATGCTGGCCATGACCTCGGCCGAAAAGCTGCTCGGGATCCCCAACCAACTGTTGATGACCGCCCTGCCCTGCTGCCAGGCTTCCCGCACTCCATTCGGCCGCGCCATGTCATCCTCCTCGGGTTTCGCGACAATGACCGATCCCGCCAGCTAACCCGACGAGTGTCAAGCGCCGTCGCCCGACGGCCGTCCTGGCTGTTTCTGCAGCGAAAATACAGCCAGGTTCCAAACCCGTATCGCTGACCGCGGCCGTCCGGCGGCGCCACAGGAGATTTGATAACACCCCAATATGGTCTTTTTTTGGTGACCGATCATGCCGCGGCGCCGATTGGCGGGAGTCCGCCCCGCCAGCCGGAGAGCGGTCAATAGCAAACGGTGTTGCCGTAGACGCTCACGTAGCATCGCGGCCCGAAATACGGAGTGTATCCATAACCGTAATAACGAGGTCCCCAGCCATAGTGGTAACCCCAGCCGCCGTGCCAGCCCCACGGATGGGCTTCGGCCTTGCCGATGCTGATCGAGGAGGTCAGGGCGACGAGGGAGACGGCTGCCACCATTGTCAACGTGCGGAGCATGCAACTCTCCAACCTAATCCCGAGGCCGATGCGATCTCGGTGCTTGTCAGGTGATGAGCAGGGCGGCGGACGGCCATGGTGGAGAGGGGGTAGGGTTCCGCCCGCTATATCGCACCGCCGCGCCGCAGTAATTCCTTGTCGCCGTGTTGCCGCATGATGCCGATTTGTGCTCCCCCGCTTGCGCGGAGCAGGTGCGCGGGTAGCATTAGCAGGAATACAACCGCGGATACCGGCGGAGGCGTACAAAGACGAGAGCGATGATGCTGAGCGCGGCAGTGAACATGATATAAAAGCTTGGCGACAGGCTGTTGCCGGTCATGGCGATGAGCCAGGTCGCGACGAAGGGCGTGAAGCCGCCGAAGATCGTCACGGCAATGGCAAAGCTCAATGACACGCCGATCCCGCGGATCCGGGTCGGAAAGAGCTCGGCGAGCTGCGACGGCAATACCCCGCTATAGCCGGCCTTGACGAGGCTGAGCCAACCGGCGGCAAAGATCGCCGTCGCGAGCGAGGGAGACGCGACCATCAGATAAAAAACCGGATAAGTGGTGAGGAAAAAGAGCCATGCCGTTCCTGTCAACAGGCCGCTGCGTCCGAACCTGTCGGAGAGGTGTCCGGCGAATGGCGAGACAATGCCGAGGATGACGGCTCCGACGAAGGTCGCGGTGAAGCCCGTTGCCTGCGGCAGGTGCAGCTCCTTCATCGCGTAGGTCGGAATATAGAGGATGATGTAGGCCGAGCTGTTCGAGACCACTGCGGCGCCCATCGCCAGCAGGACCTCGATAGGGTGCTCGCGCAGCACGTCGCGCACCGGAGTTCGGGTCGGCTTGATCTCGACGTATTCCGGGGTCTCGTCGAGCCGGCGGCGAATATAGAGCCCGACAGGGCCAACCAAGATCCCGAACAGGAACGGGACGCGCCAGCCCCAGTCGATGAGCTGCTCCGGGGACAGGATGCTGGTTAGCAGAATCCCGAAGCCCGACGCCAACGCGCCGGTGATCCCGGTGCTGGCCCATTGCCAGCTCGCGACAAAGCCTTTGCGCGATGCTGTCTGTTCGGCCAGGAAAGTGACTGCACTGCCAAATTCGCCGCCGACGGAAAAACCCTGCAACAGCCGGGCGACCAGGATCAGGATGGGCGCGGCCAGCCCGATCGTCGCATATCCCGGCGTCACCGCCGTCAGCGTCGTGCCGATGACCATGAGCAGGATCGAGAGGGTGAGCCCGGCCTTGCGGCCGGCGCGATCGGTGTAGGCGCCGATCAGGATTGCGCCGAAAGGGCGTACCAGAAACGAGACGCTGAAAGTGCCGAAGGCCGCCAGCAAAGACGCGGTCTCGTTGCCGCTCGGGAAGAACACCTTCGAGATCGTCACCGCGAAATAGCCGTAAACCAGAAAATCGAACCATTCGAGTGCATTGCCGAGCGAAGCGGCGACGATCACTCGCGTCAGTGTGGGTTTGGCGCGGACGGGCGTAGCAAAAGCGGCCGCGGTCATAACGGCTCCTCCCGATGAATTTAGGACAGCTTCTTGGTCATGTAGAAGCGCGTATGGCCGGGCGGCTCGCATTCGATCCGGGCGGCTACCTCCCAACCCTGCTTCAGGTAGAACCCCGGCGCCTGAAAGTGGACTGTGGACAAAACCGCGCGGGTACAGCCGCGTCGCCGCCCTTCTTCCTCTGCCATGGCGAGGATCCGGCTGCCCAGCCGGCCGCGCCGCAAATCCTCCGGCAGAAAAAACCGCTCTACCCGCAAGAGGCCCAGTGAAGTGCGGCCGTGCAGGCCGCCGACGACCTTCTTGGTTTCGCGATCGCGGACGAGGACGGCGAGTTCACGACTGTCCGAGTATCCCGCCTGCGCCTCGTTGTAGACGCGCAACCCCTCCGCGATCACCGCGCGCTCGTCGTCATCCGGTGCATCGGTCAGTGTTATCGTCGTTTCGGCTTCATCAGCCACGATGCGTCCTCCCCGCCAGTCGTCATGGCCGGACTTGATCCGGCCACCTTCGCCCTACTGGATCCGCGCGCCGAAAAAGCGTGGATCACCGAGGTCAGCCCGGTGATTACGACGTTTGATAGGACCTTACCTCGGGCCTGGCCCGCGGCCAATCTCAGGCGTCCATGGTCGCCGCTATCTTGGCCGCGATATCGGCGCGCCATTCCTCGATCGGCTTGAAGCCGGGCTTGGCGCGGCAGATGGCCTCGGTTTCGCGGTAGAGCTCGTCCTCGGATTTGTCGAGGTCGATCGCGAACCCCAGAGGCTGCGGCACATACCACGGCGTGTCGCAAAACATCTCGATGCGGTTGCCTTCGGGGTCGCTGAAATAGACCGACCAGGCATTGCCGTGGCAGCGCGGGTCGATGACCTTGCAGCCGGCCTCGCGCACTCTTCGGAAGACGCGCTGCACATTGGTCAGAGTGCCGACGTTGAACGACACCTGCTGCACCATCGGCGTCTCGAGATCGCCATTGCGGCCGCGCACCAGCACGACCTGATGATGGTCGCTGGGATTGCGACTGAGGAAGGTGATGCGGCCGTCTGGCGCGCCATCGCTGACGACAAAACCGAGCACGCGGGTGTAGAAGTCGATCATTTTCGGCACGTCGCTGACATAGAGCCCGACATGACTCAGGCGCGGCGATAGCTCTTGCGGCATCGATTGGTTCTCCTCTCTCGACCTCTCCGTCAGATTTACCCCATCCTTGGTCGCTCCGCCACGTCTCCCCTCCATCTCCGGAGGAGGCGGTTCGAATACGCCTTCGTTATCGAATTGAAACTGTGTGGCCCTCGGTGGGGCAAGCATTGACGCGACGGTTGACGAGGTGTGACCCGTTATTGAGAACCAACTTTATGTCGATCCTGCAATTGCCGTTTCGATCGTCTATATCGACTAACACGGACCTGCCGGGGAGGAGAAACTCTGAGCCCAGCAGATCCTCTCGCCAATTCTCGGCCCCGTCGTCTGAAGCATAAATTTCGACGATCAGTTCACGGGTATTGTTGGTGAGGACTACATGCCGCTCGCCGCTATGGGCGGGAGACCCGGCCGAGCTATGAAACAGGAACAGCAGCGATGCGGCGCTCACGGTATTTGAAACGTTCAGCATCTTGGTCTCTCCGGCGATTGCCCAGCGGATCGTGATAAATTCGACCGACGCATTCCAACTATGCTAGGGCCTGCCAAGCCTGTTCCAAGTGTGAACTACCTCACAGGATTGATGGCTTTTTCATGATATTTTTGCAGCGCATCATACCGTGAGGTGAAGGGGCTCGCCGCAGGCTGCGAGCCTACTTCGGAGAGGTAGCGGCCGGCGGGCTATCATTGATTGTCAGTGCGCCGGGAGAAATGCTATTAAACCGCGAGGGAGGCGCGCGATCGATGACGCCGGGTCAATGGGCTCAATGGGTGCTTTGGGTGCCTTGTGGCATTGCGTTCTTTGTCGCTTTGAGCGTCGGGTTAAAAAATTTTCGTCGACTGGCCCGCCCCATGGGCCTGCCGAAATGGGATTTCAACCAGAGTTGGGCGTCGAACATCACCATCGTAAGTGGGGCCGTGTCGTTTGGCATATTGACGACACTTCTGACCGGCCCGGAAATATGTCTGCTGGAGAAGCGCGCCTACACCTACCTCGTCTTATTCTTTCCGGCGCTGGTGACGCTGGCACCGGTAATCTTCAATTTCACGCGCGAGGTAAAGGTAACAAACGCCAACCCGACCGAAGTCAAGATACAGGGACGGGCGTTTACCTTCCTCTTCGCGGCGGCGCTTACGGTGTGGGGCGCGGCCGGCCAGGTGGAAATTCAGGCGGGCCTGGTCATATCACTGTTGCAGCAGGACAAAATCGACTTTGAGCCAATGATTGCCCTTCAAGTGCTGTTTGTCCTGATCTTCGGCGCCTTACCGTTTTATGCTTGGCTTACGATGAACGCGGCGGTGAGAATCCAACCCGGTATTGCGCCTCGGCAGTCGTTCCGCGCGGCGATAGACGACGCGCTGGACTTCTGGTTGGCCGCTTTTATAGGCGCCTCTGCCTAATCCAGCACTTCCTTGTTGATGACATTGTCGCGGATGGGTTTGCCGTCGAGGACGCTGAGGATGTTCTCGACGGCGGCGACGCCCATGCGGTCGACCGCCTCACGCGTGACGCCCGCCACGTGCGGCGCGGCGATGAAGTTCGGCAAGGTGAGAAGCGGGTTGTCCTGCGGGGTCGGCTCCTGGTCGAAGACGTCGAGCGCGGCCCCCGCGATGCGGTTCGCCTTCAGCACCTCGTAAAGCGCCTTCTCGTCGATGATGCCGCCGCGCGCGGTGTTGACGATGAAGGCGGTCCGTTTCATGTGCCCCAACCGCGCGGCGTCGAAGAGGCCGGTCGTCTCGGGGGTTTTCGGGCAATGGATCGTGATGAAATCGGCGCGCGCCACCGCGGCGTCGAGGTCCTGCACCGGCTCGTAGCCCAAGCCGTGGATCGTATGCGAATAGGTGTACGGGTCGTAAACCAGGACATTCATCTCCATCGCCGCGTAACGTTTGGCCGCCCGCGTGCCGATCTTGCCAAAGCCGATGATCAGCACGGTCTTGCCGTAGAGATCGACCGGCATCTCCTTGTAGCGGTCTTGCCAGCGGCCTTCCCTGACCAGCGCGTCCATCGCCGCGCCGCGACGGGCCAGCGACATGATCAAGTAGACCCCGGCCTCGGCGACGGTTACCGAATTGGCGGTGCCGCCGATCATCAGCGGGATCCTGCGGCGAGTCAGCGCCGGCACGTCGACCGCGTCGTAGCCGACGCCGATGCGCGAGACGACTTCGAGCTCCGGGGCGGCATCGAGCTCGGGGTCGCTGAACGGCTGCACGCCGAGCGCGACTCCCGCGACATCTTCCAGCAGCCGGTGCAATTCGGTCTTCGGCACGGTGGGCACGAAGGAGACCCCCTCTACATCGTCGCGCGCCTCGACGAGCGCCCATCCGGCCTTTGACATCGTCGTCGGCAGCAGCAGCTTCTTTCTGTTGGTCCCGGTGGTACTGGTCGCCATTTCGGTCCTCGGATCGTTGGGGTTAGATGCCCCGTCTGGGGTCTTGCGTCTGATAGGTGGCCACCTCCGCGGCCGGCGCGCGCAGCTCGACCCCGGCCATCGCCTCGAGGATCCGCGCGGCGATCGGAAAGCCTTCCTGCCCCCAGCCCTGCGCCTGGGCGCGGCTAAGCACGTCATGCGCGAGGAGCCCGAGATGGGCCGGCGCCCCGACCTCTCGCGCCAGGCCGCAGGCGAGGTCGAGATCTTTCGCGACGATGTCGAGGGTTCCGCCGGCCGTAAATGAGCCCGGCAAAACCGAGCGCGGGATGTTGTCGAAGGTCCGGCTGGCGCCGGCGCTCAGCGGAACGATCCGCGCCAGGACGCCGAGGTCGATCCCGGCCTTGGCGCCGATCAGCATGCCTTCGAGCGCCGCGATGAAATTGGTATAGCCAAGGTACTGGGTAACCAGCTTGGCGGTGCAGCCGGCCCCTGCCCCGCCGACATGGAAGATGTTCCCGGCCATCGCCGCGAGCAGCGGCCGATAGCGAGCGAAGACCGCCTCCTCGCCGCCGACCATGACCGTCATTGTCGGGGGACGCCCGCTGACCGGCGCGTCGAGCATGTCGACGCCGCGCGCCCGGCAAGCCTCGGCGACGCGTCGCGCCACCGGCGGCGCATTGGTGGTCATATCGATAAAAGCGCCGCCCCGTTGCAGCCCGGCAAGGACCCCGCTTCCCGCGTCCAGCGTGGCATGCTCGACCTCGGTCGGGCCGGGAAGCGAGGTGAACACCACCTCGCTCGCGCGGGCCAGGGCGGCTGGATTCTCGGCCGAGCGTGCGCCGCGGGCGCAAAGCGCAGCGGTGGCATCGGGCCTGACATCGTAGACCGTCAGCTGGTGGCCGGCATCGATCAGACAACCGGCCATCGGCCCACCCATCGTCCCCGTGCCGACAAAACCCAGCCGCATCGGATTTTTACCTCTCGCTCGAGGCAAAGAGGCTAACCCGCAGCGTCGGCCAAGACAACCGGCAGCCGACGGCTGCTAGTCGCGGAAGTTGACGTACTGCAACGGCTGCTCGATCTTCATGCCGCGCGCCACGTTGATCGCCGCCTGCAAATCGTCGCGCTTCTTGCCGGTGACGCGCAGCTCGTCGCCCTGGATCGACACCTGCACCTTCAGCTTGCTGTCCTTGATCTCGCGGATCAGCTGCCTTGCTAGATCCGCGTCGATGCCTTGCCGCAGCACAATCGTCTGCTTCAGCGTGTTGCCCGACGCCTTTTCCGGCGTCTTGTAATCCAAAGCTGCGGGGTCGACCTTGCGGCGCGTCATATGCACCTTCAGCAACTCGTGCATCTGCTTCAGCTTGAGCTCATCATCGGCGATGACGTTGAGCACGCCCTCCTGACGCTCGACCTTGCATTTGCTTCCCTTGAAGTCGAACCGCGTCCCGATCTCGCGCGTAATTCCGGCAAGGGCGTTGTCGACTTCGGGAAGCTCGATCCGCGAAACGATATCGAAGCTCGGCATGGCCGCCTCTCCGCTTTAAAACAATTCCCGTCCGATATAGCGCGCCGCAAAACCAAAATCAGCGCCGATCGGCTGGCTCCTGTCCGGGCCGAGTAAAGACCGGCTGATCCATAATCGATTGAAGATAAGCCCTGATGCGCCGGTAGGCGGCGTCACACGGCAACCGCCGCGGCGGCGCGGTTGTCGCCTCATCGCTTTCGACGAGCCGACCCCAATGCGCGACCGCCGCGCGCAGTTCCGGATCGGTCAGAATGAAATCCACCACCTGATTCTGCGTGCCCAGGCTCGGGGCGCCATTTTCCTCGCTCAACTCGCGATAAAGTTCGATGGCGTAGGCGAGCGCTTGCCGGATCAACAGGGTGTCTTCGATAATAGCGGACATGGGGTCTCGTCCTGGATGCTCGCATTGACAACACCGCGGCACCCGGCGGGTTCTCGTTACGACCGGTCGCGAAATGCTGCTGCAGTCGCTGCCAGCCCGGTTTTGGGCGAGACCGGAGGCTGCCAATCGAGCGCAGCGCGCGTCTCCGTGTCGTCGACCTGCAGCGAGAGGGTCAGCCGGGCGAGCGATGGCCCGAGCAACGGAAGACGGCGAAGCACAGCCAATGCAGGCTGCGGGACGCCGAAGAGCCGGGCCGGCCGACCCAATCCGGCGGCGAGGAGCCGGATCAGCTCGGGTGTCGACAAGTCGACCTCATCGCGCGCCAGCAGCACCCGCCCGGCCGCGCCGCGGTGTAGGCAGACGCGGCCAACGAGGTCGACGAGGTTGTCGATGAAAATCAGGCTGCGGCGATTGTCGATCCCGGCTAGAGGCAATGGCAGCCCGCTCGCGACGACGCGCATCAGCCTCCGGAAATTTGCCTTCACTCCTGGACCGTAGACGAGCGGCGGGCGCAGAATGACAATTTCGATCCCGGTTTCCCGCGCTGCCGCCAGCAAGGCGTGCTCGACGGCGAGCTTGCCGCGGCCATAAGAATGGTGCGGGCGGGGCGGGTCGGTCTCACGGAGCGGCATTCCCGGCAGCGTGGCTTCACCCATTGCCCGAACCGAGCTCATATGAATCAGCCGGCGCACCCCGGCCTTTTCCGCAGAGTGCGCCAAGACCCGCGCGGCCTGCGCCTCGCTATGATCCGCTGTTTCAGGCCCCGAACGGTGCGCGCGGTTGGCGAGATGCACGACGATCTCGATACGGCCGAGATGTCCCCACCAGTCGGTCGTAGGGCCTATATCGCCGATCGGACAAAGTTCGACGCCCGGGATCGGTTCCGCCGGACGCCGGGACAGCCCGAGCACCGCATGGCCGCGCTCGGCAAGGCCGGCGGACAGCGCACGGCCGATGAAGCCGGCCGCACCGGTCACCAAGATGCGAGCCAAGCGCTCCCCTCGGCGTCACCGCCTCGCCGATTGTCCAACCGATCCCAAGGCAGATGGATTAGAGAGATCCCGGTGCCGATCCCACCCTCCGGCGTTTCGACGTGGCCCTATCCGTTATCACAGAACCGCTGAACCTGCCGCGAGGGTCCACAGCGCCCGGCGCGGCGCGTCGGCCAAAGCTCCTTTTTCTCGTGACAGAGGATTGGTACTTCTGCTCGCATCGTCTGCCGGCGGCGCGCGCCGCGCGGGCGGCCGGTTTCGATGTCGTGGTCGCGACACGCGTGCGCGCGCATGGCGATCGGATTCGGGACGAAGGTTTCGCCTTGCGCCCGATCGGCTGGCGGCGGCGCGGGGACGGGGTCCTCGGCGCGGCGCGGGCGATCTCCGAAATCGCGAGGCTCTATCGTGCCGAGCGGCCTGATATTGTCCATCACGTAGCGCTGAAACCAGTACTGTTCGGCGGTATCGCACTGCGCTTCGCCTTCCCGGCCCCGGAAAGTGCCCCGGTCGCGATCGATTCGATAATGGGTCTGGGTTCCGGTTTCTCGGCCGCGAGCTTTGGCGCGAGGTTGCGGCGGCCGTCGCTGGGTATCGCGCTGTGGCTTGCGGCAGGCGGAAAGCGGGGTCGGGTCGTTGTGCAGAACCCCGAGGACCGCGACGCTCTGATCACGCTCGGGCTCGTCCCTCAGCAAATCGTCATGATTAGAGGATCGGGTGTCGACTGTAAGCATTTTGGAGCGCTGCCCGATCCCGACGCGACGACCGTCACGGTTGCGCTCGTCTCGCGGATGCTGCACGCCAAGGGCGTGCTCGACGCTGCCGCCGCAATTCGCCTCCTCCGCGGGCGCGGCCACCCGGTCGAACTCCTGCTCGCCGGTCCGACCGATCCCGACAATCGCGGCTCGCTGACCGCGGAAACGCTGGTTTCGCTGACTACCCATCCCGGCATCGAGTGGCTCGGCCCTGTTGCCGATATCCGCTCCGTTTGGCGCCGGGCGGCGATCGCCGTGCTGCCCTCGACTTATGGCGAAGGCGTGCCGAAAGCATTGCTTGAGGCGGCCGCCTGCGCGCGTCCCATTGTCGCCAGCGATGTACCCGGCTGCCGCGAGGTCGTGCGTCCCGGTGAGACCGGCCTTCTGGTGCCTCCACGTGATATCCAGGGAATAGCGGACGCCATCGCCGCGCTCGCCGGCGATCCGGTGCGCCGCAAAGAGATGGGGCGCGCGGGACGCAAATTGATCGAGCGCCATTTTGCCGATGAAATCGTGGCCCGCGAGACGCTCGCGGTCTATGACGTCGCGCTGCGCGAAAGGGCGGCGCAACAATGATCCGGGCGTGGCTCATCGCGGCAGCGATCGGCGGGTTCTTGTCCGTTGCAGCAGGCGCCGCCGCGGCGCACCTCCCGGCTGCGGAGCGAGCCGCCGAACTGCTGCGGACGGGCGCCGTTTACGGGATGGTGCATGCCGCGGCGCTGATCGCCGTGACGGCGATGGCGCAATCCCCCGGCCGGCTCGGGCTGGCGCTGACTATCGCTGGGTGGAGCTTTGCTGGCGGCATGCTGTTGTTCAGCCTCAGCCTCTTTGCGTTGGCGCTGACCGGACGCGAATGGCTGGCCATGATCACACCTTTCGGCGGCGCGGGTTTGCTTGTCGGCTGGGCCGCGCTCGCCGTCCATGGATGGTACCGCCGCTAGGGAGCGGGCGCGCCAGGTCTGTAGTTATCATTAAAGCGGGTGTGCGATACTCGACCCGGCTGCGAGGATTCTCCGATGACGACTTTTCTTTATACCCATCCAGCCTGTCTCGACCATGACCCCGGCCGGCACCACCCGGAATCGCCGGCCCGGTTGCGGGCGGTACTGGCGGCGCTCGACGATCCGGAATTCGCCCGGCTGGAGCGCTGCGAAGCGCCGGAAGCAACCCGCGAGGATCTATTGCGTGTCCACCCCCGGCGGCACGTCGACGGGATTCTCGGCGCGGTCCCACAAATCGGCCATATCGCAATCGATGCCGATACGGTGCTGTCCCCAGCATCGGGAGAAGCGGCGTTGCGCGCCGCCGGCGCAGTCGTCGCCGCGGTCGATGCCGTCGTGGCAGAGGAGGCCGACAATGCGTTTTGCGCGGTCCGGCCGCCGGGCCATCATGCCGAGCCGCAACGGGCGATGGGGTTTTGCCTCTTCAACAATGCTGCGATCGGTGCGCTGCGAGCGCGCAAGGCGCACGGGCTCTCCCGCGTGGCCGTCGTCGACTTCGACGTTCATCACGGCAATGGCACGCAGGCGGCCTTCGAGACGGACGGCACTTTGTTTTACGCCTCGACGCACCAATATCCGCTATATCCCGGAACCGGCGCGGCAAGCGAGACCGGTGTCGGGAATGTCGTCAACGTGCCGCTGCGCCCGATGGCCGGCTCGAGCCAGTTCCGCCTCGGCGTGACGCAGCGCATCCTGCCGGCGCTCGATGCGTTCCGGCCCGAGCTGATGATAGTCTCGGCAGGTTTCGATGCTCACAGGAGCGATCCGCTGGCCCAGCTGATGCTCGAGGAGGCAGACTACACCTGGGTCACCGAGAAGCTGCTCGAGATTGCCTATCGCCATGCTGCAGGTCGGTTGGTCGCCACTCTCGAAGGGGGTTACGATCTTTCGGCGTTGGCGGCCAGCGCCGCGGCGCATGTCCGCGTGCTGATGTCGGCGTGACGGATCGGCCATTCCCCGCTGTTGTAATTCGGCAACGACAGTCCTATTTCGCGCTCTCGTCATCGGCTAAACCGCAGAACCATCCTCGCGTTTTTTGTTAAGAAGAAAGTAGATGGTCGACCCAGGCGTTCCCCCCAATGGCGTTGCCCCCGATATCACCGCGATGAGTTTCGAAGATGCGCTCGCTGAACTGGAGCAGATCGTGCGCCGGCTCGAAGGCGGCCAGGTCAAGCTCGACGAAGCGATAATGTCTTATGAGCGTGGAGCTCAACTGAAGCGGCATTGCGAAAGAAAGCTGAACGAGGCGCAGCAAAGGGTGGATCGAATCGTTATTGGTCCTGAGGGCGCCATCGGCGTGGAGCCCGCCAAACTTGATTGAAACGACGTGGTCCGAACGGATTTCTTTTTCGAGCGCTCTGGACGAGGCCGCCAAGCTCACCGACGCCGCGTTGGAGCGGCTGCTCGCCGTCCCGCCCGGTCTCGAGGCCAGGGTCTATGACGCGATGCGTTATTCCGCCCTGGCACCGGGGAAACGGTTGCGGCCGTTCCTCGTCCTGGCAAGCGCAACCCTATTTGGGGTCGCTCGGCGCTGCGCCTTGCAGGTAGCGGCAGCGATCGAGATGGTCCATACTTATTCCCTCGTTCATGACGACCTGCCGGCGATGGACAATAGCAATCTGCGCCGCGGCCGCGCGACCTGCCACAAGAAATTCGACGAGGCGACGGCGGTTCTCGCCGGAGACGGTCTGTTGACCGCGGCGTTCGGGGTGCTGGCCCATCCCGACACGCACGGCGATCCTGCGGTACGGTGCGAACTCGTCTCTGAACTCGCCACCGCCGCCGGTGCGGCCGGTATGGTCGGGGGTCAGATGATCGACCTCATTGCCGAGCACCAGAGTTTAGAAATCGGCGCGATCACCCGATTGCAGCGGATGAAGACCGGCGCGCTGATCGCCTTTTCGTGCGAAGCCGGTGCGATTCTCGCCAAGGCGCCCGCTGAAGCGCGAACAGCGCTACGCGGCTATGCCCACGATCTGGGCCTCGCCTTCCAAATCGCCGACGATCTTCTGGATGTCGAAGGCTCCGCGGCCGAGACCGGGAAGCCCGTCGGCGCCGACGCCGCGGCCGGAAAAGCCACCTTCGTCTCGATACTCGGGGCGGAGCGTGCCAGAGCGCAGGCCGAGCTGTTGGTTAAGCAGGCGGTAGCCCACCTTGATTTGTTCGAACAAAGAGCGGAACTTTTACGAGAGGCGGCGCGAATTCGTGATCACCCGCCGTACGTGAGGAGCGCAGCATTGGACGCAAAAACAACCCGCCCGATTTCAAATCGGACGCCGCTGCTCGACCAGGTCGACACTCCCGCCGATCTGCGGAAGCTGCGGGAAGAAGATCTGCGACAGCTCGCCGATGAGTTGCGCGCCGAGCTGATCGATGCAGTCTCGATCACTGGCGGGCATTTCGGCGCCAGCCTCGGTGTTGTCGAGCTGACCGTGGCGCTGCACTACGTCTTCGACACGCCGTATGACCGGCTCATTTGGGATGTCGGTCATCAGGCGTATCCGCACAAGATCCTGACGGGTCGACGCGACCGTATCCGCACAATCCGGCAGGGCGGCGGGCTTTCCGGTTTCACCAAGCGCTCGGAGAGCGAATACGACCCGTTCGGCGCCGCGCACGCATCGACCTCAATCTCCTCCGCGCTCGGCATGGCCGTCGCCCGCGACTTCCGCGGCGAGCACCGCAACGTCATCGCGGTGATCGGCGACAGCGCGATGAGCGGGGGGATGGCCTACGAGGCGATGAACAATGCCGGCGCAATGGATTCGCGGCTGATCGTCGTCCTCAACGACAACGACATGTCGATCGCGCCGGCGGTAGGCGCGATGAGCGCCTATCTGTCGCGCCTGCTGTCTTCCAAATCCTTCATGTCGCTGCGCCATATCGCCAAGGAGGTGGCGCGCCACTTCCCGAAGCCGCTCGAGCATGCGGCGCGCCGAGCCGAGGAATACGCCCGTGGCTTTGTCACCGGCGGGACATTGTTCGAGGAGCTCGGCTTTTACTATGTCGGCCCGATCGATGGTCACAACATCGATCATCTATTGCCGGTCTTGAAGAACGTCCGCGACAGCAAGGAGCCGGGACCCGTCCTAGTCCACGCCGTGACCGAGAAAGGCCACGGCTATCTATCGGCCGAGCAGGCAGAGGACAAGTGGCACAGCGTCGCCAAGTTCGATGTCGTCACCGGCGCCCAGGTGAAATCGAAGTCGACCGCGCCTTCCTATACCAGCGTCTTCGCCAAATCGCTGATCAAGGAGGCCGAGGCCGACGACCGTATCGTCGCGATCACCGCAGCGATGCCGTCGGGGACCGGGCTCAACCTGTTCGGCGACAAATTTCCGAAGCGGTGCTTCGACGTCGGCATTGCCGAACAGCACGCGGTGACGTTCGCCGCCGGCCTCGCCGCCGAGGGCATGAAGCCGTTCGCCACGATCTATTCGACATTCCTGCAGCGCGCCTTCGACCAGGTCGTGCACGATGTCGCGATCCAGAAATTGCCGGTGCGTTTCGCGATCGACCGCGCCGGTCTGGTCGGCAATGACGGCCAGACCCATGCGGGCTCGTTCGATGTAACCTATCTCGGCTGCCTGCCCGGTTTCATAATTATGGCGGCGGGCGACGAAGCCGACCTCTTCCACATGGTGGCGACCTGCGCGGCGATCGACGACGCACCCTCGGCGGTGCGCTATCCACGCGGCGACGGCATCGGCGTGCCGCTGCCGGAGCGGGGTGTACCGCTCGAAATCGGCCGCGGCCGCATCATGCGCGAGGGCACCAAGATAGCGCTGTTGAGCCTCGGTGGGCGCCTTACGGAATGCATGAAGGCGGCGCAGGAACTCGGCACCTATGGGCTGTCGACGACGGTCGCCGATGCCCGTTTTGCCAAACCTCTCGACCTTGAGCTGATCAACCGCCTGGCCCGCGAACACGAGGTCATGATTACGGTCGAGGAGGGTGCGATCGGCGGCTTCGGCAGCCATGTGCTGCACCACCTCGCGATGACCGGGATGCTCGACCACGGGCTGAAGATCCGCACGATGGTGCTGCCAGATGTCTTCCTCGACCACGATTCCCCGCAAGCGCAGTATGACCAGGCCGGGCTGAACGCCCGCCACATCGTAGCGATGGCGTTGTCGGCGCTGGGCCGCGAACTCACCGAGCAGCCGGCGCGCGCTTAACCGCTATCCGTGGATACCCGATTGATTACACCCGCGTTTGGCCCCTCTCCCGCATCGCGGGAAAGGGGCCACCTCTGTCAGGCTCCTCCCAGGTGACTCAGGGCGAGGCGTGGCCCATGAAGATCTGCGGGATCGGCTGGCCCCAGGGTCCGCCGGTGCCTTCGCCGCGCTCCAGTAGATTGGGCGGGGTGTGGGCGTTCAACACGTCGGTGTCGGCCCAGTGCTCGTGCACCCGGCCCCACGGATCGGCCCAGTAATCGAACAACTGGCTGCCGATCAGGTGGCGGCCGATGCCCCACATGTGCTGATAGCCCTTCTTTTGTAGATGCTCGTTGCCGACCATCACATCGTCGATGTCGGCGGCCTCGTAGGACAGGTGGTTGAGGCCGCTCTTGTCGCCGCGGATGCAGAAAAAGGCGTGGTGGTCGACATAGTCGTCGCCGCGATCGAGCCGATTGAACGAGCCGACGACATTCGTCTTTTCCCCGGCATAAAACTCGTCGGAGCAGCGGAAGCCGAGCATTTCGCGGTACCAGCCGAGCGTCTTGTCGAAATTCTTGCTCATAATAACGAAATGCCCGAACCGCTTGATGTGCGACGGGCCCTGCTCGATGCGGAACAATTCGCCCTTGCGGCGGTATTTGTTTTCGCCGGAATTGACCGCGGGACGCTTGACCGGAATCGGGTCGAGCATCTGCATGCCATAGACGATTTCGACTTGGTATCCGTCGGGATCGGTCAAGCGGACGCGCTTGCCGCCGCCGGGTTCGTCGATGTCTTCGATCGGCGAGGCGCCGTCGACCCGCGAGATCTTGTCGAGGTCCTCCATGTTCGCCGCGTGGACCGCTATCCCGACATAGCGCGGCTCACCCAGTTCGGTGACATGGATGTGATGCGGAGCATCGGTGCCACGCATGTAGAGGGCGTTCCTCGTCCGGTCGGTGCGGACCATCCCGAAATCGGTCAGGAACTCCTCCTGTTTGTCGAGATCGGGCGAGCGCAGCCGCCCATAAGCAAGGTCGAAGGCTTTGATCGCAGGCATGACCATCTCCCAAAACGAACCTATCGGGTCATCTTAGAACATTTCGAAGTCGGACCGGAACAAGGGAGTGAACGATGAGCTCAACATTTGCGATCAGGTGGGTCCGGCCGTGTTGCGGGCAGCCGGTCGTAAACCATCCGCGGCATCATCGCGGTGGCGCGGTCTCAGGTGTTGGTCGACTGCCGCCCCAATAGCTTTCCATCGGGATGCCGCGGCGGCGCCGCTCGGTGATCGACAGCGACAGCGCGTCGGGGATGCGCCGCAGGCGATCAGATAATTGAAATTGCGGTCGGAATTCGCGGTCCAGATCTGTTCAACGATCATCGCTCGTAGCTCCTTCCGACACTTCGGAAGGCAAGAACCAGCCTCAGCGGGAGGACGAGTTAAACCGCGCAGCCCAATTGTAGCGGCGCGCCTCCGTCTCTTCCCGGCGTGCCGCCTGGTCTTCCTCCAATTCCCGCAATCGGCCTTCGAAATCGCTGGCTTCGATGGCCCGCAGAAAGGTTTCGATCATCTGAGACAGCGTGAACCCCTCGCCGGGGGTAATGGCGCCGCGCCCGACCGCGCCGCTGACCACTTTTATCGCGGCCAAGATGTCGTCTGCGCCGTGGATCGGCGGCAGCGCGACCTCGACCGCCCGTTCACGGCGCGGCGCCACGGTGCGGTCGAGACAGAGCCGCAACGCCGCCGGATCGCCGGCAAGCGCCAATTCGACCGCCTTGCGGGTCAGCGCCGTGGCTTCGCCCTCGAGCAACATCTCGGCCGCCCGCGTCGCCCGGTTCGAGGAGCCACGCGGCCGCCCGGCAGGATTGCCGGACTGTCCCTTCGGAAACGGCCGCCCGCGGGGTCGCTTTGCTGTTTTTGCTGTTTTTTGCAGCGAAATATCAGTCATCGCTCGATCTCGTTTTCTGACTCGACGCCGTCCATCGGCGCTTCCGTAGCAACATGAAACACAACATTGTGGCAATTTTAGTGTTGCTTATATAGCAATCAAACGCGATGACTGCGGGCCAAAGGCGGCGTGCGTTTCGGCTTAATTCGGCCGTCGCAAATTTGAAGAAAAACGCAGCAAAATTAGCTCATTGAAACGATTGCGCTTTATTGCTGCGTAAATCTGCTGCATAATGGTGGCATGAAATACGGCTATGCCCGCGTCTCGACCGACGGCCAGAGCATCGAAGCGCAAGTGCGCCAGCTCGCCAAGGCCGGATGCAAAAAGGTGTTCCGCGAAGTGGCGAGCGGTGCCAAGACCGAACGCGCGCAGCTTCGCCGCTTGCTCGCGGTCATCGACGCCGGCGACATGGTGACGGTGACGCGGCTCGACCGCCTCGCCCGCTCGACCCGCGATCTTTTGAACACCCTCGCGGCGATCACGGACAAGAAAGCCGGTTTCCGCTCGCTCGGCGACACATGGGCCGATACCACAACCCCACACGGCCGCCTGATGCTGGCCGTACTCGGCGGCCTAGCCGAGTTCGAGCGCGATCTGATCCGCGCACGCACCGGCGAAGGACGCGCCCGTGCCGTCGCCAACGGCGTCAAGCTCGGCCGCAAGCCCAAGCTCACCCCGCACCAGCAGAACGAGGCCCGGCAGCGCGTGACCGCCGGCAACGAAACGCTCCGCGAGATCGCGCGCAGCTACAACGTCCACAACAGCACGATTTCACGGCTGACAGCATGAGGGTCTAAGCCCGGAATCCGGGATGCCGAACTGGCTCAGAGGCGTACCGATTTTAATTTATAAAACCAACCGAAGAGGGAAGAAATGGCCGGGCAAGTTCAGCGCATGGACATACAGACAGGTGATCCCTTAAATCCTCGCGCCGGCCCCGGATTCACAATCGGAGAGGGGCCGGGGAGAACGTGCATGTCTGTGGTATATGCCACTGGCGCAGAGGCCGACGTGGCAGCGGAAAAAATCCGAGAAGCGCTCTCCGGTGCAATTTGGGTGCGTTGTCAAGGAACTCGATAAGCAATGGATATCGGGAAATTCAGCAAACGGGTACTCCTGACCGGTGCCGGATGGTCACATAACTGGGGTGCCAGATTAGCTGCCGGGGTCTGGCAACTCATTTTGGATTTCCCCGACGTACGCAATAATGATCGACTTAGCGCCCTTCTTCGTGACGAGCAATCGTTCGAATTCGCACTGGCGCGAACGAGGTTGCCGCCATTTGTCGAATTCTGACCACCGGAGTTTTCAACGTGCGTTACTAGAGGCGTTCATTTCTATGGATCGCGCGATTGCGTCGCCTCCTAATCCAAAGATCAATATCTATCAAGTGCAAGACCTGTTGTTTCGTTTCTGGGGACAACGTAATCACGGGGTTGATACGGGCTACTTGTTTACACTCAACCAAGATTTATTTTTTGAGCGATACCTCTACAACAATCACGTCTACGGTGCGCCGCCGCCAGTTTTGCCGGCAGTGCAACCGAGTCCGGGTCAGCGCTATTTCACCACAAACGTCGAAGCCTACTCTCCCCAATTCGTGATGCACCCGTTCGCAGACCCGGCAGGGCAAGGGCGGCTGCGCGGACAAATGAACGTCATTAAATTACATGGCTCGTTCAACTGGAGAATGCCGAATGCGGGGAACGTGTTGGTTGTTGGAACCGAAAAGAGCAGACAAATCGCCGACCTGCCATTGCTCGCATGGTATTTTGATATATTCAAAATGGTTCTCTATGAAGTAGAACGTTTAATGATCATTGGCTACGGGTTTGGGGACGAGCACGTGAACGCGGTAATCGCCGAAGCGATAGAAAAGCACGGTCTCAAGGTGTTCATCTGGGATGCCGGGCCTAGTTTGAAGGAGCGGGTTTTGGCGGCCGCACACGGCTCGACCATCTGGAACGGTCTTTTGAGCACAGAAACCCAGCGCATGATTGAAGTCTTTCCACCTAGTTCCCCGAGCCAAAACGAAACAGAAGAATATCGCCGGATACGACGGTCATTTTTCGACGAGACACGCTTTTGGCCACCCTGACGGCAGCGCGCCGATTGTGCAGGAAAAGCATGCGGTGCAGTGATTTTCCATAAACCGCCCTATGGGGCTTTGACATGACAGAAGCACGGCGCGGGCGCAGAAACCCAACATGTAGAATTTAGCCGCTCCGGAGCTTCAGGGCTGTACGGAGCCGACGGAATGTCTCCTCAAGCTCTGACTCTTTGAGATCTGGGCAATGACGAATGAACCGATGAGGCAGGCTGTTGGGTATTCGCAGATAGCGACCACTATTTCGAAGAACGAGTTTCCGAATTTCGGTGCTTGTGGAATCACCCTCCCAACTCTCATGTTTTTCCCCTTTGTGGTGCAGCGCCACGAATGGCGGATCATGAGCACGTACTGCCGATGACGTTGAGAAGACAATGTAGTTATCTGCGACCGGGACAGCGTGCCCATCAATCGTAAGAGGTGTTCCCGGCGCATGTGCCTTACCGGCGGCTTCCCAGTGCTTTTCTGTACGTATTATTTTGCCGTCGGCGTCCCGGTGCTTTGTCTCTTTTCGAGGTAGACGGCAAGACTTGACTAGAGACTGGCATGTAACCTTCCATAGCCAATCGCCATGACCGGCCCTCCACAAAGGTTCGTGGTGTTCCCACCCCACTCCACATGGTCGAACCACGAGATTGAGATATTGGCTAAAGAGCGGGTGCTTCGATAACTCGGTGTGTTGCATTTTGTCGGCGACGCGAAGCGCTGCAACAAACCTATAGTGCGTTGTCTTGGTGTCTTGGGAGTTTTTTGCTCAGCGAAGAATACTATTCCATCATCCTTACGAATGGGGCACCGAACATCAGGGCGGCACACACCCCACGTAATCGGCCCGCCCAGACGCCCTGCAGAAAAAAACGTCGGGTCATCACCGACGTCATAAGGAAATCTCGACCGTGCAGTGTCTTTATAGAAGGCAGCCGCTTCTTTATAGAAGGCGGCCGCAATCTCGGAATTGTGACCCTTCTCCGGAGGGCGTACTAAGTACACCGCTACGTATAAGCTGGGCATCTACGGTTTCTCACACTCCGGGCAAAATCCAACATCCACCATTCGCCGGTTTTACTTTCCACCGCCAGCGATTTTTCCATAATCCCGGCTATGCGACAAAAACCGAAATTGTAATCGAGCGGCCGCCTACGAGATGTAGATTGCCGCGCTGGGCTATTCCAACGCAGATGACGACCGAGACCCAAACAACCGGAAGACCTCACGAGCCTCTACCGCCGCGCTTTCGCCGAGTATGGCGCGCGGGCGCTGTGGAACAAGCGCGAGATGGAGACGCCGACCCCGGCGGATGCTCTGGTCATCGCGCGCGCCTTGCGCGTGGAGGGCAACCGTGAAGCCCGGCGGCTGGCGGAACAGATCGAGCGGGCCTGCCGTGCCGCTCTCTAGGATTTAAACCGACATTCTCCGCCTGCTTGCCGCGCACCGCGACCCGGACAGCTATGTCGCCCGGCCGCGCCGCTGAACCGGGACACGCCGCGCATCTCCGGGGACGTGGACGTGTTTCAAGACCGCGAGGAGCGGGTTGCGGCGGCGGCATTAGAGTAGATCTCGACCAAATTGGTCCGAGTCATTGCGAGGAGCCGGAGGCGACGAAGCAATCTCGTGCCGAGGAGCCTCGATGGGCGCGAGATTGTTTCGCTGCACTCGCAATGACGATTTCAGCTAGAGGCGTGCAATCTGACCGGAATTCTGCTGTAGAGGACACGCAGACGCTCGCGGCGGCGGGTTATCGCGTTGCGTGGCTTCGGCGATTGCCACTGATGTGCACCGCCGATGTGACCTCTGGCGACGTCGGCATCCGGCTTTGAACTAATTCCTCTCGTTACGGATATTCCAATTATTTCTGCCAAACGAAATCATAATTGCAGGAATTGCTGGTTTGGCGTGCGCGTACCGTGCCGCCGCCGTCTATCTGGCCGCTGACCCTTATCTCGATCGGCTGGGACTGTCCCGGCCCGGCTGCTCGCATCGCCAGCTCACCCTGCGGTCCGACTGTTCCTCGGAGCCGGTAGCCTGTGGCGCTCTTATACCTCGCCTGACCGTGCATGACGGTCAGCGGCCCCGGTCTGCGGTCCGGACATTGGCCCACCTGCGCTTTCCTCGTCATGAACGTTTGATTGACCCTCGCCGAAGATACCAGCCGGTAGGTCCCGTCGAATGCCGCTCCGGCGGTCGGAGGCGGAGGAGTTTGCGCCTCCGCGGCCGCGAGCGAGGCGAAGAGCCCGATCACCGAAACTAACCCAATGGGCCTCCGCATGAATCAGCCCTCCCATCTGATCGTTTCCGACGCCCAAATGTTGCCCTCTCCCACCAGCCCCCATCCTAACCCTCTCCCGCTTGCGGGGGAGGAAATGACTGGGGGTGAACGAAAGCCCCTCTCCGCCCTCAGGGGGGAGAGGGAGGGGCCCGGCGCGTAGCGGCGGGAGGGCGAGGTGGGGCGGCGCCGTTAACCCGCACTTCGGCCCCCCTCACCCTGCCCTCTCCCCCCGGCCGGCGGGGGGAGAGGATATTGTCGTGGGCGGGAGAGGGGTTTGGGGCTATTCCGCGGCGGCGCGGACCGGGGCTTTGCCTAGCACTTCGGCGGCGGCGTCGGCGACCGGGGTGCCTTCGAAGAAGTCGGGGTTCTGCGTGCCGAAAAGGCGCACCGCGTTGGCGAAGGTGAAGTCGCGGAAGTCGTCCCGGGTGATCAGCTCGTCCTCGACCAATTCCCAGGCTTCCGGCAGGACCATGCGCATGTCGGGGATGTCGAAATGGCCAACGTCGGAGCTGAAGATCGCGTTAATCCGGGCGCCGAACGGGTTGAGCTTGCTGAACGCGACGGCATTCAAGCGGTCGTCCGGCTCGCAGCCGAAGAAGAACGGCTTCGCATAGAGGTCGATCCAGTCCTCCTTCTTGGTGATCCGGCACGCGGCGTAATCGTCGTGCACCGGGACCCCGCCGTCGAGCTCGTCGTCACCCGGATTTGGCCAGCCGTCGCGGCGGCGCAGTTCGTCGCCGATATCCTTGTACCCGTATTTCTCGACCAGCTGCGCCAGCAACGCACGGTCGAGCTTTTTCGGGTCCATGTATTCGAGGCCTTCCTTGCCGCGCCGTTCCCAGTGCTCGATCAGGTCGGCGAAGAGCTGGCAGGCCCAGCCGGAACCCCCTTCGAGGAAACCAAAGCGCAGATCGGGGAAGCGCCGTGTCACGCCGCCGAGGAAAATGGCCTTGGCTACCGCATGGCCGGCGGCGGCGAAATGGCCGATGTGGTTGAAGGTGAAATTGCTCGGCCCATTGCGCAGGCCGAGGCCGCGGCCGCCGGTGTGGAAGGTCGGCGCGATCTTCAGCTCCAGGCATTTGCGCCAGACCGGATCGTAATCGTAGTCGCTGTCGATGCCGAGCTGGTCGTAATGCGCCGCGAAGCGGGCGATTTCGGGGTCGACGCCTTTGGCTCCCGGCAATGGCCGCCTGATGCCGCTGCCGAACATGCCGACTTTGGAGCCGAGCTGTTTGGTGACGAATTCGAGCTCCTCGATCGCCTCCTCGGGGGTGTGCATCGGGATGACCGCCGCCGGTGTCAGGCGGTCGCTGAGGTCGCGGAAGTAATCGGCCGTGACAATGTTGAAGCCGCGGATCACGGCGCGCCGGGTCTCGTCGTCGTCGATGCGCGCGATGCCCAGCCCCGCGGTCGGGTAGATGATGCCGAAATCGATCCCCAGCTCGTCGAGCCGGTCGTACAGCATCCGCGGCATCATCGCGGTGGCGCGGTCGCGGGTATTGGTCGATTGGCGCCCCCAATAGCCCTCCATCGCGATGCCGCGGCGGCGCCGCTCCTCGATCGACAGCGACAGCGCGTCGGGGATGCGGCGCATGTGCCGGAGCAGCCCGTCCGCCGCCTTGTCGCCGGCCGCCTTGCGCACCTTCTCGGCGAAGACCGGCCCGTATTCGATCCAATGGCCGTCGGCGTCGATGACCGGATGGGTGAGCCCGGAACGGACCTTCTCAGGGTGCCACTCTTTGCGCGCGCTCATGCTCTCTCCTCCGCGTATGTAATCGGCGCATTGTGCGGCCATTCTTAACAGAGTGCCAGCAACGATTCGGAACGTTAGACGCCCAGGCCAAAGCGGCGGCCGAGGAAGTCGAGCACGTCGCCGGCGCAGCGGTCGGGGAAGGCGTCGCAGACGTTGTGCGGGGCGCCTTCGTAGACCCGCATCTCGACATCTCTGACGTGCCGGCGGAACGGCTCGTAATTCGCGGTCGAGCCGATCGGCTCGGCGCCCGGCACGACGACGAGCGTCGGGCACTGAATGCGGTGCAGCTGGTCGCTCCAGTCGTAGCTCGCCATCAGCAATACGAATTTGGCGATATAAGCGGGATCATTCATGGCGGCCTCGTCGAGAAACCACTCGACAAGACCCGGATCGACTTGGTCGAGCGGCAAGCGGTCCGAGATAGTTTCCGCAAGGAAAGCCCGCATGCCTTTCGCCTGAATCTGCGGGATCCAGCTCGGCGCCTGACTGTGCTTCAGACCCGGCGTCGAGCCGAACAGCATCAGGCTGCGAACCCGCTCGCCATGGTTCATCGCCAATTGCTGGCCGAGATAGCCGCCGGCCGAATTGCCGACGATATGGGCATTGGCGCAACCCAGATGGTCCATCAGCTCGATGACGTCGCGCACCAGCCGGTCGAGGGTCAGTTCGCGGTCGGCGGGCGGGACCTGCGAGCTGCCGTGGCCGCGCAGATCCATCCGCACCACCCGGTAAAGCCGGCTGAGCGGCGGGACCCAGGCATAATAGCGGCGCGCGCTCCCCATTGCGGCGTGCAACAGCAGCAGAACCGGCGCCTCCTTCCACGGGTCGGTGAAGTCGTCGATGCAATAGCCGAGCCTGATGCCGTCGCTCGCCGTAAAGCCGTCCACGCCGGACCTCAGCATGCGGTCCTCGCCAGTGAGCCTCATGGGGTCAGCCTGATGATGATGATGCACTGCCTCGTCTGGCGGTTACCTCGATCTCGACCTTCATGCGGGGGTCCACGAGGCCGCAGATCAAGGCGGTTGCCGCGGGACGGATGCTGCCGAAGATCTCCCCCAGCACCGGCACGATCGCCGGCCAATCCGCGGCGTCCGGGACATAATATTTCACCTGGACGACATCGCCGAGCCTGGCGCCCGCTTCGGCCAGCGCCTTCTCGATGTTGCGAAAGGCCTGGCGCGCCTGCTCCGCAGGATCATCCACAATGGTCATTTGCGCGTAGTCGAATCCGGTTGTGCCGGCGACAAAGATCCAGTCGCCGTCGACTACCGCGCGGCTGTAGCCCGCCGCTGCCTCAAAAGGCGATCCGGAGGAGATCAGGCGGCGCACGTCACGCCGTCTCATTGAAGATTTCGCGGCCGATCAGCATGCGGCGGATCTCCGAGGTGCCGGCGCCGATCTCGTAGAGCTTGGCGTCGCGCAGCAGCCTGCCGGTCGGGTAGTCGTTGATGTAGCCGTTGCCGCCGAGGATCTGCACCGCATCGAGCGCCATCGCCGTCGCCTTCTCGGCGGCGTAGAGGATCGCGCCCGCGGCATCCTTGCGCGTCGTCTGTCCGCGGTCGCAAGCCTTGGCCACCGCGTAGACGTAGGATTTGCAGGCGTTCATCGTTGTATACATGTCGGCGACCTTCCCTTGGATCAGCTGGAATTCGCCGATCGCCTGGCCGAACTGCCTGCGGTCGTGAATGTAGGGGATCACGACGTCGAGACAGGCCTGCATGATGCCGAGCGGACCCGCGGCCAAGACGGCGCGCTCGTAATCGAGCCCGCTCATCAGCACCTGCACGCCCTCGTCGACCGTGCCGAGCACGTTCTCGGCCGGGACTTCGCAATCCTCGAAGACCAGCTCCGAAGTGGGCGACCCGCGCATGCCCAATTTGTCGAGCTTCTGCGCCGGCCGGAACCCTTTGAACCCCTTTTCGATCAGAAACGCGGTAATGCCGCGCGGCCCGGCGTCGGGCCGGGTCTTGGCATAGACCACCAAGGTGTCGGCGTAATGGCCGTTGGTGATCCACAGCTTGCTGCCGTTCAGGACATAATGGTCGCCTTTCTTGTCGGCGCGCAGCCGCATCGAGACGACGTCCGATCCGGCGCCCGGCTCGCTCATCGCCAAGGCGCCGACATGCTCGCCCGAGATCAGCTTCGGCAGATACTCGCGCTTTTGCGCTTCGGTCCCGTTGCGCCGGATCTGGTTGACGCAGAGGTTGGAGTGAGCGCCGTAGGAAAGACCCACCGAGGCCGAGCCGCGGCTGACCTCCTCCATCGCCACGCAATGGGCGAGGTAGCCCATTCCGGCGCCGCCATATTCTTCCTCGACGGTGATCCCGTGCAGGCCGAGCGCACCCATCTCGGGCCACAGCTCGATCGGGAAGCGGTCGGTCCGGTCGATCTCGGCGGCGAGCGGTGCGACCCGGTCCTCGGCAAAGCCGCGTACCGTGGTCCGCAGCATGTCGATCTCCGCGCCGAGATCATAATCGAGGGAAGGAAGCCGCGTGTTCTGCATGGGTCAGGGGTCGGCGGCTGCGGTTGGTGCGGTCGAGAAGACTCGAACTTCCACGGAGTTTCCCCCACAGCGACCTCAACGCTGCGCGTCTACCAATTCCGCCACGACCGCATCACGGGGCCGGCGTGATTAGCAAATCCGGCCCACTATATCAAGCCGTATGGACCTTGAGATGGTAACGGCACCGGTCAGGATCGAGTGGCGGGTTAGCGAAACACCGGTGGAATACGCCGCTGCGGTCGAGGAAATGGAGAGGCGCGTCGCAGCGATCCGTGCCGGGGCGGCTGCCGAGCTCGTCTGGCTGGTCGAGCACCCGTCGCTCTACACCGCCGGGACCAGCGCGCGTCACGAGGAGCTTCTCGAGCCAGGCCGCCTGCCGGTGCATCGCACCGGACGTGGCGGCCGTTATACCTATCACGGGCCCGGCCAGCGGATCGCCTATGTGATGCTGGATCTGCGCCGGCGCGGGCAGGATGTGCGCTGCTACGTGCACCAGCTCGAAGAATGGATCATCCGGACACTCGCGTGCTTCGCGGTGCGCGGCGAACGGCGCGACGGGCGCGTCGGCATATGGGTGGTGCGGCCCTCGGGGAACGAGGAAAAGATCGCCGCAATCGGCGTGCGCGTGCGTCAGTGGGTCACTTATCACGGTCTGGCGCTCAATGTTGACCCCGAACTTGACCATTACCGCGGGATCGTTCCGTGCGGGATCGCCGAGCACGGCGTGACCTCGCTTGCCCGGCTCGGTATCGCCGCGACCATGGAGGAAGTCGACACGGCGTTGAGGCGCACCTTCGCGGAAATATTCAAGGTTCCGCCCTCCTGCCGCCCCTAATGGAACTCATCAGAACGCTTTTCTCAATGCCTTGAAGCTGACCCTTTGGCTGTTTCTCTCCGCCTTCTCATTCCGGCCATGTGGCTTGGCTGGGCGGTCTTCTGGACCTTCGCCGCGCGCCACACAAAGCCGGCGCGCTGGCAGGAATTGGTCGGCTCGCGGGTCTTGCATGTGGTCCCGCTCCTCGCCTGCGCCGTGCTCTTGACGGCACCGCACTGGCTGTCGCCAATCCTGTCGGCGCGGGTCGTGCCGGCAGGCCGCCTACTTCCGTTGCTCGGGGCAGTCATGGTCGCGGCGGGCCTTGGGTTCGCCGCATGGGCACGCGCTCATTTGGGGCGGAACTGGAGCGGCATCGTCACAGTGAAAGAGGATCATGCCCTCGTGCGGACGGGCCCCTATCGGGCCGTTCGCCATCCGATCTATACCGGCTTGGTGCTCGCATTGATTGGTACGGCCATGGCGATCGGCGAGTGGCGGGGTGTCCTTGCAGTCATATTTGCGCTGATCGGATTTCTCCGGAAAATACACGTCGAGGAGAAACGCATGAGCGAGAATTTCCCCGAATATGCCGAATACCGCCAACAGACGGCCGCGCTGATCCCGCTGCTTTATTGAAATGTTTGCGATGAACCGAAGAAGTTTGCTCAGGCGCGGTGCAGCGGTCGTTTTGCTGCCGGTGCTTTCCAGAACCGTGCGGGCTGCCTTGACTGAGAACACACTGGCTCGCCGCGTACGCCCATCCGACCTTGCCTGGCCCGGCGAGGCGAGCTGGGCAAAGCTGAATGACGACGTCGGAGGCCGGCTCATCAAGGTGAATTCGCCGCTGAGCGCCTGCCGCGAAGCACCGGATGGAGCGGCATGCGGCGATCTCTTCAAGGAACTGAAGAATCCCTATTACATCGGCGATAACGTCGCTCTGACCCAGACCGCGGGCTGGGTCGATGCCTGGGAATCGCAGCCGAGCGTCTATGCGGTGGCGGCCGAGACCACGGGTGACGTTGTCGCGGCGGTCAACTTCGCCCGCGAGAACAATCTGCGGCTGGTCGTCAAAGGCGGCGGCCACAGCTATCTCGGGAGGTCGAATGCATCGGACTCGCTGCTGATCTGGACCCGGCGGATGAACGCCATCGCCCTACAGGACGGCTTCGTCGCCCAGGGGTGCGCCGCACAGCCGCCTCAGCCCGCGGTCACGGTCGGGCCGGGCGCGATCTGGATGCATACATATAACGCGGTGACGACCAAAGGTGGCCGCTATGTGCAGGGCGGCGGCTGCGGCACCGTCGGGGTGGCCGGGCTGGTTCAGGCGGGTGGGTTCGGCAGCTTCTCGAAAAATTTCGGCACAGCCGCCGCTGGGCTGTTGGAGGCGGAGGTCGTCACCGCCGACGGTAAGGTCCGCATCGTCAATGCCTGCACCAATCCGGACCTGTACTGGGGACTAAAGGGCGGCGGTGGCGGCAGCCTCGGCGTCGTCACCCGGCTCACCCTCAAAACACATGACCTGCCCTCGTTCTTCGGTGCGGTTTCCGCGACGATCCATGCCTTTTCCGACGCCGCGTTTCGCAAGCTGATCGGTCATTTCGTTGATTTCTACGCCGACAATCTCCTCAATCCGCATTGGGACCAGATCGTCAACCTTCGGCCGGGCAATCGACTCGAGATCCGGATGGCGTTTCAGGGGCTCGACGAGCAGCAGGCCGATACGGTCTGGCAGCCGTTTTTCCACTGGCTCAACGGATCGCCGCAGGATTTCACCTATCAGCTCACGCCCAGGATCATCGCGGTGCCGGCCCGAAATCTCTGGGACCCGGGTTTTCTCAAAACGCGCTTTCCCAGCGCCGTGCTATCGGACGACCGGCCTGGCGCGCCTCCCGACAATATCTTTTGGGCTGGAAATCTGGCCGAGGTGGGGCATTTTGTCTCCGGCTTCCAATCGCTTTGGCTGCCCGCGTCGCTGCTGCAACGGACCGGCGAAGCGCGCTCGCGGACGCTTTGTTCGCTGCCGCCAGGAATTGGCCGGTCGAACTTCATTTCCAAAAAGGGCTGGCCGGGGGATCGGAAGAAGCAATATCCGCCACCCGAGACACCGCGATGAACCCGGACGTGCTCGGCGCCTTCGCGCTCGCGATCATCGGCGGCGAAGACCCGCCGGCTTTTCCCAGGCTCCCCGGTCATCAGCCGGACCTCGAGGTGGATCGCCGACAGGCTCGCGCGATCGGCAAGGCGATGAGCGAGCTGAAAAGCCTGGCGCCCGGGGCGGGTTCTTATTTTGCCGAAAGCGATTTCTTCGAGCCGCAGTGGCAGACCTCGTATTGGGGTCCAAACTATCCTCGACTGCTGTCCATCAAGAGGAAATACGACCCCGCAGGGCTCTTCTTCGTGCATCACGGCGTCGGCAGCGAGGACTGGAGCGCCGACGGCTTCACCCGGCTCGCTGGATAAAGCAAGCTGGTTGATGCGTTAGGCGATAGCTGGCCTAGATTTGGGTTCCCGCGGCGCGAACGATACCGACACGCGATGGCAATCGTCAAAAAAGCGTCAGTGCAGGCCTGGTGCACGGGACGACAAGCTCGCCTGATCGGATAGCGGCAGTGTACCTTCGCGGGAACCGGGCATTGCTGGAGGCGGCATCGTCGGCATTGTACCGGCCCCATTCCGCTTGCTCTATGTGACCCGGGGGACGCGGTGGTTTTCCGACTCAGAGGCGCGCCTGCCGACGACCTGCAGCGAGAGGTCCGCGCGGAGCAGTTAAACACCCTATTTCGTCAAATGCCGATCGCGGTCGCCGTCAATGTGGTCAATGCCGCGATAACTGCGATCGTGTTGCAGCGGCTGGCCGATTTGGCATGGCCCGCGATTTGGTTTTGCGCCGTCTTGCTGGTGACGGCCGCGCGCTCGGTGCTGTGGTTGCGGTATCGTCGCGCGGAAATCCCCGCGAAAGCCGATGAGAGCTGGGCGCTGTTGGCAACCGGCGGGGCGCTGGCTGCGGGTTTGTGCTGGGGTGCGGGCGGAGCGCTCCTATTCACGGTCTTGCCGGTACCAGGCCAAATGTTCCTGACAGTCGTAATCGGCGGGATGTGCGCCGGCGCGGTAGTGACGAGCGCCTCTCATCTCCCGACCGCTCTCGCTTTCCTGTTGTCGGCGAGTTTGCCCTTCGCGCTGCTGTTTTTTTGCCAGGGCACGATGACAGGCGGCGCCTTGGGGGCAATGATCCTGGTTTTCGCGGCTGCGCTCTCGGCTGGCGCAAGGCATTTCAACCTGTTTTTCGCCGAGACCGTCCGGTTGCGGCTGGAATTGATCCGGGCCAACCGGCGTCTGCAAGAAGAAATAGCCGAACGGCAGGCGACCGAGGCCGCCTTGCATCAAGCGCAAAAGCTCGAGGCGATCGGGCGATTGACCGGCGGGATCGCTCACGATTTCAATAACCTGCTGACGATTGTAATCGGCAATCTCACCTTGGCGATGGGGCGAATAGGCGGAAATTCCAGCACCCGGCCACTGCTTCAGAGCGCGTTGCAAGCCGCCGAGCGCGGAGGCGCGCTGATACAGCGCTTGCTGGCTTTCGCGCGGAGGCAGCGGCTCGATCCGAGGCCCGTCGATCTGAGCGGACTCCTTGCCGGCATTGAAGAGATGCTGCGCCGCACATTGGGCGAAGGGGTTCGGCTGGAAGTTTCCAGCGAGCCTGGCCTGCCTCCGGCGCGGGTCGACGCCAATCAGCTCGAACTCGCGATCCTCAATTTGACGATCAACGCTCGGGACGCGATGCCCGAAGGCGGCTCGCTGCAAATCGCTTTAGGGAGGCGCCGAGCCGGCGACGGCTCTCCGCCGGAACTCTCACAGGGCGAATACGTGGTCGTGTCGATCGGCGATACCGGAACCGGCATGGACGAGGAAACCCTCGCAAGAGCATTCGAGCCATTCTTTACGACCAAAGAGCTCGGAGCGGGTTCCGGCCTCGGCTTGCCGATGGTCCAGGGATTTGCCGCTCAGTCGGGAGGGGCGGTGCAGATCCACAGCAAGCTGGGGGAAGGCACCACGGTCGAACTGTGGCTGCCGCGTGCCGAGGAGCCCGGTTTGGACAAGCCGGCTGCCCTCGGCGCGCTGCTCGCGATGGCTCTTGGCGCGATCTGCTGAGACCCGTTATCGGCTACCGTGAAAACCGTCTTGACCAATTCAGATCAGTCGTTCTGGTGTATCGCGCGCCAGACTCGTTCGGGGGTGGCCGGCATCTCGATGTGGGTCACGCCGAACTCGACGAGCGCATCGACAACCGCATTGATCACGACGCCGAGCGCCGGGGTCGTGCCGCCTTCGCCGGCCGGGCGGATCCCGAGCGGGTGAGTGGGGGTCGGGACTTCGCTGAGTTCGGTATTGAAGAAGGGCAATCGGTCGGCGCGCGGCAGCGCGTAATCCAACAGCGAGCCGGACAACAGCTGGCCGGTGTCGCGATCGTAGACGCAGTATTCGCTGAGTCGCCTGGCCGAGGCCGTGGGTGATGCCGCCATGGATCTGGCCGTGCACGATCAGCGGATTGACGGCGCGCCCGACATCATCGACAGCGGTGTACCGCGCGATTTCGACAACGCCGGTCTCCGGGTCGACCTCGACCTCGCAGACATGGCAGCCATAGGGGAAACTGGCGAGGTTGATCGTCTCGTCGCTTTCGGCGGCGAGCGGGCCGCGCAGTTCGTCCGGCAGATCGTTGCGCTGCAGTGCCTGCGCCGCGACCTCGAAGATCCCGAGCGCGCGGTCGGTGCCCTTCACGCGAAAGCGGCCATCAATGAATTCGAGATCGGCTGCGGCAGCCTCCAATGCGTGGCTAGCGATTTGCGTGCCTTTGGCGATGATGTCGCGGGAGGCGTTCAGCATGACAATGCTCGCGAGGCGCAATGCGCGGCCGGAATGCGAACCACCGCCGACCGACACGCGGTCGGTGTCGCCGGTCACCAGCCGCACGCTGTCGATCGGCACGCCAAGCCATTCGCTGATCAATTGCGCAAAGCTGGTCTCGTGACCCTGGCCGTTTGAGACGGTGCCGACGACGACCTCGACAATGCCGTCCGGCAGTACCGTGACCTCGGCGCGTTCGCGCGGCGTCCCGGTCGCAGTGTCGACGTAATTGCTGACGCCGATGCCGCGGTATTTGCCGCGCGCTCTCGCCTCCGCCCGTCGCGCCGAAAACCCAGCCCAGTCGCCGAGCGCGACGACGCGCTCCATGACGCGGTGGTAGGCGCCACTGTCATAGACCATGCCAAACGGGTTGCGGTACGGCATCGCCAATTCCGGCACGAGATTGCGCCGCCGCAATTCCAGCCGGTCGATGCCGATTTGCCGCGCGGCGAGGTCGATCAACCGCTCCATGACGAACATGACCTCGGGGCGCCCCGAGCTGCGGTAGGGTCGCGTCGGCAACGTATTGGTGATCGCGGCGCGGGCGCGGAAATGCACGGCCGGCACGTGATAGATGCTCGACATGATCTCGACGCCTTTGGCGAGCGGTCCGTAGGAGATCGGGTACGCGCCGACATTGGCGATATTGGAGCCGCGCATCGCGAGGAAATTGCCGTCGTGGTCGAGCGCGAGCTCGGCCTCGGCCGCCAGATCGCGGGCCTGGTAGTCGCAGAGGAAGGCCTCGCTGCGCTCGCAGGTCCACTTCACCGGACGGCCGACCCTGCGCGCCGCCCAGGTCACCAGCGCGAATTCCGGATTGAACGAACCGCGCGTCCCGAAATTGCCGCCGACCTCGTGCATGACGACGCGCACCTTGTCTTCGGCGACGCCGAGGATCTTGGCGAGCTCCTGCTTCGGCCGGACGGCGCCGCCGATCCCGGCATAAAGCGTGTACCGCTCGGTCGCCGGGTCGTAGGTGCCGGTCGCGGCGCGCGGCTCCATCGGCACGCCTGCAATGCGCTGCACCCAGGTCTCGAATTTGACGATGTGAGCCGCCTTGGCGAAAGCCGCATTGGCGGCGGCAGGATCGCCGACTTCGGCATCGATGGAGATGTTGGAGGCGGCATCGCCCCGGGCGAGCGGTGCGCCGGCCTCGACCGCGGTCACCGAATGGGATACCGACGGCAGCGGCGAATAATCAACGTTGACGAGCTCGGCGGCGTCTTTGGCGGCGACAAGGCTCGTCGCCACGACCATCGCGACGATCTCCCCGCAATGCCGCGCCTCTTCCGCCGTCATCGGAAAATGCGGCGGGATGAAGGGCGGCGAGCCGTCCCGGTTTTCGAGCGTGATGTCGGCCGGATGCCGCGTCCCGACCGAATGCGGGATCGCCTGCAGCCCGTCCTCGCGCATGTCCCGCCCGGTCAGCACCGCCAGAATGCCAGGCGCCGCAGCCGCAGATGTCGTATCGATCGAACGAATGCGGGCGTGCGCATATGGTGACCGCACCATCACCGCATACGCCTGGTCAGGAAAGCTGAAATCGTCGCTGTAGCACCCTTTTCCGGTCAGCAGCCGAAAATCCTCCCGCCGCCGCACCGGCTGCCCGATCCCAGTCTTCGTGGAACGTACCAAATCAATTCCCTCTTCGTTGGCTGCTCGGCCAGATCAACCCTTACCAGGCCACCCACTGCCGGAGAGAGGGTGCCGAAAATTAGCCTTGCGGGTGTGCCATTGCACGCAAAGCCGGCAGGATCACATCGACCTGTTCTAACGGTATCCGCGCTTGAGCCGGCGCGAACCTCATATAAGCGGCCAGCTCTTTCTGAGGGAGGCGGCCAACGATGCGGCCGATGTCCGCAAAGCGGGCTCCCTGCTGCAGCAGGAAAGCCACGTAAGTGTGACGCAGTATGGTCGGGGTCACCTCGTGGGCATCGGAAAGTCCGGCATCATAGGCGGCGCACATCACGAGATCGGCCGCTTCATCGGCGCTCGAGGCGGGGCTCGGCGTGGGCTGCTGGGCGGCCCGCCGAGCGCTGATCAGGACGCGCAACGGTTCTCCCAAGTGAAGGATGCGCGCCGATCTTCCGGGCACCTTTATCGTGCCCGCGTCGAGGTCGAGATCATCCCACCGCAGGCCGACGATCTCCTCGACCGTCAAACCGGTGAAAAGCGCCATCATCAGCAGCCGCCCTTCATCATTCGCCACCTGCAACACGGCCGCGACCTCCGTGTCCGTCAGCTGCCGCAAAGGTGCATCCGGCGCCGGCAGCTGCATAGGCTCGGCGGTGAGCAGTGGACGCTGCGCGGTCAACGCCTCGCGAGCTCGCGGTCGGGGCCAAAAAGGCTGCAGAAAAGCCGGTTCCGGTGCTGGGTCGGGACGCGAAAAAAATTCAATGAATCGGACGGCGAAGATGCCGAGAATCAGCGATGCCGCCGCGCCGATCCCGGCGAGGAGATAGGGAGGGTAGAGCGGCTCCTGAGGCACGGTGGCAGCCTCCAGGATCTCCACTCGGGGAGCATTTTCGGCCTCGCTCGCTTGGAGCTGCGCCAGGCGCTCGATTGCCCCGCGGTGCAGCTGTTCGAGATGGGCGAGATCCTCTTGCATCGCCTTGTATTCGTTGAGGCGCGCTGCGAATGCCTGCGCAGCCTGCTTGTTGGCGTTCAACTGCTGCTGGAGGCGATCGGCTGCCTCGCGTGCGCTGGTCAATTGCTGCTGCGCCTCGGCGAGGGCTGCGCGTTGGCCGGTTGCGCGTTCGGATCCCATTTGCTGATCAAGGTTCGCCAGGCGCCCGCGCAGCGCCTTGGCTGCGGGGTCCAAGTCCAAATACTGCGGCGTGAAGCGGGTCTCGAGCTCGTGCAGCTGTTCGCGCAACTCAGAGGCGCGTTTTTCGATGTTCGCGAGAGTCGGATTGCTTTTGGCGCCGCCAAGCACTTCACCCGCCGCAATGGCATTGCGCACGGCGCGGAGATGGCCTTCGGCGGCCGCCACGTCGCTGTTTGCGTCATTGAGCGACTCGCCTAGACCCTTGGCGGTAGAGAGCAGCTGGTTCTCGTCCCGCTCCGCCGACACGATGTCGTAACGAGCCCGGAACGCCTCGACCTCCTGCCGTTTTGCCGCTACTTGCTGGTCGAGGACGTGAATCTCGTCGCGGAGCTGCGTATTGCCGCTCCCTACTGATGTTTTGTAAGCGGCCGCCAAGTGCTCGCGGTAGACATCGGTCAGCGTATTGACCAGGCGGGGGAGGAGTTCTCGATTAGGGCCTTGCACCTGAACTCGCACGATTTGGGTGCCTTCGACCCGTTCGGTGCTCAACATCCGTCCGAGGCCTTGCACCGGGTCGGGCCCGAGGTCTTTTGAGAGATCGTCAGAATTTCCGAGGCGCGCCACCGCCTTTTCCAGCACGGGGCGGCTGATGAGCACTTGAACCTCGGTGAGAAACGACTTTCGGCCGTTCTCAGTGACTGGGTTTCTCGGACCCGCGTTTGCTCCCTCTGAGGGGGATCCCAGGGAACCAGGCACTATCTCCAATCGCGCGGCCGCGCGATATTCCGCCGGCCTGAAAATAGCGTATGCCAGGCTCAGCGCGCAGCCCGCCAGGAATATGGCGGAGAAGATGGCAATCCGTCTCCGGTTGGAGTTATTTGCGCGAAAATCCGGTGGCGCCGTCGAAGCGTCGCCAAGTGCATATTGGTGTCGATCAGACCAGCCGACGAGTTTTGCCATGTCTACCTGGTGATTGGCGGTTTTCGACGCGCATCGCGTATCCCTAGGGCGAGTGCGCGGACGTCGGCGAGGACGGCGTCGACGAGGCCAGGTTTGGCGGTGTCGTCGGGGTTGAGGTTGAGGGCGAGGCGCTGGACGAGGGCGGTGCCGATGACGGCGGCGTCGGCGGCGCGCGCGACTTCCGCGGCTTGGTCCGGGGTGCGGATGCCGAAGCCGACCGCGACCGGTAGTGAGGTAAACCCGCGGAGCCGCGCGACGGCGGCGGCGATATCGGCGGCATTGGCCGAGCGGGTGCCGGTGATGCCGGCGACCGCGACGTAGTAGATGAAGCCGCTGGCATGGTCGACGATCTTCGGCAGGCGGCGGTCGTCGCTGGTCGGCGTCGCGAGGCGCACAAGATCGAGGCCCGCGGCGCGGGCCGGCGCGGTCAGCTCGGTATCCTCCTCGGGCGGCAAGTCGACGACGATAACGCCGTCGACGCCGGCGGCGACGGCATCATCCGCGAACTTCTCGGCGCCGTAGCGGTAGATCGGGTTGTAATAGCCCATCAGCACGATCGGTGTCGCATCGTCGGCCCGGCGCAATTCGCGCACCAGCGCCAGGGTGCGGCGCAAGTTCATACCCTGCTTCAATGCTCGCTGACCCGCCTCTTGGATTACCGGCCCGTCGGCCATCGGGTCGGAGAACGGCATGCCGATCTCGATCAGATCGGCGCCAGCGGGAGCAAGGCCGGCGAACAGCCGGGCGGAGGTGTCGGGCTCGGGGTCGCCGGCGGTCAGATAGGTGACAAGGCCGGCACGCCCCTCTTCGCACAGCGCCGCAAAGCACCGCTCGATGCGGCTCACAGCCCGACCCCGAGATGATCGGCGACGGCGAAGATGTCCTTGTCGCCGCGGCCGCACATGTTCATGACGATCAGATGGTCGCGCGGCAAGGTCGGCGCGATCTTGGCGACATGGGCCAGCGCATGGGCCGGCTCGAGCGCCGGGATGATGCCTTCGAGCCGGCTCGAAAGCTGGAATCCGTCGAGCGCCTCGTCGTCGGTTATCGAGACGTACTGGACGCGGCCGAGCTCGTGCAGCCAGGCGTGCTCGGGACCGATGCCGGGATAGTCGAGACCGGCGGAAATCGAATGCGCGTCGCGGATCTGCCCGTCCTCGTTCTGCAGGAGGTAAGTCCGGTTGCCGTGCAACACGCCGGGCTCGCCGCCGGTCAGCGAGGCTGCGTGCAGTCCGGTCTCGATGCCGCGCCCGCCGGCCTCGACGCCGATCATCGCGACATCCAGGCTCATCAAGAAAAGGATGAAACAAGCCCATCGCGTTCGAGCCGCCCCCGATGCAGGCGACCAATGTATCGGGGAGCCGGCCTTCGGCCTTTTCGAGCTGCACCCGCGTCTCGCGCCCGATGACCGACTGGAAGTCCCGCACCATCATCGGGTAGGGGTGCGGTCCGGCAACCGTGCCGATCACGTAGAACGTGTCGTCGACATGCGCGACCCAGTCGCGCAAAGCCTCGTTCATCGCATCCTTCAGGGTCGCGGTCCCCGAATGCACCGGCACCACCTCTGCGCCGAGCAATTTCATGCGGAAGACGTTGGGCTTTTGCCGCTCGATGTCGGTGTGGCCCATATAGACGACGCAGGGGATATCGAAGAGCGCGCAGGCCGTCGCCGTCGCGACGCCGTGCTGGCCGGCGCCCGTCTCGGCGATGATCCGGCGCTTCTTCATGCGGCGCGCCAGCAGCACTTGCCCCAGGCAATTGTTGATCTTGTGCGCGCCGGTATGGTTGAGCTCGTCGCGCTTCAGATAGAGCTTGGCGCCACCGAAATGGCGGGTCAGCCGTTCGGCGAAATAGAGGGGGCTCGGCCGTCCGACATAATGTTCGAGGTAATAGTCGAGCTCGGTCTGAAAGCCGGGATCCTCGGCGTGCCTCGGCATAAGCCTCGTCGACGGCGAGAACCAGCGGCATCAAAGTCTCGGCGACGAACCGCCCGCCATAAATGCCGAAATGGCCCCGTTCGTCCGGCCCGCCGCGAAACGTATTCGGTACCTGCAACTTTATCCCTCAGTCCCGCCGGCCGGTGTCCAATTGACGGCCGATTTCTCCAACTCTAGCATCGCCGCTCGACAGGGGGACATCAAACATGGAAAGCCTGCTTCCCTACACCGGCAAGGAATTTCTCGAGAGCCTGAACGACGGGCGGGAAGTGTGGATCTACGGCGAGCGCGTCAACAACATCGCCGAACACCCGGCCTTCCGCAACACGGCGCGGATGATCGCCCGGCTGTACGACGCGCTGCATCGCGATCATGCGGAAGGGAAGAATCTGCTGACCTGCCCGACCGAATGGGGCGGGTTCACCCACCGGTATTTTGTCGCGCCGCGCTCTGCCGAAGAGTTGGTTGCCGGCCGCGACGCGATCGCGGCCTGGGCGCGGCTGACCTATGGCTGGCTCGGGCGGTCGCCCGACTACAAGGCTGCCTTTCTCGCGACCCTGGGGGCCAATGCCGAATTTTACGCCCCCTACCGGGAGAATGCGCGCCGCTGGTACCGCTACAGCCAGGAGCGGGTGCCATTTGTCAACCACGCCCTGGTCCAGCCACCGGTCGACCGGAATATCGCGCCGGGGGCGCCGGGGGGCCCCGAAGATGTCTATGCCCACGTCACCAAAGAGACCGATTCAGGAATCCATGTGACTGGCGCTAAGGTCGTCGCGACCGGATCGGCGCTGACCCATTTCACCTTTGTCGGGCATGTCGGGCTGCTGCCAGTCCAGGACAAGAATTACGCGGTCGTCTTTCTGGTCCCGACCAATACCCCCGGTGTCAAATTCATCTGTCGCGTCTCGAACGAGCAGCGCGCCGCCGTCCTCGGCACGCCGTTCGACTATCCGCTGTCCAGCCGTCTCGACGAGAACGACGCGATCTTCGTCATGGACGACGTCTTTGTCCCGTGGGAGAACGTCTTCGTCTACGGCGACATCGACAAGGCCAACAGCTTCTTTCCAAGGAGCGGGTTTGTGCCGCGGTTCCAGCTGCATGGCTGCACCCGGCTGGCAGTAAAGCTCGACTTCATCACGGGGCTGATGATCAAGGCGACCGAAACCGCCGGGACGCGCGGCTTCCGCGGCGTCGAAGCCAATATCGGCGAGGTGATCACCTGGCGCAACGCGATGTGGGCGTTGTCGGACGCGATGGCCAAGAGCCCCGAGCCGTGGACCGACGGCTTTGTTTTGCCGGGCTCCGAGCCGGGGGCCGCTTATCACGTGCTCGGACCCGAAGCCTATGTCCAGGTCAAGCATCAGATCGAGAAGACCGTCGCCAGCAGCCTGATCTATCTCAATTCGCACGCCAATGACTTCAAAGTCCCCGAGCTGCGCAAGTACCTCGACCGCTATGTCCGCGGCTCCGGCGGCGTTAGCGCGGTCGAGCGCGTCAAATTGATGAAGTTGTTGTGGGACTCGATCGGCACGGAATTCGGCGCCCGCCATGAGCTCTATGAGATCAATTACTCCGGCAGCCATGAGGAAATCCGCCGTTTCGCGCTATTGTCAGCCGTCGCCTCGGGCCAATACGAGCGCTGGAAGAGCTTCGCCGACAGCTGCATGGCCGAATACGACCTCGACGGCTGGACCGTGCCCGACCTCGTCAACCCCGACGACGTCAGCGCCCTCCGCCGCTAGGCGTGGGATCGCGACTGAGGCCGGAGAAGAATGAAGCTGGAATTACCAATTAGTCATCGATCATTGTCGTCACGCCCGCGAAATCGATCGCGAAAGCGGGAATCCAAGTGCGACAAAGCCGCAGCCGTTGGCTCCTGGATCCCCGCTTTCGCGGGGGTGTCGGTAACCAGTCGCGAAGACCACACTTCACCTCGATCCGAGCTCTCGGACGGCTGCTGGCGAGATTGAAGCAAATCGCTGTCCCGGCCCGTGGCGCGTGGGCGCGACGCCTACCTCGTTGGCGGCACCTTGTCGGGACAAAGCGGAAATCTATCCAGATCTTCGTTTTCGCCGCCCTCGCGTATTTCGTGTTTGTCTGTGCGATTCTTTTGCCAATCGGAAATCTTATTTCCTTGGGCTTCACTTTCGAGGTCAACTACAACGAAGGTTGGAATGTTTACAATGCCGACCGGCTGATTCGCAGTGAACTTATCTATGACGACAATTACTGGAAGGTAAACAACTATCCGATTGGTTCATTTTTGGTTGTCATCGCCGCTAATGCCCTATTTCATGATCTCTTGACGACCGGACGACTGGTCGCGCTGGTCTCCTTCGCCGCGATTGGAGTGTTTGCAGCGAGGGCAGTCCGGCGCTTCGGTGGGGAGCGAACCGACGCGGTCTTTGGGGCCGCCTGTGCCATGGGGTTTTGCTACCTAGTCGCACCCGCCTGGATCATGGCCGACGATCCGCAGACCTTGGGCGAAGCGGTCATGCTCGGCGCTCTCGTCAGCTACATCGCGCGCCCGCCCAATCGCCTCACCCTGTTGCGCACCGCCTTTCTCGTGGTGCTCGGTGGCTTCATCAAGCACAATCTCGTAGCGATCCCGGCTGCGATAGGCCTTGATCTGGCAATCCGTTCGCCGCGGCGGCTGCTATTCTGGCTCACTTCTTGCGTCGGCTTCGCGACCGGTTTCCTTGGCCTGACGCAAATCGTCGCCGGCGGCGACTTCGTCGATCATCTGCTGTCGCCGCGGATCTTCAGTTGGTATGGCGCACGCTACCACCTGATGAAGTATCTCCGGCTATTCAAATTCCCGCTGGCTGTGATCGTGTTGAGCGCATCGCAGTTTCTGGCTGCCGATCGCATGATCCTGGCGGCCTGGGGCATGATCTCGATCGTCAGCGCGACTATCCTCTCGGGCTTTGAAGGAACCTCTTACAACATGTTTCAGGACGCCGCGGTGTTTCTCGGCATCGCCGCCGGCGTCGTGATGTCCGAGTTGCGCAAGTCCGAGTTTTCCGGCCGATTGGCCAAGGTGTTGTCCTTCACCTTGCCCTTCGTCGCCGCCCAGCCGATTTTGGCAAGAGCCCCCGATGTCGCCGCTCAAGTGTATCACGGCCGTGCTGTCTTAGACGCCGACCGCAAGAGGCAAGAGACATTCTTGGCTGATGCCAAATATATTGCGGACAGGCAAGGACCGGCAATTTGCGAAAGTCTGCTGCTCTGCTATGAGGCGGGCCGGCCCTTTATTCTGGACCCGTTCAACTCGCGACAGTACATACTGTCCGGCAGGCTCGATCAAGGCGAGTTGATACGGCGCATTACCGCCCGCGAATTTGCCGTCATTCAACTTCACGCCGATATTTGTGACGATCCGACGACGCAATCCTGTCACATCCTGCACTATCGGCAAAAGATCGATCGTTTTACCGATGAAGTGCTCTACGCCATCGATCAATCCTACGATGTCGCGCGGCGCTCCACCTTCGGCTCCTTTTATGTCCCGAAATAACAGCGTGTTCGCAGTGATTTTACGCGGCCGGCGCGATGGCTCGCGGTTGCGCACGCTGCAATGCGACGATAGGCTCCAGGCACACTGACAGGACCCGGTATCGTGCGTTATCTCAGCACCCGCGACTCTCGCGCCGCGCCCACCACCCGCTCCTTTGCCGAGGTGCTGCTCGCTGGTCTCGCGGAAGACGGTGGGCTCTATGTGCCGGACCGGATGCCCGGGCTGGCTGCCGACATTCCCGACTTTGCCGACCTGCCCTATGCGGAGATCGCCGCTCGCATCGTGGCCTTGTTCGCCGGCGACGCCTTCCCGCCGGGCGAATTACAGCAGCTCACCGCCACGGCCTACGGCCGGTTCCGCCATGCCGCGGTCGCCCCGTTGGTGCAGCTCGACGAGAGCCTCTGGCTCCTCGAGCTGTTTCATGGGCCGACCCTCGCCTTCAAGGATCTGGCGTTACAGCTGGTCGGCCCGATGTTCGATGCGGTCTTGGCCCGGCGCCGCAAGCACGTCACGGTGATCGGCGCGACCTCCGGCGATACCGGCTCCGCCGCGATCGAGGCGTGCCGCGACCGCGAGGCGATCGACATCTTCATCCTCTACCCGCACCAGCGCGTCTCCGAGGTGCAGCGCCGGCAAATGACGACGGTCGAGGCGCCCAACGCGCATGCGGTCGCGATCGAGGGCACGTTCGATGACTGTCAGGACCTCGTCAAAGCGCTGTTCGCCGATGCCGGGCTGCGGCATGAGCTCAACCTGTCGGCGGTGAACTCGATCAACTGGGCGCGAATCGCTGCCCAAACAGTCTACTACGTCGCCGCCGCGGTCGCGCTGGGTGCGCCGGCGCGCCGGGTTTCGTTCAGCGTGCCGACCGGGAATTTCGGCAATGTCTATGCCGGACACGTCGCCCGCCAGATCGGGCTGCCGATCGAGCGGCTGGTAATCGGTACCAATCGCAACGATATTCTCGCTCGCTATTTTGCGAGCGGGCGAATGGCGCTCGCCGCAGTCGAGCCGAGCCTCAGCCCGAGCATGGACATCCAAGTGTCGAGCAATTTCGAGCGGCTGCTGTTCGAACTGAAGGGCCGTAATGGTGCCGCTGTCGGCGAGGCCATGCGGAATTTCCGGCGTACCGGCTCGTTGCCGGAAGACGACCAAGCGTGGCGCGCCGCGCGCCGCTTGTTTTCTGCTCACAAGGTGGACGACACTGCGACTATGCAAACCATCGCGAAGACTTACGCCCGATCGGGAGCACTGATCGACCCGCACACGGCGGTCGGCGTCGCTGCCGCGCGCGCCGAGATCGCCGCCCATGGGAGGGGCACACCGATGATCGCCCTGGGTTGTGCGCATCCAGCCAAGTTTCCCGACGCGGTCGAGCGCGCCACCGGCCTCCGTCCGGGTTTGCCGCCGCCGCTCGCCGACCTTCTCGAAAGGCGCGAGCGGATCGTCGTCCTGCCCAACGAGTTCGCCGCGGTGAGCCGGTTCATTCGCGCTCATGCGCGACGCGCCGGAGCCACAGCGTGACCGCCCGGGTTTCGCGGCTGGCGAACGGGTTGCGGGTCGCCACCGACACGATCCAAACCGTCGACACGGTGTCCCTTGGGATCTGGGTCGATGTCGGCACACGGCACGAATCGGCAGCGATCAACGGCGCCGCGCATTTTCTCGAGCACATGGCCTTCAAGGGCACCGAGCGGCGCAGCGCCCGCGACATCGCCGAGGAGATCGAGGCAGTCGGCGGTCACCTCAACGCCTACACCTCCCGCGAGAGCACCGCTTATTACGCCAAGGTACTGAAGGACGATGTGCCGCTCGCTCTCGATATCCTCGCCGACATCCTGCAGCACTCCACCTTCGACCCGGAGGAGCTCGAGCGCGAGCGCACGGTGATCTTGCAGGAGATCGGGCAGGCCAACGACACGCCCGACGATATCATTTTCGATCACTTTCAGGAGTGCGCTTATCCCGAGCAGGCGATGGGGCGGCCTGTCCTCGGAAGACCGGAGATTATCCGCGGGCTGCGACGCGATGCGGTGGTCACGTATCTGCGCGATCATTACGGTGCCCAGCGGATGGTCCTCGCGGCGGCGGGCAACCTCGAGCACGAGCGCCTTGTCGATCTCGCCGACACGCTGCTTTCCGACCTGCCGGCCGAGCGTGCCGTCACCACGGAGCCGGCGCGTTACACCGGCGGCGATCGGCGGGAGGACCGCGATCTCGAGCAGCTGCACCTGGTGCTCGGCTTTCCGGGGGTGACGCTCGGCGATCCCGATTATTACGCTGCCTCGGTTTTGTCGACCGCGTTCGGCGGCGGCATGTCCTCCCGGCTGTTTCAGGAAATTCGCGAGAAGCGGGGGCTGGTCTACGCGATCCACTCCTTTGTCCACGGCTATCGCGACGGCGGATTGTTTGGGATCTACGCCGGCACTGGCGAAGACGAGGCGGCCGAGCTCGTGCCCGCGCTGTGCGAAGAGGCGATGAAATTGGAAGACGGGTTTACGGCGATCGAGCTGCGTCGGGCCAAGGCCCAGATGAAGGCCGGGCTGCTGATGTCGCTGGAGAGCACTTCCGCCCGCTGTGAACAGCTGGCCCAGCATCTCCTGATCTATGGCACACCGTTTGATCCGCCCGAGGTCGTCAGGCGCATCGAGGCGGTCAATGACGCTGCAATTCGGCGGGTCGTGGCACGCTGGCGTTCGGCCCCGCCGACCGTCGCAGCGCTGGGGCCGTTAAGCCGATTGGAGGATTACGACAAATTGCAGGCGCGCCTCGTCGCCTAGCGGGCACCGGGAATAAATGGCGCCGCAACGGAAGACCTTTCCACGACTGTTTCTGTCCCGCGCCGATCCGTATCGGCTGACCGGCGACCGCGTCTTTCTGCGCCCGCCGGAGCGCGGCGACTACGAGGCATGGGCGAGCCTGCGCGCGGGCTCTCGAGATTTCCTTTCGCCGTGGGAGCCGAGTTGGCCGCCTGATGCGCTGAGCCGAGCGAATTTTCGGGCGCGAGTTGCCCGTTATGTCGAAGACTGGCGCACCGACCAGGCATATAATTTTTTCATCTTCGCCCATGACGAGACGCTGACCGGCGGCATAGGCTTGTCCAATATTCGGCGCGGGGTTTCGGAGACGGCGAGCCTGGGCTACTGGGTGGGAGAGCCGTTCGCGCGGCAGCGCTACATGACATCGGCGCTGCCGCTCGTCGTCGACTTTGCCTTCGAACGGCTCGGGCTGCATCGGCTCGAGGCGGCCTGCCTGCCGAGCAATATCCCTAGCCGATCACTTCTTGCCAAGGCCGGGTTTCAGCAGGAAGGCTATGCCCGCGAATATCTCTGCATTGCCGGCAAATGGCAGGACCATCTGTTGTTTGCGATCCTGCGCGGCGATTGCAGCGCACCCCCAAAATTAAAGTTGGAGAATTAAAGGCCCTAATTGAAACCGGCTCCGCGCGGTGGTATCAGGCGTGCCCCGCCTCGCTCGACAGCATCGTCAGATCGACGCCGAGCTTGGCGAGCCCGCGCTGCCATTTTTGGTCGTGGTCGGGATCGAAAATGATCGCGTCGTCGGCCGGGACCGAAAGCCAGCCATTGGCCTGGATCTCGGCATCGAGCTGACCCGGGGCCCAGCCGGCATAGCCGAGGGCAAACAGGCTCCGGCGCGGCCCCCGTCCCTGGCCGATCGCGCGCAGCACGTCGAGAGTGGCGGTGAGCGCAATATTGTCGTCGACGACCAGGGTCGCGTCCTCGTTGTAGTCGGTGGTGTGCAGGACAAAGCCGCGGCCCGCCTCTACGGGACCGCCGTAATGCACCGGCCGCGAGCCGGAGGCGCCGCTTGGCGAAATGTCGAGCTGGGCGAACAGCTCGCCCATCGTCAGCGACCCGAGCGGCTTGTTGATGACGAGGCCCATTGCTCCAGCCTCGCCGCTGTGCGCGCAGATGTAGACGACCGACCGCGCGAAGCGCTCGTCCAGCATCTGCGGCATCGCCAATAAAAGCTGGCCCGTCAGTGCCATTGCCCTGCCTCGCTACGCAAGCGACCGCCGGTTACGCGCTTTGCTCTCCGGTAGGTATACACCTTTGCAGGTCCCTTTGTTTGCCGATTCGCGCAAAAAACCCGGCCCAAGCGCATGGCCGGCGCAGTTTGCCCAGTTGGGCTTCATGTGTTATCGCTCCACCCCCCCAACACCACCCGAGGGATTCTCCAATGACCATCCAGGTTGGCGACAAGATACCATCGGCGGCGCTCAAACAGATGACCCCGGAGGGGCCGAAGGACATCACTACGGACGAACTCTTCCGCGGCAAGAAGGTTGCCCTCTTCGCCGTGCCCGGGGCGTTCACCCCGGCCTGCTCGCAGCGCCACCTGCCCGGTTACGTCGAGAAAGCGGCCGACATCAAAGCCAAGGGCGTTGATGAAATCGTCTGCGTCGCGGTCAACGATGTCTTTGTCATGACGGCATGGGGCAAGGAACAGAGGGCCGAGGGCAAGGTGCGGATGCTGGCCGACGGCAGCGGCGATTTCGTCCGCGCGCTCGGGCTCGATCTCGATCTGTCCAAGATGGGTCTCGGCACCCGCTCGAAACGGTATTCGATGCTGGTGGATAATGGAGTGGTCAAATCGCTGAATGTCGAACAGTCGCCGGGCCAGGTCGAAGGCTCTGGCGCCGAGGCGATGTTGAGGGCGCTTTAGGACCGGCTCGGCGGGGGCTCTACCCGCGGGTCAGCGCGGAGGGCCGCTTTCCCCAGCTCTCTTCGGCGATGCGGGCCCGCGCGATCGCGTCGGCCCGCTCGTTCTCGGGGTGGCCGGCATGGCCGCGCACCCATTGCCAAGTGACAACGTGCCGCGCCGCCGCGGCGTCGAGCCGCTGCCAGAGATCGACATTCTTGACCGGCTGCTTGTCGGCCGTCAGCCAGTTCCGCCGCTTCCAGCCGTGTATCCATTTGGTGATGCCGTCGCGCAGATACTGGCTGTCGCTGTAGAGCCGGACGCGGCACGGCCGCTTCAGCGCTTCGAGCCCGGCGATCGCGGCCATCATCTCCATGCGGTTGTTGGTCGTCTGCGGGTCATAGCCGCTCAATTCCTTTTCGACCTCGCGGTAGCGCAATATCGCGGCCCAGCCACCAGGGCCCGGATTGCCGCGGCAGGCGCCGTCGGTGAAGATCTCGACATCGGCCAGCTCAGGCATCGAGTCCGTAGCCCGCGATATTGGTGACGCCTCGGTGGAAGCGCAGCTTGCGCAGATATTCGATCGGATCTTTGGGCCGGACCAATGCCCCTGCCGGCTGGTTCAGCCAATCGAATAGACGGGTCAAGAGAAAGCGCAGCGCGCTGCCGCGCGCGAGCAGAGGAAGGAAGGCGAGTTCGGCCGATGAGAGCGGCCGCGCCCGCCGATAGCCTTCGAGCAAAAGCCGCGCCTTCGTCACATTGAGACTGCCGTCGGCTTCGAAACACCAAGCATTGAGGCAGATCGCCAGATCATAGGCGAGAAAGTCGGTACAGGCGAAATAGAAGTCAATCAGCCCGGAAACCTCGCGCTCGCGGAAGAAGACATTGTCCGGAAAGAGGTCGGCGTGAATCACCCCGGCCGGGAGGTCGCGCGGCCATTCCGCCTCGACCAGCTCGAGCTCTGCCTCCAGTTCGCCAGCGAGCTCGGGCTGCACTTCGGCCGCACGGGAGCAGCAAGCTCCGAATAAGCGCCGCCACCCGGCGACCGAGAGATCGTTCGCCCGGGTCATTCCGAACGAGGCGCCGGCGCGATGCAGCCCGGCGAGCGCGGCGCCGACCGCCGCGCAATGAAAGGGCTGGATGCGGCGCGGCCACATTCCGGCGAGGAAGGTCACTAATGCCGCCGGGCGGCCGCACAACTCGCGCAAGGCGCTGCCGTCTCTGGCCTTTACGGGGGTCGGGCAGGCGACGCCCTGTGCCGCGAGGTGCTCCATCAACGCGATGAAAAACGGCAGGTCCTCGGCCGCCACCCGCTTTTCATAGAGCGTCAGGATGAAATTGCCGCGTTCGGTGGTTACGAGGAAGTTCGAGTTTTCGACGCCCTCGGCGATGCCCTTGCAGGAGAGCACCTCACCGATGTCATAAAGGGCAATAAACGATCTGAGCTCGTCGTCGGCGACATCGGTGTATACAGCCATCAGGTTTTGCCGTCATTCACCTTCAATCAGCGCCCGGCCGGCTTGTCTGCTCGGCACGGCTCGCATACAGTCCCGGGCGGCGGCGACCGCCGCCGCCCGGGACTGTATGACACTAGCAAGGGCAGAGGCAGGGGAGAAGGTATGGACGGTCCGATACCCGCGCAAAAAGAACCCTACGGCGTCAATGTCGAGGCCGGGAAGAGGTACTTCTGGTGTGCCTGCGGGCGCAGCTCCTCGCAGCCCTTCTGCGACGGCTCGCACAAAGGCACAGGATTGACCCCGATCCTGTTTACCGCCGAGGCCACCGAGGAGGTTTGGCTCTGCGGGTGCAAGGCGACCGGCGGCAAGCCGTTCTGCGACGGTACGCACAACACCCTGTGAGCCGCTTTCGGCCTGCCCAAGGGGCAGCGCTCCTCGGCATTCTCGCTCTGTCGGGCTGTGGTATGTTCTCGTCATCCTCGTCGAAGCAGACCGAGGCTTGCCCGAGCGCGGTCGTCTTGCGGCCGCTGTCCAATACGGCCGTCTTCGGACCCGCGCCGGAGCGTCGCCCCGACAATGTCGCATTTTACGGGCTCCTCAGCGAAGCCGAACTCAAATGCGAGTACGGCGGCGGCAACGTGAAGATCGCGCTTGACGCGGTGATCGTCGGCGAGCGTGGCCCGGCAGCCAAGGGAGACGTGCTCGACCTTCCGTATTTCGTCGCGGTCACCGGACCCGATCAAGCGATCATCAACAAGCGGCCATTCGCGATCCGCATTGTTTTCGAAGGCGCCCAGAAACGCGCCGGCGTCACCGACCACATCGAGGAAACCATCCCGCTCGACGGCCGCAAAGGCTCCGACCTCAATGTCCTGCTCGGCTTTCAGCAAAGCCCCGAGGTCGTCGACTTCTACAAACACTTCCGCGGCCGCTGATTCCGAGCCGGCCAGCGATTTAGAGGCCCAGAATTTCGCCGGATGCCCTCTTCGATGATGCGTAGATCCGCGGTCGAAAGCCGACCCGAAATGCGGGTGAGACGTCGTTTATCCACCGTCCGCAGCTGGTCGCAAACGATCACCGAATTCAGCCCGCTGATACCCTTAATCCGAGGTGAGGCCGCGGCCTCGCGGCGATGGGCCGCACAACTCGTCTAAAGGCAGGAGAATATGACACAACAATTCATAGGAATGATTATTCAAAAGCGCGCCGGTGCTGCATGTCCTGAGGGTGCCGCTCCGATTGTCTGCACCACCTGATTGATCCCGCCTTTGCTGGCGCGGTAGAGAAAGGCTGCATGGGTTTTGTGATCGAAAGTATTGGGATCCCATTCATCCGCGACGGGGGACCATGAACCATTTCGACTTCACCGGCTGCCGTATTGTGGTGGTCGGGGATTTGATGCTCGACAAATATCTGTCGGGCTCGGTTGAGCGATTGTCTCCGGAAGCACCGGTGCCAGTGCTCCTGCGGGAAGCGGAGCGGGCTGTTTTGGGTGGGGCGGCTAACGTCTGCGCCAACCTGGCCGCGCTCGGGGCCGAGGTCGTCGTGATCGGGGTTGTCGGCCGTGACGAGGCTGGATCAGTGCTGGTCGACCTGCTCAGAGCCTATCCGAAGCTGAACACGGAACACCTAGTCACTGACATCGACCGCCCGACGACCTGCAAGATACGGGTCATGAGCGGCGGCCACCAGATGGTCCGGATCGACGCGGAATCCAAGGCGGATATTGCCGCCGACGTCGAAGAGGCCATCACCTCGGCTGTCAAGGACCGCTTGCATTGGTCAGACGTCGTGGTTCTTTCCGACTACGCCAAGGGACTGTGCAATGACCGCGTCATTCGCGCGATCATCGATGCGGCGGCAGGGTTCGGCAAGGCCTCGATCATCGACCCGAAACGCCGCGACTTCTCGATCTATCGTGGCGCTACGCTGATCAAGCCGAACAGGCGCGAATTGACCGATGCGACGCACCTGCCCTGCGAGACCGATCAGCAGGCTGAAACGGCTGCGCTTGCCGCGATCGCCGAAACAAACTCCGCCATTCTACTCACGCGTTCAGAGCACGGGATGTCTTATATTGAACGCGATAAGAAACCGCTGCATTTGAAAACCGCTGCCCAGGACGTGTTCGATGTGTCGGGCGCCGGCGACACGGTGCTGGCCCTGGCCGCGCTGGGCACGGCGGGGAAGCTGCCGGTGAGTGAGCTGATGCGCCTCGCAAATACCGCTGCCGGGATTGTCGTCAGTAAGATCGGCACGGCGGTCGTTTCGGCGAAGGAACTCGACGAGGCTCTCGAGGCGGAATCTCACCAATCTGACCCAAACAAGGGTGCCATTCTGGGCCTCGATGAAGCGGTGCGGCGGCGCGAGGAATGGCGTAAGCGCGGGCTCAGGGTCGGGTTTACCAACGGGTGCTATGACTTGCTGCATCCAGGCCACGTTTCCCTGCTGAAGAGCGCGGCCGCGGAGTGCGACAGGCTTATCGTAGCGATCAACAGCGATGCTTCGGTCAGGCGGCTCAAGGGACCAACCCGTCCGGTGCAGGACGAAGGCTCGAGGGCTTATGTTCTGAGCGCGCTCAGCTGCGTCGATCTGGTCCTGGTATTCGATCAAGATACACCGGCCGAGACGATTGCCGCCCTCAAGCCCGACCTGCTCGTGAAGGGGGCTGACTACACGATGGGAGAGGTCGTCGGCGCAGAGACTGTTCGCGCCGCAGGCGGCCGCGTTCTCCTGCTGCCGCTCATGAGAGGCCAGTCCACCACATCACTGATCCGGCGCGCAGCCGAGCTCGAAGAGAGCCGACATCCGGAGACCTTCCAAGCGGCAGATGGTTAATTCCTGAGGTTTGCCCGCGACCTGAGGAGTTCGGAAACGAACCGCGCGAGGTTGCCGCCGCCAAACAGATGGCACGAAATCCCGGCCGCCGTGGCGGCGGCGCAATCCGATGCCTTGTCGCCGATGAGGAAACTAGCGGCGCGATCGACCGGCCAGCACCGGAGAAGATCCAGTATCATCCCGGGAGCGGGCTTCCGCCAGTCGCTGATACGGCAGTATTCTGCTAACGCTGCTTCCGGGTGAAACGGACAGTAGCGGATGTCGTCGAGGTGCGCTCCCACCTCTGCCAGCTCGATCGCCAGCTGTGCATGAAGCGACAAGAGATCGTCTTCCGTGTATAGGCCTTTGGCGATACCCGACTGGTTGGTGACGACAAATACAAAAAAACCCGCATCGTTCAGCAACTTGACCGCCGTCTTGGCGCCCTCGACCCAGCGGAAGCGGCTGCGCAAGCCGACATATCCGTCATCGTGATTGAGCACGCCGTCGCGATCCAGGAACGCGGCCGGACGCCGGATCATCTCGGCCGATTGGCGCGCGGGAACAGCTGCTCCTCGACAAGCCCGCAGATAATATGACCTGCCGTGATATGGATCTGTTGGATGAGCGGCGTCGAATCCGACGGGGCATGCAGGCACAAATCGCAGAGAGCGGCCATCTCCCCGCCGGTTCTTCCGGTAAAACCTACCACCCTGAGGCGTTTCTCGCGGGCGGCGCCGATCGCCCGCAAGATGTTCGGCGAACGCCCCGAAGTCGAGATCGCGATCAGGACGTCGCCGGGACAGCCGAGACCGAGGATTTGCCGTTCGAATACCCGGTCGTAGCCATAATCGTTGCCGATTGCGGTCAGCACCGAGCTGTCAGTCGTCAATGCGATAGCCGCGCAAGGCGCGCGATCATAATAGAGCCGCGACAGCATCTCGCCGGCCAGGTGCTGCGCGTCGGCGGCGCTGCCGCCGTTGCCCGCCAGAAGAAGCTTGCCGCCGCTGCGCAGGGCATTCGCGGCAACCTCGGCGATGTCCCGAATTACGCCGGTAAAGGCTGTATCGTCGATCGCCGCCTGCACGGCATCGCGAGATTGGACCAAGTAGTCGATGATCGGATTCACTGATGCACCCGGCATTTGCCATACGATTGCAGTAAGCAGTTCCCTGGAGCGGGGGTCTCTGTCAAGCCACAGGCTTTCGCGGCGCTTCCCGCGCGGCCACTCCCATCAGAGTAGTCAAGCGCTGCGGCTCCTCGAGCAATTCGCGGCTGGCGCCGGCAAAAACGATCAGTCCGCGATCGAGAACGATCGCCTCGGGGGCGAGTTCGAGTGCGAGGCGCGCATGCTGCTCGACGAGCAGCATGGCAAGCTCGTCCTCGCGCTTCAGCCGGTCGAACCCGGCCAGCAAGGCATCGACGATGACCGGGGCCAAGCCCTCGAGCGGCTCGTCCATCAGCAGCAATGTCGGATTGCCGATCAATGCGCGGCCGATCGCGAGCATCTGCTGCTCGCCGCCCGAGAGCTGGTTGCCGTGATTGCGGCGGCGCTCGGCGAGCGAGGGGAAAAAGTCGTAGACCTTGCCGAGCGACCATTGCCCTGGCCGCTCGGCGACCGTCAGATTCTCCTCGACTGTCAGCGAGGCGAAGATTTCGCGCTCCTGCGGCACAAAGCCGATGCCGAGCCGGGCACGTCGATACGGGGCCAGCCCTGAGATGTCCCGGCCGGCAAAGCGTATGTTGCCGCCACGCAATTGGGTATGGCCCATGACCGTGGCTAGCAACGTCGTCTTGCCGACGCCGTTGCGACCGAGGACCGCCAATGTCCGCCCCGGCGGCAACGCCAGCGAGATGTCCTCGATGATCATAGTCTCGCCGTATCCGGCAGAGACATGTTCGAGCACCAGGTCGTTCACGTCGGCACTCGTTCGCCGAGATAGACCCTGCGGACCCCGGGATCGGCGGCGATTGCCTCGGGCGGTCCCTCGACCAGAACACCGCCTTGGACCAAGACGGTGATCCGCTGCGCCAGCCGAAAGACCAGATCCATGTCGTGTTCGATGATCAGAAGTGCGATGTCGGAAGGCAGGCGTTGGATGACTTCGATTATCGTCCCGCTTTCGCTCGACGGAACCCCGGCCGCCGGCTCGTCGAGCAGTAGGACCTTGGGCGACAATGCGAGCGACACGGCAATCTCGATCAGCCTCTGGCGGCCGTAGGCGAGCATGTTTACCGGGCGCAAGGCTTCGTCTTCGAGCCCCAGCTGTTCGAGCAGGGAATGGGCTTCCTCGATCGCCGCGCAATGATGACCGGCCGGGCGGAACAGGCCGCCCCCGACCCCTTGCCGCTCGCAGACCGCAAGGGTCACGTTTTCGAGGACGCTAAGGCGGCGGAACAGCGCGGTGATTTGGAATGTCCGGACAAGGCCGCGCTTGACCCGGGCGGCTTGCGGCAAGTCAGTGATATCGGCGCCGTCGAGATGGATTTGCCCGGCGCTCGGCTGCAATGCGCCCGTCACCAGCTCGACAAAAGTCGTCTTGCCGGCGCCGTTCGGACCGATCAGGGCGTGCCGCGCGCCACGCTCGAGGCGAAAATCGACGGCATTGGCGACAGTCAGCGCGCCAAAGCTCTTGTGCAATCCGCGGGTCTCGAGCGCCGGGGTGTTCATCGGCGGAACCGTTCGAAGAGCCCGAGCACGCCGCCGCGAGCAAAGACGACGACAAGAACCATCAACAGCCCTATCCAGAAGTACCAATAGACCGGGTCGATTTCGGAGAAGCGGTTTTGCGCGACCATGTAGAGCGGCACCCCGATGAATGCGCCGTAAAGCCGCCCGACCCCGCCGATGATCAGCATGATCAGGACGGTCCCGGAGCGTTCGAGAGACAGAAAGCTGAGGCTGACGAATTGCGTCGTCTGCGCGATCAGCGCGCCGGATACACCGGCGAGAGCTGCCGATATCGTGTAGATGACGAGGCGTCGGCGGGCGACCGGCGCGCCGATCGCGTGCATGCGCCGGACATTCTCGCGGATGCCGGTGAGCGAGCGCCCGAATGGCGAATGGACGATCTGCCGCGCCGCCAACCAGCACAGGAAGAGCGCGATCAGGCAATAAGCATAACTGGTGCGCCCAAACAGATCGAAGCGAAACCAGCCGAAGATCGGCCAGACCTCCATGCCCTGCAGCCCGTCGTCGCCGCCCGTGATGAACGAGGCCTTGTTGGCTGCTTCGGCCACCAAGGTCGCTACGACCAGGGTCTGCATCAGCAAGGCTAATCCCGTCGTGCGCAGTACGACGAGGCCAGAGGAGAACCCCAAAACAGCAGCGGCCGTGGCGCCGGCAAAAAGGCCGGTGATGGGCTCGCCCCAACCGTGCGCAGCGAGGATTCCTGCGGTGTACGCGCCGGTTCCGAAAAATGCGGCGTGCCCCAGGGTCACGATACCGGCGTAGCCGAGCACCAGATCGGCGGACAGCGCAAAGAGGATGGTTGCTAAGATCTGCGCGCCCAATGCCAGATAGTCGGGAAAGACGAAATATGACGAGACTGCCGCCAGCCACGGCAGTGCTTCGAGCGGGTGGTAACGGTGCCTGCGGGCAAACGCCTCGACTGCGCGGCTCGGCGTCATGCGCGACCGAACAGGCCGTGCGGCCGCCACAAGAGAAGCGCCATTGTCAGCGTATAAATGAAAAATGCGCCGAATTCCGGCAGCAGGTATTTGAAACCGCTGTCGGCGATGCCGAGCAGCAATGCCGCGACAAACGGCCCGCGAATGCTGCCGAGCCCGCCGACCGCCACGACAGTCAGGAAATAGGCGAGGTTCTGCAACGCGTAGCTCGGATTGATGGCCAACAGGTCGGCGCCGAGCCCGCCGCCCAAACCGGCGAGTCCGCTGCCCAAGGCAAACGTCATCATGAACAGGCGCGAGGTGTCGATGCCGACCGATTGCGCCATTCGCAGATTGTCGACCGAGGCACGCACCCGCGCGCCAAAGCGGGTGCGCTCGATGCCCAGCCACAATGCCGTCACCAGCGCCGCTCCGCAGAGGATCAGAAAACTTCGATAGGTGGGGAAACTGCGAACGCCGAGATCGACCGCGCCGCTCAGCCATTGGGGAGGCTGCAATGGTTGCTGCAACGGGCCCCAGACATAGGTGGCGCCTGCCACCGACATGAAGACGAGCCCCATTGTCAGCAGCACCTGGTCCAGTTCCTCGCCACCGTAGAGACGGCGGTAGAGCAGGCGCTCGATCGGAATGCTCGCCAGCGACACCGCTAGCGCCGCAGCGAGCAAGGCCGGCACAAACGGCACGCCCCAGCGGCTCATCAGGCTCGTCACCACATACCCCCCGGCCATCGCGAAGACGCCGTGCGCCAGGTTGACAAAGCCCATCAATCCCATCGTAACCGACAGCCCGACGGAGATCAGGTAAAGCACCATTGCAAAGGCAAGGCCGTGAAACCCGATGCTGACGGCGGCTGACAGGGTGTCGTTAATGCTCAAGGCGCACGCGTGTTGGCAAAGCGTGAGGCTCCTAGGTGCAGAATACCCCTTGCCATCCCGGCGAAAGCCGGGACCCATGCCTCGGCCGCCTCGAACTTCTCGGGCAATCGCACCGCGTACCAACGATGACGGGCTCGTGCGGCGGAACGATGGGCCCCGGCTTTCGCCGGGGTGGACATTCGATGAGCGGGGCAGGGATTCCTTCAGGCGTTCTTTTTCGCGGGAACGAACAACGTCGTGGCATGCTACCTGCGTTTACTTCGGCGGGTTCAGCTCTTTCCACGGATCCTTGACCATCGGGATCGTTGCGATCTCGACATTGACAAGCCTGTCACCCTGCTTCTCGACGCGCCGGATGTAGACATTCTGGACGATGTCGCGGGTCTCCGGATCGATCATGATCGGGCCGCGCGGGCTGTCCGGGTCCTTCCAGTGGGACAGGAACGCGATCGCCTGGTCGGCAGTGAAACTCCCCTTGGTTTCTTTCACCAGACCATAGATTGCCGCCATGCCGTCCCAGGCGTCGACAGAGAAAAAGTCCGGAATGGATTTGTCGCCGTATTCGCGCTTCCACGCGGCGAGGAAAGCCTCGTTCGCCGGGCGTTTCGCGTCCGCCGAGTAGGTGCCGGACGTAATCAGCCCCAAGGGCGTGTCACCCATGCGCGGCAGCTCCTCGTCCGGCAGGAGGTCCTGTGGCGCAACGACGTTGATCCCGGCTTCGCGCAAGCCCAGGTCCTGCATCGCCTTCATCATCCCGGTGGCCTGCGTGCCGGCGGGCACAAAGATGAAAACCACGTCGGGCTTGGCGTCCTTGATCCGCTGCACGAACGGCGCGAAATCGGGATTGGTCGGCGGAAACCGTACGGCGCCGACGATCTTGCCGCCGGCATCCGTGAAGGCCTTGGTGAAAGCAGCCTCGGAATCGTGGCCGGGGATGAAGTCGCTGACTGCGGTATAGCCCGTCTTCCACCCCTGCTCGGCCGCCCATTTGCCGATCGGATAAGCTTGCTGCCAGAGCGTGAAGGAGATCCGCACGACATAGGGCGAAATCCGCGGGATCGTGACGCCGGCCGAGGCGATGTCGAGCAGCAGCGGCACCTTCGCCTCGGCCGTCATCGGCGCCACCGCAGTAGCAACCGGCGACAGGACGATGCCGGTCAGAAGCTGCACATGGTCCCGGGTGATCAATTCCTGCGCCAGCCGCTTGCCGACCTCCGGATTGGAGGTGTCGTCGCGGCGTAGCAGCTCGATCTTGAGGCCTGGCGGCAGGTCTTTCTCATGCAATTTGACGTAGAGGTCGAACCCCTTCTGGCCTTGATCAGCGGGCTGCGCGACAAAGCCGGTGTAGCTATTGATCAGCCCGACCTTGACCGTCTGGGCCGTTAGCGACAACGGCAAGCTCGCACCGGCGGCAGCCAGCACGACAATCAATTTTCGAAGCACTCGCGCCTCCCTTTCGATCGCGTGCCAAGCTTACCACGGCATCGAGCAATTCTTCGCGCTAGTAATTACGATTTAGCCCCCAGCGTAACGTCAGTATGAGCGCGTAAATGACTGCGAGGGAAAAGATACCGATCGCGCCCCATCTCGCCCATTTCGCGACAGGATATCGACTGCGCGCGAGTGGCAGCACCCCGGCGCTGACGAACAGCAGAATGGTCAAATATAGAAGAACCTGGAGTAAGCGATCCCCGGACACGGCGGCGTTTTCACCATGATAGCCCGTCCGAACAGAACCCCTTACGCCGTCACTCCAAGGACCAGGAATAACCGACTTTGGGCGCCGGCTTCCCCGAGGTGACACCGACAATCGGACCGGTGTATGACGCCGGTGCGGTGGGCTCGGCCGCCGACTTGGCCTGTTTGGAGTTGATTGGTTCTTCGTCGACGATTTTGCTCGCGATGTCCGGTACGGAGTTCAGATTGAACGGCGAGCCGGTTTCGGCACACCGGTGAGAGCTATTCACGGCACAAGCAGCCTTTGCGCCCGAGCCCGGCATCATCGCCGCAACTGCTATCGCAAGGATGGCCGCGATCCGAACGCTCATTCGAGCCTCCCCCAGCGTGGATGACCGGTCCTGGGGATCTTTGCCGATCTCAGGCTTCGTGTCCATACGCGCCGTCACAGCACAAACATCAGCCTTGCTCCACCAAGCAGTGATCGCACTCCGGGAAATGCACCCCCGCTAGCGACTTGGGCCGGAAGGCGCCTCTAAGTGTTTGAGACCCGGCGTGCCGCGCTCGATGCGACCATCACGACCCAGGCGCAGATCATCGCCTATATCGACGATCGTTCGGCTGCGTAGGGGTTGATCTCGATGTCTTTGCAATCTCAGATTGCAGGCCCTTTGTGACGTCAAGGGGAATGCCGGCGCATTGACCGCGGCTCCGGCAGCGGCTATGCCCGTCTTCCGAGCCGTGCTCGCGGACCGCCGGGGATCTCGATATGTCGTTCGCTCACGTCATCTTCTCTCTGGCACTCCCAGTTGCGGTCGCTGCCGTGCCGGCGGCGGCGCAGGAGGTCATCACCGAAAGGGCGCTGTCGCTCGATCTGGCGCAAGGGATCGCCGAGGCCGCTCTGGCAAAATGCCGGGCCGACGGCAATCACGTCAGTGTGACGGTGCTCGACCGCGACGGGCTCATCAAAGCAGTCCTGCGCGATGACGGGTCGGGGCCCCACACGCTCACCACCAGCCGCCGCAAGGCCTTTACCTCGGTTACGTTCAAGCAGCCTTCCGCCGACTGGGCCAAACGCGTTTTGAGCGATCCGGCAATCGCAGGACTTAAAGACACCGCGGGAACGATCGCATTGGGGGGTGGCGTCCCGATTAAAGCGGGCAACGAGGTGATTGGCGCGATCGGTATCAGCGGCTCGCCCGGCGCCGGGAAAGATGAGGCATGCGCAGACGCGGGCATCGAAAAATTCGCCGATAAGCTGAAATAGGCGGGTCGGTGGAGCGCATCGATCTTCGCTCGGACACGGTGACCTCACCGTCGCCGGGCATGCGCCAGGCGATGGCGGCGGCGCCGGTCGGCGACGATCAGTACGGCGAGGACCCGTCGGTCAACCGGTTGCAGGAGCGGATCGCCGAATTGCTCGGCAAGGAGGCCGCCCTCTTTGTGCCGAGCGGCACGATGGCGAACCAGATCGGCCTCAAGATCCTGACCCGGCCCGGCGATGACGTCGTCGTCGGAGAGGAAGCACATATCGTATGGCACGAATCCGGCGCCGCCGCGGCAAACTCCGGCGTTCAATTCACCGTCGTCGGTCGGGGTGGGCTGTTCACCGCCGCCGATCTGCGCGCCACCTACAAGCCCCCCGGCCATATCGTCTTCCCCCCCACGACGTTGGTGGCGATCGAGAATACCCACAATCGCGGCGGCGGCGTCGTGTTCCCGCAGTCGGAGGTAGTCGCGATCTGTCAGACCGCGCGAGAACTCGGGATGGCCAGTTATCTCGACGGTGCGCGGCTATTCAATACGGCGGCGGCAACCGGCCGGAGCCTGGCTGAGCTCGCGGCGCCCTTCGACGTGGTTTCGGTCGCGCTCTCGAAGGGCCTCGGCTGCCCGGTCGGGAGTTTGATCGGTGGCCGTCATGAAGACATCTCCCGCGCGCGGCGGGCGCGGCGCATGTTCGGCGGAGCGATGCGCCAATCCGGCATTCTCGCTGCCGCCGGCCTCTACGCGCTCGACCACAATCTCGCACGGCTCGTCGAGGATCACGCCAATGCGAAGATCCTGGCGGAACGGCTAGCGGGTTTGCGCGGTGTGCGCCTCGATCTCGCGACGGTACAAAGCAACATCGTGATCTTTCACATGGAAGAAGGTGGGCCGGACGCCGCGGCCATAGTCGCCCGCGCGCACGAGATGGGGGTGCTGGTCTCCGCATTTGGCGAACGCACCGTCCGCGCCGTCACCCATCTTGATGTGATCCGCGAACAGTGCCGCCGTGCGGCCGATCTGCTGGCTGAGGTCATCGAACGCCGCTGACCTCGCCCCGGCGCTTGCGCAGTAATATTTTCTGTTCGCCGGAGAGCACGAGCTCGCCTCGCTGATTGTGCACCGTTGCTGCGAGGGTAACGACGCCGGTCGAACGCTGCGGCGTCAGCGCCGCAATCTCGAGCATCGGGTAGAGCGTATCCCCGGGATAGACCGGCTTCAGGAACTTCGACGATTGCTCGGTGAAAGCGATCAGCGCGTCGCCGACGGCAAGCGCGAAATTGCTGGCTCCCGCGGCGGTGAAACACAGGATCTGAAACCCGTGCGCCAGCAACCCCTGGTGGCCGCGCTCGCGGCAATATTCGACATCGTAATGGATCGGGTGATTGTCGCCGGAGAGGGTCTGGAAGACGGCGAAATGCGCCTCGGTCATCGTCCGGCTCGGGATGTAGAAGCGCTCCCCGACCGCGAGATCCTCGAAATACCGCCGCTCGGGAAAGCGATGCTGCCGCGGGTCGAAATCGTCGGTCATGATGCCTCGGGGATGAGCAGGATGTTTTCGGCGCAAAGTCTGGCGATCGCCGCAGGGTCGATGCCGATTTCGGCGAGAATAACGGCTCCGTGCTCGCCGATGCGGGGGGCGGGCGGCAACGCGGCATCGACCTCGAACGGGATCCCCGGTGTTCGCGGCGTCGGGAATTGTCCCATCTCGGGCCGATCGACGGTGATCGCGCCACCGGTCGCAACGACGTGCGGGTCGGCGAGCCAGTCGTCGAAGCCGTTGACACGGTCGGCCAAGATGTCGGCAGCGCGCAGCCGCGCGAGCCAGCCCTCGGTCGTATCGGTCGCAATGATCTGGCCGACGATGTCGCCGAGGACGGAAACATGCGCGGCCCGTGCGGCAAAATCGGCAAAGCGCGGGTCGTCGGCCAGATCCGGCCGGCCCAGCGCACCCATCAGCCGGCCATATTGCTCTTCGCGTACCAGCGCCACCATGATCCATCCGTCGCGGGTCCGGTAGGCGCCGGTCGGCGCGTTCAACTGCCGCGGTGCGCCGCCCTCCAGGAGATGTTCGGCGAGCTTGTGCCCAAGGATCGCCGCCGCACACTGCGCGAGGCTGACCTCGATCCGCTGTCCCTCGCCGCGGCGCTCGCGCGCATAAAGCGCGACCCCGAGGGCTTGCGCCGCATAGAGACCGGTCAGGCTGTCCACGATGATCGCCCCGACCCGATGCGGCGCGCCGTCATTGCCGAGATTGACCGACATCATCCCGGAGAAGGCCTGCGCCACCGAGTCGGTGCAGGGCAGGGCGGCATAGGGACCTTCCTGCCCAAAGCCGCTGACCGAGACATAGAGAAGCCGCGGGTTGAGCGCGCGCAGCTCGTCATAGCCGAGTCCGAGCCGGGCGGCGACCCCGGGCCGGAAACCCTCTATCACGATATCGGCGCGGGTTGCTAGAGCCAACGCGATCTCGCGTGCCGCCGAGGCCTTCAGGTCGAGCGCGAGGCTGCGCTTGCCGCGGTTGTAATGGGCCGACATGGCGGTGTGATCGCCGTACCGCATACCGAGCCCACGCGACCAGTCCCCGGCGAGCGGCTCGAGTTTGACGACCTCGGCCCCGTGCATCGCCAGCAGCATCGCGCAATAGGGCGCGGCGACACCTTGACCCAGATCCAATACACGCAGCCCGGCATAGGCGCCTGGAAGATTCATTTCCGACCTAATTTCGCGCTCACCGACGCCTGTTATATATCAATCCCCGATGAAGCACGCTGGCGCCGCCGCGTTCGAGGCTTTGAGCGATTTGCTGGATAGCCTGCGAAGCCGGACCGCTCTCACCGAGCGGCGGCAGGGGATATTCTATATCCGCGGCAAGGCATTTCTGCATTTCCATGAGGACCCCACCGGCCTATTCGCCGATCTGCGGGTCGGCGGCGACTGGCAGCGCTTCCCGGTGAACAGCCCCGACGAACGAGCCGGGCTTCTTGCCGTCATCGACCGGATCCAGTTCCGCTGATGAGTGTTTCGGGTATATGCTAGAGAGCGATCGGGTTGGTCCTCGAAAGGCCGGCATAAGGCCCTGAAGATACGGCGGCTCTGCGCCGCAATTGGGCTGCGCGGTTTGACTCGTCCCTCCGCCGAGACTAGTTCTTTCCTACCGAAGCGTCGTCGTCACCCCACAGTTGGAGGGAGCTGCGAGCAATGATCGTCGAACAGATCTGGACTGCCAATTCCGGACGCAATTTCAATTACTTGATCGCCTGCGCCGAGACTGGCGAGGCGTTGGCGGTCGATCCGCTGGACCACGAGAAATGCCTCGCTGCCGCCAAGGCGAAGGGCTGGAATATCACCCAGATCCTCAACACGCACGAGCACCGCGACCACACCGGCGGCAACCAGCAGGTGATCGCGGCGACCAAAGCGCCGGTGCTGGCGCACGCGAACGCCAAGGACAAGATCCCGGAGATGAGCCGCGGGTTGCGCGCCGGCGATGTGATCAAAGTCGGCAAGACCGTCGAGCTCGAATGCCTGGACACGCCGGGACACACGATGAGCCATATCTGTGTGAGGTCGCACACCGACACGCCGGCATTGTTCTGCGGCGACACATTGTTCAATGCGGGCGCCGGCAATTGCCATAACGGCGGTCATCCCAACGAGCTCTACAACAGCTTTGTCGGTCAGCTCGCCAAATTGCCGGAAGACACTCTGATCTACCCGGGGCACGACTATATCGCGCGCAACCTCGCCTTCACATTGGACCGCGAGCCGGACAATGCGAAGGCGAAGTCGATGCTGCCAACAATGGAAAAACAGGACCCGGCGGAGGCGCTGGTCACCACTCTGGCATTGGAGCGGGAGATCAACACTTTCTTTCGGTTGACCAGCCCATCGGTGATCAGGCGCTTGCGCGAAGCCTTTCCGGATCTGCCCGACAATCCGGACCCGAAGACGGTGTTCCTCAGATTGCGCGAGCTCAGGAACAAGTGGTGAGCCGCATCGACCCGTAAACATGATGCCCGGCCTCCTGGTGGAGGCCGGGCACGTTCTCCCTGCCGCGGTATTTGCGGATCTCTATCGATAGTAAGGCGACGAGCCGTAAAACGGCTGCGATGCGTCGTAGTAGCTCGGCGCCGGGGCGTAGTAGCCCTGGTAGGGTTGCGCCGGGTAGTAATAGCCCGGGGCGGGGCCATAGCCGTAGGCCGGCGGTGTCGTCGAGGCAATCGCCGCGCCGGCGAGCACGCCGCCGAGGATGCCCAGCCCGATCGCCGCTCCGACGCCATTGCCTCCGGCATGTGCCGGTGTCGGGGTCGTCAAGGACACCGCGACGATTGCGCCGGCCAGCGCCGTACCTTTTCCGATCTGCCCAAAACGGCTGACAACTGTCTGGTTCGTCTTCATGGCCCTCTCCACTTTGTGCAATCTCAAATTCGACATCCGGGATATTGGCTTGCTCCGCCGGACTGCCACGTCGGAGAGTCCGCGGCAAAGCTTCCACAAGTTTCCGTTGTGTTCTGCTGCAGGTCAGAGCGCGATGGCCTCCAATAATTGGTTGTCGTGAACGGCCTCGCTCGGGCCTCGGTGGTCGGCGCTTTCCTCGACACTGCGGGCAGCCGGCCGCTTAATCGGGATCCCGTGGCCCCGCACGAACTGCTTCCGCCATTGCCGAACGGCAATCCGGGAACGGGTTGCGCGGAGGCCGGAACCAATAATGCCACTGGAAGAAGCGCGGCAAAAAGCGGTTGTGCCATGCCTATGCGGCATTGGGAGCGAGAGCGCATGACAACCTCCCGGAGAACCGCTCGGAGCCGCAGCGGTCCAATGCGGCACGCGAATTAACTAAACAATGACGCCGCTCCGGGCGATGATGGAGGTTCCTGCTATTTTCGGCGGCAATCGCCCGAGCTCAATTTGCTGCACTCAGACATCACTGCCGAGCGGGAAAAGAGCGGCCGGATCTCGCGGCAAATTGCCGTTACGTTCTCATCGCGCGGCGGCCCCTTGTGCTCCGGGCAAGTCCGGTGAAAACTGCAATCCGGCGGGAGAGAGGAGCACTGGGATGAAAGTGCTGACGGGGGGAAAGCTCATCGACGGCACCGGCGCCGTGCCGCAGCCGGACGCGACGGTCGTGGTTCGGGATGAACGGATCGAGGCGGTCATCACCGGACCTGCCGGCGAGTGGCCGCGGGATGCCGAGATCATCGATGTCTCCGGTATGACGATCCTCCCCGGCCTTATCGACTGCCACGACCATATGGCGATGCACGGCTATGATCTGGCGCGGCGCTGGGGCATCGACGAGCCGCAGAGCACCCGGACCCTGCGCACCGCCAAGGTTCTGGAGCAGACCTTGGCGATGGGGTACACCGCGGTGCGTGACGCGGCCGGTCTCGACGCCGGGTTCAAGCGGGCGATCGACGAGGGGTTGATCTCAGGGCCGCGGCTCGTCGTCTCATTGTGCATCATCTCGCCGATCGGCGGGATTGGCGACCGCGTCAGCCCGTCCGGGTTTTCCTGCTGCGTGCCGCATGACCCGCTGCTGCCCGATGGGGTCGTCAACAGCCTCGCGGATGTGCGCCCGGTGGTTCGCCAGGTGGTGCGGGCCGGCGCGGACGTCATCAAATGCGCGACCACCGGCGGCGCCAGCTCGCGCCCCGAGCACGGGCCGCGGGACGGCGCCTTCAATCTCGACGAGATGCAGGCGCTGACCGAGGAGGCGCACGCGCTGGACCGGCGCGTCATGTGCCACGCGCTCGGCGGCCGGGGCTTGCGCATCGCGATCGAGGCCGGCGTCGATTCGATCGAGCATGGCTGCTACCTCGACGAAGAGCCCGAATTGCTCGAGGCGATGGCAGAGCGCGGCATCTTCTTTGTGCCGACCTTTGCGGTGTACGATTTTCACCGCAAATCGCCGCTGCCGCATATCCGCGAACGGGCGCGCCACCTGCGGGAGCATCATATCGAGAGCTTGCGCCGGGCGTTCGCCGCGGGGGTCAAGATCGCCGCCGGAACCGATGCCGGCGGCCACGGTCATCCGTCGAACGCTCTCGAGATCGAGTGCCTCGTCCACGCCGGTCTGAGCCCGCTGCAGGCATTACGGGCGGCAACTGGATGGGCCGCCGAATGCCTCGGCCGCGAACACGATTTTGGGACAGTCGAGAAAAGCAAGCTCGCCGACCTTATCGTCGTCGCCGGGGATCCGCTCGGCGACGTGACGATCCTGCAGAACCCCGACCGTATCGCGCTGGTGCTCAAAGGCGGTCAGGTCGCGGCGAACCGCATGCCCAATGCGGCGGGGGCGGCGGGAAAGCTGTAAGGGAGGCATCGAGCATGTCCGGCCCGACCCGTCCGCTAGCGCTGGTCACCGGAGCCTCGGGCGGCATCGGCGCCGATCTCGCCCGTGAGCTGGCGAAAGACGGCCACGATCTGGTGCTCAGCGCGCGCACCGTGCCGGCGATGGAGGCGCTCGCGGCCGAATTGGAGGCATACGGCGCGACCTCGGTCGTCATTGCCGCCGATCTCGCCAAGCCGGGAGCTGCCGCGGTGCTGGCCGGCACACTCGAAGCCCGTGGCTTGCAGATCGACGTGCTCGTAAACAACGCGGGCCTCGGCGGCGTCGGCCGGTTCGATCAGACGGACCCGCAACGGGTCAGCGACATGCTGATGATCAATGTCGTGGCGCTCACGGAGCTGACCCGGCTGCTGGTGCCGGGGATGGTCGCGCGGCGCCGCGGAAGGATATTGCTGGTTGCTTCGACGGCGAGCTTTCAACCGGGCCCTCGGATGGCGGTCTACTTTGCGACGAAGGCCTATGTGTTGAGCCTGGGGGAGGCGCTTGCCTACGAGCTGCGCCGCACCGGCGTCACGGTGACGACATTGTGCCCCGGCGCCACCGCGACAAATTTCTTCAAGGCGGCCGGGGCGAACGAAATCGCGCTGCAGCCGGCGATGAGCGCCTCGGAAGTGGCGCGCATCGGCTATCGCGCCTCGCGGGCCGGCCGGCGTGTCGTGATCACGGGAATGCTAAACCGAATTCTCGCGCTGGGCGGCCGATATGCGCCGCACTCGCTCACGCTGCCGGCAACCGCCGCCTTGATGTCGCGCCGCTAGGCCATGCCTGTCTTGCGCCCCATGACAAGGCGTTGGATCGGCTGGCTGGGCGCATTGTTGCCGGCGCTGGCGATCGCCGGCCAGTGTCACGCGCAATCCGTTCTCGGTTACCACGGCAGTCCAGACCGCAGCGGCAACTTCATCCTACCCGCGCTAAGCTGGGAGCGCGCTCGCTCACTGCATCTCGACCCGAACTTTCACCCGCAATTTCCCGGTCATCTCTATGCCCAACCGCTCTATTGGCAGCCGCCAGGGTCGGCTTCCGGAGTGCTGATCGTCGCCACGGAGAACAACGAGGTTCACGCGATCGACGCGAAGTCAGGGAACCAGCTCTGGACGCGGTCCCTGGGCCGGCCGGTCGCGTTGTCGACGCAGCCTTGCGGCAATATCGACCCGCTGGGGATCACCGGCACGCCGGTCATCGACGAGGCGACGCAGGCGGTCTATCTCGCCGCGATGGTCGGCGACGCGTCCGGAGCGCATCACCGGGTTTTCGCCTTGTCGCTCAAGGACGGCACCCCATTGCCGGGCTGGCCGATCGACGTTGCCGAGGCGCTGGCCGCGCGCGGACAGCATTTCAATACCCGGTTCCAGAACCAGCGCAGCGCGCTCGCCGTTCTCGACGGCAGGGTCTATGTGCCTTATGGCGGGCATTACGGTGATTGCGGCGATTACCGTGGCTGGGTCATCGGAATCAGTGTGAGGGACCCGCGAGAAATCGTCAGCTGGAGCACCCGCGGGCGGGGGGGCGGCATCTGGGCGCCGGGCGGGATCAGCAGCGACGGGCGCGCCCTCTTCGTCGCCACCGGCAACACCATTGGTGCGAGCGCATGGAGCGACGGCGAAGCGGTGATCCGGCTGATGCCCGATCTGCGTCGCCCCGATCTGCGTTATGAGGAGCGGCCGCAGGATTTTTTCACGCCGTCGGACTGGCGGGCGCTCGACGAGCGCGATGCCGATCTCGGCGGCAGCAATCCGCTGCTCCTTAAGGTCCCATTGGGGGAGGTGCCGTCGAGTGCCGGCTCAAAGCTGCTCGTCCTGGCGCTCGGCAAGGATGCGCGCGCCTATCTTCTCGATGGCGGCAATCTCGGCGGCATCGGAGGCAGCCTGGCCTCACAAACTGTGTCGACGCGCTCAATTCGCACCGCGCCGGCCGCCTATCCCGCCGCCGATGGCGTTTTTGTAGCGTTCCAGGGTCCGGGGGCGAATTGCCCGACCACCCAAGGCGGCGGCAACCTGACGGTGCTGCATATCCGCGCCGGCTCCCCGCCCTCGCTCGAGACCGCCTGGTGTGGCGCCTTCAGGGGAGAGGGCTCGCCGATCGTGACAACGACCGACGGCCGCGCAAACCCGATCGTCTGGATCGTCGGCGCCGAGGGCGACGGGCTGCTGCACGGCTACCGAGGCGATACCGGCGAGCCGCTGTTCACCGGTGGGGGCTCTGGTAATGCGATGACCGGGCTGCGACACTTCCAGACTTTACTGGCGGCCGGTGACCGGCTCTATGTCGGAGCCGACGACCGCATCTACGCTTTTGCCTTCTAACAGCCACCGCGGACCCCGAATTGTCGATGACCTTTGCAAGAGACCTAATGAAGCCGGCGATCTGGTTCTCTCTGATGCTGCTCGGTTTCGGGGTTTGTGCCGTTGCCGTCGCCGCGAGCTACCCCGCCCGGTCAATTACTCTCGTCGTGCCGTTTCCGGCGGGAGGCCCAGCAAGCATCGTGGCGAATATCGTGGCGCCGGAGCTGGGCGCGCGGCTCGAACAGAAAGTCATTATCGAAAATCGCGGCGGGGCCGACGGGATTATTGGCAGCGGGTGGGTCGCCGAAGCGCCGGCCGACGGCTATACACTGCTGCTGACCAGCAACTCACACGTCATCCATCCCGCTACCTATGCCGTGCTGTCGTTCGATACCGAGAAGGCATTCGCTCCGGTATCGCTGCTGGTGGCCTCGCAATACCTCCTCGTGGTCAACCCGTCGCTGCCGATCGAAACCGTCGAGGAGCTGATCGCTTACGGGAAGGAGCACCCCGGCGGGCTCACCTTTGCCTCGGGCGGGCTCGGCGGCCCGACCCAAATGGCTTTCGAGCTGTTCCGGCTGACTGCCGGCATCAAAGTCGAGCAGACCGCTTACGACGGCGGGGCTGCCGCGTTGCTGGCAGTCGCGAACGGCGAGGCGCAGGTCATGATGGCGCCGATCCTCGCGGCAATGCCGATGGTGCAAGACGGGCGGCTGCGCGGGCTCGCGGTCACCGGCCGGCACCCGGATCCGACCATGCCGGAATTGCCAACGATATCCGGCACCTTGCCCGGATTTTCCGCACTGTCGTGGTACGGGATCTTGGCGCCGGCGGGCACTCCTTCAGCGGTGATCACTCGGCTCAACACCGAGCTCGATCGCATCGTCCACGAGCCGCAGATCGAGAAACGATTTGCCGATATCGGAGGCGAGGCGATCGGCGGCCCGCCCTCGACGCTCGCTTCGCTGATCCACGACGAAATTGCGCGGTGGCGGCAAGTCGCCAAAGAGGCCGGTATACATATCGAGTGATGTCTAGAGTAACGGACGATGCGGCAGGCGAGCCGCGAAACCAAGCTAGATCCGAGGAGTCGCTATGGTTGATTTCGCGGGCAGTCACGTCGTCGTCACTGGTGGGACGGGCGCATTAGGGCGCGCAGTCATTGGCGCATTGCGCGCCGCAAACGCGGTCTGTCACGTCCCCAATCTGCTAACTGCCGAACTCGACGGTTTTCCGTTCGCGACCGACGCGGGGGTGCACATCGTCCGTGACATCGATGTCGCGGATGAGGCTGCGGTCAAGCGGTTCTACGATGCTCTGCCACCGCTCTGGGCCTCCGTTCACCTCGCCGGGGGGTTCGCAATGGCGCCGATCGGGGAAATGTCTGCGGCCGATTTTACCGCGCAATTTAACATGAACGCGTTGTCCTGCTTTCTATGCTCGGCTGCCGCCGTTGCCGCGTTTCGCGCGCGCAAGGCATCGGGCAGCGGCACACCGGGGGGTCGTATTGTCAACGTCTCGGCCCGGCCTGCCATCGAGCCGCGGCTCGGAGCGGGGATGACCGCCTATACCGCCTCCAAATCCGCGGTGGCGGCGCTGACCCAGGCGCTGGCGCAGGAGCTGACCGACGAGCAAATCTGGGTCAACGCAGTCGCCCCTTCGATTCTCGACACTCCGGCCAACCGGGCGGCGATGCCGGAGGCCGACCATTCGCGTTGGGTGTCGCCTACCGATCTGGCGCAAGTCATCACCTTCCTCGCCTCGCCGCACAATCGCGCAACGCGGGGAGCCGTGATCCCGGTCTATGGCGGCTCGTAATCGACCTCGACGCCTTTCTCCCCTTACGTCCTCACCTCTGCGGCGCAAACATATTTTAATCATAATTTAACAAACCTTTACCAGTTTTAATGTTGCGTCGCAGCATTGCGGGTCTATGTTGTCCGTAGCCGAGGGATGAGCACGAGGTTGCGGGATGAAGCACCATCTGGTCCGCCTCGACCGGATCGCCGGCGAGTTGAACGCGTGGCTGCTCGCGATAGCGATCGGCCTGGGCATGCTCGACATGACCGTTCTGATCGCCAAATGTCTACCGCCGCTGCCGCGGCCGCCGGCTGCGGTCAGCGCGGACGGTCCGACAGGCGCTGGGGTGCAATCTCCTTCGTCGCAATCCCCTGATGCTCGGAGCTGATTTAGCGGTTGTTGAGAGGAGGCCGCCGTGCACGTCGTTGTTGGACCCATCGTGACGAGGGATGGAGGCTTTGCATTCAATTCGTGGACAGCCGAGAACGGACTGAGCCGCGGCTATTCCTATCGCCGCATAGAAGACGCCCATTACGCTCGCAAAGTCGAAATCAGATCTCGCGCTCGGAGCTTCGCCGGCCCGATGGTGGCCTGCAGCACGCTCGATGAATTCTCGTCGGTGCTCGCCAGCGGCGCCGGCACCGAGCGGGTGCACGCTCCTCATTAATTTAATACGGCCTTCCCTCGGCCGTGGTTTTAGCCGGTCCTCTCTGGACCAATCCGACGCCGCGCCTAACATAACGGCAAGCGGAATTGCCCCAAGCTAAAAACCCCGGGGAGTGGAATGACCGAAAACCCGTTCTTTGAAAGCTGGACCACGCCCTTCGGCATACCGCCGTTCGATCGCATTCGACCGGAGCACTTCCCGCCGGCCTTCGATCGCGGCATGCAGGAGCAGATCGCCGAAATCGCCGCGATCGCGGGCTCTGCCGCGGCGCCGAGTTTTGCCGACACGATCGAGGCATTGGAGCGCAGCGGCCGTTTGCTCGATCGGGTCAGCCGAGTGTTCTTCAACCTCGATGCGAGCGACACTAACGACGAGATCGAGGCGATCGCTCGGGATTACGCGCCACGGCTCGCTCAGCACCAGATTCGCATTGCCCTCAACCCTGCCTTGTTCGCGCGCATTGCCGACCTCCACACGCGCAGCGCAAGCCTCGGGCTGGATCCTGACCAGCTGCGCCTAGTCGAGCGCTATCACCTCCGTTTTGTGCGCAGCGGGGCCATGTTGAAACTCGCGCAGAAAGAACGCATGGCGGCGATCTCCGAGCGCTTGGCGAGTCTGCATACGGCATTCGGACAGAACGTGCTGCACGACGAGCAGGATTGGCAACTCATCCTCGACGAGACGGATCTGGACGGACTCCCGGGATTTGCCAGAGCCGCGGCCGCACAGGCCGCAGAGGAGCGCGGATTAACCGGCCGTTATGCCGTGACATTGTCGCGCTCCGCGGTCGAGCCGTTTCTGACTTTTTCGTCTCGCCGCGATCTCCGCCGCGCGCTATGGGAGGCATGGACCGCTCGTGGTGCAAAGGGGGGTGCCAGCGACAACGCGCCGATCATCCGCGAGATTTTGGCCTTGCGAGCCGAGCAGGCGCGGCTGCTCGGTTATGAAAACTTTGCCGATTACCGCCTCGACGACACGATGGCCAAGACCAGCGCGGCGGCCGAGCGGTTGCTGTTGCAGGTCTGGGAGCCCGCCAAGGCCAAGGCGCGGGACGAGCGAGCGGCGCTCGATGCAGTGGCCCGCGACGAAGGTCTCAACGAGCCGATCGAGCCTTGGGACTGGAGGTACTACGCTGAGAAGGTCCGCCAAGCCCGATACGACCTCGACGAGGCGGCAATCAAGCCATACTTCGTGCTCGACAACATGGTGCGGGCGGCGTTCGATACCGCGGGCCGGTTGTTCGGCCTCACCTTCACCGAGCACGACGATCTCCCGGTCTATCATCCCGATGTCCGGGTCTGGGAGGTTCGCGACGGGTCGAGCAGCCATGTCGGCCTTTTCCTGCACGACAATTTTGCCCGCCCCGGCAAGCAGTCGGGCGCCTGGTCGAGCCGCTACCGTGATCAGGAGGACATGGACGAGCCGGTGGCGCCGATCGTCGTCAACAACAACAATTTTGCCCGGGGGGATGCGGCTGCGGGCGAACCGACCTTGTTGAGCTTTGACGACGCCAAGACATTGTTCCACGAGTTCGGTCACGGACTGCATTCATTGTTGAGCCGGGTCCGCTACCGCTCGCAATCCGGGACTGCGGTAAAACGCGATTTCGTCGAGTTTCCATCGCAAATGTTCGAGCACTGGATGGCAGTGCCGGAAACATTGCGGACCTATGCCCGCCATTACCGAACCGGCGAGCCGCTACCCGAGGAAATGCTGGGCCGGCTTCTCGCTGCGCGGAACTTCAATCAGGGCTTCGCCACAGTAGAGTATACGGCCTCCGCGCTGATAGACCTCGATCTGCACAGCGTTGCGGCAACCGAGCCTCTCGACCCGGCTCGCTTCCAGCGGGATTTCCTAGACCGGATGGAGGTCCCGAAGGAAATCGGGCTGCGTCACCGCCTGCCGCACTTTCAGCATCTGTTTGCCGGTGCCGGCTATGCTGCCGGGTATTATGCGTATCTCTGGGCTGAAGTGCTGGACGCCGACGGCTTCGCTGCCTTTACCGAGGCGGGCGACGCCTTCGATCTCGAGCTCGCCGCGCGCCTCAAAGCGATTTACAGCGCCGGTGACACACGCGACCCGATGCAGCTTTATTGCGCGTTTCGCGGGCGCGAGCCGGCGATCGCCGCGTTATTGCAGCAGCGCGGGCTGGCGGCAGCGCAATCCGGTTGAAGGGCTGGCAGAGTCGCGGCCGATGCCCGTGACCCTGCCAAACCGGTGCAGATGGTTGGTGCCTTAAGACCTCGATTGCCTGGCGACCACGTGGTCCTTGATTTTCTCGTAAGTCGGCTCGGAGACGACTTTCTTCGAGACGAGCTGGCTCTTGTCGCTGTAGGGGCGGCCCTGGATGATCTTGGCGGCGTCGCTGTCGCTGACACCGGGGAGCATCTTGAGCTCGGCCGCAGTCGCACTGTTGATGTCGACCGTGTCCATTTTCGGCGCAGCCGCCGTGCTCCGCGCATCGGAGGCCGGCGCCTTTGGCGTCGCCGGGACCGCCGGCGCCATCGTCGATGACGGAGAGGTGGTGCTGGGAGTAGTTGTCGTCGCTGGTTGAGCCAACACCGGCCCAGCAATAGTCAAGGCCAACAGCCCCAAGGGCAGTCGCGAGAACTTCAACATCTTTATCTCCAATATAGGCGGCAACTACGCCGTCGAGCTCCAAAACGGCGAGATAAGGAAGTTCTTCCTTCAGAGACCGAATAATTTTCTTCGAAAATTTTTTGCTTCAGGCGGAATAAAATTGCAACTACAGTAATTCGGCAGTCGCAGCAAGCGTAGGGCGGAAAAGCGGAGCGCCTTCCGCCGCTCCCCGAAGCCGGGCATACTCCCAATCATGCCGGATTATCGTCGCAATCGGGTTCCAGGTGGGACATTCTTCTTCACAGGTGAGCGGCGATGAATCGAAACGGTCAAAACAGGCGCAGGCAAAACGCATCATTCCAGACCATCATTGTTGTGCACAGCCCGATACGCAGGCGCCCGCCTCGTCGGGGCGCATCACCGGATGGAGTCTGATCCGATGACCACGCCCGGACCGGCGGGGAGTTCGAGCCCGACCCCCCAGCCCGTAGCTACGCGGCTGACCAGCGCCGCGATCTTTCTGGTGGTAACGATCAATCCCGGGATCGACAGTTGCACGAAGGTGCGATCGCTGTGCGGGAATCTCGCTGGGCTGGTCCGGGCGATCGGGTTTCGCGAACCCGCCGAAAACCTCTCTTGCGTCATGGCGTTCGGGTCGGACGCGTGGGACCGGCTCTTCGGAGAGCCGCGGCCGGCAGAGCTGCACCCGTTCCGCGAGATCCGCGCCGGTCCCCGCCACGCAATCGCGACACCCGGCGACCTGTCGTTTCATATCCGCGCTGGGCGCATGGATTTGTGCTTCGAATTGGCGTCGCAGATCATGGCGCAGCTCGGAGAGGCCGTTACACCGGTCGACGAGGTGCACGGTTTTCGCTATTTCGACAGCCGCGACCTGTTGGGGTTTGTCGACGGGACGGAGAACCCCACGGGCCAGGAAGCGGTCGACGCCACGGTGATCGGCGAGGAAGACCCCGATTTCGCCGGCGGCAGCTACGTCATCGTGCAGAAGTACCTGCACGATCTGGCCGGATGGAATGCACTGCCGACCGAGGCGCAGGAGCGCATCATCGGCCGCGCCAAATTGTCGGATATCGAGATCGATGAAGCGATCAGACCAACTCATGCGCACAATTCGCTAAACACGATCATCGAAGACGGCAAGGAGACCAAGATCGTCCGCGACAACATGCCGTTTGGCCGAGTCGGGCAAGGCGAGTTCGGCACGTACTTCATCGGCTACAGCCGCTCGCCCCGGACCATCGAGCAGATGTTGCAGAACATGTTCGTCGGCCGGCCGCCGGGCAATTACGACCGCATTCTCGACTTCAGCCGGGCCGTCACCGGCAACCTGTTCTTTGTGCCGTCTGCGACATTCCTGGACGAGGTGACGCCCGACGCGGCGACGGAACCTTCTGCCTTGGCGTCGGCGGCCGAGCCTTCACAACCCACCTCGCCGGCGCCGGATGGTTCGCTCGGCATCGGCTCGCTGAAAGGAAAACCTCGATCATGAACAATCTGCACCGCGAGCTGGCCCCGATCTCCGACGCGGCGTGGGCCCAGATCGAGGAAGAGGCGGCGCGCACCCTAAAGCGCTATCTCGCCGCCCGTCGAGTCGTCGACCTGCACGGGCCGAGCGGCGTTGCCCTCTCCGCCGTCGGCACTGGGCATCTGCGGAGTATCGCGGCGCCGAGTGACGGCATTCTCGCCCGGCAGCGCGAGGTCAGGGCGCTGGTCGAACTGCGCGTGCCGTTCGAGCTGGACCGCCAGATGATCGACGACGTCGAGCGCGGCGCCAACGATTCTGACTGGCAGCCGGCAAAGGACGCCGTCAAAAAGATCGCCTTTGCCGAAGACGGCGCGATCTTCGAGGGCTACGCGGCGGGTGGCATTCAAGGCATCCGTCAGGGGACCAGCAACCCGATCGAGGCTCTGCCGGCCGATGTTCGCAACTATCCTGACGCCATCGCCCATGCCTTGAGCCAGTTGCGGCTCGTTGGCGTCAACGGTCCCTATTCAGTACTGCTGGGCGCCGATGAGTACACCGCTGTCGCCGAAGCCAGAGACTACGGGTACCCGGTACTGGAGCATTTGAGACGCATTGTCGACGGCGAGATCATTTGGGCCCCGGCAATCGCCGGCGCCTTTGTCCTGACGACGCGCGGGGGTGACTTTGACCTGCATATCGGCCAGGACATCTCTATCGGCTATTTGAGCCACACCGATACCGCAGTCCGCCTCTATCTGCAGGAAACGTTCACCTTCCTTCTGCTCACCACGGAGGCCGCTGTGGCATTGGCCGCCGCGGCGACAGCGTCGTAACTGCTTCACCGATCGCAATGGCGGCCACCGCCCTTTTATCCCGAGGCATTGCCACCTGCCGGAGAGAATATCAACCACTTCGGCAGCCTGCTGTCGTTATTCTCGTTTAAATTCCGGAGAGTCGAAAACCGGGTGGATTACTTACCGATGCAGAAATCGCGGAAGATCACGTCGAGCAGGTCTTCGACGTCGACGGCGCCGGTGATGCGGCCGAGGCTGCGTAGCGCAAGGCGCAGGTCTTCCGCCCGCAACTCGGGCAACACGGCGGAGAACGATCGCCGCAACGATGTCTCGGCCTCCTCGAGGGCCTGGCGGTGGCGCGCCCGGGTCAGCACCGGGGCTTCGATGCGGTAGGTTTGCGCGACCCGCTCGCCAAGCACCGTCAGCAATCTGTCGATACCTTCGGCAGTCAGCGCTGAGACTGGCAGCGCCGAGACCAGTAATGCCGACGCTGATATACTGGTAGCCGCCGCCGGCACGAGATCGATTTTGTTGGCGACCAGGATCGTGTCGGCTCCGGGCCAAGCCGAGGCGCCGGCAGCGTCTGCGGGATGCGCAGTATCGAATACGAAGAGCCGGATTTCGGCCTGCTCGGCTCGCTGGACCGCTCTACGCCTGCCTTCCTGCTCGATCGCATCGGCACTGTCGCGCAGCCCGGCGGTGTCGGCGAGCACGACCGGGAAACCCCCGAGATCGATCGCGACTTCGATCACATCCCGCGTGGTGCCGGGGATCGGCGAGGTGATGGCCACATCGCGGCGCGCTATCCGGTTCAGAAGGCTCGATTTTCCGGCGTTTGGGGGGCCGAGGATTGCGACGTCGATGCCGTCGCGCAATCTTTCACCGCGATGCCCGTCGGCCAGGTGACGCTCGATTTCGGCAACCAGGCCCTCCGTCTCACCACAGATGCGGTCCTCGATTTCCGGAGGAAGGTCCTCGTCCGGAAAATCGACTGCCGCCTCGAGGTGGGCGAGGACGCGGGTCAGACGATCGCGCCAAGCACGATAAACGTCACCCAGCTCGCCGCCGAGCTGCCGCATTGCCTGGCGACGCTGTGCCTCGGTCTCGGCCGCGGCGAGATCGGCGATCGCCTCGGCCTGCAGCAGATCGAGCTTGCCGTTGAGGAAGGCGCGGCGGGTGAATTCGCCGGGCTCGGCGAGGCGTAGCCCGAGCCGGGTCAGCGCTTGCATGACCGCGGCGAGCACGGCGCGGCTACCGTGCAGGTGGAGTTCCGCCACATCCTCGCCGGTTGCACTTCGCGGTGCGGGGAACCACAGAACAAGCCCGTCATCGAGCGCCTCTCCGCTCTGCGGATCGACAAGGCGGCGCCGTTGTGCGACCCGCGGTGGCGGCAAGCCGCCCGCTAGCTCTGTCACCGCCCTGCGGGCACCCGGCCCGGAAAGCCGCAGCACCGCGACCGCAGCGCGTCCCGCGGCCGTGGCCGGCGCGAAAATCGTCTCTGCGCCCGGATCGTTCAGCAGGATCGAGAGCCCACTGCGCGCTCAGACCTTGGCGGCCGGAGGGTCGAGGATGCTCATGGCGGTCTGCACATCCTCGCGCACCGCTTGATGAAGATCGCCAATGACGACCACCGCTTTCACCGCTCCTGCGGCCTGCTGTTCCGTCGCTAGCGGCGGCCGGATCGCACTGACCGATGATCCCTTGACCCACACCGGCGATGCATCGGGTCGCGTCAGCTTTACCAAGGGGGGAGCGACTCCCAGCCGGGCTACCAACGCCGCCGCATCCTCGGCCGTCACCAGCACTCCGCGATCGACACCGTGCACATAGGTGTGAGGGCCGAGATCATGCGGGTAGGGGCCGGCTACCAGAGTGACGGCATTCTCATTGACGGCGACCTCGGTTCCGTCGAGCGCGTGAATGGCGATCATGCGGGTCTCTCTCCTCGAGCCTCGGTAGGGAGTCGCCACCGCGCCCCGCGGTTAGTCAAGCAGGATCCGAGTTGACCAGTCCTTGTGTTAGTCGTTTGATCGAGCGCGGGTGATCGAGCGCGGGTGATCGAGCGCGGGTGATCGAGCGCGGGTGATCGAGCGCGGGTCGCCGAGTTTATCGTGGGGAGGAGCACGCCATGGCCGGCATGTTGGAAGGCAAAATCGCGATCGTCACCGGTGCCGGCGGCGGCATCGGGCGGGAGATCGCAATCGCCATGGCGCGTGCCGGCGCCAAGGTCGTCATCAATGATATCGGGGCTTCGCTGGCCGGCGAGGGCCAGTCGGCGACGCCGGCCGAGGAAACCAAACGGCTGATCGAGCAAAGCGGCGGCGCAGCGGCCATCAGCACCGATTCGGTCGCCGAATATGCCTCCGCCCAGAAGATCGTTCAGGCCGCGCTCGACAATTTCGGCGGGCTCGACATAGTCGTCAACAATGCCGGCGTGCTGCGTGACCAGATCTTCCACCGGATGACGCCCGAGGACTGGCTCGCGGTGATCTCGGTCCATCTCAACGGCAGCTTTTTTGTCAGCCGTGCGGCGGCCGACCAGTACCGCAAGCAGGAGAGCGGCGCCTACGTTCACATCACCAGCACCTCGGGGCTGATCGGCAATATGGGCCAGGCGAACTATGCCTCGGCAAAGCTCGGCATCACCGCGCTATCCAAAGCGATCGCAATCGACATGAAACGCTTCAACGTGCGCTCGAATTGTCTGTCGCCCTGGGCGTGGAGCCGCATGACCCAGTCGATCCCGGCGCGCACCGAAGAGGAGCGGGCGCGCGTCGCCAAAATTCAGCAGATGACGCCCGACAAGAACGCGCCGATGGCCGTGTTTCTCGCCTCCGACGCGGCGCGCGACGTGACCGGTCAGGTGTTCGGCACTCGGATGAACGAAATCTACCTCTTCAGCTCGCCGCGGCCGATCCGCAGCCTGCATCGGGCCGACGGCTGGACCCCGGAGGCCATTGCCGAGCACGCGCTGCCGGCGCTGCAATCCTCGTTCATGCCGCTCGACCGCTCGGGTGACGTTTTCTCCTGGGACCCACTGTAAAATCGGAGGACGGCCATGTCCAGAAAGCTTTGTCTGCTGTTTGTGCTAGCGCCGCTGTTATGGGCGAGCGCCGCGGGGGCTCAGGCTCCGCCCGCTGCCGCACCGACCCCTCCGCCCACGATGCCCTACGGCGCGCCGATCAATCTCGATGATGCCAAGAAAGCCGCAGCGGCGGCGGTCGAGGAGGTCAAGAAGATTGGGGCTCCGCCGAACGCGATCGCTATCGTCGACCATGGTGGGTTCCTGATCTATTTCGAGCGAATGGACAACACCCAGCTCGGCTCGGTCGAGGTCGCTCTCGAAAAGGCCCGCTCCGCCGCGCTTTTCCGCCGGCCGAGCAAGGTGTTCGAGGATGCGCTTGCCGGCGGCGGGATCGGTCTGCGTATTCTCGCGCTCCACGGGGCGATGCCCATTGAAGGTGGCCTGCCGCTCGTCGCCGGCGGAAAGATTGTCGGCGCGATCGGCGCCAGCGGCGGGACCGCGCAACAAGACGGCCAAGTGGCCAAGGCGGGCGCCGACACGATCAAATAACCGGCTTCATCCGCTCCCGACCCGCCACTGTGCTACCCGGATTTCGCGCTCGCCTCTCGGGAGTTCTCCGCTGCCTGGCGGTTGTCGCGTTCGCATTGCATCTGTTTGGAACGGCAAGGGGTCAGCAGACAGCCGCGCCGGAGATGGCTGGGCAAGTCCTGGTGATGTCCGATCTCCATTTCGACCCGATGGCAGATCCGCAGCTGGTCGACCAGTTGGCCGCCGCCGAGCCCGAACAGTGGCGCGCGATGCTCGACAGTTCCGCTGACCAGAGCCTCGGCCGATACGGGCGGGATGCCAATTGGCTGCTGCTCCGCTCGGCGCTGCGTCAAATGACGGAGACGCTGCCGCACCCGACCTTCGTGCTGATATCCGGCGACTTCCTCGCGCACGGCTTCCGCCGAGAATTCGATGCCGCAGCCCGCGACCACTCGGATGCCGCCTATCGGGTCTTTGTGCGGAAGACGATGCAGTTCCTGGAACAACAGCTCGAGGAGACGTTTCCGGCCACGCCAATCGTGCCGGCGCTCGGCAACAACGACGAGGAATGCGGCGACTATCAATTGCAGCCGCACGGGCCGTTCCTCGCCGATACTCTACCCATTCTACGCCAACTCGTCGGCAGCGCCGGCGGACCTGGTTTCGACCGGGACTGGCAGAGTTACGGCAATTACAGCGCCCGAGCCGGCGGGATCCGGGTATTGTCGACGAACACCAATTTCCTTTCGGTCCATTACCGCAATGCCTGCGGGTCAGCGGCCGACGGGGATCCGGGCCGGGCGACGCTCTCCTGGCTCGAAGCCGAGCTCGCGGCGGCAAAACAGGCCGAGGAGCGGGTCTGGCTGCTTTATCACATCCCGCCGGGCATCGACGGCTATGCGACGCTGCGGCAAGGCGCCTGCCCGGGCACGATGATCCCGATGTGGGATCAGGCCTATGCCGGGGCTTTTTCCACTTTGTTGCGGCGCTATGCCGATACGGTCATCGCCAGCTTCGCCGGCCACACTCACGTGGACGATTTCCGCCTGATCGCCGACACTGAGGGACGCTTTGGGTTCGCGCTGATCACGCCGGCGGTGAGCCCGATCTTTGGGCAAAATCCGGCTTTTCGGACAGTCGTATATGATGCCGCGGGAGGTATTATCGATCAGACAACTTATGATCTGACGAATTTGCCTCAGGCGACCGCCGCCGCCGGGGGCGTATCGTCGGAGTGGCGGGCCGAGTACACCTTTACTCGGCAATGGAATCTGCCGCGGATCGATCTGCCGAGCCTCGACCACCTTTATTCGCTGATCACCGACGCTCCGGCGGAGCGCGAGCAATGGCACATGATCTTCCCGGTCTCGAGTCCGGTTTATTGGGCACCGTTCTCCGGGGGAAGCGGCCAGCTGGCGCAGGCAGTCCGCGCGTTCCGTTGCGCATCGGGAAACGTCGGCCCATCGGATTACGGGCAATGCTACTGTAACAGCCCAAACTAGCGCAGGCTGCCGGGGCATCGCCAATGGAGGTGAGGGACCGCTTCGATCTTCCGATCACTTCGGCCTCGGCCGAGGCTGTCGACGATTATGCGGCGGGGGTCGATCTGCTGCTGTCGGCGAACACCGGCGCCGAGCAGCGCTTGGCGCGCGCTACGGCAGTCGCGCCCAGCGCGAGGTCTTCGAGGATTCGCTGATCACTGCTTATTTGCGCTCGGGACAGCCAAACAAGGCGGCGCCACTATTGCGCTCCCGGCTGGTGCGGCGGCCGTCGGCCCGAGACGAGGTTTGGCTTGAACTCAGCTCGGACGCCGCAAACGGCGGATGAGGCCGGGTCAAAGATGTGCCTGCGCTCGGTGAACGCCGGCCCGATCGTCGGGGCTGTCGGACGGTGCAAAGATACTCGCGAGCAGCACACCGAGTATGCCGGTAAGAAAGATCCCGTCAAAGGTGCCGGCGCCGCCGATAGAAGCGACCGGTGCCCCCAATCCTTGGACCTTTCCAAGGTTGAGCAAATCAGCCCCGATCAGGGTACCGAGCGAGCCGCTGATGTAAGCGAGTGCCCCAGCATGTTGTCGCGACAACACCAGCGCGACAGCCGCCGCCGTAAGCGGCGGCACGAAAACCGGAAGGGCGATGCCGAGGCCAGGCACCGGCGTGGCCAACCAATGGCAAACCGCCGCCACGACGAGGGCGCCGAGAATGCCGGTGATCCACAATTGGTTCCGGATGTACAGATAAAGCGAAAGTAATCCTGGGATCAACGCGCCGCCGACATTGACGGCGATCATCGTGCCGGGCTGGCTGAGGACCTCCGGGATGACATAATGCATGCCAAAGAACCAGACCTCTCGGTGCGAGACGATCTCCTGTGGCGGCAATAGCGCTACCGGAATATTCAGGTAACTGCCGGCCAGCGAGGCCAGGAGTAGAAGCAGAGCGGAATGCGGGCCGAGCCCCATGCTCAAATAAGCCGAGCGCAGCGCCTGCACCTCGATCCATGCGACGAGGAACAGGAAGATCACCGCCAGCACAGAAAAGTGCGGCAGCGCGAGAGGCAGATATTGCAAGCTGCTCAGATCCATACTCGGCACGACCATCCGGCTAAGGGCTGATTTCGAACCGCCCTGTGGGATACTAAATTGGCGAACGCTGGTGCCCGGGTCAGGATCCGGCTATCGGAACCAGCGTCAACCAGTGGTGGACGTTCGCGGCTGATGCAGGGGTGAGATGGCAGGAAATTATGGCCGGGGGTACGCAGGCCCGTGTTACGCTCGGTAAGTTCCGCATAGGACGGTTGCCCGGAACCCGGCTCTGCGCGATCGCTGACTCTGGCATGTTCGGAAACATGGTTGCTCGCGAGAGTGCCGTGCTAGGCTGACCCCTCGATCGCTTTACTTAAACCAGGAGGAAACTATGGCGCAGTCACAACCTTCAGCGGCCCGTGACCAGGTTCGCAACATTGTGCCGGGGCTGATCGACCTCAGCGAACGGGTGCTGTTCGGCGAAGTCTGGGAGCGGCCCGGGCTTTCGAAACGCGACCGTAGTCTGATCACCTGCGCGACCTTGATAGCGCTCGGCCGCGAAAAGCAGCTCGTCGGCCACCTGCAGCGGGCGCTCGACAACGGCCTCAGCAAGAACGAGCTCAGCGAAGTGATCACCCATCTCGCCTTTTATGCCGGGTGGCCGGCGGCGATGACCGCGGCCCTCGTTGCCAAGGACGTCTTCGAGAAATAGCGCCGGTAGATACCAGCAACCGAGTGCGGGAGGGCGAGATGAAGATAGGGTTCATCGGGTTGGGCATGATGGGTTCGGGCATGGCGGCCAATTTACAAAAGGCCGGGCATGACCTTGTCGTCCATGATCTGCGTCGTGCCGCCGCCGAACCCTATCTCTCTGCCGGCGCCGTTTGGGCGGACAGTCCGCGCGCCGTTGCCGAGGCGTCGGAGGTCGTGTTCACCTCGCTTCCCGGACCGCCCGAGGTCGAGGCCGTGGCGCTCGGCGATAACGGTCTGCTTTCGGGGATGAGCCGCGGCAAAGCGTATTTCGACCTGTCGACAAATTCGCCGACGATGGTGCGCAAGATCAACGCCGCCTTTGCCGAGCGCGACGTGTACATGCTCAACTCGCCGGTCAGCGGCGGGCCGCGGGGCGCTCGGACCGGGAAGCTCGCGCTGTGGGTCGGCGGCGACGAGCAGATCTTCAACCGGTTCAAACCGGTGCTCGACGCGATGGGCGACAAGGCGCGCTATGTCGGCCCGGTCGGCGCCGGCTCGGTCGCCAAGCTCGTCCACAACGGCGCCGGCTACTGCATCCAGACCGCGCTGGCGGAGATGTTTACGGTTGGCGTCAAGGCCGGGGTCGAGCCGTTGGCGCTCTGGGAAGCGGTGCGCGACGGCGCCGGAGGACGCCGGCGCACTTTCGACGGCCTGATCGACCAGTTCCTGCCCGGCAAATACGAGCCTGCAGCCTTCGCACTGCGGCTCGCCCACAAAGACATGAGCCTCGCCACCCAGCTCGGCCGCGATTTCAACGTGCCGATGCGGATTGCCAACCAGGCGCTTGCAGAATTGAGCGAGGCCCTCAACCGCGGCTGGGGCGACCGCAACTCGCGTTCGCCGATGATATTGCAGCAGGAGCGGGCTGGCGTCGAGATCCGCGTCGACCCGAAGCGCATCGAAGAAGCGGTCAAACGCGGCGACGATTAGAGGGTAGGATGGGTAGCGCAGCAGCGAAACCCATCCTCTTTGGGAGGTAACGGTGGGTTTCGCTGCGCTCTACCCACCCTACAGACTACAGACGGGAGGAGGAACGAGATGGATGGAATGGGCGTGGAACTGGATTGTCTCGAAGGTGTGCGGGTCGTCGATTTTACGCAATTCGAGGCGGGGCCTTCCTGCACCGAGGCGCTCGCCTGGCTTGGCGCCGAGGTGGTCAAGATCGAGAACCCGAAGACCGGCGATCCCGGCCGCCGGTTGCGGCCCGGGCAACCCGACGACGACCCCTGGTATTTCCACCAGTTCAACGCGAACAAGAAATCGGTCACGCTCAACCTCAAATCGCCGCGCGGGCTCGAGATCGTCAAGGAGCTCTTAAAGAAGGCCGACATCACGGTCGAGAACATGGCGCCCGGCACGATCGAGCGGCTGGGTCTGGGCTATGACGTCGTCAAGGAGCTGAACCCGGGAATCGTCTATTGCCAGGTCAAGGGCTTTGGCGCCGGCAGCCCGTACGAAAAGAACCTCGCCTTCGACATGATCGCGCAGGCGGCGGGCGGCCCGACCAGCGTCACCGGCTACGGCGACCGGCCGCCGGTCAAGCCGGGCCCGTCTTTCGGCGACACCGGCACCGGTATGCTGATGGCGATCAGCATCCTCGCCGCCCTCCGTAAGCGTGACCGCACCGGCAAGGGACAGCGGCTTCAGGTCGCGATGCAGGACGCGATGATCCATTACATGCGCGTGCCGTTTTCGCGCACCCAGCTGAGCGGCCAGGCCCAGCTGCGCGGCGGCAGCGACCGGTCCCAGCCCGGCGGGCTCGTGCCTTCGGCCTTGTATCCGTGCAAGCCCGGCGGACCCAACGACTACGTCTATGTCTTTACCAGCCGCGCCAATCCGGAGCATTGGACCCGGCTCCTCAAGGCTATCGGCCGCGACGACCTGGTCGGCGACCCGCGCTACGACACCAATCAGGCCCGGAGCACACGCGCGGCCGAGGTCGACGAAATCATCGCCCAATGGACGCGCCAGCACAGCAAGGAAGACGCGATGAAGATCATCGGCCAAGCCGGCGTGCCGGCCGGCGCGGTGTTCGACACGCTCGAACTGATGAACGATCCTTCACTCGCCGAACGCGGGATCATGCAGAAAATCAAGCATCCGACGACCGGTGAGGTGACGATGCCGGCATGGCCGGTGCGCTTCGACGGCGCGCCGGCGCGCGTCAAGCCATCGCCGCTGCTCGGCCAGCACAATGCCGAGATTCTCGGCGGCTGGCTCGGCATCGGCACTGCTGAAGTCGAGGCGCTGCGCGCCGAAGGGATCGTTTGACGAGCCCCGGCTCAGCGCGCGCTGCCCGAGCGGTAACACGGGGCGACGTTGATCTTGTCCACGTGATGCCGATCGCCCTCGGTGTCGCTGAAAATCACGCAATGGCCGCCTTTTTGAGCGATCCGAGCAACAGGGAAAGCGTATTCCTTGGGACTGCTGCCAAATGTGACCGTGATCGTGTCGCCGACCGTGATCCGTGGCGGCAAGGTGATGTGGTGATACCTTTTGCAGGAGCTCATAACGAGCCAGTCGCGACATTTGGTCAGCACGCCCGGGCCTCCCGGCTCGACCGCCTGGACGCTATCGGGCTCCCGAGCGGCGGCCGGACCGAGATAGCCGGCGCCGATCAACAGACCTGCAATCCAGATCGGCTGCTTCATCCGCTTCGCCAAGCACATGCGACGTGGTAAATTTGCCTCCAGCATGACAGCGTTTTAAACCAAAACGAGGGATCTACGATGAAGCTTTACTATGCGCCAGGCGCCTGCTCTATCGGCATCCATGTGTTGCTCGAAGAAATCGGCAAGCCTTACCAGGCTGAGGCTGTGAACCTGCGCGACGGCGCGCAATTCAAGCCGCCCTTCACCGGGGTGAACGCAAAAGCAAAGGTTCCGACCCTCGAGCGCGACGATGGCTCGATCCTCACCGAGTTCCCTGTCATTGCCCGGTGGCTCGCTCGCCAAAATCCGCAGGCGAATTTGATCCCGAAAGACGAGGAAGCCGACACGCGAGCGATGGAGGCGATGGAATACATCGTCGGCACCATCCATTCCCAGGGCTTTACGCGCATCTTCCGTACGGACCGCTTCGCTCCATCTCAATCGGATCATGAGGCGGTGAAGGCGACCGGTCGCGAGAACGCCGAGAAGGGGTTGGCGCTGATCGACAAGCAGCTCGAAGGCAAGCAATATCTCGCGGGCGAGTTTTCGATCGCCGACGCGGCGCTTTTTTATGTGGAATACTGGGCGGCCAAGCGGGCGGGCATCCAATTGCCGAAAAATTGCGCCGCTCATTTCGATCGCATGATGTCGCGTCCGGCAGTGCAGCGCGCCCTGCAGCAGGAAGGCATGAGCTGAAACTCGGAAAGGCCGTATTAGGAGTAAATCAGAATGGACGGAAACGCCGTATCACCGAATTGCCTGGCCGGCATCAAAGTGCTCGATCTGACCCAGTTCGAGGCCGGGACGAGCTGCACCGAGGCGCTCGCCTGGATGGGTGCCGAAGTCGTCAAGGTGGAGCCCCCGAAAGGTGGTGAAGCCGGCCGCCGCGGCGTCGCGGACCCGTATTATTTCATGGCGTACAACGCCAACAAGAAGTCCATCACCGTCAATCTCAAATCCGAACGCGGCCTGGCGCTGGTCAAGGACATGGCCAAGCAGGCCGATGTCTTCACCGAGAACTTTGCGCCCGGCGCGGTCGAGCGGCTGGGCCTCGGCTATGATGTCGTCAGCGCGCTAAACCCGCGGATCATCTATGCGCAAGTCAAGGGTTTCGGCGCGGGCAGCCCATACGAAAAGGGTCTGTGCTTCGACCCGATCGCGCAGGCTTGCGGCGGCGCAATGAGCATTACCGGCGAGCGCGACGGCAAGCCGATCAAGCCGGGGCCGACAATCGGCGACACCGGCACTGGCATGCTGCTCGCGTTCAGCATCGTCAGCGCGCTCTTTCAGCGGGGCTCGACGGGTAAAGGCCGGCGGCTGCAGGCGGCAATGCAGGATTCGGTCATGCATTACAGCCGCGGCATGTTCATCAGGCAGGCGCAGACCGGGAAGCCGGCACAGCGGCAGCCGGCCGGTGGTAATCCCCCGCATGGCATTTTTCCGTGCAAGCCGGGTGGCCCCAACGACTACGTCTATCTGCTCACCAGCCGGGCCAATCCCGAACACTGGCCGCGCCTGTTGAAGCTGATCGGTCGCGAAGACCTGATCGGCGATCCGCGTTATGACACCGCCGCGGCCCGCGTCGAGCATGAGGCGGAGGTCGACGAGATCATCGCCACCTGGACGCGCGAGCGCACCAAAGAGGAGGCGATGGCGCAGATCAGCGGCGCGGGAGTGCCAGCCGGTGCGGTCTTCGATTCAATGGAGCTGACGAACGACCCGAGCTTCGCAAAGCGCGGCATCCTGCAGACCGTGCAGCACGGCGATTGGCAGATGACGATGCCGACCTGGCCGGTGCGCTTCGATGGCGCCCCGCCGCCGATCAAACCCGCGCCATTGTTGGGCGAGCATACCGCGCAGGTGTTCGACGAATGGCTCGGATTGGACGCGGCGGAGGTCGAGGCGATGCGCCAGCAAGGGATCGTCTAAACGAGCCCTTTCGGTCCCTCCCTCGCAAGCCGCAGAGGGAGGGACGTTTCAGCCGATCACGCCGGTGGTCGACACCCCCGCATCGAGTGTCAATGGCGTCAGCTCCGGGGTGGCGTCGGCTCGACCGCCGAAGCGTTCGGCGAACGCGACGGCCTGACAAGCGATCTTGAACTCTAGCGAAACGAGCAGCCCATCATCAACGTCGCGGCATGAAAAACCGGAAAGCTCAAAACGGTTCTGGTCCAGCCACACCCGCATCGCGCCCATCTCCCGTGGCAGGTCGCTTGGACTGAGGCGGAGTTCTACGGCGCGCATATTCAATGACCCGGTTATTACTACGAGCCTCCATAATACCGTTACGCGTCGACCAGCATAGACCGCGCGCCATCATCTCACATCTTTGTCACAACGGGGTTGGCCGGTTCGCGCCGGTAATGATAGCGGTAGAGTTCCCTTTTCAATCCAATGGCATCGTACAGGGTCCGCGCGGGCGCGTTGTGGGCCTCCACTTCGAGGCACGCGCCGACCGCCCCTTCGTCCCTGGCCCAAGCCGTCAGTGCGTTGACGATCCGACGTCCCCAACCTTGCCTGCGCCGACGACGGTCGGTGATTACCAACTCATAGCAAAGCAAGCCGTTGTGCAACGCGCCATAGGCGAGAGCCGCGGTACCTCCCTCCTCGGACAGCACCGCGAAGGCAGCCGGAATGGCGAGCTGACCGACGATCCTCCGATAAGTTGCGGCCTCCTCGTTCGAATGGTTCTGCAACGCCGCCATCGCATCGAACCACTCGGGGGTCGGCTGGTCCAGCAGCTTCACCTCCGGGTCTCGTGCCGCCGCGATGTCGCCTATCGCAGCATAGAGGACGCAACTTTCCCCCTCTCCGGTGTAGCCGGCTTCCGCAAGTCGCTCGTCGACCCCAGCATCGATCAGCGACAGCACTCGAATTATCGTCGGCAGGCCTAATCTCCGATACAGCGCCTCGCACGCCCGCAGATCGACGTGCGAGACCGGCCGCAGCGGATTCGCCGAATTGGCCCGACGGGTCAGGCCTTCGCTGAAACGTAGCACCCAACCGTCGAGCAGCACCTCTCGGAGCGCCGGCCACGCATTGAGGCAAGTTTCCTCAACACGCCATTCCAGTGCCGGCTCCGGCATCTATCGAGACTGATCTCCTGATTTTCCTACTTCGGGGCCGGAGCGTAGCGCGGCGAGCTGGACCCGGTCGCTCCGGTTTCATCATTGTTTTTGCCCGCCGCCTGGTGGGTCTTGTTGCGGACCGATTGGCTCTGCAGGCCTACCGCTTTCCGCTGGTGCTTCGTCTCGAGCGGGCCGGCCTGCGGCGATCTCATGCTCGTTGGCGAGCCCGCCGCCGGGCCCGATACGACGCCCTGGGCCGGCCCTGGGCTGTTTTGGTTGCTTTGTGCGTGGACTTGGGTCGACAGGAGAACGGCCACCGCCACCGCGAGCGTTCTTCCAATCATGCGTTTACTCCTAAACGGGTCTTGACGGGCACTCACGCAAACAGAGGTCTGCCGAGCCAGTTCCGGATCTCCCTCGGCGCTCCGGGTTTCCTCGGGTCGGCATGCGCCGCCGGCATAGCGTCTTCACATAAGCCGTGCGGCCAATCTCGGCTGCGAGAGCGAACGGCACGACAGCCGATAACTCACTACTACGGTAATGAGACGAGCTCGGGCACTCGGCGCGACGCGGCGGAATGTTGGCGATAGACAAAATCGGGTGCGGCTTCATCGGCATCCGCGCGGGCCCCGACGAGCAGCCCGTGGTCCGGGGACAACGCACAAGCCGGGTCGGTACGCGCGGCGTCGCCGGTCAGCGCGAAAGCCTGGCAACGGCAGCCGCCCCAGTCGATCTCGCGGCGTTCGCAGGAGCGGCAGGGCTCGGGCATCCAATCCGTCCCGCGGAACCGTTCGAACGCGGAGGAACGGTACCAGATGTCGGAGAGGCTCGCCTCGGCGACGGACGGAAAATTGAGGCCCGTCAGTGTTTCAGCCGCGTGGCACGGCAGCACCTTGCCCGCCGGCGTGACGTTGAGGAAACGCCGGCCCCAGCCGCCCATGCAGGCCTTTGGGCGATGGGCGTAATAGTCGGGAAGCACGTAATCGATCACCAGGACCCCGGCGAGGCGGGCGCGGGCGGCTTCGACGGCGGCGGTGGCGGCGTCCAGCTGGTCGCGGCTCGGCAGCAACGCCGCCCGATTGCGCAGGGCCCATCCGTAATACTGCACGTGAGCGACTTCGAGCCGATCGGCGCCGAGCGCGACGGCCAGTTCGATCATCTCGCCGAGGCGGTCGAGGTTTTGCCGGTGCACGACCGCGTTCACCGTCAACGGCAGCCCGGCCTCGCGAACCAGGCGCGCCGCCCGGCGTTTGGCCTGCTGGGCGCCGGGGAGCCCGGCGATGCGGTCGCCGGAGACCATGTCGGCATCCTGAAAACTGAGCTGGACGTGCTCGAGCCCGGCCTCGACCAGCTCCGCCAGCCGACCGGCGTCGAGATTAATGCCGGATGTGATCAGATTGCCGTAGAGCCCGACTTCGGCGGCATGGCGCACGAGATCGGCGAGATCGCGCCGAACGAGCGGCTCACCCCCGGAGAAATGCACCTGCAGAACACCGAGCGCCGCGGCTTCTGCGAGCACCCGCTTCCAGCTTTCGGTATCGAGCTCGGCGCTGGCCCGCGATAGTTCGAGCGGGTTCGAGCAATAGGGGCAGCGCAACGGGCATCGATGGGTCAGCTCGGCCAACATGGCCAGCGGCGGCTCGACTGGCGTCATGAACGCAGCACCTTTTTGTCGACGAGGTCCTGCAGCATCTTGATGACGTCGCCGGCAATGACGTCACGAGGGGCGTCGTAGCGGCCGGCGAGTTCGTCGATGACGCCGTCGACGGCGCGCTTCCCGTCGATCAGCTGCAGGATTTCGGCGGCCTGCTCGTCGGGCAGCATGAGCCGCTCGGGCGCGAGCACGATCCAAGCCTGCCGAACTTCGTCAAAGCGGAATCTTGTGTGCGGCGCAAACCGAAGAACGGCATCGCCCTGGACGGATAGGCGCGGCTCGCCGGTCACTGCGTCGTCCGGCCGGGCACAAAAGCGCCCGGCGGGGTCAGCCCCGGCTCGACATAGGCGAAGTAGAGCGCGTCGAGCTGTGCCCAAAGCACGTCGCATTTGAACCGCAGGGTGTCGAGAACGAGCGCCTGCTTCTCGGCGGTGTCGGCGTGTTCTTTGACGTAGGCGAGGGCGAAGGCGACGTCGGTCGGGGCCTGGGTCAGCCGCGGCGTGAAATAGGCGAGCGTGTCGCGGCTGATGAAATCGTAATTCCTCAGCAAACCCTCGACCCGCTCGGCGATAATCTCGGGCGAGAACATTTCGGTGAGGCACGAAGCGACAGCTTCGAGCAGCGACCGGTCGCGGACAAGATTGACATAGGCGTCGACCGCGAAGCGGGTTGCTGGCAACAGCCCCTTGGTCGAGATCACATATTCGCGATCAAGCCCGAGCCCGTCGGTTAGCCTGAGCCAGCGCGCGATCCCGCCGGTGTCCTCGCTCTCGCCGTCATGGTCGATGATCCGCCGGCGCCATTCCCGGCGCAGCGCCGGCGTCGGCAAGCGCGCGACGAGATAGGCGTCCTTCGCCGGAATGCGGGCCTGGTAGTAATAACGGTTGAGCGCCCAGGCCTGGACCTGACCGCGATTGAGCTTGCCGTCGCGCATCAGGTGATGAAACGGATGACGATGATGGTAACGCTCCTCGCCGATCTGCCGCAGGGCACCCTCGAGATCCGCGCCGGAAAGCGGGGCCGCCGCGCTCACAGTCTCACCTCCATCCCGTCATAGGCGATCTCCCAGCCTGCGGCTTCGGCGAGTTGTCGTTCCGGCAAGTCGTCCAGCAGCACCGGGTTCGAGTTGTTGATGTGGATAAAGATCCGACGCTTCACGTCCAGATCGCGAAAGGCGGCAATCACACCTTCGTCACCGCTCATGCTGATATGCCCCATTCGCCGGCCCGTCTTGTTCCCGACGCCGAGCCGGATCATCTCGTCGTCGCGCCACAGTGTCCCGTCGAAAAACACCAGCTCGCTCCCTGTCAGGCGGCGGCGCAGCAAGTCGGTCATTGCCGCGCAACCGGGAATAAAAAAGAAGGATTTCCCGGCGCCGCCGTCGATGATCTGGAGACCCACGGAATCTCCCTCTTCTGCAATTCCTGGATCTTGGCCGGCAGTTTCGAGATAGAGCGGGACTTTTGCCGGCACGGCGAAGGCAATGACGGCAACTCCAGAGGGGCCGGAGGCCCCCGCAAGCTCGATCTGCCGCTCGAGAGGCAATTCGACCCGCTCCACGCAATCCGGAGCGAGGACATGAAAAATCGGGTTCGCCGTGATAACCGCGAGAACCCGCGCCGGAGCATAAACCGAAAAGCGATGCCGCTCGCGCAGGTGGAGCAACCCTGCGACGGCGTCGACATCGCCACCAGGGACCAGCACGCCGGTTAGTGGCGAGGACCGGAGTCCCTCACGGGGATGCAGTGCGGAAGTTGCCTCGATCTGCAGTCGCAAATCGGGGGAGGCGTTCAAAACGAACCAGTCGCGTCCGTTCGCCGAGACCGCAAGCGAAGCCTGTGTTCGCGGAGCCGCGGCCCTGTCTCCAGCGCGCGCCCGGCGACATGCCGGCGCGTTGGAATTCCACTGCGGGAAACCACCGCCGGCGGCGGACCCGAGGACAACCGCTTCGATCATCGGTCGTCTCGCCGGATCCGACCGGCGTCAGGACAATGAAGAGCCTACTTGACCTCGGCGCAGGCGTAAGCGTTGATCTCCAGCCCGACTGCTATTTCGATGATGACCGGCGTCTTCCACTTCATGGCTGATTCCTTCGCTCTGAATTCTTGCCGGCCGCAAAGTAGGATCACAGCCGAACACTGTCAACCAAGAGCGTCGGCGCCTGCTGCGTTGCGGCTCCGCAATAGCTTTTGTTCTCACCGCATTGCTCGGAATGTCGCTTGATGGCAGCCTTGCAGCGGAGAGCGGCGATCCTCGGTTTACCGTGCTCGTCTTCTCCAAGACCACCGGGTTTCGTCACAATTCGATCGCGCAAGGGATTGCGGCGATCGAGGCGCTGGGGGCAGAGAACGGGTTTGCGGTGGAGACCACGGAAGACGCGGTGCGGTTCAGCGACGCGGTCCTGGCGCGATATAAGGTCGTCGTATTCCTCAACACGACTGGCGATGTTCTCGATACGGGCGAGAAAGCCGCTTTTGAGCAATACATCCGTTCCGGCGGCGGCTTCGTCGGCATCCACTCGGCGAGCGACACGGAGTATGGATGGCCGTGGTACGGCCGGCTCGTTGGGACCTGGTTCGTGAGCCATCCTCAAATTCAGCGCGCGACGATCCACATCGCAAATCCTGACCATCCCTCGATGAAAGGCTTGCCCGCCCTCTGGGAGCGCACCGATGAATGGTACAACTTCCGCCGTAATCCGCGCGGTGCGGTGCAGATCCTAGCGACGCTCGATGAGGCGACCTATTCCGGCGGCGCAATGGGCGCCGATCACCCGATCTCCTGGTGTCAAACAATCGATGGCGGCCGCAGCTGGTACACCGCGATGGGCCATACCAAGGAATCCTATGACGAGCCGCTGTTTCGACTTCACCTGCTGGGCGGGATAGAAAGTGCCGCCGGTGTCGCCGGTTCCTGCAAGAGTTGACCGGCGGGGAGGATCAGCGGACGGGGGAAGGGCCGGCATCGCGATCGGCGAGGCCATGCTGAATGGCGATGCGGATCAGATCGGCGGTGCTCTCCGCCCGCAGCTTGGCTTTGATTTGGCTGCAATTGTTCGCAGCCGTCTTGTAGCCGATGCCCAGTGCGTCGGCGATTTGGGCTAGGTTGCGACCTTTCGTCAGCAGACGCAGGATTTCGAGATCGCGCGAGGAGAGGTCTTCCAGTGGGTGCGGTGGAGTTCGGATATTTGAGAATACGAGCTCTTCGGCGATTTCGCGTTCGACATAGGTGCGACCGCCCGCGACGCGTCTGATGGCTTCAAGAAGCTCCTCCGGAGGGATGGTCTTGCTGACATAGCCTGCCGCCCCCGCCTGCAGCGCGCGCGTCACATGGATGTGGTCGTCGTGCATGCTGAGGACCAGAATACGTGCTTCGGAATCAATGATCTTCAGGCGTGCGATGATCTCGAGACCGCCGATATCAGGCAAGTTCAAATCGAGGATGACGAGGTCTGGGCGCCTTCCCCGGAAAGCGCTCAGCGCCTCTTTTCCGGTCGCCGCCTCCCTAACCTCCGCTGCCGGCTCGGCGGCGAGCAATCGCCGCAATCCGGCCCGGACGATCGGATGATCATCGACGATCAGAATTTTCACGGTCCGGCCGTTTGCATCGATGAGAATTCCGGGCCCGACGCCTGCGGATAAGGCAGAACCGCGACGACCGCGAAGCCTTCCTCGGATTTCGTCGAAAAGCTCAAGCGCCCGCCGAGCGCGCCGACGCGTTCGCTTATGCCGATGAGCCCGTAACCCAATTTGTCCGGGTCGCGCATTCCCTGGCCGTCATCCGCGACCGAGAGTCTGATCTCGTCGCGTCCCCGCTCGAGGTCGCGATCGCGCTCGATCGAGATCGTAACGCGTTTCGGCTCAGCATGGCGGAGGGCGTTGCTCAGAGCCTCCTGGACAATTCGGCAGATCGCCGTGCCGACGACATCCACGAGATCCTCGCATTCCGCCGCGATCGCCACCTCGTAACGGATCTCGGGGCGGCGGCGGCGCCAGAATGCGACCAAATTCTCGATCGCCTCGCGCAAGCCGAATTCGGCGAGCCCGATCGGGCGCAACCGGCCGAGCATGCGTCTGACCTGCCTTTGCATGTGGCGAACGGCCTCGACGATCGACCCGACATGCAAGGCGGCGTCGCCCCCGCGACCATTCTCTATCAGCCGGGAGGCGGTGGCCGCGTCGGCGTTGATCGCGAACAGGTACGGGCTCACTTCATCGTGCAGGTCGCGGGCAAGTTCGCTGCGCTCGTCCTCCTGCAATGTCAGCAGCCGCTCGTTCAGACGGCGGTTCTCGGCGGCGGTCTCCGCGAGCCGCGCCGCCATCCGATTGAAACTGTCGCGCAACCGCGAGAGGTCCGGTGCCAGCCGGCCGCCGATCCGGATACGGTAACGGCCGTCGCCAACCTCCTCCAGCGCCGCGGCTAGTTGGTCGAGCGGCCGCAAGGTGCGGCCGATAAAAACATAGATGAGCAAGATCGTGAGACCGCCGAACACGGCTAGTGTCGCAAGGGTCTCGGCGAACTCGTTCCAGACTTCGAGGGTCTCGTTGTACGGATCGGTCTCGATCACGATCGTGCCGTAACCGCGGTCGGCGACGACGATGGGGATTTGCTCGGTTTCGGGCGAAACTCCGATGAGACGCACAAACCACGCCGGGGGGCGGCCGAATTTCGATTTCTCGATGAAGGGTGCGGCAAAGGCCGGCCTCTCCCCCGCGTGCCGTATCCGCAGGTGACGATTGCCCCGGAACGACACCACCAAATCGTCGAGATCGCGCACCGGGTCTCGGGCGTTCTGCAGGCGGTCGATCGCGCTCGCGATTGTCTGCCGCCCGACCAGAAAGGCCGCGCGCATCTCGGTACGAACCGAGCGCGAGGCGTTGGAGTACGCGGTCATGCCGGGCAGCGCGAGGCTGATCAACAGCACAACGCAAACCAGGCCGATCAAACGGAACCGAAGCGACACGAGGGCTTCTGCCGAGAGGTGGCATCCAAGCGCTAGAGGATGCCATTACCCGTTACCAATGCATACCGGTTCGCACGACAGATTTAGCTCCCGGGCGCTTGCGCCCGGTCGCGCCGACACAGGGGAACACGCCAGGTTACCGTTGGCGGCTTCGCGGCGGTTTATCGAGGGTCCGCTTGAAAGATGTCAATCACTTAGCCTGCGCAACCTGCCCCAATCGAAGATCGGTTAGCGGCGGGTACTCGAGATAGGCCTCCGCCAGCCGGCGCCCGGTCTCGCGCATCAGTTGCCGATCCGTTGCCGCGGTTTCCGCCGGCGGCACCCGCACGATTGTATCGTTGCAGTAAGTCGGAATGACCGTGCCGGCCTGATGGCACAGACCACGGGGTTCATCGCCTGCTCTGACGGCCCGGATGCCGCGCCGGATCTGGTTGCGGAACATGCTGACGCCGCGATCCGTGGCGCCGAGGTGCTCCAAGCCGTGGATCGCGATGGGGCGCTGCGAAACCTGGGCCTCGTAGTCGCCGGGGTGCCGCTGACTCTCCTCGTAGGATTCCTCGGCGAGTTGGCCGGGGAGCATGATGTCACGATCGGCCCACCACGCGGGGGTCCTACCTTCGGTCTGGCTGACATGCCGGAACTCGATGAACATCGTATTGGTGTCGTCCTGGGGCACGATCCAGCGGCTCATCATCGGGCCGCTGAAAGGATGCTCCTCACGACCATCTTCCCAAATCGGGGCTACCTGTTGCAGGTTGGGCAGGACATTCTCGACCATCCGCGCCCAGACGTTGTCCCCGACCCGGCGGGTGGCGACATAGATCATCCCCACCGGGGTCTCGACAAAGTCCAATTCCGGCAATACCCCGAACTCGTTGGTGAAGACGGCACCGCTGACGATTGTGTGGAGAAACGCCGTATGGACGGGATCCATCGTGTTTTCCAGGATCTGCAGCCAATTGCACGGATAGAAGTATTTCCGGCCCGGGATGAGCCGATAGCCCGGCCGGCTGAAGCTGTCGTATATCGGGAACACCGGCTGCCGGTCGGGCGGCCCCAAATAGGCAAAGACGATGCCATTGTACTCGTGGGTCGGATAAGCCCCGTGATAAAGCCGATCCTTGAGGGTGCTCTCTTCCGGCTCGCCGGGTGTCTCGAGGATCGTCCCGTCCGCTGCGAACAGCCATCCGTGATAGCAGCAGCGTATCCCTTTGGCGTCGATCAACCCGAACTCCAAAGACGTACCACGATGCGGGCAGTGCAGTTCGAGTAACCCCACGGCGCCGCTCTGATCGCGGAACACCACGAGCTCTTCGCCCAGGATCTTGACCCGATGCGGCAGGTCGCGCAGCTCGTCGGAGAAGCAGATAGGCTGCCAGAAGCGGCGGAAATATTCGCCGCACGGCGTGCCCGGGCCGACATGAGTGAGCTCGGTATCCTCCTCGGGGACCTCGCGGTGATAGTAGCCGCCAAATCGCGTCTTCAGGAACGGCGCTCTGGTAACCATGGGTCGTCCTCCATTCAACGATAAGCCCGAGTCAACGCTCAAACGTTCTCTTTCGCCCGCTCGCGGAGCACGAATTTCTGGATCTTGCCGGTCGAGGTCTTCGGCAGTGGGCCGAACAGCACGGTCCGCGGCACCTTGAAACGCGCCAGGTGGTCGCGGCAGAAGGCCACGATTTCTTCCGCCGTCGCAGTGGCTTCGGGCTTCAGGGTCACGAAGGCGCAAGGGGTCTCGCCCCACATCGGATCCGGGCGGGCGACGACAGCGGCTTCGAGCACGCAAGGATGGCGGTAGAGGACGTCTTCGACCTCGATCGTCGAGATGTTCTCGCCGCCGGAAATGATGATGTCCTTCGAGCGGTCCTTCAGCTCGATATAGCCGTCGGGGTGCATGACCCCGAGGTCGCCCGAATGGAACCAGCCGCCGGCGAAGGCCTCCTCGGTGGCGCGCGGGTTCTTCAGGTATCCCTTCATGACGATGTTGCCGCGCATCAGGACTTCTCCCATCGTCGCGCCGTCGGGCGCGACTGGCGAGAGGGTCATTGGATCGGCGACGGTCAGCTCCTCGAGGACCGGGTAGGTGACACCCTGGCGCGCCTTGAGGCGCGCCCGCTCGGCGGCCGGCAACTCGTCCCACTCGCCATGCCAGGCGCAAACCACCGCAGGTCCGTACACTTCGGTCAGACCGTAGACATGGGTGATGTGAAAGCCGAGCGCTTCCATACCCTCGATGACCGCGGCAGGCGGCGGCGCCCCGGCGGTCATCATCTCGATGCGGCGGTCGAGGGAGCGCTTCAGGCCTGGCTCGGCATTGAGCAGCAGGTTCATGACCACCGGCGCGCCGCACAGATGAGTGACCCGCTCACGCGCAATCGCCTCGTAAATCGCCGCAGCCTCCACCCGGCGCAGGCAGACATGAGTGCCGGCCATCGCCGTGATCGTCCACGGGAAGCACCAGCCGTTGCAGTGGAACATCGGCAATGTCCACAAATAGACCGGGTGCTGCCGGATGCCCCAAACGAGGACGTTGCCGAGGGCGTTCAGGTAGGCGCCGCGATGGTGGTAGACGACGCCTTTGGGGTTGCCGGTGGTGCCCGAGGTGTAGTTGAGCGCGATCGCCTCCCACTCGTCTTCAGGCGTGACTTCCGGGAACGCCGGATCGCCGGCCGCGAGCCACGCCTCGTAATCCATCTCGCCGAGCCGCTCACCGCCAGGTCCGCTCGCATCGGCGATGTCGATCACGACGGGCTTTTGGTCGAGCTGCGCCAGCGCCTTCCCGACCACCGGGGCAAATTCGGTGTCGGTGACGAGAACCTTGGCCTCGCCGTGCTTCAGGATAAAAGCGATCGTCTCCGGATCGAGCCGAATGTTGAGCGCATTGAGGACCGCCCCAGCCATCGGCACCCCGAAATGCGCCTCGAAGGCCTCGGGGATGTTCGGCGCCATCACCGCCACCGTGTCGCCCCGCCCGACGCCGCGCGCCGCCAGCGCCGAGGCGAGCCGGCGGCAGCGTTCGAGCGTCTCGCGCCAGCTGTATCGCCGCTCGCCATGCACGACGGCGAGCCTGTTCGGATAGACCGCTGCACTGCGCAGCAAAAAGCCGATCGGGCTCAGCGGCACGTAATTCGCCGCATTCTTTTCGAGCCCTACTTCGTACGGGTTGGTCGAAGTGCTCATGTCGCCTCCCCGGCCCATTATAGGGTTTCGCGTGCCCAACCCATCTTACCACATCGCAACATCTTAGCAGGCTACCGATCACGCGCCGTCCCGTCTGGGTGGATACCTGCCCTTGGCACCCGGGGTTTCCACCGTCCGCTATCCGATCCCTCAACGGACTTGCCACGGTTCAGAGCGTGACGGACGAGACGTGCCATTTCCGGACCTTCGCGCCCGATCAGGTAGCGGGCCCACAGCGTAGGGAGTTACTTTTCGACCGTCTTGAGCAGCGCCTTTGTCTCTTGCTACGCGCATGTGGCCGTGTGCCGGAGCAAGCGCGCCCTCTCGGTACGCCAAGGGCCGCGTTTCTTGCCTAAAACGGGACAATATTTTGGTGAAGTTTCGTAAATCAGAGATCGAAGAGCCTTGGGGTGATTCATAACGATCGCGTTAAGGCACTAGCCCAGGTTCCCTCGTCCCTCCGCAACGTCTACCCAGCGATGCTCCTAATGTTCCCCATCGCTCAGTCGCGACCCAGGTCCTGTCTGCAGGCTTCGCCGAATTCAATAAGGAAATGGAACCCGCCCTGCTGCACATCGTCCAAAACCTCGTGCATGGTGCGATTGGGCCCAAGGTAGGCCTCAATGATCGTATCGAATGTCCGCTCGGCAGCCGTAACGACTAGTCGGGGCGATCTGAGCCTTATCCGTCCGAGCAGAGCAAAGAGCTTGGCCAGGTCCGCGGCATCGTCCTTCTGGTGACCCAATGCGTCTCCATAGAGGCGCGAGGCCTCGTCAACGAATTCAGCATAGAGCGCCTCCCGCTTGGCCTTGATTGTTTCGTGGTGCGAGTAACGAAGTTGCGTCCGCTGTGTCAGCCACGAACTCCCAAACGATGCTAGTCCGCCGATTGTGGCCCCTCCCAGGGCAGACAAAGCTGAAATGTAGGCTGTATCCACGTCGGCCTCCGCTAAAAATTCCGCGCTTCACCGGGACGCATGCCGACGCAACCGCGACATTCAGCCGTGCTGGCTCGCGCTCGTATTCCCTCTGGTTCAGCTGACGGATTATTTTGGCACCGGACATTGTTCCCGCAGTCTTAACCGTCTCGTGGAAACGTGTCCGAACGTATCATAGGCCCTCGTCCTGGTCGTCTTGCCTCGATCACTCGGTCACGTCGGGTGTTTCTGGATCAGCGGCCCCTTCGCCTGTATCAGAAGGGGCGTGATCCTCTGGCCCGGACCAGGTGCAGACATTGACTTGTGTACGCCACCCCCAATTATGTGCACCCGTCTCGTTTGCAGAATACGGTCGCGGGAGGAGCATCCTCGATCGTCATCCCGGGACCGGAAGATCCGGGACCGCGCAACCCACTACTACCCGGCGCTCGGAAGGGGAGCTCCGTGACCGCGTGCGTCGCGCGACCCTCAACCTCCTCAGCGGCGCGGTTGCCGTCGCTATTAGCGGCTGCCTAGGACCGCCGGTGCTCGAGCGGCAGGTGCTCGGCTACGATGAAGTCACCAGGACGCTCGACGAAAAGCTCCTGCTTCTCAACATCGCCCGCGTCTCGAACGAAGAACCCGTTCACTTCACGTCGACCTCGAGCATTGCCGCCACATTTAACTGGACGACAACGCTGGGCGCCAGCGGTGAGCTCACCGAGTCGAAGGGAACCAACTTCCTTAACCTCAACATCGGTGGGAGCGCGTCGGAGAATCCGACGTTCAGCATCTCTCCCATTTCGGGCAAGGAGTTTACCGAGCGGGTCGCAACGCCCTTTCAGGACACGAGCTTCGAGTTTCTCGTGTTTCAAGGGGGCAAGATCAACCAAGCCATGCGTCTGATGGGCGCGGGAATAGAGGTCCAGAAACCAGATGGCCTGTTTATTCGCTTCATTGAAAACGATCCGCAACGACCAAAAGAGTACGAGGAATTCCGTCGGATCACCGCTCATCTGCAATGGCTGAACGATAATCGCCAGCTGTTCGTACGTCCTCTCGTCTTTAACGAAACCCTGATCGCCGATTTCAAAAACACTCCGAGCGCCGCGGATATAAACAACGGCTTCAACATGGGATTGCGATGGCGACAGAAACCGAACGGCAATTATGAACTGACGCGGCTTCTGAGTGGCCGGGTCGTCGTGGCGAATTTCGACCCGATGGCGCTGAGCGATCAGCAGCGCTTTGAGCTCGCCGAAAAGATCAAGAAGAACCCAAGTGGATTTGTCTATCTGGATATTCGGCCAAATGGGCCGGGTGGAAATTTCCCGATTCAAGGCGCGATCAAGTTACGGAGCATGTTTCAGATTCTTAACTTTATCGCCACAGGTATTAGTATTGCTCCGGAGTTCGCGGTTAGCGCCAACGTGCCGACTGAAGAGACGGGAGCCGGGGCCACAGCGACATTGAAGATTAATATAACGGATAGCCCACCGGATCTAAGACTCCCAACCGTTTACTATGAAGGTCACTATTACTCGGTAAATGACACGGTATGGGACCGCACGACCTTCCTGATTCTTAGCATCTTGTTTCAAACGACCATCGGTCGGATCGAGAACGTCGGGATTCCGATCACGATCTCAAAATAAGACGCGCAGCCGATACCTTTGACGCTGACGCCGGGCGACGACCCCCGGTCGTATCGCTGAAGCAGCAGAGTTATCGCGCCGCGTACACGATGGTCTCCAAGATGCAACTTGACCGCTGGCGACGCGCCACCGGCTATATATTTTACGGATGGTCCGCGTAGAACAGGCTCGCAGCATCGATTTCCTCTGGTGTCATCCGGCGCGCGACATTGCGCATCTGCTCGCCGATGTCGTTGCGCCGGACGCCGGACGCAAAAGCGTCGAGTTGGGTGCGCAGATAGACCGCTGGCTGTCCTCCAAGCCATCCCGCGCCGGCTTTGCTTTCGACACCGTGACAGGCTCCACAGGGCGCGATCCCGCGCATCGGTGCGCCATTCGCGACGATGCGGGGCCGCACTTCGGTATTGGGGGGATGGTCTGAAAGCCGGGGCAGATAGGCGTAATAAGCCGCGAGATCGCGCATATCCGCTTCACTGAGATCGGCTACCAGAGGGGCCATGACGGCGCTGGTGCGCGCGCCCGTTTTGAAATCGTTGAGCTGCTTGTAGATCGTGATCGGGGATTGCCCGGCGAGGTTGGGTGAGTTGGCTTGGCTCAGGCCGCGGGCACCGTGGCACATCGTGCAGCGCAGAGCCAGTGTTGCGCCGCGCCCGATCAATTCCGCACTGGCGCCCTGCAGCATCTCCGGTACGACTTCGACGCGCGTTGTCGGATAATCGGCGCGGACGATTTGCGCGCCGGAAGGCGCCGTCCAAACGAGTTCAGCGGCACTGCAGATCGCGTCCCAGACCCCACGGGATCGCTCTCCCTGCTGCTGCAGCGGCAACCAGGCGAAGCCGGCGATAGCTGCAACAATCGCGATCGCCGCGGTGATTCCGACACTCGCCGTGAACCACGGATTGCGCAGAGACGCGATCCTGTCGCCACTCATTACCGCACTCCGACGTTGATCGCCGGAACCGCCATGCCTGCGGTCGCGAGGAGATGCGCGATCGGAAAGCCGTAGTTGACGATGGTCAGACCCACCAGCAGGCCGAGCCAGAGCCCGAAGCCATTGAGAACGGCCGGCAACGAGCGCGGCGGGTGCACGGCGACGCTGAAGCGGTACGCCGCCGGCTCGGTCCGCAGTGCCGTCTGCCCGCGCGCCAGCACGATGAAGAACAGCACGCCCGACAGCACGAGGATCGCCCCGCCGATGACGGACATCGTAACCCATATCGCCTGCGCGGCGATCGCCGGGTCGGTGTAATCGTAGAACGCCATCCGGCGCGGCATCCCGAGAATGCCGACCCAGTGCCACGGGAAGCTCAGCACGATCATCCCCGCGAACCACGTCCACAGCTGAGCTCGCATCAGGCCGAAACTGTCCAGCGCGCGTCCGTTCAGATGCGGCCAAATGTCGTAGGCGATCACGAAATACATGATGACGATCGCGCCACCGAAGATCAGGTGGAAATGGCCGGTGATCCACTGAGTATTATGGATGGTGGCATCGAGCTGATAGCTCTGGTTGATCAGCCCGCCGGCACCCCCGAAGCCGAGCATAACAAAGGACAGCGCGGCCCCGAGCATGACGGGGTTCCGCCACGGCAGCACCGTCAGCCATCCCAGCACGCCCTTGCCGCCGCGCAAGCGCCCGGCGATCTCGACGGATGCGCAAATCGTGAATACGGTCAGCAAGGTCGGCAACGCGACGAACGCGGTGAACACCGAATGCAGGTATTTGAAGCCGGCGCCGACCTGTGGATCTTCGAACGCGTGGTGGATGCCGATCGGCATCGCGACGATGAGGAACAGGATGAAGGCGATCCGCCCCATGCTGTCGCTGAACAGCCGGCCGCCGATCGCCCGCGGCAAGATCGTGTAATAGGCGATGTAGGTCGGCATTAGCCAGAAATAGACGATCGCGTGCAATGTCCACGAGAAGAAGACGCGCGCAAGCCCGGCATCGATCGTGTCGCGCAGTCCAAGCGCCACGGGAATGATCTGGAACAGCAATTCGAGCGCGGCGCCGACCGCGGTCCATCCCCAGAGATAGGAGCCCGCGACCGTCGCGAACATCGGGAAGGGGACCGGCGCGCCGGGATTGTCCCGCTTCCAGCGGTACAAATTCACCGACATCAGCGCGACCCAGACCCACGAGCCGACGACGACGAGGACAACCCCGATATAGTAGAATGGGTTGCCGATCAGCGGCGGATAGAAGGTGTAGAGCACTGAGGCATGTCCTAGCGCGACCGGGACAATCGCCGTGACCGTGCCGACGGCTGCAAGTGCCAATCCGGCCCAAGCCCAGCGCAGCCCGACCATCGGCCGCTGCAGCGCCTGTTCGGTCACGAAATAGCCGAACCCCATCGCGACGAGCGTCGGGAACACATAAGCCATCGTCGTGCCGTGCGCGGTGACCGAGCGGTAGTACCACTCCGGATCACTGATCCAGGCGTGCAGCGGGCTGCGGACGAACATCTGCCATTCACCGAGCAGCAGTGCCGCCCCGAAACCGGCGAAGGCGAACCACAGATGGGCGAGGACCAGCCGCTTGCTACTCCACACAGCTCAGCCTCCGGCGATCTGCCGCCAGACGCGCGAACGCAGCCTTGTCGACGACCTTGATCCTGCCCCACATGCCCTCGTGGCCCATGCCGCAGAACTCATGGCAGGGCATCAGGCGCTCACCTGGTGTCTCGAAACGGGCGTTGAGGCTGGAAACGTAGCCGGGCACCAGCATCAGGTTGATGTTGGTCCCGGTGATCAGGAAGCCGTGCACGACGTCGGCGCTGGTTGCGCGGAACGTGACCGGCGTATCGGTCGGCACGAGCATGCAGGCCGGCGTAAAAGAATATTGCTGACCGATCCCGCGCACCGTGATGGAGCCGTCGGGCTCGAGCGCGCTGCCGAGGTTGCTTTCGATGAATTCTCCGCCGAGATGCAAGGTGCGCGGGTCGACGGTCTCGACGCGGGCCTGGGGCACGGCCGCCTGATGGAGCCCGGCGAAGGTCGCCATCACCACGAGTAGCACCACGATCACGACCGAGAGCGCGGCCCAGCGGTGCTCGACCTGCTCGCCGCGATCGGCCCCAACGTCAGAGGGCGAGGGCGTCGTCATGGCGTGATCGCACGCGGCACGAAGACGAGCAGATAGAACGCGAGCCAGATTGCGATGACGATGGCGGTCGCTAGGCCGGCGAGCACGACCCCGCCCGTTGCACCCGACCGCAAGATCGCGTTCACGTCCCGATCTCGCTGCGCGCCTGCAACGTCGTCACCGGTGGCGGGGTCTGAGTTTATCATCGCTGCATCAATCCAAAGGCGCCGTGCGCAATTCGTTCGCCTGGCGCGACGAGACCGGCGACCCCCGGTTGCCCCAGGCGGCGCGGATATAGGTGACGACGGCGGCAACCTCGTCGTCGGAAAGCGTCTGCGCGAAGGGCGGCATGCCGTACGGCATCGGGTTGCCGGCTGTGCCAGGGGGAAATCCGCCGTTCAGGACCATGCGGACTGGGTTCACGGCCGATTGCATCTGGATCGACGGATTGCTTGCCAAGGGCGGGTAATCGGGCGGCATGCCCCGACCGTCCGTCGCATGGCAGCTTGCGCAATGCGTCGCGTAGACAGTCTGGCCGAAATTCATCAGCAGACTGCTCTCGGGTGCCGAAATTCCGGAGGCCTCGGTCCCGGGCGGGCTGCCCTCGCCAAGGCTCTTCAGATAGATCGCCATCGCGCGCACATCGGCATCGTTCAGATATTGCAAGCTGTTGAACGTCACTTCCGACATCGGGCCATAAACGGCGCCGCGTTGCGAGACTCCGTTGCGGAGCAGATCGACAATCTCCTCGATGCTCCACTCGCCGAGCCCGGCCTCCTTGTTAGAGGTGAGCGAAGGCGCGTACCAGTTTTGCATCGGGATCAACCCGCCCTCGAACGCCGTCAACTCGGAGGTGCCGCCGAGGGCGTTGATCGGCGAGTGACACATCGCGCAATGGCCCAGCCCCTCGACGAGATAGGCGCCGCGGTTCCACTCGGCCGATTTGATTTGGTCCGGCTGGTATTCGCCTTCCTGAAAGAACAATGTGCGCCAGCCCAGGATGAGCTGCCGGTTGTTGAACGGAAAGCGCAGGTCATGCGGCCGGTTCGGCTGGCTTACCGGCGGGACCGAGCGCAGATAGGCGAAGATCGCGTCGCAATCCTCGCGCGTCACCTTGGTGTAGGAGCCGAACGGCATCGCAGGATAGATCAGGCCGCCATCCGGGAAGCGGCCGGTATGCATCGTCCCGTAGAACTGGTCCGCGGTCCACGAGCCGATGCCGGTTTGGGGATCCGGGGTGATGTTGGATGTGTAGATCGTGCCGAACGGTGTCAGCATCGGCCGGCCGCCGGCGAACAGAGCGCCCTCCGGCTTCGTGTGACAGGCTATGCAATCGCCAGCGCGGGCGAGATACTCGCCCTTGGTGATGAGAGCCTGGTCCTCGGCCTGCGCTGCGGCGGTCGCGCGGCCGAAGCCGGCTAGTAGCACGAACGCCACGAGCGCGAGCCGGGACGACGACCGGTCGATCCACACGGCGCCCTCCTCAGTTCGGTTCGCTGCCGCAGGCGAGCGGCATCGGCAAGGTGCCCTTCGGCACGGGAGACGGGTCGGGCGGTATCGGTAGCGAGGCGAGCCAAGCAGCGACAGCGGTAACGTCGGCATCGGTCAGGCTGGCTGCGACGAGCTGCATGCAGTCCGGCGCCGCCGCCGTCCGTGTGCCGTAACGAAAGGCGCCGAGTTGCGCGCTGATATAGCGCGCGTGCAGCCCGACAAGACCCGGAATGGCGGGTTCCATCCCGGTCAGCTCGGGGCCGTGACATCGGGAGCATGCCGGAACGCCATGGGCGGCATCCCCCTCGCTCACGATCGAACGGCCACGCGCCAGCACGGCAGTGCTGACGTCGGCAACCGCTCGCGGCACCGGCGGCGGACGCAACGCTGCGAAGTAGCCCGCCATCTTTTGCAGATACGAGTTGGGGAGGTATTCGAGGAGATAGTTCATCGGCGGGTAGCGGCGCCGCCCATCGCGGAACGCGACCAGCTGGTTCATCAAATAGCCGGCCGGCTTGCCGGCGAGGCGCGGAAAATAGTCGTTTTTTGTCCCCTCGCCTTGCCGGCCGTGGCAAGCCGCGCAGGCGAGCAAGCGCGCCTCCATGGTGTCGGGTGCGCGTTCCGTAGGCTGCGCAGACGGGACGGCGGTGGGACAGAGCATCAGTATCGCAAGCACGATCGCAAAGAGTTGCCGGCCCGCCCCCCAAAGGAGCGCGCGGCTCGGATTCTCGCGCCTCATAACCTTTTGCACGCTGCCAACGGCATGTTTCCCTTTACCATTCGCGGAACGATACAGCGACAGGCAATTCGAAGCGGGATCGTCGTGATGCGGACGCTATCGGATTTCGGCGTCGCGGGAGAATGCCATGGTGTTCCATCGGTTAATGACCGTTCGGAACCCGGATGACCGCTTCGGGTCAAGGACGGCCTAATTCTTTCGCAAGCACGCTGAAGGTCCAAAGGTCCGCTGTCGGATCAGGTAGCGGACGCCCCGAACTCGCGCGGTCAATGTCGCAGTTGGGTCGAAAAGGGAAATTTAGACCGCGGGGCATTACCGTAGGATGGGTTTAAGCGTAGTGGAACGCATCCAAACCTGCCGTGCCGCATGTTGCATGAATCGCGACCACCGCCTTATTTCATGCTCTAGTCGGATCTCGCGGCGGTGACCGCGCTCGCTGCGGATAGCGGCATCGCCGATGCAACCGCGGTTCCGGTCGAACCCATGCGGCGTCGCGGTTCGCGACCGAGCGATCGCGCCGCTGGGATGCTGCTCATCTCAAATTAGCCGCTTTCGTGTTGCAATCTTCGGCGGCGGGCTATGATAAAGGCCCCCGAGGCGGGCGTGTGGACACTGGCGCCGGAAGGAGTACAAACGCAACTAAATAGAGAGCTTGGCTGCAGATTGGCTGCAGATACAGCCAAGAGTGATTCGTCGCTCCATTTTAGATTGTAACCAGCGCGCGGCCAAGCTTCGCCGCAAAACGCGGCCGCCCGCCGGGCTGTAAGGGATCACAGCGGGACAAGCCTGTGGCGCTCCGAAGGAGGCAATCGATGGCGGGCTATTTGGAGACCTATCGCCGCTCGCTCGAACGGCCGGAGGCATTCTGGGCGGAGGCCGCCGAAGTTATAGACTGGGAGCGGCGCTGGGACCGCGTGCTCGACGTGAGCCGGCCGCCCTTTTACCGCTGGTTTCCGGGCGCCCGGCTCAACACCTGCTGGAACGCCGTCGACCGTCATGTCGCGGCGGGGCAGGGCGAGCGCGTTGCGCTGATCTGGGACAGCCCGGTCACCGGACAGATCCGGCATTTCACCTATCGCGAATTGCAGGGCGAGGTGGCGTGCTTAGCGGGCGTGCTTACCAGCCTCGGGGTCGTCACGGGCGACCGTGTCCTGATCTACATGCCGATGGTGCCTGAGGCGGCGTTCGCGATGCTGGCCTGCGCCCGGATCGGAGCGATCCATTCGGTCGTGTTCGGCGGGTTCGCGGCGCACGAGCTGGCGACGCGCATCGACGATGCGAAGCCGCGAGTAATCCTCTCCGCCTCATGCGGCATCGAGGTCAGCCGGATCGTTCCCTACAAGTCGCTGCTCGACGCGGCGATCGCCGAGGCGCGGAGCAAGCCCGAGCATTGCGTGATCCTGCAACGGCCGATGTGCCATGCGGAGCTGATGGCCGGCCGTGACCGCGATTGGCAGGAACTCGCCGCCGCGGCGCGGCCGGCCGATTGCGTTCCGGTGCTCGCGACCGACCCGCTCTACATCCTCTACACGTCGGGCACGACCGGCATCCCGAAAGGCGTCGTGCGCGACAATGGCGGGCATGCCGTCGCGCTTCACTGGTCGCTGCGGAACATCTACGGGGTGCAGCCGGATGAAGTGTTCTGGACGGCCTCGGACGTCGGTTGGGCGGTCGGCCATTCCTACACTGTCTACGCGCCGCTGCTGCTCGGCTGCACCACCGTCATGTACGAGGGTAAGCCGGTCGGCACGCCGGATGCCGGCGCGTTCTGGCGGGTCATCGAGCAGCACGCCGTGCGCGTCTTTTTCACGGCGCCGACGGCGTTTCGCGCGGTCAAGCGCGAAGACCCCGAGGGGCGTTTGATCCGCACGCGCGATCTCAGCCGCTTCCGCGCCCTTTTCCTCGCCGGCGAGCGCGCCGATCCACCTACCATCGCGTGGGCCGAGGAGCATCTCCGGGTGCCGGTCATCGATCATTGGTGGCAGACGGAAACCGGCTGGCCGATCGGCGCGAATTGCCTCGGGATCGAGCGGTTGCCGGTCAAGCACGGCTCGTGCACCCGCGCCGTTCCCGGCTGGGACGTGCGCGTGCTCGACGCCGAGGCGGCCGGAGTCGCGGATGAGCTCCCGGCGGGTGAGATCGGCGCCATCGCGGTCAAGTTGCCCTTGCCGCCTGGGGCGCTGCTGACCTTGTGGCAAGCCGATGACCGCTTCGTCAACTCGTATATGAAAGCGTTCCCAGGCTTTTATCAGACGGCCGATGCCGGGCTCATCGACGCCGACGGCTATATCCACGTGATGACCCGCACCGACGACATCATCAATGTCGCCGCCCACCGCCTCTCCACCGGCGAGATCGAGGAGGTGCTGGCGGCGCATCCCGATGTCGCGGAGTGCGCCGTGATCGGCGTCGCCGACGCGCTCAAAGGTCAGGTCCCGCTGGGTCTCCTGGTCCTCAAAGCCGGCGTCGAACGCCTCCCGGAGGAGGTAGAGCGCGAAGCCATCGAGCTCGTTCGCGACCGCGTCGGCCCGATCGCGAGCTTCAAGACCGCGCTCGTCGTCGCCGGCCTGCCGAAGACCCGGTCGGGCAAAATCCTGCGCGGCACGATGCGGCGGATTGCCGACGGCGAAGACTATCCGTTGCCCGCAACGATCGACGATCCCGCGGTCCTCGGCGAAATCAACACTGCTCTGGCAAATGCCGGCTACGGCAAGCGGGGAGGGGTGTAAGCCTAACCCTCCAGCCGCTCGGACTCCTCGTTGCCGAGCTCGTCATTGGCCGCGGGCCTTCGCGCGCGGGCTTGGCTGAGCGCCCGCTCGAGTTCTGCGAACGTGCACAGGCCGATTTCGACCGGATGCCGGGGTTTGATGTTGGGGCTGTTCCAATGCGTGCGGTCGCGCACGGCCGCGATCGTCGGCTTGGTCGTGCCGATCAGCTTGGTGATCTGGGTGTCGGACAGCTCGGGATGGCTCTTCAACAGAAAAGCAATCGCATCCGGCTTGTCCTGCCGTTTGGAAATCGGTGTGTATCGCGGGCCCTTGTGCTTGAAGACCTGCGGGGGCAAGGCTTGCGGCGAAAGCTTGAGCCGCGCCTCGGGATCGGCCTGGCAGCGCTCGATCTCCTCCGCCGTGGTCTGACCATTCGCCACCGGGTCGAGCCCTTGCATCTGGTTCGCCACCTCGCCATCGGCGATGGCTTGGATCTCCAGCGGATGCAATTCGCAGAAATCTGCTATCTGGTCAAAGGTGAGCGAGGTGTTTTCGACCAGCCATACGGCGGTCGCCTTGGGCATCAACGGAGCGGCCATACTGGATTCCGATGCAACGGCGTGCGGACGGGCCAAAACGGTACCCCGACACGCTCGAGAAAGTTAAACAATTATATAATGGCGTCGTCCCGCCCAGGGAAGACGAAAGGAGAACGGGAAGGCATGGACGAGTCGGATCTCGAACCGCGACGCAAGCCGGCGCAGCCGAAGGATTTGACCCTGCTGGGGATCGCAGAACTCGAAGCCTATATCGCCGAACTGGAAGCCGAAATCGCCCGGGTGCGGGTCGAGATTGCGGCAAAGCTCGGCCAGCGGCGCGGCGCCGAAGCACTGTTCAAACGGTGACGCCGACTACAGCTCGCGGGGATCCTACCCAGCCGCGCCGCGCTGACCCGGTGACGCGGTGCCCGGATGGTGCTCGATGAAGTCGAGCGTCGCCTCGCTGCAGCGCGCGGCATGGCTCGCCGCGACATGGTAGGAGTTGCCCGGCAGCACGAGCAACGTCGAATGCGGGATCTGCTGCTGCCAGGCTCGGGTCTGGTCGACCGATGCCAGCCCGCTGCCATCGGTCGTGATGACCAGCGTCGGGCAGCGGATCTGCGGCACATCCGCCCGGATGTCGGCGCAGGCGATCGTCTTCATAAAGCCGATCTGGGTCGAGATTGCGGTGCGGCCCATGAACTTGATCCACCATTCGACCCCTTCAGGCGGAAAATCGCTGCCGAGACGGCCCGCCATGGTGCGGCGCGCCCAGTGTTCGACACCCTTCGTTTCGAATTCGTCGGCCAGCTCGGGGGCGCGCTCGACGGCTCCTTCGCGCATCGGCGGCGGCGTGCCCACCACGGTCAGGGTCTGGACCCGTTCGGGACGGCGCGCGGCGAACGCGCGCGCGATCGTCCCGCCGATCTTGGCGCCGACCAGATGGAAGCGGCGGCTCCCGAGACTGTCCATAAGGCTGGTGAAATCGTCGATCAGCCGGTCGAGCGTCCACGGATAATCGCGCGGCATCGCCGTCGAGTCGCCAAAGCCGCGCATGTCTGGGCGCACGACACGATAGTGGCGCGCAAGATGCGGAACCCAGCCATACCACGTCGCGCTGCTTTCGGCATTGCCGTGCAATAGCAGCGCCGTTTCCGGTTTGCGCCAGGGGTCTGTGAAGTCGTCGACTTCGTAATGCATCGTCAGATCGGGGGTAGGCTGGAATGTCGGCATGCTGTCCTCCCTCAAAAGGTGGGTTTAATCAGGGGAAAGCCGCACTGTGCTGTGGGCGCTGCGGCCTTCGCCGTCGATGACGGTGAGGCGGGCAAATCCGACGCCCTCAGGCTGCCAATATATTGGCCGGCGCGGCGGCGTCGACGGCAGCGGTTTGCCGTCGACGAGCCAGCGCAGCGGCCGCTTGCCGCCGACCGCTTCGAGCGGCAATTCTTCGCCGCGCCATTCGATCAACGCCCCGTCCGGCGGATAGACAATCTGCGGCCCCCCCGCCGATGCAGCCGCCCGCTGCAGGGGACCGGGATCGAGCCGCTGCAGACGAACCGGGAGGTCATTGCGGGCGACAAGTATGGCTCCTGGAGGCGGTGCCTCGCTTCGCGGCATCGCCGGACCAAGGAGGTCGGCGATCTTGAAGAGGATCGGCGCCGCCGTTAGCCTGCCGCTGCGGCCCGGCATCGGGGTACCGTCGGCACGTCCAGCCCAGACACCGATCGTGACCTCGGGATCGTAGCCGACCGCCCAGAAATCGCGATAGCCGTAGGAAGTTCCAGTCTTGAAAGCGAGCCTCCGGCCCCGGCGGATTTCGGCCGGCAGGACGCCGGGTGGTGGCGGCGCCTCGGCCAGGATGTCGTTGACATACCACGCCCCGAGGGGTCCAAAAATCGGAGTACCAGCTGCCGGCGGGTCGTCGCGCTGGTACCTCAGGGGCGTCACCTCTCCGCGATTCTCCAACGCCGCGTATAGCCGCACCAGATCGGCCAGTGTGATGCCGGCGCCGCCCAGCGCCACTGCCAGACCGGGGTCGGCCGTGACCTCGGGCAGGCGCAGTCTGACGCCGGCGGCAGCGAGCGCTGCCGTGAACCGCGCCGGTCCGAGCCGGTCGAGCACCGCGACAGCCGGCAGGTTCAGCGAATATTGCAATGCCTGCCGCGCGCTCACATCGCCCTGAAAACGGCCGTCGAAATCAGAGGGCGCATAGTCGCCGAAATGGCGGGGACGGTCTTCCAGGACTGTCTCCGGATGAATGATCAGCCGGTCAAACGCCATCGCATAGATGAACGGCTTCAGCGCCGATCCCGGCGACCGCACCGCTCGCGCCATATCGAGTGTCCCCCGGCGCGCTACGGCATTGAAATCAGCACTGCCGGCGTAAGCCAGCACCCGCCGGTCGAGATTGCCGACGATCATCGCCGCGATCGAAGCCTCGGGATCCGACGCCACGACCTCGCGCCTCAACAGATCTTCGACCCGCTGCTGCAACAGTGGGTCAATCGTCGTGCGATGGCTCGCCGCCGCCGGATCTTCGTTGCGCAATGCCCGTGCGAGATGCGGCGCTCGGAACGGCATGGCGAGCCGAACCCGCGGGATATCCTCCGCGCGCGCCTCGGCGAGAGCCGCGGGCGAGATCACGCCCGCTTCGGCCATGCGCAGCAGGACCCGGTCGCGGCCGGCGCGCGCGGTCTCCGGGTGGCGGTCCGGGCGCAGGCGCTCGGGGGAGCGCGGGATCGCAACCAGCAAAGCGCACTCTGCCGCCGAGAGGCGGGCCGGCTCCTTGCCGAAATAGGCGAGGCTCGCGGCCCGCACGCCCTCGAGATTGCCGCCGAACGGGGCCAGAGCCAAGTAAAGACCGAGCACTTGGTCCTTTGCCAGGCGGCGTTCGAGCGCCAGCGCTTTCGCCATTTCGGCGAACTTAGCCGGGAGCGAGCGGGGGTGAGGTTCGAGCAGGCGCGCCACCTGCATCGTCAGGGTTGATGCACCCGACACGATATGCCTGCTCAGCGCGAGTTGCGCGGAAGCGCGCAGCACGGCAAGCGGATCGATGCCGGGATGCCATGCAAAGCGCGCATCCTCGGCGGCGACCAGCATGCGGCGATAGAGCGGGTCGACCTTGTCGGGCTCGATCGGCAGCCGCCATTTGCCGTCGGCGGTCAGAAACCCGCGCAGGATCGACCCGTCCGCGGCGAGGACGAGAACCGACGCGTCACGCCCGCGATCGAGCGACGGAGGCGGTAGTGGGAAGTAGGCGGCTGCCGCTGCTATGGCAATGATCGCGGACAGCCGTAGCGCCCAGCCTCTCACCCTCCCGCTGCGCGGGTCCCTCCCTCTCCCCGCTTGCGGCGCTTGCGGGGAGAGGGGTGGGGTGAGGGGCCTACCGCGCACCGACGGTCAGCTTGCCGATCACGGTTCGCCCGGTGGTCTCGGGCTCGTACATGTCCTCGACGACGAGCGCCGGGTATTTGAACTCGCCAGGAGTAACGGCGCGAACGACATAGGCGAGGGTGAAGTCTTTCGCGCCGTTTTTAAGGTCGAGCGCCGCGATGAAGCGATCGTCGCGCTGCTCGGTGTAGGTCGTATCGGTGAGTTCGGGAAGCCAGGAATAATCCGTCGTGGATCGGCCCTTCGACACGGTCGCCGTCTCGATCTCGAAGCCGGCCGGCAACAAATCGACAAGGAGGGTCTGCGCCGACTGCGAAGCATCGGTCCGCGTCCCCTTGATGACGACGACGAACAGGTCGGTCTGCCGTGCCTTGCTCAGATCGGCCGCCGTGCCATCCGGCCGGAAGATGCTGCGGCTTATGGCATAGCCCCGGTTCTCGGCGGGCAGATCGGCGGCGGGCACGCCGGTGATCGAGACCGCGCGCCAGGCCGGCGTATCGCCACGATTGGTGATCATCATCGGCGGGCCGCCCGAGCCGAGAAGCCGGCGCAGATAGATGGGCTCGCTACGAGATTGCGGCGCGCCGCCGTCGCTGGCGACCGTCATCGCGCCACCGCCGGCCTTAACCGCCGCCTCGGCTGCCATCAGCAGCCAGGCCTGCTCCTGCGTGCTGGTTCGAGCGGCCCGGCTGAAGCGCTCGGCGATGCGGTCGATAACGGCGGTCAGCCGCGCCTGATTGACGGGATTGGCGGCAGCGAACGACAGCACGGCAGCGCTGTCGCGCAATTCGCTGCCGTAATCGACATACCGGATGGCAGCCGGCCGCGATGGCCCCGGAACGAGAGCGGCGTCATAAGCGGCGGCTGCTCGCGTCTTATCGCCATATTGCGCGAGCGCCGCGGCGGTCTGCGCCTTGGCGAGCTGGGTCGGCAAACGCGCCATTTGTGTCTCGTAGAAATATCGCAGCCCGTCGAGATCGTCGGATTTCGCCCGCGCCAGCACGTAATGGGCGTAAGCCAATGCCGGCAAATCTCCGATCTCGTTGTGGTCCTGACGCACGTAATCGTGAAGCCAACTCACGGCCGATTTGATCGCGAAATCGGGCACGTTCTTGCCGTGCTCCTTCGCGCGTATCAGAAAATCGGTGGCATAGGCGTCGAGCCACGGTACGGTGTCGCCGGTATCGCTCCATACGCCGAAGCTGCCGTCTGAGCGCTGCAGCTCGACGATATGCCCGATCGCGCGGTCCAGCGTTTCCGCCGTCGCAGGACCCGAATCGGAGCGCCACAACCGGGCGACTTCCTCGACATAGAGTAAGGGCAAGGCCCGGCTGGTCGTCTGCTCGAGACAGCCATAGGCGTACCGTTCGAGCGTGCGCAGCAGGCCCGGAACGTCCCAATCGGGGCGTGGGCTGACGCTCAGCAAAGCCTCCGCCGCGCCCGGCAGGAACTCGTCCGCCGCCCCGTCGTCCAGCGTCACACTTTCGCCCGGCTGCAGCCGCCCGACAAAGCGGCGCAGCTGATAGGCCTGGGCCGGCCGCACGCCGATCGTGAAATCGCGCGCGATCTTCAGATCGCCGGGCCCGGAAAGGTCGAGCCGCAGCGCCGCATTACCAGGTGCCGTCGCCGACAGGACAAAGCCGTCATTGAAATTGCCACCAGGGGCGAGCTTCACTGTCCGGCTCGCCGGTGCCCTTAACTGCGCGGCGCCGCTCGCCCCCAAAGTCAGATGATAGTCTCCGGCTGCGCCTTCGAGGTTATTGATCGTGATGCCGACGCGCGCGGCGTCACCTGGGGCGAGAAAGCGCGGCAACGACACCGTCGTTACCACCGGATCGCGGACCGTCGTCGAAGCGGTGGCGGAACCGACCTTGTGCGCCGAGAAGGCGACCGCCATCAGCCGCAGCTGGCCCTGAAAATCGGGGATATCGAACGGAATGCGGGCCACCCCGTCGCCATCCAGCCGGACAATGCCGGAGAACAGGGCGACCACCCTGCTGCTCTTATCCGGCAGCCCGGCGACGGAGCGCTTCGCAAAGCTGTCGCCACCGCTGCGCAGCACCCCGACAGCGTTTGCCCGCGCATCGATCAGCCGTCCGTAAAGGTCGCGCAATTCGACGCCGAGCTGACGCTTGCCGTAATAGTATTTTTCGGGTGCCGGGCCGTCGAATTCGGTCAGCTTGAGGACCGCCTCGTCGACCGCGGCGAGGGTGACGTAGGCCTCCTCGCCGGCATCGAGCCCCGCCACCTTGACCGGAATCTCGACCGGGCTGCGCGGCCGCACGACATCGGGAGCGGCAAGCGCCGGTGCCAGAGTGCGGGCGTTCATGTCGATCCCGAGCCAGGCGACCCCGACGGCCCGCCCCGGTCCGCGCTGTTGCGGGCCGGGCGCGTCGGAAGGCCGATAGGCGCTGATCAGCGCGTAAACGCCGCTGCCCCAAGAGGCGTCGACCGGGATATCGAGCGCGGCGCCGTCCGCCGGCAGGCTCAGCGCGCGAAGCGAGAGAACTCGGTCCGAGGCGATCGTCAGCTCGGCCTGGCCGGCAAACGGCGCCTTGATGAACAGCTTGGCGGTGTCGCCCGGCTGATAGCTCTGTTTGTCGAGCGCCGCCTCGAGCTTGTCCGGCACATCCGGCAGCTCGGCCTCGACCCACCAGCCGACGCGAAACCTAAGGCTCGATTGCGCGCCGCTGGCGGGGTCGGTCACCTCCCAGCGGTAGCGCCCGGCGGGCAATTGCCGCGCCAGGCTCGCCGGCACGTCGGCGGCGACATCGATCGTGCCGGCCTCGATCGGCTGGCTGCGGATATGCGATTTGTGACGCCACACGCCGTTGACCGAATACCAGCGGTATTCCCAGCTCTCGCGCAACAGCTCGAAGCGCAGCCCTTTGGCCGCGATCGGCGAGCCTTGCGGATCGACCGCGATCACCTCAAGCTTGGCTTCGGCGCCTTCAGGAACCGCGTCGTCGCCGGTCGGCGAGCGCAGCCCGATCGCCACGGAACGTTGCCGGATCGGCCGGTTTACGGTTTCGTACACCGCCCGCCCACTCGGCTCGAACACGCCGACCCTGATCGTCGCGGCGAGCGGGCGGGTCAGGTCCGGCAGATCATTCAGCGCGACCGACAAGCGCGCTTTGCCGTTCTCGTCGGTCGAGGGGGCCTCGATGTCCCGCCGATCCCCGGTGAATTCTTCGTCGACCAAGCCGAAATGGAAGCCCGGCTGCTTCGGGAAGGGGTTGTCGTCGAGCGCAATGACCGCCTCGGCCTCGATCGCCAATCCGGCCCCCGGCGCACCGTAATAGTAGCGGGCGGAGACATCGACCGGAAATGCTTCACCGGGGCGGATCGGCCCATCGGCGGCGGCGAGCTCGACCTTGAGCTGCGGCGGAACAAAATCCTCGACGCGGAATTCGGCGGCGCCGATCGGCGGCGCTTTCGGGTCGAGCAGCAGTTCGACCCGCCAGGCGCCGATGCGGGCATCGCGCGGCAGCGCGAAGCTTTCTCGATAGGCGCCCAGTCGATCCCCTGTCAGCTGGCGCTTCTCGACCTCGATACCGTCCGGCCGCAACAGCCGCAACCCGACCGGCAAACCCGACATCGCGACGGCCTTGTCGTCGCGCACCAGCGCGACCAGCTCGACCGTCTCGCCGGGCCGGTAGATGCCGCGATCGGTATAGAGAAACGCGTCGACCGGCCCGGGTTGCGGCCGGCCGCTGACGCCGCGGTCGCTCAGATCGAAGGCCGGCCGACCGATCTCGAGAAAATTGAAGTCGTTGTCAGGACCGTGCGCCGTCACGACGAAGGGCTCGTCGCCGCCGCGGCCGCGCAGCAATCCGCCCGAAAATTTCGCGATCCCGCCGGCGTCGCTGGTCGCTGCGGCGAGTTCGCCGTTGTTGCGGGCATAAAGGCGGACTGCGACACCCGTCATCGGCTTGCCGTCGGCAAGAGAGCGGACATCGACCGCCAGCCCCTCCGTGCCCTTGTAAGCCGCCAAGCCGAGATCGGAGACGAGAACCCAATTGGTCGCCGGCTCGGCATATTGGTCCTGCATCAGGTCGGTCCGTTCGGCCACGGCCAAATAAATGCCGGGTCCTTTTTCATGGAGCATGTCCTTCAAGGGGATGGCCGTCGTGACCGCGCGGTTGCGTTCGCCGGTGATAGCCATCTCGCCTTCCCAGACGAGGCTGCCGGTGCGGTTGATGATCTCGTCGACCTCGTAAGACGAAAAGCTCATCGTCAGCCGCTCGGCGTCGAGGCTCGGGACGAGGTTTCGCTCGTTGACCCGCAACAGCCGCAATTTGACTTTGTCGACATTGACCGTGGTCAGCGGCAGCCCCGACGTGCCCTCTTTGGGCAATACATAGCCTGCGCCGGAAAAGCGCAGCTGCGGCTCGCGGTCGGGAATGACGACCCGCGTCGTGAATGTCTCGCGCAGACGCTCCCCGGTGGCCGCCGGAAGGCCGGCGAGGATTTCGACGTCGTAGGTGCCGCCATGTTTCATACCGTTTAGGCACATCGTGTCGCCTCGGGCGGTCACGATGCCGTCGAGCGGCGGCTGGCTGCGAACAAAGGAGCCGTAGGAGATATCGCCTTTATGTTCGACGGTCTCGTTGAACCTGAGGCAAGCGCGGCCCCATTCCGCTTCGGCCTGGACCTCGACCTTGGTGATGCGGAAGGCGACGAGGCGGCGCAGCTCTTCGGCGCGCTCAGCAATAGCAGGCAGCCGGGTAAAATTAAGGCCGGCGTCAAACGCGGCGAGCGCCTCCTTTTGTTTGTCGTGCCGGTCGTAATCGCGGCCGATGACGAAGAGCGCCACGCCGCGCTCTACCGGGTCGGTCGATTTGAGATAGGCGTTGTAGGCGCTCGCCATCGCATGGTCGTCCTCGGCAGCGAGTTCGTTTTGCGCGAGGCGCAGCCAGACGAGACCGTCATCGGCGCCATTGGCGATCGCGTTGGTCAATTCCTCGATCGCCGCGGCGTAGCGTTTGGCCTGGTAGTCGGCGTCGGCCATGCGCCGCCAGCCGGCGATCAGCGCCGGCTGTTTCTTGTTCGCCGGGACGCTCTCGATCAGCTCCCGCCGCCAATCTCGCGCCGCATTGGCGAGCTCATTCGATTGGTATTCCTGCGCCACCGCCGGCGTGGCGACGGACACCAGGCACAACACCAGCAACGCACGCAGCATGGATCACCCCCGGAGACGCCCCGTCTACGCTACACCTCCACTGTCAACGAGTCGCCCGGCTTGAGGATTTGGCCGAAACTGTAGCAGTGTGCGGTTACGGCGGGTCAGTTAGCGCGGACAGGAGGAGTCATGAAGATCGGTTTTGTCGGGCTCGGGATCATGGGGCATCCGATGGCCCTCAATCTGATCAAGGGCGGGCACGAGCTTTTCGTCTACGGCAAGCGCCGGTTGCCGGCCGATGTCCGCGAAGCCGGCGCCAAGGTGTGCGACACCTTGAAGGCGATCGCCGAGAATGCGGAAATCGTGATCCTGATGGTGCCGGACACCCCGGACGTAAAGAGCGTGCTGTTCGATCCGGGCGGTATTGCCGAGGGATTGTCTCCCGGCAAAATCGTCGTCGATATGAGCTCTGTCTCGCCGATCGAGACCAAGCTGTTCGCTGCCGAGATCAACAAAAAGGGATGCGACTATCTCGACGCGCCGGTCTCCGGCGGCGAGGTCGGCGCCAAGGCCGCTTCGTTGACCATCATGGTCGGCGGACCCGAGCGCGCCTTTGCCAAGGTCAAACCGCTCTTCGATTTGATGGGCAAGAACATCACATTGGTCGGCGGCAACGGCGACGGCCAGACGACCAAAGTCGCAAACCAGATCATCGTCGCATTGACGATCGAAGCGGTCGGCGAAGCCCTCCTGTTCGCCTCGCGCGCCGGCGCCGACCCGGCCAAAGTGAGGCAAGCATTGATGGGCGGGTTCGCCTCGTCGCGAATCCTCGAAATCCACGGCGAACGAATGATCAAGCGCACCTTCGACCCGGGATTCCGGATCGAATTGCATCAGAAAGACCTGAACCTCGCCCTGCAAGGCGCCCGCGCCCTCAGCATGTCCTTACCCAACACCGCGACCACCCAGGAACTGTTCAACGCTGCCGCCGCCCTCGGCGGCAAGGGCTGGGACCATTCCGGCCTGGTCCGCGTCCTCGAGCACCTGGCCCGGCACGAGGTGGCGAAAGGATAGAACACTCCCTCACCCCGCTTGCGGGGAGAGGGCCGGGGTGAGGGGCATGCGCGGCAAGGACGAGCGCCGAGTTCGTCGAGCGAGATCGTTGCGCCGTGTGCTCACGCCAGCGGAATTCAAGCTATGGGCGAACCTGCGCAACCGCCAACTAGGCGGGTTTAAGTTCACCCGCCAGGAGCCAATTGGACCCTATTATGCCGACTTCGCCTGTCGTGAGCGTCGTCTCATCGTAGAGGTCGATGGAGGACAGCATGCGGAGAGGCCCGCCGACCACCGGCGCGACAACGAATTAGCGGCTCTCGGCTATCGTGTCATCCGCATCTGGAACAATCAGGTCATCGACAACATCGACGGAGTGCTTCAATCCCTGCTGTCGGAGTTGCGGAGATAGCCCCTCACCCCGACCCTCTCCCCGCAAGCGGGGCGAGGGGGCTATCCTTTACCCAGCACGCGGTCGAGGGTCCGGACGGCGTTGTCAGGGCCGGGTTCCTTTGCGGCTTCCGCCTCGGCGAGGTAGGCGTAGAGGCGGGCGATGGCGGCGTAGATGTCGCGCGACGGCGGGTTCTGCTCGAGAAAGTCCGAGATCTCCTCCATCTCGGCGACCCACCGATACGCCTTGTCGTACATCCGCGGGATGCCTTCGCGAAAGCGTGCGAGCATTTCGGGCTGGCTTTCCGTCAGCTCGGCGATCAGCGCCTCGGAGCACCCGAAGCGCGCGGCGCCCAATAGCATTGCCGAGGCGACCGCGGTCGTCCCCTTGGTGATGCCGGCATAGGACATCTTCAACGCCGACGCGGCGCCGATCGGCCCATCGATGACGCGCCAGTCGATCCCCCAATCCCGTAATACCGCGGTCTGCCCCGCGGTTGGACCCGAGGCGTAAATCGTCGGACTGTATCCCGGCCGGGGCGGCCCGCCGATGATCCCGGCATCGACAAAGTGGGCGCCGGTCGGCGCGACAATTTCCCCGACCCGGATCGCGGTTTGCGGGCTGACCGCATTGCAGTCGACATAAACCGGCTTGCGGTCGAGCGCCTTCAGCGCCGGCGTCAGATGCTGTGCCAGCGCCCCAGCCTCGCCGGGTGGCAGGATCGATAAAAAGAAATCGGCGCCGGAAAGCAATTCGCGCTCGTTCGCTGCCGCGATCATGCCTGCCTTTTCCGCACGCTCGGCGCTTGCTCCGCTGCGCCCTGACAATAGGGTGCGTACCGTCGCGCCGCTCTCATGCAGCCGGCGGCCGACACCCGCGCCCATCATTCCTTGCGCGATTACTCCGATCACTGCCATCGTCTACCTCCAGGCAAAAGCATCTGGCGCGCAACGTATCGGCCTAGGGGCTCCCTGGGAAGAGGCTCAGGCGGCGCCCTTCTGCCGCTCGGCGAGGGCGGCTTGCAGGGCGGGCATGCCGATGCGATGGCAGAAATCACCAAAGCCTTCGCCATTGGCGCGGGCGGAGACATAGAGCGCGAAGAGCGGGTCCAAGGTCTGGGCGATGCCATGCAAGGACACCCTGTCGGCGAGGGGGGTATTGAGCCGGGTGCCTTCGAAGTCACCGCCGACGAACAAGGCGTAAAAGCCCGGCATGCGGCCGACGATGCCGATATCGCCGGTATACGGCCGCGCGCAGCCGTTCGGGCACCCGGTGATGCGGATGCTGAGGCGTTCACGCTCGAGCCCGTAAACCCGCAACTGAGCCTCGATCGCGGCGACGATCTCGTCGCGCACGCGCTCAGCCTCCGTCAGCGCCAACCCGCAGCTCGGCAGGGCGGGGCAAGCGAGGGCCCAACGCTCGGCCGGCAGCATGTCGCCGGCGAGACGAACGCCGTGTTCGCGCAACACGGTGTCGATGGCGCCCCGATCTTCCGAACGGATCTCGCTCAAGATGATGTTCTGGCTTGGCATCAGGATCGGATCGCAGCGGAAGCGATCGACGATCTTCCGCAGTGCGGCCCGGATTTCAGCGGCGATGCGTCCGCTGGATATCGGGATGCCGAGATAGAGTTTCCCGTCACCCTGCTGGTGCCAGCCGAGATGATCGGGGACGACAAACGCCGGCATATCACGGCACGGTTCGAGCGCCTTCCCGAGATACTCCGAGAGCCGCTCGCGGGCCCAGTCTTCGCCGTTCTCGGCGATGACGTATTTGAGGCGGGCGTGGCGCCGGTTGCCGCGGTCGCCATGGTCGCGGTGGAGGCGCACGACGGCCGCCGCGGCGTCGAGCAGATCCTCGGGCTCGACAAAAGCGACCGGGGTGGCGAGCCTGGGGTAGGTCTTCGGGTTGTTGTGGGTCATCCCGTGCCCGCCGCCGAGCAGGAAATTGTAGCCGGTGAGCCGGTCGCCCTCGAACAGCGCCACGATCGCCAGATCGTTGGTCAGCACGTCGATCGTGTTGTCCTCGGGGATCGCGAGCCCGATCTTGAATTTGCGCGGCAGATAGCGCTCGCCGTAGAGCGGGTCGGGCTCCTCGGGGGCGCCGTCGTCCTCCTGCCAGCGCGCGCCATCGACCCAGATCTCGTTGTAGCCCCGCGTCCGTGGCAGCAGATAGCTGGACAGCCGGCGCGTTTCGGCTTCGAGCCGGTCGTGCACCGGGTCGCGGATCGGCGCCGGGGTTGTCGTGACGGTGCGCACGACATCGCCGCAGGCCGCCAATGTCGTCAGCAGCGCCGCGTTGATCTCGCCGATCGCCGATTTGAGCCCGGCCTTCACAACGCCGTGAAACTGGATGCTCTGCCGCGTCGTGACCCGCAGCGAGCCGTCGGCATAACGGCCGGCGAGCGCGTCGAGGGCGAGATATTGGTCGGCTGTGAGCCGCCCGCCGGGGATGCGGACGCGCACCATGAACTGCCAGACCTTGTCATCGCCGCGTTGCTTGCGCTCGGTCGCGCTGTCGCGGTCATAACCCTGGTAGATCCCGTGGAATTTGAGGAGCGAATAGCCTTCCTTGTCGAACGGGGTGCTGGTGTCGGCGAGGTCGCGCGCGATGTGCCCGCGCAATTGCCGGCTCTGCTGTTTGATCGCCTCGGGCTTCGAAACGGAATCGACCTGAACCATATCGCAGCCCTTTCGAGGCCAAGCGGCTCAACACCGCCGTTCAATGTGGTTCAGATAATTATTACCTGTTCATAATGTCAATCATTAGATTTAAACATATTTTATACGTTAATTAGCGCCTGCTCGATGTCGCCAAGGAGGTCGCGTTCGGCTTCGAGCCCGGCCGAGAAACGCACCAGCGCGTCGCTGATGCCGAGTTCGGCCCGCTCTTCGGATTTGAGGCGCGAATGCGTCGTGGTTGCCGGGTGCGTCACGAGGCTCTTTGAATCCCCGAGATTGTTGGAAATATCGACGAGCCGCAGCGCGTCCAGAAACCGGAAGCAGGCCTCCTTGCCGCCGCCCGCCTCGAAGCAGACGAGGCTGCCGCCTCCTTTCATCTGCCGGCGGGCGAGCTCGTATTGTGGATGGCTCGGCAGGCCGGGGTAGAGCACACGGGTGATCTTTGGATGGCTTTCCAGATAACTGGCGACTGCGGCGGCAGTGCGGCATTGCCGTTCGACGCGAAGGTCCAAGGTTTCAAGGCCCTTCAGCAGCAGCCACGCGTTGAATGGGCTCAAGGACGGCCCGGTGTGCCGGTAAAAGGGACCGAGGTCGTCTTTGACGAATTTCTCCGATGCGAGGATCGCGCCGCCGAGACAGCGTCCCTGACCGTCGATGTGCTTGGTCGCCGAATAGACGACGACATCGGCGCCCAATGCCAATGGCTTCTGCAGGAGCGGCGTCGCGAACACATTGTCGACGACGAGCATGCCGCCGGCGCGGTGGGTCAGGCGCGCGACCTCGGCGAGATCGATGATCTCCATCGCCGGGTTGGAGGGGCTCTCGCAAAAAGCCAGCGCCGCCCCGCCCGCGAGCGCCGCCTCCCAGGCGCCGAGGTCGCGCCCGTCGACGAGGACGGTGTCGATGCCCCAGCGCGGCAGCAGATCGGCAACGATGTAGTGGCAAGAGCCGAACAACGCCCGGCTCGACACGACCCGCTGGCCGGCGCGCAGCCGGCACAGCAATGCCGCAAAGACCGCCGCCATCCCGCTTGCCGTGGCGCGGCAGGCTTGGGCGCCTTCGAGCAGCCGCAGCCGCTCCTCGAACATCGCCACGGTCGGGTTACGGTAACGCGAATAGACGAAACGCGAGCCCTCCTGTGCGAAAGCTTGCTCGGCCGCCGCGGCCGTCTCGTAGACGAAGCCCGAGGTCATGAACAATGCCTCGCAGGTTTCGTCATACGGGCTGCGGGTGGCGCCGCCGCGCACCAGGATCGTTGCGGGATCCAGAGTTTCAGCGAGGTCGGCAGGCAACACGGGCTTGGTCATCGGCGGGCTCTCCAATGTGCGGCCGCGCCGATCCGGGCAACAAAAAGCCCCGGTCCCGCGCGGGCCAGGGCTCCTTTCAGAACTCCCGACCTTTTAGCGCTTCTTTAACGTGGCCGCAAGCCGGTCGGCTCAAATCCACCACGATGCCGGACCAGTAGCGCGACAGGGCAACGGAGTCAAGCCTTCCGGAGCGCGAGGCCTGACTGATCCGGCTGATAATCCGCGGAAAAACAGCCAAGGAGCCTGGCGGAGCCCGCAGAAACTCTCGGCTTTTTGAAGCGAGGCGCGAAGTAACAGCTAATACCCTCGCTGATCCTGGCTGTTATCTGTGCAGTAACAGCCAACGGCCCTGCCAAGTTCACAGCCAACACCATGACCATGCTTCCGATGTCGAACGAGGAGGTCATTATCATGCCAATGCGGCAATTTTCGGGTAGCGATCCGTCGCGCGCGGCTGGGCTGCATCCCGGTTTGGGCACGGGGGCCGATGTCGGGTGATTGCGCGCAGAACCATGCGCCGCGAGGCGGCCACGCCGATTCGGGCATGAAAAAGCCCCGGTCCCTAACGGGCCAGGGCTCCTTTCTGGCGACAGGAGCGCTGCCCGTCAACCCTCGACGTAGACCATCCACGACACGCCGAAGCGGTCGGCGACCATGCCGAAGCTCGGCGAGAAGAACGTCTTGGCCAGTGGCATCCGTACCTGCCCGCCGTCGCTCAGGGCACCGAAGAGTTGCTCGGCCTCGGCCTCGTTAGGCGCAGTCAGCGACAGCGCAAAGCCTTGAAAGCTCGGCTGACCAACACACTGGCCGTCGGAAGCCAATATTTCCGTATCGCCGATGCGGAAGCGCATATGCATCACCTTGTTCTCACTGCCCGGCGGGACCATGCCCGGCGGCTGCGGGTCAGGGTGGTCCTTCCACCGCATGAGCATGGTCCCCTCGGCCCCGAGCGCGCGTCGATAGAACTCGGCAGCCTCCTCGCAGCGGCCGTTGAAGAATAGGTAAGGTTGGACCTGCATTGCTTCTCCTCCTCAGGTTGGGTAAACGGCTTTGTGTACGCCGTCCACAATGCTATAACTCGAAAAATGGACGGCGTCCACATATAAACGTGAGCGGCTAAAATCGTGACCGACGCAACGACGCGTCCCCCGGAACGCACCACCTATCGCCACGGCGATCTGCGGCGCGCGCTGCTCGAAGCGGGGATCCAACTCGCGCGTGCCGGCGGCCCCGACGCTGTCGTGCTGCGCGAAGCCACCCGGCGGGCGGGCGTCGCACCCAATGCGGCGTATCGGCACTTCGCCAGCCGATGGGAGCTCTTGCAAGCAGTCCGCTCGGCCGCCTTGTCGGCGCTGGCAATCGCAATGGAGGCCGAGCTGGCCCAGTTGCCCCGTGGAACCAGTCCCGCCGACTCGGCTCGGGCGAGCTTGCGAGCGATAGGGACCGCTTACCTGCGGTTTGCGCAGGAAGAAACGGGATTGTTCCACACCGCCTTCGCGATCCCTGATGAAACGCGCGGCGACCCGGTTCCGGCCAAAGCCGGGAATAGCGGCCTCAATCCCTTTGAACTGCTGGGCGCCGCGCTCGACGGGCTCGTCGATGCCGGCGTGCTGGCCCCCGAGCGTCGCCCAGGCGCGGAATACCTGGCGTGGTCCGCGGTGCGCGGGCTGGCCATGCTGCTAACGGAGGGCCCGCTCCGCAGGCTCGGTTCCGCGGAGAGGGACGCGATCGGGCAGCGCTTACTGGATATGGTCGAAAAGGGGCTTTAGCGGGCCTCAGGTCCAGGTGCAGCTTTTCGCGACTGCTGTCATCGACTATCATCCACCGATGTCGACCGATAAAACGCCGCGATTTCAATATCGTCTCGGCCTCAACCAGCCCGCCGCCAGCCCCACCGTCCGGCGGATCACCGAAATGGCCGAGGCGATCCGCCGCGAGACGGATGGGGAATTCCTGCTCGAGGTGTTTCCGGAGAGCAGGCTCGGTCCGGACCCCAAGATGTTTGCCGATATGCGCAGCGGCGCGCTCGAATTCTTTATGGCGGGGGCGACGCTCGGCGAGGTCGCGCCGACCAGCGCATTGCCGTTGCTGCCTTTCGCATTTCGGGATTCGAAGGCGGTGTTCGCGGCGCTCGACGGTGCGCTCGGCGATCAGATCCGCGGCGAGCTGGCGCAAAACGGGATCCATGCCTTCCGTCATTGCCTGCAAAACGGGTTTCATCATTTGACGACCAGCACCCGGCCGATCAATACCGCGGCCGATCTCGCCGGGCTGAAGATCCGCAGCCCCGGCGGTGCGATTGCGCGCGACTTCTTCGAGGCATTGGGGGCGGAAGCGGGGTATGTCCCGTTCGATCAGATGTACGACGCGCTGAAGGCGCGCAGCTTTGACGGCCAGAGCGATCCGCTCGGTGTCGTGCTATCACTGCGGCTCTATGAGGTGCAGACCATTTTGAGCCTGACCGCCCATTGGTGGTCCGGTTTCACGCTGCTCGCCAATGCTGTTGCATGGCGCGGACTGCCCCGGGATATCCAGCAGGTTGTCGAACGAAACGCCGACAAATTCGCATTGCTGCAGCGCGAAGACATCGAACAGGTCAACGCAGCCGGCGCCGAGCAGCTCGCCTCTCGCGGGATGCAGGTGAACACAGCCGATACGGCCAGCTTCCGGGCTCGGCTCAGCGACTTTTACGCTCGGTGGCGGGAAAGGGCCGGCCCGGTGACATGGCGTTTACTGGAATCTTATGCCAGCGACATCGGCGGATAGCGTTTTTCGGCTCGACGGCAAGACCGCGCTGGTGACCGGCGCCGGGCGCGGGATCGGCCGCGCCTGCGCGATGGCGCTCGCCGCAGCTGGCGCCGAACTCGTGCTGGTGAGCCGGACCGCGAGTGAACTCAACGAGGTGGCGCGCGAGATCGCCTGCGGCGGCGGGAAGGCGCGGCCGCTGCCCTTCGATGTCACGCGCTCTGATTTGGTCCGTGACGCTTTCGCCGGTCTCGGCCGGCTCGACATTCTGGTCAACAACGCCGGCATCAACCGGCCGCAGCCCTTTCTCGAAGTCGACGAGGCGACCTTCGATCTGCTGCTCGGGCTCAACGTCAGAGCGGCGTTTGTTGTCGCGCAGGCCGCCGCCCGGCTGATGGTCGCCAATGGCGGCGGGGTCATCATCAATGTGTCCTCGCAGATGGGCCATGTCGGCTCCGACCTGAACCGCACCGTCTATGTGATGACCAAGCACGCGGTCGAGGGGCTGACCAAGGCAATGGCGGTCGAGCTTGCGCCGAAAGGCGTGCGCGCCGTCTCGATCGCGCCCACCTTCGTCACGACGCCGCTGACCAAGCCTTTCTTCGAGGATCCCGTGTTCCGCAACTGGGTGCTCGACCGCATCCCGTTGGGCCGGCTCGGCACGGTCGAGGAGGTCGCGTCGGCGGTCGTCTTCCTCGCCTCGCCCGCGGCCGCGCTCGTCACCGGCTCATCGCTGCTTGTCGACGGCGGCTGGACCGCCTGGTGAATAGATGACCCGACTTCGTCGCGAGCGCAACGAAGCGTTCCCGCTTGACTCACACATATCTCGGTGGTTATAGGTCAATCAATAGCCGCCAGGTTATTGATCGCAAATGCCGAACGCTCACGATGTGCTCTTCAGAACGCTCGCCGATCCCACTCGACGGGCTCTCTTCGAACGATTGTGCCGCGAAGGAGAGCTGACGGTCGGCGCTCTGACGGCTCGAGCCGGGGTCTCGCAACCGGCCGTCTCAAAGCATCTTGGGGTTCTGAAGCAGGCCGGGCTGGTGCGCGACCGCCACGAAGGCCGCCAGACGCATTATAGCGCGCACCTCGGCGCCTTGGCGCCGCTGATCGACTGGACAAGCCAAATGGCCGGCTTCTGGCAAAGCCGGTTCGACCACCTCGAAGATCTCCTCAAAAGGATGGATCAATGACCAATACTGCGACCGCAACGCTCTCCGTCGTTGTCGAACGGGAGATACCTTTTCCGCCGGAAAAGATCTGGCGCGCGCTCACGCAACCACACCTGATCGAGGAGTGGCTGATGAAGAACGACTTCGAGCCAGTCGTGGGCCACCGTTTCAATCTTCGCGCAGACTGGGGCACTGTCGACTGTCAGGTCCTGGCAGTCGAGCCGAACAAAACGCTGTCTTACACGTGGGGTGCCTATGATCTCAAGAGTACCGTCACTTGGACCCTCACCCCAACGAGCACGGGAACCCACCTGCGCATGGAGCAGTCGGGCTTCCGGCCGGATCAGCCGCAGTACTACGAGGGCGCCAAGGGCGGGTGGCAGCGGTTCTTTGCAGACCTGGAGCGGGTCTTAGCGCGGATTGATTGAAGTCTGCCGGCGCAATTCAAAGCTCAGTTGAGCTCCCCGATCGCGACGGCGCTCGAACCAGCAGCGTCAGCATCGAAAGGAGCACCAACCCGCCGATCAGCAGCCAGGCGTCGTTGAACGCGGCGACGAGCCCGGCGCGTTCGACCAACGGCGCCACTAGGCCGCGGGTCGCTTCGTCGACCTCGCCGATCGGGACGCCGATGAAATGCTCGGTCGGCAGCCCGACCAGACGGGCCGCCGACGCGTCGCCGGCCTGCAGACGCGCGACGATCGACGCAATATGGGCGGGCGTGCGCTGTTGGAGCACGGTGTCGATCAGCGCCAAGCCGATCGCCCCGCCGAGATTGCGCATCAGGTTGAATAAGCCACTCGCATTTGGGACACGAAGCGGGTCGAAGCCGCTCAATGCCAGCGCTGTCGACGGCAACAAGCACAGCATGATGGCTGCACCGCGGAGGAGCTGCTGCCAGAACAATCCCCAGAAATCGGTCTCGAAGGTCATGAAGCCGTTGCCGACCAGGCCGACAGCGAGCAGCGCATAACCAGCGGCGATCAGCAGGCGGGGCTCGACGCGCCGTTCGAGGATCGTGGCGACCGGCGCCATTACCAGCTGGGCCGCGCCGGTCACCATCATGATCTCGCCGATCGCCAGCGCGTCATAATTGCGGATGAGACCGAGATACACCGGCAACAGATAAGTTGCCCCGTAGAGGCCGATGCCGAGAACAAAGCTGAAGCAGCACCCGACCACAAAATTATAATCGCGGAATGCAACCAGATCGATCAGCGGCGCCGAATGGCGCAAACAGCGCCAGATCACACCACCGGCGCAGAAGAAGCAAATACCTGCGAGCAACAGTGCTTCCGGGCTGCCCCAGCCGCGATGGGGAGCTTCCTTGAGAACCAATAGCAAACTAGCGAGAAAGACTGCGAGCAGCGGCAGAGCGAGCAGATCGACTGAGCCGAGGCGACGCCAGTCGGGGCGATCGATGTCTACGGCCCAGGCGACCAACAGCGCGACGACTATTCCCGGCGGCACATTGATCAGAAACAGCCAATGCCATGAATAACGGTCGGTGATGAAGCCGCCGACGGCTGGTCCGAGAGTCGGTGCCAGCATTGCCAACAGGCCCGCGACGAAGGTCGCGCGGCTGCGCCCGAGCCCCTCGAACATCAGAAAGATCGCCGAGAAAACGAACGGGATCAAAGCGCCGCCGCAGAACCCCTGCAGCACCCGCGCCGAGATCAGTGACCAGAAGCTGTTCGACGCGGCGCAGGCCAGGCTGGCGGCGGTGAAGCCGCAAATGCAGGCGAGAAAGGCGCCGCGCGTCGACATGATGCGGGTCAGCCAGCCGGTCAGTGGGATCGCGACGACCTCCGCGATCAGATAGGCGGTCTGCACCCAGCTCAATTGATCCAGCGCAATGTCGAGGCCGGCTTGGATATCGGGCAGCGAGCTCGCGACGATCTGGATGTCGAGGATCGCCATGAACATGCCGATGCTCATCGCGGTAAACCCGACCCACCGCTTGGCCCCGGCGGTGCCTTCGGGTCTCAGGAGCAAAGCCATGAGCGGGATCTACGCGTCGCGGCTTTTACACAGCGCGGCGCGGCGCCAGAACGCGCTCCTCGATGCGAATGCGTCGAGCGAGCAGCGCCAGATTGAGCACCGAGAACGTCGCGGCCATCGCGACGGCGCCAAAAGCCAGGGGCAACACGGCGATCTCAGCGGTGACCAGCAGATAATTCGGATGTCGTAGATACCGGAATGGGCCGGTTTGCACGAGGGGTGTGTCGTGTAGCGTGATGATGCGCGTCGTCCAGTAGCGGCCCAAGCTCGCGATGACCCAGATCCGGGCCGCTTGGAGCACGACGAATAGGCCGATCAGCAGCCAGTCGGGCGGGGTTGCAGCCGGCACGAATAAGGCAAGGCTCGCAAGCCAGCCGGCATGCAACAACACGAAGAGCGGGTAAGCTGCGGCATCTGCCTCCACAGCGCCCAGCCGGAGCAGCCGGGCGGTATTGCGTCGCGCGTGGGCAAGCTCGATGAGCCGCTGCAATGCGACCAGACCGAGGGTCCAGTAGAGCGCAGTCACCGGTTGTCGATGACGAGAAAGCCTGCGGTGAAGCCTGGCCCGAGGGCATTCATCAGCCCATGCTCCCACCGTGCCCCGGTAGCCTGCGCCTTGGCGAGCATCCGTTCGAGCACAAACATCACTGTCGTCGCCGACATGTTGCCATAGTCGCGCAACACTGCCCGCGCCTCGACCAGCGCGCCCTGCGCCAGGCCGAAGGCGTGCTCGATCGCCCCGATCACCTTGGCGCCTCCGGGGTGACAGAAAAAACAGTCAATATCGTCGATCGCAAGTCCATGACGGGCGAGGAACTCCGATGCGGCACTTTGCAGCTGCGTCGTAACCAGTTTCGGAATGTCCCGGGAGAAGATCGCTCTGAGGCCATCATCGGCGACCTCCCAGCCCATCACGTCGAGGCTGCCGGGCCAGGTGTGCTCGCCCGCGGCGGCCAGGGCTGGGCCCTCGCCTTCAGTCGACAGAAGCGCGGCCGCGGCCCCGTCGCCGAACAGAGCCGTCGCGACAATATTGCTCTTCGACCAATCGTCGCGCCGAAAAGACAAGGCGCACAGTTCGACGACCAAGAAGAGCACCATCTTGCCGGGGGCAACGGCGGCCTGGCTGGCGGCGCGGGCAAGCCCGAGGACGCCGCCGGCGCAACCGAGCCCAAAGATCGGCAACCGCTGCACCGTGCTCCTCAGCCCCATCCGTTCGATCAGCAGCGCATCGAGGCTGGGCGTTGCGATGCCCGTGGTCGAGACGACGACTATGCTGTCGATGTCGTCCTTATGCCGGCCGGCCAAGCAGAGCACCCTCTCGGTTGCCGCCTCGAGCAGGTCGAGCGCGGAGGCGAGGTAAATGCGGTTGCGCTCGGGCCAGCCATGCGCCCTGTCGTACCATTCGAGCGGCACGCAGGAGTATCGCCTCTCTATTCCCGTATTCAGGAACACCGGCAGCAGGCGATCGAGGTCCGGCGCGCGTCCGAACAAGAGTTTGACGCGTTCGATCACGTCATCCTGGTCGAGCGGATATGGAGGAACCGCGGTCGCGACGGCAGATAGACGCGGGACGGCAGGCATTGAGAGTATTTACCCCCTCATAAGATTATCCAATGGCGCGCTGGATCGCAACGGCTGAGAAGGCGGTTGGCGCTTTTGCGTCGATCGAATGAAGCGGGGTGAAATCAGATCTTCAGGAACATATTTGGCGCCGCGGGCTAAGTCAGCAGGAATAGGGCTGCCGGTCCCTCGGTGGGGTGGGCGTCGAACCAACCGACTCGGATCTGTCCTCCGCCGACACCTCTGTTTGGAGATCGGCCGGCGCGGCGGGGCGCGGAGGGCGGTGCTGCTGACCTTCGTTAGCAGCGTTCATAACCCGAAAATAATGCTCGGCATGCTGATAAAGGTTCTCTGCCGCAACTCGATCGCCACTCGTAGCCGCCTCCCGCGCGAGAGCAATGTAACGTTCGAAGATCTGATGAGGGGTGCCGCGGATTTTGACGTTCGGACCGTTACTATCGAGATTCTGACCTCGCGGCGGTATCTGTTGCCGATTGCGGTTGGCATTATTACCGTAGTTACGACCATATGGTCGGCCGGTTTGTCCTGTTCTCATGATACCTTGTGCATTGACGCTGAAGTTGGGTTGTTAACCAAAGAGAACCATCGGAACACGTTCATTAGTCGAACGCGTCGCGCCGCTTTTTCTATACAGCGCCTGCTCTCTCGCGCCGGCACGTTAGATGGGCTGGTCGTTATTTCCAACAGTTTTTTGGCGCAATGCCCGCCGAAGCCGACCTCCGCGCCGCCGCCTCCCTGGTTAAAGCTGGCAGAGTCAAGGACCCGCTGGTTGCGGCAATCCCCGAGCTCTGTTGTGCGTATGCCTTCACATTGTTATTTGATGAGCGAATTTGAAAAGAGCTGAACCATCGTCAATCGCGAACCATGCACTGTCTCATGCCAGAACCTTGACATCGTCGACGGTCTGCTGCGGTTCGGGGCGGCGCTCGTAATCGGGATCGACATCGGCCGCACGAACGATACCACCGCGGTCGACCACGAACCTTCCCGGCATCGGCAACGTCCAGCTGCCCTCGCCGTTACGTACCGCCAGATCATTGCCAAAGCCGAGATAGACCGCCTTCAAATCATCGGGCAATGTGAATCTGAGACCGAGCTTCGCGGCGTAGGCATTGCCCGGGTCGGACAACAGGTCGAAACTAATCTTCTGCTTTTCGATCAGAGACCGGCTGGCTTCCGCCAGTTGTGGCGTAATCGCCACGATAGTCGCGCCAAGTTCCTTCAGTGTACCCGCCACTTGCTGCAAAGCATACAGCTCTGCGACGCAATAGGGTCACCAGCTGCCGCGAAACACCGTCAGGACCAATGGCCCGTTGGCTAAAAGCTCGGACGAGCGCACCTCGTCCCCGAACGCGTTCCGCAGCGCGAACGGCGGCAGCGGATCTCCTACTTTGATCACGCGGTCCAAAATGCCCGACGAGCGCAGGTCATCCGTGGCGCGGTGCATGATCGCGCGCTTGTCGGGTGGTATGCGTCTGTCGGCACCTTGCCGTATGGTATCCAGTCGTTCGGCAAGTGTCATGACTTTTTCCTTGAAAAGACGCTTTGAACCGGTCGGCCCGTCGAACCTTTATATCAGTCGGACAGCGCCCGGGCGAGAAAAGGCAGGCTCTCGTCCATTCGGTAATCGACGCCTGTATGGTTGTCGGGGAACTCCTCGTAGCGATGCGCAATACCAAGCTCGTTCAGCCGCCGCACGAACCTGCGGGCACCGTAGAGCAGATTGAACTGATCTTTCTCGCCGCAGTCAATATAGAACGCCTTCAGCCGGCGGAGATTGTCCGCCTGGGTTTCGATTGCAACTACAGGGTCTTGCCGCAACCAGTTCACCCAGCGTTCTTCGATAATCTCGCAGGTGTCGAACGTGACCGGCAGCCGGATCCCGAGGAACTGCGTCGGATCGGGATCGTAGCTCGCCGCCATCGCCAGCGCGTTGATCACCTTGCCGGAACCCTCCGGATGTTTTTTAGCGCCTTCCAGCTGCTGCCACCATTTTCCGATGGAGTTCTCCACGCCGGCAAGCGCGCGCAGCACCGCCGGCATGTCGGGCAGATAGCACAGCTCGAAGCCCATATCGCCGGAATGACAGGCTGCGGCCGACCAGATGTCTGAGTGGCGCAGCGCGTGAGTGACCGCGCCGTACCCGCCGGAGCTCTTGCCGAATACGCCGCGGCGCCCGATGCCCCCGCATCCGAAGCGCTGCTCGATAGCCGGCAGCATTTCATGCAGCAGGAAGTCCTCCCAAGCGCCCATCGAAGCGGAGTTGATGTATTGGTTGCCGCCGAGCCGGGTGAAGCAATCGGGAAAGGCAACGACGACCGGCGCCATGCGCTGTTCCCCGATCAGCCGGTCGAGCCGTTCCGGCAGGTTTTCGCGGAAGCCTGTCCAATTCGTGTGGGACAGGCCGCTGCCGGTAAAGCCGACGAGATCCACCAGCAGGGGCAACCCTTGTCCGTCATGCCCAGCCGGGGCGTACACATCGACGACCCGCACCGACGGATCACCCAGCATATTGCTCTCGAGGGCTCGGCTCTCGATAGTGATCCGGCTGACAGAACCCGCCGGCCCGAAGAACTTGCGCATCGTGCCCTACCTCCAGCCTCTGCTGATATCGTATGGTTAGCAAATCGTCAGCCTAAAACTGTGTGCCGAGTCTCAGCACCAAACATTTTGGGTGCACGAGGTGCCCGGAAGCGTTGAATTGCGTTGGAGATAGGTGTAATTGCCACCCCAGGAACAGGTTCCGGTTGATGAAAGATCGGAAATCCGCGCCGGCGCTGAAGACGCCTCAAAGCCGGCTGAGAGCCGCAGCTTGCAGATCGATCGGCCCGATTGTTGCAGCGCTGCCGCGACTTGCGTACTTGTTGGCAAGTCGGGCGGTGGATGAAAGAGCTGCGCCGACGCGCGGCAATGAACAGGGAAGGAACCCGCGATGTCACATAGCGAGAATGGGCATAAACTGGGCAACGCAGCTCATCTCCGCACCAGCATCACACGCCGCCGGGTGCTGCGATGGAGCGCCGCGGGCGGAGTGGCCGGGCTCGGCGCGCCACTACTGGCCTCGGCGCCGTGGCGCGCCGCCTTTGGTGAGGCCAAGCCCTACAAGTTTGGCACAGTGCAGCCGCTGACCGGGGTCGCCGCCTCGGGCGGCAAGACGGCTCTGGTAGGGGTGCAAATGGCGGTCGACCAAATCAATAAATCGGGCGGCATCATGGGCCGCCCGGTCGAGCTGATTGTCGGCGACGACCAGTCGAAGCCCGACACCGGCCGCCGGGCCGTCGAGAAGCTGGTCACCGAGGACAATATCGACGCCCATATCGGCGGATTTCTGTCGAACATTTGCCTCGCCTGCACGCCGGTCTGGGAAGAAAACAAGATCGTCAACATGATCGGTGTCTGCCTCGACACGACACTAACGACAAGCAAATGCAGCCGTTACGTGTTCCGCAGCTTCGACTTCGCGCCGGCGCAGGCGAAGGCGTTTACCCCTTACCTCGTAAATAAGCTCGGCAAGCGCTGGTACATCGCTTATGCCGACTACGCCTGGGGCCAATCGACCCGCGACGCCTATGCGGCCGGCATCAAGCAAAATGGCGGCGAGGTCGTCGGCACGCTCGGCATACCGCTCGGCACCGCCGACATGACGCCCTTCCTGTCGAAGATCAGCGGCGATTTTGACGGCTTGTTTCTTATCTTCTTTGGCCCGGATGCGATCAATTTTGTCAACCAGGGCTATGACCTCGGCCTCGCTAAGAAATACAAGTTCGCCGGCGACGGCGCCGTCGCCACCTCGACCCAGCTGCCGGCGGTGGGCAAGAAGATCGAGGGGTTTGTCGGCATCGATCGGTATGTGCCGGTGTTCGACGAGCCGCTCGACACGCCGTACCTGCACGCTTTCTATAACGAGGCGCTCGCCCGCTTGAAAAAGGTCGATCCGTCTGGGCCACTGCCCGACCGTTACGTGCAGTCCAACTTCGAGGCGGTCAATGCGCTCAAGCTCGGGATCGAGAAATCGCATTTTCAGGGACGCGAAGATTCGCCGAAGCTGGTTGCCGCGCTCGAGGGGCTGGAAATGAAAGAGAGTCCCGATTTCCCGACCGGCGACAAGGTGCTGCGCAAAGAAGACCATCAGGCCTTCACGCGTGAGCTCGTCTTCGAAATCAAGGACGGGAAATACCACGTCCTCGACGCAATCTCGTGGGAAAAGACGGTAGTGCCGCCGGCCTGCCATTTCGCCGCCGCTTGAGAACATCGTCCGCCATTCTAGACCAGGTCCCTGCGGAATTTTTGCCGGAGGCGATGGCGCGGTTGTTGTGGACCGAAGATCTCACGGTCCGCTTTGGCGGCCTGACCGCGCTCAACCAAGTTAATTTCGCGGTCGAACGCGGCGAGGTGCGCGCGATCATCGGCCCGAATGGAGCGGGTAAGAGCACCTTCTTCAATTGTTTGACCGGGGTATTGCGCCCCTCCTCGGGGCATATCCGGTTCAATGGCGAGGAGATCACGGGGGCGTCACCAGACCGCATCTCGCGCAAGGGCATCGCCCGCTCGTACCAGATCACCAATATCCTGCCGAACGCGACGGCGCTCGAAAACGTCCGCATCGCCGCCCAATCGCGCCGCCATAGCTGGAGCCTCTTCACGCATTATCGCACCTATAGCGACATCATAGAGAAGGCCGAGGCGGCCCTCGAGGCGGTCGGCCTGCGAGGCAAGGCGGGGGAGCTGGCCTCCAACTTATCGCACGGCGAGCAGCGCAATCTCGAAATCGGCATAGCGCTTGCTACGGAGCCGCAGCTCCTGTGCCTCGACGAACCGACGGCCGGGATGAGCGCGGCCGAGACGCATGACACGATGGAACTGGTGCGCCGGATTGCCAAGGATCTGACGATCTTGATCGTCGAACACGACATGCAAGTCGTCATGGAATTGGCGCAACGGATCACCGTGCTCCATTACGGCGAGATCCTGGCTGAGGGGACGCCCGCGGAAATCCAGCAGAACCCCCGGGTGCTCGAGGTTTACCTGAAGACATGACCCCGAGCGGTGCTGCGGTCCAACCGCTGATCAAGGTCGAGGATATCCACACCTATTACGGTAAGAGCCATATCCTGCACGGGGTCTCGCTCGAAGTAGGCAAGGGCGAGGTGGTGGGCCTCCTCGGCCGCAACGGGGTCGGCAAGAGCACGACCTTGAAGGCGATCATGGGGCTCGTCCATCCAAGCCGTGGCAACGTGCTCTTCGACGGTCAATCAATCACTCATCTTCCGGCGCACCGGCTGGCGCGCCTGGGGATCGGCTATGTTCCCGAAGATCGGCGGATATTTCGCCTGTTGTCGGTCACCGAGAATCTCCGCACCGGCCTCGATCGCTACGGTGTCAGCAAGTCCCGAAAAGCGGAACTGCTGGAAAAGGTTTACGGCTATTTCCCGGTATTGGCCGAGCGCCGCAACCAAGCCGGCGGCACGCTGTCCGGCGGCGAGCAGCAGATGCTCGCCATCGCGCGGGCGATGATGCTGGAGCCCAAAATCATCCTGCTGGATGAGCCGACGGAAGGTCTGATGCCGCGGATGGTGGCCGAAATCGGACAGATCATCGGCATGCTCCGGCGTGAGAATGTCGCGGTCCTGCTCGTCGAACAGAATGTTCCGCTGACCTTGGAAGCAGGCCAGCGGATCTACTTCATCGAGAAAGGCGTCGTCCGGCACCACGCATTGGCGTCCGAGCTGCGTGTCAACGATGCCGTGATCCATCAGTATCTGGGTGTGTAGCGTGGGCATTCCAATCGAGCAGATCCTCATCCAGACAATCAACGGCGTCGTCACCGGCATGATCCTGGCGCTCGTCGCGTCGGGTCTGACATTGATCTTCGGCATCATGGACGTGGTCAATTTTGCCCATGGCGAACTGTTCATGCTGGGCGCCTATATCGGCGTCATCATATTGGCGGCCACCGGGGATTTCTGGCTGGCGCTGGCAGCGGCTACGCTGGTCATAGCGCTGCTCGGTGCAGTCATATACTTGGCGACACTGCGCCCGCTGCTCGGCCGCGATCCGCTCTACACGATCCTCGCCACCTTCGGGGTCTCGCTCGTCCTACAGAATTATGCGCTCTGGCAGTTCGGTCCGGTGGCGCGCAAGATCGAGGAGCCTTTTACCGGCCAGTTCACCCTCTTTTATTTGTCCTACCCGTGGTATCGGATAGTGATTGCGCTGCTGTCCGCGGCCATCATCGGGGCGCTTTGGCTGTTCCTCAAATTCGGCACCTGGGGCATCTGGATCCGCGCTACGACCCAGGACCGCGTCATGGCCCAGGCGATGGGCATCCCGGTGCCATGGGTGCTCACGGGCGTCTTCGCGATCGGCGCCGGGATGGCCGCTGCCAGCGGGGTTTTGTTCGGGCCGTTGGTCGGGGTCAACCACGCCATGGGTGTCGATTGGGTTCTCAAGGCGTTTATCGTCGTCGTCGTCGGGGGCATGGGGAACCTCGCAGGCTCGATCGCCGCCGCCATCTTCATCAGCCTTCTTGAAGCCTACGCGTCGCTTTGGGTGAGCCCGGCTCAGGCGGTCATCGTCTCGTTTGTCGTATTGATCCTGACCCTGCTGTTTCGGCCCACTGGGCTCTTCGTGCCGACCCCGAAATGAGCAGGCGCCGAACCACCGTCTATTGGACGGGGTTCTGCGTGGTTCTGGGATTGTTGATCATTGCTCCGCTCGTGCTGCCCGAATTTTGGCGGCGGTTCCTGACCGAGATTCTAATCTGGGGCCTCCTGGCGATGTCGTCCGACATCTTGATCGGCTACACGGGCATGGTGTCGTTCGGCCATTCGGCTTTTTTTGGGCTCGGGATCTACGGCGCCGCAGCCGCCTTGTTGTCGGTCAGTCCGCCCAGTCTATTGCTGGCGCTGCTTTGCGGGCTCGTGACTGCGGCGGCGGCGGCGGCGTTTGTCGCCTATTTCTCGACGCGCCTGCGCGACATCTATTTCGCGATCACCACGCTCATTTTTTCGCAGATTTTTTACGTGATCATTTTCACCTGGACAGAGGTGACTGGAGGCGAGAACGGGCTGACCTTCAGCCGGCCGCCGCTGGCGATCCCGGGGCTCTTCTCGGTCCGCTTTACGCCCGATACGCTGCACTGGTTCGTGCTCGGCGTCGTGGTATTGTCCTATCTTCTGCTGCGCCGGATAACCCAGTCACCGTTTGGTATGGTGCTGCAGTCGATCCGCGAGAACGAGGCACGCACCCGCGCGATCGGCTATCCGGTCGAGCGCTACAAGATGGTTGCGGTCATGCTTTCCGGGCTGTTCGCCGGACTGGCCGGGGTGCTCTACGCCCTGCAGAATCAGTTCGCCGCGCCCGATTTTGTCTTCTTTCTGGTTTCGGGCGAGGTCGTCATCTTCAACGTCATCGGCGGGATCGGCACCTTGGTCGGTCCCATCGTCGGCGCCGCATTCTTTCTGCTGCTGCGCGAAGGATTGTCGCGCTTCTTCACGGAATACTACCTGATCTTCGTGGGGCTGATTTTCATTGCCATGGTCATTTTCTTGCCCCAAGGGCTGCTCGGTTTCGCCCGACGCTGGCTCAACCGTTAGGTCTCGGCTCGGCTGGGTGCGGATCGCTAAGCGGTGTGACCAAAATTAACTGAGATTTACCTCAGTTAACGGCGTCCCTGGCATGAGGGTGATTAAATCAATGCCGAGGCGCTCCGGCGTCAAAACTTTAGGAGCACAACCGGTGGCGCACATTTCGGATTTAAACACTCCCGACGCGGCTGCGAAACACGAAGCCCGCAGCGGAGCGTCCGAAGAGCATTCCAGTCAGCCGGGACAGCCGGCGCCCGCTCAAAACCTGCACCAGGTAATCGAGGCCCTGATCCCGCGTCTGACGCGCTACGCGCGGGTTCTGACGCGCGATCTCGTGGCGGCAGACGATCTCGTCCAGGAGTGCCTCACCCGAGCCCTCGGGAAAATGCACCTGTGGGAAGAGGGGACCGATCTCCGGGCGTGGTTGTTCACCATCTTGCACCATCAATATGTCAGTTTCAGTCGCCGGCAAGCGCGCCAGCGCGCCGGCACCGAATTGCAGAAATCTTACCGGAGCCCGGCGGTTTCGCCCAATCAGACCACGCGGCTCGAGCTTCGCGATCTGGAGCGCGCTCTCGCCGCGCTGCCGGAAGAGCAACGGTCGGTAATTCTGCTCGTCGGGTTGGAGGGAATGCGATACGACGAGGCTGCATCGCTCGTAAACCTTCCCGTCGGTACGGTGCGTTCACGAGTTTCGCGTGGTCGGGAGACGCTGCGCAAGATGACCGAACTCTTTCCCAGTCGCCACTCCCCCCGTCCTCACATGCCGGCAAGTCTTAACTCCCCGCGGCGCTCTGCACCCGATGGCGATGATTTCCGGCCTATTCCGGCGACACCCACTTCCGCCTCAACCCCACAAGAGGTATTTCAATGAAATTTTTGTCCCTGACTGTCTCATCAGTCGCAATTTTGGCATGCCTCGCAGATACCCCTGTTGCCGCCCAGCAACGCGGGTTCGAGCCCGGCACGCAGCTGCACGCCGTCAACCCCAGCATGTCGCTAACGGCGCCGACTAACGGCCCGCTGCAAGATCAGATTCGCCAGGACTACGCCACCGGCCTGATGGGGGCGCAGCGTGATTTGTTGCAACAGAACCCTTCGGGTCTCGGCCGACAAGAGGAGGGGATAGGGCGAGAGCTTAACGGTTACACGCCGCGTTAGCCGAAATGGTCGATGTCACCAGACTGGCGATCGAGCGGGTAGCCGCGGGTCATCTGCAGGCTGGCCTACTGGATCGGTTTGCTAGTTATAGCTGTGTTGGCGGCGTCTACAGACCGACGCTATTATGCATGATGCCGCCATCGGCAAAGATTGTGGTCGCGGTAAGATAGCTGGCACCCTCGCCGGCGACGAAGCCGACCACACTGGCGATCTCCCCCGGGCGCGCCATACGCTGCAGCGGTATCGCCGTATCGAGCTGGGTGAGCTTCGCGGGATCATTCATCGTGCCGACATTGATGGGTGTTGCCACGGCGCCTGGTGCCACCCCGACAACGAGGATGTTGTATTTGGCGAGCTCGACGCCCGCCGAGCGCGTGAGCATGCGCATACCGCCTTTGGACAGGCAGTAGGGGGTGTTGCCGGGCATCGGCCAGTCCTCGTGTACCGAGCTGATGTTGATAATGCGGCCGCCACCTCCCTGCTTGATCATCTGCTTGGCCGCGATTTGGGTGCCGAAAAAAGCACTTTTGAGGTTGATCGCCATGACCTTGTCATATTGATCTTCGGCGGTGTCGAGGATCGAGGTGCGGGTTTCCACCCCGGCGTTGTTCACCATGATGTCGACCCGACCGAACCTGCTCACCGCCTGGTCAATGAGCGTCTGCAGGTCGGCGATTTTGCTGACATCGGCTTTGACGCCAATCGACTGATCACCGAGCTTGCCGACCTGTTGCTCCAAGGCTTCGGTTGCCTCCGGGCGACATACATAGTCGATGACGATGTTCGCATGCAGTCGAGCAAGTTCGAGAACGATCGCCTGGCCGATGCCGCTGTTGCCGCCAGTGACGATGGCGACCTTGCCCTTCAACGACATTACAACCCCCTCGATTTCCGACAATGAGAATTGGTACGATTTCTGCCCGACGCGCGGCGGCATGGTCGAGCGCCTTCAGCACGGTGCCGACGTTTTTGTCGTGGTCGATCACCGCGAACTGGCGGTTGGTCACCGGGCAGAGATCGATAAAGAAGCCATCGACATTCACCCAATGCGCCGGCGCCTCCTCCGGGTAACGGGAATCGGAGCCCATCCGGAACTTGCCCGCCTCGATCCACACCATGTCGCGAGTACGATGAGAGAGCAAACCCGGTTCCGGCTTCTTACAAGAAGGCTACCCGGACCCGGCCCCTCTCATTCACGGACCGAATAGCGTGGCCGCGGCTCGGTGCCTATCCAATTTCGGCAAATCTTCGGGTTGGTTTCGTCGGAAATCTGCGGCGAACGGCCGCTCCATGGCGAGCGCCGAAACAGTGAGGTCACTAGCGTGCAGGCGTTCAGGTTCACTAAATCTAGCACAAGTGCCTTCCTCATTCGCTTTCTCCCGGTTAACGCGCATTGGGATAGACCGGACCCGTCAGCGACCGTTGGCGTAATAATACGGGTTGCCGGCGGCCGAGATCGCCGCTGCCGCGGCGGGCTGGGCGGCGACGGTCGTGCCGATCGCCAAGCCCGCGCCAAACCCGAGGCCCGAGTGACCAGCGCCCGATAAAGCGCACGATGTGATAGAGCCGGGTGCGGTCGCGCAGTCATCCCGCGCGCCCGGTCTGGATCGTGACGAGCATGACCGAGAGACCGAAGAGCTTCAGCATCGGTACTGCGATGCTGGCGAAGAACACCAGCGCGGCGAGGGGATACTGGCGCGCCGTCAACAGCTCCTCGACGCCGCCGAGGATCGTGCTTGGCTGCCCGGCGCCGAGCGGCACGCAAGGCCGTGCCACCACAACCTTGAGGAATACCTCACCGCCTATCTCGACGGCGCGGGCCTGCGAGGTGATCCCAAGGAGCCGCTGTTCCGCAATTGGTCGCGGCACCGTCCCAACTCACGTGCGCGGTGCTTCCGCGGCGATCTCGTCTGTTATAGTGCGCCGGTGAAACCTGCACCCCTTACCTCTCGCTCAGTGAACCGCTTTCTCGGCCGGTCGGTGGCTCGGCTGGAGGACCCGCCATTGCTGACGGGACGAGGCTCCTTCATCGGCGATATCGGCTTCCTGCGCCAGCTGCATATGCGCATCGTGCGCTCGCCCTATGCCAATGCCGTGTTGCGATCCGTCGACATGGCGAGGGCGCTGGCCGCACCGGGAATCGTCGCGGTGTGGACGGCAACGGACATCGCGGACCTGCCGCCGATCGATTTTCGCGACCCGGCTGCTGAGGCGCTGCGCCCCTATCGACAGCCGCTCCTCGCCCAAGAGCGGTTGCGTTATGTCGGTGAGCCGATCGCAGCGGTTTTCGCAACCGATCCCTATCTGGCCGAAGATGGCGCGGAGCTGATTTCAGTCGAGGCAGATGTGCTGGCGCCGATATTGGACGCCCGCGCGGTTCCCGGCGGTTTCGCACCCGGCTTGTCGACCGAGGCGCTGGTACTGCGCGCCGGCTACGGCGATGTCGAGGCGGCTTTTGCCGCGGCGCACGCGATCGTCGCCCTCGACCTGACAATCGGCCGGCACAGCGCCGTACCGATCGAGACGCGCGGGGCGCTCGCCCGCTTCGACGTCGCCGGTGACGTGCTGGAATTGTACGGTGCGGCCAAGGTACCGCACCGCAACCGCGACGCGCTGGCGCGTATGTTCGGCCGCAGCACAACAGCCGTGGTGCTGAAGGAAGGCAATACCGGCGGCGGGTTCGGTGTGCGCGGCGAGCTCTACCCCGAAGATTTTCTCGTCTGCGTTGCGGCAATGCGATTGGGGCGACCGGTCAAATGGATCGAGGACCGACACGAGCATCTGATGGCCGCCAACCATTCGCGCGAGCAGCGCCACCATGCCCGCGCTGCATTCGACGCCGACGGCCGGGTCCTGGCCCTCGAGGACATATTCTACCTCGACCAGGGCGCCTATGTGCGCACCCATGGCGCCCGGGTTGCGGAGATGACGATGGCCATGGTACCTGGGCCGTACCGCATCCCTGCCTATCGCAGCGTGTGCCATTTCCGCCTGACCAACAAGACACCGGCGGCAACCTATCGAGCACCTGGACGCTTCGAGGGTACCTTCGTGCGCGAGCGGCTCATCGACGCGATCGCCGACCGGCTCGGCCTCGACCGGCTGACGGTGCGCCGGCGCAACCTCGTCACCGCGGCCGAGATGCCGTTTTGCCGGAAGTTGAACGCGCTCGGCACCGAAATCGTCTATGATTCCGGCGACTATCCGCGATTGCTGGATAAGGCGCTGGCGAAGATCGGCTGGGATTCGCTGCAGGCGGAGTTGCAGCGCCGTCGCGCTGCCGGCGAACTGGTCGGGTCAGGTATCGCAATCTTTGTCGAGAAAGGCGGGCTTGGACCATTGGACGGCGCCCGCGTCACGGTTGACGGCACCGGCGCGGTCGAGTTGGTGACCGGCGGCTCCGCTGTTGGTCAGGGCTTCGCCACGGCGATGGCGCAGATCTGCGCTGGCGCGATCGGCATGGACTACCGCCGGGTGCGGGTCGTTTCGGGACAAACCGACCGCATCCAGTTCGGGATCGGCGCACATGCTTCCCGTGCTTCGGTCATGACGGGCGGCGCGACGCATGCGGCGGCGCTCAAAGTCCGGGCCAAGGCGCTGGACGTCGCGGCCTCGCTGCTCCAGGCGACACCGGATGAGCTCGACATAGTCGATGGTATCGTCGTGCATCACGACCGGCCCGGCGGCGGCTCGATCAGCCTGGCGGAGATCGCCCGTCATCTCGCGCCCAACTCGCCGACGCTCGGTGACCGCGACCCGGGGCTGACCGCCGAAGGCTGGTTCCGCACCGAGCATATGACCTACCCCTACGGCGTGCAGATCGGGGTGGTCCGGGTCGACGCCGACACCGGGCAGGCGACCGTTGAGCGCTTTCTTCTTGCCTACGATATCGGCCGCTCGATCAACCCGATGCTGGTCGAGGGTCAGCTCGTCGGCGGTTTCGTGCAGGGGCTCGGCGGCGCGCTCTACGAGGAATTCAGCTACGACGAACACGGCCAACCGCTCAGCGTGACTCTGGCCGATTATCTGCTGCCGACCGTGTGGGAAATTCCTGCTGTCGAAGTACTGGTGACTGAGGACGCGCCGAGCCCGCTTAACCTGCTCGGCATAAAGAGCGTTGGTGAGGGCGGCATCAATGGGGTCGGCGCGGTTATCGCCGCGGCGATCGACGAGGCGATCGGTCTGCCCGGCGCAGTGGCGCGGCTCCCGGCGACGCCGCAGCGGCTCAAGGCGCTATTAAACGCGGCTGGGCAGCGTAACCAGCGTGCTGCTGCCGAGGAATAGAAGGGAAATTAGCTCGATGCCCAACCTCGACGCCCTCATCCAAGACCTTGTGATCGCCAACCGGATCCTCGCCACGGAGGAGGTCGTCGACGCCTACGGTCATGTCAGCGTCCGCCACCCTGACAATCCCAACCGCTTCCTGATCGCCCGCTCGCTCGCCCCGGAGCTGGTGGGCCCCGGAGACATCGTCGAACTCGACCTAGACGCTCAGCCGGTGCGTGACGAAGGGCGCAGCCTTTATCTCGAGCGCTTCATTCATGCGGCGATCTTCGCGGTGCGGCCGGACGTCATTGCCGTCGTCCATGCCCATGCCGAGGACACGCTCCCCTTCGGCATTGCCCAGGGGACAAAGCTGCGGCCGGTAATCCATTCGGGAAGCTTTATCGACACCGAGGTGCCGGTCTGGGACATCGCCGATAATTTCGGCGATACCAACCTGCTCGTCACTAACATGGCGCAGGCGAGCGACCTCGCGAAATGCCTCGGCGGGAATAGCGTGGCACTCATGCGTGGCCACGGGTTCGCCGCCGCTGCGCGCTCGCTGATCGAGGTTGTGCGGCTATCGGTCTACCTGCCGCGCAACGCGCGAGCGCTAATGCGATCGAGGCAGTTGGGCGGCGAGATCAAGTACCTGTCGCAGGGCGAGATCGCGGCCCGGAACCGGGGCTACAGCCCCTATTCGGTCGAGACCTGGCGCACCTGGGAATATTGGGCGAACAAGGCCGGCTGTGGCCACCTGCTGACCCGACCCGACGGCGGGCACGCGCACCCAGCAAAAGGTTGATCCGCAAATGGCCGAATCCCGCTCGGGGCCATTGCTGACGTTGCTGAACGCGCCAATGGTTGCCGCCTATACCGCGGCCGGCTTTTGGGACGACGAGACGATCTATCATCTGGCCGCGCGGCACGCGCGGACGATGCCGCAGGCTTATGCGGTGCGCGACCGCCGTCGCCGGCTAAGCTATGCCGAGCTGGTTACTGCCGCGAACCGGCTCGCAGCGCACTTCGCCGGTCACGGGATACGCCCGGGTGATCGTGTCGCCGTATGGTTGTCGAGCCGGGTCGAGACCGCGATCGCGCTGCTCGCCTGCTCCCGCAACGGCTACGTCTGCTGCCCGTCTTTGCATCGCGATCACACGGCTGACGAGATCATCGCGCTGGTTGATCAAATGCGCGCCACGGCACTGATAGCGCAACTTGGCTACGGTGCCGATGCCGACCGCCATAACGTGTTCGCCAAATTGGTCGACCGCGACTTCCTGCGTTTCACCTGGCACGTTGGCCCGGCGGATGCCGCGCCGTTCGGCGAATTGCCCGGCCCGGCGCTCGAAGTCCAAGCGAGCGGCGACGCCAACCAGGTGACGTATCTGCCCTTCACCTCCGGCACGACCGGCATGCCGAAGGGCGTTTTGCACAGCGACAACACGCTGCTCGCCACGGCGCGGATGATGGTCCGTGATTGGCGGCTGGACCACGCCGTTCTCTACTCGCTCAGCCCGCTTAGCCACAATCTCGGGCTCGGTGCACTGGTCACCGCACTGGCCGGGGGCGGGGAACTGGTCGTTCACGATGTGCCACGCGGCGGGAGCATGCTCGACCGGCTGAAGGAGACCGGCGCCGAGTTTCTCTTCGGTGTGCCGACCCATGCGATCGACCTGCTTTCCGAGATGCGAGCCCGCGGCGCGCGGCATCTAGGCGCGGTGCGCGGCTTCCGGATCTCGGGCGCCGCGACGCCGGTGCCGGTCATTGCCGAGCTGATGCAGTGCGGTGTCGTGCCGCAGAGCGGTTACGGCATGACGGAAACCTGCTCGCACCAGTATACGCTGCCCGACGACCCGCCCGCGCGCATAGCCGATACCTGCGGGCGCGCCTGTGCCGGTTACGAGATCCGCATCTGGCGCCAGGATGACCCGGATGCTGAAGCCGCGCGCGGTGAAATCGGCGAAATCGGCGGGCGCGGCGCAAGCCTGATGCTCGGCTATTTCGACGACCAGAAGGCAACGGAAGCGGCGTTCAACGCGCAGGGCTGGTTTATGACCGGCGACCTCGGCTGGATCGACGAGGCAGGCTATCTCCATGTCACCGGCCGCAAGAAGGATGTGATCATACGTGGAGGTCGCAACATCCATCCGGCCCGCATCGAGGCACTGGCCCTGCGGCACGATGCAATCGAGAAGGCGGCGGCATTTCCGGTTGCCGATGCGCGACTCGGCGAACGCGTCTGCCTGGCCGTGATGGCGCGTGGCGACATGCGGGTCGACCCGGAGGCGGTTCTCAAACATCTGGATGCGTCTGGCTTGTCGAGACACGACATGCCGGAATTCATCCTGCCGTTGTCCGAGATGCCGCTTACCGCCAGCGGCAAGTTGCTGAAGCGCGAGCTGGTGCAGAGGGTCGCGGAAGGGCGGGTGCGGCCATTGCCAGTGCGTTTCCGCTCCCGGTCTGCGGCGCGCGGTTAGCGCAGTGCGTGCAATTGTCGTCGACGGCTTCGGACTACCCGAACGGCTGCGCGTCGGCGAGGTTGCAGAACCCGTGCCGGGACCGGGCGAGGTGTTGGTTATGGTGCATGCGGCGCCGGTCAATTACGTCGATCTTCTGGTGGTCGGTGGCAACTACCAGTTTCTGCCGCCGCTTCCGTTTATCCCCGGCAAGGGCCCGGCCGGCGTGGTTACGGCGCTCGGACGGGAGGTGACCGGTTTGCGAGCCGGCGATCGGGTGTTGGCAATGGCCGAACAGGGCGGCTACGCCGAGGCGGTGACGGTACGCGCCGACCAGTGCTACCGATTGCCGCCGTCGATGTCGTTTATTGAAGCCGCATCACTGAGCTTGGTCTATGACACCGCCTGGTTCGCGCTGCGCGAACGCGCCCGGGTCGCGACCGGCGAAATTGTGCTGGTGCTCGGCGCCTCGGGCGGGGTAGGTCAGGCGGCGGTGCAGCTTGCCCATTCAATGGGCGCGCGGGTACTTGCTGGGGTTGTGCGGCCAGAACGGGCGGAATCGGTGCGCGCGGCCGGTGCCGACGCGGTGATCGATCTCTCGGCCGCCGACCTGCACGACAGCTTGCGCTCGCAGGTTTACGCGGTGACCGAGGGGCACGGCGCCGACATCATTCTCGACCCGCTCGGCGACACGATATTCGAGGCGGCCGTGCGCGCGCTCGCCTGGCATGGTCGTCTGGTAGTAATCGGGTTTGCTGCGGGAGCAATTCCGACGATCAGGACGAACTACCTGCTGCTGAAGAACATCGAGATCAGTGGTTTACAAATCAGCGACTACCGCAAGCGGCGTCCGGCGCAGGTCGCCGCCTGCTTCGCCGAGGTCTTCAGGCTTTACCAACAGGGGAGGGTCAAGCCCGCTGCGGCCACAACCTTTCCGCTGGCTCGGGCTGCCGAGGCGCTCGCCGCATTGCGCGAACGCCGCATTACTGGCCGCGCCGTGTTACACCTGCGCGATGACTCTTGATAACAGGATGGACTATATTGGGCATGGCTGAATTATAAAAAGCCCGCATTTCCGACCGGGCGTTCTGCCAGCATAGAACCGGCGCATTGCATCCGTGTTTGCAAGGCTTCATGGCGACGGTGATGCCGGACTCCAAATAGAGCAGCCGTTGGCAGTGTTAGGGGCCGTAATCCCCTTCCTTGACATCCGTGCATCTACTCCTATATAGGCGCGTCTGCTCTTAATTTCAATGCCTTGAGCGGGCGCCGCGCATGCCGGAGTCCGGGAGGCGTGAGCGGATAGTGCCGGAAGCTATGAGGAGGCAGCGGTGACGGAAATCCCCTATCGTATCGCCCTGATCGTCGGGGCAGGTTCGGGCATCAGCGCGTCATTCGCGCGAGGGCTCGCAGCGGCCGGCCTTCGCGTCGGACTGGCGGCGCGCAATGCAGAGAAGCTGGCGCCTCTCGCCGCGGAAATAGGCGCCAAGACCTTCGCCGTCGACGCGTCTAATCCCGCTGCGGTGGCCGGCCTGTTCGCAGAGGCGGATAACCGGCTCGGCGAACCCGATGTCGTGCTCTACAACGCCAGCGCCCGCGCGCATGGTCCGATTGCCGAGCTCGACCCCGAAGCCGTGCGCAAAGCGATCGAGATCTCGGCATTTGGCGGATTTCTCACTGTCCAGCAGGCGGCCCGGCGCATGATCCCGCATGGCCGCGGCGCGATCCTGCTGACCGGCGCCAGCGCCAGCGTGAAGGGGTATCCGCACTCGGCGGCGTTCGCGATGGGCAAGTTTGCACTGCGCGGCCTCGCGCAGAGCACGGCGCGCGAGTTGGGACCGAAAGGCATCCACGTCGCCCATTTCGTCATCGATGGCGGCGTGCGCAGCGCAAGGCGGACGGATCCGGCGGACCGTCCCGACAGCACGCTCGATCCGGACGGAATCGCGCAGACTTATGTCGAGGTACTGCGGCAGCCGCGCAGCGCCTGGTCTCTGGAGGTCGAGCTGCGGCCCTGGGTCGAGACCTTCTGACGGCCGGCCAAGATGACCGAGCAGTCTACCCCCTATGTCGGACGCTCGCTGCGCCGACGAGAGGATCGCAAATTCCTCACGGGGAGGGGGCGCTATGTCGACGACATCAAACTGCCGGGCACGCTTCATCTGGCGATCCTGCGCTCGCCGCATGCGCACGCTCGGATCACCGGTATAGATCTCTCTGCAGCGAAGGCCGCCGCTGGCGTGCGTTTGGCACTAGATGGCGCCGATCTCGGCGGAAAAATCGGCGACATCAAGCCCAACTGGATCATTCCCGGTACCGTGGTGCCTCACCGTCCGGTAGTGGCCATGGACAGGGTTCGCTTTGTCGGGGAATGCGTCGCGCTTGTGCTCGCTGAGACGCGCGAGGCGGCCTGGGACGCACTGGAACTCATTGATGTCGCCTATGAAGCGCTGCCTGCCGTAATCAACGAAGAGGCAGCCATTGCCGAGGGCGCGCCGCAACTCCACGAAAATGTTCCCAACAACATTACGACCTATTTCAAGACTGGCGGCGGCGATTACGCCGCAGCGGCTCGCCAGGCGGACCAGGTTCTGCGCTTACGCCTTGTCAATAACCGTCTCATTCCGACCTGCCTCGAAACCCGCGCGGTTCTGGCCGAACCCGGCGTCGACGACGGTCTGACGCTGTATCTGCCGAGCCAGGTGCCGCATATGCACCGCCGCTGGATCGCCGAAACCGTCGGCATTCCGGAGCATCGATTGCGCATTGTAGCGCCGGATATCGGCGGCGGTTTCGGGGCAAAGATGCACCTCTATCCGGAGGAGTTGCTCTGCGCCTGGCTGGCCCGCGAGCTGAAATCTCCGGTCAAGTGGTGGGAGTCGCGGTCGGAAAGCCACCAGGCGACCAGCCATGGCCGGGCGCATACGGAATTGATCGAAGTAGCCTTTTGCAACGACGGTCGCATTCTTGGCATGAAACTCGAGACGCTGGGCAATGTGGGCGCCTATTTGTCGAATATGGCGTCGGGCGGCCCAACGATGTCCGTTAGCTACGGTACCGGCACATACAAGATCGAGAATTTCGAGGCCGTGGCGAAGGTGATCCTCACCAATACGGTGCCGGTCGATGCCTATCGCGGCTATGGCCGGCCGGAGGCCGCCTACATCGCCGAGCGGACGATCGAAGCAGTCGCTCATCATTTGGATCTCGACGCCGTTGAAGTGCGGCGGATCAATTTCGTGCCGCAATCCGACTTTCCGTATCGCCCTTACGGCAGCCGGTCCGTGATCTACGACAGCGGTGATTACCAGGGTTGTCTCGACAAGGCCGTTATGGCGTTCGACTACACTAACCGGCGCGAGGAACAGCAGCGTCTGCGCAGCGCCGGGCGTTACCGTGGTATTGGCGTCGCCGCCTACACCGAGATGTGCGGCATGGCGCCGTCGCGCCGGCTCGCCGCCAACGGCTTTGATCGCGGCGGCTGGGAGAGCGCGCGCGTCGCAATCGATTCTAGCGGCCGCGCGACATTGTATTCGGGCTCGATGAGTCAGGGTCACGGGCACGTGACGGCGCTGGCGCAGATCGCCGCAGATGTCCTGCAAATGCCGGTCGAGAACATCGACGTTGTGCAAGGAGACACCAAGCAGGTCCAAGCCGGGCACGGCACGTTCAATTCGCGTTCGATGCCGGTCGGCGGCTCTGCCGTCCATGTCTGTGCCGGACGCATCGTCGAGAAGTCGAAAAAGATCGCTGCCGAGATGATGGAGGTGGCGGACGAGGACCTCGTCTATGAAGGCGGCAGCTTTCTCGTTCCCGGAACGGGGCTGGCGCCGCTCGCTTTCGCCAAGGTCGCGCGGATGGCCTATGTCGGCCACGTCCTGCCGAAGGGCATCGAACCGGGTCTGGACGAGACCCTGTTTTACGACCCGACCGGCATGGGCGCACCCTCGGGCGTGCACATTGCCTATGTCGAGGTCGATCCCGACACCGGCGTGGTCGAGATCCTCGACTACGTCGCCGTCGACGACGCCGGGACGATCATCAATCCGTTGCTCGCCACCGGACAGATCCATGGCGGCGTGGTCCAGGGCATCGGGCAGGCGCTTTACGAGGAGGTTTGCTACGACCGCGACAGCGGCCAGCTGCTGACCGGCTCCTTGCTCGATTACGCCGTTCCGCATGCAAACTCGCTCCCGAACATCCGGACGCAATTCCAGGAGACGCCATCCCCAACGAACCCGTTGGGGGTGAAGGGGATCGGCGAAAGCGGCGCGATCGGCGCACCGCCGACAATTGTGCACGCCGTACTCGACGCATTGGCGCCGTTCGGCATCGCGCATCTCGATATGCCACTGACCCCGCAGAAGATCTGGGCCGCGATCCGTGCCGCACGCGCCGCGGACGGCGCGTAATTGACGTCTGCCGTCGCTGTCTGCTCAGCTTAACTATCTCAGTGGACTGGATCGGAAACTGCAATGGCTAAACCGTCAACTGTCCGGCTGCAGGTACAGATCGAGCACGTTCGGATCGAAGCTGAGAAGCCGTTCGAAGCCGTCAAAGCGGCGCTCGAAGACCTGGTGCTGCCGCTCGATCCCACAGTGCCAGAGGCATTGCGGCAAGGCGCCATCGGGCGGGCGAGGGAGGCGCTGCAGCGCGGTCCGGAGCTTGCGATCTTCAGCGCCAGAGATCATGGCAGATTGCTGCGCATCGCGGACCTTGCGCGCAAGGCCGTGCAGTACGAGATAGGCAATCCGCTCACCGCCACTAGGATGACCCAGCACCAGCTGCCGGCCTCCCTCTATGCGCCGCTGCGCGTCGTGCTCTACGAGAACGAGGCTGGGCATGCGGTCTTCGAATATGACCGGCCCTCCTCGTTGTTCGGCCAGTTCGGAGACGAGCGAGTCACGGCAGTGGCACGCGAACTGGATGCCAGTCTCGAACGCGTCCTGGCCCAAGCGCTCACTCAGGAGAAGAGCAGCAATTATGAGAATTAGGGATTCAGTTGCCTTCGTCACCGGGGCCAATCGCGGTCTCGGCTTGGCTTTCGCGAAAGAATTGCTCGGGCGCGGCGTGAAAAAGCTCTATGCCGGAGTGCGCAACCCGGATGGCGTCGATCTGCCGGACGTTATACCGGTGAAGTTCGACGTGACCGACCCCGCCGTAGTCGCTGCGGCGGCGGTCCGTTGCAAAGATGTAACGTTGTTGATCAATAACGCGGGGATCGGGCGGGTCGATGCCAGTGCGCTCGATCCGTCGGTGATCGACAACGCGCGCGAGATTTTCGAGACCAACTTCTACGGGATCATTCGCGCAAGTCAGGCATTCGCGCCGGTCCTTTCGGCAAATGGCGGAGGAGCGATCATCAACGTGCTGTCGGAAGTCACCTGGTTTGCACGGCCAATAATGACCGCTTATTCGGCCACGAAATCCGCGGCGTGGAGCTTCACCAACGCATTGCGAATCGATGCGCGCGACAAGGGTATACAGGTACTCGCCCTGCACGTCGGTTTCGTGGATACCGACCTGACCCGGGATTTCGATGTGAAGAAAAGCGACCCCCGAGAGATCGTCCGGCGGACCCTCGACGCGCTTGAAAAAGGGCGCGAGGAGGTTCTGGCCGATCCGCAAACGGAGGCGCTGAAGCGAAGCCTTTCGACCGAACAGCCCTACTACCTGAACCCACCGAATCTTTGATTGAAGCGATCGCCCAGAACAGGAGTGAAATCGATGGAAGAAGCCGCCGTCGTCCGCGAGGAGAAAGGACCGGTCTCGGTCCTGACGATGCACTACCGGCCATATAATCTGCTGGGCCCGACCCTGCTTGGCGCGATCGCCGACGAGATCGCTGCAGCCCGCGATGCCGGGAGCCGAGCAATCATTCTGCGCAGTGGGTTGCGCCATTTCTCGGCTGGGGCGGACGTCGCGCAGTTCAGCGCGCGCATCGAGCAGGAGCGGCCGCAGCCAATCGGCAATCGGCGGCGGCGAGTTCTTGAAATTGCTCGAGCTGCTGCCGATCCCGATCGTCGCCAGCGTGCACGGGGTCTGCCTCGGCGGCGGGTTCGAATTGGCGCTCGCCTGCGACTACATCGTTGCGGCCAGCTCGGCCAAAATCGGCTCCGTCGAGGTCGCGCTCGGGCTGCACCCACTGCTTGGCGGCATCCAGCGCCAGGTGCAGCGCGCCGGCGCAATGCGCGCCAAGGAAATTTCGTTGCTCGGGCGCCGCTACGACCCGGCGACATTGGAGCGCTGGGGCCTCGTCAATCTCGTCGTCGCCGACGACGCGCTCGAGGAAGCGACGATGACGATCGCCGAGGAACTGGCGCACGGGCCGACCGTCGCGCATGGCGCGACGAAGCGCCTCGTGCACATCGCCGTCAATCAGGGGGTGCTCGCAGCCGACGAGGCGATGGCCGAGATCCAGAAGCCGATCTGGGCCTCCGAAGATCTCAAGATCGGTCTGGCCTCGTTCCGCGAGAATGGGCCGGGTCTCGCCAAATTCACGGGGCGCTGACGTGAGCGGCCCGCTCTCCGGCATCCGCGTCGTCGATTTCTCGCGCGTGCTCGCCGGTCCGCTCTGCGCCCGCACATTGCTGGACCTCGGCGCCGAGGTCATCAAGATCGAGCCGCCGCGTCCCGACGTTTCGCGCTTCGCGTTTCCGTCGACACCGGGCATGTCGGGCTACTACGCGCAGCAGAACGCCGGCAAGCGCAATGTCAGTATCGACCTCAACGTGCCCGGCGCCCGCGAATTGGCGTTACGGCTGTGCGACACCGCGGATGTCGTCGTCGAGAATTTCCGCGCCGGCACGTTGCGCTATTTCGGGCTCGACTATGAGACGCTGGCTGCCCGCAACCCACGCCTGATCTATGCCTCGATCACCGGCTACGGCCAGGGCGGGCCATGGCAGGGCCGCATGGCTTATGCGCCGACGGTGCAGGCGGAGGCCGGGTTCACCCACAACAGCTTGCGCCATTACGGTGAGGCCCTGGGCGAGTCGCGCACCGACAGCCTGTCGCATGCGGATGTCTATGCGGGACTGCAGGCCGCGGTTGCAATCCTTGCGGCATTGCACCGGCGGGAGACGACGGGCACTGGTCAGTATATCGACGTCGCAATGGCGGCGACATTGATGGCGGTCAACGAGCGCGCGCATGTCGATCTGAACGATGCCGATCTCTGCGACGAGCCGGCGATCCTCGGGGCGACCGACTGCCCGTTCTTCACGGGCCCAGGGGGCGAGCACTTCACAGTGGCGACGAGCCTCGTCGGCTCGCGCACATTTCCGTCCTATTTGCGGGCAATGCGGCGCGCCGACCTCGCCGACGACCCGCGCTTTGCGACGGCGGCAGCGCGTCGGGAGAATTTCGCCGAACTGCATCGCATCGTGCAGAACTGGATTTTGACCTTTGCCGATGTCGGCGCCCTCGACGCACAATTGGACGAAGCCAAGATCGCCTTCGGCGAGGTGCGGTCGTTGAAGCGGCTCTCCGAAATGGAGTGGGCAGAATATTGGGATGCGGTCCAGGAGGTTTCCGACCGCAACGGCGGCAGCTACCGTCTGCCCGGCCGTCCCTGGCGCTTCTCGGACGAGAAACTCGATCCGCTCGGTGAGCCCGCCTTTCAAGGCGAGCACAACCGCCCCGTCCTTGCCGAGCTCGGCTTCAGCGACAACGAAATCGACGGCCATGTCGCCTCCGGCGCGCTCGTCAGCACGTCGCTCCCGAAAGCGGTCATTGCGAATAAGCGGCAGCTCGTTTCTTCGCCGGTGACTGACATCCGGCGACACATGGAGCACGAAACATGACTCAATCCGAGACGCACAACACGCACCCTTCCGTGCAAGACGTAGCCGTCATCGTTGGCGGCGGTCCCGGCATCAGCGCAAGCTGCGCCAGGCTGTTTGCACAAAATGGCATGCGGGTCGGCATCGCAGCCCGGAACCCGGACAAACCGGTGCTGCAAAATCTGGATGGGACCCATGGCGTGCGCCGGTACGCGTGCGATGCAAGCGAACCAGCGGCCGTGGCGATGCTGTTCCAGAATATTGTTCGCGACCTTGGGGCTCCTACGCTTGTCGTGCACAACATCGATGGCCGGGTTCCCGGCATTTTTGGCAAGGAGATTACCGAAGCCGAACCGAGTATGGCATTCGACACGCTTCGGAACTCGGCGTTCAGCGCGTTTCTGGTGGGTCAACAGGCCGCCGGACTCATGCGCGAAAACAGACCCAATGCCAACGGTGCAAAAGGGACGATCATCTTCACGAACGCCAGCGCGGCGCTTAAGGGCTATCCGACGAGCGGCGCCTTTGCCATGGCATGTCATGCCAAGTCCGGGCTCGCACAGAGCATGGCGAGGGAACTGATGCCGCAGGGTATCCACGTTGCCAATGTGCCGATCGATGCGGCGATCGGTTGGACTCAGGAAGACGGTACCCGCGCGCACCGTCGGGCGGGTACGACGGTCGACGACAACATGGCTGACCCGGACCGCATCGCGGAAACCTATCTGCAGCTGCACCGCCAGCATCGGTCGACTTGGGCGTTCGAAATCGTGCTGCGGCCGTGGTTGGAGAAATGGTGACCCGCATTGGCAGAGCAGACTTGGCGTGGCGCAGCGCGATGGCGATGCCAGCCCCGGCCGAGAAGTTCACCGAGGTCGTTTCGCGAAGTTAATTCTTAGACCCCGTAAACCAGAAGGAACGAGCTATGACCCTTTCCCCTGCTATCATCGATGGCCTCCCCTATGTGGAGGGTGTTCTAAACTACCTGGCGCCGATGGCGGAAAGGCCGATGAATCTCGCTTACGATCCATCTCCCGGCGTGCCGCGTTCGACTGGCGAGCCCGAGCCGCACCGCGTGGTGATCTACGACGCCCGGCCATTGGCGGGGCGCCTGTCGCTCGACAGCGAAGGTCTCGCTGTGGTCAAGCACAACAGCGCGGTCCGCGATTTTTATGACGAGGATGAACTGCGCCGGGTCTATTACCCCGAAGCCGAGCGCCTCGTCGCCGAACTCACCGGCGCCACCCGGGTACTGGTATTCGACCACACGGTCCGCCGTCGCGTCAGGGGCGGCGTCGACCGGTCGGCTGGGACGCCGCGCCAGCCGGTCACGGCCGTCCACAACGACTATACGATCAAATCCGGCCCGCAACGCGTGCGCGATCTGATGGGTGAAGAGGCGGAAGAATTGCTCCGCCATCGCTTCGAAATCGTCAATGTGTGGCGCCCGATCCACGGGCCGCTCCGCGATGCGCCACTCGCCGTCTGCGACGCGACAACCGTCGCCTTCACGGATTTTGTCCCCTCCGATCTGGTCTATCGCGATAGAACCGGCGAGATCTACCGCGTCAGGTACAACCCGGCCCACCGCTGGTTCTACGTACCCGAGATGGAGGCAGACGAAGCGATCCTGATCAAATGCTACAATTCGGCCCCGGATAAGCCGAGGTTCACCGCCCACTCCGCCTTTGAAGACCCGACCGCCCCAGCTGACGTGCTGCCCCGCGAAAGCATCGAACTGAGAACTCTAGTTTTTCACGTCTAGATCCAAGCATGACGTGGCGTGATCACGCGTTGATGAAATCAACGCGCAGATCGCGATTCCCGGCTGGGCGGATCGTCTTTTCCTAAGCCGCTCCGGCTCCGATCAGCTGCTCGACGGTGATCGGAAAGCGGCGAATGCGAACCCCAGTCGCGTGCCAGACCGCGTTGGCGACTGCGCCGGCCGAGCCAGTGACTCCGATTTCGCCCACCCCCTTAATGCCGAGCGCGTTCACATGCGGGTCATGCTCTTCGACCAGAATGGCCTCGAGCGACGGCACGTCGGCGTTAACCGGCACGTGATACTCGGCGAGGTTCGCGTTCATCACCCGGCCCGAGCGCGGATCCAGCACCGCCGCTTCGTGCAGCGCGAAGGAAACACCCCAGATCATGCCGCCGTAATATTGGCTGCGCACGAGCCGCGGGTTGATGATGGTGCCGGCCGCGAAGGCGCCGACCAGGCGCGTCGCCCGGACCTGTCCCAGCTCCGGGTCCACCTTCACCTCGGCGAACACGGCGCCGTGCGCGTACATGGCATAGGGCTTCTCCGCGAACGGATCTCCGCCGGCGCTGCCGTGTCCCTCGATCTCGGCGAGGCCGGCGCGGCTCAGGATGTCGGCATAGCTCTCGCTCCGGCTGTCGTCGTCGCGCCGGTAGAGGCGGCCGCCCTGCGCCAGCACGCCGGCATTGCCGGCACCGAACAGCGGCGAGCGCTCGTCGCCCATGGCCAATTCCGCCAGCTTGGCGATTGCGTCGACGCCGGCGGCGTGGATCGCCATGCCGGCGGTCGCGGTGTGCGACGAGCCGCCGGCAATCCCCGCATCCGGCAGGTCGGAGCTGCCGGCCCGGAACTCCAGTTGCTCGAGCTCGAGGCCGAGGCTGTCCGCGGCGATCTGCGCGAGCGCCGTCCAGGCACCCTGGCCCATATCCTGAGCGCCAAGCTCGACGAGGCCGGTCCCGTCGCGCCGCAGGACGGCCCTGGCCTGGCCCTGGAACATGATGGCCGGGAAGGTCGCGGTGCCGAGACCCCAGCCGACCAAGAGCCCGTTCTCGTCACGCATCTGTCGCGGCGCCAGCGGACGCCCCGCCCAGCCAAAGCGCGCCGCACCCTGCGCGTAGCACTCCCGCAACGCCTTGGAGGAGAACGGCTTGCCGGAAACCGGCTCGACCTCGGCGTAATTCCTCAGGCGGAATTCCAGCGGGTCGATGCCGGCCGCCTGCGCCATCTCATCGATCGCGCTTTCCAGTGCAATGCTGCCGCTCGCCTCTCCGGGCGCGCGCATGAAGATTGGAGTTCCCGTGTCCAGCCGCACCGCCTCGGCGGTCGTGGCGATAGCAGGGCTGGCGTAGAGCGTGTGGCTGACCTGGACAGCGGGCTCGAAGAAATCGTCGAAGCTGCTCGAGGCTGTCCGCATATGGTGGTGGATCGCCGTCAGCGCGCCGTGGCGGTCGGCGCCGAGGCGGAGCGTCTGGCGCGTCGGCGCTCGATGGCCGACCGGGCCGTACATCTGTTCCCGGCGCAGCACCAGCTTCACCGGCCGCCCGACCAGGCGGGCGGCCAGGATGCCCAGCACCTGCGGCCCCGAGACCATGCCCTTGGAGCCAAACCCGCCGCCCAGGAACGGGCTGCGGATCAGGATGTTCTCCGGCGGGATCCCGAACAGCCCGGCGATCCGCGCTTGCGCCCAGGCCAGGGCTTGGCTCGGCGTGTCGACCAAGAGACGGTCACCGTCCCAGGCGGCCACGATGGCGTGCGGTTCCATTGCGTTGTGGTACTGGGCAGGGGTCTCATAGATCACCTCGATCCGGTGCTCCGCTGCTGCCAGCCCGGCTTCGACATCGCCGTGACGCACCTCGGGCGGCGTGCCGACGCCGATCGCGGGTGGGATGAAGCTGTCGTCGCCGTCCAGCCCGATCCGCGGCGGCTCCGCCTCATAGCGTGGCGCCAGCAGCACCGCGCCTTCCGTCGCCGCCTCCAGCGTCTCGGCGATCACCACCGCAATCGGCTGACCAGCGTAGCGCACCCGGTCGTTCTGCAGCAGGTCGAGGCGGAACATAAAGGGGTCCAACTTCGCATCCGGATCCAGCGCCAGCGGCGGGCGGTTCGCCGGGGTCATTACCTCGACGACGCCGGGATGGGCCTTTGCTGCCGTAATATCGAGGAAGGTCACGCGGCCGCGGGCGACGCTGCTCACCGCGAGGGCGGCGTGCAGCATGCCGGGCGGATGGTTGTCCGCCGCATAGCGCGCCTGGCCGGTGACCTTCAATAGTCCGTCGCGGCGAGTCAGGGGCTGGCCGATATTGGCGCCGTGCCGGCGCTGCAGAACGGCTCCTGCTTGCAGGATCTCAGCCATGAAGGCGCATCTCCGGGAATGGGAGCGAACGGAGAACCGGGAAGGGCGGGGACACGCTCGGGTGTTCCGGCCGCTGCGAGAGCTAACGCGCGCGTCACGATCCGCCGAGCGAGCTCGATCTTGAAGGCGTTGTCGCCGGACGGACGCGCTGCGGCCAGCGCCGTCTCCGCAGCGCGACGGAAGCCCTCCGAATTCGGGCGGGCGCCGGCCAGCCCCGCCTCCGCGGCTCGGGCACGCCACGGCTTGGCTGCAACGCCGCCCAGCGCGAGCCGCGCCTCGGCAATGACCCCGCCCTCGATGCGCAGGCAGGCCGCCGCAGAAACCACGGCAAAGGCGTAGGAGGTACGCTCGCGGAGCTTGAGGTAACGGGCATGCGCCGCGAACCGCGTGGCAGCACCCGGCAGGCGAACGGCCACGACCAGTTCGCCGGGCATCAGCACGCTCTCGCGCTCCGGAGTGGCGCCGGGCAACAGGTGGAATTCTTCGAGCCCCACCTCGCGCCGGCCCGCCTGCCCCTCGATTTCGACCACGGCGTCGAGCGCAGCGAGCGCCACACAGAAATCTGACGGATGCGTGGCGATGCAGGACTCGCTCCAACCCAAGACAGCGTGCAGGCGGTTCTCGCCACCGCGCGCGTCGCAGCCCGCACCAGGCTGCCGCTTGTTGCAGCCGCTCGCCGGGTCATAGAAATAGGCGCAGCGCGTGCGTTGCAGCAGGTTCCCGCCGACCGTCGCGGCGTTGCGCAGCTGGGCTGAGGCGCCGGAGAGCAGCGCTTCGGCGACCGCGGGAAAGCGCTTGCCGAAGGTCGGGTCATAGGCGAGGTCGGCATTGCGTACGCCGCGCGCCAATGCGCACCCCGCCATCCGGCAGCGGCTCGGTCCGGTCGAGCCCGGGAAGGCGACTGACATCGATCAGCCGCTTCGGGCTGACGATGCCGCCCTTCATCAGGTCGAGCAGGTTGGTGCCAGCCGCCAGGTAGGCGCTGCCGGGGACGGCGGCAGCCGCGACGGCTTCCGACACGGTGGCCGGCCGGATATAGTCGAAGCGGTTCATGCAGCCTCCTCCTCCCGCCCGGCCTGAGCCAGGCTCCGCTGCGCCTCCAACACCGCTTCGGTGATGCCGCGATAGGCGCCGCAGCGGCAGAGATTGCCGCTCATGCCTTCGCGCACCCGCTCGGGATCGTCACCGGCCTGGCCTTCTCGGATCAGACCCACCGCGCTTATGATCTGGCCGGGTGTACAGAAGCCGCATTGGAACGCGTCATGGGCGATGAAGGCCGCCTGCACCGGATGGAGGACTTCGCCTTGCGCCAAACCCTCTATCGTCAGCACGTCGGCGCCGTCGTTGCTGACTGCCAGCGCCAGACAGGAGTTGACGCGGCGTCCGTCGAGCAAGACCGTGCACGCACCGCACTGGCCGCGGTCGCACCCTTTCTTAGTGCCAGTCAGGTCCAGGTGCTCGCGCAGCAGGTCGAGAAGCGTGACCCTCGGGTCATCGAGCTCGATTGTCCGTCGCATTCCGTTGATGGTGAGATTGATTGACAGGCTCATGCGGCACTCCGATGAGAACTGTTTTCGGTATGATCCGCCCCAGCGATGTATCCTCGACGGGACGGCTAGCGGAGCAAATATGGAGGATGCCTCCGTTTACAAGGGCCAGCATGCGAAAGCCGACCGATGACGCAGCAGCCGGAAATTGAAAAACGCAGGCCGCGCGCGGACGCAATCCGCAATCGCGAGCGAGTGTTGGAGGCGGCAAAGTCGGTGTTTAGCCAGGGCGGTCCGGAGGCGAGCCTGGAGGCCGTGGCCAGGCGTGCCGGCGTCGGGATCGGGACACTGTATCGGCACTTTCCGACCAGAGAGGACCTCTACGAGGCGGTCTATCGGCGCGAGGTGGAACAGCTTGTCGAGCTGGCCAATCATCTCGTAGAGACAGAAAACGCGCCGGTCGAGGCGCTGCGCCGCTGGCTGCGGGCCGGCGTCGAATTCATGGCGACGAAGAAGGGCATGGCGGCGGCGCTCGCCATGGCCGCGCACGGTTCCTCGGAGCTGGTGGCCTACTCGCTCGACCGGCTGACCTGGGCGGTAGGGGAACTACTGGGGCGTGCCGCGGCAGCGGGCGAGATTCGTGCGGACATCGACCCCGAGGACCTGCTCCGTGCCCTAGTCGGCATGTGCTACGCCCACGACGGGACGGGCTGGCAAGCCAAGGTGTTACGCCTGGTCGATGTCTTCATCGATGGACTACGCCAGCGGCCCGATAAGAGAAGACATCGACAAGCCTGACGCGGCGCTCAAGACCGACTGTCCTGATGTCCGTTATCGGTTCGGGATTGCCATCTATGAAGCCTCCGTCGTCGACAGCTTAGTGCCGAGAGGCCGCACCTGGTGCAGAGAATTAGATAGGGACAGGGGGCGATCCCCTTGTGCCGATACTATCATTGGCTATTATATCCGTATGAAGACTGATCTTGCGACCGCCGCCCCCGGGCGCCGCTCGGCCCGGCGCGAGGCTTCCGAAGCCGTGCCGTGCGAGGAGAGCCTCGGACATCGGCTGAGGCTGGCGTATCAGGCCTGGATGCGCCATTTCGACGCCGCACTGCGCCCGCTCGGTCTCACCCCTGTGCAATTCATCGCGCTCAACGTGATCGGACGCCACCACCAGCGCGGCGAGATACCGTCGCAGGTGCAGGTCGCGACGGCAACTCAGCTCGATCCGATGATGATCTCCAAAATCCTGCGGCTGCTGGAGGAGCGCGGCTACCTGAAACGTTCTCCGCATCCCGACGATCCGCGGGCCAATGCGCTGCATCTGACCCATGCCGGCGATGCGCTGCTGCGTGCCGCTACGCCGGCTTTTCACGACGCGCATGCCGCGTTTTTCGACGGCCGGTTCGATGCCGACAGCCAGCAGGCGCTCGCCCAGTTGCTCGATCGGGTGCTCGCCCCCGCCCCCGCGGCGAACTGACCCAATCCGGCCGGTCTAGGCGTATATACTCTTGAATCCCGAGGAGGTCGTATTTAACTCGATAGTTGTCGTATATATGCTATACGCGACATGAAAGATGGCTTGCGATGGACGGGTCACAGTTTCCGGTGAGGCTGCGAGCGCCGACCCCGCGGAACCATGCACCAAACGAGCCCCGAGTAGAGGTGTTGGCGCCGAAAGGCGAAGATCACGATGTCGAGCATGCTGATGACGAGCGCCGTGACGAGCCCCGTAAGGGCATGCTGCGGCGGCACCCGTTTGCGTTCGTCGGCGGTCTGATCCTCCTCTTTGTGGCGCTGTCGGCGGGCTATGTCTATTGGGACTACGCCGCGCATTTCGAATCGACGGACGACGCCTTCATCGCTGCACGTCAGTTCACGATCGCCCCGAAGGTGCCCGGTTACCTGACGGCGGTCCCGGTCACCGACAACGAGCACGTCGTCGCCGGCCAGATAATCGCGCGGATCGACGACCGCGATTACCGCAACGCGCTTGCCCAGGCTCAGGCGCAGGTTGCCGCCGCGCGGGCCAATATCGAGAATATCGATGCGCAGATCGTTGTGCAGCAGGCCCAGATCCACGCCAATCAGGCACAGGTCGACCAGGCGCAAGCGGCGCTGGTGTTTGCTCAGCAGCAGGCCAAGCGCTACCAGGAGCTGGCGGCGACGGCTCTCGCGGGCACCGTTCAGGACGCCCAGCGGTACACCTCGGGGCTGCGTCAGCAGCGGGCTGCAGTGGAGAGTGCGCAAGCAACCCTCGCGCTGGCGCAGCGGCAAATCGAGGCGCTGACGGCGCAACGCAGCAGCTCGGTCGCAAACCTCGGCTTGCGCAAGGCTCAACGCGACCAGGCGCAACTCGATCTTTCGCACACGATTGTCACGGCAGACCAGCCCGGGCGCGTCGTTCAGCTCAGCGCCGCAGTTGGTGAATTCGCACAGCCCGGCACCAACCTGACGATGTTCGTGCCGGACGACATCTGGGTCTGGGCGAACTTCAAGGAAAACCAGCTCGACCACATGCGGCCGCGACAGAGGGTGACGCTCGAAATCGACGCCTATCCGGAACGCACGATCCGCGCCCACATCGACAGTGTTCAGCCCGGGTCCGGCACTGCGTTCTCGCTGCTGCCGGTCGAGAATGCCACAGGCAACTACGTCAAGATCGTCCAGCGCGTGCCGGTCAAGCTCGTCATGAACGATCCGCCGGCGATGTCGCGCTCGGGCCCGGTATGTCGGTGGTCCCGACGGTGCGGATCGATCCTTCGCCCTCGCTCTTGGAGCGGCTGGAGGCGTGGCTATGAGCGCGTCTCAGACGGGTGCTCCCGCCGCGGCAGGCGGCGCGGGCGCCAACCAATGGCTGACCGCGGTGCTGGTGGCGCTCGCGACGTTCATGGAGATCCTCGACACCACGATCGCCAATGTGGCGCTGCGTTACATCGCAGGCGGGCTCGGCGTCAGCGTGGACGAGGCGTCGTGGGTCGTGACGACCTATCTGGTCGCCAACGCCATCATTCTGACGGCCAGCGCGTTCCTCGCCAAAACGATCGGCCGCAAGCGCTTCTTTCTGATCTGCCTGGCGCTGTTCACGGCGAGCTCGGTGCTGTGCGGCATTGCCTGGACTCTGCAGACGCTGCTGCTGTTCCGCATCATGCAGGGCTTGGCCGGCGGCGGCATGGTGCCGGTCGCCTCGTCGATCCTGGTGGATACGTTCCCGCCCGAAAAGCGCGGCCAGGCCTTTGCGCTGTTCGGGGTTGCTGTCGCGGTGGCCCCGGTGGTCGGGCCGACATTGGGCGGCTGGCTGTCCGACAATGTGTCGTGGCACTGGGCCTTCCTGATCAATGGTCCGGTCGGGGTGGTGACGCTCGCGCTGATCGCGCTGGTCGTGCGCGACTCCGAGGCGGCGGTCGCGGAGCAGCGAAAGTGGCGCCGGCAAAAGGCCAGGTTCGACGTTGTCGGCTTCGTGCTGGTCGCGACGTTCCTCGGCGCGCTCGAAATCGTGCTCGATCGCGGGCTCGAGGACGACTGGTTCGGCTCGTCTTTTATCACTACGGTTGCGATCGTCTGCGCGCTCGCTTTCGTGCTGATGATCCCGTGGGAAGCGACCCGCCGCAATCCGACAATCGACGTCCGGATGGTGGCGACACGCCAGTTCGGCGCCTGCTTTCTGGTGATGCTGGCGACCGGTGCCCTGCTGCTCGCGACCACCCAGTTCCTTCCCGAGCTGGTGCAGGAGGATTTCGGCTATAACGCAACCATGGCCGGCGTCATGGTCTCGCCGGGCGGCGTTGTCGCCATGGTGATGATGTTCGTCGCCGGCCGTATGGTGGGCAAGATCCAACCGAAATACCTGATCGCCGCCGGGGCGGCGGTCATCGCGCTGTCGATGTATGCGCTGACCAATGTCTACGGCGATCTCGGCTTCTGGTTCATGGCGCGCTCCCGGATGCTGTTTGCGGCCGGGATCCCATTGATGTTTATTCCGATCACCGCGACGTCCTACGACGGCATCCCGCCCGACAAGACCGGCCAGGCCTCGGCCTTGATCAACGCGGCGCGCAATACCGGCGGCTCGATCGGCATCTCTTTGATCAACAACGTGCTGTGGCGCCGCGAGCAGTTCCATCAGAACATGCTCGTCGACCAGGCGCTGCCGTCGAGCGTCCAATATCAGGACACATTGCACCACATGACGAACTATTTCGTCGGGCAGGGCAGTCCACTAATCGAGGCGCAGCAGCAGGCCATCGCGTGGGTCGGACAGCAGGTGCAGCTGCAGGCATCGTTCCTCGCCTACATGGACGCCTTCTGGGTGCTGACGCTGCTGGCACTGGCGGCGGTCCCGCTCGCGCTGAGCCTGCGCAACGTCAAGCCGGGCGGCGGCGCGCCCGCCGGCCATTGATGAACACACAACGCGAACTCGCCACGCGACAGGGAGCGAACGGGCAAGGCAACTCGTACTTGCGAGTTGGTCCGTTGCCACAGTCGAGGATTTCGCCGGATTGCCGGCCATTTGACGTTAAACGCGATCGCCCGTATTCAGGCCACTGCCTCCATACGCGCATTTCGCCGAATTGCCTGTGGCGGCTGTGCGAAGGCGGCTTGGAGGTCGCAGCGAGGCGTGCTGGTGTCGGGATCGGGATATTGTATCGGCACTTTCCACCAGAGAGGCCCTATACGAGGTGGTCTACCGGCGCGAAGTGGAACAGCTTGTCGAACTGGCCAAGCATCCCGAGACAAAAATCCCCCGGTCGAGGCGCTGCGCCGCTGGCTGCAAGCCGGCGTCGAATTCATGGCGACGAAGAAGGGCATGCGGCAGCGCTCACCATGGCCGCGCACGGTTCCTCGGAGCTTGTGGTCTATTCGCTCGACCGGCTGACCAGGGCCTTGGCGGAACTGCTGCAGCGCGCCGTGGCAGCGGGCGAGATTTGCGCTGACAGCGTCGATGTCTTGATCGATGGACTGGGCCGGCGACCCGACAAGAGAGACGATGACAGGCTGGTGACGCTCTTCCGTACGGCGGCCCTGATATCCGGTCGCCACCCAGGCGTGCCGTCTAAGAGGCGCATACGACAGACAGCTTGGCGCGCCAAAAGCTGCTATTTTTGGCCTATCAGGTGCATGTCGTCTTCCTTCGAGACTGGCGCCTAACCGGACTGCAGCATCACTGCTAGGAGAGGATCTCGAGTGGGAGCGCGATGCCTTGGCCGCCGCCGATGCACAAGGTGACGATGCCGCGTTTGAGACGTCGCGGTGCATCGAGTGGATCAAGCGGGTCGTCAGCACCGCGCCCGTCGCTCCAATCGGATGGCCATGCGCGATCGCACCACCCTCGACATTGACGATATCCTCCGGCAAACCGAGCGCGCGCGTCACGACGATCGCGATCGCCGCGAAGGCCTGTTGATCTCGATCCGCTCGATGTCGCTGAGTTTCCATCCGGCGCGGTCGAGCGCCTGGCGCACCGCCGGGATGGGTCCAAGCCCGAACATCCCGGGCTCCACCGCCGCGATGCCGTACGAGACGAGGCGTGCTGCCCGACCGAGGCTTCGGCGTTCCGCAAAATCCTGACCTGCCAGTGTCACCGCAGCAGCCCCACTGTTGAGGCCGGGCGCATTGCCGCCAGTGATCGTGCCGTCCGGGCGAAACGCGGGTTTCAGTGCCGTCAATGCCGCCAGTGTCGTTTCCGGCCGATTGTGCTCGTCGGTGGCGAAGACGGCCGGACCCTTGCGGCCAGGAACCTCAACGGCGACGATCTCGTCCTTGAACTTGCCGGCCACCTGTGCGGCGGCGAAGCGCTGCTGCGAACGCAGTGCCCACCGATCCTGCGCTTCTCGGCTGACCTGGAATTCGCGTACGAGATCCTCGGTGTGCCAGCCCGAGGCCTGGTCCGAAAACGCGTCATTGAGGCCGTCGCGCAGCATGCTGTCATAGAGCTGCCCGTCGCCCATACGGTAGCCCCAGCGGCCTCGCGCGATCAGGTAGGGCGCCAGATCCATGTTCTCCATGCCTCCGGCCACCGCGGTCTCGACCGCGCCCGATATGATCTCGTGGGATGCCGACACGATCGCCTGCACGCCCGAGCCGCAGACACGGTTAACGGTCATCGCCGGGACCGACACCGGTAGTCCGGCATGGATGGCGGCCTGGCGTGCCGGGTTCATCTTGGCGCCGGCCTGAATGACATTGCCCATGACGACCGTCCCGACTTCTTCGGGATCGAGGCCAGCGCGAGCGACCGCGGCCTTGATGGCGACGGCGCCGAGATCCGGCGCCGGGATGTCCTTCAGGCTTCCGCCAAAGGTACCAATCGCCGTTCGCACCGGCGCGAGGACAACGACAGAATGCTGCGACATCGATCAAACTCTCCTCATTGGGCAGCGTGCGCAGCTGCAGCCGCTGCCTCTTGGTCCACGACATGCGCCCGTTGAGTTAGCCCGCGGCCGAAGGAAACGTTCTCGCCCGGCGTCTCATAAAGCATGATAAAAAGATCATCCGGAGAGATTCTCGCTGCCGAGACCACTGCGTCGTTCAAGGCCTTCAGCAGTCCCAGTCTCTTCTCCTTGGGGCGACCGGAAATGAACGTGATCTCCAACACAATCAGATCATCCGAATAATTCAGCCCCAGGAATGACGGCGTATGACGGAATTGGCTCTTCGGCAGAACGTGAATGATCTGGAAGAAGCCCTCCGGCGGAATGCCTAATGCGCTGATGAGCCCGTTTTGAACCGCGCTCGATATCTTGCCAAGACGAGCTTCGTCGTACTGTCCTTCGAGCAAATGAAGTTTGGCGAGGGGCATTTGTGGGCTCCCTCTTTTGCTAGCCGTCACACTGAGTAACATCAGATTGCGTAATCGGCGGTACAGGCCGCGATCTGGATCTAGCTAGGCCGCCGCCAATGCGGCAAGACCGAGCTTCGATCGCAGCCAGCCGCCGATCTGTTGGATCGCCCGATCCGCCTCTGGTACGCGGCCCGCGCCCCAGATGAAGTTGTGCTGGCCTTCCGGGAAGGAACTGCAGGCTCACGTGACGCCGGCGTCGTTCGCTCGCTTTGCGAACTCTACGGCTTCGCCGGACAGGACCTCTGGGCCCCGTAGTAGACCATGATCGGAGGAAGGCCAGTGAGATCAGCGTAAAGCATATTGACCCGCGGGCTCGTTCCAGGCGACGTCCGTGCCGCCGATCCACAATTCCCAAACGTTTCCACCGCCGCTCTCGTAATAAGCGCGTCGGTCTCGGCGCTACTGTCTAACGTCTCGTTCTTCGCCTCCATGTCGTACCAGGGCGAAACCGACAGGATCGCAGCCGGCAGCGGGACGCCCTTCTCGCGGAGCCTTACAGCAAGGCTCACGGGAAAGTTGCCACAAACGGAATGCCCGATGCTGGCGATGTTCTCGGGAGGAATGCCTCGAGCAAGAAGCCAACGATACGCCCTCTCCATGTCAACGATCTGCGCCGGAAACTTGTGTTCGGGCGAGCGCCGGTAATCCACGACGAGGGCGCGCGCTCCCACCGCCTTGGCGATGTGCCCAAGCGCCTTCCGGTCAGTGTGCATCGAGGTGACGACTGTACCGCCGGCGTGGCTATGCAGCAGAACGCGATCCGGATCGCCGCCCGCGGGAATACACCACAGCGCCGGCACGCCACCGGCGTCCACTTCAGCGTATGTGACCGCCTCGGGTTCCGTCGCCGCCAAGTAGAACCTTCTCTGATGTCCCGAGAGTAGCAAGATCAATGTCCGGGCTCGAGAGCCGTTCCTTGATCGACTCGTAGAGCGCATTCAATTTGCTTCTGCTGTTCGCTGGCCATGTTCACTCCGGTCGCTAGTCGCGCGGAGTCACTGGGTAGAAACGGAGGCGGGAGGCTCGACAATGTGCAGGTGGCTGCCGGCATTACTAAACACAACCGCGCGCCGCCTCGCCCGGGGCACGCGGAAGAGAAAATGCGGCCGACTGCCCCGCCGCCAATACCGTCTCGAAGCGCGCGACCGCGGCTTTGTCCCTTGGGCCCGCCTGCGTGGTCACAACCACGTGAAAGCCGTCGGGCTCGTCAATGTAGTAGACCAAGGCGGAGCAGTGCTCGCCGAGTTTCGTCCAATGGCCGGTCACTGGAGCTATATCCGCCGCCTGGACCGTAACCACCCCAGCAATGGCGAGTGCTGCGGTGGCTAGCCATTGTCTTCATGCTCATTTCTGGCGATCGGGAATTTACCCGTTTCCTGGCCTCATCGAGGCAGTCGCGCAGCATGCTGTCGTAGGAGCCGATGTCATCGATGCACTCTCCCAGTTGGAGCGCCGCCACAGAGGGGTAAGAGAGTATATGCTCCTAAATAGGTATAGCTCCGCTCGTATCAAGGGGTATTAGGCGCGATCGTCAAATCAGCTGAGCTTCTTGGCTAATTCGGCCACGCGCCTCCCCAACAGCTTGGCGGTCTCCAGATCACCGCTGCGCGGAG
>CAVSZA010000054.1:0-372432 GCA_963732095.1 uncultured Alphaproteobacteria bacterium
TGACGAGAACCACCCCGGCAATCGCGAGCGCCAGGATGATGATCAATCCGATCAGCGCCGCCGACCTACGCTGGTCAGCTCCGTCCTCGCCGTGCTCTGATCGATTATCCATGGCCTGCTGATGAAGTTGCTGGCGTGGGGGCCACGCGACAATAGTCCGTCCGGCGGACGGTCACAACCGGAGAGCCGACACAAGCGCCCGGTTGCGACCCTGGCCTGCTCTACGCTATTGACGCTTTCCCGTCGCAAAAAGGATGACGAGCCATGGCTCAGTCCGGGCCGCTTTCCGGCATCACCATCGTCGATCTCTCCCGTATTCTGGCGGGCCCCTATTGCACCTTGCTGCTCGCCGAGCTCGGCGCCCGGGTGATCAAGGTCGAGCCGCCTCGCCAAGGCGACGACGCGCGCCATTACGGCCCGTTCAAGAACGGCAAATCGACCTATTTCGCCTCGGTCAACCGGGGCAAGGAGTCGATCGCGCTCGATCTCAAATCGCCGCAGGGCCGCGACATCTTCGAGCGGCTGCTCGACAAGGCCGACGCGCTGGTCGAGAACTTCCGGCCGGGCACGATGGAAAAGCTCGGTTATGGCTGGGAGAGCCTGCATTCGCACCATCCGCGCCTCGTCTATGCGGCCGCGTCGGGTTTCGGGCACAGCGGGCCCTATTCACATTACCCCGCCTACGACATGGTGGTGCAAGGTTTGGGCGGCGTCATGAGCATCACCGGTCATCCCGGAATGCCGCCGACCCGGATCGGCACCTCGATCGGCGATCTCGCCGGCGGCCTTTATACGGCGGTCGCGCTCAACGCTGCCCTGTTGCACCGCGAACGGACCGGTGAGGCGACAAAAGTCGATGTCGCGCTGTTCGATTGCCAGCTGGCGCTGCTCGAAAACGCGATCATGCGCTACACGACAACCGGCGAGATCCCCGGGCCGATGGGCGCCCGCCACCCGTCGATCACCCCGTTCGAAGCGTTCCACACCGGCGATGGGCACCTGATTATCGCGGCCGGCAATGACGGACTGTTCGTCAAGCTGGCGCATGCTCTCGACCGGGCCGATCTCGCCGAGAACCCGCTGTTCAAGACGAACGACCTGCGCAACCAGCACCAGGAGGCGTTGCGCGCCGAGATCGAGGGTGTGCTCGCGACCGCTGGCACCGAACACTGGATCGGCGTGCTAGAGGGGGCCGGCATCCCGTGCGGCGCCATCAACAATGTCGCGCAAGCAATTGCCCACCCACAGGCCGCGGCGCGCAACATGGTCGTTTCGGTAGACGACCCAGTCACCGGTCCCCTGAAACTCGCCGGCAATCCGATGAAGCTGTCGGCTTTCGCTGATCCGCCGACCCGCTCTCCCGCCCCCGATCTCGATGCCGACCGCGACGCGATCCTGCGCGAACTCGGCCTGTAGTGGCAGCCCCCACCCCTTCCCTCCGCCGCTGGCAGGGCAGGGTCAGGGTCGGGGCAAGCCTCCTTGCGCTGTTGCTGATCGCTGTCGGCGGCGGGTTCTACCTGTACCTTCGTTCGGCCCTGCCGCAGACCGACGGCCGCATCATGGTGGCCGGACCGAAGGCGGAGATCCGAGTTCGAGCGGGACGCCGAAGGCGTGCCGCGGATCATGGCTCAGGACGACGAGGATCTCGCCTTCGGCCTCGGGTTTGTGCACGCCCAGGAGCGGCTGTTTCAAATGGAGCTGCAGCGGCGCTACGGTGCTGGGCGGCTTTCCGAAATCCTCGGACCGCAGGCGGTCGGCGTCGATCGGCAAATGCGCGTGCTCGGCCTCTATCGCGCCGCCGAGGCCGAGATTCCGTTCCTTTCGGCGGCGATGAAGCGTGCGCTCGACGCCTATGCCGCTGGTGTCAATGCCTTTCTCCAATCGCGCCGGGGTGCCTTGCCACCCGAATTCCTGTTGTTGGGCTTCGCTCCCGAACCATGGCGCCCGGCCGACAGCCTCATTTGGGGCAAGCTGATGGATCTTCAGGTCGGCGGAAACTATCGAGGGGAATTGCTGCGGGCGCGGATGGCGCGGACGGTTTCGCCGCAGGACCTCGCCTTTCTTTTTCCGGAATACCCGAAAGATGCGCCGACGACGCTCGCCGATATGGCACCGATCTATCGCCGCTTGGCGCTCGACGATCTGTATGAGGCGCTGCCGCCGATCGTGGGACCGAACTTCGCCTCGAACAACTGGGTCGTCGATGGACGGCACAGCGCCAGCGGTAAGCCCATCCTCGCAAACGATCCGCATCTGGCCTTTGCTGCGCCGGGTGTTTGGTACCTCGCGCGGCTCGAGACACCGCAGCACAAAATCGCCGGCGCGACCGCCGCCGGTGTCCCGCTGGTCGTGATCGGTCATAACGAGCGCATTGCCTGGGGCTTCACAACGACGACCGCCGATGTCGAGGATCTCTTCATCGAGAAGGTCGACCCAGCCGATCCCGGGCACTACTTCGCGCCGCAAGGGAGCGAGCCGTTCGAAACTCGGCGCGAGAGCATTATTGTAAAGGGAGCGGCGCCGGTCGACATGACGATCCGCGAGACCCGGCACGGCCCGGTTATCTCGGACGTATTGCCGCCCGGTGCCGCGGAGCCGGGATTTGTCCTGGCCCTGGCCGCGACCTTCATGATCCCCGACGACCGGAGCGCCGAGGCGGTGTGGGAGATCAATCGCGCCACCGACTGGCCGGGCTTCCGAGAGGCACTGCGGCACTTCGTCGGGCCGATCCAGAACATAGTCTATGCCGATGTCGACGGGACGATCGGCTTTATTGCGCCTGGACTGGTACCAATTCGACGCAACGGACAGGGCTGGCTTCCGGCGCCAGGTTGGAGGGGCAGCTACGATTGGACCGGGTTCATCCCGTTTGCCGAGCTGCCGACCGCGGTCAATCCACCTTCGGGCCATTTCGCCACGGCCAACAACAAGATCGTGCCGGACAGCTATCCCTATTTCATAAGCCGCGACTGGGATTTGCCGAACCGAGTGGAACGGATCGAGGAATTGCTCGCCGCAACCCCGGTGCAGACCGCCACATCGAGCGCCGCAATACAAGCCGATACATTGTCGCTAATGGCTCAGCGCCTGGCTCCGCTGATGACCGGCGCCGTCGTGCAAAACGCCGCCACTCGGGAGGCGCTCGAACGACTGCGGCACTGGGACTTTCGTATGGATATGGAAAAGGTCGAGCCTTTGCTGTTCACCGCTTGGCTGCGGGAGTTGAGCCGCTCGATCCTGTTCGGCCGGTTTGGCGACGCCGTGTCCGATTACTGGGACTTACGGCCCCGGGTTATGGAGGCGGTGTTGACCGAACGCCCGGACTGGTGCGACGACCCGAAGCGGCCCGGTGAGGAGAGTTGCGGGTCGCGTCTCGCCGAAGCCCTCGAAGCCGCACTTGCCCGGCTGCGCCGCGACTTCGGCGCCGATATGGCGCAATGGCAGTGGCGGCGGGCGCACGTTGCCACTTTTACCAACCAAGTGTTCAGCAGGATTCCGGTACTGCGGGACTGGCTCGGGATCGCGATCCCGACCTCGGGTGGATACGATACGCTCAACCGGGGACCGAGCACGATTCGCGACGACGCAACGCCCTTCGAACAGCGTTTCGGCGCAGGGCTGCGCATGATCATCGATCTGGCCTCACCGAAGGACGCGAGGATGATTGCCACACCGGGCCAATCCGGCGACCCGCTCTCGGCTCACTCCGCCGACCTGCTGCGGCGTTGGCGCGATTTCGACTGGCTGGTGCCAGGCCGATCCGAAGCCGTCTCCACCCTGGTCTTGGTTCCCGAGCGATGAACAATTTGGCGGTGAATGACTGGCGTGATGCGCGGAATGAGTATAATTTCCAGAAAACTCACAAAGGCGTTGCGGTGCTGCAAACTCGAAAATTCACCGTCGTTTTGGAGCCAGAGGAAGAGGGGGGCTTTACCGTGCGCGTCCCCTCTCTTCCAGAGATTGTGACGTATGGAAAGGACGAGGCCGCAGCCTTGGCAATGGCTGAGGACGCCATACGGCTGGTTCTCGAAGACACCTTGGCTCGAGGCGAGCCGCTCCCGATGGGTGAGCCGCCACGCATTCGCGAAGTCATGGTCACGCTCGCCGCGTGAGCGAGCGGTTACCGGCGATCAGGGCGCGAGATGTCATCCGGGCGCTCCAAAAGGCTGGTTTTGCAGTCTCCCGGATTTCGGGCAGCCATTGCCGGCTGATACATACGACCGAGCCCGCGCGAAAGGTCACCGTTCCCCTTCACGGCAGCACCGACCTCAAACGAGGAACTTTGCGCGGCATAATCGCCCAAGCCGGCCTTACCGTAGGCGAGTTCTTGGCGCTCTTGTGATCAGCCCAGGTCACTCGCATGCGGGGTGAGAGGATGAACGACCTGCCTGTCACCATCGCGGCAATCCGGCGGGCCGCCGCGGCGATCGACGGTACGATTACACACACGCCGACAGTCCCGGCCGGGGCAATCTCGGAACTCGTCGGCGCCGAGATCCACCTGAAGCTGGAGACGATACATCGAACCGGCTCATTCAAGGAACGCGGCGCGCTCGCCAAGCTGCTGACGCTCGACCCGAGCGCGCGCCGTGCCGGCGTTGTTGCGATGTCGGCCGGCAATCACGCGCAGGGTGTCGCCTACCACGCCCGGCGGCTCGGAATTCCAGCGACGATCGTGATGCCCGAGGGCACGCCCTTCATCAAGATCGACCGCACCGAGGCGTATGGCGCGAAAGTCCTTCTGAAGGGCGACAGCCTCGCCGCCGCCCGTGAGGCCGCCGATGCGCTCGCCCGCGATGAAGGGCTGGTCCTGGTTCATCCCTATGACGATCCGACGGTCATCGCCGGTCAAGGCACGATCGCGCTCGAACTCCTCGGCGACCAGCCGGACCTCGACACGATCGTCGTGCCGATCGGCGGCGGCGGATTGATTTCTGGGATCGCTGTCGCCGCCAAGGCGCTCAAGCCCTACATCGAGATAATCGGCGCGCAGTCCACCTTGTATCCGTCGATGTACCGGTTGATGCGCGGCGAAGACCCCGGTCCGCCGGCGGCAGCCGCAACCCTCGCCGAGGGCATCGCGGTCAAGGAGCCGGGGCTACTGACAACGCGCATCGTCAAGGCGCTCGTCTCGGATATCCTGCTGGTCGACGATGTGACGATCGAGGGCGCGATCGAGGTTCTGCTCGAGCGGCAAAAATTGGTCGTCGAGGGGGCGGGCGCCGCCGGTCTCGGTGCCGTGCTGGCGGCACCGGAGCGGTTTCGCGGCCGGCGAGTCGGCATCGTCATTTGCGGCGGCAATATCGACGCGCGTCTCCTCGCTTCGATCCTGATGCGCGGTCTAGTACATGAGGGCCGGCTGGTCCGGCTGCGCTCGGAATTGCCCGATATCCCGGGCGCCCTCTCCCGTCTCTCCGGGGTGATCGGCAAGCATTCCGGCAACATTGTCGAGGTTCACCACCAGCGCCTGTTTCACGATACCTCGGTCAAGCGCGCCGAGCTTGACGTTGTCGTCGAGACGCAGAACCGCCGCCATGTCGAGGTATTGATCGCAGCCTTGGTCGCGGCCGGCTTCCCGACCCACCTGCTGCCAAACGGCGGGTTCGAGGACGAGGAAGCCTAGGCCCCCTCGACCAGGAAAACCCGGCCGCGCGAGGCCGATTGCCGAATCTTCAAGGCTTTCTGGTATTCCTCGGAGCCGTACCAGCGGCGAGCGGCATCGGCATCCGGAAATTCGATGACGACGATCCGCTCCGGCTCGGGTCCGCCTTCGAGTAGATCGACTTTGCCGCCGCGCACGGCAAAGCGCCCGCCATACCTCGCGACGCTGGCCGCGGCGAGCGGTCGATACCCGTCGTAGGCGGTGGGATCGGTCACCTGGATCTCGGCAATGATGTAGGCAGGCACGGCAAACTCCTGTCGAAATGCTAATAGGCCACTTTATCCCGAACCTTGCCGCGGCGGCGATAATCCCTACATGCTGCGCGGTTTTCGCATCGCATGGTGCCGATTATGGCGAGCTTTGGCTATGCCTCGACCGCTTATGATGACCGGGGAATGCCAGATCCGGTGGCACTGCCGGAGGCGTATGAGGGGGTGCTGTGGCGTCGCACCCTGGCCTATTTCGTCGATCTCTGCGTCATCGGCGTCATCGCCGTGTTCTGCTGGGTTGTTTTTGCCGTGCTCTGGCTTCTCAGCTTCGGACTGCTGGGGCCGGTGCTGTGGTTTCTTTTCGGGTTGATCCCGCTCGCTTATCATACCTTGTTGCTGAGCGGTCCGCGCTCGGCCACCGTCGGCATGCGGCTCTTCGATGTCGAGCTTCGCTCGGTGACCGGGGAGCGGCCCGGGTTCTTGCAAGCTTTGATACAGACTGCGCTCTTTTATATTACCGTCGGCTTGACCTGCTCGCTGATCCTGCTGCTGGTTCTATTCAACCGGCATAAGCGCACGTTGCACGACATGCTGGCCGGCACGGTCGTGGTGCGGCGTTTCCCGGTCCGCTGGGCCACCGCGCAGCACCCGTGGCCCGCCTGATCAAGGGGCCGCTTCCCGCCTGTTTATGAGCCGGCGCCAAAAAGAGCGCAGACGCGCTTGAGGTGAAGCCCCGATCTGCGCCGCGAGCAGTTCCCTGTCGCGAGATATCGCGTCCCTCTCGCAGCGCAGCAGGCTGACTTCGTCGATCAGCGGGGGAAGGTAGTGGCTGATCGCGATCATCTGCTCGTCAGCCGCCTCGACGCGGCTCGCCAGCGCCGCCGCATTCTGCCGCAGCTGCTCGTTGTCGTGCGATCCCGCCTCGAGCTGCGCCCCAAGGTCGCGAATTTCGGTTTCGAGGCGATCCCGCGCGGCGTCCCACTCGCGCTGCTGGTTGTGGAGCGCGTCGAGTGCGTTTTGTTGCAGCTCCGACTGCCGGGCGGCGTCCGCGATCTCGGCCCGCAGCTGGGCGATTTGACTGTCTCGCTGAGCCCGCAGATCGACGGCTGAAGAGAGCCGAGCCTGCGTCTCCGCGAGTTCGCCCTTTAGGGCCGTGCTGCCGGCCTGCAGCGCCGCCTTCTGCTGCAGCCATGTTTCGCGCTCCGCCGAAAAGCGCCGCGACGCCGCCGAGGACTGCGACTTCGCCTCGACGAGATCGGCTTCGAGGCGGGTTATCCTCGCGGTCGTTTCGGCGAGGCGCGCGCGTTCGGTCTCCAGGTCGCACGACGCGACGCGTAGCGCGGCGGCAGGCGATTCCAGGTTGTACCCCCGCAACAAAGGCAAGTTCGCGCGATCACGATGCCATTTTGTGCCGTCGAAAACGGCGACGGGATGCAGCATCGAGAATTGCAGGTCGGCGGGATAGCCGCGGATTGCCAGATCGCGAAACGCCGGTTCGATCGCCGGATGCGTGGCGACGAACGCCTCTTGGTTCCAAAGCAGCTCGAACCGTCGCAAGCCGTCCACCGGTTCGAGTTCGCGATCGGCGTGTTCTTCAAGCCACCGCGCCGTTCCGCTGGGCTCACGGGCGGGGTCCATGATGTAAAGTTTTCTGTCCCGCGCCCCCCCTTTGCCGGCCACTGCTTCTCCGCCGCGCAGCGACCCCAGCACCTCGTAGAGGCCACACGGGTAGCTCAGATTCAAGAATGCGTCATGAACCTGCAGCACGCCGTCGATGTCCACGATGGTGACGGTCTGGGTCAGGCTCTCGGGGAAGCCGAACCGGTAGCACCAGGCACGCAGCCCGTGCTCGCTACAGGCTCGCCACAAGGCCAGCGCAGCACCTGCCGACGACGCGCCCAGCCTGGCGTTCTCCAGGATCGCGGTCATGTCCGCATAGCACATCCGGTGATCGAGCTCGGCGGTGCGGTTCGCAGAAGCGACCGGTGTCTTCCGATAGACCAGCCGGCGCAGTTTGTTCGCCCGACGCGAAATGTCCTTCAAGCCGAACCCCCGTAGCCCGATCAAGGGCGGGCCGGGTTTGAAATTATCCCGGCGGCCGAGCAGTATCGACGTCATGCCGGCTTTCCGACAAGCTTCGATTGCCTTCCTCTCCGCCGCGCTCTGCTGTGTGGCCGCGGCGTGCGGCATCCCGCATGATGTCGGGCTTGCCGAACGCTGCGCCGACATCATGCGGCGCGCCTATCCAAGCGCGGCAATCGAGATCACCAAGACCGACGCAAAGGCTACGAGCCTGACGACGATCGTCGCCAACGCCGAGGGGGTCCGCACCGAGGTGCCGCCCGGGGCGCCCGCACCGCACGATCTGGCCGTCGAGTGCCGGTTTGACGAGAATATTCTGACCGGATTTCGCTGGACGGCCGGACCGACGCATTGAACGGCTCGGCCAGGGCTGTCGTTCGGGGCTGGCGCCTGTGGCCTGCTCTCGGCCATAATCGAAATCCTACCGAGCTGGGCGCGCGGCGCGAAGAGGAGACGGGGCGATGGATCTAAGGCCCGGGGCCGAAAACCGACAAAAACGCGAATGGCTCCGTCGGGAAGCGCGCTCGGCGTCGGCGAAGGAGGGTTCGCTCGCCCCATTCCGGCAGTTCTTCGCGACTTCACCGGTTACGTGCCCCTACATCGTAGGCCGCGCCGAGCGCAAGCTGATCGTCGAGCTCGGCGGCAATGGCGCCGCGCTATTTTATGATGACCTGTCCCGCGCCGGGTTTCGCCGCAGCCACGGCTTCGCCTACCGCCCGGCCTGCCGCGGGTGCGCCTCCTGCGTGCCGGTGCGGATCGCCGTCGATCGCTTCAGCCATACCCGCTCCACCCGGCGCATCCGCAACACCAATCGCGACCTTGCCGGCCGGCTGCTCGACGCGCGTGCCACCCCAGAGCAATTCCGGCTGTTCTCCGCCTATCAGCGTTCCCGTCATAGCGACAGCGACATGGCGTCGATGAGCTATGGCGATTACCGCGGGATGGTCGAACACACGCCGGTGCGGACAGCGATCATCGAGTCTCGCGATATTTCCGGAGAGCTCGTCGCGGCGTCGCTGATCGACCTGCTCGATGACGGGGTCTCGGCCGTCTATAGCTTTTACGATCCGCAGCAGCCGCGACGCAGCCTCGGCACCTGGAGCATCCTGTGGCTCGTCGAGCAATGCCGGCGCCATGGGCAGCCCTTCGTCTATCTCGGCTACTGGATCTCCGACAGCCCGAAGATGGCCTACAAGGCTCGTTTTCCGGCGCTCGAGCGTTTGGCCGATGGCGTCTGGACCGAATTTACCTCGGACGCCGCAGGCCCCCTCCCATTCCCTCCCCCGCAAGCAGGAGAGGGTTAGGGTGGGGGCGAGGCGATGGCGATCAGCGCTCTCGACTCCGCGATTTTTGCCGACATGTTCGGCACCGCGCCGATGCGCGAGGTGTTCGGCGACGACGCCTTTCTCGCGCGCTGCGTCGAGGTCGAGGCAGCCCTTGCGCGCGCCCAGGGAAGGCTCGGGATCATCCCGGCCGAGGCAGCCGACGCGATCACGCACGCGGCCAATGCGTTGGCCAGCGGCCGCGAGGCGCTCGATTTGGCGCTTCTGAAGAACCAAACCGAGACGGTAGGCTATCCGATCCTGCCGCTCGTCCGCCAAATGGCCGAATTGGCGGGTGAGTCGGGGCGCTATCTGCATTGGGGCGCGACGACCCAGGACATCATGGACACCGCCGCAGTGCTGCAGATCCGCGCCGGGCTCGCCCTGATCGAGCAGGATCTGACGGCGGCGCGCGGCCACCTCGCCGAGCTCGCGCGCAAATACCGCGACACGCCGATGGCCGGCCGCACCCACCTGCAGCACGCGCTGCCGGTGACGTTCGGTTACAAGGCGGCGGTCTGGCTCTACGCTCTCGACCGCCATGCCAATAGGCTGCGCGAATTGCGCCCGCGTGTGCTGCTCGTGCAGTTCGGCGGCGCCGCCGGCACCCTCGCCTCGCTCGGTAATGGCGAGCGCAGCCTCGAGACGCGCGCCGAGCTTGCTCGCGAGCTGGGTCTCGATGACCCGCCGATCACCTGGCACGTCGTCCGCGACGGCATCGCCGAGACCGTCCAGGTCCTGGCGCTGCTGACCGGCAGTCTCGGCAAGATCGCGTTCGACGTCATGTTGATGTCGTCGACCGAGTTCGGCGAAGCGGCCGAACCCTTCGTCGAAGGCCGCGGCTCGAGCTCGACGATGCCGCAGAAACGCAACCCGATCTCGTGCGAGCTGATCCTCGCCGCGGCCAAGGTGCTGCGCCAGCACGCGGGGCTCGCGCTCGACGCCGTCGTCACCGATTTCGAGCGTGCGACCGGCCCTTGGCATGTCGAATGGGTAGCTCTGCCCGAAGCCTTCGGCTTTGCCGCGGGCGCGCTTCATCAAGCGCGTTTCATGCTCGGCGGTCTGATCGTCGACCCCGGCCGCATGGCGAAGAACCTCGCAATGACGCACGGGCTGATTGTCGCGGAGGCGGTGATGATGGGCCTGGCGCCACACACCGGCCGCAACCAGGCGCACGATCTCGTCTATGACGCCTGCCGCGTTGCGATCGAGACCGACCGGCCTCTGCTCGATATACTGTTGGACATCCCCGCTGTCGCCGATCCGCTCGGCCCGCAGAAGCTGCGTGCGTTGACCGATCCCGCCAATTATCTCGGCGCCGCTCCGGCGATGGTCGACCATATGCTGGCCAGGCGAGCGGACGGCAAAAAGGCGTGACGGAGCTGAGAAGCCACAGCGCGAACTAGTGGAAAGTGAGGCGCGGATCGGGCTAGCCGACCCCGTCGCTCCGCCCTTTTGCCGCAACAACTCGTCAAACGGCTCTTGCCACATCGCGGCGAACCGCCTATCCGCTCGCGGGTGGCCGATATAGCACCTGCCGATAGAACCGAGCGGACCGGTGCGACGGTGGAGCGGGTGCTCCCCGCCGAACGGCGGCTGCGCGACAGCGAGCTGTTTCTGCTCGCACTCGCGCTGACGGCCGGCGTCGCGGCCGGCGTCGGGGTGGTGCTGATCGACCTGCTGCTCGCTCTTCTGCGGAGGATCGCTTTCGGAGTTGGGTTTGACGAACATCTGATCGACATCGATCTCGGTCCGGCACGAGTCTTCGCGATGCCGGTCCTGGGTGGGTTGCTCGTCGGCCTCACTCTGATGGTTTTGCGGCGCTGGCGGCCGCGCGAGGTCGTCGACGCGATCGAGGCGAACGCTCTACTAGGCGGGCGGATGTCGGTTTCCGACAGCCTTGGGCTGGTCGCGGCGACCCTGCTGTCCGGCGGGTTCGGAGCCTCGGTCGGAATGGAGGCGGCCTACACCCAGCTGGGCGCGGCGCTGGCATCGCGGCTGGGCAGATCGGTCGAGCTGCGCCGTGACGATGTCCGTACGCTTGTCGGGTGCGGTGCAGCCGGCGCGATCGCCGCCGCGTTCAATGCCCCGCTAACCGGCGCGTTCTATGCCTTCGAGCTGATCATCGGCAGCTATACGCTGCAGACCTTGGCGCCGGTCGGCATCGCAGCGCTGACGGGCGCTTTGGTCGTCCGGGGTCTCCTCGGCTCGACACCGATTTTTGTCGTCTGGCACGAAATCAACATTTCCGCCTCCGACTACCCGGCATTTTTTTGTCTCGGCCTGGCCTCGGCCGGGCTCGGCATCCTGGTCATGAAGGGCGTGACCTCCACCGAAGCGTTGTTCCGCTCACTCGCGGTGCCGCGCTGGGCGCGGCCGGCGATCGGCGGCCTCCTCATCGGGGCGATTGCCGTGCCGTTTCCGCAAATTCTCGGTAGCGGACATGGCGGCATAATGCGGGTATTGCATTCCGGCTTCTTGCTGCCCTATCTCGCCGGACTGATCATCGCCAAGATTGTCGCCTCGGCCGTATCGATCGGCTCCGGGTTTCGCGGCGGTCTGTTCAGCACCTCCCTCTTCCTTGGAAGCCTCTTCGGCAGCTTTTTCGGCGCCGCGTTGATCCGGTACGCCCCGCAGCTCGGCGCCGACCCGTTGGTCTATGCGATGGTCGGCATGGGCGCGGTGGCGGCTGCGATCGTCGGCGCTCCGGTCACGATGATCATGATCGTGCTCGAGACGACCGGTGAATTTTCGGCGATGATCGGCGTCATGGTCGGGGTCGTTACCGCGGCGATCGCGGTGCGTCATTGGTTCGGCTATTCCTTCGCGACCTGGCGTTTTCACTTGCGCGGCTTGAGCATACGCAGCCCCGAGGACGTCGGTTGGATCAACGAGCTGCTGGTCGGGCCGATGATGCGGCGCGATCCGGCGGTCATTTCTGCCGAGCTGCCCCTCGACGAACTCCGCAAGCGGTTTCCCGCCGGCAGCATCAGGCAGGTTTTCGTCGTGAACGGCCGCGGCGGGTTCTGCGGCATTATCGATCCAGGCGATGCAAGCGTCGCGGACAACGGAGAGGAGAGCAAGACCGTGGGTGAGCTGGTCCCGCACATGGCGCCGTTCCTGTTGCCGAGCGACGATCTGCGCTCGGCGCTCGATCGGTTCAGCCAAGCGGCGCAGGAGACCCTGCCGGTTGTCGATAATGCAAAGGATCTCCGGATCATCGGTTATTTGAGCGAAGCCTACGCTCTACGGCGCTATGCCCACGAGCTCGAGCTCCATCGCAGTGGCCGGCAGGATGATGCGGGTATCTTCAGTCCCGCTCCTGGAGACATCGCGAGCGGGCCCAAGCAATCATAAAAAGATCACAAAATTTCGCATCGCTACGTTAGAATGCGCTCACAGCTATTTAACCGCGCAGGGCTCAGCCGTCTGCTCGGGTGGAGTGAGGATGAGCACCGGGCAGACGTACGACGTATCGCGGCCCCATTACAAAGGCTTTGACCACGGTATTCCGTGATATGGCCATGCTGCGCGATTGCATCCTTGGCGGCGAACCGATTAACAAGGCGGCCAATTCTGGGTCAGAAAAGGTGACGGCGGCAGCGCCCCGGCCGGCGTCCGAGAAGGAGTAGAGGGATGGCAGACGTCATAGCCCGTGACCTCCGCGTTCCCGCGCGAAGTGGCCAACTTACGCTGCACAAATTCGCGCGCCGCAAATCGACGATCGCGTTCTTGATGGCGTTGCCCCTGATCACGATCGTCCTGTGCCTGGTCGTCTACCCGGCATTGTATTCGATCCATCTCGCGACCTTGAACAAGTCGATGCAGCACTTTGTCGGCTTCGGCAATTTCGAGTTTCTGTTCCGGCGCAACACGTTCTGGATGGTGGTCGAGCAATCGCTGCTGTTCGCGGTTACCGCCGTCATCTTCAAGGCCGTGGTCGGCTTTATCGTCGCTCATTTCGTCCACAACCTGCCGGCGAAAGGGCAGCGCAAATGGCGCGGCATGTTGCTGATCCCCTGGGTCATACCCCCGGCAATGAGCACGCTGGCCTGGCTGTGGCTGTTCGATCCTTCGTACAGCGCGTTCAACTGGGTCTTCGCCCATCTCGGAATCCCGCAGGTCGCCTGGCTCGGCAATCCCTATTGGGCGCGCTTTTGCGTGATCCTCGTCAATGTATGGGTCGGATCGCCGTTCTTCATGATCATGTACCTCGCGGCGCTCAAATCAGTACCCGAACAGTTGCACGAGGCCGCGGCGATCGACGGAGCCAATTGGCTCCAAAAGATCTGGTACATCAACCTGCCAATGATGCGCAACATCATCCAGATCACGGCATTGTTCTCGCTGATCGTAACCTTCGCGAATTTTGATATCGTCAAGATCCTCACCAATGGCGGACCGGTCGACCAGACGCACGTCTTCGCCACGTGGGCATTTACCTTGGCGATCTGGGGCAACGACATTCCGCTCGGCGCGTCGGTATCGCTGTTCATGGCCCCGATCCTGGCAATCGCGGCGTTCTTCATCTTGCGCAATGTGCGCCGCCGCGGAAACGAGGCATAACGATGACGACCGCAACGGCGGAAGCGGCGGCTGGGCAAGTCGGCCGGGCCCGTTATGGCAGCATATCGCGCGGCCGGCGCCGAGCACTTTTCTGGTCTTATTTCTTCCTGATCCTGTTCGTGATTTTCTTTCTGACCCCGCCCGTCTACATGTTCATCACCTCGCTCAAATCGAGCGCGGAGATATCGGCGGCCACCAACCCGTGGTGGGTCTATCATCCCACCCTCTCGAACTATATCGACCTGCTTACCCAGAACCAATTTTTGATCTTCTTCCGCAACTCGGCGATCGTGTCGGTCTGTGTGGTGTCCATCACGATGGTGGTCAGCATTTTCGCCGCGTTTGCCTTGGCGCGAATGCGGTTCTGGGGTTCGGCGACTTTGGCGACCGGTGTATTCCTGACCTACCTGATACCGGAATCGCTCCTGTTCATCCCATTGTTCAAAACGTTCGCCTACATCCATGACAAGACCGGGATCGAGTTGATCAATCACTGGTGGGTGCTGATCATTCTCTATCCGACCTTGACGGTTCCCTTCGCGACCTGGCTCATGATCGGCTACTTCTCCAGCATTCCGAAGGAGTTGGACGAGGCGGCGCTGATCGACGGCGCCGGCTATATGCAGATGCTGACCCGGATCTTCATCCCGGTGGCGATCCCCGGGATCATCGCGGCGATGATCTTCACCTTTACAGTCTCATGGGCGAACTTTCTGTATCCGCTCGCCTTCACGACCTCCGCCGACCAGCTCGTCCTGCCGGTCGGGATCGTGACCACGTTGATCCGCGGCGATGTCTATGCCTGGGGACAGATCATGACCGGCGCTTTGCTCGGGGCGGCGCCGCCATTGATCATCTATGCGTTTCTGATGGATTACTACATCTCCGGCCTGACCGCCGGCGCCACGAAAGGGTAGAAGATGGCGCAAGTCGCGCTTCGCAACATCGTCAAGACGTTCGACCGCACCCCTGCCGTCCAGGGGATCGATCTCGACATCTCCGACCGCGAGTTCATCGTGCTGGTCGGGCCCTCCGGCTGCGGCAAGAGCACGACCTTGCGCATGATCGCGGGTCTCGAGGAAGCAACCTCGGGTGAGATTTATATCGGCGATCAGCTGGTCAATGACGTGCCGCCCAAGGACCGGGACATCGCGATGGTGTTCCAGAACTACGCGCTCTACCCGCATATGACGGTGTTCGAGAACATGTCCTTCGGTCTTCGGCTCAAGAAGTTCCCGAAGCCGGAAATAAGGGAGCGGGTGCAGGCAGCCGCCCGTATTCTGGACATAACCGACCTTCTCGACCGTCGGCCAAAGCAGCTTTCCGGCGGTCAGCGTCAGCGCGTCGCGATGGGGCGTGCGATCGTCCGCAACCCCAAGGTCTTCCTGTTCGACGAGCCGTTATCGAACCTCGATGCCAAATTGCGCGTCCAGATGCGCACCGAGATCAAGAAAATTCATCAGACGGTCACGACCACAACGGTTTACGTCACGCATGACCAGATCGAGGCGATGACCTTGGCCGACCGGGTCGTCATCATGAACGGCGGACGGATCGATCAGATCGGCACGCCGCACGAGGTTTATCACAAGCCGAGAACGCAATTCGTCGCCGGCTTTATCGGCTCGCCGACGATGAATTTCCTGCCATGCCGGCTCGTCGAGAACGGCGCCGGGCTGACCGTTCGGCTCTCGGACTGGCTCGCTCTCCCGGTGCCGGCTTCGCGGGAGGCACGGTATCGCCCACGCGTCGGCCATGAGCTGATCTTCGGGCTGAGACCCGAGCATTTCAGGGAGGGACGCGGCGACATACCGCCTGGCATGGCCGCGTTCGAGGCACGGCTCGATGTGGTCGAGCCGATGGGCATGGAAACAATGGTGTATTTCCTCGTCGACGGGGTCGAGGTTTGCGGCCGGGTCGATCCCGCCGCGGCGGGAACCGTCGGCGAGCCGATGCGACTGGTTGCCGATGTAAACCAAATGCATCTGATCGATCCACGCACCGAACTGGTGATCTGATCCTTGACAAATCTCTGCAATTGAGCTATTGTCAAATAGCAAATTGGCACCGAGAGAGGGGAAGGAGCCTACTGTTCGAGTGCAGTGATCAGCGTATTTCAGCGAAAAACAGCCAACGATCTGCTGTTCTTTTCATCCGGAGCGCCGCCTTCTGCGAAGGATTTCTGCGGAAATCCAGGTTTTCGCTGGCTGATAATTCCCGGCCCAAACAGCAAAAACAGTCAGGATACCGGAATACGCGAGAGTGAGACTTCGGGAAAATGAGGCGATGGCCGAGAGCACCACGGAGTTAGCCGTTCGCGACAAAGTAGTCGTCATCACCGGCGCTGCGCGCGGGATCGGGCAGGAATTCGCACGAAGTCTGGCGGCGGCAGGAGCGTTGGTCGTTGCTGCAGACATAAACGACTGCTCGGCAACGCTCGACCTCATAAGTGCGGAGAACGGGAAGGCGGTCGGTATCGCGCTCGATGTCAGAAGCGCCGAATCCGCCTCAGACGTGACCAAGGCCGCGACCCTGGCGTTCGGGCGCGTCGACGCGCTGATCAACAATGCCGCGCTCTATGGCGCGCTGCGCGGCGGGCGCTTCGAGGCGATTGCCGAAGCGGATTGGGACGCCGCCATGGCGGTCAACGTCAAGGGGATTTGGAATTGCTGCAAGGCGGTGGTGCCGGCGATGCGGCAAGCCGGAGGCGGCAGCATCATCAACCTCGCCTCGCTCGCCGCGACTTACGGAATGCCGTTCGCGCTGCACTATACGACTTCGAAAGCGGCGGTGATCGGTCTGACCCGGGGGCTCGCCCGCGAGCTTGGGCGGGACGGCATCCGCGTCAATGCTCTGGCGCCGAGCGCGGTGCTGACCGACGGCACGCGCGAGTTCTTTGGCGACAAGGCGGGCCGCGCGCTCGAGGTGATCAGGACCGGCCAGTCGATCCAGCGCAACCTTACCCCGCCCGACCTCGTCGGCGCCGTGATTTGGCTGGTCTCGGACGCAAGCCGCTTCGTCACCGGCCAGACGATCGCCATCGACGGCGGCACGGTGATGCTCTGACCGCTTCGCAAAACCAATGATGAAGTTCACCGGAAAGGCCGCGCTCGTCAGCGGAGCCGGCGGCGGTATCGGTCGGGCGATCTGTCTCGCCTTCGCCGGAGCCGCCCTAGCCTGTTGCGACATCGATGCGGCTTCGGCCGCGGGCTTTATACGTCGAGATCGCGGGCGAAGCGGGCGTTTTTCTGGATATAGTCGAAGCGCAACTCGGGACGCCGGCCCATTAGCGTCTCGACCAAGGCTTTGGTGCGTTCGAATTCCTCAGCGGGAAGCTCGATGGCTGCAGGATCGGGTTTCGCCGGCAGAGTCACCCGCAGCAATGTGCGGTGCGCCGGGTCCATCGTCGTCGCCTTCAGATAGCGCGCCGGCATTTCACCGAGACCCTTGAACCGGCTGATCTCGATCTTGCCGCGGCCGTTGAAGGCGCTGTGCAGCAATTCCTCGCGATGCGCATCGTCGCGCGCGTAATGGGTCACATCGCCCTGGGTTAGCCTGTAAAGCGGCGGCAACGCCAGGAAGAGGTGACCGTTTTCGACCAGCTTCGGCATTTCGCGAAAGAAGAACGTCATCAACAGCGACGCGATGTGCGCGCCGTCGACATCGGCATCGGTCATGATGATGACGCGCTCGTAGCGCAACCCCTCCTCGCGGTAATGCGATCCCGAGCCGGCGCCGAGCGCGAGGATGATGTCCGACAATTCCTGGTTGGCGCGCATCTTGTCGACCGACGCGCTCGCCACGTTGAGGATCTTGCCGCGCAACGGCAGGATTGCTTGGGTCTCGCGGTCGCGCGCCTGCTTGGCGGAGCCGCCGGCGCTGTCGCCCTCGACGAGAAAAATCTCGGTACCGGCGGCGCTGTCGCGACTGCAATCGGCGAGCTTGCCGGGGAGCCGCAATTTGCGGGTCGCGGACTTGCGCGCCAGCTCGCGCTGCTGACGGCGCCGCTGGCGCTCCTCGGCACGTTCGGCGATGCGGTCGAGAAGCCCCCGTGCGGTCGCCGGATCGGCGCTCAGCCAATGGTCGAAGTGATCTTTGACGGCACCCTCGACCAGCCTTGTCGCCTCGGCAGAGGCCAGCCTCTCCTTGGTCTGGCCCTGGAACTGCGGGTCGCGGATGAACAATGACAGCAGCATCGCCGCGCCGCTGGTAACATCTTCGCCGGTCGCCTGGGCGATGCGGCGGTTGCCGGCGAGCTCGCCATAGCCTTTGACGGCCCGCAACAGAGCACTGCGCAGCCCGGCCTCATGCGTGCCGCCCTCGGGGGTCGGGATGGTGTTGCAATAGGAATGGCTGAACCCTTCCTCCTCGTCCTCGGGCCAGGCAACCGCCCACTCCACCCCGCCGCCTTCCGCAAAGTCGATTTGCCCGACAAACGGCCGCGGCGTCAGCATGGCGTGGCCGTCGAGACTCGCTGCCAGGAAATCGCCGAGCCCGCCGGGAAAGTGAAGCCTCGCCTCGGCCGGCACGCCTTCGGGACGCGGCACGGAAGGGTCGCAGCTCCAGCGAATTTCAAGACCGCGAAACAAATAGGCCTTCGACCGCGCCATGCGGTAAAGCGTTGCCGGCCGGAAGCCGAGCTCGCCGAAAATTTCCGGGTCGGGATGGAAGCGCACCGTCGTGCCGCGCCGGTTGTGCACCGGCCCGCGGTCCACCAGGCTGGCTTTCGGTATCCCCCGGCAATAGCTCTGGCTCCACAGCTTGCGGTCGCGCGCGACCTCGACCTCGAACTCGTCGGCGAGCGCATTGACGACCGAGACGCCGACGCCGTGCAGACCTCCCGAGGTGCGATAAGCCTCGCCGCCAAACTTGCCACCCGAATGGAGGGTCGTCAGGATCACCTCGAGCGCCGATTTGTCCGGAAACCGCGGATGTGGATCGACCGGGATACCGCGGCCGTTATCCCGAACGGTCACCCAGTTGCCGCTGCCGAGCTCGATCTCGATCCGGGTGGCATGGCCGGCGACCACCTCGTCCATCGCATTGTCGAGGATTTCGGCCACGAGGTGATGCAACCCGCGCTCATCCGCTCCGCCGACATACATGCCGGGACGGCGGCGAACCGGCTCGAGGCCTTCCAGAACCTCGATATCCTTGGCGGAATAGCTGTCGCCGGATTTCGCGGGCGGCGTGTCGAAGAGATCGGGCATGACGCGCGAATATACAGAGGGCTGGCGTTCCTGCAAGCAGGATGAAGTATGGAGGACTTCTATAACCACAAGATATTGGACAAAGCTTTGACGGGTCGAGCCGTTCCTCACGGCCCCGCAGGAGGGCCGGTGGAGGGAACTCTCGCGGGCCTCATCGATTTACCGTTATGATGACCCCGGCGATGATGACTAACGAGCGCAAGATTTGGGAAGCAGTACTGCTTCTCGTTCGCCGGCACGGCGCCGCCGCTGCGGAAATCGCGCACCGCGAGGCGCAGCGCTTGCGGAGCGACGATGACGAGCTGACCTGTATCGTCTGGTGTTGGATCGCCCGTTCGACGGCGGAATTGCTGCGTCCGATCCCCGGCGAAGACGAGCGGGTGCACTGAATTCCCGCAGTGGTTTGCTGCCGCCCCCTTCACGGCGGGCGCGGGCGATCCGATATTCGATCGGTCGTATTTCGAGTCCGAAGGGAAGGGCATGGCAGAGGGTCTTTTCGGCCGCTTGAGCGGTCGTGGACATTCCCCGGGGAAGGCATTTCCGGTTGCGCTGAGTGAGGAGGAGTGGCGGGGTAAGTTGTCCCCGGCGCAATACCGGGTGCTCCGGGAGCACGGCACCGAACGTGCCGGTTCGAGCCCGCTCGACAAGCAGTACGGCGCCGGTATTTATCACTGCGCCGGGTGCGGTGAGCCGCTGTTTTCTTCGGACGCTAAATTCAATAGTCGCACCGGATGGCCGAGCTTTTCGGCGCCGCTCGACGAGGCGGTCGAAACCGAGACCGACCGCAGCCTGTTCATGACGCGAACCGAAGTTCATTGCAGCCGCTGCGGCGGTCATCTCGGCCACGTTTTCGATGACGGTCCGGAGCCGACCGGCCAGCGCTATTGCATGAACGGCGTGTCACTCGAATTTCATCCCGCAGAGACACCGCTGGCAGCGTCCCCGAATAAATCTGCAACCGAGCCCTGACCGGCACGCAGGCGCACTGCAGGGCCTGCTCTACTCACCCGCTGTTGCGCAGACCTGCAGCAATGCCGTTGATCGTCAGGTGAATCCCGGTGACGACATTTTCGTCGGTGTCGCCGGCGCGATAGCGCTTCAACAGCTCGATCTGCATGTGATTGAGCGGATCGAGATAGGGGAAGCGATTACGGATCGAGCGCGCCAGGAGCGGGTTGCTTTGGAGCAGACTCTCCTGGCCCATGATCGTCAGCAATGCGTCGACCGTACTCTGCCACTCCACCCGCAATCGGGAAAAGACACGCTCGCGTAATTCGGCATCGGAGACCAGCTCGGCATAACGCGAAGCGATCGCGATGTCGCTCTTTGCCAGCAGCATGTCCATGTTCGACAGCAGCATCTGAAAGAAGGGCCACTCGCGATACATCGCTTGGAGCATCTGCATGCCGCCGTTCGGCTGCAACTCGAGCCACGCCCGCACAGCGCTGCCGAACCCGTACCATCCCGGCAGCATCAGCCGGCATTGCGCCCAGCTGAAAACCCAAGGGATCGCGCGCAGATCCTCGATATGTTCGGAGGCTTTCCGGGACGCCGGACGGCTGCCGATGTTTAGGTTCGCGATCTCGCCGATCACCGTCAACTCGCGGAAGAAGCGGTCGAAACCTTCGGTTTCGTAAACGAGGCTGCGATAGGCGCGATAGGCCTGGGAGGAGAGGTAGTCCATCGCCGCAAGGTATTTGACTGGCGGCTCAGCCGTCTCGGGCTGCAGCAAGGTGGCCTCGAGCGTCGCCGCGGCGAGGATTTCCAGATTGCGCCGGGCAAGCTCGGGGTTCGAATATTTGCTGGCGATGACCTCGCCTTGCTCGGTGATGCGGATTGCGCACTGAACGGCGCCGGCGGGCTGCGCGAGGATCGCCTGATAGCTTGGTCCGCCGCCGCGGCCGACAGAGCCGCCGCGGCCGTGGAACAGGCGCAGCTTCACGTCGTGACGGCGGAACACCTCGACGAGCGCGATCTCCGCCTTGTAGAGCTCCCAGCCGGAAGTCAGGAAACCGCCATCCTTGTTGCTGTCCGAATAGCCGAGCATGACCTCCTGCACGCGGTCGCGGCTTTCCAGCAGGCGTGTGTATTCAGGGAGACCCAGCAATTCATCCATGACGGTGCTGCAATTGCGCAAATCCTCGATGGTTTCGAACAGCGGGACGATGTCGAGATCGAGGCTGCCGTCGGGCGGCCGCAAAAGACCTGCTTCCTTCAGAAGCACAGCGGTTTCGAGGATGTCGGAGACGCCGGTCGTCTTTGAAATCACGTAATGCGGCACCGAGCTCGGCCCGTAACGGTGATGCGCCTCGGAAGTCGCGCGGAGTATCGCAACTTCGCTCGCGGTCTCAGCCGAATAGGAAAGAAAGGGGGAAGACAGCGGGCGTGCAGTCGCTAGCTCCATGAGCAGCAGGCGGATGCGCTCGGGTTCGGCAAGAGCCGCGTAATCAAGGTCCGGCTGCACGAGGCCGAGCATCTCGCCAACCGTGCGCTCGTGCACGTCCGCGTTCTGGCGCAGATCGAGCGCGGCGAGATGAAAGCCGAAGACATCGACCGCACGGCGCACGCCTTTCAGACGCCCATTTGCCAAGATCTCGGAGCCATTGGCGACGAGCGATTTATCGACGGTCGAGAGATCGGCCAGCAATTCGTCGCTGTCGCGATAGGCGGGCGCATCGCCGATTGCTTGTTGGGCGACTTCGAGGCCATCGAGCACCCGCGCCGTCGCCGCCAGCCGCGCATAGATCCCGGTGATGGCGCGCCTGTAGGGCTCGTGTTGTCGGTTGGCAGATCGATCTGGAGATCGTGCGGCGAGCTCTGCGAGCGCATCCGAAACGCCGACCAACCGGCTGTCGAGAGACAGCTCGCCCCCGAGCTTGTGCAACTCGTCGAGGTAGTAATTGAGGGCGCGGCCGCTTTGGGCCTGCAATGCGGCGCGCAAAACGCTCTCCGTCACAAACGGATTGCCGTCGCGGTCCCCGCCGATCCAGCTGCCCAGCCGAAGAAACGAAGGAAGGCCCCGAGCGAGAGCAACGCCCGCGCCGGCAAGCTCCTCTTCCAGGTCGGCGTAGAACCGCGGCAATCCCGCGAGGAAAGTATGGTCATAGTAGGAAAGGCCGTTGGCCACCTCGTCGATTACGCGCAGCCGGGTGCTGCGCAGCGGATTGGTCTGCCACAAGGTCAGAACGGCGCGGCGCAGCGCTGCTTCGTTCGCCGCCAGTTCAGTCGCGGTCGGAGAAGACCGGTCGCGTTCCGCGATCAGCTCCGCCACCTCCATCTCGCGATCGATCGTGCTTTTGCGCCGCACTTCGGTCGGGTGTGCAGTCAATACCGGCACGACCATCGCGCCGGCAAAAAAGGCGTCGAGACGCGAAGCCGGGATGCCGGCCTGACAACTGCGGGCGAGGGAATGCGCAATCGTGCCTTCGCGAGGCGTTGCGGCGCTCAGTGAGTGGGCGCGCGTCCGGCGGATGTGATGTTGATCCTCGGCGATATTGGCGAGGTGCGAGAAAAAGCCGAAGGCGCGGATGATCTGCAGCGCGTCCTTCGGTTTCAGAGAGTTCAGGGTAGCTTCGAGATCGCGTCGTGCGGTCAGATCCTCGTCTCGGCGGAAGCGCACCGAGTTTTGCCGAATGTCTTCGACGGTGTCGAAGACTGGTTCGCCGCTCTGCTCGCGTATCGTGTCGCCCAGAATGCGACCGAGCAGCCGGATATCTTCGCGAAGAGGCAGATCCTTGTCTTCGGTCTCTATTACCGGGCTGGTCTGCATGCGCGTCCCCTTTTCGATCGCTGTCGTCGACGGATTCTCTGCAGGAAACGTGCCTTTACCAGAGACCTGCCTCCAAGCCCCGAGATCAATCCGGACAACAAGTGCTATCGTGCCACCGGCCTGACCTCGATCGCCACTGAAACGGGAGCTGGGATGAAGACGAGCACCGAGCGGATTCTAACCACTCATGTCGGGAGCCTGCCGCGGCCGCCCGATCTGCTGGATTTTCTGGAGGCGCGCGAAACCGGCCGGCCGTTCGAGCAGGCAGCCTTCGACACGTGTCTCTCGTTGGCGGTGCGTAAGATCGTCGAGACGCAGGTTGCGGCCGGCATCGACAGCGTCTGCGACGGCGAGCTCGGCAAGATCTCCTACACCTTCTATGTCCGTCATCGCCTGTCCGGCATTACGACGTTTCGCGGCGGCGAGGTCGAGAGGCCGCCGCAGACCGCAGCGCACCGCGATCTTCTCGACCATCCCGACTTCATGCGGCGTCTCAACGAGGCCCGCGGCGGCACGTCATGGTTCAGCCGCGAGGCGGTACCGTGCTGCACCGGCCCGGTTGCATACCTGAACCGCGCGCCGCTCGAAACCGACCTGCAAAACCTCGCCGCGGCCTGCGCCGCAGTAAAGCCGGCTGAAGCCTTCATGAATGCCGCCTCACCCGGGGTGCTGACAAAATTCGTGCCGGACCGCTACTATCAGGACGAAGACGCCTATGTCGATGCGTTGGCCAATGCCCTGAAGGAGGAATACGAGGCGATCACCGGGGCCGGTTTCATCCTACAGATCGATGCGCCCGATCTCGGCTCGGCCCGGCACAACCAGTATCAGCACCTGTCGGACAGCGAGTTCCTGCGTATCGCCGAGCGCAATATCACAGCGCTCAACCAGGCGACCGCCAACATTCCGCCGCAAACGATGCGCATGCATCTGTGCTGGGGCAACTACGAAGGCCCGCACACCCACGACATCCCGCTCGCGAAGATCCTTGACGTGTGCATGCGGGCCCGGCCGGCCGGATTGTCGTTCGAGGCGGCCAATCCGCGCCATGCGCATGAATGGGAGGATCTGCGCGGTGCGAAGATCCCCGACGACAAGATCCTGATCCCAGGCGTCATCAACTCGACGACCAATTTCGTCGAGCATCCCCGGCTCGTCGCGCAGCGGATCTGCCAGTACGCCGACATTGTCGGGCGCGAGCGGGTCATCGCCGGCGCCGATTGTGGCTTTGCTACCTTCGCCTTCGGCAACAACGCCGTCGCCCCGTCCGTCGTCTGGGCAAAGCTGTCGGCGCTGGCCGAAGGCGCGCGCATTGCGTCCTCGCGTCTGTGGCGGTGAAGCGCCCTTATCCCGCGGCGAGCGCGCGCCGGGCGGCGGCGAGACAATCCTCCGCTCCACCCCCGGCGTCGATGCGGACCCAGTCGATCTCTCCCGTGTCGTGACACAGCTGTTGGGCGAGCACTTCCGGGGATGCATCGGAGGCGTCACCAACCCGTCCGCGGATGCGGTCTGCCATCTCTTCCGGCCTCGCTTCGAGCCAGAGGCCCGAAAATGGGACGGCGGCGGCGCGAGCGACTTCGGCGAAGGAATTGCGTTCCTCCCTGGTCAGCGCCACTGCGTCGATTATGATCGTATACCTGGCAGCGAGCCCCACCGCTGCCTTCCTGCGCAGCGCATCGTAGACACGAGCCGAGGTCTCGCGGTTATAGGCGGCCGCCGGCAAACGTTCCTCCGGATCGACGTCCAGCAGCAGCTTGCGTGTCACATCGCTGCGCAGCACGCGCGCGCCCGGGCGTAAACCCAGCTCGGGAGCGAGGCCGGCCGCCAACGTCGATTTCCCGGTTCCGCTCAGCCCCCCAATCGCCACGAGGCGGCACGGCTGCGGCTGGAGGAATCGTTCTGCAAGGCCAAGATAACGGCGCGCGTCGCAGGCCATCTCCGCGCCTGCAGCGGCATGCGCGGCGTGCTCCAGCGCGGTCGCGGTAACATGGGCGCGGATCGCCGCCCGCAACGATAGAAAAAACGGCATCGCCGCGAGCCCATCATCCTCCCCGCTGCGGTCGAGGTAACGGTTGAACACGCGATTGGCAAAATGCCCCAGCCCGCGATGCTCCAGATCCATCAGCAGAAACGCGAGGTCGTAGAGAACGTCGATGCTCGCGAGGGCCATGTCGAACTCGAGGCAATCGAACAGCGTCGGTTCGCCATCGAGCAGACAGATATTGCGGAGGTGCAGATCACCGTGGCAATGGCGCACATTGCCCGCTGCACGACGGCGGTCGAGTAGCTCCGCCAAAACCGCGACCCGTTCTTGCCATTTCTCCCAAATGGTCTCGACTGGATCGCGACCAAAGCCGGCACGGCTCTGGGCTGCGAGACAGCGGTATTGCACCTCGGCAAGATCGGCCATTTCCGCCGCGCCGCCATGGTCGAAATGCTGCTCGGCGGAAGCGTGAAACTGGGCAATATGGTCGGCGAGCTGGTCCATTACGTGCCGATCGAGGCGACCCGCCTTGTCCAGCGCATCGAACAGCAGGTCCTGATCGAAACGCCGCATCACGACGACCCAATCGATCGCCTCGCCATTCGGCTCAAAGCTGACGGCGTTGTCGGCACCGCGGAAAAGGCCCCGAACCTCCTCATAAAGCGCCGGTGCGGTGCGTCGGTTTAGGACCAGCTCCGCCTCGCAGACGCGCCGCCGGAGATCCGCGGTCGAAAAGTCCAGATAGGGGTACGCTACCGCGCGCTTCAGTTTGAAGACACGCTCGCCAGTAATAAAAACCAATGAAGCATGCGTTTCGATGACCTCGACGCGGTCCACTCCCGGCCCGTAGGAGGACGGGTCCTTAAGAAACGCAATGACGTCCCGCTGACCTTCGCTCAAGAGCAGATTACAGCGTCTGAAACCGCGCTCGGGCACCCCGTTCGATGGCGGCCGCGATCAACCGGTCGATGTTGAGGCGGTCGCGGATCAGCTCGAGGATGCGCAGCTCCTCCTGGGAAGCCTCGCCGTCCGCGGCAACGAGATCACAGGCGATGGCATAGGCGGTTTCCCGCAACTTTGCCGGCAGAGCGGCCTTGATCGCGTTCAGCGTCTCGTCGAGCCCGCGCTCCCGGCCCATCAGCTCGGTGCAGTCATTCAGAGCCCGAGACAGATCGTGGCGGTCGAAATCGCGGAACACCGGAAAGTCCTTGACGATGTCGTCGATGATGCGCAGCTCCGCATCGGGCAGATCGCTGTCGGCCGCCGACACGATGACCATCGTGTAGATCAGCGCGCGGTGGTGGTCGAGCATGGGAGCTCCTGTTGCGGTTCGACCACCTCACAGATCAGGCGGCGCGCGCGGCTGTCAAGGCGTATGCGCCGCTGCGTCCAAAAACCGGGCTGTCGCCTCGGCCGCTTCCGCTAGCGGCAAACGGGCAATCGCAACACCGTCAGGAAAGGCCGACAGCAGCCGGGAAGGGAGCGCGCGGTCGAGCATGACGAAGACGCCGCGATCGTCGGCGCGGCGGATCAGCCGGCCATAGGCCTGTCGCAATCGCAGCCGGGCGATGCGGTCGGCGTACTGTGCACCGCCGAAGACCGGTTTGCGGGCGCGGTGTAGAACATCAGGACGCGGCCACGGCACCCGATCGAAAACAATGAGGCGCAACGCGCGCCCCGGGACATCGACGCCGTCGCGCACCGCGTCTGTGCCGAGTAGGCATGAATCCTCCTCCGCGCGAAAGATGTCTACTAGGGTCGCGGTCGACATCGCGTCGACATGCTGGGCGAGAAGCGTCAGACCGTGCGCCTCAAGCGCGGGGGCAATGCGCTGGTGCACGGCGCGCAAACGTGCAATCGCGGTGAACAGGCCGAGGGCGCCGCCGCGCGCTGCGGTGAACAGCGACGCATACGCCGCCGCGACCTGTCCGATGTCGTCGCGGGGAACATCGGTGATCATAAAGATCCGGGTCTGCGCCGGGTAATCGAACGGCGATGCGATCCGGGCGGCCGCCGGTGCCGCCGGCAAGTGCCGCAAACCGGTGCCGGCCTCCGCGCCGCGCCACGCCAACTCGGGATCGGCCGCTTCATCGGTTAGGGTCGCCGAGGTGACGACGAGCCCATGCGCCGGCTGTGCCACAAGCGCGACAAACGGGATGCCGGGATCGACCCAGTTTCGGTTTACCGCGACGTCGCTTTCCAACCCGTCGAGCCGGTCGAGCGCGAACCACTCGATTGTATCGTCTCGGGGTCCTTCGACGAGATCGCGAAGCAACCGGCTCCAGGCCGCGAGCTGCAGTCCAGCGCGGCGGTCGAGGCTGCGGATCGTTGCGTCCAGCCTCTGCCGCAAACCGGGCTCGGGCGGGTCGTCCGCGTCCTCGAGCTGGGCTCGCAGCGCTTTGGAAACCTTGAGCATCGCGGCGGCGAGCCGTTCGAGGCTTTCGGCCAGCGACAGAGCTGCCTCGCCCAAACCCTCGATCGGTGGCCGCGCCTCCGCCTGCAGGCCATAACCACTATCGGCCAGCACGGCGCGCGCGAGAACCTGCTGGCGAACCAGCACGAGAAATCTTTCAAAGCCCTGATGGGCGCGCGCTTCGGTGACGCGCTGCGCCCAGCCGTTGCCGGGGAGAATTCGGGCGGAGGCGAGAACCTCGAGCAATGCTTTGGCGCCCGTATCATCGCTTTCGACCAGATCGCCGATCCGGCGCCGCAAACCTCTGGCGCGCGAGCGCCCGCCGGCCTCGGCGCCGACGATCCAACGCCGCAGTTCACGCCCTTCCTGGCCTGACAGGCGCACCGAAAAGGCGCTGTCGGCGGCATCCAACAGATGGTGGCCCTCGTCGAAGACATAGCGGGTCGGAACGGTTGCATCGTCGAGCCCGCCGAGGGCGGCCTGGGCCATTACCAACGCGTGGTTGGCGACCACGATGCGCGCCTGCCGCGCCTGGCGGATGTTCTTTTCGACGAAACAGCGGCGAAAATGCGGGCAGGCCGAGTGTATGCACTCGCCGCGGCGATCGGCCAGCCAACCAACCCGGCCGCGTCCGATGAGCTCGGCGAGCCAGCCCGGGAAATCGCCCGCCACGAGGTCTCCGGCCCCCGTCGCAGAGATCCACCGGGCAATCAGCCCGAGTTGGCCGGCCGGCCTTCCCGGCCGGCCCATCGCGGCACCGAGCGCGTCCTCGTAATTCAGCAGGCAGAGAAAATTCTCCCGCCCTTTGCGGATCACGACGTTGTGGCGTTTGCGCTCACGATCGGGGTAGAGGCGGTCGAGTTCGCCGGCGATCTGGGTCTGCAGGTTCCGAGTATAGGTCGAAATCCACACCGAGCCCCGGTTCTTCTCTGCCCAAAGGCTGGCGGCCGCGATATACCCGAGCGTCTTCCCGACACCGGTCCCGGCTTCCGCGAGAACCGCTCGCGGCTGGTCGGGCTGGTCGCGCGGAGCAAAGGCGGGGGTAACTGCTGCGGCGTAATCGCTCTGCTGCGGGCGGCGCTCGGCAACCGGGCCGAGCAGCTCCGCGAGCCGCAATCGCGCCTCCTCGGCGCCCACCGGCTCGTCGCCGGGCGGCGGCGCCGGGGCCGGCTCCGACCACTCGCCGAGTCGTACCCACACGCGCAGCCCGGCCGCTTTCCGCAGTTCGCCAGTCTCGGCAGGCGGCAAGGCGGCGAGCACCGCTGGACCCCACAACCAACCCGCGCGATCCATTACCTCGGCGATCGCGCGAACTTCGGGATCGACCTCTTCCGCAAGCTTTTCAAGCAAAGCACGCGCGACCGTGGCGAGGGTCACGCAAGCCTCCGGCGAGCTGCGCGGTGGCGGCAGCCCGAGCGCTTCGGCGAGACCACGCGGCGTCGGCACGCAGAACCGTGCCGGACGGACAAATGCAAAGAGTTCGAGCAGATCGAGGGCAGGGAACCCGGGTGCATCGAGCCGCCGTGCGGTGGCCGGGCCGTGGCACAGTATCGGCGTTTCGCGCTCCACGCGGCTGCGCGCGTCAGCCGGGGCGAGCGCTTCGATCTCCCCGTCAGGGTCGAGCCACAGCACTTCCCGAAAACCGGCGACCAGCACCGGCGCATGTGGCACCAGCACCCGCCGCGGCACTCGATCGGTGGTTCGGGACATAGGATATGGTCTATCACATCGGCAGCTTGGCCCTCACCCGCCTCGCTGCGCTCGGCCCTTTCCTCTAAGCCTAAGGGGGCTCGCGAACCAAGGTGGGGCCCGCTCCCAAGAAAACAGAGGGGAAAGATCCCGTTGTTTCGAAAAAGGATAATCATTCCGGGACGGCATCTGGGTCGGGCCCGGAAACCATGAATACCGGCTCGTGAATCCTCTCTCCAAGGCTAGTGTTCACGGCTTTCGGGGTCGCGGGCAGAGCCCGCGCCCCGAAATGACTCAAGACTGCTCGACCGTTTTCATCCCGGATGGCGCACGCCGGGCTTCGGTTTGAGGGTCTCATCTGGAGTGCGGGCGCGTTTCGTTATACAGGGAATGCAGCAGTTGCCATGCTCAATCTCTATCCGCTGACCCGGCCGGCGCTGCGCCGTCTGGCGCCCGAAGCCGCGCACGCCCTCACCGTGCGAGCCCTTGAAGTGGGACTTGGCCAATTCGTGACCGATCGCGCTGCGCGACAGCCCGACCCGCCGATCCTAGCGCAGCGCCTGTGGGGGCTGGAGTTTCCGAACCCGGTCGGGCTCGCTGCCGGCTTCGACAAGGATGCCCGAGTGCCCGAAGCGCTGCTTGGCTTCGGGTTTGGGTTTGTCGAGATCGGCACCGTTACCCCTCGCCCGCAGCTCGGCAATCCAAGACCCCGCCTATTCCGCCTCGAGGAGGATCAGGCGATTGTGAACTGCATGGGGTTCAACAGCGGCGGGCTCGAGGCCGCGGTCGAGCGCCTTCGGCGGCGGCGCCATACCGGGATCGTCGGCGTCAATCTAGGCAAGAACCGCAATTCATGCGACGCCGTTGCCGATTATTCGGAGGGGATCCGGCGGGCATCGGAAGTGGCCGATTATCTCGTGGTCAATGTCTCTTCCCCGAACACCCCGGGTTTACGCGACCTGCAGCGTCGTGCGAGCCTTCAAACATTGCTAGTCCCCCTACTTCGAGCCCGTGACGAGAGCCGGCGTCCGCTTCCGTTGCTGGTGAAAATTGCGCCCGACCTCACCCCGGAAGAACGAGAGGACATTGCCTCTGTTGCTCTCGCTGCCGGCCTTGATGGTCTGATCGTGTCCAACACGACGGTGGATCGACCGGTGGGCCTGGTCAGCCCTTATGCGATAAAATCGGGTGGGCTCAGCGGGCGACCGCTCTTCGCGGCTTCGACCGCTCTCCTCGCCGACATGTACCGATTGACGCAAGGGCGGTTGCCGCTAATCGGCGTCGGGGGTGTCGCCAGCGCCTCGGATGGGTACCAGAAGATTTGCGCGGGCGCTTGTCTCGTGCAGCTCTATACGGCTCTCGTCTTTGCGGGGCCTAGTCTCGTGACCGACATAAAGGAAGGTCTTGCCGAATTGCTTCGCGCCGACGGTTTTACCTGCGTCGCCGAGGCGGTCGGTGCGCGAGCGGCGAACTCTCGCAGCTTCTTGGAACGCGTCGGCGCGGCGGAGGCGCGATCCTAATCGTCTTTTTCCGAATCCACTGCGACTGCGCTCTCAGTGTTCGCCGCTCGGACGAGCTGCTCGAACTCGCTCTGCGTCTCACAAATGCGCACCTTGCAACGCGAATCGCGCCGCGCTTCGGCCGCGAGAGCGCGCTGGTCGTACCTCGCTGCGTCGACGCGCGGGTAACGAAACGAGCGCCTCAACCCCTCTGCCCGAGTGAAGGTATCGTAGCTGTACCCCCCATTTCGCTCGAGCAACGGTCCGATCCACAATTCCATTTCGACTACTGCTCCTCCGTAAGCGGAACAAAGCCCAGCAATCTTCGTGCCGGGCGGTCGCGCAAAAGTTACCTATCAAAACGAGCGTCCGTTTCCCGCCCGGGGCTAGCCCTCGACCATCTACTGTGGTTGGTTGAGAGCAGCCAGTACACCGTCGCCGGCCCGACTGCCCATAGAACGTGCACCCCGGAGGCATGTTCCGTTAAGTTCGGAAACATTCAGTAAACGAGAGACGTTTTATGTATGCTGCCAATAAATTCTGCACCCCTGACCTTAAGCTTACAGGCTGAGACATGATCGGTCGGTATTTGTGGTCTCCGAGGTTGTGGAACACATGCCAGTTCATCTGATCGGCGGCATGCGCGAATTGGCGCCCCGTTACGACGGCCTCATTCTCGATCTTTGGGGTGTGATCCATGACGGGGTCACCCCGATCCCCGGAGCCATCGACTGCCTGCGGTCGCTAATCGATTCGGGGAAGCGAATCGTGCTGCTGTCCAATGCGCCGCGACGGGCCGATGACGTCGTACGGCGCATCACGGCGGTTGGTGTTCCGTCCGGGCTGTACCATGGAGTCATGTCGTCCGGCGAGGAAGCTTGGCAATGCCTCAAGCGGCGCGACGACCCGTTTTATGCCGCGCTCGGCCGACGATGCCTGCATATCGGCTCCGAGCGCGACATGGAGATCCGAGAGGGGCTGGATCTTGAATATGTCGATGCCCCTGGGGAGGCTCAGTTCATCCTCAATACCGGGCCGGCGGGGTGGGACGACCGAATCGAGGATTACGAACCGTTATTGCAAAGTGCGCTCGGCCGCGGTCTGCCGATGGTGTGCGCCAACCCCGATCTCGTTGTCATGCGCGGCAGCACCCTTCACCTATGCGCCGGCGCATTGGCCAAATGGTATGAAGAGGCCGGAGGCCGCGTTCGCTGGCATGGCAAGCCATTCCGTTCGGTCTACGATGCCTGCCTGAGCCTTCTTGGCATCGAGGACCGCTCGCGCATCCTTGCCGTCGGCGACAGTCTGCGCACCGACATTGCCGGCGCCGCCCGAGCGGGGATCGACAGCGTATTGATCGCCGGCGGCATTCATGCCGAAGAATTCGGCAAACCTGGCGAGTCGGCTCCCAATCTCCTATGCGTCGAGGCCGTGCTGCGCGAGAGCCGGTACGATCCGGTCGGTGTTGCCTGGAGCCTCTGCTGGTGAGGGACCTTCAGTGAGCGCTCTTGTGTAGTATCACCTCGCGCAGCCCGGTCTCGTAGTCGAGACCTAGCGGGGTCACAACCGCCTCATGCGGGTACATTGAGCGGATCAAGCCCTTCCGCTCCAGCGCCACCCAGACTGCGGGATTGCGCAACCCGCTGGCATCGCGGGTTGCGACCACGGCGTCGCCGAGATGGAAATGATTGCCATGCGGATCGGGCGGGCGCACGGCAATGCCCGCTTCCTCAGCCGGCCCTGCACGGCCGGTCAGGCGCGCGATCTCCTGCAGCAGGGTCAGAGTCTTGAGCTGCAGGGCGTTGAGGCCGAGTGGGTTTCTTTTGTGCGGCATTTGGCTTGATTAGACCCCGCCGGTGGCCGATGCAACGCCCAACACGGTAGCGTTGGCACGGCGGCCGCTCAGGATAGCCGCGTCTGCACCTTTGCTGGGTTGTTCGACTCTTTCGGCCGGCGCCTTGATAGGCGAGACCGCTCGCGCCGCCATGCCGCGTGACCGTCCCAGTGCAAATTGCCGACGAGCGGCAGGTGATCTGAAGCGAGCCGGGCGAGCGGGCTGCGGTAGACCTCAATGTCGCGGAGCACCGCCGGCCCGTCCGCATAAATCCGGTCGAGCGCCAGCACCGGCATCCAGGAGGGAAAGGTGCGCTCGGCGGCGCTCGGACCGAGCTGTCGGTCGAAGGCCCGGATGGCGCCGCTTCGGCCGCGCCACTCGTTCAAATCGCCCATCAGTAGCACCGCTTCCGCCTCGCGTCGGTGCGGCGGCAGGCTTCCAGCGAGCGCACTCACCAACCGATTTGCCTGTAGCCGTCGCTCCGCGGCACGCAGACCGAAATGCGTGGCGATCACGCGCAGCACCCGATCGCCAAACAAAAGATCGGCATCTATCGCACCGCGGGGTTCCCAGCCGCCGACAGTGAGATCGATCGAGCGGGCGGTCAGCACTGGAAAGCGCGTGAGAATGGCGTTGCCGAAACGCCGGCATTGGTCACGGACGCCGGCTCCGAGGACGACCCGACACCCCGTCGCCTCACCGAGATAAGCCCATTGATCGGCATGCCGTCCGGTGCCGCGCCGGGCATCAACTTCCTGAAGGCAGGCGATGTCCGCGTCGATTTCACGCAGCACGGCGGCGACTCGCCCGGGGTCATAGCGCCGGTCGACTCCGACGCATGTATGAATGTTGTAGGTCACGACTCGAACCGATAGGCCGTCCGCAGGCCCAATGGACTGCGGTCGAATGCCGGCGTGGCTGTCGATTCTCGCCCGTCCGCGAGCTTGGGCGTCCAATAATGATTGAAGCACTTTTTAAAGACTCGTCATCAGTGGCAACTCGGTACAAAGAAACTCTCGGCGCGCTGGATATGGCGCGTCGCGGCGGTGGCGGCGAGAGGGTCGCCCGCCGCTATCGCAAACCGCCCGTCCAAAAACTGCCCGGCCGGCAGGGCAATCACGCCTGTGCATGAGATAGCTTCCGGCCGCGCCTTTACAGCCGCGCGGCAAGCCGGCGTTCGTGGACCTGGAGATGGCAAACCGCGGTCCGCAGCAGCGGTGCGTCAATTCCGTTGGCGCGGGCGCGGCGCAGCATGTCGCCAAGGACCTGCTCGCCCTCGGTGCGCAATCCGGCTTCGAGGTCGCGCCGCATCGACGCGCTGAAATTGCTGGCCCGCTCGGTCAGCATCGCGCGGCACTGTTCGCGGTGCCCCTCGCGCGGCGTGAACCCCGAGGCGGTTGCCACGCCCTCGCATTCCGCCAGCAGCTCGAGCGTCAGGCTCTCGCCATCATCGGCGGCCAGGATGTCGCCGACAGACCCGCGCATCAGGCAGTTCATGCCGGCCAGGGAGCTGATCATGACGAACTTCTCCCACATATCGAGCATAATGTTGTCGCTTACCGAGGCGTTGACCGGCGTTGACGCAAAGGCTCGGGCGATCGCCTCGACCCGGCGGCTGACTCCGCCCGAGCGCTCGCCGAACGCGATGCCATGCACGCGGTTGAGATGGCGAATGGTCCCCTCAGCGGTCAAGGTCGCTGCGATATAGGCGACGCCGCCCAGGACGCGCTCGGGGGCGAAAGCGGCATCGAGCTGGTCGAGATGCCCGAGACCGTTGAGCACCGGCAATATTGCCGTTCCCGGTCCGACTGCCGGCCGGATCGTTGCGATCGCTTGCTCGAGATCATAGGCCTTTGCCGTCAGCAGCACGGTGTCGAAAACGCCGCTGAGGGTATCGGCGGTCGCGACCCGAACGGGCAGCCGCAGATCTCCCATGGGGCTCTCGATGGCAAGGCCGAGCTCGTTGAGTGCTGCGGCGCGCGCAGGACGCACGAGAAATGTTACATCCACCTTGGCCTCCGCGAGGCGACCGCCAAAATATCCGCCTACCGCACCGGCCCCGAGCACCAGAAACCGCGCGCTGTCAAAGCTCATGCGTGCTACCCCGCCCGGCCGTTGACCAGCGCCAACCCGCGCAGCACGGCTTCGGCCTCACTGAGCTGCTCGTCAGCTGCCGAGCCAATGTCGGAGGTCGCGAGCGAGGGAGCCAACTCCTTGCCGCCAGATTCCCAGGCGCCCAAATCCTTAGTACCAGCAGGCACCGGATCGGTATTCTTCAGAGCGCCGCGGAGATCGGCCTCGCGCCGCCGGTCTCCTTGGGGAAGTTTCGCCAGCTTTAAGGGCATTACCGTGAGATCGGGAGTGAGACCCTTGCCTTGAATACTTTGGCCGCTCGGCGTCATGAACCGGGCGGTGGTGAGCCGGATGGCGCCGTTTCCCTGAAGCGGGATGAGGCTTTCGATCGAGCTCTCGCCAAAGCTCCTCGTCCCGACCAGAACCGCCCGCCGATTGTCTTGCAACCCGGCGGCGACGAGCTCCGCTTCCCTCGCCGTCCCTCCATTGATCAACGCGACGATCGGCAACCCTTGGGCGATGTCGCCGGGAGTAGCGCTGATACGCTTGAGGCTGGCAGATTTGCGGCCCTTGATGACAACAATGTCGCCGTTGTCGATGAAGGCATCGGCTACCGCGACAGCCGCCTCAAAAACGCCGCCGGGGTTGTTTCGCAGATCGAGGATAAAGCCGATCATCTTATTGCCGGCCCGCTGCCGCAAATCCCGCACCGCATTGGTGAGCGCCGCCGGCGTTCCGGAGTCGAACCCGGCAACCCGCAGATAAAGGATGTTTTCTGCCTCAATGCGAGCGGCCACGGTCTGGAGCCTGTAGCGCTCGCGCTTGACCGTGACGTCAATCGGCCCGCGATTGTCGCGCCGCAGGCTTAGTTCGACTTGGCTGCCAGCAGGGCCGCGCAGCTTTTGCTCGGCCTCGCCGAGTGTCACGTCGTAAGTGGGATCCTTGTCGATTGCATAGATCAGGTCTCCCGGCTTGATCCCGGCTTGCGCCGCCGGCGAGCCGTCTTGCGGCGCGATCACCTTCAACTGGCCGTTTTCGATCGTCACTACCAGACCGAGGCTCGCCTGATCCTCGTTGGCCGGCGTCTGCATCGCCCGGTATGCAGCCTCGTTGATGTAGGCCGAGCGGGCATCCAGCCCGGACAACATGCCGGCGATCGCGGCAGCGACAAGTTTTCCTTCACCAACCGGTTCGACGGCATCCTGGCGGATGCGGTCATAGGCTTCACTGAATAGGTTCAGCTGCTCGTAGCCGCCCCCCTTGCCGCTTTTCGCCTGCGCCAGTGCCGGACCCGCCGCAAGCAACGCGCTCACGACGAGCGCCACAACCACCTTCCGCATTCGCCCCAATCTCCACATGAGCGGCGGCACATTAGCTCAGGTGCCGGCGGTTGTAATCCTCTCACCGATCGACGACGTTAGCGGTTCCGGTGTCCAGATCAGCCTCGACTGCCATGCTCGACAAGAAGCACGTCGCGTTCCCGGGCCGCCTCCTGATTGTCGGGTTCGGCAGCATCGGGCAAGGTGTCCTGCCGCTCTTGCTGCGGCATCTGGAAATCGCCGCGGACCGGATCACGATCATCACCGCCGAGCCGCGGGGACACGATGTCGCAGCCGAGTACGGGATCCGTTTCATCGAAACCGCGCTGACCCGCAGCAACTACCGCGCGCTGCTCGAACCGCAGCTCGGCGAAAATGATTTTCTTCTCAACGTCTCGGTCGACGTGTCGAGCGTCGCGCTGATCGAATTGTGCCAGGAACGCGGGGCTCTCTATCTCGACACCTGCATCGAGCCGTGGCCGGGCGGCTACACCGACCCGAGCCTGCCGCCTTCGGCGCGGTCTAATTATGCGCTGCGCGAGAGCGCATTGGCGCTTCGTGCCCGTTATCCCCGCGGCCCGACTGCGGTGCTGACCCACGGCGCCAATCCCGGTCTGGTGTCGCATTTTGTCAAACAGGCGCTGATTGATCTGTCGAGGAACACCGGTTTGCAAGACGCGATCCCGGCGACCCGCGCCGATTGGGCCCGCCTTGCCGAGACGCTCGGCGTCAAGGCGATACACATCGCCGAGCGCGATACGCAAGTCTCGACCATGTCCAAGGAACCGGGCGAATTCGTCAATACCTGGTCGATCGATGGATTTGTCAGCGAGGGCTCACAGCCCGCCGAGCTAGGCTGGGGGACGCACGAGCGGCACTTTCCATCGGACGGCCGCCGTCACGACTTCGGCTCCGGTGCGGCGATATACCTGTTGCGGCCAGGAGCGGCAACTCGCGTGCGCAGCTGGACGCCTCTCGAAGGCCCTTATCACGGGTTTCTGATCACCCATGGCAAATCGATCTCGATCGCCGATTATCTGACCGTCCGGGATGGCGACACGGTCCGCTACCGGCCGACTTGTCACTATGCCTACCATCCCTGCGACGATGCGGTGCTGAGCCTGCACGAGTTCGCCGGCAAGAACTTTCAGCTGCAGCAGCGCAAGCGGCTGATGATGGAAGAGATCGCCGACGGAATCGACGAGCTCGGGGTGCTCCTGATGGGCCAAGCCAACGGTGTCTATTGGTACGGCTCGCGCTTGTCGATCGCCGAAGCGCGACGGGCGGCGCCGCACAATAACGCCACCTCGCTGCAGGTCACCGCGGCGGTGCTGGGGGGAATGATCTGGGCAATCGAGCGGCCGCGGCAGGGGATCGTCGAGCCTGAGGAGATGGATTTCGAGCGCGTCATACAGATCGCTAGGCCATATCTCGGCGATGTCGTCGGCGTGTATGGCGATTGGACCCCGCTCGACGGCCGCGAGCAACTGTTCCCGGAAGATCTCGACCGCGATGATCCGTGGCAGTTCGAAAATATCCGAGTTGTCTGACCCGCCGAGCGGGCATCGCGCGGCGTGGCTTGCTGCGCTCTTGTTTTACGCGCTCGCCGCCAGTGGCGATCTCGCCTATCACCTGATCGAGTATCTGCACACCGGGAACGAAGCGATCGAAGTCTCAGAAGTCGCGGTCGCCTTCTCGGCTGCAGTGTTCTGGCCCGTCGACCTGATCGCAATGGCGCTGCTGGCGGCCCGATGAGGGTAGTCTAGATTTGCGGCATAGGCAATCCGAGGCGACTGAGGGTCGACCTCCGCAGCAACGGCCGATCGAGGAAATATCGTGCCTTCTCCAACCTATCTCTCGCAATGCTCCGCCCCGTTGTCCTGCCGTCGTCCGTAGAAACGTTTAGCGTCGAACCATGGATTACGTGCCTCCGACGCCAGCCTTGCGATGCCGCTCGCCTTGCGATTTCTACTGGCTCCGCGCAACCGATAAAAGCAAACTCGCCCGGGGCTCATCCTGACGCCAGAATGCCCCTAGACAACGCGCACGGCGCGCTTGAGGTCCGGATATTCCATGCGCCGGCGCAATACGTCGATCAAATAGAGGTTCCGGCCCAGTACGCCCCAGCTCGTGCACACGCTGAAATCGCTGAGCTCGGTCGCCTTGTTGGCGGTGTCCCAGCTCTGCACGACGCGCTCGAAGGCGGCGGGCAACTCGTCCGGCAGGTAGCGCCGGAACCAGGCCGCCTTGACGAGGCCGCCGCCGAGCGGGGCGGGGGCCTGCTGGTACTGGCCGGCGAAATTGTATTCGCCGATCGTGCGGCGGATATGCTCGAGCACCGCACGCGGCTCGCGTTCCGGGTGCAACGCCTCGCCGCGCCGGCGGGTGAAATTTAGCGGCCCGAGGAGCGTGTCGACCAGCTGGCTCTCGTCGTCCTCGGCGATTGCCGGGAACCGCACGACCTCCCACTCCTCCTGCGCCAGCACATGGCCGACAAGATCGTCCCCCGGGTCATGCCCGAGGGCAGGCTCTCGTGCAGCCGGTGCATGATCACCACGATGGCGCCCGCCAGCTTGTCGTTCAACCGGCTGTAGAGGGTATGGTCGTACCACTCGTTCGCCATCTGCCGCTGGGTCTGCGACAACGCCTCCTCGGGCTTTAAGGGATCGTCGATAATGACGATGTCGGCGCCGCGCCCGGTCAAGACGCCGCCGACCGAGGTGGCGAGCCGGCACCCCTGGGCCGCAGGCCGGGAACGCGACCGAGGCCAACAGGTGATTGGCCGGTCTGCCTCGGGGTCGTTAGAGGGGAGCCACACCCCCGCATCTGACCAAGGCGGCACTATTTGTGCTATGATGCCGGCCCTTGTGGGCGAGACAACCGATGGAACGCAGCGAGGCCATTGCCAAGCTCAAGCAGCACGAAGCCGAGTTGAAGCGGCTCGGCGTCGAGCATCTCTACCTGTTCGGCTCGACGGCGCGCGGCGAGGCACGCGAAGATTCCGATGTCGATCTGTTCTTTGACCATCCCGAGGGCTCTCTCGGGCTTTTCGCGTTGATGGACGTGAAGGACGCGGCCGCCCAAATCCTTGCGCACAAAACCGACATCATGACCCGGCGGAGCTTGCATCCCGTTCTGCGCGAGCGGATCGAGGCCTCGGCTTTGCAAGTGTTCTGATGCCAATCCCGTCGCAGATCGCACGCGTCACCGACATTATTGAGGCCGTCGAGCTGATCCGCAATGAAGTGGCAGGCGTGACGCTCCAGAGCTTGGAATTCGACATACGCAAGCGATGGCTGGTCGAGCGCGGCATCGAAATCATCTCTGAAGCCAGCCGCCATCTGAACAACGAGCTGAAAAGCAGGCACCCGGAAATCCCGTGGTCGAAGGTAGCAGGGATTGGCAATGTGCTGCGCCACGAGTACGAGCGGGTTGCCTACGATGTGCTATGGCGCGTCGTGCACGAAGACTTACCGCCCTTGGAGAAGGCCTGCCGCGACGAGTTGGCGAGGGAACAAACCGCCGAGCGGCAAGGAAATCGAAGAACCTGAAGTAAATATAAAGATGCTCTATCATACGACCACCTATCCACTCGTCACGCAGGTCCACGTTGTGGCCCCAGCACCGTATCGACCCGCTGCGCCTCGTCCTCCTCGGCGAGCGCCGGCAAGCGCACGACCTCCCACGCCTCCTGCGCCAACACATGGCCGGTGAGGTCGCCCTCGTGCAATCGGTGCATGATAAGGACGATCGCGCCCCTGAGCTTGTCGTTCAATCGGCTGTAGAGCGTGTGGTCGAACCAGTCGTTGGCCGCCTGGCGCTGGGCCTGCGACAACGCCTCCTCGGGCTTTAAGGGATCGTCGATGATGACGATGTCGGCGCCGCGCCCGGTCAAGACGCCGCCGACCGAGGTGGCGAGCCGGCAGCCCTGCGCCGTCGTGTCGAATTCGGGCATTGCGGCGCGCTGCGGCGAGAGGCGGGTCGGGAAGATCCCCCGATACCAGTCGCTGGCGAGGATCTGCCGGCAATCGCGCGAGAGCTTGTCGGCGAGATCCTGCGCATAACTGACGCAGAGGATCTCTGCCGACGGATCGTGCCCTAGACACCACGCCGGAAACGCGACTGAAGCCAGCAGCGACTTCAGATGGCGCGGCGGCAAGTTGACGACGAGGCGCCGGATGCTGCCGTCGCGTACTGCTGCCAATTCGCGGCGACGAACTCGACATGCGTTCGCGGCCAAGCCGTTTGGCTTCCGCGGTCGGCGCGGCGCGTGGCCCGCGTGCCATTTACCATGTGGAGAGAATAAACAAACTTAACTCGAGATCTCTCGTAAATTAGATGATGTTTACAGGCCAAAATTCGCTGTTATATCGCACCTCATATGGAGACATAGGCATGCCGGATACGCTCGAAATTAATTTGAAGGAAAGGACAACCCCTAAGGCAACGAAGCGAGAAAAGTTTGTCGAATTAGCCCAAAATAGAACCAAAAATGCGATTAAGGCGATCCGCGTAATCGCTAAATTGGGAAACAAAAACGCCTACGACTTCACGGAAAGTGACGTGAACAAGATCGCCAAAGCGCTCACCCGTGAGATCGAGCTGATGAAGACGCGGATGTCGTCCAACGGCGGCAAGGAATCGGTCGATTTCACACTCTGAATTTGTATTCTCTATCGACATACGAGAGCCCCAATGAACAATGGCCAGATCAGGGATCTTTGCGTCGGCCTGCTGTATGCAGAGACCGAGGATTAGGTCATCGCGCTCTTGCAGAAGGCGGGTTACTGGGAGGATCCGACAGTCTGGCGCCATTACGGCGACGTCGAAAACAATTGGGGTCAAGGTGGCAATCAGCAGAGCCTTGCCGAGGCGGCGCTGGTGGAGAAGATAGTTAACGCGGTCGACGCGCGGCTCATCAATGAGTGCTTGGAGCGCGGCATCGATCCCAAGGGGCAGGACGCACCCAGGAACATCCGCGAGGCGGTCTCCCGGTTCTTCGAGGGGGGTAGCGGCGATAAGATTTCAATCGGCGGCTTCCTTGAGGAATGGACGGCCGAGAAGATCCGGCAGGTGGCGCAAGGGATCACACTCTGCGGCACTGGCACGAAGCCGATCTTGAACCTCACAATCAGCGATTGCGGGGAGGGCCAGACCCCGCGGAAGCTTCCGACAACCATCATGTCGCTCAACAAAAGCAACAAGATGTACATCCCCTTTGTACAGGGGCAGTTCAATCAGGGTGGCACTGGCGCGCTGCGCTTTTGCGGCAAGAACAACCTGCAGCTCGTGGTGAGCCGCCGTAATCCGAAGCTCCTCGGGCCGGACCCTTACGAGGACAATTCCCACTGGGGCTTCACGGTGGTCCGACGGGAGCGACCCGCTGGCGGACGTCGCAATTCGATATACACGTATCTGGCGCCCGTCGGCGTTGGCACTGCGCATCCGGATCGCGAAGGATGGCTGTTATCGTTCTCGGCACCGTCCTTGAAGATCTATCCGGACAGGGAGGGTCCATACGGCCGCGAAGCGGTCTACGGATCATTGATCAAGCTATTCGATTACAAATATCTCGGGGAGCGTTCCAACATCATCCGTGGCCGGAGCATTCTTAGTCGGCTCGACTTGCTGTTGCCCGAGATCGCCTTGCCGATCAGGATGTATGAGTTTCGCAAGAGCGAGAGCGGGAAATATCTCGACCCTGGCAGCCGTGAGACGACCCTGAGCGGACTACGACGTCGGCTCAACAATACGCCAAACGTGGAGAACGGGTTTCCCATCACAATCCCTTTCTCACCGGCCGGCGAGCAACTCTATGCCACCATCTACGCCTTCAAGCCCGCCGGCACGGCGCGCGATGACGGCGAGGCCGACGACGGCGAGGGTAATCTGAGGAAGAAGCTCGGGGGCCTTACCCGATACCGCAAGCGAGAAGGTGTGCTGTTCGTGCGGAACGGCCAGACCCAGGGTGCGCTGCCAAAAGATTTCTTCCGCCGGGACTCGATAAAGCTGAAGACCCTTGCAGATGACCTTTTGGTGTTCGTCGAATGCGACAAGATGAACGACGACATCCGCGAAGACCTGTTTATGCCGTCTCGCGACCGGCTTACCGATAATGACTTCAAAGAAGAACTTATAGACGGACTGGAGCAGGCCTTACGGAACGACGATACCTTGCGACAGTTGCGAAATCAGCGCCAGTTAGAGCGCATGACTGACAGAATGAAGGACGATAAACCGCTCGCCGAGGTCCTGCAGCACCTAATCCGGAGTTCACCCAATCTGAGATCTCTGCTGCAACTTGGGCACCGGATCACAGCGCCATTCAATACGAACCCGGCCGCAGCTCAGAAGGACAAACCGTTCAAGGGTGAGGTCTATCCCAGCTTCTTTAAGATAAAAAACGTCCCCTACGGAGAGGTGCACAAACGGTATTGCCCGATCAACCATCGGATGCGGTTGACATTCGAGACCGATGTTCGTGACGATTATTTCTCCAGGCGGATCGAGGGCGGAAAATTTTCGCTGATGTGGTTCGGCGAGGCGGGCAAGCAGCACAATGTATCCACTGTCGGGCCAAGCCTACGGGACGGCATCGCCAGTGTGACGGCGACCTTGCCGGACGGCGCGGAAGTCGGCCAGATCCTCAGTTTCATCGCGCGCACCAGAGATTCCCGCAGTGAGTTCGAAAGCCGAATCGCCGTCACTGTTCGGCCACCAGCGGAGCACCGCAAGGGTGGCAGTAAGCCAAATAAGGACCGGAAGACTGCTAAAAAAACACCGGGGATAGACCGCGAGAAACCGCGCGAACTCGCTACGCCGAAGATAGATCCCGTCTATAGAGACCGCTGGGCTGAGCAAAAACCGGCGTTTGATGAGTACACTGGCATGCGAATGGAGGTGGAGTACGACGCGGACGATGACGAGATTCCCGTCTTTCGGATCAATATGGACAACACGCCGCTCCTCAACGAAATCAAGCAGCGACGCCTCGAAGACGCCTCCGCCCGCAATCAGTTCATGTACGGGAACGTGCTGGTCGGCCTGTCGATCCTCTTGCAGGATAAGGACAAGAGAGACGTGCCTGAGGATGCGAAACAGCTCAAGGTTGAGGACCGGATAGAGATGACCTGCCGGGGGCTGGCGCCCTTCATGCTCTCGTTGACGTCGCTCGGGCTTGAGGATTTATCGGACGCTGAACCGCTCGATGGCCTGGAGACCGCGACAGGCTGAGTACCGCTCTTTCCGGTGGATCAGCACAACCTCTCGGCTGCCGGGTGTCTCGCCGCGCTGATCCGAATACCAGCGCCGGCTCGGGACTGCTCGCCATAGCCGGCCATCGGCCTCACCACGGAGCATTGGCAGAAAGACCTCCGACAGACCGGCCTCCTCCATGGTCTCAAGATAGCGTTCGAGCTGCCAGGAAAAGTCCGAGAATGCGACCATCTGAACAATCGTCGTGTTCTCGTCGGCGATCGCCGCGACTGATGACATCGTAGCGCGAACGCTGTTGAAATAGGTCTTGAGTTCCGGATATTTCCGATCACCCATCGTGTAATAGCTGCTGCCGGCACCATCGAGTTTATTGGCAATCATGAAAGGCAGCGACGCCTCCTTTCGGCCGTCAACTTGCCAGCGATGATACAGGACGTGCACCCCTGGATACGGCGGCGAGGTAATGACGAGCTTCGGCGCCGGCCAATGGAAGAGGCCTTCGTCGTCTTCGAGCCCCGCCGCTGAGCGGTTCATCACGCGGATCGTGGGCGGGTTAGAATAGCGTTCGACCGCGGTCCGAAGCTGGCGCGCGCCGGCGACCATCTCGGTCGCGGTTTCGGTCAGCCTCTTTCGAAACTCATCAATCGTTGGCAGTTTACTACGCCCGTCGAGCGCCCATTGCGCAGTTCGCAGAACGACGCAGCGGCCGAATGCTTCGAGACGCCGGGAACCGAGCCGCAACGCACTCCCGATACCTTGCTCGATCGCTTTTCGCAGCCGCCAGCGCGAGGGATCATCGAGATGCTTGTAATAGCCGAGCTCCGCGTGGTCCGCGAAATAGACTGATGAGGTGTGCATATGGACGACTTTGGCAACTTGGGTCGCCCATGCTGCGAGCCGATCAAGTTCAGCCTCATCGAAGATAGTAGTTTTTACGGTCGCGACGAATTCGGCGAGCGGGCTGATGTCGACGCCGATTGCGTGCCGGCCGAGCACCAGCGCTTCCACGAGCGTCGTGCCGCCCCCAACATGATTGTCCAACACTAGGTCGGCCGGCTGCGTGAATGTTTCGATGGTGGCGCGCACGAATGAAGGGCTGAAACGGGCGGGATATTTGTAGAAACCGTGGGTCAGACCCCGCACGGGTTCGAGGTTGCGCGCACCGGCGACTAGCGCCGCTTGCGCGGCGGCAGGCAGAGCGAGCAGGCGGGGGCGCCGCAGTTTAGTCATGATCTTCCTTCATTCGCCTTTGTCCTTTCCGCTCGCCTTGCGAGCAGCTAGCCACGCGGAGACCGCCTCCTCCGTGATCTCGTAGGCGGTCCTATCCTCATCCAATGCTGCCTTTTTCAACTCCTTGATCACCTCGGGATGGAGATAAACCAGGAGCGATTTCCGGCCGTCGGCCCTCGTCCGGGCTGGCCTCTGTGATCGGGGCGCTCTGGCCATTAAAGGATATCTAAAAAGGTAGCTATCTAACGCGCTAACTATCGCACGGAAATTCCAGTTTCACAAGGATCTGGTTCCCACGAGGTCGGGTCATGAGTAGACCGGATTTCACCCGTTTCGGCCGTGCCGTCGTGCTCCAGCCGCCGGCTACCACGGCGGAGACCCGACCTCTTCGCTATCATTGATAACGTCCCGAGCCGCCCGGTCCGCGCCTGCTAGGGGAGCTAGTGATGATCAGCAGGCGACCTCAGCGAGTTCGCGGCCACTCCAAGCCTATACGCCCCGCCGACCGCCGCCACCTTCTGGCTCTAAGCCCTCTTGCGCGCCAATGGACGCATCGCGCCCGTCACCTCCACGATCACCTTAAACCCGTACCAGCCTCGAGACACTGCGTTCAGCTTTCGATGCTTCCCGGATTTCACGTAAAGGAACAGCGCTGGCTGGCCGTCGTCGGCGTTTCCTACCCCAACGGCTATATACCAGGGATATGGACGTAATTCCTTATCGAGCGACCGGGCGGCCTGTTCCAGCGTCATCTCATACCCCGTGCCCAGCAACGAGTCGCAAGCCGCCAAATGTGCCGATCACGTATGGCATCGGGATTACCCATCCGTATTCACCGGACCTGCTTGCAGCAAACAGAACACCAACCGCGCTGGAACCGTCTTCAGCAACAACCAAGCTTCCAGAGTCTCCGGGAAGCGCGAACTCGCTCCCGTCGGCCGAGCGAACCACCCAGACATTGTGAAACCATACAACGCCTTTGAAATGTCGAGCGGTGTACGGCAAGGGAGCTGGAGAAGGAATCGCCGACTGCACGATCCCGTGCGTGAGCCCCGTTGTCCGCCCCACCTTTTTGACCAGCATCCGCGAAACTGGCGGCTGGCTCCGGGTCGGGGTATCGTATCCGGAACCGGCCTCGCCTTGCCATGAACTCAGGCCTGTCGGATTGGTAGCGCGAGCCAGCGCGAGGTCGGCCTCACATGGGTTTACGAAACTAGGGTCGCCGGTCCGCAGTTCGTGGATTTCTGCGTGCCTACCGACTTCAGTTGGTGCGCGTATATCTGCGCGGCTATCGTTGCTGCTGGGAGATAGGATGGGCTGGTTCTGCGGCACGTGATTACAGCCGCCAAACACGTGATTGTTGGATAGAAGATAGATCTGCTGACTTCCTGCCTTCCTCACGAGGGCTCCTAACGTTCCGCTGCAGTTCCCCGACGTCGGTGCACACGAGCTGCCGCAGCATATTCTAGCGTTACGCTCGAAGATGTGGGCGCGATTAGTTGTGCTAGCGGCCATCTCTGGCTTGACCGTTACCGGTCCCATTTTTTGAGCGACGATTGGGACTCCCTCTATCTCTTGAGGGAGCGCCTTTATTAGACGAAGGGAGCCGCGGGTCAGGTAAACGTAAACCTCGGGATCATCGACGCCGATTTCGCACCCGACGGCCTGAACCGAAAGCCCCCCAAAACCGCCAGAGCTGGTGAAAAGTTCCTCGCTCTCGATCCGAGCGGCTGCCGGCGTAACGTCGGCGAGCTCAGACATTTGGACCGGTCCGGCCGCTGCGCTGTAGTTGCCTCTTTTCAGAAGTTCGTAAGCGAGCAAGATTGCGACCTCTCGCGCCGTCGGCATAATGTCCCCTCTCGTTGTTCATGCAGCTTGCCACATTACCAAGGCCGGCAGTCAACGGCGACGGTGGTCACTACGGGAGGAGGCCCAGCCGCTTGGCCATCACCGATAGCGGCTCGGGCCGTTTGGTCTGCGGCTCTTGGGCGAGCGCTTTGTAATATCGGTAGAAGCCGCCCGGCTCGCGGGCGGCGTTTTTGAACCAGTCGAGCATCTGGGCGGTCGAGTTCGACTTGGTCGTCGTGCTTGGCGTTGGGGAAGGCGGTCAGCTCGGCGAGGTAGGGGGCGAGCCACGGCGCCTCTTCGGGCAGGTGCACGAAGCCGTTCTCGATCATTGCGGTCTGCGCGTGCAGGCGCATGACCTTGTCCGACTGCGGGCGGTAGCGGGTGACGGCGTGGAGGCCTTCGGCTATCAGTTCCTGGATCAATTGCGTGCCCGAGGCCTTGTCCTCGATCAGCACGACCGAGGGCGCGAACTGCTCGAATTGCTCGCGCACCGCGCGCTTCAATTCGGGGTACTCCATGCGCCGGCGCAAGACGTCGATGAGGTGGAGGTTCTTGCCCAGCACGCCCCAGCTCGTGCACACGCTGAAATCGCTGAGCTCGGTCGCCTTGTTGGCGGTGTCCCAGCTCTGCACGATGCGCTCGAAGCGCGGCGGCAATTCGTCGGGCGCGTAGCGCCGGAACCAAGCCGCCTTGACGAGGCCGCCGCCCAATGGGGCGGGCGCCTGCTGGTACTGGCCGGCGAAATTGTATTCGCCGATCGTGCGGCGGATATGCTCGAGCACGGCACGCGGCTCGCGTTCCGGGTGCAACGCCTCGCCGCGCCGGCGGGTGAAATTTAGCGGCCCGAAGAACGTGTCGACCAGCTGGCTCTCGTCGTCCTCGGCGATTGCCGGGAACCGCACGATCTCCCACTCCTCCTGCGCCAGCACGTGGCCGACGAGATCGTCTTCGTGCAGCCGGTGCATGATCACCACGATGGCGCCCGCCAGCTTGTCGTTCAACCGGCTGTAGAGGGTGTGGTCGTACCACTCGTTCGCCATCTGCCGCTGGGCCTGCGACAACGCCTCCTCAGGCTTTAAGGGATCGTCGATGATGACGATGTCGGCGCCGCGCCCGGTCAAGACGCCGCCGACCGAGGTGGCGAGCCGGCAGCCCTGGGCCGTCGTGTCGAATTCGGGCATTGCGGCGCGCTGCGGCGAGAGGCGGGTCGGGAAAATCCCCCGATACCAGTTGCTGGCGAGGATATGCCGGCAATCGCGCGACAATTTGTCGGCGAGGTCCTGCGCGTAACTGACGCAGAGGATCTGCGCCGAGGGGTCATGCCCGAGACACCAGGCCGGAAAGGCGACCGAGGCCAGCAGCGATTTCAGATGGCGCGGCGGCAGGTTGATGACCAGGCGCCGGATCTTGCCGCCGCGCAACGCCGTCAGTTTCGCCGCGATGATCTCGATATGCCAGCTCATCGCAAAGCGGGTGCGCGGGTTGAGCTCGCTGAAACAGAGCTGCGCAAAGCTGACGAGATCGCGCCGCAACAACGCACGGTACTCGTCAGGGGTGGGCAAAAGTTTGTCCTCTCCCCCCGCTGGCCGGGGGGAGAGGGAAGGGTGAGGGGGGCCGACGAGACAGTCTGCGACGCGGCCCACCTCACCCTCCCAACCCTGCGGGTCGGGCCCCTCCCTCTCCCCCCTGAAGGGCGGAGAGGGGCTCATGCCCCGACACCGCTCTCCGTGTCTCCGTGGCGGATTTTTGCCAATTCGGCGCGGCGCAACCGAGCCAGGAGGTTTTCGACCACCTCCTCGTCGGCCGGGGTGAGCGGAAGCGCCTCCGGCGGCGTGGCGGCGCGTTTTTCGACGTCCTTCAGCATGTCGATCAGCATCTGGGTCGCGCGCAGATCGGCGCCGGTCGATTTGTCGACCAGCTGAGCGACGACCGCCTCGCGCTTGGTGATCCGTCGGCTCACGCCGTTCGCGGTCACGACCACCGGCTCGTTCAGAGCGCGGACGAGCAGCGCCGGCAGGTCTTTCGGGCGCGGGTGCGGGCCGCGCGGATTGCCGGACTGACCCTTCTTGAACCGCGTGTGCAGCGGCGGCCTGCCACGGCCGACCTTGTATTCGCCTTCGACCTCATCCATGCTGTTACCGCAATCGCAGCTTGATAAACGAATTCCCTGATTTATATACGACGATTGTAATATTGTCAATTATTAAATGGTAATGTCAGTAATGACAATTCCCCAATGCTTCCCTGCCAAATCGCCCGGCAGGGAAACCACTTTCCCTGCCGGGCAGCGCCGGGATGGCGAGCGCAAGCTTCTGATAGCAATGACTTTGCGGCGACGAACGGGCGGTTTTCTGGCGCCGAAGAATGTTTTTCCCGTCTTTCCCCGCGCCGCAGGGAAAACGGCTAGGCCGCAGGACGGATTGCGACTTCCTTGATTTCGCTGCCGACGAAGGGCTCGTATTCGCGGAAATTGGCCTCGAAGCGCTGGGTGAGGCCGCGGGCAGTTTCGTCATAGGCTTCTTTGTCAGACCAGGTGCCGCGCGGGTCGAGCACGTCGTCCGGCACCCCGGGGCAGGTTTCCGGCACGAGGAGGCCGAAATTCGCCTCCTTGCGGACGGGCGCCGCGGCCAGCCGGCCGTCGAGCGCGGCGCGAAGAAGCGCGCGGGTGTGGGCGATCGGCATGCGCCGGCCGACCCCGTAGGTGCCACCCGACCAGCCGGTGTTGACAAGCCAGCATTGCGCGCCGTGCTCGTGGATCAGGGCGCCCAGCATCTTGGCGTAGACCGCCGGATGGCGCGGCATGAAGGGGGCGCCGAAACAAGTCGAAAAGGTTGCTTCGGGAGCATTGCTGAGCCCCTTCTCGGTGCCGGCGACGCGCGCGGTATAGCCCGACAGAAAATGGTACATCGCCTGCTCGGCGGTCAATTTGGCGATTGGCGGCATGACCCCGAAGGCGTCCGCGGTCAGCATCACGACGTTCTTCGGATGAGGCGCGAGGCCCTTGGGATCGGCGTTCGGGATAAAGTCGATCGGATAGCAGGCCCGGGTGTTCTCGGTCAGGCCCTGGTCGTCGACATCGGGCATCCGCGTCTCGGGGTGGAGCACGACGTTTTCGAGCACCGTCCCGAAGCGGGTGATCGTCGCGTAGATCTCGGGCTCGTTGACCGGCGACAGGTTGATGACCTTGGCGTAGCAGCCGCCCTCGAAATTGAAGATGCCCTGGGGGCTCCAGCCGTGCTCGTCGTCGCCGATCAGGGTGCGCGAATTGTCGGCCGACAATGTCGTCTTGCCGGTACCCGAGAGCCCGAAAAAGATCGCGCAGTCATCCTTCGGGCCGACGTTGGCCGAAGCATGCATCGGCAATACGCCGCGCGCCGGCAACACGAAATTGAGATAGCCGAAGACCGACTTCTTGATCTCGCCGGCATATTGGGTGCCGCCGATCAGGACCAGCCGCTCGGCGAAATTTACGAAGATGAAGGTCTCGGAGTTGATCCCGTCCTGCTCGGGGATCGCGAGGAATTTCGGGGCATGCAGGATCGTGAAGGCCGGCTCGAACCCGGGCAGCTCGTCGGCCGGCGGGCGAATGAACATGTTGCGCGAAAAGAGGCTGTGCCAGGCGCTGTCGGTGACCACCCGCACCGGCAGCCGGTATTCCGGATCGGCGCCGGCGTAAAGGTCCTGGACGAAGAGCTCGCGGCCCTGGAGATAAGAGAGCAGGCGCTGGTGGAGGCTGGCGAATTGGTCGGGAGAGACCGGCTGGTTGATTTTGCCCCAGTCCACCGTGTCTTTGGTGCCCGCCTCCTCGACGATGTATTTGTCGCGCGGGGTGCGGCCGGTGAAGAGCCCGGTGGAGACCGAGAAGCTGCCGCCCGAAGCGAGTTCACCCTCGCCCCGCCGCACGGCATGTTCGTAAAGTACTGGCGCGGACTGGTTCCAGTGCACGGTCCCGAGGTGATGCATGCCTTGCCGGTCGAGGCCAAAGCGGCTGTTCTTTCCGGTCATCGGATCGTCGTCTTCATTGAACGCTTCCTCCTCCTGCGGTCGGGCCTTTTCTGCGTCCGCAATACCGGCCTAGACTAGCGCCGTACCACAACACGGGCGACCATGTCAAAATTCCCTCAACGGAGGCGTTATTTCCGCGCCTTCTGGGCGAGTTCGACAAGCGCGGCACGCGCCGCATCAGGTGTGAGCACCGGCGCGGGAAAATCAAGCCGGGCAGTTTCGCCATCACGCTGCAGATCGGCGCCTTCCGGATCGATCCCGGTCATCCGCCAATCTGCCCCCGCGCGGCCGAGCAGACCCCGTGCATAATCGGCGATGGCATCGTTGTGATGCTCGTTCATGTGCGTGAGGATCTCCGGCTCCGCCGCAGCGAGGGTGGCGGCGTCCGCGGTAAACAGCAGATCGCGGCCGTCGATCCAATGAATCCGGCCGAAACCAGCGACCAGGTGTCCGCGTTCGACGGCGACCCGATAGAGATGAAAATCGGCGAAGCCGGAATAGACGGCGCTCGTCGGGTGATGCGTGGTGAAGCGGGCGAGACGCCCAGGGTCCTCGACGGCTCTGGCCTGCCCGATCACAGCCAGGCGCGGCCCGGTCAGCGGGTCCCGGTAACCCGCCGTGCCGTCGAACAGCAGCGAGACCCTCGGGTCGAACGCGATGTTGCGGCTGTGCTGCGCCAGGTCGGACAGCAGCAGAAGGGGGCTCGCATCGAGATCGGCGGCGACGAGGACAAGCGACGCGTAGGGCGCGCCGCACATGCTTGTGGCAAGGGTGCCGCGCTGTTCTCGGCGCAGCAGCCGCCGGGCGATTCTCGCAGGATGGTCGTCCGGCTCTGTTCCACGCATCCGATAAGTGAGCCGCACCGGCGCGCAGGCGTCAAGCTGCGCCGCGCTGCAAAAAGCGCCGCCGCGATATGATGAGTAGGTAAACGAACCCCTTACCGGTGAATATCGGAGGGATGGGGCGCCGGCCGCCTGTCTAAAATAGGGAAAGTGGGTTTGCCTCTGCGAGATTCCGTCATATTTTCCACTTACGGAGAACGGCTCACCTATCATCCGGCCGCTCAGAAGGATTTTGGGGGATAAGGTGCCGAACACGATTGCTCTTGTCGACGACGACCGCAACATCCTGGCCTCCGTGTCGATGGCGCTTGAGGCGGAGGGGTTCGCGGTACGCTGCTATAGCGACGGCACCGAGGCGCTGAAAGGTTTGAGCGCGCAACCGGTCGACATCGCGGTGCTCGACATCAAAATGCCCCGCATGGACGGCATGGAGCTTCTCGGCCAGCTGCGGCGACAGAGTCACATCCCGGTCATTTTCCTGACCTCGAAGGACGACGAAGTCGACGAACTGCTCGGTCTGCGCATGGGCGCCGACGACTACATCAGGAAGCCGTTTTCGCAGCGGCTTTTAATCGAGCGCATCCGGGCCCTGATCCGGCGCGGCGAACTCGCGCGCGAGCGGGAGAACTCGCATGGCGAGCCGGTCATCGTGCGGGGGCAGCTGATCCTCGATCCGGCACGGCATCTGTGCACCTGGAAGGGTGAACATGTCGAGCTCACCGTGACCGAGTTTCTGATTCTCAAATCCCTCGCGCACCGTCCGGGGCACGTCAAAAACCGTGACCAGTTGATGGATGCGGCCTATGGCGAGCACATCTATGTCGACGACCGGACAATCGACAGCCACATCAAGCGTTTGCGCAAGAAGTTCAAGAACGTCGATACAGATTTCGCGCAAATCGAAACACTCTATGGCGTCGGGTATCGATACCGCGACCGTTGAGCACGCCGCCGCGCCTGCGTCGCCTTCGGCGGTAGCCGAGCATCCTTCCGCCCCTCGTTCCCCCGCGAGAGCCACGCAGGGCCACGGCCCGAGCGTCGATCTGCGGCCCAGAACGGGAAGGCGCTGGACGGTCTCCCCACTTACGCGGCGCATCCTCGCTGTCAATGTTCTGGCGCTCGCTCTTCTCGCCGGCGGGTTTCTCTACCTGGGGAAATACCAGGCGAGCCTCATCGGCCAACAGATCGAGGCTTTGAAGACCCAGGGCGAGGTGTTTGCCGCTGCGCTCGGTGAGGGAGCGGTTCTCGACTCGGTCGACGAAGGGGAGGTCCTGCTGCCCGATCTGGCCCGCCAGATGATGCGGCGGCTGGTAGAGCCGACGCATACCCGAGCTCGGCTGTTTGACGTGCGGGGGGACATTATTGGAGACAGTCGAATTCTGCGGGGGCCGGGCGACGCCGTGCAGGTCCACGAATTGGAGCCGCCAGAGAGGGAAGGTGCGGTTCTGCGGATCGCCGATCAGATATACGATTGGATCCTCAACATTGTGCCACGCCACACCAGCTACTCGGTCTATCGTGAGAGCGCTTCCCCGCGCGCCGAGGATTATGCCGAAGTCGTGCGAGCATTGCGCGGCGAGACCGGCTCGGCGATCAGGAGCGACCCGCAAACCGGTGGCTTGGTGTTCAGCGTCGCGATCCCGATCCAGCGCTACAAGCAGGTGCTCGGCGCGGTCATGTTGTCGACCGGCAGCGCCGAGATCGAGGAGGAGCTGAGAACCGTTCGTCTCGAGCTGCTGCGCATCTTCGGGGTGGCTTTGTTAGTCACCGTGCTGCTGTCATTCTACCTCGCGGGCACGATTGCGCGGCCCATCCGCCGGCTAGCCGCGGCGGCGGAACGAGCGCGCGGCCGTCGGGCGCGGGTCGAAATACCCGACTTTACCCGGCGCGGCGACGAGATCGGCGATCTCTCGCGGTCGCTGCGCGAGATGACCGACGCGCTGTGGCAGCGCATGAGCGCCATTGAGAGTTTTGCCGCCGATGTTGCGCATGAGATCAAAAACCCGCTCAGCTCGTTGCGCAGCGCGGTCGAGACGGCCGTTCGGATCGACGATGCGTCAAATCAGCGGCGGCTGATGGCGATCATTCTCAATGACGTCCAGCGACTCGACCGTTTGATCACCGATATTTCCGACGCCTCGCGGCTCGACGCGGAGCTCGGCCGCCTCGAGTTGGAACCGGTCGATATCGCGGCGATGCTGAGTACGCTGGTCGAGGTCTATGGGGCGACCCGCACGGACGACGCGCCTCGTCTGTTGCTCGCGATCGGCAACAGTGACCGTGAGCTCGTCGTGCCCGGGATCGAAACAAGACTGTCCCAGGTGTTCCGCAACATTATAGGGAATGCGGTATCGTTCAGCCCGCCACTCGGCGAAATCAGGCTGACTGCCCGACATCATGGTCGGGCGGTTGTCGTTACTGTCGAAGATGAGGGACCCGGTATCCCAGAAGAAAAGTTGACCGCGATTTTCGATCGGTTCTACACGGAGCGGCCGCTCGGAGAGCAATTCGGGACACATTCCGGGCTCGGGCTCTCGATCTCGAAACAGATCGTCGAGGCGCATCGTGGCATGATCTGGGCGGAAAACCGCAAAGACGCGAATGGCGCCACCATTGGGGCCCGCTTCTCTGTTCGACTGCCGGCCGCTGTGTGACGATAACGGTCCCGCGCGACCCTATTTTGGTCCACGCCACCGCCATCGCGATCGATGGGCGTGCGGTGTTGCTCCGCGGTCCGTCTGGAGCAGGAAAATCGGATCTAGCTCTGCGCCTGATCGATGGCGGAGCACGTCTCGTCGCTGATGATCAGGTGGAGCTGCGGCGCGCAGGAGAGCGCGTCGTGGTAACGGCCCCGGCTGCCATAGCGGGCCTGATCGAAGTCCGCGGATTGGGTATTCTTCGCGTCGAGGTGGTAGCGGAGGCGACGCTCGCCTTGTTGGTCGACCTCGTATCGTCGGCCGAGGTCGACCGTTTGCCCGAAATCCGCCGCGAGGATGTGCTGGGGGTCTCTGCTCCAATGATCGCTCTGTCTCCATTCGAGGCTTCCGCGGCGGCAAAGCTGCGCTTCGCGCTGAGCGCGTTTTCAGCCGAACTCGGTGCTCGCTATAATCCGGCGATGATGACCGACGGTGGTCACGCCGAACGGAGCCTCCTCGAAAGCGCGGCGGCGCCGGCCCGTGTGCTCCTGGTGACTGGAATGTCGGGGGCTGGGCGGTCGACGGCGCTGAAGACGCTCGAAGACATGGGCTACGAAGCCTTCGACAACCTACCGCTGTCGCTGGTACCCGCGCTGATCGAGGGGATTGCGGCCGATGCGCGCGCGATTGCCGTCGGCGCCGATCTACGCACCAGGGGCTTTGCCATCCGGGGCTTTGCTATCGAGAGCATGCTCGAACCCCTTGATGCGGTCGTCGGCCGGACCGGCCGCGAGCTCAAGGTGCTGTTCATCGATTGTGATGACGAACCGCTGCGACGCCGCTATACCGAGACGCGCCGGCCCCACCCCCTCGCCGGCGACCGCCCCGTAACGGACGGTATCCGGCTCGAACGCCGAGTGGTTTCTGCCCTGCGCGACCGTGCTGACCTTGTGATCGATACGTCCAACCTAAGCGCTGCCGAATTGAAACGGCTGTTGACCGGCCATTTTGCCATAGCGGCCAGCGGTCTTCGCGTTTTCGTCACCTCTTTCGCGTATCGCCACGGCATACCGCGAGATGCCGATCTGATCTTCGACGTGCGTTTTCTCGACAATCCGCATTATATCCCCGAACTGCGGCAGCTGACTGGGCACCACCCTGAGGTCGCCGCGCATATCGAGCGGGATCCGGACCTTGCGCCCTTTCTCGCCGCGTTGTGGCGGCTTTTGGAACCGCTGCTGCCGCGCTACGAGCAGGAAGGCAAGACCTATCTGACGATCGCCATTGGCTGCACCGGCGGCCGGCACCGTTCCGTTTACGTGGCAGAGCGGCTGGCCGCGCAGCTCGGCGCCGCCGGGCTGCAGTTGGAGCTGGCGCACCGCGATCTTGTTCAATCCGGCTCTCCCGCCTTGGCTGCGCCGAGCGCGCCCGTCACCGCGAGCTGAACGGCAGCGGTCCTCCCAGCAGAGGCAATCGATGATCGGTATGGTTTTGGTGACCCATGGGCGGCTCGCAGCGGAATTCGTTGCGGCACTCGAGCATGTCGTCGGGCCGCAGGCGCAAATCGAGGCCGTGTGCATCGGCCCCGATGACGACATGGAAAAGCGGCGCCAGGATATACTGCGCTCAATTGCCGCAGTCGATACCGGCGACGGCGCCGTCTTGTTGACCGACATGTTCGGAGGCACCCCGTCGAACCTGGCCATCTCGGTCATGGACCGCGCCAAGATCGAGGTGATTGCCGGCGTCAACCTGCCGATGCTGATCAAACTTGCCAGCCTCCGTCAGAGCGAGAGTCTCGAACGAACAGTACTCGGCGCCCAGGAAGCCGGACGCAAATACATCAACGTCGCTTCTCAGCTGCTCAGCGACGCACGCCGATGAGCAATCGGCCTGCCGACGAACGACCGATACAGGATTCGAGCCCGCCGCCCGGGGCGGTTTGCCGGATCGCGACAATCTGCAATCAGCGCGGGCTGCATGCGCGCGCCGCCGCCCGGTTTGTCAAGACCGCCGGGCTGTTTAACGCCGAAGTGTGGGTGCGCAAAAACGGCACCGAAGTCTCCGGCCGCTCGATCATGGGCTTGATGATGCTGGCCGCGGCGCCCGGCGCGGTCATCCGGCTCGCCGCCACCGGTCCCGAAGCCGAGGCAGCGGTGACGGCACTCGCCAAGCTCGTCGAATGCAAATTTGATGAGGATTGAGGAGGTCACCGGCTCGGCGCCGCAGAGCGGCGGCGCCGAACAGCGACTGCCGGGCCTCGCCGTTTCTCCCGGAATTGCTATCGGCCCGGCTCATATCGTCGAGAGTGGCGATCTTCCGGTAGCTGAGAACCACGTCCCGCAGAGCGAAATCGAAGCCGAACGACACCGCTTTGCGGAGGCCGTGGCGACCTCGCTGAAACAGCTTCAAAAGGTAAAGGCGAAGACCGCGGGGCTGCCCAGCTCCGCCGCCGAGGAAGTCGGCTACCTTCTCGATGCCCACCTTGCCATGCTGTCGAACTCGCGCCTCGTCCGCGGCGTTGACGAGCGCATTACCCGCACACGGATCAACGCCGAGCGCGCGGTGCAGATCGAGATCGACGAAATCGCCGAGAGCTTCGCGGCGATGCGCGATCCCTACTTGGCGGCGCGGATCGAGGACATCCGGGTCGTCGGCACGCGGCTGATCCGCAATCTGATCAAGAAGCCCTACGTCGCCTATTCCGCCGTGGCCGACGGCGCCGTCATTCTCGCCGAAGAGCTGACCCCGGCCGACACCGCGCTGATCGACCCGGAGCGTGTAGCCGGCTTTGCGGCGGCCTCCGGCGGCGCCGAAAGCCACACTGCGATAGTCGCAAGAGCGCTCGGCCTGCCGGCGGTTCTCGCGGTACCCGGTCTGCTCGATCGGGCTCAGGCTGGTGTCACCGCGGTGATCGACGGCGTCGAGGGCTGCGTCATCATCGACCCGTCTACCGAGACGATCCGCGATTACGAGGCCCGGCGCGACGCGGTGGCGCGCGAACGGCGAGGTCTCGCGCGCCTGCGCAGGCTTCCCGCGATCACCCGCGACGGGGTCGAGATCACCCTCGAAGGCAATCTCGAATTGCCGATCGAGTTGCAGCAGGCGGTGACCAACGGCGCGATGGGGCTCGGCCTCGTCCGTTCGGAATTTCTCTACATGAACCGCGACGACCTGCCCGGCGAGGAGGAGCAATACGCGGTCTTCTCGGCGCTGGTGCGCGGCATGGATGGAAAACCGGTCACCGTGCGCACCTTCGACCTCGGCGGCGAAAAGATCGCCCGATCGCTGAGCGGCCACAATGTCGAGCCGGCGAACCCCGCCCTCGGCTTGCGGGCGATCCGCCTGTCGCTGCAGGACCGCCGCCTGTTGGACCCGCAGCTGGCGGCGATGCTGCGCGCCGCCAGCGAGGGGCCGCTGCGTATCCTGTTGCCGATGATTTCGACGGCCAGCGAGATCCGCCGCGTGCGCGAGGCGGTCGAACAGGTCGCCCGGCGGCTGCGCCGGCGCGGCGTGCGGCTGCCCAAGGCGCTGCCGCCATTGGGCGCGATGATCGAGGTGCCGGGCGCAGCGCTCGCCGCCGATGCGCTCGCTGCGGAAGCTGATTTCTTCGCGATCGGCACCAATGATCTGATCCAATACACCTTGGCGATCGACCGCAGCGACGAGCAGGTCGCCCATCTCTACAACCCGCTGCATCCGGCGGTATTGCGGCTGATCCAGTTCGCGGTCGAGGCGGCATTGCGCCGCGGCATGCCGATCAGCGTGTGCGGCGAAATGGCCGGCGAGCCACGCTTTGCCGCCCTCTTGCTCGGCCTCGGACTGCGCAACCTGTCGATGGCGCCGCGCAACATCCCGCGCGTCAAGCAGCGCATCCGCAGCCTCGACATGGTCGCCGCGACGCGCCGCGCGCGGGCCATCATGGACCAGTCGGACACCGGCCGCATCGCCGCCCTCCTAGACGATTTCAACACCGTCGCATTGCCGCAATAAGATCGCCGCGCTGCGAGGCGGTCGGTGGTCCCCCGTTCCCTACCCGCCGAGCCGTACCCAACCCCGGAATGCCGTTTTCAAATGCAATCGCTAATTGAGCAGAGGTTAGCACGCCGCTGCACCTGCAGCGAATCTGCAGCGGCAGCTCCCCTTGCAGTTGATTTTTTGCTATCGGCACCTCCATGGTCCAAACCCAGCCAATCCGGGATCGCCATCGCGCGGAGTATGCAATGCGAATATGGCTATTTTTGCGTCGCTATCCCGGCCTCGGCGAGGGCCTTATGACCGCAACGCGAAAACGCTCCTCCTCTCCCACCGCCACCAAATCCGCGGAAACGTCGATCCGAGGATTCTTTGCCGCGGTCGTCGCTGTGTCGACCGCCTTTCTAGGCGGGTGTGGTGAAGACGGTTTGATTTCGCGGTTCATGCTGAAGCCGGACCGCATCATCGTCGAGCGCCGCCCCGACCCCGTCTATGATCAGCTCTTCCCTTATTACGTGGAGCTCTGCGCGACGAGCCAATTCCGTTCCAAGCTGAAGGGTGAGGGCGGGGTTGCAGGCCACGCAGTCATGTACGTCAAGGGTGCCTGCAAGGACGAGCAGGCGCCCTACCCGCAGCTGCGGCGATGCCGGGTGGCTGCGACGGAGCTCGACGACTCCGAGCATGGTGCCGGTGTCAGCGTGGGCCGCTGGTTTCGCAACGTCAACTGGGTGGCGGTTCCAGGTTACGCGCTCTTCCATGAGGGCAACCTCAAAACCGGCGAGCGCCTCACTCAGGCCAGTTTCGAAGCCGCTGTGCACGACGCGATCGCCAAGGGTGTCTACAAAGGCGTCGATTTTCATGACTACCCGAGCGCCGGGGTGGGAGCGGGCGTCGAAAATTTCGTTGCGAACGAGGGAGTCGGCACCGACTTCGCACTCCAGTTTGCACGGTCGATGTTCTGCGCACGCCTTCCTGTGACGGAGCCGATGTTGGACGAGGTGATCGCCTTCCTCAACGACAAGAACCGCGAATACGCCGAGGGCGAAGCCGACTACAATTGGAGTGTCTGGGCTGACAACTGTTCCCATACTTTGCGGAACGCCTTGGCGGCCGCGAACATCTGGTCGCCCCTGTCGGTACGCGCCGTGAAATTTCGCCAACTATTCAACCTGGCAGTGCCGGCAAACGAGTTCGTCAATCTGGCCGAGCTCGGTACCGAGGGGACTATCGACGACTATCGAGAAATTCAACAAGACGGACCGGAACGAGACGCGCTCCATGGATTTCATTGGCTGCCGACGCGGCACGGCGCACTATTGAAGACGCTGCCGGTCCACGAGCCCAACGACCTCTATGACACGACGTTTCGGCTCTTCACACTTCAATCGCCATTCAGGATGGGCAAGACGCAGCATGCCATCGACCTGCTCTCGGACGAGCGGTTCGTAAACCTAGGCGCGAACCTCCACTATTTTGGCGACAAATATGATGCGATCCTGGCAAGCCATGACGAGAAGCGCGACATGCTCGCCAGCGTTCGCGGCACGCCCTACCGCCGGGTGGAGCGTCTCTTTTACGATTATATCAAGACGCAGCGCACCGAGGTCGCTTCCATGCTGGACAAGCTTTCGGCACTGGAAAGCCAGCCGGACTGCCCAAATCTCAAATAGCCATTATTGGCAACTAATCGGGCGGCGCGTCTGAAAATATCTCAAGATCGCGAAGCAAGCGGCTGCGGCCACGAGGTGTTTGAGCGTGTGTCCACTCAACAAGTATCCGACGGAATAAATCGCACCATCGGAGAACTCAAACACTTTGGCGAGCGCGTAGAGTGCTACGGCGGTGATCCAATAAAAAGTCCCAGTGTACTTCGGCGGATACAGCAGAAACAGCAACAGTACAGCGAGACCGGGGAAAAACTGCACCCAGAAATAGAGCCGCAGGTCGTCGATCCAGCGCCACAGCAACAGGCTGAACAAGCCGATGGCGAGCGCTGGCCAAAGTAGAATAGCTCCGGCCCTTGCGTTCACGCGCTCCTCGACCACGAGGGCGAGGATTGCCGTGAAACTCAGCGTCATCGGTAAGCGGTCCCAGAACAAGGTGCCGTCGTTCGGATTCCAGTGATAGTAGGACGAGCCAATGCCGGTCAGAAAAAACCCCAGGAACAGGACGATGGTCGCCAGATCATCACGAAATCGCCACAAGCCCGCGGCGCCGATTGCGATGAAAGGAATATTCGAGACGACGTTCCAGAAATTTGGGATGCCGGCCACGGCGCGGCAGTCGGCGAACAAGTGGTAGCTCTGATCTTGGGGTATCGCAGGCAGCACCAACAATCCGACCAGCGACGCTGTCATCAGACCGAAGAGGACAACAACGGGGAGATTTTCCTTCGCGGCGCCGACATTCATATCTAAAGTATAACACGAGCATCGGCCGGTCGGACGAAAACGCTCTATTCGGTATCCGGGCTCGCGATGCGTGCGCGATGGGCTCAAATTTGCTTTAGGGAACGACCGGGCCGCCATAGCGGCACCATCGCAGGGCTGTCGCTCTGTTTCCGATCCGAGAGGGACGACACTGGTGGCAACCAAAAAAGCCGACAGCTCCAGCCGCAATATTGTCCTCGTCGATTTCGCATTGCAGGGCGGCGGCGCGCATGGTGCCTTTACCTGGGGTGCTCTCGATCGCCTGCTCGAGGAGCCTTGGCTGCAGATCGACGGCATTTCGGGGACCTCCGCGGGGGCGATGAACGCCGCGGTGCTTGTCGACGGTCATGCCCAGGGCGGGGCGGATGCGGCACGTTCCGCACTGGAGGCGTTCTGGCGCAGCGTATCGCGAGCGGCTTTACTGAGCCCGCTACGCCGCGGCTTTCTCGACGTGCTCCTCGACCGCTGGAGCTTGGACCATTCGCCCGTCTTCGTCGCGATGGACATGATGGCGCGGCTGTTCTCGCCCTATGATCTGAACCCCGGGGGGTTCAACCCGCTGCGGCAGATCCTTGCGGACTGCATCGACTTCGAGCGGCTCGGGCGGGCGCCGATCAAGCTGTTTGTCACCGCCACAAATGTTCGTACCGGCCAGGGCCGCGTGTTTCGCAACCGTGAGATCACGCCCGACGTGCTGCTCGCATCAGCCTGTTTGCCGACCATGTTCCAGGCCGTCGAAATCGAGGGCGACAACTACTGGGACGGCGGCTATTCGGGCAACCCCACGATCACGCCCTTGGTGCGGGAATGCAAGTCACACGATACAATTCTCGTGCAGATCAACCCCGTCGAGCGCGCGGGCACACCGAAGACCGCCCGGGAAATCCTCAATCGCGTCAACGAGGTCTCCTTCAATGCAGTTCTGCTGAAGGAATTGCGCATGATTGCGCTGCTGCGGCAAATCGGCGACCCTGGCGATACTGAGGGTGCCCTCTGGGCAGGCATGCGCATTCACCGCGTAGCGAGCGACCTGATGGTCAACCTCGGCTCTTCTTCCAAGCTCAACGCCGAATGGGACTTCCTGTGCATGCTTCGTGACGCCGGGCGCGCCGCCGCAGAATCGTTCCTCGCGGCGCATAGCGGGGATTTGGGCCAACGCTCCTCCTATGATCTCGAGGTCTTGCTGAACAGCGTGTGACGCGATGGGGTTGTTCGGCATCCTGTTCGGCCTCGTGCTCCTCGTCTGGATGGCGTATCGGGGCTGGAGCATCCTGCTGCTGGCCCCTGCGGCGGCGCTGATCGCCGCCGCTTTCTCGGGAGGACCGACGCTCCCGTACTGGACGCAGACCTTCATGGACAACGGGTCGCGCTTTATCGCGCAGTTTTTCCCGTTGTTCCTACTTGGGGCCCTGTTCGGCAAGCTGATGGAGGACAGTGGTTCGGTCGCCGCGATCGCCAGTTTCATGACCGAAAAGCTGGGGCCGCAGCGCGCGATCTTCACTGTCGTGCTTGCCGGTGCGCTGGTCACTTACGGCGGCGTCAGCCTCTTTGTCGCGTTCTTTGTACTGGTGCCGATGGCGCAGGCCGTGTTCCGCACAGCGGAGATTCCTAATCGGTTGATTCCCGCCGCGGTCGCTTTGGGCACCTCGACTTTCACGATGTCGGCATTGCCCGGAACCCCGGCCATCCAAAATGCGATCCCGATGCCGTTCTTTGGCACCACACCGTTGGCAGCGCCCGGTCTCGGGATCATTGCTTCCGCGATCATGCTCGCCTTCGGCTTATGGTGGCTAGGGCGCTCCGCCGCCGCGGCCCGCAACAAAGGCGAAGGATTTGGCTTAGCCTCCCCCGTTCCGGTCGACGCGGTGGTCGAAGACGAAACCGTGCGCCAGCGCGCCACTACTTCGCACGAGTTCGATCCCCCCGAGGTCGATCGTGGCCACCCGGCCCGGGAGGCGCCGCCGATTGGCTTGGCGGCGTTGCCGCTCCTGGTAGTGGTGAGCGTCAATGTTCTGATGACGCTGGTCGTTCTCCCAAGCCTCGATGTATCGTTCCTGGCCCAGGAGCGGTTTGGCGCGACCTCGCTCGCCGCAGTGGGCGGAGTGTGGTCGGTGGTGAGTGCTCTCATGACTGCGATTATCACCGTCGTGGTCGTCAATTGGCGGCGCCTGCCCGGGGTGCGCGAGACAATGGACTCGGGCGCCAACGCGTCGGTCCTACCGATTTTGAGCGTCGCGAGCCTTGTCGGATTTGGCGCGGTGGTCGCCGCATTACCGGCATTCGCCATCGTGCGCGAGTGGGTGCTGTCGATCGGAGGAGGCCCTCTCGTCTCGCTGGCCGTTGCGACCAATTTGCTCTCCGCTCTGACCGGATCCGCCTCGGGCGGTCTGACGATTGCGCTCGACGCGCTGGGCGGGACCTATATGCGCCTGGCGGCGGCGCACGGCATCGATCCAGCCCTATTGCATCGCATCGCAGTGATCAGCGCCGGCACGCTCGACAGCCTGCCACAGAACGGTGCGGTGGTGACCTTGCTAGCGGTGTGCGGTTCGACCCATCGCGAGAGCTATTTCGACATTGTGATGACCGTCATCGTCGGCCCGATTATTGCGCTCGTCGCAGTAATCGCTCTGGGTTCCACGTTCGGTTCGTTCTGAGATTGCGGACCGGGTTTATGATAATGGGCGCTTGTTATCGTTCGCTGATCGGAGATCGTTTCTCTACCGTCTGAGGGGAAAGGCAGTCATGACATTCAAAGTATGGACCGTCGCGGCGGGGCTGGTATTTCTCGCTCCTGATACACCGCATGCCGCCACGGAAGCGAATTTCGGCGCCGCCACCACCGCCGACTTGGTCAACCTTTGCACCGCGGCGCCCGACAACGCGATCGGAACGGCGGCCGTAAATTTCTGCGAGGGCTTTGCACAGGGTGCGGTCTTGGTGGAAATGCAGAACATGGCTGCATTCCGCGGACCAAAGCTGTTCTGTTTGCCGAACCCTCCGCCCTCTCGCGACCAGGCCCTGGGCGAGTTTGTCAACTGGGCACGCGCGTCGCCGGATCGCATGACAACCACGTCTACCGACGGGTTGTTTCGGTTCCTGAGCGAACGATACCCCTGTCCGCAATCGCGCTGATCAACCGCTGTGGGGAACGCCATGAAAAGGTTACTGCTGCTCGCGGCCCTCGCTGTGCCGCTGGCTGCCTGCGCTGATATGACGCCGACCCAGCAGCGGGCGCTGACCGGCACCGCTGCGGGCGCCGGCGTCGGGGCCGTCTTCGGCGCTATCGGCGGGAATGCCGGGCTCGGTGCGGCCGCCGGCGCAGGCGCAGGGCTGGTCGGCGGCCTTCTCGTCGATCGCTCCCGGCAGGCCCAGGACAGAGCCTTCCAAGAGGGCTACTCGGCCGGGCGCCGGGGCGTTCCGCCGACGCCGCCCCAATGAAACGAGCGGCCGCAGGCCGCTCGAACCGCTGGGCCGTCACCATCCTCGTCAGGCATCAAAAATCGAGGCGTTTACGGACAAAGTCCTCACTTGGGCAGCGCATTTTTGTATATCGTGCCATCTTTCATAATGACCAGGAAATTCTTGTCGGGGTCTTCGACGAGCCTGATATTTTCCAACGGATTGCCATCGACCAGCAGCAGATCCGCAAGTGCGCCCTCTTCCACGACACCAAGCTTGCCGGGATAGGGATTGATAAAGCCGGAAAGTGCCATCAACTCGCCATTGTCTGCGGTGGCCATTTCGAGCGCTTCGGCGGGGGTATACCAGCGAACCATCTTGGCGAGTCTGGCAATCCTTGCATCGAACAGGATGTCGCTGCCAAAAGCCGTCTTGACCTTGTACTTCTTCGCCAGCTTGTAGGCATTGTCCGTCCCCGCGAATATTTCCAATGCCTTCTTCTGGGATTCAGGGCTCAGCCCCGGCACGTCTTCATCATCCAGGAGTGGCTGCAAGCTCCACCAGATACCCTTGTCTGCCAGTAGTTTGGCGGTGGGTTCATCAATCAAATGTCCATGCTCGATGCATTTGACGCCAGCGGCAACAGCTTGTCGGATCGCCCGGGCCGTATAGGCGTGCACGGTCACATAGGTGCCCCAATTGTTGGCGGCCTCGACGGCGGCACGAATCTCCGCTTCGGTGTATTGGATCGATTCGATCGGATTGTGGGGCGAGGCGACGCCACCACCCGCCATCAGCTTGATCTGGCTCGCGCCGTTCCTCAACTGCTCCCGCGCGCGCAGGCGCACCTCATCAGGGCTGTCGGCGATGGCGGCGACGCCCTCGACCTCGGAGTGGCTCAACGGCCCGCCCAATGTCCGCGGAACCTCAAAGACAAACCGAAAGTCGCCATGGCCCGAGGTTTGCGAGATAAACGCGCCTGACGGATAGATGCGCGGACCAAGCATGACGCCTTCGTCGATGGCGCGCTTGAGCCCGAACACCGGACCGCCGAGGTCGCGTATAGTGGTGAAGCCTCTCATCAGAGTCGCTTCTGCCTGACGCGCCGCCAATAGCTGAAGGTAGGAGGAGTCGGCGGTCATCAGGAGGATCTGCGGCGTCGCTGCCATGAATGCATGCCAATGCGCGTCAATGAGGCCTGGCATCAGCACGCGCCCGTTCGCCGCAATGACGTGTACATTAGCATTGGTCTCGACGGTGATTGGGTCTACCGATATGCGTTCAATGATGTTGCCTTTAACCAGCACATTGGAGGGGAGCCGAGAGCGCGGCGCTCTTACCGTCGAAAATGCGGACGTTCTGAAATAGCGTGTCGCCGTAGGCCAAAGTAGTGGGAAAAGGTGCCAGACCGGGCGCCTCTAAATCCGCATCACCCTGCCCCAGGCTGGCCTGGCAAAGCCCGACCAAGAGTGCCGCCGACACCAGCGATCGACATAGCACGAGTTTCAATTTCCGGAGCATCGTCGACGCGAACGCTGTCCAAGAAACAGGAACCCTGAGGCCCGACGGGAGGAACGATGACGCGACTTTAGGCAAGAATGGCGAACGGCACAATGTCGCAGACACTGCTGCCTAGGGCCGCTCGTTCGACAGAATGATCGTGCCGGAGGCGGCGAACATGCCGCCGACGCCGTGGCAGACCGAGATCGTGGCGCCGGGGATCTGGGCGGGGGCGGTGCCGCGCATCTGGCGCACGCTCTCCTGCGGCGCGTAGATGCCGGAATGCAGGCAGGAGAGGCCGCCGCCATTGGTGTTGAGCGGCAATTCGCCGCCGGGGGCGGTGTTGCGGTCGGCGATGAAGGCGCCGGCTTCGCCGGGACGAAGCCCAGATCTTCGAGGCCGTAGATCGGCAGATGCGCGAAGCTTGCCCCTGGCAGCGAACAGGGGGCGTCGTAGATCATCAGATGGTCGACGTCCTTGTGGGTAATGCCGGCCTCGGCGAAGGCCTTGGGGCCGGCGATGCGGAAGGCCAGCGAGGAAGTGAAATCCTCCATCTGGCTGAAATGCCCCTCTAAATCAGACCGGTACTTTCACTGGATCACCGTCACCCCGCGGAAGCAGCTTTCGTGGAATGACCGTGATGATGACTATCGACGTCTCGACAGTCCCACCGAGGCCGAGCATCTGGACCGGCCCTGTTCGCGGCTGCGGGCGAGCTTTGCGGAAAGCGCGGGCGGCGCTTAGCCCAGCGGCATCGTCAGCCTAGCCGCATTGATCGAGTGCCGAACGAGCCCGAGGGCGGGCTGGACCGGCGTCCTCCTCATGAGACGATCCAGGCCTGGGTTACGACGTCCACTGCCCTTCGACCCACAACCAGCCGCTAGGCCCCTGCTCCCAATAATCGGGGATCCAGTTGGCGGTCGGCGACGGGCGCTGGGCATAGTGCCCCTGTACCCAGACATATTCTTGCCCGTTCCAACGCCAGTGGCCGAATTTCCAGAGGGCATGGGGCGAGGGTGCCGGCGGCGGGATTTCGGCGCGTCTGGGCGGCGGTGGATGCGGGGCGGCGAGCACGGGCGTTCGAGCCTCGTCCAAAGCGGCGAGCGCCGCCTCTGCGGGCGGGACCGGCGGCGCCGAGCAGGCCGCCAACACGAAGACGCTCGACGCGGCGATGGCAACGACGATCATCCGATCGACATGTTGCATTCGATCCTCCCTCTGTTCCTGTGGCGCGGGTTGACCCCGAGCCCTCGTTGCGTACGAATGGTATCCGAACCGGATTACCTTCGACAAGCTGCGACCGCTTCCAAAAAGCCCTGTGCTATACTTGAGGGGATCGCCCGGCGGGGACGCGACGAGGGGTGCGGCGCGATGCGGACTGAGGGATGGCTTTATTGGATGACGGTCGGGTTGTCCGCGGCGGCCGGGGCCCTCGTCATCGCCTACATCATCCTCGTACAAGACAACCGGACGGTGCAGGCGGAGGTCAACCGTCGGCAACAATTCATCAATCAAAGCATCCAGCTCGGTCGTATCAACGAAGCGCTGATTCGCGCGATCGCCGCAGCCGCGGTGAACAACAAGGACGACAAGCTGCGCGATCTGCTGGCCGATAACGGGATCACGATCAATCCGGCGGGAGAGCCGGTGCCGTCGGCAAGCGGTCCGGCCGAAAAAACGGCCCCCGCAGCAATCGGAAAGACGCCGTGATGATGACCCGGAGCGGTTCCAGCATTTCGCCGCCAGGGGGATGGTGGCTGCCGGTCGTCATTGTCGCCGCGTCGTTTTTCGTGCTGATGGCGTTCGAGACGAGCTACACGATCCACGACCGCGACGCGCTGGCGGAACAGCAGCGGTTGCAGGAACCGGCAGTGCAGGAGGCGATCAAGCTGCGTCAGAAGCTCGAGGCGCTCGCCGGGAAGACCGCGCAACTCGCCGCCGATGGCGACGAGGGCGCCAAGGCGGTCGTCGACCAGATGAAGCGCCAGGGCATTACGATGTCCCCGCCAAGACAGTAGGCGGCTCCCGGCCCCCCTGCCCCCGTTGGGGCTTGACAGCGGCCGGCCGGCACGTGGAGATGCCTCTAAAGCGGAAATGCCCCTGAGGAGGAACCGACCATGCTCGACGGCTATATCTATAACGCGCTGCGCACGCCCTTTGGCCGCCACGCCGGCGCCCTGGCGCGGATGCGGCCCGACGACATGCTGGCCGCCGTGGTTTCCGAGGTCGTCAAGCAAAGCCCGTTCGACCCGGAAAAGATCGAGGATGTCGTCGTCGGCTGCGCCAATCAGGCGGGCGAGGACAGCCGCTGCGTCGCGCGGCACGCCGGGCTGTTGGCCGGGCTGCCAATCGAGGTCGCCGGCTCGGTATTGCAGCGCAATTGCGGGAGCGGCCTCAACGCGATCGTCATGGCGGCTCAGGCCGTCACTTGCGGCGAAGGCGAGGTCATGGTCGCCGGCGGCGTCGAGAGCATGAGCCGCGCACCCTTTGTCATGAACAAGGCGGAGACCCCGTTCAGCCGCGACGGCCGGGTGTTTGATTCGACGATCGGCGCGCGCTTCCCGAACCCGAAAATCGAGCGCCAGTTCGGCGCCGACACGATGCCCGAGACCGCCGACAATTTGGCGCGCGACTACCAGATCACACGCGAGGCCTGCGATGTGTTCGCCGCGGCCTCGCAGCGGAAATACGCCGCCGCCAAGGCCGATGGGTTCTTCGAAGGCGAGATCCTCGCCGTCGAGGTGCCGGGCGGCCGCGCGGGCCCGGTCAAGGTGGCCGAGGACGAGCACCCGCGGCCGCAGACCGATCTGGCCGCGCTCGCACGCCTGCGGCCGCTGCAGGAGGGCGGCGTGACGACCGCCGGCAATGCCTCCGGTATCAACGACGGCGCGGTGGCGATGATCGTCGCCAGCCGCAAGGCTGGCGACACGGCCGGGGCCGAGCCGCTCGCCCGCGTCGTCGCCAGCGGCGTCGCCGGAGTGCCACCGCGGATCATGGGCATCGGCCCGGTCGAAGCTTCGAAAAAGGCCCTCGCCCGCGCCGGCCTCAGGCTGTCCGACATCGACGTGATCGAGATCAACGAAGCCTTCGCTGCGCAGGTGCTGTCTTGCCTGCGCGGCCTCGAACTGGCGTTCGACGATAGCCGCGTCAACATGAATGGCGGTGCGATCGCGGTCGGCCACCCGCTCGGCGCGTCGGGTCCGCGCATCGCGCTGACCGCCGCCCGCCAGTTGCAGCGCACCGGCGGCCGCTACGCGCTCGTCACGATGTGCGTCGGCGTCGGCCAGGGCATTGCCGCAGTGCTCGAACGGGTCTAAGCACTTCCTCGCGGTCATGGCCTCACCAGATAGGAGGCCATGACATCCATTCCGACCTTTGCCACGCGGCCGACCTTTCTCGGCCTCGAGCGCTCGAATTCCGACGCCGCGATCTGCGTCGCCGGGATTCCGTTTGATCTCGGTACTTCGAACCGACCGGGGGCGCGGTTCGGGCCCGCGGCGATCCGCCAGGCGAGCCGGATGCTGGTCGATGGCGACCACCCGGCGTCGTGGGCCGAGATCGAAAAGCTGGATCTCGCCGATATTGGCGATTTCCGCATCGCGCATGGCGACATCGAGAGCTCGCTCGCCAAGATCGAGGAGCAGGCGGCGGCAATTCGGCACCTCGTCGCGCTCGGCGGCGATCACACAATCACGCTCGCCTTGTTGCGCGCGCTCGCTGGCCGCAAGGGCCCGGTCGGGCTAGCGCATTTCGACGGCCATGTCGATACCTGGCCGGAGAGCTTCGGGCTTATGTTCGGCCATGGCTCTCCGTTTTACCATGCGATCGAGGAGGGGCTGATCGACCCGCACCGCACGATCCAGATCGGCATTCGCTCGCCGTTGTGCCGCGACATCTTCGATTGGACCGTCGGCAAGGGGGTGACGATCGTCACAGCGGAGGACGTGCACGAGACGGGCCCGCGAGCCGTTGCCGAACGGATCCGAGCGGTCGTCGGGACCGAGCCGGCATATCTGAGCTTCGACATCGACGCGCTCGACCCTGCCTTCGCGCCGGGAACCGGCACACCCGAGGTTGGGGGGCTGGCGACTTGGCAGGCGCGGGCGATCCTGCGCCGGCTAGCCGGCCTGGACTTCGCCGGGATGGACGTGGTGGAGGTCTCTCCGCCCTACGATGTCGCCGAGATCACCGCACTCGCGGCGGCGACAATGGCCTGGGACTACGTCGCACTGCTCGCGCCACACGCTATGCGATAGACGCGACGCCGCATATTGCCTATATTACGGAGGTAGTCGACCGGCGAGACGTCCGCCGGCCGACTGCTCCTAGGCCCGGCTAAGGCTGATGACGACGTGTAGGATGCGCCGTCGCCAAACCTTCAACCGGAGCACCAGGAGAAAGGGCATTCCTTTCATGCTCTTTCCTCCGAGAAGGCAGGCCGGCCAGTCCGGCCTGCCGCATTTATTGGCCCCCGGGATCCTGAAAATATAGAAAAGCCTTGAACTGGCTGGCGTTTTTCCTACTTTAGACGCCGACGCAATCGCACGTGCCTAGAACCCCGTTTCGCAAGGGGTGCTGCTACGACGTAACGCGTCCTTTTCGGTCGAGCCGGTCACCCGTGGGCCGGTGTCCTTAAGGGACGCGATGCGAAGTCCTCGCACCATCGTCTGACGTCCTCCGGGCGATTTCGCCCGGCGCGGCGCTTCATCCTGATCGGTCATTCCGCCTCCGGCGCCTTTGGCGCGCGGAGCGGCATGTCGCCTCCTTGGTTTTGGAGGATCGTGCGATGGCGAAAGCCCGTCTTTTCCCTTCCCGCCCGGAGGGGCGCGCTGTTTTCCCCTCGATCGATGCGGTCGTTTCCCAGACACGGCCGAGCGATCCGTTGCTGTGCCTGCGCCCTGCGGCTTTAGCCGGGGCCGCATTGCGGTTTGTCGAACTTTTTCCGGGTGATGTTCTGTATGCCGTAAAGTGCAACCCCGAGCCGCGCGTGCTGCGGGCGCTGTGGGTTGGCGGCGTTCGCCATTTCGATTGCGCCTCGCTCGCCGAGGTGGCGCTCGTCCGCAAGCTGTTGCCCGCCGCCGAGGTCCATTTCATGCATCCCGTCAAGTCGCGGCCGGCGATCCGCGAGGCCTTCGACGTTTATGGCGTGACCGATTTCGCGTTCGACAGCGCCGACGAGCTGGCGAAGATCCTGCAGGAGACGGTGCCGGTCGGGCTCGTCGGCGATCCGCCGGTGTTGGGTTTGTTCGTGCGTCTAGCCTTGCCCAAGGGCGGCGCGGTCTACGACCTGTCCGGCAAGTTCGGTGTACCGCTCGACGAGGCGGCCGAGTTGCTGCGCGCGGCGCGGCCGCATGCCGCGCGTCTCGGCGTCGCCTTTCATGTCGGCTCGCAGTCTCTCGAGCCGGATGCCTATGCGCGGGCAATGGCATTGGCGGGCGAAGCGATCGCGAGTTGCGGCGTTCCGGTCGACATCGTCGATGTCGGCGGCGGCTTCCCGGTAAGTTATCCCGACATGACGCCGCCGCCGCTCGCCCACTACATCGCGGCGATCGAGGCTGGCGCCGCCGCTCTGCCGGCCGGTGTGCGGCTGTGGGCCGAGCCGGGACGGGCGCTCGTCGCGGGAGGCGGGTCGGTCGTGGTGCAGGTGCAGTTGCGGCGCGGCGACACGCTCTACGTCAATGATGGAGTCTATGGCAATCTTAGCGATGCCGGCGCCCTCGGGTTCCGCTTTCCGGCGCGCCGCATCCGCTTCGGCGAAGCCGGCGATCCGGGAAAGCAGCTCGCGGACTTCTCGCTATTCGGGCCGACCTGCGACAGCGCCGACCGGATGCGCGGGCCGTTTCGGTTGCCCGTCGATATGCGCGAGGGTGACTGGGTCGAGCTCGGCCAGCTCGGCGCCTACGGTGCCTGCCTGCGCACCGGCTTCAACGGCTTCGGACGCGCCGACCTGGTAGAAGTTGGCGACCCGCCGATGCTCGCAACGCCGGGGTATGAGTAAGGCGTGACCTCCTCACGGCCGCCGCCCTAATCCCCCCGCGTGCCCGCGTGCGGGGGAGGGAAGGGGAGGGGGCTTGCTCAGCCGCCCACCAGTGCGGGGCGGCGATTGCGGAACGGGGTGGTTTTTTCGAAAGCGTCGGCGAGGCGAAACAGCGTCGCTTCTTGGAACGGCTTGCCGGCCAGCTGGATTGCCACCGGCAGGCCGCCCTCACCGAACCCGGCGCATACCGAGATGGCCGGGTAGCCGGCGACGTTGAACGGCATCGTAAAGTTCGGCGGGCCGAACAGGTCCCATTTCGGGACGGCATCGATCTTCGCCGCCTCGGCCGGTTGGGTGGCCGTCAGCACGACATCGAGCCCTCGCATCGCCGCCTGCAATTCGGCACGAAGCTCGCGCCGCCGGCGCACCGCCTGCACATAGTCGACCCCCGTAACCAAGGCGCCGAGCATCAGCCGGCTGCTCAGCCGCTCACTGAAATCGCCGAGCCGGGTGCGCGCCCATTCCTCATAGGCCGCCGCACGCTCGGTGATCGAGATCAGCGAGCCGCAGGCGAGCCAATCCTGCAACGGCGACAATTGGACTTCACGGATCTCCGCGCCGAGGTCGCGGAACGTGCCGATCGCCGCAGTGATGCCGCGCTGCGTGCCGTCGCTGACCTTATGATCGGTCTCATGGAAATGGTAAATGACGCCGATCTTGAGACCTTTGACGCCGCTGCCGAGCTGCGCGGCGTAGTTCGGAACAGGCCGCGAGGCGCTGGCTGGATCGCGCGGATCGTGGCCTGCGAGGGCCTGCAGCATCAGCGCGCAATCCTCGGCCGTCCACGCCATCGGCCCGATATGGTCGAGGCTGAACGCAGCCGGCGCGACCCCGGCGCGGCTGACGAGACCGTAGGTCGGCTTGATGCCGGCAATGCCGCAGAGCGCCGCCGGACCTCGGATCGACCCGCCCGTGTCCGTTCCGATCCCGCCGAGGATCAGTCCCGCCGCCACTCCGGCGCCGGTGCCGCTGCTGCTGCCCGCGGTGAAGTGCTCGGTATTCCATGGGTTGTGCGCCGGAGGCTTGGGCAGATCGAATGACGGGCCGCCATCGGCGAATTCGTGAGTCGTGGTTTTGCCGATCAGCACGGTGCCGGCGATAGCCAGCCGCTCGGCGCAGGTGGCGTCGGCGTCCGGGATGTTGTCCTGCAGCAGTTTCGACTGGCAAGTCGTCGGTATGCCCTTGGTGTCGACGATGTCCTTGAGGCCGATCGGGATGCCGTGCAGCGGCCCTTTTGGGCCCTGCGCCATGATCGCCGCTTCGGCGGCGCGTGCGTCGGCCAACGCCCGCTCCTCCGTCAAATACACAAAAGCGTTCAGTTCACCGTCGAGCTTTTGCACGCGATCGAGACAGGCGCGCGTCAGCTCCACCGGCGAGAGCTGCTTTGTCGCGATCGCCCGGGCGGCCTCGGCAATCGTCGGGATCACGCCGCTCATGCGAGGTCCTCTTCGGTGAAGTCGTAGACATGCGCCGGCTCGGCCATACGGCCGCGCGGCTTGCGCACCCGCTCCGCCATTGCGGCAATCCCGCCATAGACGGATTTCAGCTCGGCCTTTTGCTCGTCGGTCAGATGAAGCCCGGCGCGGGCGAGCAGAAATTCGAAGGCTGCGTCATCGATGTCAGACTGCATGATGATGTCCTCCTGTGCGATACCGGCCTATGCGCTTACCCCGCTCGGCAGCCGCCCGCCGCGGCCGTGGGGCAGCGTGTGGAGTTTTAACTCGACCGGGTTGCCGAGCCAGATCGCATAACTGCTGTGGTCCTCCACCGCGTTTTCGGTCAACGGATGGACCAATACGTCGAGCCCGTCCCGGTTCAGCATCAGATAAGGCACGACATGCTCGAACTGGTCGGGCTTGAAGACGACCAGAACATTGGCGATCGGGTGTGGCCCGACCGGAGTGTCGCGGAAGCCGTCGATCTCGACCCGGAACCTCTCGTCGATCGCGGCGCACACTTGCTCGGCGACGGCGCGCGTCCCTTTCGGGTCGTAATAGATGTGGGCGTGATAGCCCAGGTTGCCGACGGATTGCGTGGTCTTCTCGATCATCGGGCGCGCTCCCTGCTGCTGGCAACGGCATGCGGGCATCTTTCCATAATGGTATCCGCAAGTCGATTCAGCCGGCGGTGCCTCACGCGGCCATCCGGGCGGCCGGCCGGCGGACCATGTCGGCAGCCTTCTCGCCGATCATGATTGTCGCGGCGTTGGTGTTGCCGGAGACGACCGTCGGCATGACCGAGGCGTCGGCGACCCGCAGACCCTCGATCCCGTGCACGCGCAGCTCCGGATCGACGACCGCCATCGGGTCGTTGCCCATCTTGCAGGTGCTGGTCGGGTGATAGACCGTTCCGCCGCGGCGGCGGGCATAATCCAAGAGCGCCTCATCGCTTTCGACCGTCGAGCCGGGCTGGAATTCCGCCTCGATGAAGCTTTGCATCTGCGGGGTCGCCAGTATCCGCCGGCACAGCTTTAGACCGGCGACGATCGTCCGCCGGTCGGTCTCGGCCGCGAGATAATTCGGGTAGACCGCCGGGGCGTCGAACGGGTCGGGGCTCTTCAACTTGATCTCGCCGCGGCTTTCCGGGCGGAGCTGGTAGGCTATCGATGTAAACCCAGAAAACCGGTGCAACCCGTCCTGCGGCCGCTCCGCGCTGAACGGCGAGATCGAAATCTTGACATCGGGCGAGGCGAGCTCGGGGCGGGTACGTGCGAACAAGGCCGCCGGCGAACTGATCATCGACAGCGGGCCGCGGTGGAACATGTAATATTCGAGACCGGCCTTCAGTTTGCGCGCATTGCTAAGCATTACATCGTTGACGGTGATCGGCAATTTGCAGCGGAGCTTTATCGCGGCCGAGTAGTGGTCCTGTAAGCTTTGCCCGACACCGGGCAGGTGATGTACGACAGGAATGCCAAACTCGGCCAAGTGCTCCTGCGGGCCAATTCCGGAGAGCATCAGCAGCTGCGGCGAGTTCACGGCTCCGCCGCACAGGATGACCTCGCGCGCGGCGCGGGCGGTGCAGAGCGTGCCATCTCGGCGAAATGTCACGCCGACGGCACGGCGGCCTTCAAATAGAATCTTCTCGGTCAAGGCCCCGGTGGCGACAGTGAGATTGGCGCGTTGCATTGCCGGGCGTAGATAGCCGACGGCGGTAGAGCAGCGCTTTCCGTTGCGTGTCGTTGTCTGGTGGTAGCCCGCCCCGTCCTGGCTGGCGCCATTGAAATCGTCATTGCGGCGAAAGCCGAGTTGGGTCGTCCCCGCGATAAAGGCCTCGCAGATCGGGTGTTGCGCGACATCCGACACGCAGAGCGGTCCGCCGCTGCCGTGGAAGCTGTTGGCGCCGCGCATCTGGTGCTCCGAGCGTCTGAAATAGGGCAGCACATCCTCGAACGACCAGCCCGTATTGCCGAGCTGACGCCAATGGTCGAAATCTTCGGCCTGGCCGCGGATATAGACCATGCCGTTGATCGAGGAGGAGCCGCCGAGCACCTTGCCGCGCGGCCAGAACACGCGGCGATCGCCGGCACCGGGGTCGGGCTCGGTCTCGTAGCACCAGTTGACCGACGGGTCGGCAAAGGTCTTGCCAAAGCCGAGCGGGATGTGGATCCAACGGTTGCGGTCCTCGCCGCCGGCTTCGAGCAAGAGCACGCGCGTCGCCGGGTCCTCGCTGAGCCGCGCCGCAACCGCGCATCCCGCCGACCCCGCTCCGACCACGATGAAGTCGGCCTCAATGATATCATCTCGTCCGGTCATCTCATCGCTCCCTTGCCAACCTTGCCACCCTTGCCACCCTTGCCACCCTTGACAAACCTTACCTGGGATTCGGGATTTGCACCACGGAGACACAGAGGACACGGAGAGCTTATGCTGGTAAGAAATCTCTGTGCTCTCCCTGTCTCTGTGGTGAATTAAATGGCCCGAACCGTCGCTCGCCTGCTCGCCGAAAGCCTCGAAGCGCATGATGTGGACCAGGTCTATTGCGTTCCGGGGGAGAGCTATGTCGGGCTGACGAGTGCCTTGATCGAGCGCAATTCGATCCGCGTCATCGTCTGCCGGCACGAAGGGGGCGCCGGCTACATGGCGGTGGCCGATGGCCGGCTGCGCGATCGGGCCGGGGTGGCGATGGTGTCACGCGGGCCCGGGTTGTCGAACGCGATGGTCGCCTTGCACTCGGCTTATCACGACGCGACGCCGGTCGTGATGCTGGTGGGCCAAGTCGAGCGCAAGGATTTCGGCCGGCTGGCGTTGCAGGAGCAGAACTATTCCCGACTGTTGTCCGACGTCACAAAGCTGGTAATCGAGGTCAATGAACCGGAGCAGGCGTCCGAAGCGGTCGCCCGCGCCTTCCATGTCGCCGAGAGCGGAACGCCTGGTCCGGTCGCGGTAATATTGCCGGAAGACATTTTCGACGAGGAGACCGATGCGGAACTGAACCCGGCTCGACCCCGCGTCATTGCGGGACCGCGCGCTGAGGATCTCGACCGGCTGGCCCGGATGCTCGGGCAGGCCGAGCGGCCATTGGTGCTTGTCGGCGGTGCGCTAATGCCCGACGCTGTCCATGACAAAGCCGTCTTCGCCGATCTCAACCGGTTCTCCGAGGAATGGTTATTGCCGATCAGCCCGACTCATCGACGGCCGCAACTATTCGACGCGACGCACCCGAATTACGGCGGCTATATGGGTATCCGCGTGCCACCGGCGCTGATCGGCGAGATGAAGCGCGCCGATCTGATGGTGGCATTGGGCGAGCGCATGACCGATACGGTCAGCCAGTCCTACAGCTTCCCGACCGCGCCGCAGCCGCAATTGCCCCTTGTGCACATCTGGCCGGACCCCAATGAAGTCGGCCGCGTCTGGCGGCCGGACCTCGGCATCCCTTGCAGTCCGTCCGAGGTCATCAAAGCTCTGTTGCGCCGTGGCGCCCCCATGGATGCGGGGAAGCGCCGCGGCTGGGTCGATGGGCTGCACGCCATCCATCGTAGATTGCTGGCCAAGGAATGGGAGCCCACCGGCGACGGCGTGAATTTCGCCGCGATTGTCTGCGAGGTCGACAAATACCTGGCGCCCGACGCCACAGTCACGACCGACGCCGGCAATTTCGGCAGCTTTGTGCATCGCTACATCGGCTTCCGCCAGGGGCAGATCTTTCTTTCCTCGGTGGTCGGCGCGATGGGCTCCGGCATGCCGATGGCGGTGGCGGCCGCTCTGCGCCGGCCGCGCACCCAGGTGGTCGCCTTTCTCGGCGACGGCGGCGCGCTGATGATGGGCAACGAGATCGCCACCGCCTGTCAATATGGGGCCAACCCGATAATGATCATCTCCGACAATGGCATGTACGGGACGATCGGCATGCACTCCTATGTGCGCTACCCCGAGCGCGCGTTCATGGAAGGCACGAGACTGACCAATCCGGACTTCGCGCAATGGGGCCGTTCCTTTGGCGCCGAGGGCATCACGATCCGCACCGAGGCAGAAGTCGCCGACGGCATCGCCCGCGCCTTTGCGGTCAAAACTAGGCCGGTCGTGGTCCACTGCCTGACCTCGGCGATCCAGATGAGTGCGTGGCGTCGCCACACCCGGTCGGACGCACTGCCGTGATACGGGTCGCCAGACTGATCTTCTCGGCCGCGGATGTGCGCCGTAAGCTTCGGGCAGTCAGCGCATTGGCCGAGAATGCCGGCGCCACCGAGCACGAGCGGGCCAATGCGGCGGCCTTGAAAGCGCGCCTCCAGCAACGGCTCACAGAAGCCGGTGAGCCCGCGGGCGACTGGACAGACAACGCCTTTCGCCTCGGCAAACAGGTGAAGGAGCTGACGAGATCCGTGTCGCCGGGGTCCCCCAAGGGAGACTGGACGGATAACGCATTTCGCCTCGGGAAAGTGCTGCGCCGCGGCTACAAGAAGTGGCTTTAGGGGAGCGGTGCCGCTGGAGCGTCGCCGTCGTCGGCTGCGGCGTCGGCCGCGCTCACATCGCGGGATACAGAAGCCATCCCGACAAATTTCAGGTGGTGGCGCTCTGCGATATAGACGAAACGGCGCTCGCCGCGGTCGGCGACGAATTCTCCATTGCCCGCCGCACCAAGTCGATCGACGATTTGCTGCGCATGGAGGATGTCGATATCGTCGACATCTGCACGCCGCCCGCGCTACACGTCGCGCAGACGCTCGCTGCATTGGCGGCCGGCAAGGAAGTCGTCTGCGAAAAGCCCCTGGCCGGCTCGCTCGCCGAGATCGACCGCATCATTGCCGCCGAAGCAGAGACGGCGGGGCGAGTTATGCCGGTCTTCCAATACCGCTATGGCAACGGCCTGCAAAAGGCCAAGCGGATCGTCGAGCTGGGTATTGCCGGAAAACCTTATCTCGCGACGGTCGAGACAGCCTGGCGACGCACCGCTGAATATTACGAGACACCGTGGCGCGGGCGGCTGGCAACCGAACTCGGCGGGGTGTTGCTGACCCACGCGATCCATTCGCACGATTTACTGACCTATTTGATGGGCCCGGTCGCGTCGGTGGTTGCGCGCACGGCGACGCGGGTCAATCCGGTCGAGGTCGAGGACTGTGCCGTCGCCAGCCTCGTGATGCTGCGCGGCGCGCTGGTCTCGCTCGCCGCGACGCTCGGTTCGCACAAGGAGATCAGCCGGCTGCGCCTGTGCTTCGAGCATGTGACTTTCGAGAGCTCGCAAATGCCCTATGCTCCCGGCGACGAACCGTGGCAGATCATTCCGGCATCACCCGAAGCCGCCGATCGCATTGCCGATGCATTGTCCGGTCAGCGTTTCGTGCCGTCCCGCTTCGAGGGCCTGATGGACGCGTATCACGCTGCGCTGACGACCGGCGGCGCGTTACCGGTGACCCTGGCCGACGCCCGCCAGTCAGTGGAGCTCGTTACTGCGATCTATCATTCGGCCGCGACGGGCGCCGTCGTCCATCTGCCGATTGCGCCCGATCATCCGTGCTACAATGGCTGGCGTGGCTGACCCGAGCGGGACAAGGAGCAAGCCGGGAGTTGTATCGGCCGGTGGGCGACCCTATCATCTTCCCTCGAACTAATGCGAGGGAGCCCTCATGGTTCAGATCGCCGAGCTCGACACTGTTCCGGAGACGATCGAAGCGACGCTCAATTACTTTGTCGATACTGGCGCGATGCCCGTTTCGCTGGTCGGCGCGCCGGGCGGCACCGATGCACGGGTTGGCGGTGGCGAGTCGGACCCGCGGCGCGTCGTATTGCACGATGGCCGGCCTTATGCCGACCGTTTCAGTCTCGAGCGTGACGGTTTCCGTTTTGTCCACCACGACACCAAGGTCACGAGCTTCTACAACGAGGACGAGATCCACCGGGTCTATTACCCGGAGATGGAAGCGCTGGTAAAAGCCGAGAGCGGCGCCAAGCGGGTCGTCGTGTTTGACCATACTTTGCGCACGCCGGACCAGGATCTGCGTGAAGCCGCAAAGATCCGCGAGGTCGTACGCCGCGTGCACAACGACTACACCGAATGGTCGGCGCCGAAGCGGGTGCGCGATTTGCTGCCGGATGAAGCCGACGAGTTGTTGCAGCGGCGTTTTGCGATTGTGCAGGTCTGGCGGCCGATCCGTCATCCGGTCGAGTGCTGGCCATTGGCGATCGCCGACGCGCAGAGCCTCTCGCCCTCGGATATGGTGGTGACCGAGCGCCGCTATCAGGACCGGGTGGGACAGACCTCCGCGATCACCTACAACCCGGCGCACCGCTGGTACTGGTTTCCGCATATGCGTCCCGACGAGGCGCTGGTCTTCAAGGTCTACAACTCGATGAAAGACGGCCGCGCCCGGTTCACCGCTCACACCGCCTTCGACGACCCGGCCACCCCGCCGCACGCCCGGCCGCGCGAGAGCATCGAAATCCGCACCCTCGCGTTTTTCTGAGGGTTTTCGTGTACGTCGGCACGCAGATCAAGCCGCGGGACGATTCCGATTACAGGATCTGGGCGCAGCTCGGCGTTACCCATATCTGCGTCGACCCGCCCGGCAATCCCCACCACTGGAGCCTCGAGGATTTGAACCGGCATCGCGAGCACGTCGAGTCATTCGGTCTCTCGCTCGACATGGTGCAATTGCCGCTGTCATCCCGGCCGATCGAGGAGCAGGAGAGCCCGCATATTCTCATGGGGAAAGACCCCGAGCGGCAGCGCGAGATCGACAGCATTTGTGGGCTGATCGGGCGGCTCGCGGAGGCGGGCATCCCCGCCGCCAAATACAATCTCTGCATCATCGGCATCCCGCGCACCGCGCGAGAGTCAGGGCGCGGCGGCTCGCGCAACGCTGCCTTCCGCTGGAACCGCGCCGACCAGGGCGCGCCGCCAACCCAGGCCGGCATTGTCTCGGAGGAGGAGAACTGGGAGCGGATCGATCGTTTCCTCGCCGCAATCGTCCCGGTCGCCACTGCCGCGAAGGTGCGGCTCGCCTGTCATCCGCACGACCCCTATACGCCGCCCGGCTATCGCGGCGTGACGCGGGTGCTCGGCACTGTCGAGGGGCTGAAGCGGTTCGTGCAGATGCACGAGAGCCCCTATCACGGGCTCAATTTCTGCCAGGGCACGGTCGCCGAGATGCTCGACGACCCGGCGCGGGAGATCTTCGACGTGATCCGCTGGTTCGGCGAGCGCGGCAAGATATTCAATGTGCATTTCCGCAACATCAAGGGAAAGAAGCTCGACTTCATGGAAGCGTTCCCGGACGAGGGCGACATGGACATGCCGCGCTCGCTCGCCGCCTATCGCGATGTCGGCTACCCCTACATGCTGATGCCGGACCATGTGCCGCAGATCGACGGCCGCGACCCCTCCGGCGTCGCCTTCGCCTATTGCTACGGCTACATTCAGGCTCTCTTGGACGCTCTGGCGCCGCGTTCGGATCGTTAGTCACCGGGCGCGCGATCCGGCTCAGCGCGGAGGCGCAATCGCCAAACCCAAACGGCCGGCGGCTCGCCCGAGCCGTCTGTCGCGCGTCCACAAACCAGCGCCCGCGGTCAGGCTGACCGACGCAAGCAGATGAGCATCGACATAGCCGACACCCATCCCGAAGAGCCGATGCCGATCGACGAAGTATAGGACTTCTCGATCCGTCGCGACATTGGCTTGGGGCAAGTCTCGCAGTCCTCGCAGAACTTGATCGCGCCGTGGTAGGTTCCCCAAGGCGAGCTCGCCAATCACGAACGGGTGTGCCAGAACCTTTCCTGCTTCGAGCAGCCCGGCGAGCGCTTTATCGCCGGCGCGCAACTGATCGACCCAGACCGACGTATCAACGAGGATCACCCCGGCTTCGGCCGGCGGCGCCGGATGGGAGTGAGATCGGGCGCGCTGCCGCCCAGACGCGCCAACCGCCGCGCGCTTTCGCGCTCGATCAGCGCTTTGAGCGCCTCACGCACCAGTGCGGACTTCTCCCGCAGGCCCGTATAATCCTGAGCTTTTGCAAGCAACTCGTCATCCAACGCGAGGGTCGTGCGCATCTCTTCCCCTCCGCTTCTACGGCACGATAATGTCATCGTTTGATGCGGATTTCAATGGCGATGATCGGTGGCTCCGGGTAGATCAAGCGTGAAATCCCACCGCCTCATTCGATCACCCTCGTCGGCGCTGGCGAGCAGCGCGGGCGGAATGGTCAGGTTTAGCAAACGGGCGGTATTCAAATTCTAGGGGGTCGGCTGCTCTACCGGAATGTATCCCGAAAATCACCGCAAAGGGATGTTACGCTAGAAACGTCTGGGATTGCTCGACAGAACCGAAGAACATCGCGATGTCGCCGGCAAACTTGAGTTGCTCACTAGATCGCGCCAGACACCGCCCGGAGGTACAACCTTGGGAAGAAGTTTCGCTGCAGATTTGCTGCAGGTGCAGCGGCGGGCGGGTTCCCAATACAATTTTTGATTGTGGCCGGTACTCGCTACGGAAACGTCGCGCTTCCCCCAACCTCCTGCCCCTCGGCGGGGCGGCAGGGCTCAGTAGCCCTCGCGCTCCAGCCGCTTGCGCAGCAGCTTGCGGTAGCGGCGCACCGCTTCGGCCTTTTCGCGCGCTCGACGCTCCGAGGGTTTCTCGTAGTTGCGACGCAGCTTCATTTCTCGAAATACCCCTTCGCGTTGCATTTTTTTCTTCAGGGCTCTCAGCGCCTGGTCGACATTATTGTCGCGAACGAGGACTTGCACGGCGGCTCTTCTCCGTGGATGGCTGCGCAATTCGGTCGGGCCGCGGCCGCGGTCCGGCTGCGGCAATATTTAGCACTTTTGCGCGGTGCTGTGAAGGCAGCCCGCCGGTGCTTTACCCCGATCCCCTGCCGTCACATATTGACGTCATGGCTCTCTTGAAGATCGCCCGGATGGGGCATCCCGTTTTGCGCGGCGTCGCCGGCGCGGTCGACGACCCGACCGCACCCTGGGTGCGCCGCCTCGTCGAGGACATGGTCGAGACCATGGCGGATGCCGGCGGCACCGGCATTGCCGCTCCGCAGGTCCATCAGCCCTACCGGATCGTCGTATTTCAGGTATTGGGCGACCGTCTCAGCGACATGCCGGGTGACGTCGCGCAGGATCTGACGGTGCTGATCAATCCGGTGGTCGAGACCGTCGGACGGGAGCGCGCATTCGGCTGGGAGGGCTGCCTCTCGGTCCCCGGATTGCGCGGTGTCGTGCCTCGTCACCTGCATATCCGCTATCGCGCGACCGGCCTCGACGGCGAGGTCATCGAGCGCGAGGTCGAGGGGTTCCACGCCCGCGTCGTCCAGCACGAATGCGACCATCTCGACGGCATCCTTTATCCGCAGCGCATGACGGACCATCGGCTGCTGGTCTTTGTCGAGGAACTGCAGCGCCATCCGATCGATCTCGCCGCCGTTCTCGCCCAAAGTCCGACGGCATGAAGAGCCCGCTCGCGGAGAGCCAACGCGACGCGCTGATCGAGGCGATGCTCCCGGACGTGCCGTTCGACGGCTGGTCGCGCGCGGCTTTGCGGGCGGCGGCGCGGCGCATCGACGTGCCGGCGGCGGAAGCGCTGGCCCTCTTCCCGGATGGTCCGGCCGATTTTGCCGCCTGTTTCAGCCGCTGGGCGGATCGCCGCATGCTCGACCGGCTGGAGAGCTTGCCGCTCGACCAGCTGCGGGTGCCGGAGCGCGTCGCACTCGCGGTCAACATCCGGCTGGAGATTGTCGAGCCGTGGCGCGAGGCGGTGCGCCGCGCGCTGACCATTCTGTCATTGCCGCAAAACGCGCCATTGGCGATGCGTCTGCTGTACGAGACGGTCGACGGCATCTGGTACGCCGCCGGAGACAGCGCGACCGATTTCAGCTTTTACACAAAGCGCGCTACCCTCGCGGGGATTTACGCCGCAACAGTGTTGTACTGGTTGCAGGACCGCTCGCCGGGATTTGCCGACAGCCGCGAGTTTCTCGATCGCCGCCTCACCGAGGTGGCGCGCATCGGCCAGGCGCGACACCGCCTCCAGACGGCCCTCGACCGCCTGCCCAATCCGCTGCGGCTATTGCGGGCTTCGGGCTGAGCCGGGCGCTGATCCCCCTTTCCCGCTTTTTCTTCGGCTGCTAGCATCCTCCCATAAACCAACGGGCGGTCTCGCTCGCCTCAGCCCCGGGAGGGAACCAATGACAGCAACCGACATCGGCGGCGCCCGCCTGTCAGACGTCGAGCATCGTGCACAACTGCACCGCGCACTGGTTGCCAGCACTGTCGGCACCACGATCGAATGGTATGATTTCCTGCTTTATGGCCAAGTGAGCGCGCTGGTCTTCGGACCGCTCTTCTTCCCCCAATCCACTCCCTTGATCGGCGTTCTCCAGGCGTTCGGCATATTCTTTATCGGGTTTGTCGGACGGCCGATCGGCGCGGCGATTTTCGGCCATTGGGGCGATCGGATCGGGCGCAAGGCGACGTTGATTGCGACTTTGCTGGTGTCCGGCATCGCGACGGTTGCCGTGGGTCTCGTCCCGACCTATGCGAGCATCGGCATCTGGGGCCCGGTCCTGCTGACGGTCATTCGATTGATCCAGGGGATCGGCGTCGGCGGCGAATGGGGCGGCTCGGTATTGCTGGCCATGGAATGGGCGCGAACCACCAAGCATCGCGGCTTCATCTCGTCCTGGCCGCAATTCGGCGCGCCGGCCGGGTTCTTCCTGGCCAATCTGGCGGTGCTGGTGTTCAGCTGGCTGTCGGGCGACCAGTTCCTGGTGTGGGGCTGGCGCATCCCGTTCCTGATCAGCATCGTCATGGTCGGGGTCGGATTGTGGATCCGCCTCGGCATCCTCGAAACCCCGGTCTTCCAGAAAGTGATCGCCGAAGACCGCATCGAGCGCGTGCCGGTGCTCGAAGTGCTCAAGCGCCAGCCCAAGCAGGTTTTGCTGACGGCGCTGTTGCGGCTGCCGGAGCAGGCCCCGGGCTATATCTTTGGCGCTTTCGTCTTCACCTACGGCACGACTGTCCTGGGCGCCTCGCGCAATTTCCTGCTGACGGGCGTGCTCGTCCAAGCCGTCCTGGGGTTTCTCTGGGTGACGGTCGCCGGGCATCTGTCCGACCGCATCGGCCGCAAGCGCATGTATATCATCGGCTGCGTGGTGATGGCGGTGTTCGGGTTCATTTATTTCGCGTTGCTCGATACCAAGGTGCCCGGATTGATCTTCCTCGCCGTCGCTCTGTCGGGGCTGCCGGTCATGACGCTCTACGGCCCCGAAGCGGCGCTGATCGCGGAAAGCTTCTCACCGCGCCTGCGCTACAGCGGCTGTTCGCTCGGCTACCAGCTGGCCTCGATCATCGCCGGCGGTCCGTCGCCGTTCATCTCGACGGCATTGTTCGCCGCCTTCGCTTCAAGTTTGCCGATTGCGTTTTACATCCTCGGCTGTGCCGTCATCGGCATCGTCGCGACAGCGCTGCTGACGGACTACACCAATAAGGACATCTCGGAAGAATACGACAACGCCGGAACTGTTCGGGCAAGAGCCGTTTAGGCGTCCACGGCAGTCACCAAGGGGAGGAAATTTGATGACGGCAACCGTGATCGCCGCGAACGCCCTTTCCGATGCCGAGCACAGCCGGCAATTGCGCCGTGCGGTCGTTGCGGGCACGGTCGGCACGATCATCGAAGCGTACGATTTCCTGCTTTATGTGATCGTTGCCCCGCTGGTCTTCGCGAACTTGTATTTCCCGTCATCCGAGCCGCTCTCCGGAACCTTGCAGGCCTTCGGCATTTACGCTGTCGGCTTTGTCGCCCGCCCAGTTGGTGCGGCGCTGTTCGGCCATTACGGCGACCGCATCGGCCGCAAGGTGACGCTGATCGCGACCTTGCTGCTGACGGGGTTGTCGACATTCGCGGTCGGCTTTGTCCCCGGCTATGCAACGATCGGCATCTGGGGCGCCGTCATCCTCACCATCGTCCGTTTTATCCAGGGTCTCGGCATCGGCGGCGAATGGGGTGGGGCGACCTTGATAGCGATGGAATGGGCCCGAACAAACGCCCATCGCGGTTTTATTACTGCATGGCCACAATGGGGCGGCCCCGCCGGATTGTTCTTTGCCAACCTTGCGGTGCTGGCTTTCAGCGCAATCTCCGGCGATCAGTTTCTGACATGGGGGTGGCGCGTCCCGTTCTGGCTCTCGATCGTGATGGTCGGGGTTGGACTTTACATCCGCCTCGGCATCCTCGAAACACCGGTTTTTACGCGCATCCTCGAACAGCGCCGAGTCGAGCGCACACCGGTGATCGAAGTAATTAAACGCCAACCCAAGGAGATCGTTCTGACCGCGCTGTGCCGGATGGCCGAGCAAGGGCCCTTTTATGTTTATGCCGCCTTTGTCTTTGTCTATGGAACCAAGGTCTCCGGCGTTTCGCGCGATTTCCTGCTCACCGCCGTTTTGATCGCGACCCTGCTCTCGGGCGTAACGACGCCCCTGGCCGGGCACATCTCGGATCGCATCGGCCGCAAACGGATGTACGTGATCGGCGCGATCAGCGTTGGAGTCTTCGGCTTCATTTATTTCGCGATGATGAACAGCATGGTTCCCGGTCTGATTTTTCTCGCGATCGTGCTGTCGTTCATCCCGCACGACATGATGTACGGTCCGCAGGCGGCGCTGATAGCCGAATGCTTCACCCCGCGGCTCCGTTACAGCGGCTCCTCGCTCGGCTATCACCTCTCATCGGTCATCGCTGGCGGCCCGGCGCCGCTGATCGCGACGGCGTTGTTTGCGGCGACCGGATCGGGCTATGCGGTGGCGCTCTACATTCTGTTTTGTGCAATCGTCAGTATCAGCGCCACAGCCTTTCTGCCGGATTACACCAACCGCGACATCTCGCAGGAGCACGACATCCGGTCTGCGGCGTCGACGGCCGCCTAGGACGCCGCTATTTTGTGTCGCACGGTCCGAGATAGCGCCCGGTTATACGGCCAGGGGTGTCGACCGGCTGGCCGTTGGGGCCCGGAACGCGCGCCGTCAAGGTCGCCTCCATCGTGTCGCCGGCGTAACGCCCCGACCCGGCGGAGAGGATCGGGCCTCGGGGTGTGTTGCAGGTCATCGCCCAAGTGACGGCGCCGCCGCGGCGATCCACCTGGTCGAGCTTGCATTGTGCTTCGGCCGGAATAGGGTTGGCGGCATCGATGCAGGAGGTGCGTGTCATCGGGGCATTGCCGCCCGCGGACGCCTGAACGCCGGGCGGTGACTGGGCGGCGCCGGGCAACTGCATCTGAGTCGTGAACTGCCATTTGCCGGGCTTGATTTCATCAGCCGCCCTCGGTGCGACGGACATGGCGCTGGCGAGGACAATGGTCAGCAGAATACCTCCCGCGGCTCTGGTCATCATTTCGGCCTCCTTGGTTCCCCTTTGACGAACAGGCACCGCGCCATCGCATTCCAGGGGGCGCGAAGACGCTCTGGCAAATCTTGTCATGGAACCGTAGCCTAGCGGGATGTTCACAGGCATCGTCACCGATCTCGGCCGCGTGAAACGGCTGCGCCGCGGCGATCTCGTCGATTTGACGATCGCCACGGCGTTCGACACCTCGGCCATCGCGCTCGGGGCCTCGATCGCATGTTCCGGGGCCTGTCTGACGGTGGTCGCGACCGATACCGGGGAATTTTCGGTCCAAGCATCGGCCGAGACCCTGGCATGCACGACGATCGGCGAGTGGGTGGAGGGAACTCCGGTGAACCTCGAGAAATCGCTTCGGGTCGGAGACGAACTGGGCGGGCATCTCGTCTCGGGACACGTGGACGGCATCGCGAGCATCGTCGAGCGGCGATCCGAAGCCGAGTCGGTGCGGTTCGTTTTCGAGGTGCCCGACGGTCTGGAATGGTTTATCGCTTCGAAGGGCTCGGTCGCCCTCGATGGAGTGAGCCTAACCGTCAACGAGGTATCGAGAACCCGCTTCGGCGTGAATATCATTCCTCATACGTTGGCGTGCACCAACTTTGGTTCAGCCACAGCTGGCCAGCGAATGAATCTCGAAATCGATCTGATAGCGCGTTACGTCGCCCGGCTTCTTGGGGAACGGGCAGAGGGGGTGCCATGAACCGGCCGCCGCATCTTCTCCTCGTCGAGGCCCTCTATTACACCCACATTGCCGACCATCTGCGCAAAGGGGCCGAGCGTGTGATGGCAGCGGTCGGCGCCACCCACGAGATCGTCTCGGTGCCCGGAGCGTTCGAGATACCCGCGGCCATCGGAATGGTTGCTCGGTCCACCGATCGCTTCGACGGCTTTGTCGCGCTCGGCTGCGTGATCAGGGGCGAGACGACGCATTACGATCACATCTGCGCCGAGAGCGCGCGCGGCCTGCAGGATTTGGCGGTGCGTGACGGGCTTGCCATCGGGTACGGCATTTTGACGGTCGAGAACGAGGCGCAGGCATTGGCCCGCGCTTCGGCTGAACATAGGGACAAGGGCGGCGAAGCGGTGCGCGCCTGCCTGGCGTTAGTGGATCTGAAGCGCCGTCTCGCCGGGGAGGAGAATGAACACACCGAAAGAGCCGCCGCCCGGCAGTCTGCGATTGGAAGGGTCTGAAGCCGAGGCGGGCGGACCGCGGGCCGGCGGCCGACGGCGCAGCGTCGCCCGGCTCGCGGCGGTGCAGGCGCTCTACCAGCTGGAGCTGAACCGCGAGGTTGACCCGGAAGTGGTCGTGCGGGAGTTCGCCCGGCATCGTCTTGGCCAAGAGATAGACGGCGATCGGTATGGTGAGGCGGATCCCGCGCTGTTCTCCGACATAGTCCGGGGCGTGAAGGCTGATCTGGACCGGCTCGATGCGACGATTTCCGAGGTCCTCACCGAGGAGTGGCCTTTGCCGCGGTTCGATGCAGTTTTGCGGGCGATTCTGCGAGCCGGCGCCTACGAGCTCGTGCATCGGCGCGACGTTCCGCCACGCGTCTCGATCAACGAATATACGACCATTGCTCACGCTTTTTTCTCCGGCAAAGAGCCGGGGCTCACGAACGGCGTCCTCGACAAGTTGGGTCGCACGTTGCGTTCTTCCGAGATGTAGCGGCCGATGGGTGCAGACGAGCTCGGAGAGTTCGAGCGAATCCGGCGTTTCTTCGCGCCGCTCGCAGGCCCAGGTGGGCTCGGGCTAGTAGACGACGCCGCCATTGTCGACTGCTCCCCGGGGCGGCGTCTCGTCGTAACGGCGGATGCGATCGTTGCCGGTGTGCATTATTTGCCGCAGGATCCGCCGGAATTGGTCGCGCGCAAGCTGTTGCGGGTGAACCTATCAGACCTCGCGGCGATGGGGGCGCGACCGCTTCATTACGTTCTTACGACGGTGCTCCCGCCCGAGCTCGGGCCGGAATGGCTCGCCCGCTTTGCCGAAGGTCTTGGCGAAGATCAACGCCGCTACGGCATCGAACTATTGGGCGGCGATTCGGTCGGCACCCCCGGCCCCGCCGTCCTGTCGCTGACCGCGATTGGCGAGGTCGCGGCGGGTCAGGAAATTCGGCGCAGCGGCGCCCAGCCAGGCGATATTGTATGGGTTTCCGGCACGATCGGCGATGCGTCCCTTGGGCTCGATCTGTTGCGCGGGGCCTATCCCGATCTCGCGCCCGAGCACCGCGATTACCTGGTCCGGCGCTTCCGTCTCCCTGAGCCGCGCACGGAACTCGGTCCCCGATTGAGCGGCATGGCGCGGGCCATGATCGACGTCTCAGACGGCCTTCTCGCAGATCTCGCTCACATTTGCGAGACTTCTCGAGTGGCGGCCATCGTCGAACTGGATCTGTTACCCCTGTCGCCCGCGGCGCGAGCGATCGTGGACGACAATCCGGGTATCCGCGCGCGGCTCGCCGCTGCGGGGGACGATTACGAACTGTTGTTTGCAGCGCCCGCCGACGCGGCCGAAACAATCGCAACTTTGTCGCTTCGGCTCGGCGTCCCGGTCTCCAGGATCGGCAGGATCGATGTCGGAACAGGCGTGGGGCTACTAAATGCTGACGGGCATCAGATCCGACTGGAGGCTACCGGCTACCGCCACTTCTGATCGATTGTGAGCCGGAGCGCTCGGTCAGTTCGAGTGACAAGCAGATCACAGTATGGTTGCCCTGCCCGCCACTATTCTGGCATGTTCCGGTACTGGACCTGCTTCTGCGGCTCCGGCATGGTGAGCGCAGGTGTTTTTATTTCTGGGGACTTTTAGGATGACTTCCGCATACTTTCTGGTCATCGCGTGCGGGCTGCTGGCTTTGGCCTATGGCTGGTTCACCAGCCGTCAAGTATTGAGCGCCAATGCCGGGACTGCCCGAATGCAGGAAATCTCGGGTGCTGTACAGGTTGGCGCGCAGGCCTATCTCAATCGCCAATATCGCACGATAGCGATCGTCGGAGTGGTCGTTCTTATAATACTCGGGATCACCCTCGGGCTGCGCGTCGCGGTCGGCTACTTGATTGGCGCGGTGTTGTCGGCAGCTGCCGGCTATGTCGGCATGAACGTATCGGTGCGCGCCAATGTGAGAACCGCGCAGGCCTCGCGCAGCGGTCTCAAGGCCGGTCTAGCGATCGCCTTCAAGGCTGGCGCGGTCACCGGCATGCTCGTGGTCGGGCTCGGTCTGCTCGGTGTCGGGATCTACTATTTTATCCTGCGGGCCACCTTGCCCGGCGACGATCTGCGCCCGGTGCTCGAAGCGATGGTGGGGCTGAGCTTTGGCGCATCACTGATCTCGATTTTCGCGCGTCTCGGCGGCGGCATTTTCACTAAGGGGGCCGATGTCGGCGCCGACTTAGTCGGCAAAGTGGAGGCGGGAATCCCGGAGGACGATCCGCGCAACCCGGCCGTCATCGCTGACAATGTCGGCGATAATGTCGGCGATTGCGCCGGCATGGCCGCGGACCTGTTCGAAACCTACGCCGTGACGATCGTCGCAACGATGCTGCTCGCCGCGATATTTTTTGCGCCGCCGTTGCGTGACAAGATGCTGATGCTGCCGCTGGTCATCGGCGCGGTGTGCATCGCGACTTCGGTGGTTGGCACGTTCTTCGTCCGGCTCGGTGCCGACAACGGCATTATGAGGGCGCTCTACAAGGGGTTGCTCGCCACCGGGATCCTTTCGATTGGGGCGATCGGGCTTCTGATATACCTGCTCCTCGGGTTTTCGGATGCATTGCCGATGACTACCGGCATCTCGGTAACCGGGCTGGGGTTGTGGCTTTGCGCGATCGTCGGTCTGGGTGTCACCGGCTTCATCGTGTGGATTACCGAGTACTACACGGGGACCGATTACCGGCCGGTGCGCAGCATTGCGCGGAGTTCGACCACCGGCCACGGCACAAATGTCATTCAGGGCCTCGCCGTCTCGATGGAGGCGACGGCGCTGCCGGTCATCGTGATCTGTGTCGGGATCATTGTGTCGTACCTGATTGCCGGGCTGTTCGGCATCGCGATCGCCGCGACGACGATGCTGGCGCTCGCCGGCATGATCGTGGCGCTCGACGCCTATGGACCGGTTACCGACAATGCCGGTGGCATCGCCGAAATGGCCGACCTGCCGCGCGACGTGCGCCGGACGACCGACGCGCTCGACGCCGTCGGCAACACGACCAAGGCGGTCACCAAAGGCTACGCGATCGGCTCGGCCGGGCTCGCCTCGCTCGTGCTGTTCGCGGCCTATACCGAAGATCTGAGACACTATTTTCCCAATCTCGACGTGCACTTCAACCTTCAGGATCCCTATGTCGTTATCGGGTTGTTCATCGGCGGATTGTTGCCTTACCTGTTCGCCTCTATGGGCATGACGGCGGTCGGCAGGGCGGCGGCGGCGGTCGTCATCGAGGTGCGGCGCCAATTCCGCGAGATTCCTGGCATCATGCAGGGCAGCGCCAAACCGGATTACGGGCTCGCCGTCGACATGCTGACGCGCGCGGCGATACGCGAGATGATCGTGCCGTCTCTGCTTCCGGTGGTGGCGCCGATTGCGCTTTGGATCGTGATCACGATCATCGCAGGGCGTGCAGCGGCCTTCAGCGCGCTCGGGGCGATGTTGCTCGGAACCATCGTAACCGGAATTTTCGTCGCGATCTCGATGACCTCGGGCGGCGGGGCCTGGGACAACGCCAAAAAATACATCGAGGAAGGCCATCACGGCGGCAAGGGATCCGAGCCGCACAAGGCCGCGGTGACCGGAGATACGGTCGGCGACCCCTACAAGGACACCGCCGGCCCCGCGGTCAACCCGATGATAAAGATCACCAATATCGTCGCGCTATTGCTGCTCGCGATCTTGGCGAAATGGGCGGGTTGACCCGGACGGCAGTCATTAATGCGTCCCGTTATCGTTCGGTTTGGGACCCTGGGTACCACCCCCGCCGCCACTCCCACCGCCCCCGCTGCTGCCGTTAAACTTCCCGAGATTGCCGATCAGCTGCTCGAGAAACGACAACTCGCGGCCGGGCGCCGGGGTTGCCCGGGCAACCGGCGTGATCTCCTTGCCGTCTTCCAAAGCCTTATGGTCGACCGCCTTGACCACCCCTTGGTCGTCGAAGTTGACGACATAAACCTGCTGGTCGAGCACATCCGGCTCAAAAAAAGCGGTCTGCGAGGTTCGCCGGCTGATGTAATACCAGGACTTGTCGTTGTTGAAGACGCTGACGCTCGACGGCGTGCCGAGAATCTTGGCAACCTCGTCCTTGGTCGTGCTGCCGGCATGAATCTCGGCAAGTTTATCCGGATTGGGCAGATTGCCGCGCTGGTCCACGGCTGGCGCGCAGCTCCCAAATGCGGCGGCACCAGAGATGGTGGCGAGAAAAACAAACGATCGTCGTATCGACATGATTTGGGGAGCGAACATAGGATCACACAACCGGCATTCTGTTGAAACCGACCAGGGACACGCCCATTTTTCCAGCGAGCAGGTTTAACCGCGAGTCGTTGGTTGTCAACGTCCGCGGCGTTCACGAGCGGCTGCGGTGTTTTCTTTCTCCGGACACAATTCGGCTCGCGAGGCTGCAGAGATCGCGTACCGGCGGGTCGTCGAGCAGGCCCGCCAGCCGGTCTTCTTCTCTGACTATGGCGTACCGGACACGCTCGACGGCCGCTTTGAATTGATCTGCCTCCACGCGTTTCTTTATCTGCATCGCCTCAAGGCAGATCGGCCGCAAGCGAGCCCGCTTTGCCAAAGCTTTTTCGACCGAATGTTCGCTGATTTCGACCGCTCGCTGCGCGAGATGGGGGTCGGTGATCTCAGCGTCGGCAAGCATGTGAAGCGCATGGCTCGAGCCTTCTACGGCCGCATCCTCTCTTATGAAGCCGGGCTCGGTAGCAATGATTCGGCGCTCGCTGCAGCCCTCGCTCGGAATGTCTTCGGCACCGTTTCTGAGCCGGAAGGTGCTGCGGGTGACTTGGCGGCTTACGTTCGCTGCGCGGTTCGAGCACTGCGCGGCCAGTCCGCGGCCAACCTTCTCGCCGGTGACATATCGTTCGAGGTTCCGCCGGGGTCGTCACGAACAAGCCTCTCCTGCCTAAGTGGCGAGGCACGATGAGCTCTCTAACCCCGGAATTCTCCCGGCTAGTGCCTCTCGCCCAACTGAGCACACGACCCTTCCGGCAGCGAATCGAAGCGACCGCGGAGGAACGGGAAAGGCTTTCGCGGCGGTTCGACCTGATAACCCTCGACCGCCTCGTGGCCGAAGTGGAACTGCGGCGCCAGAGCCCCGAGGTGATCCTTCTGGAAGCCGAATTTGCGGCGGAGTTCGAGCAGTGCTGCGCGGTTTCCCTCGAACCGGTCCGCGGGGCGGTTTCCAACCGCTTCTCGCTGGTTTACGGCCCGGCTCCGGAAGAGGAACAGGAAATCGCGCTGACCAGCGACGAGCCGGCATTCGAGCCTCTCGATGGCAATTCGATCGATATCGGGGAGGCGGTCGCGCAGGAACTCTCCCTGGCGCTCCCGATCTTTCCGCGCGACCCCGAGGCAAGGATCGATCAGGCGGCAATGGCGGAACCTCTGGAGGGGCCTTTCGCAATGCTGGCCCGGGCGCGGAAGGATGTGGAATGCTGAGATCCTATCGGGTGCCTGCATCATAGTTGCCGCCGCCTCTGTTTTTGGCTAATTACGCAGCTTCGGCGCAGCCCGACCCCCCAATTACCGAGCTTTCCAATGGCCGTTCCCAAAAAGAAAACTTCGCCATCGCGGCGCAATATGCGGCGATCGCATCACGCGCTGAAGCCGGCCGCCTATGCCGAGTGCCCGAACTGCGGCGAGCTGAAGCGTCCGCATCACCTGTGCGCATCCTGCGGCTACTATGACGGGCGGGAGGTCACCAAGGCTGCGTCGGAGGCCGGCTGACAATAAGACCGAGGTCAGAGGCACCAAGGTGAGCGACGGCGTCACGATCGCCCTCGATGCAATGGGCGGCGACCGCGCTCCAGGCATGGTCGTCAAGGGGGCCGAGATCGCGCTGCAGCGGCATCCCGATATTCATTTCTTGCTGTTCGGACCGGAAGAAAAGGTTCGCCCGCTTCTCGCGAAACTTCCCCGGCTCGCCAGCGCGGTGACGTTGCACCACACCGACGAGGTCGTGGCCGATGATGCGAGACCGTCACTGGCATTGCGGACGGGGCGGCCGTCGAGCATGCGGTTGGCGATCGAGGCGGTTGCCGACGGACGGGCTGATGGAGTGGTTTCCGCCGGCAACACCGGTGCCCTGATGGCGATCGCCAAATTCGTCCTGAAGATGCTGCCGGGCATCGATCGGCCGGCGATTGCATCGTTCTTTCCCACCCGTCGTGGTGAAAGCGTGATGCTGGACCTCGGCGCCAATGTCGAATGCGACGAGGAGAACCTTGTCCAATTCGCTCTGATGGGCGATGTTTTTGCTCGAACGGTTCTTGGTTTGATAGAGCCGACTGTCGGACTGCTCAACGTCGGTTCGGAAGATATGAAGGGGAACGACGCCGTCCGCGGCGCTAGCGCGCGCTTGCGGGACACCCTCACGCCCATCCATTTTTACGGCTTTATCGAAGGAAACGACATTGCCGCGGGTACCGTCGATGTCATCGTGACCGACGGGTTCACCGGCAACATCGCCGTAAAGACGGCTGAAGGGACCGCCAAGCTGTTCGGCGAATTTCTCGAAGCCGCCTTCCGCCATTCGCTGTCGGCGCGGATCGGCTACCTGTTTGCCCGCCGCGCGCTGCGGAAGCTTCGGATGCGCAGTGACCCGCGCCGGTATAACGGCGCGATATTTCTCGGCTTGGGCGGGATTGCGGTCAAGAGCCACGGCTCGACCGACGCGTTCGGTTTCGCCAATGCCATCGGCGTCGCCGTCGACATGAAGGTGAACGGCGTTCTCGACAAGATCCGGGTCGAGCTGGCCCGCCTCACTGAGGCGCCCTCCACCCCGGAACCCGCGCTGTAAGCGCCTCTTGAATGATAATGCGATCCCAAGTGGCCGGCTGCGGCGCCTATCTCCCCGAGCGCATCATAACCAATCGCGAGCTGGCCGATCGTCTCGACACGTCGGACGAATGGATTCGCCAGCGCACCGGGATCGGCGAACGCCGGGTCGCCGCCCCCGGCGAGCTGACTTCCGATCTGGCCTTTCGCGCGGCACAGCGGGCGCTGGCGAGCGCGGGGATGAACGGCAACGATCTCGATCTGGTCGTGCTGGCGACCGCGACGCCTGATAACACTTTCCCGGCAACTGCGGCCAAGGTCCAAGCCCAGCTCGGGATGCTGCGCGGCGCCGCCTTCGACGTTCAGGCGGTGTGCGCGGGTTTCATTTTTGCGCTGTCGGTCGCCGACAATGCGCTGCGGCTCGGCCAGGCCCGGACCGCCCTCGTGATCGGGGCGGAAACGTTCTCACGCATTCTCGATTGGGAGGATCGCGGCACCTGCGTATTGTTTGGCGACGGGGCCGGTGCCTTGGTGCTGAAGTCGGTGTCCGACTCATCGCCCAGCGGGCGGTTCATCCTCTCGAACCATCTGCACTCGGACGGGCGGCAGTACGATATTCTCTATGTCGACGGCGGCCCCTCGTCGACACGGACCACCGGTTTCCTGCGGATGCAAGGCCGCGAGGTCTTCCGTCAGGCTGTTCAACGCTTAAGCCAAGTCATCGACGAGGCGTTGCGGGCGAACAATCTCACGGCAGCGGATATAGACTGGCTGGTTCCGCATCAGGCCAACAGTCGCATCATCGATGCCATGGGACGAAAACTCGGATTGTCGCCGGACAAGGTTGTCATGACAATTGAGCAGCACGCCAACACTTCTGCTGCCTCCATTCCGCTCGCCCTCGAGGCCGCGGTCGATGATGGGCGGATCAAACCCGGGCATCTCGTCTTGATGGAGGCGCTCGGCGGCGGGCTCAGCTGGGGAGCCAGCCTGGTGCGTTGGTAACGATCGGGGCAAGTCAAAGCTTTGGAATTTGACGTTATTTTTGCGCGGGTTTAACCTTCCACAAAAGAATGGGAGGACTGCATGGCCGGAGAGACCATTACTCGCGCCAGGCTCAGTGAAGCGGTTTATCAAGAGGTCGGCTTATCGCGCAACAAGTTGGCCGAACTCGTCGAATCGGTGATTGCCGAGATTTCCGGTGCCCTCGAGCGCGGAGAGATGGTCAAGATCTCCTCGTTCGGGAGCTTTGCAGTCCGGCAGAAGGGACAGCGCGTCGGCCGCAATCCCAAAACCGGCCAGGAAGTGCCGATCAGTCCGCGCCGCGTTCTCGTCTTCCGCGCCTCGCACGCGCTCAAGGATCAGATCAACCACGGTCTGGCAGATCCCGTCATCAGCAAGCGGACGAGGGGGGCAGCCTGAGAACATGGGGCCCGTTGCGCTGCTTCGGGCGGAACACTATGATCGGTCTCGTCGGCAGAGCCGCCCGGTCGGAGCGTAGCGCAGCCTGGTAGCGCATCAGCATGGGGTGCTGAGGGTCGTGAGTTCGAATCTCACCGCTCCGATCAATCCCCACACCCTCTCCGCCGGCGAAAAAACCGACGTGGAGGAAAAGCGATGAACGCTCCCGAGCGGGACTTCGAACAACGCGACCTGGAACCTTGGCAATGGCCCGAGGAACACTGGCGCAAGCTCGTCAACCGCGTCCGCGCCGGACGTAAGCTGCGGCCGGCCGAATGGCCGGGGGGCACGCGGTGCGCCGTCGCGCTGTCCTTTGACAGCGACCACGAGACGAGCGATCTGCGCGACGGCGGCAAGTCGATCGGGCGCTTGGCGTGGGGCCAGTACGGCAATCGGGTAGGCGTGCCGCGGATTTTGAAGGTCCTGGAAAAACACGGTGTCAAGGCGAGCTTCTATGTCCCCGCCGTCACCGCGTTGCTGCACCCCGACGAACAGCGCCGGGTCGTAGCCGAAGGGCACGAAATCGGCATCCACGGGTGGATCCACGAACTGAACTCCGTCCTGCCGCGGGAGGCCGAACGCGATCTGATGAACCGGTCGGCCGATACCCTCGAGCGGATCACCGGCATCCGGCCGGTCGGCATGCGCACGCCGTCCTGGGATTTCAGCAGGAACACACTCGAGCTCGAGAAGGAGATGGGGCTGCTCTACAATTCGTCGCTGATGAGCGACGAAGATTGCTACGAGCTGTTGCTCGACGGCGAGCCGACCGGGGTGGTCGAATTTCCGGTCGAATGGGTCCGCGACGACGCGGTTTATTTCATGATGAACCGATTTCAGTCGCTCCGCCCCTATACGCCGCCGAACGACGTGTTCGATATTTTCCGGCGCGAGTTCAACTCGGCCTATGACGAGGGCGGCGTCTTTCAGCTCACGATGCATCCCCACATCATCGGCTATCGTTCACGCGTCTGGATCATCGACGAGATGATCCGCCACGCCAAATCGCGCCCCGGCGTCTGGTTCGGGACCCATGCCGAGATCGTCGACTGGGCCAAACAGCACGCCGCCTGACGCTGGTGGCTAACGGCGAGCCGGCGCCGACGCGCTGCGGCTATGTTGCGCTGATCGGAGCGCCGAATTCAGGCAAGTCGACCCTGCTCAACCGGCTCGTCGGCCATAAGCTGGCGATCGTCACACCAAAGGCGCAGACGACGCGCAACCGGCTGCTCGGCATCGCCATCGAGGGCGCGACGCAGATCATCTATGTCGATACGCCCGGCATCTTTGCCCCGCGGCGCCGGCTCGACCGGGCGATGGTGGCGGCGGCATGGTCGGGCGCCGCGGATGCCGACGAAACTTTGTTGCTGGTCGACGCCTCTCGCGGCATCGACGAGGACACCCGCCGTATCCTCGGGGCCCTGAGGGAGCATGGCCGCCGCTCGATCCTTGCCTTGAACAAGATCGATCTGGTCCGTCGCGACCGGCTGCTCGGCTTGGCGGATACGCTCTCACGACAAGGCCGTTTCGATCCCATATTCATGATTTCCGGTCTCCAGGGAGACGGCGTGAAGGACGTGAAACGGCATCTCGCCACCAGCTTGCCGACGGGACCCTGGCTCTTTCCAGAGGATCAGCTCTCGGATGCCCCTGAGCGTTTGATCGCGGCGGAGGTAACGCGGGAACAGGTCTTCCTGCAGTTACATGACGAGATCCCCTATGCCTCGACGGTCGAGACCGAGCAGTGGGAAGACCGGTCCGACGGCAGCGTCCGGATCCAGCAGGTCATCTACGTGCAACGGCCGGGTCAGCGCGCAATCGTGCTCGGCGAAGGCGGGAAAAGGATCAAGAGCATCGGTGCACGGGCCCGCGCCGAGCTCGAACACTTGCTCGACCGGCGCGTCCACCTATTCCTGTTCGTCAAGGTGCGCGAGAACTGGGTCGAGGATCGGGAGCGGTTCGAGGCGCTCGGGCTCGATTACGACACCTGATGGAATGGCATGATAGAGCGTTCGTCCTGGCGGCCCGCCGCCACGGCGAAAACGGCGCCATTGTCGAATTATTGACCGAGCAGCACGGCAGGCACGCCGGCCTTGTTCGCGGCGGGCAATCGCTCAAGCTTCGGGCGGTGCTGCAGCCCGGAAACGAGGTTGCGGCGGTGTGGCGCGGACGTCTCAGTGAGCACCTCGGCACCATCGCCGGCGAACTGGTGCGCCCTCATGCTGCGGGGATGCTCGATGATCCCGACCGGCTGGCCGGTCTGACAGCGGCAGCGTCGTTGGTTGCGGCCGCTTTGCCCGAGCGGGAGCCGTATCCGGATGTCTTCGCCTCGTTTGGCAGCTTGCTGCGGGCGCTCGAATTCGGCAGCCCATTGGCCGGCGAGTTATGTCGAGTGGGAGCGAGACTTGCTCGCAGCACTCGGGTTCGGTCTGGATCTCAACCGCTGCGCGGTCTCCGGCGTGACGACCGACCTCGCCTATGTTTCGCCCCGCACAGGGCGCGCAATATCGCGAGCGGCAGGCCTACCATATCACGATAAGCTATTGGTATTGCCCCGGTTTCTGTGGTGCGACGAGCCTGCCGACCGGCGCCAGATCGAGCTCGGTATGGTGTTGACCGAGCACTTCCTAGTCCATCACGTGTTCGTACCACAAGGCCGGACCCTGCCGGCGGCGCGGTCGCGGCTGGCCGAACGCATGCGACGCGCGGCCACGGCTAGTACCATGGACGTCTAGCGCTTTTCACGTCATTCCCGCGAAAGCGGGAATCCAGGGGCAAAGGATTCAGCGGTTACCTGCTGTTCAAGCCAGGGGCAAGCTCTGGACCCTGCTTGCGCGGGGGTGACGGCCTTATGTTGAGGGTTATTTACCATGGCTTTGACAGCCCTGTCCGGCGAGATCCGCAATGTCGACTTCGCCGATGCGCTCGGCGAGCGTTATCTGTCCTATGCGCTGTCGACGATCATGTCGCGCTCCCTGCCGGATGTTCGCGACGGCCTCAAGCCGGTGCACCGCCGCATCGTGCACGCGATGCACCAGCTTCGCCTGGACCCCGCATCCGGATACAAGAAATGCGCGCGGGTGGTCGGCGACGTCATCGGCAAATTCCATCCCCACGGCGAGCTGGCGGTCTATGACGCGCTGGTGCGTCTGGCACAGGATTTTTCCCAGCGCTATCCGCTGGTCGACGGACAGGGGAATTTCGGCAATATCGACGGCGATAATGCGGCCGCAATGCGTTACACCGAAAGCCGGCTGTCGGCGGTGGCGCAGGCCATGCTGGATGGGATCGACGAGGATGCCGTCGATTTCCGGCCGACTTATGATGGCGAGGACAGCGAGCCCGTCATCCTTCCCGCCCGCTTTCCGAACCTGCTCGCCAACGGCGCATCGGGCATCGCCGTCGGAATGGCGACCAGCATCCCGCCGCATAATGTCGGCGAGCTTTGCGCGGCGCTCTTGCATCTGATCGAGCAGCCCGCCTGCGCGGTGGGCGAGCTCCATGCCCGCATTCCCGGACCCGATTTCCCGACAGGCGGCATCTTGGTGGAGCCGCCGGACAGCATTCGGCAAGGCTATGAAACCGGCCGCGGCAGCTTCCGGCTGCGGGCGCGCTGGACGACGGAAACGCTGGGCCACGGCCTCTACCAGATCGTCGTGACCGAGATGCCGTTTCAGGTGCAGAAGGCGCGGCTGATCGAGAAGATCGCGGCCCTGCTCGAAGAAAAGAAGCTGCCGCTGCTCGCCGACATCCGCGATGAATCTACCGGAGGACGTTCGGCTCGTTCTCGAACCCAAGACGCGCAACGTCGAGGCCGAGATGCTGATGGAGCAGCTTTTCCGGCTGACCGAGCTCGAAGTCCGGGTGCCGCTCAACCTCAATGTGCTCGACCCGCTCGGCGTGCCTCGGGTGATGAACCTGAAGGAGGCGTTGCAGGCCTTTCTCGACCACCGCCGGGTAGTGCTGCAGCGCAAGAGCCGCCACCGCCTCGCGGCGGTTGCCCGCCGCATGGAGATCCTGCGCGGGCAGATCATCGTCTATGTCAATCTCGACGAGGTCATCCGCATCATCCGCGAAGGCGACGACCCCAAGGCCGAGATGATGGCCCGCTGGGAGCTGACCGAGCTGCAGGCCGAGGCGATCCTGAATATGCGGCTGCGGGCGTTGCGCCGGCTCGAGGAGATCGAGATCCGCAAGGAGATCGACCAGCTCTCGGCCGAGGAAGCAAAGCTCACCGCGCTGCTGTCGAGCGAGAAGAGGCAATGGCGCGCGATTGCCAACGAGGTCAAAGCGACGGCGGTCGAATTCGGCGGCGAGACGCCACTGGGGCGCCGCCGCACCGAGATCGCCGCCGCGCCGGCGCCGATCGAGATCCCGGCCGAGGCGCTGGTTGAACGCGAGCCGGTGACGGTGCTGTGCTCGACCAAGGGGTGGATCCGCGCGGTCAAGGGGCACAACGCGTCGGCCACCGAGCAAAAATACAAAGAGGGCGACGGGCCGCGCTTTGCCGTGGCCGCCGAGACGACCGACCGCCTGATCGTCTTCGGCACCAACGGGCGTTTTTATACGCTCGGGGTCGACCGGCTGCCCGGCGGACGCGGGCATGGCGAGCCGCTGCGGCTGATGATCGACCTGCCGAATGAGCACGACATCGTCGCGATGTTCCCTTACCGGGTCGGCATGGAGCTGCTGGTTGTCGCCAATGACGGGCGGGGCTTTGTCGTCGACGGCGAGGAGGCCGTCGCGCAAACCCGCGCCGGCAAGCAAGTGTTGACGCCGGGCGAGGGTGCTGTCGCTAGGGTGTGCGTGCAGGCGGAGACCGGCGACGCGGTCGCCTTTGTCGGCGACAACCGCAAGATGCTGATCGTCAAGCTCGACGAGATCCCGCTGATGACCCGCGGCCGCGGCGTCATCCTGCAGCGCTACAAATCGGGCGGTCTCGCCGATTGCAAGGTATTCCGCCTGGCCGGCGGCCTCTCATGGCGGCAAAGCGAAAACCGCATCCGCACCGAAACCAACCTGGCCCCCTGGCTCGGCTCCCGCGGCGCCGCCGGCCGGCTGGTGCCCGCCGGCTTCCCACGCTCCAACCGCTTCGGGTAGTGTTAGCGACAGACGTGTTCGCATTATTCGGGCGCAAATGGGAGCGCAGGACACTTATTTCGAACGCGGTCCATGCGGATGTTGCGCGCAACTGGCCGATAAACGACGATTGAGACTGTCCTCCATTAATCAGGCATTTGGATCCAGCGAACAGCGACAGACCGCGCAGGCGATGGCTGGCTGTTTTTGCTGTTCGCAGCAAATTATCAGCCAGCGATATTTCGTATCCCGCGGAAATCCTGGATTGGGAACGATTGAGAGAACGAAATAACAGCCAAATGCTGGCTGCTCCGGAGCTGATTTCCGGTGTTTTTCGCAAGCGGCAAGGACAGTGAAGGCGGCACGCAACCGGAAATAGTTTCAGCGCACTGCTTGGTGAGATCGTCATACCCCTATATTATCATATTAACAAATTGTTTGTCAACATGATAAAATGCTGTTCAGGTATCGCTCGTCCAGGCTGGTCTGATCGCAAACCGCGACGATATCCCGCTGATGACCTGGGTCAGCGATGTCTTCCTGCAGCGGCAAAATCGGGGCTGGCCAAATTGCAAGGTGTTTCGCCCTTGCCTGGCCCCGGCTGTCCCGAGCGGTTTCTCGCCATCGAACCGCTTCGCTAACCGCCCGCTCGCTTGAAGTCGACCGCCGCGGTGTTGGCCCCGCACAACAGCACTGCGACGCGCTCACCGCGCGCGGGCTGGTAGGCGCTTGAAAGCAACGCCGCCAGCGCCGCCGCGCCGCCGGGTTCGGCGACTACCCGAAGCACCGCCCACAATGCGCGCTGAGCGCTGCGGATCGCCTCGTCCGCGACCAGCACCGAGCGCTCGACAAAATTTCGGGCGATCGGGAACATCAGTTCGCCGACGCGGCGTGGCGCCAGCGAGTTGGCGGCAATACCCCCTGTGGGCGCATCGACCGGACGACCTGCCGCGAGCGCGTCGTGTAGGGTCGGCGACAGTTCCGGCTCGACTGCAACAATGCGGATGCGGCCGGCATACCATGCCGCGATACCGCCGATCAGTCCGCCGCCGCCTACTGCGACGAGTAGCGTGTCGATCTTCGGTGCATCGCCCTCTATCTCGAGGCCGACCGTGCCTTGGCCGATCATAGTCTCGGGTTGATCGTATGCGTGAATGGCGAACGCGCTGGTGCGGGTGACAAAATCTTCGCTCGCTGCCAACGCGTCCGCATAGCGATCACCGGTGACGACAAGCTCGGCGCCGTAGCCTCGAATCTGTTCCAGCTTTGCCAGGGGCGTGATGTGCGGCACAAAGATCGTCGCGCGAATACCGAGCCGCATCGCCGCATACGCGACGGCGGCGCCGTGATTGCCGCCCGATGCGGCTGCTACGCCGGCTGTCGGAGCAGGACGGGTCAGCAGATTGGCGAAGGCGCCGCGCGGTTTGAACGAGCCGGTGTGCTGTAAGAGCTCCAGCTTCATCAGGAGTGGTGGCCCGTCGAGGCCGAAATCGCGCGCTTGGACCGCGATGATCGGGGTATGACGCACATAGGGTCGGATCAACCGTTCGACGGCCGCGATCTGGTCTCGATCGATCGACATTTGCGTTTGCGGCAGGGCGAAGGAAGCTTGCATTGCGGCCAGACGATCCGATTACCAGGGGAATTAGGCAACTGGCAATTGATAACAATGACGGTTTTCTTCCACCTCTAAATGCCGCATCCTAACGCCGCAGCCAAACGGGGACCAGTATGCGCTCGCAACGACTGACGATGATCATCTTTATCGGGATGCTGCTCGGCATCGGGGTCGGCTATGCCTGCCACCAGTTGTGGCCGGATCCGCAGACAGCGAAGACGGTCGCCGGCTACATTTCCTTGTTCACCGACGTCTTCCTGCGTCTGATCAAGATGATCATCGCGCCGCTCGTCTTTACGACGTTGGTGGTCGGGGTGGCGCATATGGGCGACACCAAGGCGGTCGGGCGGATCGGCGGCAAGGCGATGCTGTGGTTCGTCAGCGCCTCGCTGGTCTCGCTGCTGCTCGGCCTCATCATGGTCAACATCCTGCGGCCGGGCGACAACCTCAACCTGCCGCTTCCGGATGCTAGCGCTTCGACCAATCTCAACGCCGCCTCGCTGTCGTTGAAGGATTTCGTGACGCACCTCGTGCCGAAGAGCGCGGTCGAGGCGATGGCGAACAACGAAATCCTTCAGATCGTCGTCTTCTCGCTGTTTTTTGGCGTCGCTGCCGCGGCCCTGGGTGAGCGGGCGGCCGGCGTTATCAAGATCATCGACGAGACCTCGCAGATCATCCTGAAGATAACCGGCTACATCATGGGGTTGGCGCCGATCGCGGTGTTCGCGGCAATGGCGGCGACGGTGACGACGCAGGGCGTCGGGATATTGGTGACCTACGGCAAGTACCTGGTCGAGTTTTATCTGAGCCTCGGCGTATTGTGGCTCGTGCTGGTCGGCGCCGGGCTATTGTTTCTCGGCCGCAATGTGTTTCGGCTGATTTCGCTGATCCGCGAGCCTTTCCTGTTGGGCTTCAGCACGGCTAGCAGCGAGGCTGCCTATCCGGTGACGATGGCGCAGCTCGAAAAATTGCCGGTCAGCAAAAAGATCATCAGCTTTGTGTTGCCGATGGGCTACTCGTTCAACCTAGACGGCTCGATGATGTACTGTACTTTCGCGGTAATTTTCATCTCGCAGGCCTATAACATCCCGCTGTCGATCCCACAGCAGGTCACGATGCTGCTGGTTCTGATGCTGACCAGTAAGGGCATGGCCGGCGTGCCGCGCGCCTCGCTCGTCGTCATCGCCGCCACTCTGGTGACCTTCAACCTTCCCGAAGCGGGCCTGCTGTTGATCATCGGCATCGACCAGTTCCTCGACATGGGCCGCACCGCGACCAATGTGATCGGCAACAGTCTGGCGACCGCTGTCATCGGCCGCTGGGAGGGGGAGAGTGCGGCGACGCTCGGCATGCCGGCGGAGGCGCAAGCGGCTTGATGTTGCGCTTCCTGCTCGCTGTCGTACTGATTGCGGCTTCTGGCGCGCACGCCCAAGAGCTGACCGGGACCTTAAAGAAAATCAAGGACAGCAAGAGTGTGGTCCTTGGGCATCGCGAGAGTTCGATCCCGTTCTCCTACATCAACAAGGTTGGCGAGCCGATCGGCTATTCGATCGACCTGTGCAACGCAGTCGTCGATGAGGTCTCGAAAGAGCTCGAAGGGGTCGAGATCGCGGTCAACTATAAGAAAGTGACCGCAGAGACGCGCATCCCCGCCGTAAAATTAGGTGAGGTCGATCTCGAATGCGGCTCGACGACAGCCAATTTCGAGCGCAAGAAGGAGGTCGCCTTCTCGCCGATCTTCTTTGTCGCGGGCACCAAGCTCTTGGTGGCGCGCTCCTCCGGCATAAGCTCCTACCGCGATCTGCGCGACAAGACGGTCGTCGTAACCGCCGGCACCACCAACGAGGCCGCGGTGCGGGCGATCTCGGACAAGCAGCATCTCGGCATCAGGTTTCTGGTCGGCAACGACCACGCCGAATCATTTGCCATGCTGAAGGAAGGCAAAGCCAACGCCTTTGCCACCGACGACGTGTTGCTCTACGGCCTAGTGGCGACGGCCAGGCTGGGCGACCAGTACCATGTCATCGGCGAATATCTGTCCTACGACCCGTACGGGCTGATGTACCGCAAGGACGATCCCGATTTCGCCGCCATCGTCGACCGAACCTTCAGCCGCCTCGCGCAGAGCCGCGAGCTGGTGCAGCTCTACAACAAATGGTTTCAGCAGCGCCTGCCGACCGGCGAGACCCTCGACCTGCCAATGAGCCCACAGTTGGAGGAAATCTTCCGCGTCGAGGGCGTGCCGGATTGAGTCGCTTCAATGCTTGACTGAGGAATAGGGCAGGATCGGCTCGCCCGCTTTGTATTCGTCCGGCCACAGCACGACTTCGCCCTTGCCGTCCCGGAAGTCATCGACACTGGTGCCGGCGATGCCCTGGAACTGGATGGTCAGGACGCGGGCCTTTTTCCACTCGCCCTTCTCGCCAAAGGCGACATCGCCCACCACAGTCTTGAAAGTATGGGAGCGGATGAAATCGGCAATCTTGTCCTGGTCCAGGCTCTTGGTCTGCTCGACAGCCTCCCCCAATACCTGCAAATCGGCATAGGCCCAAGGCGCGAGATAATAGCCGAGCGGATCGATACCCTTGCCGGCCGCCTGCTTCTGATATCGTTCCAAAAACTCCATCACGCCGGGGAACCGCAGTTTCGGCGCCGGCAGCCACCAGTCGAAGGTGATGATGCCATTGAGCATCGGACCAAGTGATGTTTTGAGTGAAGTGCTCTGCGGCCCGGTCATGGTGCCGCAGCACATCTTGGTATTGAGCCCGATCTCGTGCATTGCACGGATCAAGCCGACGCTGTCGGGCGGATAGGATGCGAAATAAACGATGTCGGGGCTAGTCGCCTGGATGGCCCGAATGATCGGACTGAAGTCGGTCGTGGTTGGCGGGTACGTCTTGTCGTAGACCATGGTGAGGCCGGCCTTCTTGATATTGACCCGCGCGCCGTCGGCGGTATTGCGCGTCGCCTCGCCGTCGTCGACCGCCAGCGCAATCGTCTTTAGGCCGAGCTTGTCCTTATTGGCGTTGACGATCTCGAAAAAGCCCTCGGAAATCGCCGCCCGCGGATCCGGCCCGACCGGCAGCATCGAGAAGTATTTCGGGTAGTGGAACTCCTCGTTGACGTCCATTGCGAATAGACCCATGAACGTCTTGTTGTGCTGGATGACGACCGGCAATGCCGGGGCCGTGACATTCGTGCCGTAGGCCGAGACGACGAGGTCGACCTTGTCGACGTCGAGCAATTTCGTATAGATGCCGGGCACCAGCGACGGATTGGTCTGATCGTCGTAATAGACGAGCTTGACGGGGCGGCCGAGCAACCCGCCCTTTTCATTGGTGTCCTCGGCCCAGATCTGCATCGCCAGCAGCCCCGAGGTGCCATTGACCGCGAGCCCGCCGGTCAATGGCATGCTGAACCCGATCGTGACCGGCGCACCCGACGGCGCCTCAGCCAGAACCGTACCAACGGTAACCCCCAAAACCGCGACTACCGACGCAACTGAGCGCGCTAAGCTTTCAAGCATGTTTCCTCCCGACTGCAGACGCATTCGCTTCCGATCGGGAAAGCTTTCGTGTGATCGATCACCGCCCCAATTTCTTATGCGTAGGCTCGCGCAGGAATACCGCAATCTGGAACTTGTATGGTAAGACGTGTTACAATAGCAAGATGACAAAGCTGCTCGAGGAAGCGATCGAAAGGGTCCGGCAGCTGCCCGAGGCCCTTCAGGATGAAGCGGCGGAAATTCTGCTATCGCTGGCATCCAAATGCACAGAACCCGTCTGCCTCGAGGATGCGACACGCACAGCCGTTCGAGAGGGCAAGGCGCAAGCCAGCCGCGGCGAGTTTGTGCCTGACGAGGAGATGGCGGAGTTCTTTAAGCGCCATAGAGGATGAAGGTCCGGTATACGCTCAGAGCGCGTGCGGACCTTGAAGCGATTTATGAATATCTCGAAAAGCAAGAGCACACAGCGGCACAACGCTTGACGGCCATCGAGCGGCAGATCGGTTGGCTTATCCACTTCCCGTACATGGCCCCGACGACCGATGAGGCCGGAGTACGCGAGCTGATTGTCGCGCGTTATCCGTACAAAATTTATTACGAAGTGGCCGGGGAGGAGGTGCGCGTCCTCCACATTCGGCACGCCCGGCGACGACCCCGGCGGCGCAAACGCTGAGCCGACGATCAGCCCACTTCGGGGGCGGATTCGCGTTTGGCGGCTGGATCATCGTCGCTGAGGTCATCGCGGCAATAGGCTCGATCCCATCAGGAATTCGTCGATGGCGCGGGCGCATTGGCGGCCTTCGCGGATCGCCCAAACTACGAGCGACTGGCCGCGCCGCATATCTCCGGCAGCAAATATTTTGGAGATTGAGGTGCGGTAGTCGATGGTATTGGCTCGGACATTGCCCCGCGGGTCGAGCTCGACACCGGACTGCTCTATCATCCCGGGCCGACTGGGGCCGAGGAACCCCATTGCCAGTAGCACGAGATCGGCCTTTAAGGTGAAGGTGCTGTGCGGGTCTTCTTGCATCACGAAGCGGCCGTTGGTGTTGTTTTGCCACTCGACGCGGACGCATTCGAGTGCGGTCACGCGCCCGTCCTGACCAATCGCTCGCTTGGTAAGCACCGACCAGTCGCGCTCGCAGCCTTCTTCCTGTGACGATGAAGTGCGCAGTTTCATCGGCCAGTCGGGCCAGGTCAGCGCCTTGTTTTCGCGCTCCGGCGGCTTTGGCAGAATTTCGAGCTGAGTGATCGAAGCCGCCCCCTGCCGCACCGAGGTGCCGATACAGTCGGACCCGGTGTCGCCGCCGCCGATCACGATAACGTGCTTGCCCTCGGCGGTGATCGTACCGTGCGGCGCGGCGCGCTCCTCGCTGTCGCCGGCCCCGCGCTTGTTCTGCTGCGGCAAGAAATCCATAGCGAAATGGATACCATCGAGCCCGCGGCCCGGGACTTCGAGGTCGCGCGGGTGCTCGGCGCCGCCGGTCATTGCAATGGCATCGAATTCGTCGAGCAGCGCTGCCATCGGCATATCGACGCCAATGTCGATCTCGGTGCGGAAACTGACGCGCTCCGCCTCCATCTGCGCGACGCGGCGATCGATCAGCCATTTCTCCATCTTGAAATCGGGGATGCCGTAACGCAACAGACCGCCGATGCGGTCCGCCTTTTCGAACACCGTCACCGAGTGACCGGCGCGCGCCAATTGCTGCGCGCAGGCAAGCCCCGCCGGACCCGAACCGACCACTGCGACGCGTTTGCCGGTGCGCCGTGCCGGCACGGCCGGCTCGATCCACCCCTCCCGCCAGCCGCGGTCGACGATGGCACATTCGATCGTCTTTATCGTGACCGGGTTGTCGTCGATGTTGAGCGTGCACGCGGCTTCACACGGCGCCGGGCAGATCCGGCCGGTGAATTCCGGGAAATTGTTCGTCGAGTGCAGCGTCCTGAGCGCTGCGCGCCACTGCTCGTGGTAGACCAGGTTGTTCCAGTCCGGGATCAGGTTGTTGACCGGGCAACCCTCGTGGCAGAACGGGATGCCGCAATCCATGCAGCGCGCCGCCTGCTTGCGGTTCTCCGCATCGGGCAGCGGCTTGACGAATTCCTTCCAGCTGCGGCTGCGGACCTCCCGCTTCTCGTAGGGGCGATCCTGGCGCTCGATCTCAAGAAACCCGGTCGGCTTACCCATGACGCGAGGTTCTTTGCCGGTTGCCCCTCACCCTCCCGCTGACGCGGGCCCCTCCCTCTCCCAGCTCGCGCGGGGCGAGGGGCTTACTCCCTCTCCCCGTTTGCGGGGAGAGGGTTGGGGTGAGGGGCAGTCCGTTGCACGAGCCCGTCATTCGGCGGCCTCGATGCGAGCGGATTGGCGCTCGGCCTGCAGTTCGAGCAGCGCGCGCCGATAGTCCTTCGGCGTGATCTTGACGAATGATGCGAGCGTAGTGCCCCAATCTTCGAGAAGAGCGCGGGCCCGGGCGCTGCCGGTGAACAGGTGATGGCGCTCGAGCAGGATGCGCAGTCTCGCGGCGTCAAAGCGGAGCGGGTCGCCCATGCCGTTGTCGTAAACGCTCGGCGCACGCTGCCGCGGCCGGTCGTCCGGGTCGGCATCGTCTTCGGGCTCGACCGCGGCGATCGGTTCGAGCTCGACCTCGCTCCGATTGCACAGGCTCGCGAAGCGGCCCCGCGGGTCCCAGACATAGGCAACCCCGCCAGACATGCCGGCGGCGAAATTTCGCCCGGTATCGCCGATCACAACGACCACGCCGCCGGTCATGTACTCGCAGCCATGATCGCCCGTGCCCTCGACGACGGCGGCGACACCCGAATTGCGCACGGCGAAGCGTTCGCCGGCAACACCCTCGAAATAGGCCTCGCCGGCGATCGCGCCGTACAGCACCGTATTGCCGATGATGATGTTTTCCGTCGGCTCGCGGCTCGCCTCCGGCGGCTGGCGCACGATAAGGCGCCCGCCCGACAGGCCCTTGCCCGTATAGTCATTGGCGTCGCCAAAGAGCTCCAATGTCACGCCGTGCGCCAAGAAGGCGCCGAAGCTCTGCCCGGCATTGCCCCGGAATGTCGCCCAGACCGTGTCCTGCGGCAGACCGGTATGGCCATAGCGGCGCGCGACCTCGCCCGACAGCATTGCGCCGACTGTGCGGTGGACATTGCGGATCGGCCGCTCGATGCGCACGGGTTGACGCTCCTCGAGAGCCGGCTGCGCCTCTGCGATCAGCTCGTTGTCGAGCGCTTTGTCGAGATGGTGCTGCTGCCGCTCGCAATTGTAGATCGCGACCCCGGGCTTCGCCGGCTCCTGGTACAGCAGGCGCGAGAGGTCGATCCCCTTGGCCTTCCAGTGATCAATCGCCCGCACCATGTCGAGCTTGTCGACACGGCCCACCATCTCGTTGAAGGTGCGAAAGCCGAGTTTCGCCATCAGCTCGCGCACCTCTTCGGCGACAAAGAAGAAATAATTGATGACGTGCTCCGGCTCGCCGGTGAAGCGCTTGCGCAATACCGGGTCCTGCGTAGCGATGCCGACCGGGCAGGTGTTGAGATGGCACTTGCGCATCATGATGCAGCCGGCGGCGATCAGCGGGGCAGTCGCGAACCCGAACTCGTCGGCGCCGAGCATTGCCCCGACCACGACGTCGCGGCCGGTCCTGAGCCCGCCGTCGACCTGCACGGCGATGCGGCCGCGCAACCCGTTGCGCACCAATGTCTGCTGCGTCTCGGCGAGCCCAATCTCCCAGGGCGAGCCGGCATGGGTCAGCGAGGTGAGCGGGCTCGCGCCGGTGCCGCCCTCAAAGCCGGCGATCGTGACGTGGTCGGAGCGGGCTTTGCTGACACCGGCCGCGACGGTCCCGACGCCGACCTCGGAGACGAGCTTCACTGAAATGCGCGCACGCGGATTGGCGTTCTTCAGATCGTGGATCAGCTGGGCCAGATCCTCGATCGAGTAGATGTCGTGGTGCGGCGGGGGTGAAATGAGGCCGACGCCGGGCGTCGAGTAGCGCACCCCGGCGATGACCTTGTCGACCTTGCGGCCGGGCAACTGGCCGCCTTCGCCGGGCTTGGCGCCCTGCGCCATCTTGATCTGCAGGTCGTCGGCATTGACCAGGTACTCGGTCGTGACGCCAAAGCGGCCCGAGGCGACCTGCTTGATCGCCGAGCGCATCGAGTCGCCGTTGGGCAAGGGCTTGAAGCGTTGCGCCTCCTCGCCGCCCTCGCCGGTATTGGATTTGCCGCCGATGCGGTTCATCGCAATGGCAAGCGTCGTATGCGCCTCGCGGCTGATCGAGCCGAAGCTCATTGCGCCGGTCGCGAACCGTCTGACGATCTGGCTCGCCGGCTCGACTTCGTCGAGCGGCACCGGTTCATCGGCCAACTTGAACGACATCAGTCCGCGGATCGTCAGGTGCCGCTCGCTCTGCTCGTTGATCGTCGCCGCAAAGGCCCGATAATCGGTGGACGAGTTGCCGCGCACCGCATGCTGCAATTTGGCGACCGATTGCGGCGTCCAGGCATGGTCCTCGCCGCGCAGTCGAAAGGCGTAATCGCCGCCCAGATCGAGCATGTCCTCATAGAGCGGGTTGTCGCCATAAGCGTTCTTGTGCCGCGCGACAGCTTCTTGTGCGATCTCGCGCAGACCCACCCCTTCGATGGTCGTCGCCGTGCCGGTGAAGTATTTCTCGACGAAATCGCTGGCGAGACCGACCGCGTCAAAAATCTGCGCCCCACAATATGACTGGTAGGTCGAGATCCCCATCTTGGAGATGACTTTCAGGATCCCCTTGCCGACCGCCTTGATGTAGTTCTTCTGCACCTGTTCGGCGCTGAGCGGCAGATCGGTCTCGACGCGCATCTGCTCGAGCGTGGCAAAGGCGAGGTAGGGGTTGATCGCCTCCGCACCATAGCCGGCCAGCGCACAAAAATGATGCACCTCGCGCGCCTCGCCGGTCTCGACGACGATGCCGGTCAAGGTGCGCAGACCCTGCCGGATCAGGTGATGGTGCACCGCCGATGTCGCCAGCAGTGCCGGGATCGGCACCCGCTCGGCCGACGTCGCGCGGTCGGACAAGATCAGGATGTTGTGCCCGGCTTCCACTGCCAGGGTCGCCTCATAGCACAGCCGCTCGAGCGCCCGCGCCATACCATCCACCCCCTCGACCGCCGCCCAGGTGGTGTCGAGCGTATCGGTGCGGAAGGCGCTGACCAGCTTCTCGATCGCGTGGATCTTCTTGAGATCGCCATTAGTCAGGATCGGCTGCGAGACTTCCAGCCGGTAATGCGTGCCGGCCTCGTGTCCCAAGAGGTTCGGCCGCGGCCCGATCATCGAGACCAGCGACATGACCAATTGTTCGCGGATCGGGTCGATCGGCGGGTTGGTGACCTGCGCAAAATTCTGCTTGAAATAGTTGTAGAGCAGCTTCGGGTGGTTCGACAGCGCGGCAATCGGCGTGTCGGTGCCCATTGAACCGACCGGATCGTCCCCGTCGCGCGCCATCGGCTCGAGAAAGAACTGGATGTCCTCCTGCGTGTAGCCGAAAGCCTGCTGTTGCTCGAGATGCGTCGTCGGGTCGTTGGGCAGGGTCGGCACGGTCGCGCGCGCGAACTCCTCTCGGTGCTCCTCCGCCAGGTCGGGCAAGTCCGATAAATTGAATTGGGTCGCTTCGAGCCACGCTGCGTAAGGATGCTCGGCCGCCAGTTTGCGCTTGATCTCGTCGTCGTCGACGATGCGGCCTTCTTCAAAGTCGATCAGCAGCATCTTGCCCGGCTGGAGACGCCACTTGCGGCTGATCTTCTCCTCCGGGATTGCCAGTACCCCAGCCTCCGACGCCATGATCAGGTGATCGTCGTCGGTGACGATGTAGCGCGCCGGCCGCAGGCCGTTGCGGTCGAGCGTCGCGCCGATCTGGCGGCCGTCGGTGAACGCGATCGCCGCCGGCCCGTCCCACGGTTCCATCAGCGCGGCATGGTATTCGTAGAACGCCCGCCGCTGCGCGTCCATTAGCGGGTTGCCGGCCCAGGCTTCCGGGATCAGCATCATCATCGAATGGGCGAGCGAATAGCCGCCGCCGATGACGAGAAGCTCGAGCGCATTGTCGATGCACGCGGTGTCCGACTGTCCCGGCCCGATCAATGGCACCATTTTCGCGAGATCGGGGCCGAGCAGCTCCGACGTCATCGCCTGGCGGCGCGCCGCCATCCAATTGACGTTGCCGCGCACCGTGTTGATCTCGCCGTTGTGGCAGATGAACCGGTACGGGTGGGCAAGCCGCCAGGACGGGAAGGTGTTGGTCGAAAACCGCTGATGGACGAGGGCGAGCGCGGAAACCGTCAGCGGGTTGCGCAGGTCCTCGTAAAAGCTTCCGACCTGCGGGGCTAAGAGCAAGCCCTTGTAGACGAGGGTGCGGGTCGAGAAGGACGGCATGTAGAGGTCGCGCAAGGCCGGCATCCCGTGGTACTCGGCCAATGCCGCGACGCTGTTCAAGGCCTGTTTGCGGATCGTCAGGATCTTGCGCTCGAAGGCATCCTGATCGGCAATTTCAGCGCTGCAGGCGATGATCGCCTGGCTGATCCACGGCATCGTCTCGATGACCGTCGCGCCGAGCCCGGTCGTATCGGTCGGGACGTCGCGCCAACCGATGAGGGTTTGTCCTTCGGCCCTGATGAAACCTTCGACATGCTCGATCGCGATGGCGCGCGCCCGCTCCTCCCAGGGCAGAAAGCACATCGCGACCGCGTACCGGCCAGGCTCGGGAAGGGTCAGCCCGTAGCCCACCGCCCAATCGCGCAACAGCGCATCCGGCATCTGAATGAGGCAGCCGGATCCGTCGCCGACCAGCGGGTCGGCCCCGACGGCGCCGCGATGGTCGAGATTGACCAGGATCTGCAAGCCGCGCGTGATGATGTCGTGCGATTTTCGTCCCTTGATGTTGGCGACGAAACCGATGCCGCACGAATCATGTTCGTTGCGCGGGTCGTAGAGTCCCTGTCCCTTAGACAATCTCATCGCGTATGCTCTTCACCCAAAGCAGTTAGCGCAAGCATCGCCGCGCGCCAGCGCGCGGTTCGGCGCAACTGCCATAATATGCACAAGATTGGCGAGGACGCGAATCGCTTTAACGCTGGGTTAATTTCCGCATCAACCGCTTAGCGACCCCGACCCGCAGCCTCTTCGTTAGGATGCTCGCGCAGGTCGTGGTCTTCAATTCCTGTGGCATAATGGCGCGGACGCAGCGGCGCTGCAGCTTGCCTGCGCGATCAGGTGAGGTCGAGCGAGCTAACCGCATCGCGGCGAGGGCACTCGGCGCGTTTGAGCCCCGTTCTCGATGTCGTCGGTCAGCTCCATCGGGAATACGGGAGCCAAAAGAGCTCCTGGCCGCCGTCGCTGGCCCCGGCCGCGCCCGGGTTTATTCGAGCGCTTTGACGATTTCCTCGCACATTTTCTTGGCGTCGCCGAACAGCATCATCGTGTTGTTGCGGTAGAAGAGCTCGTTCTCGACGCCGGCGTAGCCCGAGGCCATCGAGCGCTTGACGAAGAGGACGGTCTTGGCGCGCTCGACATCGAGGATCGGCATGCCGTAGATCGGCGAGGAAGGATCGGTCTTCGCCGCCGGGTTGGTCACGTCGTTGGCGCCGATGACGAAGGCGACGTCGGTCGAGGCGAAATCGCGGTTGATCTCCTCCAATTCGAAGACCTCGTCATAGGGGACGTTGGCCTCGGCGAGCAGCACGTTCATGTGGCCCGGCATGCGCCCGGCGACCGGGTGGATCGCGTAGCGCACATTGACCCCGTCCTTCTTCAAAATATCGGCCATCTCGCGCAACGCATGCTGCGCCTGCGCCACCGCCATGCCGTAGCCCGGCACGACGATGACCGAGCTCGCATTCTTCATGATGAAGGCGGCGTCTTCGGCGCTGCCCGATCTGACCAGGCGGTCGCCGACCCCGGCCCCCGCCGCCACCGTGCCGCCTTCGGTGCCGAACCCGCCGAGGACCACATTGAAGATCGAGCGGTTCATCCCCTTGCACATGATGTAGCTGAGGATCGCGCCGGAGGAGCCGACGAGGGCGCCGGTGACGATCAAGCAGGCTGTTCGACAACGTGAAGCCGATGCCGGCCGCCGCCCATCCCGAATAGGAATTCAGCATCGAGATCACGACCGGCATGTCGGCCCCGCCGATCGGCACGATCAGCAAAAAACCGAGCGCCAGCGACACCAGCAGGAGCAGCCAGAAGGCGGGCGCCGCCTCGGTCGAGACGAAAAGCGCGATCAGCAGGATCAGCAGGACGCCGAGCGCCGCGTTCACCAGATGCTGACCCGGGAACACCAATGGCCGGCCGGTGACGAGCCCCTGCAATTTGGCAAAGGCGACGACCGAGCCGGTGAAGGTGATGGCGCCGATCGCCATGCCGAGCGACATCTCGACGAGGCTGCTGCCGTGGATCGAGCCGCGCACCCCGATGCCGTACAATTCGGGATAGGTGAAGGCGGCGGCGGCGACGCACACCGCGGCGAGGCCGACCAGGCTGTGAAACGCCGCGACCAGCTGCGGCAGAGCCGTCATCTGGATGCGCAGCGCAATAAAGGTGCCGATCGTCCCGCCGATCAGGATGCCGAGAATGATCAGCCAGAAGCTGACGACATGCGGCGTCAGCAACGTCGTGACCACCGCGATGAGCATGCCGGCGATGCCGTAGATGTTGCCGACCCGCGCCGTTACCGGCGAGGACAGACCGCGCAACGCCAGGATGAAACAGACCGAGGCGACCAGGTAGAAGAAGGCGGACAGGTTCTCGCTCATCGCGGGGCCCCGCTATCGCTTTTTCTGGAACATCTGCAGCATGCGCTGGGTAACGATAAAGCCGCCGAAGATGTTGACGGCGGCCAATGTCACCGCGACGAAGCCCATGATCTTGGCAAAGCTGACGCCGAGCGGGCCCGCCGCGATCAAGGCGCCGACGATGATGACGCTCGATATCGCGTTGGTCACGCTCATCAGCGGCGAGTGCAATGCCGGGGTTACCCGCCACACGACGTAATAGCCGACAAAGACCGCGAGCACGAAGACCGTCAATTCAAAGACGAAGGACGGGCCGCCGACCACAGCCGGGGTGGTCTGCACCGTCGTCAGCTGGTGGGTCAGCAGAGTCGAGATTGCGCGCGAGCGCGCTGGCCTGGTCGGCGAGCTCGCTGGCGCGGTCGGCCAGAGAGGCGGGGTCTGCCATCGCATCGTCTCCGTCAGTTCGAGGCTGCCGCTTCCGCCGCGGCCGGCGAGCCCGAGCAGCGGGTTCACGACCGCGCCGTTCTCGGTCAGCAAGGTCGCCTTGATGATCTCGTCGGCGGTGTCGATCTTCAGCTCCTTGTCCTTGACCAGCAGCGCGAGGAAGGACAGCAGGTTGCGGGCATAGAGCTGGCTCGCGTCGGCGGCGATGCGGGAGGGCATGTTGGCGGGCCCGATGATCTTTACCCCGTTCGGGGTGAGGACGGTTTCCTCCGGGCGGCTGCCCTCGACATTGCCGCCCGCCTCGACGGCGAGATCGACAATGACCGACCCCGCGGCCAGCTCGGCGACCATCGCGCTGGTCAGCAGAACCGGCGCCTTGCGTCCGGGGATCAGGGCGGTGCAAATGACGATGTCGGTCCGCTTCAGCGCCTCGGTGATCCTGCTCGCGCTGCCGCCGCTGGTAGTCTTCTCCCATCTCGCGGGCGTAGCCTCCGGCGGTCTCGGCCGAGCGGGCAGCCGCCTCGTCGACGGTGATGAACGTCGCACCCAGGCTCTCGACCTGCTCTTTCGCCGCGGCCCGCACATCGGTCGCAGAAACGATGCCGCCGAGGCGCCGGCCGGTGGCGATCGCCTGCAACCCCGCGACACCCGCGCCCATGACCAGAATGCGCGCCGCCTTGATCGTTCCGGCCGCGGTCATCATCATCGGAAAGGCGCGGCCGAACTCGGCAGCGGCATCGACGACGGCCTTGTAGCCGGCGAGATTGGCCTGCGAGGACAGCACGTCCATGGCCTGCGCGCGGGTGATCCGCGGCACCAGCTCCATCGCAAAGGCGGCAATCCCGGCGCCGGCATAGGCCTCGGCATCGGCGGGGTTCTGGGCCGGCTGCAACAGGCCGATCAGCACCGCCCCGCGTTTGAACAAGGCAAGCTCGTCGATGCCGCCTTCACCGCCGATCAGCGGACGCTGGACCTTGAGCACGATATCCGCATCGCCCAGCGCCGTCGCCTCATCCGCCGCGATCGAGGCTCCGGCCTCGGCAAACGCGGCGTCGCTGAACCAGGCGCCTTCGCCGGCGCCGCTTTCGACGACAACTTCGAGGCCCATCCCGATCATGCGCTTGACGGTATCGGGCGACGCCGCAACCCGGTGTTCAAAGGCGCGCCTTTCCTTGACGACGGCGACTTTCATGGACCGGATGTTCCCCAATGGCAGGGCCGAGTGGCAGGGCCGAAAGAACCGCCGCACAATGCCGTGCGGTGTCCAATTTGTGAAGAGTGAACCCGGGCAACGTGCCCGCGCTTCCGCCCTCGTCCGCTTTGGTGATAGGCTGCACTTGTCGCCAGCCGCGTACGCGACGGGTGCGGCCGACTATTGCCGCCCGCGCGGGGACACCTGCAAATTCAGTCGCGTATCAAACGGGGGCGAGCGTGCTGGGAATAACTCGTCGGGAGGTCCGTTGTCAGCCAGTCAAAGATTGGGCAGTCAAAACTTGGCGGAAGCGCCGGTACACCTGATTACAGGCAGAGATCCGGTGAGCATCCGTTTCGGCGATCAGCTGATCGCCGTCCTGCCAAGGCTGCGGCGGTTCGCGCGCGGGCTCACGGGCTCGGCCGTCGAGGCCGACGATCTGGTTCAGGCGGCATGCGAGCGCGCCCTCGCACGTCAGCATCAGTTTCAGGAGGGCACGCGGTTCGACAGCTGGATGTTTCGCATCGTGCAGACGATCTGGATCGATCAGGTCCGCTCGCGGGACGTTCGCAAGGAGGGTGGCGAGGTTGCCGAAGAACGGATGGGCTCGGACGAGGCGGTGCGCCGGGTCGAAGCTCGGCTCGCTCTCGATGAGGTTCGGCGGGCGGTCGACCGCTTGCCGCCCGATCAGCGCACGGCCCTGTTGCTCGTGACGGTTGATGGACTCAGCTACAAGGAGACTGCCGAAATCGTAGGTGTGCCGGTGGGAACGATCATGAGCCGTCTCGCGCGCGCCCGCATCGCATTGCAGCTGCAACTCGAAGCGGGCGGCGGGATGCGCAGGAGTACCGACAATGCAGAAGCGCAGTGACGACCGTCTCATCGCCTATCTCGACGGCGAGGTCGACGTGCCGGAGAGGCGCGAGATCGAGGCTTGGCTCGACAGCGATCCGGCAGCCCGCGACAAGCTCGCCGCGCTCGCCCAGTCGGCTGCTCTGGTGCGCTCGGCCTTCGACGAGGTCATGCACGAGCCGGTGCCGGACCGACTGATCGCGGCTGCCCGAGGCGAAAGGGTTTCAGCCGAGCGGAGCGCAAAAATCGTACCCTTCAGGCGCGGGCCGGGGGCCGGGGCTGCCCCTGCCGCGCGCAGTTGGTGGCTCGGGTTGCCGCTCGCCGCCTCGCTGTTCGGCTTGCTGCTGGGCGGCTCCGTTGCTTATCTGAGTGTCGCCAAGCTGCTGCCGGGGGGCCTGGCGGGCAAGCAGCCGGCGGTCGAGATGGCCGCCGCCGACAATCTTTGGCTCGACAACGCCGTCGGTTATTTCAAGCTGGCCGCAGCGCCGGCGACGGCGCCCTGGTCGATGTGCCGGCCACCGGTGACGCGCGCGAGGCATGGCAAAAGATCAGCCAGAGCTTGCCTCAGCCGCAGGAGGTGCGGTGGCCGGACCTCAACCTCAAACCCTGGGGTCTCAATTTCCGCGGCGCCCGGCTCGTCGTTGCCGACGGCCGGCCGGCGGCGCAGTTGATGTACACGACCGACAACAAGGCGATCGGGCCGCTGACCTTGATCATCGGGTCCTCAAAGGAGCCCGACACTCCGCCCACCCTGACGCGGCGTCAGGACGTCAACCTCCTCTACTGGCGGCACCAGGGGCGCGCCTACGCGCTCGTCGGCCAAACCGACGTCGGCTATCTGTGGGGCATCGCCAACGACGTCGCCTGGCAGCTCGACGCCATCTGACGGACCTTCGTTCTCTCCCAAAGCGGGCGAAGAGCGGCTCGGCCAGATCCCGATAATTTGCATCGAGACCGATCGCGCTCATCTGATATAGAGGCGGGTGATATAGAGGCGGGCGCGGCGGCGGTTGCCCCGAACGAACGGCGAGAAAGGCTCGACAATGGTTGCTATCGAATCGACGCCGGAAATGGCGGCTGCGGTCTACGCGACGATGGCGCGGAACCTCGCGGTGGTCCGGCGCCGGTTGGGCAGGCCGTTGACGTTGGCCGACAAGATCCTGCTGGGACACCTCGATGACCCGGAACACCAGGAGCTCGAACCGGGGAAGAGCTACTTGCTGGTCCGTCCGGACCGGGTGGTCTTCCAGGACGTGCTAGGGCAAACGGGGCTGTTGCAGTTCATGCAGACCCGGCGCGATAAGGTCGCGGTGCCCGCGACGATCCATTGCGACCACCTGATCCAGGCGCGGGTCGAGGGCGCCGCGGATCTGCGCGAGTCGCTCGCCGAGAACAAGGAAGTCTATGATTTTCTGCGTTCCGCCGCGGCCAAATATGGTTTGGGCTTCTGGGGACCCGGCGCCGGCATCATCCACCAGGTGGTGCTGGAACAGTATGCCTTTCCGGGCGAGCTGATCATCGGCACCGACTCGCACACGCCCAACGCCGGCGGTCTCGGCGCCTGCTCAGTCGGGGTGGGCGGCGCCGATGCGGTCGAGGTCATCGCCGGATTGCCTTGGGAAGTGCTCTACCCGAAGCACATCGCGGTTTACCTCACCGGCAGGATGGGCGGCTGGACCGCGCCCAAGGACGTCATCCTTTACGTCGCTGGTGAGCTGACCGTCTCCGGCGCGACGAACGCCATCGTCGAATATATCGGACCCGGCGCGCGCACGATCAGCGCCACTGGCAAGGCAACGATCACCAATATGGGCGCCGAACTCGGCGCCACGACCTCGGTCTTCCCGGCCGACGAGCACATGGCGAAATACCTGCGCGCCACCGGCAAGGAAGGTCTCGTCCCGTTGATGCAGCAGAACCAGCATCTCCTCGAACCGGACAAAGAGGTCGAGGCCGATCCCGGGAAATATTACGACCGCGTGGTCGAGCTCGATTTGTCGAAACTCGAGCCCTATGTCGTCGGTCCTCATTCGCCCGACCGAGCACGCCCGATCTCGAAGCTCGCGTCCGAGGTGGCCGATCCGAAGAACGGGTTCATCGACGAGATCTCGACCGCGCTGATCGGCAGCTGCACGAATTCGTCCTACGAGGATATGAGCCGCGCCGCGGATGTCGCCGAGCAGGCCAAGGCGCACGGGCTCAAAGCCGCAGTGCCGTTCCTCGTCACTCCGGGCTCCGAGCAGGTGCGCGCGACGATCGAGCGCGACGGCCAAATGCAGTCATTGAAGGACATCGACGGCACGGTGCTGGCCAACGCCTGCGGGCCCTGCATCGGCCAGTGGCGCAGGTCCGTCGCGGCCGATGCGGTGCCGAACACGATCGTCACCTCGTACAACCGCAACTTCCCGCGGCGCAACGACGGTTCGCCGACGACGATGAACTTCATCGGCAGCCCGGAGATCGTCACCGCCTTTGCCTTGGCGAAACGGCTGTCGTTCAACCCGGTGACCGACACTCTCGCGGATGCGCACGGCAAGCTGTTCCGGCTCGACCCGCCGAAGCCCGCGCCCGAAGTGCCGGCGCATGGGTTCGACCCCGGGCTTGCCACCTATATCGCGCCGCCGGAGGACGGCAGCGCGATCAAATTGGAGGTCGATCCGAAAAGCGAGCGGCTGCAGCTGATGGAGCCGTGGGCGGCGTGGGACCACAAGGACTTCGTGGACATGCCGGTCCTCATCAAGACCAAGGGCAAGACCACGACCGACCACATTTCCCCCGCCGGCCCCTGGCTGCGTTACCGTGGGCATTTGGACAAGTTCAGCGACAACATGTTCATGGGCGCGACTAATGCCTTTACCGATGACGCCGGCACCGGCGTAAACGTCCTGACCGGAGAGAAGGGGCAGGCGATCGGCCAAATCGCCCGCTACTACAAGGCCCACGGCATCCGGTGGGTCGCGGTCGGCGATGACAATTACGGCGAGGGCAGCAGCCGCGAGCACGCCGCCTTGTCGCCACGCCTGCTGGGCGCCGCGGCAGTGATTGCGCGCAGCTTTGCGCGCATTCACGAATCCAATCTGAAAAAACAGGGCCTCTTGGCGCTGACCTTCCAGGACCGGGCGGATTACGACCGCATCCGCGTCGATGACCGAATTAGCCTCGTCGGGCTGGAGGAAATGGCACCCGGGCAGCCCGTCGAGTGCCGCATCAAACACGCCGATGGCACAATCGAGACGCTATGGCTCAATCATACCTTCAGTGCCTCGCAACTTGAATGGTTCCGCAAAGGCTCGGCGCTCAACCTCTTCCATCATTGAGAATCCGGCCGAAAGGTCGGTCCGAGGCCCTCGGGGCGTTGCCTTCAGAGCGTATTCACCAACCGCATCAGCCGCAGGCGTGTACGGCCGACAACGCCGTTAAGCGGCTGACATTTCTAAGGCAGCGGATCCATCCGCCCTGCGTTTGCCTATAAACCCTGTGCCGGCTTCGCGCCTAACCGAAGGTCTTCACCGCCTCCTCAATTGCCGGTGCTGCCCTCTCGAGATCCTCCGGTATCATTGCTGGCGTCGCTTCGATGCTGGCGTTCAATGCCAGAAACCACGGCTCGGCAATTCGCGGGAGCTCTGAAGCGTCATTCATGTTGAGTATCAGAATCCCGGTGCGCCGGCCGGCTTCGGCAATGAAGTAGGCGGCCTCGGGCTTTTGCTGCTCGAGGATGGTTTGGATCACCTTGAAGCCGTCTTTTTTTGCAGCTGCGTTGCCTGCCTCGACCGGAAACGAAACTTTGACCAGAAAGCGCATTGTCCGCCTCCCATCCCAAATACACGCCGACAGCATGACACGGTCGGTAGGCCGAGGGTAGCATCGGCCGCTTCCCCTGAGGCGATCGAATAGGATAGCCTGGGTCTGACAAACAGCAGAGTGACGGCATGGCGGACGGCGGGACTGCCGGCTATCTTGAGGATTTCCGGGCGCGTAGCGAGGCAATCGGCGACGCGTGCACGCATTGCGGCGCATGTTTTCGGGCGTGCCCGATGGTCGCGCCGGCCGGTCTCGCTGAGGCGAACCCGGAAGAAACCGCGGCCGGCATCATCGACCTGATCACTGGTGGGGGCGGCTCCGCGGCGGCGGTCAGTTGGGCTTCGGTGTGCAGCGGCAGCGGCAATTGCATTCCGGCCTGCCCCGAGGGCATCGACACGCGGTTTATGGTACAGTTGGCCCGCGGCTTTGCCCGGGCGCAGGCCGGCAATACGCCGCTCAATGCTCGATGGCGGCAGGGTTTTCAGACGATGAGCCGCGGGGTGCGGATTCTGTCGCGGCTGCAACTGGCGCCCGAGACATTGGCCCGGGTCAGAGGACAATCCGTGGAGCAGCCGCGCGAAAGCCCGCCCGAGGTCGTCTTCTATACCGGCTGCAACATCCTGAAGACCCCGCACATTGCGCTGTTGTGCCTCGATGTGCTCGACCTCCTCGGCGTCGATTACGAGGTCATGGGCGGGCCGGGGCAGTGCTGCGGCGTCTATCAGTTCCGTGAGGGCGATTTCGAGAATACCGCCCGCGTGGCCTACACGACGATCGACGGTCTCGCCTCGGCCGGGACCTCGACCGTGCTGTCCTGGTGTCCGAGCTGCCAGGTCCAGATCGGCGAAGTGACGTTGCCGAGCTATGAGGCGCGGTTCGGGGCGAGGCCCTTCGACCTGAACCCGTTCCTGGTGTTTCTCGCCGACCGCGCGGAGACCCTCGCACTGAAGATGAGACACCGCGTCGAGAAACGTGTGGCCCTGCACGAACGGCCGGTTTTGCCGTCGGTCCAGACAGCGGTGCGCAAGCTGTTGTCGATCATACCAGGTGTCGAGCTTGTCGAGATCGACGTGCCCCGCGTCGGAACTCAAGCCAACAGCCTGGCGGTGTTGCCCGCGTTCAAGCGGGAGCTCGTCGCCCGCGAGCTCGCCGCCGTGGCCGATGCCGGCGTGACGACGCTCGCCACGATCTACCATGCCTGTCACCGCGAGCTTTGCGATGCCGGCGACGGGCGCAGCTTCGAGGTCCTCAATTTCATGGAGATCCTAGGCGAAGGGCTCGGCCTTCATGCCGTGGATCTCTATAAACGCCTGAAGATGATCAAGGAGATCGACGACATCATCGTCGAGACGAGCCCGCTGATCGCCGAGCACGGGCTCGACCTCGACACCGTGCGCGACACGCTGATGCAAGAGTTCGGGGTGCACTGACACCAAAATGTCCGCCGGGGCAATGCTGACACGCCCGATACCGTCGACCGGCGAAACAATGCCTGTCATCGGGCTGGGCACTTGGCGCGCCTTCGATGTCGGCGCCGATGAGAGTGGAAGGCGCTCGTTGCGCGAGGTGCTGCGGCGGCTGCTCGACGACGGCGGCCGGATCATCGATACTGCGCCGATGTACGGCAGGGCCGAGGCAGTGACCGGTGACCTGTTGGCCGAATTGGGCGCGCAGCCGCAGAGCTTTCTTGCAACCAAAGTATGGACGACAGGCCGTGAGCGCGGGATCGAGCAGATGCGGCGCTCGGCTCAGCTGTTGCGCACCGAGATCATCGACCTGATGCAGATCCACAATCTCGTGGACTGGCGCACCCATCTGGCGACGTTACGCCGGATGAAGGAGGAGGGGAGGGTGCGCTACATCGGAATTACCCACTACACGACCGGCGCTTTGCCCGAGCTCGCGCGCATTCTCCGAGCCGAGCCCGGCATCGATTTTGTGCAGCTCGGCTACTCGGTGGCTACTCGGGCTGCAGAGACCGAGCTGCTGCCGCTGGCCGCCGAGCGCGGCGTTGCGGTCGTTGCCAACCAGCCCTTGGAGTGAGGCGATCTGTTCCGCCGCGTTCGCGGGCATGCATTACCCGACTGGGCGTGCGAATTCGACTGTGGAAGCTGGGCGGAGCTCTTCCTCAAATACGTGGTGGCCGAACCTGCAGTGACCTGCGTGATCCCGGCAACCGGCAATCCAGAGCATATGAAGGACAACCTCGCCGCTGGTTTCGGCAGTCTCCCCGACGCGCGGCAGCGCAGGCAGATCCGCGAATTATGGGACGCGCTCTGATTAGTGCGCCTGCCCGGGTTATTCTTCAGCGCACGCCTGCGTTTCGCAGTACCCGCTGGGCGATGCTCCAGCGGTGGACCTCTGAGGGGCCATCATAGATCCGGAAGGGGCGGACCTCGCGCCATAGGCGCGCGACGATCGTGTCGTCGGTGATGCCGAGACCGCCGAGGATCTGCATGCTGCGGTCGACGACCCGCCAGATCGCCTCGGAGCAGATGACCTTGGCCATGCTGGACTCGTGTCGGCCCCGCTCGCCGCGATCGAGGACCCAGGCAGTGTGCCAGATCACGAGGCGGCACTGGTGGATATCCATCTCGTTGTCGGCGAGCATGAAGCCGACGCCCTCGTGCTCACCAATTGGCTTGCCAAAGGCGGTGCGCTTCCGCGCGTAATCGGCGGCGATGTCGTGCGCGCGGCGCGCGGCGCCAAGCCAGCGCATGCAATGCGTCAAGCGCGCCGGCGCGAGCCGCACTTGCGCATAGCGGAAACCTTCGCCGACCCGCCCCAGAACCTGGCTTTCGTGCACCCGCAATCCGTCGAGCCGGACGACTGCATGACCCCCCGTCATGTATTGGTCGAGCGTGTCCAGCACTCGTTCGATATGAAATCCCCGGCGCGCTCATCGGCGTCAGGAACATCGTGGCGCCGGCAGGTCCACCCATGTCGCTCTCGTTGCGCGCCATGACGATGCCCAGATCGGCGCCGACCGCTCCGGTGATCAGCCATTTGCGCCCGTCGATGACAAATTCGTCACCGTCGCGGCGGCCGGTCGTCATCAGCATCGAGGGGTCCGCTCCGGCGCCGGGAGCCGGTTCGGTCATCATGAAGCACGAACGCATCTGCCCCGCCGCCATCGGCCGCAGCCATTGCTCTTTCTGCCGCTGCTCGGCGACTTCTTCGAGGAGGTGCATATTGCCTTCGTCGGGTGCGAAGCAGTTAAGGGCCACCGGCCCGAGCGGGGAGTAGCCGGCGGCCTCGAATACGACCGCCTTGCCGCGGTGATCGAGTCCGAGCCCACCCCAATTGCGGCCAACATGCGGGCTGAGGAGACCTGCCTCGCGCCCGAGCGCGACGAGTTCGCCCCGCAAATCCTCGCTCGGCCCGTGCGCGGTCTGCCGCGGGTCGGCCTCGAACGGAAGGACCCTGTCTCGTACAAACCGCTCAGTACGCTCCTTCAGATCGACGACATCGTCAGAGAGCGAAAAGTCCATCTATATCTCCGGTTCAGGCGAAGCGGCGTTAACTGCGGTTATCGTCCAGCTTTCCGCCATAAGTCGTCAAGGCGGCGTCAATTGATTATGATTACCTCATCTTAAGTTGACATTGATTATGAATTGTGCAATTGTGTTGATCTCACCCCGTCCTTAACCCCGTTCTTAAATGAGACGTTAAAGTTGCGCTATCGATCAAGAGCCGCGCGCCTTGGCGCGGCGATGGGAGCCGGATTGTTCAGTGCGAGATCGAAGGAGAAGCCGATGCGAGGACCCGACAATTCCCAGGCCGGCATCCGCTCCGCTCTGCGGCGCCGCCGGCGCACTTTGGGCCTCACACAGGACGACGCGGCCAATCTCCTCGGCATGTCGCGAGTGACATATCATCGGATCGAGACCGGGGTCCGCCGCATTCGCTTTGTCGAGATCGCGGCGATTTGCGAGGCCTTCAACTGCCATGTCGGAGAACTGGTGCAGGACGACCGGCTCGCCAGTGCTTACGTCCACGCTGCCAAGGCAATTCTCGGCGAGGCGGCGCCCTGACCACGTCAGGGCTCACGACGGGCTCGGTTGTGATGGTTTTAGCTTGCCGCGCCAGCCCCGCTTGTGACAGGCCATTAGAGCAGTGCAGGATCCGCCCGGGCCTTGTCGAAGGCCGAGAAGAACGGCAATCGTTAATCGCTGGCTGCCCTCTACCTGCAATACCGCATGCTCGTGCTTAAACCCGGCGATGAAGGCGACTAGCAGGTCTTTTTTCGCCTGATCACGCTCAACAGCCGTGAAATAGCACTAGGATACATCATTATAGTAAGAAATTCGCGGTATCGCTTCATTGAAACGGCTCTGGGCCGAGCACCCACTGTACCAAGCTCCACCTTACCCCACTGGTAACAGGCAGTGCTCTATGCAATGCAAAGCTAGGGAATACCACCGTATCGCCAGGCTGCAATCGAACATTTTGGTTCAGGATTTCTAAGCCGCCACCAGTTAGATTATCGGAGTGTAACAGTTCTACCACTACTGAAATCTTTCGTAAGCTGGTCTCTCCCGCACCCAAATCCGTATGCCATTCATAGAATTGACCGGGATGGTACGCGGTCAACTGCGCCATTCCCAAGTTTAGATCAAGGTTGAACTGCACATCGTCATTATATTTTATCACTACATCGGTTAATCTTTCGCTTATTATAGCATGAAGTTTAGTATCCAACCAATATAGGTCACTATCTCGGTGATTACTACCGAGATAGGGCGTCTTGCTGGTATGTCGTTGAAGGTTCACATGTAAATCGACAATTGACCTACATTCTGAATGCGTAAATAGCTTTCGGAAAGTTTTATAGTAATCAAAATTCTTCCATTTCATCTTATTCAATTATTCCATATCTTAGAGGTAGGGCAGCCAGTTTCCGATTGTCAATGCCTTGGCCGCGACATCCTTTGCCGGTCGTCCTCGAAATCAGGTGAAATGGCGGTCCGCATTAGCGCGAGGTACGAGCCGGCGCAATATACGTGGAAATCGATTGAATGGAACACAGTGCAATTTGATTGAATAACTGCCGTGAGGCGTGGTCGGTTGTCACCGGCTCGTTCAGCAATAATCGCGTTTTGACTATTGCAAGCGCTTATAGAACAAAACATGAATTTTGTCAAGCGTCAACGGCGTGGATCCCGCTCAGCGGCGATCGCGCAGCAGCTTTGCCCGCTCGGTCGCGGCGGCGGTCATAAAACCGAGATCGCCGCCTCCCAGCACCAGCCGCACGCCCATCCCGATATAACGTCGCATCTACTTCTCTTCGTAGACGCCGCCTATTCCAGCGAACTTACCGTGGGCGTTGCGCGCCTCGACGACAGTGCGGTAGGCATCGACGATGCGCTCGTCGGCAAACTGGCCGGGAATGCCAAGCTCCATCGACAGATCGCTTGTGCCGATCAGCAGCGAGTCGATGCCCGGCACTGCAGCGATCGTCGGCGCGTTGGCTATCGCCTGCGGGGTTTCGAGCATCACGACGACGAGGGTCGCGGCGTTTATCGCGGCGCAGGCAGCGCCGGCGGCGATCGGAACATCGCCGAAATGCGGCAACCCGCCCGCTGTCGAGCGATGGCCTTGAGGCGGATAGCGCAACCTGTCGGCAATCTCGCGCGCTTCCTCGGGAGTGTCGACATGCGGCATGACGATGCCGAGCGCGCCACCGTCGAGTACCCGGGTGGCGAGCCAGAACTGTCCGGCCGGAACCCGCACGATCGGCGCGATTCCGGCGCCGAGCGCGGCGACCGAGATTTGCACTGCCATGTCGAGGTCCATCGAATTGTGCTCGAGATTGAGAAACAGCCAGTCATAGCCGCACGCTTTCATGATCGACGCGATATCGACGGTGCGGCTCTGGCGGATGCCGACGCCGAGCGCCAATTCGCCGGCCTCGAGTCGCTCGCGGGCGGGGTTGCGAAGGAGTGGGTTCCATAACGTGCCTCCTTTCAGTCGCATCGTGCGATGGCGCTTCGAATGGGCGAGGCGATCGGTTAATTCTAGATCGGCTTGTAGGAAGGAAACCAGCGCATGGAAAACCAGAACCGACAAGTGCTGCTGAAACGGCGCCCAACTGGCGTGCCGACAACGGCTGATTTCGAGATTGCCGACGGGCCGATCCCCGACCCGGGCAATGGCGAGGTGCTGGTGCGCGGCATCTATCTCTCGCTCGACCCTTATATGCGCGGCCGCATCAGCGGGGCACGCTCCTATGCGAAGCCGGTCGAGATCGGCGCCGTGATGGAGGGTCGGGTGGTCGGGCAAGTCGTGCGCTCGCGCGATCCCGGCTTTCGCGAGGGCGATTATGTTTACGGCGGCTACGGGTGGCAGCTCTACAGTGCGGCGCCGGCAAAGGACCTCATCAAGCTCGATCCCAACGAGGCGCCGCTGTCGACAGCGCTTGGTGTGCTCGGAATGCCGGGCCTCACGGCCTACGTCGGGCTCAGCGAGATCGGGCGGCCGCAGCGCGGCGAGACCGTGGTCATGTCGGCCGCCTCGGGTGCGGTCGGCGCCGTCGCCGGCCAGCTCGCCAAGCGCGCCGGCGCGCGAATTGTCGGCATTGCCGGCGGGGCCGACAAATGCCGCTATGTCGAGGGTGAGCTCGGCTTTGACGCCTGCATCGACCATCGCTCGGCGGATCTGCGGGCAGCGCTCGATCGCGCCTGTCCGAAAGGCGTCGACGTTTATTGGGAGAATGTCGGCGGTGCGGTGCAGCAGGCGGTGTTCCCGCAGTTGAACGATTTCGGCCGCATAGTGATGTGCGGCATGGTCTCGGAATACAATGATGTCGAGCCGCGCCCCGGTCCCAACTTGATGGCCGTGGTGCGCAAACGGCTCAAGATCCAGGGCTTCATCGTCAGCGACCAGTGGCTGCGTTTCGGCGAGTATCGCGCGATGGCGGCCCCGCTGGTGCGCAGCGGCGAGCTCAAATACCGCGAGGACATCGTGGAGGATCTCGACCGGGCGCCCAAGGCCTTTATTGGCCTGCTGAACGGCCGCAATTTCGGCAAGCTGTTGATCAAGCTCGGCGACGATCCGACAACTTGAAATTGAAGCTCGCGGAGAGGGCAACCGATGCGGTGGATATCGACGATCGCGATAATCTTGGCTTGCGCGGCTTGTCAGCCACCACCCGAAGGTGCGCAGGTTGCGGCCGTGCCACCAGCGGAGCCGGTATGCCACGACTTCGCCACGCCGGTAACGGCGGGTGGGAGACCGGAGCAGGCCAGGGGCCAAGCGTGTGAGCAGCCGGACGGCAGCTGGCAAGTGGTGCAGAACACACCCGGATTGCCGGCCCAAACCTACGTCTTGGAGCCGCCGGGCCAACCGGTCGCCGGGTCGAACACCCCTGCACAGCCAGTGCCAAGCCGGTCCCCACCCAATCAGTCGGCATGCAGCAGCTACACGGCGCCGCTCACGGTAGGCGGGGAGCCGCGGCAGGCCTTCATCGAGGCCTGTCCGCAACCCGACGGGAGCTGGAAGATCACGCAGAATACCCCAGGGCTGCCGACGCAGGTCTACCAGGTGCCGCCGCCCGCGTCCTCGCCCTACCCCTACGACTACCAGTACCCGATCGACTATGCCTATCCCGATTTCTTTCCGTATTGGCTCGGCGCGCCATGGTACTTTGGCCTCGCGCCGTCGGTCGTCGTCGTGCAGAGGTTCCATCACTTCCATTATGGCTTTCCTCGCGGCTTTTCTCACGGTTTCGCCCGCAGTTTTGGCCCAAGCTTTGGCATTGCCCGGGCCGGCGGCGGTGGTGGACGGCGTTAGCAGAGACGGGGCGAGATTATGAGCGTGCAAGCAATCGGCCAGCCGGTGCGCAGGGAAGAGGATCTGCGCCTCCTCAGGGGCAGAGGCCGATATGTTGACGACGTCAGGGATCCGAATGAAGTGCGCGGCTACATGCTGCGCTCGCCGCATGCGCATGCCCGCATTAGCAAGATCGACACCCGGCGTGCACTGGCCACGCCCGGCGTGCTTGCGGTTTTGACGAGCGAGGATCTGCGCCGCCGCGGTCTCGGCACTCTGATGCCGGGCGTCCGCCGCCGGCGGCGCAACGGCGCCCCGGCCTTTGTCTGCCCGCAGCCATTATTGGCGCGTGACCGCGTCCGCTATGTCGGGGACCCGGTCGCGTTTATTGTCGCCGAGACATTGGATCAGGCAAAGGACGTCGCCGAACTGATCGACATCGGCTACGAGCCGTTGCCCGCGGCAATCAGCGCCGAAACTGCGCTTGCCGCGGATGCGCCCGCGGTCTGGGACGAGAACCCGGGCAACGAGGCATTCTTCCACGAGGTCGGCGACAAGGCCTCTGTCGATGTCGCATTTGCCAAGGCGGACCGCATAGTCCGTCACACAATCCCGATCAACCGGGTCACCGCAAACAGCATGGAACCGCGCGGCTGCGTCGCCTATTACGACCCGGGTCAGGACCGCTATACGATTCGTTGCACCATCCAGTCGGTGCACGCCACTAGGGCGGCATTGGCAGACCGCATATTCAAGCTGCCGCAGCACCAATTCCGGGTGGTCTGCGACAATATGGGCGGCGGCTTCGGCATGAAGGGCGGCTGCTACCCGGAATATGGGCTGGCGCTCTGGGCATCCGAAGTGACCGGACGTCCGGTCCGCTGGATTGCCGAGCGCAGTGAAGGGTTACTGACCGACGAGCAGGGGCGCGGCAGCGTCGTCGAGACCGCACTGGCGCTCGACAGGGAAGGGCGGTTTCTGGCGCTGCGGGCGCAGTGGAAGGCGGCGATCGGCGCTTATTTTTCGACCGATCGCCCGACCATACCGCTGACGATCGGGCTCGGCTGTCTGGTCAATACCTACGGCATCCCGGCGGTTCACGCGCAAGTCATCGCGGTGCTGACCAACACGATGAGCATCGCCCCCTATCGCGGCGGCAGCCGGCCCGAGCCGATCTATGTGATCGAGACGATCATCGACAAAGCCGCCCGAGAGCTCGGCATCGAGCCCGCCGAGCTGCGCCGCCGCAATACGATCCCGGCCGAGGCGATGCCGTTCACGACGGTATTGCAGCAAACCTATGACAGCGGCGATTTTGGCAAGAATTTGGATGATTGTCTCGGTTTGGCCGATTCCGGCCGTGTTCCCGAACGCCGCGAAGCTGCGAGAAAACGTGGCAAGCTGCTCGGTGTCGGCGTGGCGACTGCGGTCGCCGCGTCAGGCGGCCGCGATTACGAGCATGCCGAAATCCGCTTCGACCCGTCGGGCGGCGTCGTCTTAATGACCGGCAGCATGGATCACGGCCAAGGCCATGGCACGACGTTCAAGCAGGTGCTTTCGGAAAAGCTCGGCATCGATTCCGACCTGATCCGCTACCGCTACGGCGACAGCGACCTCGTGACGATGGGGATCGGCACTTTCGGGTCGCGCTCGGCGCAGCTGGCCGGCTCGGCGATCGTCGTTGCCGCCGACCGGCTGATCGACAAGGGGCGCAAGATCGCCGCCCACATCATGGAAGCCGGGACGCACGACGTCGAATTCGCCGATGGCAAATTCACGATTGCCGGCACCGACCGGTCGGTCGGCATCGTCGAGGTGGCCAAGCAGGCTTTCGAACTCTGCACATTTGCCGAGCGACCTCGAGGCCGGGTTCTCGGAGCGGGCCAATTTCGGCCCGCCCGGCTGTGCGACCTTCCCCAGCGGGGCGCATTGCTGCGAGGTCGAGATCGACGAGGAGACCGGTGAGGTCGCATTGACCCGCTACGTCGCGGTCGACGATGTCGGCAGGGTGCTCAACCCGCTACTGTGCGAGGGACAGATCCATGGCGGGATCGTGCAGGGCGCCGGCCAGGCACTGATGGAGGATTTGGTCTACGACCCGGCGAGCGGGCAATTGCTGACCGGCTCGTTCCAGGATTACGCAATGCCGCGCGCCGACGATTTCCGCCCTTTCGAACTGGCTAACAACCCGACTCTGACCGACCGAAACCCGCTCGGCGTCAAGGGGGTCGGCGAAGCCGGCACGCTCTGCGCAATTCCGGCCGTAATGAACGCCGTAAACGATGCTCTCGCGCGGGCCGGCCTGCCGGTCGTCGAAGCCCCCGCAACTTCCGAGAAAGTGTGGCGCGCGTTGCGCTCGATGCGCGACTGAGCGCAGAGTGGCGGCTCATTTCATCCGCGATCGGCCCAACCTGGCTGCCCGAGAGGAGGCTTTTCATGCTGTTGCGTAACGCTTGGTATATCGCCGCCTGGGCTGACGAGATCGGCGGCGGCCAGCCGCTGGCGCGCCGGATCTGCGATGAGCCGATCGTGCTGTTTCGCGACAGCGCCGGCCGAGTTGCAACGTTAGCGGATCGCTGCTGCCACCGCGCGGCGCCGCTGCATATGGGCACTGTCGTGGAGGAGGGGATCCAGTGCGGTTATCACGGCCTCGTCATCGACGGGTCCGGGTGTTGCGTGCATATCCCCGGTCAGAAATTAATCCCCCAGGAAGCGCGGGTGCGCAGTTACCCGACTATCGAAAAAGACCAGATGGTGTGGGTATGGATGGGAGATCCGGCTAAGGCCGATCGAGCGAAGATCGCCGACTACCCCTACCACAACGATCCGGGCAGGTGGCCCAACAAGCACGACGTCTATCCGATCAAGGCCAACTACATGCTGATGGTCGATAATCTGATGGACCTGACGCATCTCGGCTATCTGCACGCCAAAACGGTGGGAGGAAACCCTGCGGCGCATGTCGAGGCCGAAATGAAGACGGTGCGCACTCCGACGGGCGTCAAATTCACCCGTTGGCTGAGGAATTCGGTGCCGCCGCCGACTTATGTCAAGGCGGCTGGCTTCACGGGCCGCGTCGACCGGTGGCAAGAGTTCGAGTTCGTCGCCCCGAGCAGCGTCTTGCAATGGACTGGCGCGGCTGATGCTGGCGCCGGCGCCTATGAGGGCAAGCGCGACGGCGGCTTTCAGTTCCGGCTATTCCACGGCCTGACGCCGGAGACCGACACCAGCTGCTTTTATTTCTGGTCGGCCGCAAATGGCTACCGGCAGAACGAGCCCGAGGCGACGGAGCAATTATACCGGGAGATCGCTCCGACCTTTGTCGAGGACCGGGTCATGGTCGAGGCGCAGCAGGCTCGCCTCGGCGAATTGGGCGAAGCGGGTTTGGTCGACATCGCTTCGGACGCCACCCGTATGCAAATGCGCCGGATGGTAGAGCGGTTGATCGCCGAGGAACGATCCGGCGCCGCCGATTGAGTCTACTCGACTCTTGGACGGAAATGCGCATCCGGAGGCGCGGGCGTTTCTGTCCTGAACTCTTGCGGCACGGCCATCGACACGCCTATCCTTATTGCGCAAAGGGAGGGTGATCGATGGCATCCGACGGACTGAACAATCGCGGGTCTTATCTGTATCTCGGTTTGGCGGGCGAAACCGGACCGGGGCGGCCGGTGCATAGCGGGCTCTGCCGGCTCGCAGACGGCAGCGAGGAGTGGGAGCTTCTGCAGCACGGCTTGCCCGAGGCGCCGGCGGTGCGCGCGCTGGCCGTGCACCCGCTGAAGCCTGAGATCGTCTATGCCGGTACACAGTCCGGCCCCTACCGCAGCGCCGACCATGGCGAGCACTGGGAAAAGGTCGAGCTGCCCGATCACGGCCTGCCGGTCTGGTCGGTGCTGTTTCACCCGCACGACCCCGATGTGATGTTCATCGGATACGAGAATTGCGAGATCTACCGCAGCGACGATGCCGGCGAGCATTGGGCCCGGTTGCCGGTCAGCGTGCGCTTCCCGGAGATTACCACCGCTCCGGGCGCGAACCCCGCAAAGCGGGTGCTGCAGATGGACGCCAGCGCCGCCGAGCCCGAACTGCTCTATGCAGCCATCGAGGTCGGCGGCACGTTGCGCTCGACCGACGGCGGCGAGCACTGGGAAAATCTGAGCCATGGTCAATACGTCAACGACGACACCGTCGACATGCACGGCGTGCTGGCCAGCCGCTGGCGGCCGAACTCGGTCTACGCGATCGGCCGAGCCGGCATGTTCCACAGTGCCGATGGCGGCGACCACTGGCGAACCGTGCAGCTCGAGCCGCTCAACGCGAAGGGGCAGATCTATCGCCGCGACATCCGCGAGGTGCCGGGCAACCCGCGCAAACTTTGGGTCGCGGCGGGTGCCGGCTTCCAGAGCGATGTCGGCGTGCTGCTGAAGAGCTCCGACGGGGGCGACAGCTGGACCCGCGTCGACGTGGGGCTGCAGCCGGCGCACACGATGTTCGCCCTGGCTTTCGACGAGCGTCGGCCGGCCCATATGTCCTGCGCTACCAACGGCGGCGAGGTCTACAGCAGCCGTGACGGCGGCGAGAGTTGGACCACTCATCCGCCGCCGCCGGGCGGCACGCAGGTCTACGCTCTGGCCCGCGGCTGAACGATCGTGCGACGCCCGCGCTCGTTAATCACCGGGAGGCTGAGGGCTGGGAGGACCCTTGTTCGCTCTCGCCCGTGTCGAGATCGGCGAGGGCGCCGACGGTGATCGGCTTGAACGGGGCGCGCGGGCGGTAGGTGCCGATTTCCGCGATGGGTTTTCCAAGCGCGTCGGCGATGACGGCCGAGACGATCGGGCCGCAGATCCGGCCTTGGCAGGGTCCCATGCCGCAACGGGTGAACGCCTTGAGCTGGTTTGGACCTTGCGCGCCAAGCCGCGCGGCGCTGCGAATCCGGCCGACCGACACCTCCTCGCAGCGGCACGCGACGGTTTCGTCCTCCGTCGGGACGAGGACCGAAGGCGCAGGGCGGTAGAGGCGGTCGAGAAACGCCCGCAACGCCCGCTCGCGATCGAGCGCCGCCCGGAACGGCGCGGCGCGGCCGTCACGTTCGGGTTCGTCGATATGACCGAGCCGGGCCGCTGCGTCGAGCGCGGCCAGGCGCCCCGACAATACCGCGGCCTCGGCTCCGGCGATGCCGCCGCCATCACCGGCGATGGCGATGTTCGGCAGGTTCGTCTGCCCCCACGGGTCGAGCGCCGGCCGCCAGCACAGTTGGCTCTCATCCCATTCGTGCCGCAGCTGTACGGCGAGGCTGACTTGAACATTCGGGATGACGCCTTCGTGCAGAAACAGATGATCGGCGGCGAGTTCGCCGCCGTCCCAGGCGACGCGCTCTAGGCTGCGCTGCCCATTCGCGCGCAGCCCGCGCACCCCGCGCCGGACCGGAATGCCGGCGCGCCTCACCGCGAAAATCAGACCCAATCCTTTCGCGAACGTCCGACGGCCCGGCCAAACCTTGTCGAGCTGTCGCGCCGCCACGAGGTAATTCTCCGGTGGCGTCGTTTCGAGCAGCGCGATGGGCGGCGCGCCGGCGCGGGCGAGCTGCGCCGCGATGAGGTAAAGAAGCGGACCCTGTCCAGCCAAGACGGCGCGGCCTTCCGGGACGAGGTCGGCCGACTTCAGCAGGATCTGCGCCGCGCCGGCACCCATGACACCGGGGAGCGTCCATCCCGGGATCGGAACCGGCCGCTCGAACGCGCCGGTGGCGAGCAGGATTCTGTGTGCCGTCAGCAGCTCGCTGCGCCCGTTGCTTTCGAGGTAGAGAGTGCCGTCGGGATCGATATGCCATAGTGTCGTATCCGCTCGGTACTCGACACGGTTGTTGCGCAGCGCCGTGGCCAAATCGCGGCCGGCGAGGTAATCGGTCCCGAGTGGCGAGTTTGGACGCGAGCGCTCGATCCCGCGGTAGATCTGCCCGCCCGGCGAGGCTTGCTCATCGAATAACGCGGTCTCGACCCCGAGCTCGGCGGCGAGCGTCGCCGCCGCCATGCCGGCCGGACCCGCGCCGATGATTGCCAGCTCTGTGGTCACCGCAGGCCCGGATCAATTTCCCGCGCCCGGATCTGGCGTCGGATGCGCATACCCGGACGCGCCTCGACCATGCAGCTCTGCCGGTTCGGCACGCCGTCGATTTCGGCCAGGCAGTCGAAGCAGATCCCCATCATGCAATAAGGGCCGCGCTCGCGGCCCTTCACGGGGGTCTCGCGGATATTGCGAAACCCGGCGACGAGCACCGCCGCCGCTGCCGACGCGCCGGGCGGCACCAGGGTTGTGCGTCCCTCGACGATGACGGCGATCGTCGCCGGATCGGCGTCACGCCGCCGCCGGAACATCGAAACGCTTTGCGGAAAAAAGGTCGAGAGTAGGATCAAGCGTGCCGGCGGCGACCATCGGCGCAAACAGATTGGCATGCGCCGCGGCGAGCGTCACGCCGCTGTGGCAATTGGCGGTGAAGGCTCCGGGAAAGCGGTCGGACTCGTCGTAGATCGGCAGGCCATCGGGCGGCATGACGCGCAATGCCGCCCAGGCGCGCACAATCTGCAGGTCGCGCAACCATGGGAACGAGAGCACCGCGCGGCGGGCGATCGTCTGCATCACAGCGGGCTTTTGGCCGGTGTCGAACCCGACATCCTCCTGGCTGTCGCCCAGCATGATCCCGCCCTCGACAGTCTGGCGGATCGTCGTCGTCGGCATCGGCAACACCCGCTGCGCCCGCTCGGTGACGAGGATCTGGCCTCTTTGCGGCTCGACCGGCGCGCTCAGTCCGAACAGCGGGGCCAAAACCGCGTTGCCGAGGCCGGCGGCGAGAACGACCTTCGGTGCGCCGATCTCGCCATCGCCGATACCGACGCGGAAATCGCCCGGCGCCGCCTTGGCATTGCCGACCGTGGTGTTCGGAATGTAGCGCCCGCCTTTCTCGACAAACGCCTTGTGCAGCGCGTGCAGCAGCCTGAGCGGGTTGGCATGCCCGTCATAAGGCGTCCACGAAGCGCCTGTCACCGACGGCCCGAGACCCGGCAGCATGTCGGCGAGTTCGCGGCGGTCGAGCATGCGGTACTCGAAGCCGAAATTGCCGGATTGGATCCGCATGCGCTCCATCCGTGCCCGGCGCTCCTCGAGCTCGGACTCATCTAGGCAGAGGTGGACGCCGCCCGGCCGCTCGTGCCCGACCGGGATCCCGGTGCGCGCCAGCAGCTCGGTGGCGAGCGCCGGCCATTGATCGGCCGAGCGCCGGGTCCAGCGCTGGTAATGGGGTGCGCCGTCACTTTTGCTCTGGACCCAGACCAGCCCGAAATTGCCACGCGAGGCGCGGTACGCGACATCGCCTTCGTCGACGAGCGCGAGGCGGAGCCCCTCGCGGGCAAGGCCATAGGCAATCGCCGAACCGACGAGCCCGCCGCCGATCACAATTGCATCGTACCGCGTCATAATCTGTGTCGGGCGGTCCTAGGTAGGTCGGTGGGCGGCCGCTAATTCGGGCGCCGGCGTCGTCAGCTGCCGCGAACGCAACGGCCGAAGCACGAAGAGGGCGAGGCCGACCACCAGGAAATTCATCGCGGCAGTGACGACGAATACCATGTGCCAGCTGCCGGTCGATGCCTTGATGAGGTTCGCGAGCGGCACCAGAAAGGCCGAAGCACCTTTGGCCGTATAAAGAAGGCTCAGATTCGCGGTAGCGTATTTCGGGCCAAAGGTGTCGGTGCAGGTGGAGGGAAACAGGCTGAAAATCTCGCCCCAGGTCAGAAAGATGAGGCCGGCGAAGATCACGAAGGCCCACGGCGCTGTTCCCGCCGATCCGAGCAGCCAATAGCTGATCCCGCCCAGGCCGAACGCGATCGCCATCGTGTTTTCACGGCCGATATGATCGGAAATCCACCCGAATAACGGCCGAGCCGCCCCGTTGGCGACGTTGTCGACGAGCAGCGCGACAGTCAATGTGGTTCCGCCCCAAAGCAGCACCGTATCCGCAACATTATAATCCCGCGCGATCAACGCGATCTGGGCCGTCGCCATCAGCCCGCTGGCCGAAACCAGGACAAACATCACGTAGAGCACCCAGAATACCGGCGAGCGCAGGATCTGCTGCGGCGGATAGCTTTGCGTCGTCTGGATCACCCGCGCCGGCGCGGTCTGGGGAAGCTCGCCAGCCAGCGGGGCACGCATCAGCCACGCCAAGAGAAAGGCGAGTCCGCCCTGCAAAATGCCGAACCAGAAGAACGCCGCCGCATAGCCTTGGGTGGCGATGATCGCGCGGATCGGAATGACCGTCAGGGCAGCGCCAGCACCAAAACCGGCTGCAGTCAGGCCCACCGCGAGACCGCGGCGATCGGGAAACCACTTCACCGCGTTTCCGACGCAGGTCGCGTAAATACCGCCGGCACCGACGCCCGATATACTAGCCCCGAGATACAGCATCGGCAGACTGTCGGCATAGGCATTGATGATCCAGGCGATGGCGATCAGAATCCCGCCGGCGGCGATCATCAGCTTCGGGCCGCGCTGCGGGCCGAGACGATCGACGATCCAACCCTGGACCGGTGTCAGCCACGTCTCGAGGGCGACGAAAATGCTGAAGGCCAGCTGGATGTCGGCGATCGGCCACCCGTGCGCTTTGTTCATTGGACTGACAAACAGGGTCCAGCCGTATTGCAGGTTGGCAATCATCACCATGCAGACGATACCGACCAGCAGTTGGACCCAGCGGAGTGTCCCCGGCGTGCTTGCAGCGACAGCCCTGGCGTATGTCATGTTGGCTCTCCTCCCGAGAGAATGACTTGCGTTTTTTCGCCGAATTTGTACCATAGCTTAACAAAGTGGAAGCGTTAATCGAACGAAATTACCTCATCCTTCGTTTACCCGTTCGTATCTGTTGCCTCGAACTCGATGAGCTTTGTTGGCCGTATCATTGCGGGCGCCCGAGACTTGTCGTTTGGCGGCCCGCTCGGCAATCTACTGGCAGGCGCAGCGCGTCTGATCCCCAGCTGGCTGCCGCCGCACGGCCACGGCGAGGACGCAAATGGCGACCCGCGCCGTCGCATCGCGTTCACGATCGCGGTGATTGCGCTCGGCGCCAAGATGGCCCAGGCCGACGGCGCGGTGACCCGCGACGAGGTCGCCGCCTTCGGCGAGGTGTTTCAGGTGCCGCCGGGCGAAGAGCAGCATGTCCGGCTCGTCTTTGATCTTGCCCGGAAGAGCACCGCCGGGTTCGAGAGCTACGCTCGACAAGTCGGCCGGCTGTTTGTCGATGATCGGGCCGTCCTTGAGGACCTTCTTGGCGGTCTTTTTCACATCGCCCTCGCCGATGGGCTCGTCTGCTCGGCCGAGGACGACTACCTGCGCGAAGTCGCGCGCCATTTCGGCTTTGACTTTGCGGATTATGCCCGCATTCGGGCCCTCCACGTCGGCCCGCAAGCGGATGCCGCCGAAGATCCCTACGCAATTCTCGGCGTGTCGCCCGGGACCTCCCTGGGCGCAATCCGCGAGGCCTATCATCGTCTGGTCCGTGAAACTCATCCGGATCTCGTGATCGCGCAAGGGCTGCCACCCGAATGCGTCGCGCTGGCGACAGCCCGGATCGCGCGGATCAACGCCGCTTACGACCAAATTGCGAAGAACGAAGCGCGCCCGGCGTGATCCAACTGCAGGCAATCGACCGCTTCTCGCCGAATTACGGCCCCCGCCCTGAACCCGCGCGCATCGACATGCTGGTACTCCATTACACCGGCATGACTACTGCAGCGGCGGCGTTGGAGCGGCTGTGCGATCCCGGTGCTCGCGTCAGCGCCCATTACGTCGTTGAAGAAAACGGCGTGATCTGGCGGCTCGTTCCCGAGAGCCGGCGCGCGTTTCACGCGGGGGTTTCCTGTTGGGCGGGAGAGAGCGACCTCAACGCCGTTTCCCTCGGGATCGAAATCGTCAATCCCGGCCACGAATGGGGATATCGCCGGTTCCCCGAAGCGCAGATGGCGTCGGTAGAAGCTTTATGCGCCGAGTTGATCTCACGCCATTCGATCCCCGCGCACCGAGTTGTTGGTCACTCCGATATCGCGCCCAACCGGAAAGCCGATCCGGGCGAGCTGTTCGACTGGCCGAGGCTCGCCCGCGGCGGGATTGGGATCTGGCCGCCGGCGAACGCGTCCGAGCCGGCGCGCGAGACAGACCGTGCGCAATCGCTAGCCGATCTGGCGGCTATCGGCTATTGCGCGGCGAAGCAGTCGCTGGGCTCGGCCGTGATGGCCTTCCAACGCCGCTTCCGGCCAAACCGCTGCGACGGCCGTCTGGATCCTGAAACGGCCGCCCGTCTCTCGGAGGTGCGGGCTGCCTTTGACCGGGCGCGCGGCCGCTGACCAGGCCGTGGCCGATGTTTCCTCCAGGTATCACAAGTTACGAGCCAGAGCCTGCCGCAATGCTATCAAATAGATTTTACTGTCCCATACTCGCGACACGGCGATCGCCGTGACAAATAGGGTGATGGCGATCATTGTTGTGATCCACGCTTGGACCAGCGCGAAAAGAACTCTATCGATCATTGTCCGGGATCCGTCGGTCAGTTCCGCACAGGCGTCATTTTCGCCGCCTCCCCTGATGCGGTCTGTGAACCGGATCACATATCCATGAAAAAGATAAACTGGACCTGACACGCCGAGGCTTCGGACGTGCCTGCTACGCTGCCAACGCCGGTTAGTTTAGCCGGGAGGGTCGGTGCCTTTCGGCCTGCCGGACGATCTGGCCAGCTTGGTGGTGGGCGATCCGCCACACCCCGTCTTCGCGGACAAAGAAGTTGCTCGCGGCAAGCGTGCCGCCATCGAGCTCCTCCTCGCACAGCACCAGCGCCACGTCGCCATAAAGGAGTGCGCGCTCGTCAAAACAGGCGACGCGCGGCGCGTCGGGGTTCGCAAGGATCCCGGCCCAGCTCGCGATGATCGCCTCGCGATCTTTGATCGCGGTCCATCCCGGGTGAAGGCAGGCGACCGGTGCGCGTCTTGCCCAGAGCGCGTCCATCGCCGTGAGATCACGCGCGGCAAACGCCCGGTAAAACTCGAGATTGGCCGCAAGCACGGCATCATGGTCGGTCATCGCGATCCCCGAATCTGTCGCCGAAACATACGACGGTGGCGCGCATGTCGCCAGTCGGTCGACAGCACTGCTTAATCTTTAGGCACTATGGCCTGCTCCATTTCCTTACCTCGGGTTATGGGCGCGCTGACGGTGATTGGCCTCGATCTTGCTCGATCACCGAGGCCGGCCCCGGGGCCGAGAGATGTCAACGTGGGAGGCACCAAGTGCTGAAAAGAATTTGGCATGCCGCAGTCGCGGCAGCCGTGATCGCGGGTGCGCCGATGGCAGCAACCGCCCAGAGTGGAGGCACGATCAAGATCGGCGTCCTGCATTCGCTGTCGGGAACGATGGCGATCAGCGAAACGACCTTGAAGGACACCATCCTGATGATGGTGGACGATGTGAACAAGAAGGGCGGGCTGCTCGGCAAGAAAGTCGAAGCAGTCGTCGTCGATCCGGCGTCGAACTGGCCGCTGTTCGCCGAGAAGGCGCGCGACCTGTTGTCCAAGGAAAAGGTCGCTGCCGTATTCGGCTGCTGGACCTCGGTATCGCGGAAATCGGTGCTCCCGGTATTCGAAGAACTGAATGGTCTGCTCTTTTATCCGGTCCAGTACGAGGGCGAAGAGAGCTCCAGAAACGTGTTCTATACGGGTGCGGCGCCAAACCAGCAGGCAATTCCTGCGATCGAATATTTGATGGACAACGAAGGCGGCGCCGCGAAGCGCTGGGTCCTAGAAGGCACGGATTACGTCTATCCGCGCACCACCAACAAGATCCTCGAAGCTTTTCTCAAGTCGAAAGGGGTCACCGCCGACGACATCAAGATCAATTACACGCCATTCGGGCAGTCTGACTGGCAGACGGAAGTTGCCGCGATCAAGAGCTTCGCCTCGGCCGGCAAGAAGACGGCGGTGGTCTCGACGATCAACGGCGACGCTAACGTGCCCTTTTACAAGGAACTAGCCAACGCCGGCATCAAGGCGTCGGACATCCCGGTCGTCGCGTTCTCGGTCGGCGAAGAAGAACTCGCCGGCATCGACACGAAAAACTTGGTTGGTCACCTGGCCGCCTGGAATTACTTCGAATCAGTCAAGAACCCGACGAACGACGCGTTCATCAAGCAGTGGCACGACTTCATCAAAAACCCGAAGCGGGTGACGAACGACCCGATGGAGGCCCACTACATCGGCTTCAAAATGTGGGTGCAGGCGGTCCGCCAGGCTGGCACGACCGATGTCGATGCGGTCCGGCAGGCCATGTACGGGCAGAAAGTCAAGGCTCCGAGCGGCTTCGTCGCGGTCATGAATACTAACCATCATCTGTCCAAGCCGGTGATGATCGGCGAAATCCAGGCCAACGGTCAGTTCGACGTCGTCTGGCAGACCAAGGAACCCATTAAGGCGGACGCGTGGAGCCCCTATCTCCCCGAAGACAAGGGCAAGATCGCCGACTGGACCTATCCTTGGGTCTGCGGCAATTGCACCGCGCCCAAATACACCGATTGAGACGCAGGGGCGGCGGTGGCACCCTCACCCGCCTCCCATTCCCTCCCCCGCAAGCGGTCGCAAACGGGGGAGGGTTAGGGTGGAGGGTTGGCGGGTGAGGGTCCCGGCCCCGGCGATTGCGTGCGCTGCTCGGGCGACTGCGGTAGTCTTTATCCTGCTTTCAGCGGTATTGCCGGCGCGCGCGGACGAATTCGCGACGCTTCTCCCTGCCTTGGCCGGCGGCAGTTTTGCCGAGAAGGAGCAGGCGGTTGCCGCGCTCGGCAAGCTCGGCGACGAACGGGCTGTCGCGGTCCTGACGGCGCTGAAAGACGGTCGTCTGATCAAGGCGCCGGATGGCGGCGTCCTGGTCTCCGATGCAACAAAGCTGACCGACCCGATCACCGGGGCCGGTGTTTCCGGCGTAGCGGATACGGCCGAGCGAATCCGCGTCAACAATCGGCTGCGCGGGGCGATCGAAGGCGCGCTGGGCGAGCTGACCTTGTTCAGCGCCGATCCCGCCGCCCGGCTCGCGGCGGCGCAGGACGCGCTGCGGCATCCGTCCGCCGATCAGGCGGCGCTGCTTGAAAAGGCTATCGCCGCCGAGCGCGATCCGGCGATCCGGGCAGCGATGGAACAAAGCCTCTTAGCGTCTCGGCTTTTTGCCGGGACCAAAACGGAAAAACTGAGCGCGGTGCGCGCGCTCGGTACTACCACCGAGCCGCAAATCAAGAACCTGCTCGACCAGTTCCGCGCCGCTCCGGACACCGATCGCGAACTGCGTGAGGCGGCCGATGCCGCGCTGACTTCGATCGAAAACCGGCTTCGGCTGGTCGGTCTCGTCACCAGCCTGTTCGAGGGCATCAGCCTCGGGAGCGTGCTGCTGCTCGCCGCAATCGGGCTGGCGATCACGTTTGGCGTGATGGGCGTCATCAATATGGCGCATGGCGAGATGATCATGCTGGGCGCCTATGCCGCCTATGTCTGTCAGCAACTATTCCGCACATTTTTGCCGCCGGGGTGGATCGATGGTTATCTCATCCTCGCGGTGCCGGTCGCGTTTCTATTCGCCGGGGCGGTCGGAGTGGCGCTCGAGCGCAGCGTCATCCGATTTCTTTATGGCCGACCCCTAGAAACTCTGCTCGCCACCTGGGGCGTCAGCCTCATCCTGCAACAGGCGGTGCGTTCGGTATTCGGCTCGCCAAACAAGGAAGTCTCGAACCCGGCCTGGATGACCGGCGGGTTTGACGCGATCGGCGGGTTTACGATCACCTGGAACCGCCTCGTCATCATCATCTTCTGCCTCGTCGTCCTGGGGGTGCTCGCGCTGGTTCTCAATCGAACGCGCTTCGGGTTGCACATGCGCGCGGTCACCCAGAACCGCGCCATGGCCTCGGTGATGGGAATCCGCAGCCCGCGGATAGATGCGCTGACTTTCGGGCTCGGTTCGGGGATCGCCGGGATGGCCGGAGTGGCGCTGAGCCAGATCGGCAATGTCAGCCCTAATCTCGGTACGATCTATATCGTCGACAGCTTTCTGGTCGTCGTGTTCGGCGGGGTCGGCAACTTGATGGGCACTCTGGTCGGCGCGCTGTCGCTCGGCATCGTCAACAAATTTCTCGAACCGGTCGCCGGGGCGATCCTCGGCAAAATCGTCGTGCTGGTGGCGATCATTCTGTTCATCCAGCGGCGGCCCCGCGGACTTTTCGCCTTGAAGGGACGAACCGCCGAGGCCGGGGGCTGATTGGTGTTGCCGCATCCCTTGCGCGCCCACGCGAGCGCATGGAACCCGGGCTTTTGGGCGTGCTTCCTCGGCTGCGGGCTGGTGCTCGCCGTGGCGATCCCAGCCAACAATCTCTGGATGCCGCCGAATTCGGCCGCCGCATTGCCCGATTACCTCGTACCGTTACTGGGCAAATATCTCTGCTACGCGCTGCTGGCGGTGAGCCTGGACCTGATCTGGGGATATGCCGGAATCCTCAGCCTTGGTCATGGCGCCTTCTTCGCACTGGGCGGGTATTGCATGGGAATGTACCTGATGCGGCAGATCGGCACGCGGGGGGTATACGGCAATCCGCTACTGCCAGACTTCATGGTTTTCCTCAATTGGCAGAAGCTGCCGTGGTTCTGGTGGGGGTTCGACCATTTCGCCTGGGCTGCGGCGATGGTAATGCTGGTCCCCGGCCTGCTTGCTCTGGTTTTCGGTTGGCTAGCCTTCCGCTCCCGCGTCACCGGTGTTTACCTGTCGATCATCACCCAGGCGATGACCTATGCGCTGATGCTCGCCTTCTTTCGCAACGACATGGGATTTGGCGGCAATAACGGGATGACCGATTACAAGGACATCCTTGGCTGGGATGTGCACCAGCCGGCGACTCGGCTCGGCCTTTACCTCGCTTCGGTCGCCGCCCTCGGGCTTGGCTATCTGATTTGCCGGTACATAACCTCGTCCAAACTCGGTCGCGTCCTGTTGGCTCTGCGCGACGCCGAAAGCCGGGTGCGTTTTCTCGGCTATTCGGTGACCAACGCGAAACTGTTCGTCTTCACCATCTCGGCGGTTCTTGCAGGCATAGCAGGCGCGCTTTATGTCCCGCAGGTCGGCATCATCAATCCCAGCGAATTTTCTCCTGGAAACTCGATCGAGATCGCCATCTGGGTCTCGGTCGGCGGGCGCGGCACGTTATCGGGAGCAATCGTCGGCGCGCTCCTGGTCAACGCTGCGAAGACTTGGCTGACCGGCGCTGCCCCCGAAACCTGGCTGTTCGTGCTCGGCGCCCTGTTCGTGGTGACAACATTGGTGTTTCCGCGCGGGATCGTCGGACTTCTGCGGCAGGCACGCTGGACCCGGCTGCGAGCACCCGCTCGCGTCCCGGCAGGAGAGCAGGCGTGAACACCGCGAGAACCACCGAGGCTCTTCTCTACCTCGACGGGGTCACGGTCAGCTTCGATGGCTTCAAGGCCCTGAACGAACTTTCGCTGATCGTCGAGCCGGGCGAGTTGCGCACGATCATCGGCCCGAACGGCGCGGGCAAGACGACGATGATGGATGTGGTCACCGGCAAGACCCGGCCGGATTCCGGCGAGGTCTTCTTCCGGGGCACGGCGGATCTAACCCGCCTCGACGAGGCGGAGATTGCGAACCTCGGCATCGGCCGCAAATTTCAGCGGCCGACGGTTTTCGAAAACCTGACCGTCTTTGAAAACCTCGAACTCTCACTGGCGGATAGCCGCACCACCTGCGGGACCCTGTTTGCGCGCCTGTCCCCTGACCGCCGCGATCGGATCGGCGCTGCCCTGGCCCGGATCGGACTAACCGAGCAAAGCGGTCAGCCTGCCGGCGCCTTGAGCCACGGCCAAAAGCAATGGCTGGAAATCGGCATGCTGTTGATCCACGACCGCACGTTGCTGCTGCTCGACGAGCCGGTCGCCGGAATGACCGACCGCGAGACCGAGGGAACCGCCGAATTGATCCTCGACCTCGCCAAGGACCGCACGATTGTCGTCGTCGAGCACGACATGGCTTTTGTCCGCAGCCTGGGGGCGCGGGTAACAGTGCTGCACGAAGGATCTGTCCTGGCGGAAGGTTCGATCGACCACGTTCAGGACGACCCCCGGGTGATCGAAGTCTATCTCGGCCGCTGAACGATGCTGTCGGTCGAAGCCGTCGATCTCTATTACGGCGCGAGCCACACGCTGCGCCGCGTCAGCCTGACGGCGCGAAAGGGCGAAGTGACTTGTGTCCTCGGCCGCAACGGCGTCGGCAAGACCAGCCTGTTGCGTGCGATCTGCGGGCTTCAGCCGATCCGGTCCGGCCGGATTTGCTGGGACGACCGCCTCCTCAACGGATTTCCGCCTCATGAACGGGCGCGCACGGGCCTGGCGCTGGTGCCGCAAGGCCGTGAGATCTTCCCGCGGCTTACCGTGGTGGAGAACCTGGCGACCGGCTTCGCCCCGCTGCCGCGCAGCGAGCGCGACCTCCCGGACGAGATCTTCACCCTTTTCCCGGTCCTGAAAGAAATGCTGCACCGCCGCGGGGGCGACCTGTCGGGCGGTCAGCAACAACAGCTGGCCATTGCCCGCGCCCTCGTCACCCGGCCGCGCTTGTTGATCCTCGACGAGCCGACCGAAGGCATCCAACCCTCGATCATAAAGCAAATCGAGCGGGTGATTCGCGCCCTCGCCGAACGCGGCGACATAGCGATCCTGCTGGTCGAGCAGTATTTCGAATTCGCCCGCGACCTCGCCAACTCGTATTTGGTCATGCAGCGCGGCGAGGTGGTGCTGTCCGGCCGGCGCGAAGAAATGGACGAAGCGGCGGTGCGCAGCTATCTCACCGTGTGACCGGCTAGATCACTTCGACCGGTGGCGTAAAGATATAACCGGTGCCACGCACCGTCTTGATCATCATCGGCCTTTGCGGATCGTCCTCCAGCTTGCGCCGCAGCCGTCCGACCTGAACATCGATCGTCCGGTCGAAGGGTCCGGCCTCGCGATTGCGCGCAAGGTCCAACAGCCGATCCCGGGTCAGCACTTGATTGGCGTTGTTGACGAACGCGGCGAGCAGATCGAACTCTCCGGTGGTGAGCCGGACCTCCTTGCCCGAGGGCGAGTAGAGCTCGCGGCTCGATAAATCGAGGTTCCAGCCGGCAAATCGCGCCTTTGAGCGCGCCGGGGTCGTCTGCCTCTCGCTATCGCGTGACGAAGCACGGCGGAGCACGCTTTTCACTCGTGCCAGCAGCTCGCGCAGGTGGAACGGCTTTGGCAGGTAGTCGTCCGCGCCCATCTCAAGACCGATGATGCGGTCGACGATCTCACCTCGCCCGGTCAAAATGATGATCCCGACACTCAATTCCTGACGTAGCGAGCGGGCCAAAGTCAGTCCGTCCTCACCGGGCAGCATGAGATCCAGAATGACGAGATCGACCGGGGACTGCGCCATCACCCTACGCATCTCGGCGCCGTCCTGAGCGGTAGAAACCCGATAACCCTCGCCGGACAGATACTCTTGGACGAGGTCGCAGATTTCGCGCTGGTCGTCGACAATTAGGATGTGACCGTTGTCAGTCATTCCGGCGAGCTTCCACTACCTCTCGACGTGATTCCACCCCGCCGAGAATAGCGCGGTCGGGGGAACCAGGGTCACGCGTTTGAGCAGCATACATATAGTTACAAAATCTTACAGAAAACCGGTTCCCGTGACATCATCGGATTACGGCCTCTGCCTACACTCGGTCGCGTTCGGATCGGCTGTCCGGCTGATCGTGAAAGCGCGAGGAGCACCTGTGGCCGACACTCACCATGACATCGAATTCGAAATCCCGCGCCTGAGGCGTTATGCGCGGGCACTAACGCGCGACGTCGTCAGCGCCGATGATCTCGTCCAGGACTGCCTGACCCGCGCTCTTGGTAAGTTGCATCTTTGGCAGGAGGGATCGGATCTTCGCGCTTGGTTATTCACCATCCTGCACAACCAATATGTAAATCATATCAGGCGTGCCGTAAGGGAAGGCGCCACGGTGGCGCTAAATGAAACCGAGCCGATGCTGAGCCGCGCGCCGCAGCAAGGTAAGCGGCTCGAGCTGCGTGACCTGGAGCGAGCGATCGCCCAGCTCCCGGAGGAGCAGCGCTCGGTCATCCTGCTCGTCGGATTGGAGGGGATGCGCTACGAGGAGGTAGCCGCGGTTCTCGATGTGCCAATCGGGACGATCCGCTCGCGATTGTCGCGCGGCAGGGAAGCCCTGCGCAGGCTCACCGGCGCAGTGCCCGACGAGAAGGCCGACGTTGGCGTCAGCGAATCGAAGCCGCCCTGCCGGCTGCCTCGGCTTCCGCGCGGGCCTGCTCTGCGTTCGCAAAATCACATGGAGTTGACGCCGCGTCCGCACCCCGGCGCTGCTGAGACTGCCCATATGGCACGCTCGGCGTAGTTCTGGAAGGCCTCTCTGCGACTAACGATTTAGCTTTGATCATCGGGAACCTTTTTCTGGAGAACGAGTTAGCCCGCTAGGCGAGGCGCCGGACACTCGCCTAATCTTCGCAGTCCGGCTTGGCAAAGTCTCCCTGTCGCGGGTTTGCCACCCGCAACCTTACCGGTGTCGGCTGTCGTCGACGCCGGTTTTTTTTGGGGAGGCGACTTGCGGATCTCGGCTAAGGAACACCCCGCCCAGCCGGACTGTTGGCGGGTGGATTCGGTACAACGCAGGGAAGCGATGATGTTGGGACGCCACGTTTATCGTGTTCATCCGACCGAGCAGGGTTGGACAGTGACCAAGGAAGGAGAAGAACACCCACGGGGTGGATATCCGGACCGCGAAGAGGCAATCGCCGAGGCCGTTCGACTGGCCGAATCCGACACGCCCGCCAAAGTGACCGTCGACAACGGCGACGGCACGCTCGCGGAAGAATGGCTCTTCGGCAGTGACCCCGTCGCGGAACTGGGGGCCTGACTGACGACTATCCCCAATGGGCGGCTGCCGCACGCCGCCTCCCGGACCAAGGTGCGAAAGGTGTATGCTGCGCTCGACGAAGCAATCTGAAGCGACAGCAGGAGAGAGAGTGCGATGCCCGCTTTCGAGAAGCGAAGGATCGGACGGACCTCGGTTGAAGTGACGGAGCTGGGTCTCGGCTGCGCGACCCTCGGCGCCAGTCGCATCGCAGTCTCCCGGCAACAGGCGGAAGCCATTGTCGGGGCCGCCTGGGCGGCCGGGGTGTCCTACATCGATACGGCCCCCTATTACGGTGTCGGCCAGGCCGAGCGTTGCGTCGGCGACGCGATGCGTTGGGTCCCGCGCGACGAATGGGTGCTGTCGACAAAAGTCGGACGCCTGCTCCGTCCTCGCCGGACCGCTGTCGAGGACACCGACCGCCGCCATCCGCTGCCGTTTGACCCGGTCTACGACTACACCTATGACGGGGTCATGCGCTCCTTCGAGGACAGCCTGCAGCGGCTCGGACTGGCGAGGATCGACATCCTCTATGTGCACGACATCGGGACGATGCAGCACGGCGACGAAGCCCATCCCCGAGTGATGCGCACCTTGTGCGACGGCGGCTATCGCGCGCTCGAAAAACTGCGAGCCGCCGGCTCGGTGGGGGCGATCGGCATCGGCGTCAACGAGCGGGAGGTGTTACTCGAAGCCATCGAGTGGGGCGACTGGGACGCGTTTCTGCTCGCCGGCCGCTATACCCTGCTCGAACAGGCGCCGCTCGATGATTTGCTGCCAAAATGCGAGAAGGCCGGCACATCGATTGTCGTCGGCGGCCCGTTGAATTCCGGAATCCTCGCCGGCCGGGACACCTGGAACTACAGGACCGCACCGCCCGAGATCGTCGCCCGGGTCAATGCCATCGAGGCGGTCTGCGACAGCCATCGAATCCCCCTGGCAGCGGCGGCCCTGCAATTCCCGCTCGCGCATCCGGCCGTGGCGGCAGTCATTCCGGGCCCGCGCAACGTCGAAGAGTTCGACGCCAATGTGAGGCTGCTGCGTCATCCGATCCCGGCCGCGCTGTGGACCGATCTTCGCGCCGCCGGTTTGCTCCACCCGCACGCGCCGACACCAGCCAGCTGATCGGGGAGATCGAACAGATGACACGAAAGGCGCGGATCGCCCATTTGGCCGGCCCCAACGCCACCATTCAGAACACCCCGCCTCTGGTCACCTCCAACAAGGCGAGGGCGAAGCACCAGCTGTCTCCATTGACCAACCCCAACGGCTCGCCGGCGCGGTTCGACGTGCTGCGCGCGCAGCGCCTGGCCACGCCGGTCACCGTCTATGTCGAGCAGTTCAGCGCGCATCCGCTCCTTCCCCGACGGCTCGCGCAGCTCCCGGCTGCAGATCGGCGAGCACGGCGCCGGTAACCTGATCTCCGGCAAGGCCGAGATCGACTTCTATCGCATCCTGCCGCCGTCTGGCTTCACGAAGGGCCGGCCGGCCGAGCTACGCACCGATACCGGCTCAGGCGATATTCCGCCCGAGCGGCGCGGCGTCGATTTCTTCCCCTACAAGCCTCCGCACCTCGCCGCCTCGGTGCCGCGTTCTGGGTTGGCGCGCGCGACCAACGCCGTCCAATAAGCGAGCGCGTGAGTCACTGCGCAAATTGCCCATCCTTTTTACCGCCCCCCGAGATTAAGCGAACCGCCAGTTCCTGCTGCGTTGTGAGGCATTCGAGCTCGAGGCGGCGAACGGGGTCTATACGGGGCCGGCGGCGCGGTTTATTGAGATAAGATGAGAACCGGCGCCGAGTACCGCGAGGCCCTGCGCGATGGACGCAGGGTATGGGTGATGGGCGAGGGCTGGGCCGGAGACGTCACGGCGCACCCCGCTACACAGGCGATGGTCGAGGAATACGCCGCCTGGTACGACCGCCATCTCGACCCCGCGTGGGAGGAGGTGCTGCTGGCGCCGGCGGATGGCGACGGAAAGCGGGTGCCGTGGGCGTATGTGGCGCCGAAAGGCATCCCGGATCTGATCGGCATGGGCCGGTCGTTCGCGAAAACGATGTTTTTGAGCGCCGGCAACATCACCCACACGCCGGCCTACGGCAATCTGATCGCGCTCGGCGTGCTGACCGCGATGCAGTCCCACGACGTCTCGCAACAGCAGGTCGCCGAGGCCATGGCGTACCGCGAGTTGATCGCGCGAACCGGCCGGTTTCTCACCTATTGCGGCGGCGCCCCGATCATTGGGCAGCGAATGCGCCCGGACCCGCGCGACCGCGTCGCGTTGAAGATGGTGCGCGAGAGCGATGCCGGCATCGTCATCCGCGGCAAGGTCGGCATGCATACGAGCCCGGCCTATGCCGAGGACGTCTATATTGGCGCCCTCTGCGGCATTGAGATCGGCGAGCATCGCGCGAGCTTTATCGTGCCGGTCAATGCGGCCGGCGTTACCACGCTGTGCCGCAAGATCGCGGCGCGCGACAGCAACTCTTTCGTTTCACCGCTCAGCAGCCGCTTTGACGAGCTCGACGGCCAGATGTGGCTCGATGACGTGTTCATCCCGTGGGAGCGCGTGTTTTTTGTCGATCCGTCTCCGGAGGCGATCCCGCGCTGGCTGCGCTGGCATCACCTCTATGGCTGGCTGTCGAGGGCGGAGTTCACGCTGGGCTTGGCACTGGCCTTGACCCATGCGATGGGTCTCAAGGAGCATGAGCAGACCATCGAGTACCTGGTCGATGTGATCGTCGCGGTGCAGTCTGTGCGCAGCTGCCTGACGGCGGCCGAGCGCGACCCCGATTTCACGCCGGCAGGCTATTGCTTCCCCAGTCACGCCCATCTCGCGGCGGGCGGCATTGCGCTCTTCAAGTCCCGCCAGCGGATCTCCGAGATCCTGCGGATCGTGCCCGGCTCCTCGCTCCTCGTCGCCCCGTCCGACCGCGATCTCGCGGCGCTCGAAATGGTTGCGGGCCTCGAAGAATCATTTGGCGGCGGCGGGTACACCGCGCTGCAGCGCTCGGCTCTGCTGCAATTAGCCTGGGATCACATCTCGTCGGCGCTCGATGGCCGTGAATCGGCCTTCGAGCTGCATGCCAGCGGTGGCATGGCCAATTGGCGCAGTTGGCTGCGCCGGAGCTTCAAAGACTACAACGAGCTGGCCAATGCGGTGCTTTGCGCGCTCGATTTGCCGATGCCGCAAATCGACCTGACCAATATTCCGTCAGCGCCGCCGGCAATGCGGCGCACCGCCACCACAACGGAACCGACCGAGAAGCCGTAAGAAGCCGTAAAAGGAGTGCATCGACAACCACGGTCCTCGACTACGCCGGACAAAACTGTTCCGCCAAGGCCGTGCCTCGGCGGAACACGAGGAAGCGAGAAAGCAATCCCCTATCGAAACTCGCCGACCTCCCGCCAGACGCCGGCGACTGCCTCGCGCGCCGCTTTGGCCATCAGTCCGCTGTCGTTGGCGATCGTGGTCAACCGGAAGCCCATCCGGATCATGCGGGCGGCATAGGCCGGCTCGGCGCAATGAATGCCGGGGTAGATGCCGCGCTTTCGGCACGCCGCCAGGACAACCTCGTACATCCCGAGCTGATCGGCATCCTCGCTATCGAGCTTGGGCGTCTTGCCGAGCGAGAAGGCGAGATCGGCAGGACCGACATAGATCGCATCGATCCCAGGCACATCGAGGATCTCGTCGATGTTCTCGACAGCCTGGCGGGTTTCGATCATCGGAATGACGAGGATCTCGTCGTTCGCGGTCTTTTGATAGTCGCCCGCCACGCCGTACATGGCGGCGCGGATCGGCCCGTTGCTGCGCTGCCCCTTGGGCGGATAACGGCAGTAGGAAACGAGCGCCTGCGCTTCTTCGCGCGTGTTCACCATCGGGCAGACAACGCCGTAAGCACCGCCGTCCAGCACCTTGCCGATAATGCCGGGCTCGTTCCATGGCACCCGCACCAGCTTCGTCACCGGCAACCGGTCCATCGCCTGAAAGCATTGGACCATCGTCTGGTAATCCTGCACGCCGTGCTGCATGTCGACGGTCACGCTGTCCCAGCCGCATTGAGCCATGACCTCCGCAGAGAATCCGGAAGGGATGGCCAGCCACCCGTTGACCGCCGCCTTGCCGGCGTTCCACCTTTCCTTCAGCTTGTTCTCAGCCATGTCGTTCCCTTCGGTTAGCGTTCAATCTCGCTTCGCCGTCGCGCCGGGCGAGGCCGAGGCACCCTAGCAAAAAGTTGCCGAGGGCGACAGCTGGCGGGAGCAGAAATTGCTCCGCCACGCAGATCACCCGGGCACGCATTCGATGCGGCGGAACCCGGTGCCGATCCATAAGAATGGCGGCGATGGTCGAAGGAGCATGCGTGCCGATTGCGACTTATATTGCCGGGTGCCACAAAACTGGGTTCCAAGCAGGGAGAGGTAGTGACTCACCAAACTGAGTCACTACCGGTCCGTCTGATCATACGCCCGCGAAATTTCGCAACCTGCCGGGACGGCTTCTTGCGTATGATGGTCGAACAAAAGCAGCCGGAGCGACCGATGCCCGCAAAGCGCGCCTACGGCATGGACCAGGACTTCTACGCGTGGTCCCCTATAGTTACGCGACCCATTCTCAAATGGCCGGACAATGCCCGCGTCGCCCTTGCCGTCATCGTCAACCTGGAGCACTGGGACTGGAACGTGCCGGCCTCCACGCCGCTGGCGGTGAGCCCGCTGGGCGGCCCCGAGGGGATGTGGACCGGCAACCAGTCGCAATTTCCCGATATCGGCGGCTACGGCAACCACGAATACGGCAACAGGGTCGGGATTTTTCGTATTCTCGCCGTTCTGGATAAGTACGGCATCACACCGACCCTCGCGCTAGATAAGGCGGTGGCCGACCATTATCCGACGCTCGTCAAGGAGGGCCAGAGACGCGGCGCCGAGTTCATCGCGCACGGGCTGTCGCGCCGCCGTATGATTCATGTCGGCATGTCTGAAGACGAGGAGCGGCAGTACATCCGCGCCTCCATCGAGGCGGTCGAAAGAGCGACTGGAAAGCGCCCGCTCGGCTGGTCAGGGCCCGATTTTCAGGAGACGACGAACACGCCCAACCTGCTCGCCGCGGAAGGCATTTCCTATGTCTGCGATTGGGGCAATGACGAGCAGCCCTACAAAATGACGCCGAAGACCGGGGAACTCTACTCGCTTGGGGTGAATGCCTATCTCGACGACAACTACATCCACCTCCACGGCCGGCGCACCATCAACGAAGTCAACCTGCTATGGCGCGAGTGGTTCGACGGCCTCTATGCCGACGGCGCGACCACTGGCCGGCTGATGGTCCTGCATCTGCATCCGTGGATCATGGGCCAGCCCTGGCGCATTCGGCATCTCGACGAGGTGCTCGGCCACATCGCCGCCTACCAGGGCGTCTGGAAGGCGACCGGCAGCGAGATCATCGACTGGTTCAAGGCGCAGCCGGCCACTGCGAGCGGCAGCCCTCCCCCTTGATGGGCCCTTGATGGGGGAGGGCTTTATAATGTTCACAGTAGTCGAAAGGTAGACGACACGATGACCCTTCCGCCCGGCCGGTTCGACTACGCGCCCATCAATGACCGTCCCATCATCAAATGGCCCAATAACGCGCGCGTCGCGTTCTGGGTCGCGCCGAACATGGAGTTCTTCGAGTACCTGCCGGAGAACCGGCCGACCCAGCCGGACATCCCGCACTATTCGCGGATGGATTACGGCAATCGCGTCGGCTTCTGGCGCATGCTCGACGTGCTGAACAAACACAAGGTTCGCGCCTGCTGCTGTCTGAACCTCGAAATCCTGGACCATTTCCCCGAGATCAAGGACGCCATGATCGCCGCCGACTGGGATTACATGGCGCATGGCCTCTACAACAGCCGGCCCATTTACGACTACACCGAGGAGCAGGAACGGGCCTACTGGCGGGACTTCATCACCCATCTCCAGGAGATGACCGGTAAGCGCCTGAAAGGCCGCCTTGGTGGCGGCGCCGGCTACACGGTCAGAACCGACGACCTGATGGCCGAGGCGGGCTGTCTCTACCACACGTCATGGATCATCGACGACCAGCCATGGCCGATCAATGTACGCGGCGGCCAGAAGTTCATCTACGTTCCCTATACCGGCCAGACGAATGACGCCGGCATGCTCGCGTGGAATCGCGAGGCGGATTACTTCCAGCAGATGATCAAGGACCAGTTTGATGCGCTCTACCACGAGGGCGCCGAGAACGGACGCGTGATGTGCTTGTCGCTGCACCCGCACAACATCGGCCGGCCGAACGCGGCCAAGCATCTCGACGAGGCGCTGCGCTACATCCTCGGGCATGATGGCGTTTGGGCCACCACCGCCGATGACATCGCCGAATACTATCTCGCCAACTACTACGACCAGGTGAAGTCCTGGATCGCCGAACGCAGGCCGCAAACGGAAAGATGAAGCAGGAGAAGATAACGATGCCGGCCGATCTGCTCTCCCCTCCGCTGATCGAGATCGCGGCGGATTTGCATGCGAAACGGGTTACCCGCTGCATGAAGCCGTCCCTCCTATCCGCGCTCTGCGCCGCTTTTCTCGTGAGCCAGGCCCACGCCCAGGGTCTGCTCCAGACGAAGCGCATCTCCGCGGATCTCGCTAACCAGGCCGTCGCGGCGGCTGTCGCGAAATGCGCCAGCCAGGGTTATACCGAGACCGCCGTGCTGGTCGATGCCGACGGCGTGCAGCAGGCGGCGCTGCGCGGCGATCGCGCCGGCGCCCATACGCTCGACAGCGCCTATTCCAAGGCCTACACGTCGGCATCGTTCAAGACGGACACGACCGCGCTCGTTGAAAGGTCCAAAACGGTACCGGTGTTGGCGAATCTATTTAAATTGCCGCATCTGCTGTTGCTGGGCGGGGGCATCGTCATCAAGCTGGGCGACGAGGTGATCGGCGCGATCGGCGCCGCCGGGGCGCCAGGCGGCGATCTCGACGAGGCCTGCGCCCACGCCGGCCTGGACAAAATCAAGGACCAGCTCAAGTAGCGTTCACGTCCGTGCTGAGGATGACGAAATGAGACTTGGGATCTCGCTCACGAGCAATCACCCGGACGCTAAAGATCCGCGCCAAGGAGCGAGCTGGATGATCGAGCGAGCCGCGGCGGCCCGCCGTGCGGCGCTTGATTCCCTGTTTGTCGGCGATCAGCACGTCTCGCCCACGCCCTATTATCAGAACACGCCGATGCTCGGGCGGCTGCTCGCGGAGTGGGGCAACGCCCCGGCCGGGTGCCTGTCCTGCTCCCCTTATGGCACCCGGTGCTGGTGGCCGAGCAGATCGGTACGCTGGCGGCCATCGCTCAAGGTCCCTTCATCATGCAATGCGGGCTCGGCTGGGGCGAGGCCCGGTTCGCTGCTATGGGCGCCAACGTCAGGACGCGCCCTTCGGCTTTCGAGGAAGGTCTCGACGTTGTCCGGCGTCTGCTGGCGGGTGAGACGGTGAGTTCCTCCCGGCGGTTCCGGGTCGCCGAAGCGAGCCTTGCGCTGCGTCCCGCCGAGCCCGTAGAGGTCTGGATCGGCGCCAGTGCACCGCCGGCCTTCGACCGCGCGGCACGACTGGCGGAGGGCTGGATCGCGAGCCCCGGCCTCACCCGCGAGGAGGCGCTCGCGCAGGCCGATCTCTATCGCGAGCACTGCGCCGCCTACGGCCGGCAGCCGGGTGCCATGGTTTTGCGGCGCGACATTTACGTCGGCGAGTCGTCGTCCGAGGCACAAGCGGTGCTGCAGCACGCGCTGAGCCGAGGCTATCGCGGCATGCCGGCAGAAGCCCTGATCGCCGGCTCGGTCGACGATGTCGCGGAACAGTTTCGGACCTTCCACGCAATCGGGTACACCGACATCCTCGTGCGCCATCTCACCAATGATCAGCCGAAGGTCTTGGGCTCGCTGGAGCGGCTGACGGCGGTTCGCGCGGCACTGGCCCAATCCTAGCGCTAGTCCAAACTTCTCGGCTCCCGGGATGCCGAAGACTTCCGACTGAGCCCTGCGCCAAGCTCCTCATGACGGTCGTGCAGCGCCGGATCGGCCCATAATGCGGTCGAGGCCCCGATCGCCGCCGCAATCGCCGTCGCCTCGATCGGCCCGAGCTGGTCGGCAAAGGCGTCTATGGTGCGTTGCCAATGCGACTGCGTCGGCCCAAACGCGACGAGGATCGTATCGTCGAGATCGAACAGCATCGCGCGCGGCAATTTCATGCGTACTGTCCGGGTCGCTTCGGAGCCGCCCACGCCGTTGCCGCTTGCGCAGGAGCCTCCCGCTGCTCTGCTCTGGTTCGAACCACAGCGCCGGTGAGGACGGGTGCGGATAGCGAGCGAGCTGAAGGGTGGTTGGAGGCTGGCTGTACCCGACTTCGACCCGCCACGGGCGCCACCTTGGTCGTCTCAGTTTACGGCATCTCGTCTGTAGCACCGATCGCTAGCCAGTCTGTCTTGCTCGACAAGATGTTGCTGATCCAAATAAATCCGCGCGTTCTGCAGTTGCACTTTGTGCATCGTAGTGATAGACGGCGAGAAGATTGATCAATCCTGGTCAACCGATACTCTGCCTCGAAGGTAAAGAATGGCAACATTGGACGAAATCTCCAAGGAGAAACGGCGGGTCAGCGAGGCGCTCGCGCGGCTCGTCGCTCAGCGCGAGAAGCTCGCCGGCCAGCTCAGCGAACTGGAGGCGACGGAGCGTGTGCTGGCGCGCTACAGCAAAAGCCCGCGAGCAAGAACGGCGGCCTCGGCCAGATCGCCGATCGCCGCAACAAAGCCGGCTGCTTCAGCGCGGTCAGGCAAGCCCCCGCGCACTAGGGCAGCGAAACCAGCCGGTGGCAAGCGCGGCTCGCCGAGCCTCAGCGATCAGGTCCTTGCCCTGGCAAGCGGCAAGACGCAGCAGGAAATCGCCGCTGTTTGCAAGGGGGCTCGCCCGAACCATGTGGGCGCCGCCATTTCCCGGCACAAGCGGGCTGGCCGCATCGAAGAGCGCGACGGAAAACTTTACGCCGCGCAGTCGACGGGCACGGAGCGACGCACCGCGGTTTGACACTTGGATGAAAAAGATCGCCGGCCGACCGCGAAAGCAGCTGCGGAGTGGACGCGATCGTCTTTGAGGTAGGCTGGACTAGAGCTGCGGAGTTCCCCGCTGAGACCGTCCGACTAGCGAAGAGGGACGAATTAGAAACCTCTGTCTCTCTCGGACGGGCAGGGGCGGAAGAATCCGTCTCCCTCGCACCCCGCGCACCGCGATCAGCGAGGCTATGTCCGGGGCCGGCGCACAGCATAACGGCGCTCGGCGCCCGAGTTTTCGCGGTTGGTACGGACAGCGTCGGTTCCGAGGAACATCGCAGTACCGCCTCCAATTGGTCCTCGGTACACTCGATCGGCACCGCATTCGGTGCCGCGATCGCCGGGGTGGTGGCGAATGTTGACGCGCTAGGCAATGCTGCCGAACCGGGGGGGGTCGGCAATGCCGCCGTGTATATGTTCTGCTGCATACCGTTCGGGCTCGCTGCGCTCTTGATGTTCCGCGTTGTCCATATCGTGTTCGGCACGCCCGAGGCGGGGTTGTTGGCGGATAGTGGATTTGGGGGACATTCACAGTAAGGGCCGACCCACGGCTACCGAGGAAAACGACGCCATGTCTCAACCGCGAGCCCTTGAAAACATTCGCGTGGTGGACTTCAGCTGGGTGCGGGCCGGGCCATGGGCCACGCGCTGGCTCGGGGCTTTTGGCGCCGAGATCATAAAAGTCGAGTGGCCGGAGAACGAGCGCGGGAGGCTACCGAGCACCACCACGCCTCAGAATCTCGAGGTCAATCTGAACACCTCCGGAAACTTCAATGACACCAACGTCAACAAGAAGAGCCTCAGTCTGAACGTACGAAGCGTCAAGGGCCTGGAGATCGTGAAGCGGCTGATCGCCATCTCTGACATCGTGGTCGAGAATTTCAGCTCCCGGGTGCTGCATAAATGGGGCCTCGGCTATCAGGAGCTGTGCAAGATCAAACCGGATATCGTCTATGTGTCCATGTCCGGCTACGGCCATACGGGAAGGCATCACCATTACACGACATTCGGTCCAATCGCCCAGGCGGTCTCGGGACTGACCTATATCTCCGGGTTGCCCGGCAAACCGCCGGCTGGCTGGGGCTGGTCGTATATGGATGATTCCGGCGGCATGTACGGAGCGATGTGTGCCTTGACCGGCCTCTACCATCGCAACATGACGGGACAGGGCCAGCATATCGACCTGTCTCAAATGGTGGCGAGCGTTCCGCTCAACGGGCCGGCGCTACTGGATTTTACCGTGAACGGGCGCGCGTCGCGCCGGGCCGCTTATCCTCCCGGAAACCGCGCCCATTGGCCCGGCACGCCGTTGGTCAACAACTACCGCGGACCAACGGTGGCACCCCATAACACCTATCGCACTCATCCTGGCGATTACAACGACTGGGCCGTGATCGTCTGCTACACCGAGGAGGAATGGCAGCGGCTAATAGAGGTTATGGGCGCTCCGTCCTGGACCTCTTCGCCAAAATTCGCCACGGTCATTGGACGCTTGCAGCACCAGGAAGAATTGGACGAGCACATCGAAGCGTGGAGCATGACGGTCGGAAAGTACGAGCTGACCGAGCGCTGCCAAGCTGCAGGAGTTCGTGCCCTTCCTGTACAAAGTGCCGAAGACAGGGTGGAGCATGACCCTCAGCTGCGCCAGCGGGAGATGTATCTATCGATGGAGCATCCGGCTCTCGGACGACACAAGGTCCAGAATGCCCCGTTCAAGCTGTCGGAGACCCCGGCGTCGAACCACCTGCCGAGCCCGCTGATCGGCCAGCACACTCGGGAGATTGTCGAAGGCTTGCTGGGATACAGCCATGAAGAGCTACGCGCCGGTTTTGCCGACGGTACGTTTTGGCCGACAAAGCGGGACCGCTTTCCTTATCTGGAGGAGATGCTGCAATGAGCGACGTCCGGCCTTTGGCGGGACCGCTGACAGCCCTGAGAATTCTGGAGCTCGCTGACGAAAAGGGCCAATTCTGCGGCAAGCTTCTTGGCGACCTCGGGGCCGATGTGGTCAAAATCGAACCCCCGGGTGGGGAGCCCTGCCGGCATATCGGGCCATTCCTCGACGACATCCCAGACCCGGAGCGCAGTCTGTCTTTTTGGTACTACAATACGTCCAAACGCGGCATTACCCTCAATCTGCTAACCACGGATGGCCGCCAGCTTTTCGGACGTTTGGCGGCGACATCAGACGTCATTCTGGAAACCTTCCCGCCGGGCTTCCTGACGTCGCTGAGGCTCGATTACGAGGCCCTTCACGAGAAAAACCCCAGGCTCATCATGTGCGCCCTGACACCCTTCGGCCAGACCGGCCCGTGGCGGGACCACACCTCCAGTGACCTGCTGCACATGGCAGCGGGCGGCGGAATGGCCTCGTCGGGCTATGACGAGGCGGACGTGCCGAATGCGCCGCCGATCGCTCCTGGCGGCGGCAACGCCTGGCACATGGGCTGTCATTTTGCCTATATGGCCATCATGGCCGCTCTGGTCCACCGGACGGTTGCGGGACGAGGGCAGTATATCGACGCATCGATCCACGAAGCGTGTGCCCTCACGACCGAGGCGGCAGTCCCCAACTACATCTACCGGGGAGAGGTGCTGCGGCGCCAGACGGGTCGCCATCACGCAGCCGGTCCGACACCGCGTACCCAGTTCCGCGCCAAGGACGGCACCTACGTTTGTGCACTGGTGGCGGGTCGACTTAACCCCAAATACGTCAAGGAACTGGCGGACCTGCTGAACGGCTATGGCATGGCTGGCGATCTAAAGGATCCCAAATATCAGGACCCAGCGGTCATTGCAGCGAACACCTCTCATATAATTGATGATCTCGTCGCCAACTTCATTGCCAGCATGCCGGCAGACGAGGTCTACCACGCTGCCCAGGAACGCGGCTTTAGTTGGGGAGCGGTACGTGCCCCGGAGGCGCTCCTTGACGATCCTCACCTGCATGATCGCGGTTTCTGGAAAGAGGTCGAGCACCCGGAGCTCGGCCGCAGCTTCGTCTACCCAGGCGAGGCCGCCATCTATAACGGCTCACCGTGGCAAATCTCCCGGCGGGCGCCGCTGATCGGCGAGCACAACACGGAAATCCTTTGCGACGAATTGGGACTATCTCGCGGCGAGCTCGCCGTTCTGGCGGAAAGTCGGGTGGTTTGAGCGGACCGACCCCGACGAATCCCAGAATACGCCCCGCAAGCGGGAACCTAGGGCAGGCGGCTCGCCCTGGACCCTATTCATCGTCCCCGTGAAAGCGGGGACCCAGGGCAACACCTAAATATCTCGCCATTACGGATTACTGCGCTCGATCAATTCGAGCTTCCACGCGCGCCGCCATTTCTTGAGCTGCTTTTCTCGCAGTATGGCAGCCTGCATGGCGTGCTGAAACTCGGCAAAGCATACCCGAACGGTTCCGCGGGGGTGACGTGAGCCGAACATCAAGCCGCGGCGCGGCGGCGGAACGCGTCGAGACTGCCGGCATGGATCAATTCGCCCGGCAACTGGTGCGCGACGATCTCCTCGGCCATGCGGCCGACCTCGATCAGCGCGTCGAGATCGATGCCGGTATCGATGCCCATCTCCTCGCAGAGCAGCACCAGCTCTTCGGTGCAGATGTTGCCGGCTGCTTTTGGTTGCCCGGCGAACGGGCAACCGCCGAGTCCGCCGACGGTCGAGTTCGAATTGGGTGACACCCATTTTGAGTCCGGCATATGCGTTGGCGACGGCGAGCCCGCGCGTATCGTGCAGATGCAGGGATATCGGCACGTCGGGCCAGCGGCTGCGCACGTCGCCCAACACGCGCTCGATGCGCATCGGCGTCGCCCAGCCCATCGTGTCGGCCAGAGAAAAATATCGAATGTCGGCGCCAGCCTCCTCGGCGATCGCGAGCCCGTCCTCCAGGGTCGAGATGACCTGCGCCGGCGCGATGTCGCCTTGGTAGTTACAACCGAACGCCGCCATCACCCCGATCCGCGGCACCTCAACGCCGTTTTCAAGATGCAGTGCGGTTTGCTTTTTCATCGCTTCGACATTTTCGGCGTGGCTGCGATGCAGGTTCTTCTGAGTAAACCCTTCCGACGCGGTCAGCGAGATCGCGCCAGTGATCGTCAGCTTATTGCGGAAGACGAGCGCCCGGTTGAGCCCGCTCGCGTTAAACCACAGCGCCGTGTAGCGAACGCCTTCCTTCGGGGTGAACCCCGCGACGACGTCTTCGGCGTCGGCCCAGCCCGGCACGATGCGAGGACTGACAAACGAGGCGGCCTGGATATGCTGTAGCCCGGTCTCGGCAAGCGCCTCGATCAACTTGATCTTGTCCGCGGTGCTGATCGGGCCGGGTTCGATCTGAAACCCCTCGCGCGGGCCTTCCTCGTGAATCTCCACATCTGTCGGCAGATCGGTCATGCTCTTAGTCCTCAGTGAGAATGGGGTATACCCAGCCGGTAAAATCGCGACGCGGTGCCGGCGAAGAGATCGGTCTTTTCCAATGCCGAGGCGCCGCTCGCGAGCCGCTTGAACGCGTTGAACAGCACAGGATAGCTGCAGGCACCCTTGTCGACCGGGAAGTTGCTTTCGAACATGCAGCGGTTGGCGCCGAAATTTTCGATGCAGGCGTCGACATAGGGCCGCCACGCATTGGCCATCTCACCCGACGACGGCGGCAGCGGCGCCAAGTGAAAATCGAAGGCGTTGACGATCATCGCCAGCCCGCCGAGCTTCACATACACGTTCGGACAAGCGGATAGGGCCTTGATGTCGGCGCGCCAGGCGGGGAACACCTCGTCGCGCTTATAGGGGCCGACCCCGAGCGGACCGCCGAAATGGTTGAGCACGATCTTCACGTCCGGACATTCGCGTGCCACTTCGGTCAGGGTCTTGATCTGCGGGTGATAAATCCACGCTTCGAAGGTCAAATTATGCGCCGGCAGCCGCCTGAGGCCGCGGCGGAAGTTCGGGTCATCCATCAGTCCCGGCGGCGGTACATAGGATGAGGCGCCAACGATCGCCGGATCGTGCGCGGCTATCTGACGGATACCGCGAAACCGGCCGCCGGCCGCCGCGATCTGCCCCTCGAGCACCGCATCGACATTGGGCAGCCGCAAATCCGCGAAGCTGACGATGCCGGCGCAAATCTTGGTCTTTCCACCGCGCCGATCCCCATCCTCGGCGATCGCACGCACGAACTCGCTTTCGCCGATCGGGCGCATTTCCTCGGGACCGGTGGTCCGATAGCCCGAGCCGCACTGAATGAAAACGGTCGCGACGATGTCATGCCCCGAGTTGACGTCGCCCAACAGTTCGCCGAGCAGATAGCGGCTGCCCGGGTGATCCCAGAGATGATGATGCGGGTCGACGATCGGCAGACCGGGCTCGAGGATCTCCTCGGTCAGCTTGTCGAGCCATTCGGGGTTGGGCAGTGGGCGGGGATAAGCGCGGGCTTCGGTTGGCATGGTGGTCTCCCGGGAGGTAGCTGATTAGCGGCGGCGCTTATGGCAAAATCTACCCCGAAATCAGTCGGAGGACGAGCAATGAACGACGCGACCACCATGCCACGGCATATGTTGGACATCCGGGAACTGACGACGGAGGCGTTTGCGCCCTACGGCGAGGTGATCGCGCCGCTACGGACGGGCGGCCAGGGCGCCGAGACCAGCCACGACTCTGAGGCCTCGGCGAGCGAGGCAAAGCTCGTCTTGGGCAATGGCGAGCCGCGGTTGTGGATCATGCATCTGCCGCATGTCGGGCTCGGCTTCATCCGGATCGCGCGCCACCGCCGGGTTACGCAGTGCCTGGGCTCGCTCGGCGGCAAAGAATGGCTGATCGGCGTGGCGCCGCCGGGCGACCTTGGTGATGACGCGCGTCCCCGCGTCGAGGACATCGTGGCCTTCCGGGTGCCGGGCGATCGTCTGGTCAAGCTGCACGTCGCGACCTGGCACGCCGGGCCACACTTCGTCCACGACGAATGCCTATTCGTCAACCTGGAGAACCTCGATACCAACCGGCGTGATTTTCACGCCGTGCTGCTCGGCGTCGAGTGCCGCTACCGGCTCTGAGCCGCGCAACGCAACGCGGGTGAGATGACGACGTTACCAGCCCCTTGAAACGCCGACGCTACCGGCCAGGCGAATGCCGGATGATATTGCGTCCTATAGTCTATCTGAATTAGGCCACTCCGACCTGCAGTCGTGTTCCGAACCAGTTAGCGGGCACACCAGGAACCGACCGTCATCTGCCAAAAGCGACAATACATCGACAAACTCTAGCAATTGTCGATAGCCTCTCGGTCATGATTTCGATCCGGGAAGAGATCACCATCGCATCGCCGCCGGAAGCGGTGTGGCCGTTGCTCTCCGACCCGGCCGTCGTCGCCTCGTGCATCCCCGGCGCGATGCTGACGAAGGCAGGGGACAACGGCGCCTATCAGGGCACCATGCGCGTCAAGTTCGGGCCCACTGTGGCGCAGTTTCGAGGCGAGGCGAAGCTTGCCTATGACCATGGGGCGCGGCGGTGCTCGATTGAGGGACGCGGCATCGACGGCCGCGGAGCCTCGCGGGCCAACGTATCCGGAGCGGTCGAGGCCGGCGGAACCGATACCACCGTTTTGAAGATCGAGGGCAATTTCAACGTGACCGGGCCGCTCGAAACCTTTGCCAATGCCGGAGGTGTGCACCTCGCCCGGGCGATCCTCGCGGAATTCGCCGAGAACGTCGCCAAGCTGATGATGGAGCAGACGAACGGAACGACTGGCCAAGCAGCCCCCCTTGTTGCAGCCGCGGCGACGGAGACTGCGCCGCCGCCCGAGGCTCTCGCCCGGCAAGTGGAGCGAAGCGTGGCCGACCCGGCAGCAACCGCTTCGCGCCCAGCAGCCCCAGAGCTCAGTGGCGGAAAAATCCTCTGGCGCATCCTAGTTTCGTGGCTGCGGCAGGTCTTTTCGGGAAAGTGAGAAAACCAATGAGCGACAACCAGGTCTCCGACGTTCTGGCCCAGGCTTTCGCCGCCGAGGGGGTCGACACGCTCTTCACGCTGATGGGCGACGCCAACATGTATTGGTCGGCGTCGATGGCGGACAACCAGAAGGTCCGGCTGATCCATGCGCGCCACGAGCATTGTTGCGTAGCGATGGCTGACGCCTGGGCCCGCGCGACCGGCAAGATCGGCGTGGCTTCGGTGACTTGCGGTCCCGGCTATACCCAGATCATGACAGCACTGGTAATGGCGGCGCGCGGCAACGCTCCGGTTGTCGTGTTTGCCGGCGACGCGCCAATCGGCGCCTCCTGGTACATCCAGTCGATCGATCAGGCGCCGCTGGCTCTGGCAACCGGCGCGCATTTCGTGCCGATCCGCACGATCGACCGGGCGCTCGATTGCGTGCGCGAGGCGTTCTACGTCGCTCGCTTCGAAAGAAAGCCGGTGGTGCTCAGCGTGCCGCTTGACCTGCAGAAGGATGAGTTTCCCTATCTGCCGGATTACACGCCGTCGACCGACCTGATGCCGCGGCAGCAGGTGCTGCAACCCGACCCGGACATCGTCGACGAGATCGCTGCGATGGTCGCCGAGGCCGAGCGGCCCATCATCATCGGCGGACGTGGCGCGACCTGGTCGGGGGCCAAAAGCGCCCTCGAGTTGTTGGCCGAAGAGGCGGGTGCCCTGCTGGCGACGACTTTGCTCGGCAAGGGCCTATTCGACGGCAACCCGTTCGCACTCGATATCGCCGGCACCTTTGCCACCGATCTGGGCCGCGAATACTTCGCTGAGAGCGATTTGGTGATTGCCGTTGGAGCGGGCCTTGGCCATTACACGACCGAGGGCGGCTACCTGTTTCCGAATGCCAAGGTAGTCCGGATTGACACCCAGCCGCGCGGTTTGTGGCAAGGCCTGCGGACCGCCGATCTGCATGTCCAGGCCGATGCCAAAGCCGCCGCCGAAACGCTGGTGGCTCGGCTCAGGGAAAAGGGCATCCGTCGCCAGGGGTGGCGCAGCAACGAGGTCGCCTCGAAGATCGCGGCGACCGCCGAAAACCCGGATCCGAAGCCCTACACGCCGGCTCCGGGCACGCTCGACCCGCGACCGGTGGTCAAGGAGCTTGATGCGGCGATTCCGAAAGACTGGGACATCATCGTCGCAGGTGGGCATTGCTTCAGTTTTGCGATGACCCATCTTCGCGGCCGGCCGGCCGGCAAATACCACATCCCGATCGATTTCGGTGCGATCGGTTCGGGCCTGTCGGCGGCGATCGGTGTCGCCACGGCGCGGAACAACGGTAAGGTCATGCTGATCGAGGGCGACGGCAGCCTCTACCAGCACATCCAAGAGCTGGAGACCATGCAGCGTCACGGCATCAAGCTATTGATCTGCGTCATCAACGACGGCGGCTACGGAGCCGAGACGCATAAGTTCCGCGCCTCTGGCGGCGATCCGATGCACGCGACCCACGGCCGCGGCGACATCGCTCAGGTGGCGCGCGGCTTTGGGCTTAACGGCACCAAAGTAACGAGCCTGGGTGAGTTCGCGGGACTCTTCCGAGAGCACCAGATGCAAGACTGTGCCACCTTATGGGACGTGCATGTCGACGAGTTGATTCCATCGCGCAACTTCCGCCGGGTCCACTACGGCGAGGCCTGATTGTGATAGCCTGTCCATCCTCCGCCACAGGCGCGGCAGGCCATCGCAACCATGGAGGATACCGATGCAAGAGGCCCTCGTCGTCCGCCGCGAGACGCACATCCCGGCGCCGCCCGCCGCGGTGTTCGCTCTCTTGACCGATCCGGAGAAGATCTTGCGCTGGATGGGAACCGAGGCGCAGGTAGAACCGCAGCCAGGCGGGCTCTATCTCGTCAATGTCACCGGCGCTCGCTTCGCCCGCGGCTCCTTCCGCGAGGTGGTGCCGGTACACCGCCTGGCCTACAGCTTTGGTTGGGACGGCAGCGAGGCGGTGCCGCCCGGGTCGAGCCTGGTCGAGATCGACTTGATCGAGCAGCCGGACGGAACGCTGTTGCGCCTGACCCACACCGGCTTGCCCAATGCCGAGCAATGCGCCGGCCATGCGGAAGGCTGGGCCCATTACCTCGGCCGGCTGGCCGAGGTTGCCGCCGGGCGCGACCCGGGCCCGGACCCCCGGCACGGCCGCACTGGCCCGGAGTGACGGCTTTCCGCTATCGATAGCACCGCATTTGAGCCTCTTGCACTTTCACGGCGAACGCGGGCTAGCGGCCACGGCTTCTGTTCTTCCTCTTTGCCGCTGTCGCGGCTCGACACGAGATTGAAGCGAGTGATTACTCCGGAGCGCCTGCTTGACGCTCGGGTGACCGCGGCGACAGAATTCCGGAGTGGATGAGGGGAGGAGGGCGCGATGGCGGATATACGTGTGGTGGCGACGGGGTTGCGGTTTCCCGAGGGGCCGGTCGCGATGGCCGACGGCTCGGTCATACTGGGCGAGATCGCCGGGAGCGCAGTAACCCGGGTCGCGCCGGATGGCGGCAAATCGGCGCTCGGGTCGGCCGGCGGCGGTCCGAATGGGCTCGCGCGCGGCCCTGACGGGGCGCTCTATCTATGCAACAATGGCGGCAACGAATACGCCGAGGGCGGGTTTCTGTCGACCGGGCCATCCAAGGATTACCAGTGCGGCTACATCCAGCGGATCGACCCCCGCACCGGCGAGACGCGCATTCTCTACAGCCAATGCGACGGCCATAAATTGTCGGCGCCGAACGATATCGTCTTCGATCGCCAGGGCGGGTTCTACTTCACTGATCTCGGCAAGCGGCGGGCGCGCGACCGGGACCATGGCGGGCTCTATTACGCGCTTCCCGATGGTTCGAAGATTGTCGAGCTCGTCCATCCGATGCTGAGCCCGAACGGCGTCGGCCTGTCGCCGGACGAGAAAGTCGTGTATGTCGCCGACACCGAGAGCTCGCGGCTCTTCGCATTCGACATCGTCGGGCCCGGGGTTTTGCGCAAGGAGCCGTTTCCGGCGCCCTACACCGGCCGCCTCGTCTGCGGGCTACCCGGCTTTCAGCGTTTCGACAGCCTCGCCGTCGAGGCCTCGGGCAATATCGCCGTCGCGACCCTGATCACCGGCCACATTACGGTCATCGCTCCGAATGGCAACGTCGTGCGCCAGGTAAAGATGCCCGACGTCTACCCGACCAACATCTGCTTTGGCGGCCGGGATATGAAGACCGCCTACATCACCTTGTCGGGTACCGGCCAGCTCGCCGCGATGGACTGGTCCGACCCTGGCCTGCGGCTCAATTTCCAGGAGTGATCGTCGGGACGTTATGCTGGATGCCAAGAATAACTCCCTCTCCGCCCCCAGGGGGGAGAGGGTTGGGGTGAGGTGGGGGAGCCGCTCGTTTGAACGGTGGCGCGACCCACCTCACCCTCCCGCCGCTGGTGCGACGGGCCCCTCCCTCTCCCCCCGCAACCGGGCGGAGAGGGGCAACAGCTCGGCGAGTGAGCCGCTCAATCACTACAGGAGCTCTGGATGAAAGCCGCTGTTTTTCATGCCGCGAACCAGCCGATGACGATTGAAGACGTGGCGCTCACCAAGCCCGGGGCACGCGAGGTGTTGTTGCGCACCGCCTTTGCCGGGCTGTGTCACAGCGATCTGCATTTCATCGAGGGTCTTTACCCGATCCCAACTCCGGTCGTACTCGGCCACGAGTCTTCGGCGATCGTCGAGGCGGTCGGCGACGGGGTCACCTATGTCAAGCCGGGCGACCACGTCATCACCTGCCTTTCGGTGTTCTGCGGCACCTGCCCGCAATGCCTGACCGGTCACCCGAATTTGTGCGAGAACACCGAGGTCAAGATGCTGCCCGGCGTGGCACGCCGCATGACCTGGAACGGCCAGCAGCTGAACCAGGCCTTCAACCTGTCCTCGTTCGCCGAGCAGATGCTGGTGCACGAGAACGCGATGGTGAAAATCGACAACGACATCCCGCTCGACCGCGCGGCGCTGGTCGGCTGCGGCGTGATGACTGGGGTCGGCGCGGTGTTCAACGCCGCCAAGGTCGAGCCGGGCGCCACGGTCGCGGTGATCGGCTGCGGTGGGGTCGGGCTGTCGGCGGTCAATGGCGCCGCGCTCGCCGGCGCTGAGCGCATCATCGCGATCGACACCGTCGCCTCAAAGCTCGAGCTCGCGCGCGAACTAGGCGCCACCGACACGCTCAACGTCAGCAACGCCGACCCGGTCAAAGCGGTGCGGGAGATGACCGGCGGCGGCGTCCATTACTCGTTCGAGGCGCTCGGCACCAAGGCGACCGCGGAGCAGGCGTTTCAGATGCTGCGCGCTGGCGGCACGGCGACGATCATCGGCATGGTGCCATATGGAGTGAAGATCGAACTGCACGGTTTCGATTTCCTGCGCGACCGCAAGATCCAAGGCACCTCGATGGGCGGCAACCGCTTCCGAGTGGACATGCCGCGCCTCTTGTCACTATGGCGGCAGGGCCGGCTCAAGCTCGACCACCTGATCTCCGGCCGGATCAAGCTCGATCAGATCAACGACGGTTTTGCCGCGCTCAAATCCGGCGCCCCGGTCCGGCAACTGATCGATTTCGCCGCTTGATCCGAATTGAACGCGTGACCCGCGGCCTTTCGCGAATTATGGTTGATTTCTTCAGTGTGCCTCGAACAGGCGAGGCTGACAACTGGCCGAAGGGCGCGCATTCGTCGACCGCGACATCACCGATCACAGAAGAGGATCGCGTGAGGCCGTAGCCGCGGCTACGACGCGCCGGCTTGCGGCAATCCTCGCCGCCGATGTGGCGGGGTATTCGCGGCTGATGGGAGCGGACGAGGAGGGCACCCTCAACCGCCTGAAGGCGCACCGTCGCGAACTCGTCGACCCGAAAATTCGCGAGCATCACGGCCGCATCGTCAAGACCACCGGCGACGGCATGCTGGTCGATTTTCGAGCGTCGTCGACGCGGTGCGCTGCGCAGTCGAGATCCAGCGGGCGATGGTCGACCGCAACGCCGCGGTGCCCGAAGACAAGCGCATCACCTTCCGCATCGGGGTTAATCTCGGCGACGTCATCGCCGACAGCGGCGACATCTACGGCGACGGCGTCAACATCGCCGCGCGGCTGGAGGCATTGGCGGAGCCTGGCGGCCTCTGCATCTCGCGCACTGTGCGCGATCATATCGGTGACAGGCTCCCCTACAGTTTCGACGACCTCGGGGAACAAAATGTCAAAAACATCGCGCAGCCGGTGCACGCCTATGGATTGAGCGCTGCTTCGGTGAGGTCGTTACCAGAAGTGGCGACGCCATCGCGCCTCATCGGGCCAAGTCGGCGCAACCGCGCGCGGCTGGCTATCCTCATGGCTAGCATTGTCGCCGCAATCGGCATTGGGAGCGCCCTCTGGTGGGTTTGGCCCAAAGGAAATTCGTCGCCTGTACCGGGTCAGGCGTCGGTGGCCGCGAGCGCGCCACGCCCGCCTGCCGCAGAGGCTAAATCGGCGCCGCGCTTGTCTATCGTCGTCCTGCCTTTCAGCAACCTGTCGAACGATCCCGACCAGGAATATTTCGCCGATGGCATCACTGACGATTTGACCAGCGATCTGTCGCGGATCTCGGGGAGCTTCGTGATCGCCCGCACCACCGCGTTCACCTACAAGGGCAAGTCAATCGACGTAAAGCAGATCGGCCGCGAGCTCGGTGTTCACTACGTCCTCGAAGGCAGCGTACGCCGAGCCGGTGACCAGGTTCGCATGAACGCGCAGCTGATCGATACCGTAACCGGGGCGCATCTATGGGCCGACCAGTTCGACACCAGTCGTGCGAACCTCGCGCAAGCGCAGAGCGAAATTACCGGCCGTTTGGCCTGGACCCTCAATATTGCGCTCCTGAGCGATGCCAGCCGCCGGATTGACCACGAAAACGCGGTCGATCCCGACGCGCGCGATCTCGTCCTGCGCGGCTGGGCTTCGTGGTACGCACCCCAAAAACCAAAAAACCGCGCAAGGGGCCCTGCGGGCGTTCGAGCGCGCACTGGAGATCGACCCGCGCTCTGCGGATGCCAGGGTCGGAATTGCACGGGTTCTGGTTGGGCGCGTGACCAATGCAACGAGCAGTCGTTCGTATCACGAAGATGAAGTGCAACAAGATGTGGCGCGAGTTGAACGGTTGCTCTCCGAAGCCATCGAGAGTGATCCGAACCAGCCGATGGCGTACGCTGTCCTGGGGCTTCTGCGGCGAACGCAAGCTCGCTTGAGCGAATCACGGATCGCCCTCGAAAAGGCGCTCACGCTCGATCCCAATTTCGAGTGGGCCAACATGCAGCTCGGTTGGACGCTGATGTTCCTGGGCGAATGCAAAGACGCGATCCCTCTCGGCGAGAAAAGCCTGAGGCTGAGCCCGCGCGATCCGAATATACACTATCGTTATGAGCTATTGGGCTATTGCCATCTAGTTTTGAACCACGTGGATGAGGCTATAGATCTGCTCATCAAGGGGCGTACCGCGAACCCACGGGATTGGTTTTTTTCCTACGGGTTAGCAGGAGCACTGGCGCTCAAGGGCGACCTCGACGGGGCAAAGGCGGCGCTTGCCGAGTCGCTCAAAATCAAACCGGAGGTCACTTCGGTGGCACAGTTTTATGTGTGGGTTCCTTGGGCGAGCAAAAATAACTCTCCTCGGTACTGGGCACAGGAAGACAAGACATTGAACGAGGGCCTGCGCCGCATCGGGTTCCCGGAAAACTGAAGTCTCGCGCGGCGGACTACCCAGGCAATTACCGCACCGGCGGGCGGCGCAGAGCCCAGAAGGCGATGCAGCCGCAAATATAGAAGAGGATCGATAGGAGGAAGGCGAGTCGATAGCTGCCTGAGAGGTCGAAGATCCACCCCGCGCCCCAGGCGCCGGCAGCGGAACCGATGCCGCTGCCGATAGTGATGACGCCGAGGATCGTGCCGAGTTCGGCCGCCGGGAAAGAGGTCGGCGGTCTTGGCGGTGATCGCCGGCCCTCGGGCACCCCAGGTCAGGCCGAAAAAGCAGGCGTGCAGCCACAACAACCAGTGCTGGTCGGGGCTGGTGATCAGCAGCGCGCAGATGACCCCGATGATCGAGATGCCATAGGCGAGGATCGCCGACCATTCGCGACCGATATAGTCCGATAGCGTGCCGGTAACGATCGTTCCGCCGATCGCGAGGAAGCTGCCGATGCCGAGCACTCCCGCCGCATAGAGCTTGTCGAACCCGATATTGACGGCAAAGGCGAGCTGGTGCAGCGAGACCAGAAAGCTGCCGAGACCGGTAAACAGATACACCGCGAACAGCAGCCAGAAATGCGGCGTGCGGATCGCGGCGCTCAGGGTCCAGCTGACGGCCGGCAAGGGCGCCTCGGGCGAGGCTGGGGTCATCGGGGCGGATTGGCTCGTGAGCGGATAACGGGCGGCACGGCGAAACAATGCGGCGAGCAGCGGGACGGCCGCGGCGATAAAGGCCGCCTGCGCCCAGAAAGTCTCTCGCCATCCGATCGTCGATATCAGGTATTGAACGAGCGGCGCCGAGGCCGCTCGCCCGAAGCCGTTGGCCGACTGGACGATAGAGATCGCCATCCCGCGGCGCCGCACGAACTGGCGCGACAGCAACGGCACAAAGACCACCAGCCCCAGGCAATTGGCGCCGATCGTCATGACGATCCCGTAGAACAAGACGTCCTGCCACAGCGCGGAGATCAGCGCGCTGCCGACGAGGCCCCCGAATAGCAGGACGCCGCCAAGCACCAACAGGCGGCGCGGCCCGAGCCGGTCGACCAGCGCACCAACCAATGGCGAGCTCCCCCCGGCAACCAGCTGCGAGACCGAGTAGGCGATCGAGGTCTCGGCGCGGCTCCAACGGAACTCCTCGATGAAGGCCAGCAGGAACACCGCGTAGGAATGCATGATGCCCGCGCTGACCGTGAAGGCGGCGAACGCTCCGCCGAGCATCAACCACGCTCCCCGCGAAGCCGATCTGTTTGCAGGCCCCGTGCTCCTTGTAGGCCCCTGGCGAGACCGACCTCGGATGGCACGGATTGTCGCGAACCTGGGCGGCCTCATCACTCGGTTCTGTTCCCTCCTCCGTCGCGATCGCCGGCCGAGAGAGCGTAATTCGTAAAAAGTTGCGGGAGTAATGCGCTTTTCGATGATCTCAAAAGCAAACCGGCGCTCCATCCGGAGCGCCGGTCAGCGTTTGTTTTAAGCCGATGGGCTTGTCTTAAGCCGGTGGGCTCAGCGCTTGTCGCTTAGGGGCGCTTCGACCGGCGGGTAGATGCGGACATAATTGCGTCCGGTCTCCTGGCGCAACTGGCTGGGATCCCGCCGTACCTCCCAATCCCGCTGCAATTCGCCCGCCCTGCCGGTCGGGTTGGTAACCGCCTCGGGCGGCGTTTCGAGATCGGTGCGCAGCGGCCGATCTGCGGAAAACGACCCGGTGGCGGGCTCGGCACGCTCGTCGAAGCCCCGCCAGCCGGCGTGCCGCCAGCTCTCGGCGCGCTCCTCGATATCGACCGGCGAGTGGCGATTAAGGATGTCCGAGACCCGATCGCTCAACGCGTCGTCGCTACGCACCGTCACCAAGGTGCCACCGCGGCGAACCGCCTCGGCATAGATGTCTGCGTGCTCGCGAGGAATGCCTGCCTCGACTAGCGCCCCGACCAGTCCTCCAACCGCCGCACCAACCCCGGCGCCGGCAAGCGTCGCGGCGAGCGCACCCGCGGCCACCACCGGCCCCACCCCGGGGATTGCCAACGCACCGATGCCGGCGAGAAGGCCGGCGGCGCCGCCCAGCACGGCGCCGATGCCGGCCCCTGTGCCGGCCCCGGACGCCGTGTCGGTATCCTCGGTCCGGGCGGGGCGATCGATGCCGTACTGCGGATACTCGCCGTAGCGGTTGCCCGCGTTATTGGCGATCAAGTTGATATCGGTCGACGGAACGCCCGTCGATTCGAGATCACGAATGGCGCCCTCGGCTTCGCGGTAATCATCGAAAAGCGCGACGATCGTACGGATTGCCATTGTCTGTTCTCCTATCGGTTCTCTTCGACGACATTGCCGCGGAAGTCGACGCCGACACGCACCCGGCGTCCGTCCTTCGTCGCCTCGGCCTGCCAGATCGAGTTCTGGTCCTTGTGCAACTGGTCGACATTCGTGTAGCCGCGATCTTCAATCCGGTGGCGCGCCTGTCCTTCGGTGAAGCTGTTGGCCCCCGGCTCCAACGCGGCATTGCCGGCGCCAGTAGCGTTGGCATTGGGGTTGGCCGAAGTCCCGGCGTAGGGCGCGGCATTCGGCGAAACTCGATCGCCGGCATTCGTGCTCGGCGCGGTGGTTTGCCCCATCGCCCAGCCGGCGCTGCCGAGTAGTAAGACCGCAGCAAAGGCGGTCTGCTTTAGACCCATCATTTAGTACTCCATAACGAAATGAAGCGGAGCGGCGCTCGGGCGCCCGTAAGTGTCCTTGCAAACAGAGCCGCACGCTGAAAAGTTTCGTGCGCCCGCATCACGATCGATGATCACCTTAAAATCGCCTCTTTATGAGTGCAGGCTTCCAGCAATACTCACCGGATGGAGGACCCGCGACCGGGGCTCGGATCCAATTGGCGCTACAACCAGTGGAAGAGCTGCTGCTGCAGATCTGCTGCAGGAGCAGCGATGTGAAATATTTCATTCAATCATGAGCTGTAGGACCGCGCATGCAGCAAAAGAGCTTTGGTAAGCTTCCACCGGCCTCGCTGCTAACCCTTGGCGGGGGCGGCCTTGGAATGGTATGGGGCGAAACGACCTTCGACGAGTGCGTCGCCACTGTGCACGCGGCGGTCAATGCCGGGATCAACTGGATCGACCTCGCGCCGCGTTACGGGGACGGCAAGGCCGAGCTGGTGGTGGGCGAAGCTTTCGCTGGCCGGTTGCCCGAGGGCGTGCGGGTCACCAGCAAATGCAATCTCGGCAACCCGCCTGCGGCCGATATTGAACCACTGGTGCGGCAATCGATCGAAGGAAGCCTCGAGCGTCTGCGGCTGTCGCGGCTCGACCTGTTCTTTCTACATTCGAATGTCGTCCCCGACGCGGACCACATGGCGCGCTGGCCCGACGCTGGCAGCCGCATGACGCTCTACGCCACCTTTGTCGACCAGGTGCGTCCGCTTCTTGAGCGGCTGGTGGCCGAGGGTCTGATCGGTGCCTGGGGGCTGACCGGAATCGGTCACCAAGAGACCATCATCAAGCTGCTCGGCGAGAGCCCAGCCCCGGCCGCGGTGCAGTGCATCGCCAATTTATTGGACTCGCCGGGTGGGCTGAAGTTCTTCGACGGGCCGGCGAAACCCCGCGCGGTCATGGCCGCGGCGCGGGCAAACGGGGTCGGCGTCATGGGCATCCGCGCGGTGCAGGCCGGGGCGCTGACCAGCGCTCTCGATCGGCCGCTGCCCAACGACCACCCCGAGACGCGCGATTATGCGCGAGCCGCTGGCTTCCGACGGCTCGCCGGAGAATTGGGCGTCACTCCGGCCCTGTTGGCGCACCGCTATGCGCTGTCGCTCGACGTCGACACGCTGGTGCTCGGCGTCAAGAACCGGCCGGAGCTCGCAGAGTGCGTAGCCGCGGCTGAGGCCGGTCCGCTGGCGCCGGAGTTGCTGGCTCGGATCGACCAGACGGTGGATCGGAAGGCATGCTAGACTGAAGCCCCGCCAGCGAGCCGAACGCCGTCACCGCAAAGAGGCCGGCAGAGGCGATGACCACGGCCAACACGAGCGGGTTCCCATTGCCGCCGAGCGAAAGCGCGGCAGTCGCCCCGGCGGCTCCGATCATCTGGGCAAAGCTCGTTAGACCCGAGGCCGCGCCGACGATCCCGACCTTGACCCCAAGGCTGCCGGCAACTGCGTTGGGCGTGATAAGGCCACTACCGCAACAAATCAGGACCATCGGACCGACGATCGCATAAGGGCTGCCAAAACGCAGCGCTGCGAGCGCCACCATTGCGAAGCCGGCGGGGATCAGCACCGCGCTGCCGATGGCGATAAGATGGTCGACGCCGAGGCGCCGCGTCAGCCGATTGGACAGAAAGCTGCCGAGGAGAAAACCAATCGGTGGAAGCGAAGCGAAATAGCCGTAATCTTGCGGAGGGATGGCAAGGCCGATGATCAACACCGCCGGCGCGCCGGCGGTAAAGATGTGAAAACCCGCATGGGCACCTGCGGCCGTAAGCGCATACGCCGCAAAGCGCCGGGTTTGGAGCAAACTGCGATAGCTGGCCAGCATCGTTCTGGCGAGCAAGGCCGTGGTTCGGGGTCGTGTGGGCCCCTCCCTGGGAGATGATTCCGGCACATATCGCAGGACCAGCGCCACAGCCACAACGGCCAAGATCGCGACTGCGGCGAAATTCGCCCGCCAACCAATCCATGCCTGCAAATAGCCGCCGGGGATCGGCGCGAAGGCCTGTAAGAGAGTAAGGACGATCGATAGCCCTGCGATGATCTGAGCGGCGCCCTCCGCGCCGTAGAGGTCGCGAATGATGGCCCGGCCGACGACCATGCCTCCCGAAAGACCGATCCCTTGCAGGACACGGGCGCCGATCAGGAAGCCGATCGTCGGGCTGGCGGCACAGGCGATACTGCCGAGCGCGCTCAAGGAGATGCCGAGGATCATCATCCGTCTGCGCCCGTATCGGTCGGATAAGGGCCCGAGCACGAGCATGCTCACCGCAAATGCTGCGAGATAAGCGACGAAGGTCAATTGCACACGGGACACCGAAGTCTCGAGCGCGCTGGCGATCGCTGGGACCGACGGGACGTAGATAGTCGACGCGACCTGCCCCAGAGAGCAGGCGATCGTCAGTGTCAGCAGTAGAAGGCGACGCCTCGCATTGTTAAACTCGTTTGCTTCGTGGAGATTGTCGCTGAGTAAATTTAACAAGCGAACTCTCTTGTAAGGAGTGGGCAACTCCAAGATCTCTAGCTCGGGGATCGCCGAGGAGTGCCTGCTTTAACAGGTCGGAACTGTCGGAGGTGCTGAAGCGGACCGACTGGGCAGATATAGTCGGAGTCGGAATCTCGCCCTAGCGGTTTGCTAACGAATTGCTGCCGACAGGGTGGAATGACGCTTTTTTGACGCGCGGCGGATTAACCTTAAGTGACGAGGGAGTGTGCCCGGCTCGCGTTCGCGGACGGTTTTCCTGGGCTCCGCCGCACCTTATCGAGGCGAAAGGATACTCGATGATCATTCGCGATTTTGGCTCGACTGCCAGCAGCGATGCGAGGGTCATTTTCGCGACGGTGTCTTGGGAGAATTGCGAGTACCCGGAACAGGAACTTATCTTCGAAACTCGCGATGACCGGCTCGATCACGCGGCTGACGAGTCTTGCGCAGACGCCTTCTTATCCGCGTGTTTTCCTCTCGCCGCAGTGCATGGAGAGTCGAGGGTCCGAATCGAGGGTCAACCTTGCCCGATGCTGGTCGAGGGCCTTTATTCGGCTCACGCTTGGTGGACAAGTTGGGGTGGGCCATCCGCGATGCCCTCGATCGAAACTTCCGGTCGGCGCGTCCGCAGAGGATTCACCGGTGATAGGCGGGGCGTTGCATTTCTCTCAGGCGGTGTCGACAGCCTTCATATGCTGATGCGCAACCATAGGCTTTATCGACGGGAGGACCCGGCCTACATCCGCGATGCGCTCTTCATCCATGGGTTTGATATCGGGAAACGTGCGCGGGACCCTGAGGACGAGCGGTTTCGCACGGCTCTGCGACATCTGCAATCATTAGCCGCAGAAGACGGCCTGCGACTGATCTCGTGCCGCACCAACCTACGCCACCTGCCGTCGAAGCCTGATTTCTGGTATTATCGGCACAACGGGGCGGCACTGGCTGCTGTCGGTCATGCGGCGATCTTCGGGACAGCGTTTCTGTTTATCGGCGCCTCGCATGACATCGCCAATCCTGTCCCGATCGGATCGCACCCGGCAGTGGACGGCCTATTCTCCAGCCAACGTATCACCGTCATCCATGACGGCGCGCGCTATGCCCGCTTTCAGAAGGTGCGCGAGCTGGCAAGTTGGCCGACCGCTCTTGCCGTCTTGCGGGTCTGTCCGAGTAATCCGGGCAGCGAACTAAACTGCGGGGTTTGCGAGAAATGCTTGCGCACTCGCCTCGAGCTTTTGGCCGCAGGGGTCGAGGAGACTCCGGCCCTCGGTCCGAGCCTCACCCCGATCGAGCTGTGGAACAATCTCGGGCCGGTCGGCGACCGAGCAGTTACCTACGAGGATCTACTGGCACCGCTCCGGGCTCGCGGGCTCACGGCGCTTTGCGAGGTACTCGAGAAAAAAATCAAAGCGTACCGGGGAAGAGACGGATATCGTAACCCGGACCTGCCCCAGGATGGTTAAGAACGGAGCGGGCTCGGAGTTGAATGGTTACCTCATGCCCGCCTTCCGTGGCGGCGCTAACAGTATATTGGGACGGTTGCGATGACGTTGTCGATCAGCATTCTCGGGCCTCTGGTGATCGAGAATGGCGATTGCCGGCTGGGGAAAGTCCCGAAGAAAGCACGCGCTTTGCTTGCCTTTCTTGCCGCCAGGGCAGGCCAGCCGGTCACTCGCGAGCGATTGGCCGACCTGCTGTGGCCGTACCAGGGGTCGGAGCAAGCCCGTCATAGCTTACGGAATTGCCTGTTGGAGCTGCGCAAGGCTTTGGGGCGGGGTACAGACGCTTACTTAGCCGCCGATTTCGCCAATTGCCGGATCCAGGACGCCATCGTCGACCTTGTTCAATTTGAGCGACTGTCGCGTTCACAGCACCGTTGTGACCTGCAGGCGGCCGCCGATTTGTATCGCGGTGAACTCCTCGCTGATTTCGATATAAATTCCGAGCCGTTCCAGGAATGGTTGGCGGCGGAGCGCGACCGCACTCTCGGGATAGTCTGCGATATCTTGCATCGATTGAGCGCGAAGCAGGATGCCGCCGGCGAGCACGACGCCGCAATACGGTCCGGCCGCCGACTCGTTTTTCTCGATCCGCTCTCGGAATTCGGACAACGCGCGCTGATTCGCGCCTATGCACACGCCGGGCGGCGCGGTGAAGCGCTGCGCCAATATAGGAGCTGTGCCGAGACCTTGAAGCGCGAGCTGGGTGTCGCACCGGACGTCGAGACGCAGTCGCTGGCGAATGAGATCTCGCGTTCGAGCACTACTAGGGAGCACAATCCGCCCGAGTTCCCTGCAGAAGATGGCGATCTCGTTGCGCGGGTCGGCGCATCGGATCGTTCGCCCGGGCGTCGTGCCGCACCGCAGGTCGATGTTCCAAACCAAGACACTGCAAAACCGCGCTGGCCTTGTCTGTTGCCGAACATTGCCGTAGCCGTTGCACCAGTGCGCAACCTGACCGGCGATCCCGACCAACAATACTTGGTGGAAGCCTTTACCGAGGACCTCGTCACTGACCTGCTTCGGCACGGACGCGGGCTCTCGCTGAAGCCGTTGGGAGACGATCGTGGTCCCCCGGACAACGGCAACCGGATATCCGAACGCGGCTATGACTACATCGTCAGCGGCAGTGCCCAAACCAGCGCGCCGGGCTTGCTGCGGGTGAATATGCGAATAACCGATGCGGCAACCTCGGAGTACCTGTGGGCCGGCCGGCACGAATTCAAGCCCGAGGACCTCGCTCCGATTCAGACGAGGATCACCCGACGGATATCGCGAGAACTCCACGTCCTGCTCCTTCAAGCGGCGAGCCGCCGGGCTTTGGCTACATCGGGTCTAGATCTCGGGGTTACCGAGTGTCTGTCCGAGGCGTCGAGTGCTCTGAAGGGCAAGGTCACGCCGGAGCTGACTGCCCAGGCCCAGACAGCGTACGTGACCGCGCTGGCCCACGATCCGCGCAATGTAGAAGCGCTTACCGGCTTGGCGCTCACCTGTCAGAATTTGGTCAGCAATCCGTGGTGGGGTGATCCGCGGGCTGCCGCAGCGGCGTCCGATCTTGGGCGCGAGGCAGTCGCGATCGCCTTGGATCTGGCACCCGGTCATGCAGTGGCGAAGCTCATCCAAGGGATGCTCTACTCGGCGGCAGGACAGTTGGAGCTGGCGGAACGCGCGTTTGGGCAGGCCCTCGGAATGGATCACGGGTTGGGAGCTGCACATGGGTTCGCGGGATACAATGCGGCCCTTCTCGGTCGGGCCGAGGAGACGTGGCCGGCGATTGAGCGGGCCATGAGCCTCGATCAGAGCGATCGACGACACAGTATCTGGTTCTGCTTTGGCGGATTTGCCGAGTTGCTGCTCGGCCGAACCGAAGCGGCGATCGAGCTTCTCCGGAAATCCCTGGCCCGCAATCCTGGCTACGGGTTCGCGCAACTTTTCTTAATGGCGGCGCTGTCCGTGCTCGGGCGTGAAGCCGAGGCCGGCGAGACCGCCGCATCATTCCGCAAGCAGTATCCGGATTACCGTACTACTACGTTCGAGCAGCTGTGGTTGTCGCGTTCAGGTTCTTCGACCTACCGCGCCCAAATCCATCCACTTTTCGAGAAAATTCGCGCTCTCGGCGTGGCGAACTAAGTCTCGCCCATGAGCCGTCGGAAAATCCTTCCCTGCACCAATAACTCCCGCGCGGCACAACATGCCGCGGCCCCCCTGTATGCGCCAGCTCGTTCATCGCCGCGGCGAGACGGCGGGGCGTTGGGGGCACCAAAGCCCGAACGCGCGGCAATGCCGTGGCCCTGTTTGGTGTCAAGCATTGCCGTAGGGGTAGCGCCGTTGCGCAATCTGACCGGCGGTACCGACCAAGAGAGCCTTTTGGACGCGTTCACGAGCGGCCTCGCCGCCGACCTCACGCGGCACGGTCGTGGTTTTTCACTGCGACGCTTGGCCAAGGAGCCGGCCAACCTTAGCGAGCGACCCGAGTCCGACGTTAAATATTTTGTAACGGGCAGCGCGCAGCGCGGTGGTTACGGGATGCTGCGTATCAATGTCCGGATCACCGATGCGGCGACCTCCGAGTATCTTTGGGCCCGTCGCTTCGAATTCGATGCCGACCACGCCGAGCCTGCGCAGGCCAAGATCATCCGGCGAATTTCTCGAGAGCTGCATATTCTACTTCTCCAACAGGAAGTTGGACGAGTCGTGGGCGATTTGGGCGCCGGTCACGAGCTCAACGAATGTCTTTCCAGCGCGGCGACCGCCCTGGAGGGAGAGCTGCGGCCAGACCTCACGGCTGAGGCACAGCGATGGTACCTGGCCGCGCTGGCCGACGACCCACGGAACGTGGAAGCGCTCGTCGGTCTGGCCCGAACCTGTCAGGAGCTGGTCAGCAATCCGTGGTGGGGCGATCCGCTCGCTGCTTCCGTGGCCTCCGATCTCGGGCGCGAGGTGGTCGCGATCGCATTGAATCTCGCGCCAGGGGCAGCCGATGCGCATTGCGTCCAGGGGATGCTGCACTCTGCCGTCGGCAAATTGGACGAGGCCGCACTTGCATTCGAGCGGGCGCTGGCGATGGATCAAGGTTTGGCAATCGCCCACGGTTTCGCCGCTTACAATGCTGCCTTTCTCGGCAGCGCCGGAAATACGCTGCCGGCGATCGAACGTGCGATGCGTCTCGACCGAGCCGACCGGCGGCACAGCATCTGGTTTTTCTTTGGCGGTTTTGCCGAATTGCTCATCGGACGCACTGATGCGTCGATTGCCTTGCTCCGGAAATCTTTGGAGCGCAACAACAGTTACGGCAGTGCACAGATGTTCCTGATCGCGGCCTTATCGCTTAGTGGCCAATATCGCGAAGCGGCCGAGGCCGCTGCGTTGTTTCGCCGGCAATATCCCGATGGCCCCGCGGGAGCGTGCGAGCAGCTATGGCTGTCACGTTCCCGATCAGCAACCTATCGCGCCCAGATCCTTCCGGTATTCGACACAATCCGGAGTCTCGGGGTAGGGACCTGATCGCCGCACCCACTCCTCGAACGGCGGCGGCGATTTAGCGGGCGATGACCTGCAGCGCATCTTTACGTCTTAACTACAGCAATCACCACTCCACGTCTTGCGACCGCACTACTCCCGGGATCGCATTCCCTGCAGCCTGATGGCGTTACCTTCTCGTACAATCTAATAAAATAATCACAAAAGGCGCTTTTATGACGACGGCCTGACAGGTCACTGACAGCGACTGGATTAGTCTGGCTACTGGCTGAGTGGCGACTGTGATCGCCTTTGGCGCACACTGCCACAGGGTCACCCCCTGAAGGAGGAGTTAAAATGCACAGTCTGACCAGTCGTTTTTGTCGGGACGAAAGTGGTGCCACCGCTACCGAATACGCCATGTTGATCGTGTTCGTTGCCCTTGCAATTGCGGTCGGTGCACAAGCGTTCGGCAGCGCCCTCACCGATCTGTTCACACGGTCGGGTGCCGCCCTTACTGCCATCGTTGTTCCGGCACCTCCGGCGCCCTAGGCGCCGTATACCGCAGCCGGTCGGCAACGGATCTCCGTTTCCGACCGGCCTGCGCAGACGCGACCTCGAATAGGGAGTAGGTCATGCACTCGGCAGTCCTGACCGCCGCAGTCGGTATTCTTGTTATTGTCGCCTATGAGGATGTGCGAACCAGGCGCATACCCAATGCGCTCTCCTGCGCCACTGCGGTGCTAGGCCTAGTTCGCATCGCTTTCGCCGCAGAGGTGATTGACGCCGGCTACACGGTCGCCGCCGCTATAATAATCTTCAGTATCACATTTGCCCTCTTTCAGCGTGGCGCGATTGGTGGCGGTGACGCCAAGATCCTACCCGCTACAGTGCTGCTAATCGGCTATCCAGAGTTGCTCGGCTTCCTGTTGTTGATGAGCCTTTGTGGCGGAGTGCTCGCGCTCACCACCCTCGCGTTAGAAAGGTTCCATCTGCCTTTCAGACGTTTTCGGCGGGGCGCACACGTATCCTCAACCGGCCGGGACGACCGAGCTCCAGTAGCCTCAAAAGGGTCGACAGTGCCTTATGGGGTCGCTGTCGCCATTGCTGGCGTGATTACGCTGATAGCAGCAAGGTGAACAGCCGTGCCCGCGAAAATGATACTAACTCTGTTGTTTTTTGTCTCGCTATGCGTCGTTGTGATTCTCGCCCTTCGCGCACTGCCGCAGCGCATGAGCGGCGCTACAGTCGAAACGAGGGAAGAAATACTCGTCGCTGCAACAATACTGCAGATCGGCACATTGTTGCGTGCGAAGGACGTGACTTGGCAGCAGATTGCCGGCAACGCCGGGCTGGGACAGATCGCACGTCCTCGCACTGCAGCCGGAAACCTCAATCTCGAGCTCGATCAGCAGGCACGCGCCGAAGTCTATGGGGCGGCACTACGCAGCAGCGTCATGGCTGGCGAGCCGATCCGTCGCAACGCCATTGTGAAGCCGGGCGACCGCGACTTTCTTCAGGTCGTGCTGTCGCCCCAGGCGCGAGCAATCGCAATCCCAGTGACAACGGGTGGCGCGAGCACCGGCATTTTATATCCGGGTGACCGGGTGGACGTGATCCTGACACAGACCTTCAAGAACGACCCGCCGCTGGCGCGCCGTTCGGTAGGCGAAACTGTCGTCGAGAATTTGCGGGTGTTGGCGATCGACGCGCTCGAATCTCGACCAAATGGCACCGCCAATGGTTTTGGCCGAACGGTGACCCTAGAAGTGACGCCTGAGCAGGCCGAGCGGGTGAATGTCGCCACCGAGCTCGGCAAGCTTTCGCTTACATTGCGCAGTGTGAGCGCAACGAATGTGGTCGGGTCATCGTCAGTGGGCTTAACCAGAACCGCAGGGATCAAACCGATTTGGGCCGGCGACGTCTCGCCGGCGCTGGGCGATGCCGGCCCCGCGAAGACTATCATTGTCGAGCAGCCGATAGTAGAGGTCATCCACGGAAGCAAAACCGTGGCGGTCAAGGTGCAGTGATGTCCGGCCCTTGGCGGAATTCCGAATAGCGCGACTCCTTTTGCTTAATGGAACTGTGTCTGGGATAGCTGTGTGATCAACGTCCTCCAGACCCTGAAGAGCCCGCTTCAAACTCCCGGGCCAATAGTGAAGGCGGTCACACCACCGGCGAGCCGTGTCCGGTTGATGGCGTTCGTGTTGGACGCAGAGAGCGAGGCGTCATTGAGCTCATGTCTCGCGCAGCTCCCAGTTCCCAGCCCGATGATCAGGCGCGGAGGCCTCACCGGCGCAATTCGATACCTCGGCGCCGAACGATCGCCCGAGAGCATTATCGTCGATATTAGCGGCGCTGAGATGCCCGCCTCGCAGATCCATGACCTTGCCGAGCTTTGTGAGCCTGGCGTGATAGTGATCGCGATAGGCGACAAGAACGATGTTGCCCTTTATCGCGACCTGGTGACGGCGGGAGTCAGCGAATACATCGTCAAACCAGTGACTGCGCAGCTGCTGGTCAAGGCATTGATTGGCGCGGCTGCCTCGGAAGGAAGCCCAATAAGCCGGAAGCTCGGAAAGGTCGTCGCCGTGGTTGGGTCCCGCGGCGGTGTTGGCGCGACAACTCTGGCACTCCATCTAGCGTTACATCTCGCCAATCAGCAGAGCCGTCGGGTCATGCTCCTCGATCTCGATCTGCGCACCGGCGACTGCGCCCTGGCGTTAAACCTCAGGCCCACGCCCGGCTTGCGGGAAGCATTAGCCAACCCGCTGCGCATTGACAGCGTCTTTCTCGACCGGACCATGGCGCTTCACGGTGAGCGCCTGTTTGTTCTCAGCGCGGAAGAGCCTTTGCGCGTCGAGTCAGAATTCACCGCCGAGGCAGTTGACAAGCTGCTTGGAGTCCTCCGCACGCAGTTTCACTACATTGTCGCCGATGTGCCGCGAATCCCCGGCTCGGCCTATTGGCAAGCACTCGACACCGCCGATCTTCGCATAATTGTCGCCGATCAGACGCTGCGCTCGGTCCGCGATACGGTGCGCTTGCGTGAGGGGTTCAGTGCAGGTCGTGCCGAGCACTCCAATATGCTCGTCGTCAACCGGAGCGGAGAGGGCGGCCGCCGGGCAATGACTTTGCAGGAGATGGCCAGAGTCAAACTGCAGCCGAACTTTGTAATCCCGTACCGGCCGAGCCTGTTCACCGCACCAGGGCCGTTGCGACGCGGCGCTTTGACGGAAGTGGTTGCGGCGCTCGCCGGGGAAATTTCGGGCCGCGCAACAGCACGTAAGCGGTGGTGGAGGTTTGCCACATGATGACGACCGGCATTGGGCGCCGTGTTCCCACGCCGCAGCGCCCGGGTCTCGTCCTGATACCCGGCGACGCTGCGGAATTTCCTGCGCCGGTCGTCGATTTAGCCTCATTGAGCGAACTGAAGGAGCGAATTCGCACGGTTTTGCTGTCGCGGATCGACCCGACGGTAGCTGGCCGCATTCCGCGCGCCGCATTGCGCCGTGAGATCGCCAAACTAGTGAACGAAATTGCGACGGAGGATCGCGTTCAGCTCAATAAGCTGGAGGAAATGGCGCTCGCCGCGGATCTCAGCGACGACATGGTCGGGCTCGGTCCGCTCGAACCTTTTCTCGACGACGAGGACATCACTGACATTTTGGCAAACGGCCCGTTTGACATCTACGTCGAGCGGAATGGCAAGCTGGAAAAGACCGCGGCCCGATTTCGCGATGCGCAGCATCTCGCCAGCATCGCGCAGCGGATCGCCACCGCGATTGGCCGGCGCATCGATGAGGCGAGCCCGATGGTTGACGCCCGGCTCGCTGACGGCAGCAGGGTCAACATCGTCTTGCCGCCGCTGGTGCTGAACGGCGGGTCGATTTCGATACGCAAATTCCCGAAGCAGACCCTGACGCTCGATATGATGGTGCGGCAGCAGAATTTGTCGCCTCAGGTGGCGCAACTCTTGGAGATCGCCGCACGCTCACGCCTCAACATTCTGATCTCCGGCGGCACCGGCTCCGGCAAGACGACGTTGCTGAACGCGGTATCGCAACACATCGACCGCGACGAGCGGGTGATCACAGTCGAAGACGCCGTTGAGCTACGTTTGCAGCAGCCGCACGTCGTGCAGATGGAAACGCGCCCTCCCAACATCGAAGGAGTCGGTCAGGTCGCGCAGCGCGAGCTCGTGCGCAACGCGCTGCGCATGCGCCCTGACCGCATCATCGTCGGCGAGGTTCGTGGCGCCGAGGCCTTCGACATGCTGCAGGCAATGAACACCGGGCATGACGGGTCGATGTCGACGGTGCATGCCAACTCGCCGCGCGACGCGCTCTACCGGGTCGAAAACATGGTGATGATGGCTAATCTGAGCTTGCCGCTCAGGGCGATCCGCATGCAGATCGCCAGCGCAGTCAATTTGATCGTGCATATCGAACGCATGCGCGACGGCATCCGCCGGGTGCTGAGTGTTGCCGAGGTCGCAGGGATGGAAGGCGAGATCATCACGACCCGAGAACTCTTCAGTTTTCAGTGCCGCGGCGAGCGGCTCGCCGGCGGGATCCAAGGCAGCTTCGAGTCGCTGCGGATGCGCCCCGATTTCACCCTGCGCGCGGCACGCTTCGGTCTCGAAAGAGACCTCCTCGACGCGCTTGGTATTGGAGAGCCCTGAATGTTCGATCCAATTCTCCTCGCCGCCCTTCTCACGACGGTACTGCTTGGTGGGGCGCTTTTTCAGGTACTGCGTTCGGAGCGCCGCAAGGCGCATCTCGAGCCTCTTCTGAGCACCATCGCCAGGACTGTCTCCAGCGCTGATGTGCCAGTCTTTTCATTACGGAGATCAGGGCCGCGCCGCGACAGATTGCCGACTCTGCTCTCGAGCCGCCTCGACCTTGCCTTTTCGTCGACTGGTAATCGCGTCGGACCGGCGCACCTAGTTACGGTAGCAATTGCCGCAGCTGCTATTATCGGTCTGGTCTCGGTAGCAGCGTCGGTTCATCCCATACTCGCCATCGCTCTCGGCGGTGCATCCGCGACAGGTGCTCCGGCGCTGCTCCTTCGGTTTGCACAGAGCAGATACCAGCGGAAATTCCTGGAGATATTTCCAGACGCGCTCGATCTGATCGTCCGCGCCGTCAGGTCCGGTCTACCCGCACCCGAGGCAATCGAACTCGTAACTCATGAGGTTCGACCACCGGTCGGCACGGAGTTTCGGCAAATATTGGACGAGCTGCGCATCGGCACCGAGATGCACGAAGCGCTGCAGCGCGCCGCCGACCGCATCCGCGTGCCGGATTTCCGGTTCTTTGCCGTCAGCCTGCTGTTGCAACGCCAAACGGGTGGCGGAATAGCTGAAACCCTATCCAATCTCAGCAGCATTATTCGCCAACGAAAGGCCTTACGGATGAAAGCCCGCGCGCTGACCGCCGAGGCGAAAGCCTCTGCTGCGATTATCGCGACCACGCCCTTTGTCGCCGGGGTGGGCCTCTTCGTGATCAACCGAGATTTTACGTCGGTGCTGTTTACTGACCCGCGCGGCCGCTTCTTGCTCGGGATTGCTGTCGCCAGCTTGCTGACGGGGCTTGCTGCGATGCGCGTTCTAATAAAGAAAAATCTGCGCTAGCCATGTCCGAGGCACCGATCGAATGGCTGACCTCCGCCGCCCATACTGATCTTGCGATCCGTATTGGCGAAATGCAATTCAGGGCCGCTGACACCTGCGTTCTTGCGATCGCCTTGACGGCGGCCGTGCTGTCGGCGCTCAACCTCGGACGGATCGCTCAGTCTGAGGATCGTCAGAGGCGCCTTTTCGAGGCGCTGAGGCGGGGGCCATACCACTTCGCCGAGCTTTCACGGGCGCCTCGGCAACCCTGGTATCAGTGGCTCGGAGCTACAGTCGCGGCGACTCGGGTCATCGGCACGGCAGCTCAAGAGAGGTTGTTAGCCGCGCTCGTCGCGGCGGGGATAAAGGGCCACGGCCATCTCGCCGCGCTGCTTACGGCCAAGCTATTTAGCGCCATCATGTTTTGCCCACTTTGTTGGCTGGTTCTCGAATGGCGCCATTTCTTTGTGGGAGCTACCCCCGTTAGATTGGCGTTGTTGGTGGGCGCTGCTATCCTCGGCTGGCGCGGTCCCGACGTGGTCCTCTCCCGGCTCGCGGCAAGGCGCCGCGTGCGGCTCGAAACCGGCGTACCCGACGCGCTCGATCTGCTTGTTATCTGTGCCGAGGCCGGTCTCAGCTTGGATCATGCGATCGAACAGGTCAGCCGCGTGCTCCGCTCCTCCATTCCCGAGGTTGCTGAGGAGTTCGCCGCTACCGCTGCAGAGATGCGCATCTCTGCAGTCCGCGATCAAGCGTTCGACAACCTGGCGCAGAGAGCGGGCATTGCGAGCCTGCGCGGTATCGTCACTGCGCTCAACCAATCGATCAGGTTCGGTACACCGCTTGCCGGATCGCTGCGAGCCGTGGCGGCCGAGATGCGAACCGAACGTCTGGTGCGCTTCGAACAGCGCGCGGCGCGCCTTCCCGTCCTTATGACTGTGCCGTTGATGACGTTTATTTTGCCCTCCTTGATGATTGTGATCGGCACGCCCTTGGCGCTGCGCATCATCGACATGCTGGCGAGGGGCCCGTGACGGAACTCATAGCAATGGTATTTCAGCAGACCCACGAGTACGAACAGTGCCTCAGCCGCGGTTCAACCGATCGCCTTCATCCGATTGCTGCGCCGCTGATGTGCTATGCGCTATTTCTTCTCGGCTGAAAATGCGTGCCCGCGACAGAGAAGCCGGCAGCCGACCAGTTGCGGCTTGTGATGAACATGTCGTCTGACTTCGTTCGAGCGCTTCGGAGTGCGATCGCGAATATTTTTTTTGACCAGACCGGTGCCACCGCAACAATCGTGGCCATCGCCCTTCCTTGTCTGATCGGGATGAGTGCGCTCGGCATCGAAACCGGCGTTTGGTTCGCGGTCAAATTACAGGACCAGTCTGCGGCCGACTCCGCCGCCATTTCCGCGGCTTATGAAGTCATCGCCGGGAAAACCGACGTGACCGGCGAGTTGACCGCGGCCGCCGGCGAGGCAGCCAGACGGAACGGCTACAAGGGCAGTGTGCCGGCAGTCGTTACTCCCTACAACGATGGAATTGTCACCAACGGCATAGCGGTTACGCTGCAGCAGTCCCAGCAAGCTTTGCTTGCAGCGATGTTTTTGCCCGAAGTCACTATCGCCAATACCGCCGTAGCGGTTATCGAAGTGCTGAATAACTCATGCATTCTGGCACTCGGCGCGAGCAGCACGGATGTGGAAATCGCCGCTTCTACCCGGCTCGACATGCCCAACTGTTCCGTGGCGGCGAATTCAATCAGCAGCACCGCGATCGAGCTTCACAGCAGCACCAGTGCCGTAGCTGCAGCAACTTTGGTTACCGCCGGCGAAATATCGTTGCAAGGGATCCCGATCGATCCGGCAGCACCGCCACCCGAATTCGCGTTATCCTCAACTGCGATGATTGGCGCGGCAAGCGTAGCGGACCCTTATGCTGATACCCTTATCCATAACCTTCTTATCGCTGGCATGCCGGCGATGCCGAGTTGCATATCCAAGACTGCAGGGAACGTAACGATCTATACCGGCAATTGCGCGATACCCGGAAAATCACTGACTGATCCACAAATTCTTCTGTCGACGAATACCCGGATATCCGGGTCCTGGAAGGTCGGGTCTGGCCAGATCGTTGACCTGTCGCCCGGCACCTATTGGGTTACCGGCGATCTGACCCTTAAGTCGCGCGCTGGGCTCAAGTGCTCGAGCTGCGATAATACGAAAGGTACCGGTGTTACGATCATCTTGACCGCCCAGACCAATAAGGTCGGGGCGGTATCGGTGGCCACCAGCGCCAATTTGACTCTCAACGCGCCACATTCAGGGCCCTTTGCCGGCGTTGCGATCATTCAGGATTCGAATGGCTTGCCACCCGGCACGACCTACACATCGAGCCATAGCACGATTGGCGGCGCCCCGGGGGCGACACTCAACGGGCTCGTCTATTTCCCCAACTCGTCGATGACCTTTCACGGAGAACCAACTGCCACCGGCCCGCAATGCTTGCTCCTCGTGGTCAAAACGCTAAACATCGATGCTGCGTCGCGGCTCGAAGCCGGCGGATGCGCGGGCGCTGGCCTTGGTAATCTTCCCGTAATCGGTACTGTTGCCGTCGCGGAGTAAAGATGCCTAAAAGGTTCAATCGAGAGTGTGGCCAGCGAGACGGGGAAATTGCCTCGGGGTATCGAAGCCATAATGGCAGCGTAGCTGCAGAGTTCGCGCTGATGGCGCCGATCTTCGTTCTGGTCGCGAGTGGAATTGCCGATTTCGGTATGCTCGCGACCAAATCCGCCGGACTGGCGGCAACGGCACGGATCGGTGCGGAATATGCGCGGACTTATCCGGACGACACCAGCGGCATACAGCATGCGATGCAGAGCGCAATGAGCTTTGATCCGGCATTGACCTTTCCGGCCAGCTTTCCGCGGAGCTGCGAGTGCAATGACGAGACGCCGATTGCCTGTAGCGAGTTGTGTGCCACAGTCGGCCGTCCCGGGCCCAATCGCATGTTCATTCGGATAACGGCAAACCAACTTTTTACGCCGCTGGTGCCCTGGCCGGGCATTCCGGCATTGCTAACCGCCGCGACGGAGGTGCGGCTGCAATGAATAGCCGCAGGCGGTCCGGGCACGCATCCGAGGCAGGCTCGGCGGCTGTCGAGGCCGCCCTCATCATGTCTGTGCTGTTGCTGGCTGTTGTCGGCGCCGTTGAAACCGCGCGAGCTCTTTGGACCTACAACACGATGCTGATCGCGGTCGAAGAGGCCGGCCGCTACGCGATGATGTACAATCACCGTCCGCCTGCGATCTGCGTGACGCAGACGCAGGCCTCGCAATGCCCTGCCTTGTCGAATACGCCGCTAGCAAATTGTTCCGCCTGGTATGCCCAGCAGGTGTTGGCCACCTACCGGACTCCTTCCATCGACGTTTCGGTTGCGGTCGACATGACGACATCCCCTGCCACGGTTACGATCTGCGCGAGCCACTCATTCGATTTCATCGCACCACACCTTCTCCCTTACGGACCACTCGATCTGATCAGCAGCGTGACGGTCCCGATGATCTGAATTCCTGCGTTTCGAGCGGTCGGGCAGCCCTTTGTGAGATGCGAGACCGTCGGCTTCCGACCTCCTTGGGGTCAGTCGGAGGCAGTGAAATGCTGCGTTCCGGGGAAGCTGAAACCGGCATTGAGCGGAGGCACCAACAACACTTCGCAGATACGCTGCCGCAGCTCAGCGACCTTGAACGGCTTTGCGAGAAGTGGGATGCCTGAAGCTCCGCCCGAGCGAAGCACATCCGCGTGTCCAGACATCAGCATCACGTTCAATTCCTGCTGACAGGCCCGCGCGCGATCTATGACGGCGATGCCGTTCATTCCCGGCATGGCGTAATCGACCAACAGAAGATCGAGCGGCTGCTCTCTCTCGATGATCGCAAGGGCCTCAGAAGGGGTGTCCGCTTCCCATACTAGGTGGCCATTGTCGCGCAGAACGGTCGCGACAAAAGTCAGCACACCTGAGTCATCGTCACAAACCACGATTTTTGCATGGCGCGGCTCGAATAAAGACAGACCGGGAGCGGGAGCGACGCATTCCGATATTTTGCTCTCGGCGCGCGGCAGCCACAAATCCACTTTCGTGCCTTCACCGGGAGTGCTGGCAATCGCGACCAATCCCCCCGATTGCGCCGCAAAGCCGTGAACGATCGATAATCCTAGCCCCGAGCCTCGGCCGGCCTCCTTCGTCGTGAAGAACGGCTCGAACGCGCGTTGGAGGGTCTCGTTATCCATGCCGACCCCGGTGTCGGTTACCGAAATTACCACATAGTCGTCCGGCTGGAGCTCGGGCGACAGGTTGATAGTATCTCCATTTCGGTTCTGAGCACTGATTCGTAGAACCCCGCCTCCGGGCATCGCGTCGCGCGCGTTGAGGGCGAGGTTTAGGATGGCGAGCTCCAGCTGATTTGGGTCGATCCATGCCGGATGTAAACCAATTTCCGAGCGTATCACCAGCTCGATTTCAGGGCCGATCGTCTGCTCCAGCAATCTCTCCGCGGCGCTAAGCACGCAGGGAATATCGACCGGCCTCGGATCCAAACGCTGCCGACGCGCAAAGGCGAGCAGATGCCGGGTCAGCGCGGCACCCCGCTCCGCCGCCCGGAGGGCTGCCTGCAGCCACGCTACGGTGCGGGGGTCGGCGCCAACGCGATCTTGCGCCATTTCAAGGTGCCCGACGATTACGGTGAGCAGGTTGTTGAAATCGTGAGCGATGCCGCCTGTCAATTGACCGATGGCCTCCATTTTGTGGATCTGCCGCAACTGGTCCTCCGCGACCCTCCGCTGCTCCACCTCCAACTGCAGTCGTTGATTTGCCGAAACTAGCTCCTTGGTCTTCTCGGTCAGATCGCAGTTCAAACGCAATCCATGCACAAAGCCGCGAGTAGAATTGCATGCCGCGAGGGTTATTGTCACTGCGAACACGACCATCATGTCGCCGTGCACAACCCAACCGTCGAGAAAAAAGCGGCCCGCCAGTGGTAGAGAAGCGGGGAAAACGTAGGCAATGAAGGCCGGCAGATAATTGGAAAACGCGACAAGAGAGGCGGCGCACATCCCACCGATGACAAAAGCAACGAAAGTCTGCTCCACCAGGTTATCCGGAAGCAAAAGGACGCTGCCGATGCCCCACAGCAACCCGGACAGCCCCGATCCGACGGTTGCCGCCGCCGCCCATCGGCTCGCGGACTGGACCGACTCGCTGGTGCGGCGGTAACGGACCCATCCGAATGCCTGAGTCCCCGTAAGGGCAACCGTCATTGCGAGAAATACCAGCCACCAAGTCTGTCCTTTATAGGACGCCAGTACGATCGCGACCAAGGTGGAGTTGACGATGTTGACGAGCAGGACTATCGGGATGTGCTGGTAGAGGGCTCGTATTTGCGCGACGTAGAGCCCGTTCGTGGTGCCAGTTTGTTTCACGTCGCCTCGCTTCAAGCATTGCAATGGAGGCGCAATTCGCCGCGGCAGGTGATCTTACCTGGCCTATGTCAGGCGATCGTCATTTCCACGTCTGGCAGCTGTCAAAAAGGCTGTGCTTAATGTAGGGCTTAGCAGCATCGATCACAGCAACCGGATACATCAAAAGCGGCAAAAATCCGACTTGATCGGTGATATTGAAACAATCGGTCGCGAATGGACGTAATTTTGCCATAATTCGTACGATAGTAACACAGTCGAGCCTAGCTCCACCCTTCAGCGGCAGTTCCGATGGGTACGACAACGCGATCGAACCCGCGCCACAGTCCGAATGGCTAGTCGAAATTGCTCGGCCATTATTGGGAATTAAAGATGTCTTTGACGATTTATGTGTTCGGACCTTTGGTGATCAAGAGTGACGGCTGTCGACTCGACAAGCTCCCGAAAAAGGCGCGCGCGTTGCTTGCCTTTCTCGCGGCCCAAAACGGCGAAGCGGTGAGCCGCGAGCGACTGGCCGACCTGCTATGGCCCTACCAGGGGTCGGAGCAAGGCCGCCACAGCCTGCGCAATTGCTTGTTGGAGCTGCGCAAGGCGCTCGGGCCGGCGGCAGCCTCTGATTTGGCAGCCGATTTCGCCAACTGCCGGATCGAGGATGCCGCCGTCGACCTCAATGATTTCGAGCGGCTGTCGCGCTCACAGGACCCTGGCGAACTGCAGAGGGCCGCCGACTTGTATCGCGGAGATTTCCTCGCTGATTTCTATATCGCCTCGGAGCCGTTTCAGGAATGGTTGGCAGCGGCGCGAGACCGCGCGCTTGCCGCGATCTGTGACGTATTGGAACGGTTGATCGCGCTGCAGGATGCGGTCGGCGACTACGAAGCCGCGATCCAGTCCGGGCGCCGCCTGGTGATGCTCGAACCGCTGTCCGAATCAGGGCAGCGCGCGCTGATGCGCGCCTACGCGCGCGGCGGCCGCCGCGGTGAAGCGCTCCGCCAATACAAGAGCTGCGCAAAAACTTTGCAGCGCGAACTGAGCGTCACGCCCGATGAGGAAACCCAGGCACTGGCGCGCTCGATCGCCCGTTCGGGCGGAGAGGGCCATATCGCAAGCGGCGCACCGCGCAACCAGGCTCGCCCCTCGTCGAGCGCGATGGTCGATCGCGTGGTGGAAAGCCACAGCGCTCGCTCGCAAGAGCGGCCGATCCCTGGCTCAGAAAAACCGCAATGGCCGTGCCTGCTGCCGAGCATTGCCGTGGCAGTTGCACCGATGCGCAATTTAACGGGCGATCCCGATCGGCAACGCTTGGTGGAAGCCTTTACCGATGACCTCGTCACGGACCTCCTACGACAGGGCCGCGGTCTCTCGCTCAAGCCGTTGAAAGGCGAGCAGCCCACAATGGGTAAGCTCGCGCGATCGCCGGTTTCAGAGCGTGGATATGACTATGTCGTTACCGGGAGCGCTCAGTGCGGCAATCGGGAAACTTTGCGGGTGAATATGCGGATCGTCGATGCTGCGACCTCCGAGTTTGTCTGGGCAGGCCGGCATGAGTTCGGTCCGCAGGAAATCGCACCGATCCAGACGAGGATCACTCGACGGATATCCCGAGAGCTTCATGTGCTGCTGCTCCAGGCAGCGAGCCGGCGCGCCTTTTACGACGCGGGCATGGAGCACGGGGTCACCGAATCGCTGTCGCGGGCGGCGAGCGCGCTGCAACAAGGCATGCGCGCGGAGTTGTCAGCCGAAGCGCAGCGTTGGTATTTAACAGCGCTGGCGAGCGATCCGCGCAATGTCGAGGCACTGACAGGGCTCGCGATAACTTGCCAACATCTCGTCAGCAACCCGTGGTGGGCCGAGCCGCGGGTCGTGGCAACCGCCTCGGACCTAGGCCGCGAGGCCGCGGCGATCGCGCTCTCGATCGCCCCAGGGCACAGTGCCGCGCATTGTGTACAAGGAATGTTGTACTCGGCCGCCGGACAGCTAGATGAGGCGGGCGGCGCCTTCGAGCGCGCGCTGGCGACCGACTCAGGCCAGGGTACTGCGCACGGGTTCGCCGGATACAATGCGGCCTTTCTCGGCCGCGTCGGCGAGACTGTGCCGGCGATCGAGCGTGCAATGACCCTCGATCGATCGGATCGACGGCACAGCATCTGGCTCTTCTTCGGCGGCTTTGCCGAACTCCTGCGGGGACGAACCGAGACCTCGATTTCCCTTCTCCGCAAATCTTTGGAACGCAATCCCAGCTATGGGAGCGCGCAGCTATTCCTTGCGGCTGCGCTGTCGACTGTCGGGCGGGATAACGAGGCCACCGAAGCCGCAGCCAAATTCCGCGGGTTATACCCGCAGCACCGGGCGCGTGCCTTTGAACAGCTCTGGCTGTCGCGTTCCGGGTCCGCGGCGTACCGGGCCCAGATTCACCCGACGTTCGAGAAAATCCGCGGACTCGGCCTGATAAACTAATACGCTGCGGCTCGGCGGTTTATCGGGCGGCGGTCTGCGAGAGCTTGCGCGACAGCTCGAGCGCCATCTTCTGGTGCTCCTCGAGCGTCGGCAAGGTCTCTTGCGCAAATTGCTTTAGCTCGGTGTTGTGACCCGAGCGCTCCTCTTGCTGGAAGAGCTTCACCGCCTTGTTGTGGTCCTCGACCATATCGCGCGTGTACTGGTCGTCGAAGGCCTTGCCGTGGAGCGTCTGGAGCTTCTCGCGCATCCGCTCGTGCTCTGAATCGACCGTCTTGGGCACATCGACCCCGAGCCCAGCCGCGATCGATGTCAATTGCTCGTTTGCTTTTGTGTGGTCCTCGATCATCCGGTCGGCGAAACGCTTGACGTCGGCATTTTCCGATTTCTGAGCGATCTTACTGAGCTCGACCTCCGCTATCCCGCCGATCGCGGCCTCCCTGACAAAGGTCTTGTCCTCCTGTTCCAGCGCATCTTTGGCAGAAGTAGCAGCGGCGTGGCTGGGCTGCCCGGTCTGGGCAAAAATCGGCGGCGCCGCAAGCAGTCCGACGGCAACGATGGCAGTTGTGGTGAGTAAGCGCAGCATCATGGTCACTCCGGAAACGGCATTTAGCCCTTCAACAGGCGCGTTCAGACGGAGTTCCTTATTGCCGATATTACCGGTGTGACACTCCCCGCACCCGCAGCAACCCGCCGCCGCCTTTCATCCGCCGGCAACCTCGATAAAGGCCCGAAATATCCGGCAGTCAGCCTCGCTGATCTCGAATTCGGGGTGCCACTGCACAGCGAGGCAGAAACGGCGGCGTGGATCCTCGATCCCCTCGATGACGCCGTCCTCGGCGACGGCGTCGATGACGAGCCCCGGCCCGGCCGCCTTGACCGCCTGATGGTGCGCGCTGTTGACCGCAAGGCTGTCCACTCCGGTGATGCGGTGCAGAAGGGTACCGGCGATCACCCGGACGGTATGCCCGGGCTCGTTGCGCGGGTTGGGCTGGAGATGCGGCAGGCAATCCGGGACCTCGTCCGGGATGTGCTGGATCAAGGTGCCGCCGAGCGCGACATTCAGGAGCTGCTGGCCGCCGCAGATCCCGAGCACCGGCATGTCTTGGGCGAGCGCGCCCTTTGCGGCGGCGAGCTCGAAGGCAGTGCGGCGGTCCTTGGTCTTGACCGTCGGGTGCCTCGTCGCCTCCCCGAATAGTGCCGGGTCGACATCAAAGCCGCCGCCGGTGACGATCAGGCCGTCGATCCGCCCGAGATAGGCCGATGCGGCGCCGGGATCGTGCGGCAGCAGGATCGGCAAACCCCCGGCACGGCGCACGGCGTTGCAATAATTCTCGCGGATCGCATACCACGGGAAATTCGAATAGCCGCCGGGCGGTTCGTGATCGAGGGTGAGACCGATGACCGGCTGTGCCATGCTGCAAAATCCAATCTAGACCCAAGGGCGGAACTAGTGGCGATACCGGAGGGGCGATGAGCAAATACTACGAGCAGCCGCTCCCGATACGGACCTACGACATAGACTTTGCCGGCATCGTCGGCAACATCGTGTTTATTCGCTGGCTCGAGGACCTCCGGCTCGGGTTGCTGGACCAAGCCTATCCACTGATCCGGGCGCTCGCCGAGGATATCGCGCCGATCCTGTTGTCCACCCGAATCGGCTATCGCCGGCCGGTGACGATCGCCGATCCGCTGGTCGGGCGCATGCGGGTAGCCGGACTGACCCGGGTGCGTTGGCGGCTCGCCGCCGACTTCTTGGTCAACGGCGCCGTCCATGCCGAGGCCGAGCAGGAAGGCTTGTTCATGCGCCTGTCGACCCGGCGGCCGATCGCGATACCCGAGCCCATTCGCCGCTGGCACAGCGGATGACCCCACACCCATCACTGATGAGACTGGCCCTCGCTGAAGCCGAGGCCGCCGCCGCCCGCGGCGACGTACCGGTCGGCGCCGTGCTGGTCAATGGCGAAGGCCGTCTCCTCGCTGCCGCCGGCAACCGCGTCGAGGCCGACCATGATCCGACCGCGCATGCCGAGATGCTGGTGTTGTGGGCCGGCACCGCCCGCCTCGGCGCCGCGCGCCTTGCCGAATGCGATCTCTACGTCACCCTCGAGCCGTGCGCGATGTGCGCCGCGGCGATCGCGTTGGCCCGCCTGCGCCGGCTCTATTTCGGAGCCTATGATCCTAAGGGCGGCGCGGTCGACCACGGCCCCCGCCTGTTCGACCAGCCAACCACTCATCACCGGCCGGAAATTTACGGCGGCATCGAGGAAGGGCGCGCCGCCGAATTGCTGCGCGATTTTTTCAGGGCACGCCGTCGATAAGATTGGTCAGCTCCTCGCCAGCGGCGCCGGCTCATGTTTACTCGGCCGCCGCAAGGATCGGCCGCTGCTGCCTCAATTCGGCGACCCGCGCCCGGGTGTAGAGTTCGGTCCAGTTCGACAGCGCGAAATCGGTGACCTGCCGCGGGTCGTAGGGCCGGTCGGGTATGCGGATCTCCTTACCCGCAATGTAGACCGCGTGCAGCCGGTTCTTGTCCTGCAGGACGCGGATGTCGGCAAGGGGCGAGGCGTCGAGCACGATGAAATCGGCGGCGCGGCCCGGCTCCAACGTGCCGATGTGGTCGCCGCCGGTCATGAAGCCGGCATTGACCTCGGTCGCCGCCCGCAATGCCGCGGCCGGCGTGAAGCCGAGGTCGTCGACGAAGAGCTCAAGCTCGCGGGCATTCCATTCGCCATAGGGGGTAACCGCGAAACCGGTATCGGTTCCGGTCAGCAACGGCACGCCGGCGGCGCGCGCCTTCTTCCAGTTGGCGCAGCCGATCTCGTATTCGCGCCGTGCATGCTCGGGCCGACCCTTGAGGAAAGCCGGCTCGTGCGGCTGCGTGAAATCGATTGTATTGCGCGGGTGCGTCAGGGTCGGGGAGATCGTGCTGCCGGTCTCCAGCATCGCCGCAATGCATTCGTCGTCGAGATGATTGGCATGAAAAATCAGATCGACGCCGGAGCGCGCGGCGTAGAGCGTCGCCTCGCGGCCGCGGGCATGCGCCACCGCCTTCTTACCGAGGCGGTGGATCTCGCGAACCATGATTTCCGTTTCTTCCCGGGTGAAGGCCGCGACCAGTTCGCCATTGTCGCGCCGCTGGATGCCGTCGAGCGCGATTTTGACGCAATCGACACCGTCCTTGACCTGACGGCGGATCTCCTCGATCGCCTCGGCGATCGTCGTGACCAGCTTGCCGATCGAGGTTTCGGGCGCACCGATCCAGGTCGGGTACCAATCGGTCAGGCCCTGATGGGTGGTCACATAGCGGCCCGCCGCCATGACGCGCGGCCCATCGAAGAGGCCTGCGCGGATTGCGTTGCGGATCGACAGGCTGATCTGGCCGGCATCGCCCGGCGAGCAGATCGCGGTAAACCCGGCCGCGGCGACCTTCTGCGCGAAGAACATGCCGCGTAACGTGCGAAACTCGAGCGGGCTGTAGAGGTCGATATCCTCCTCGCTCTTGGCATTGCCGTAGGCGAGGTGCGTGTGGACGTCGATCAGACCGGGCATGACGAAACAGCCGGAATAATCGAGCACCAGGTCGCTGCGGGCGCGCCGCGGCGAGGCAGTCTCAGGGCCGGCATACTCGATGACGCCCTGGTGATCGAAGACCAGAATTTCGCCTTTACGGGCTTCGTCCTCGCGCCCGGAGAAGAGCTGACCGCAGCGAACAAATGTCCTCATTGCCGTAGACTCCTGTGAAAGAAACGAGCCCGCTCGGGCGACTTCTACCACAATAGGTGGGGCTGGACATACGCGGGATTCCCGTGTGTCTTACGGTCTTCCTATGTTCGGGAGGAAACCTAGACTACGTCCGATGACCGTGCGCGCCTTTGCCAACCTGCCCGGAGAGATGGCTCGACGGATCCGCGAGATGGACTGGTCGGTGACTCCGCTCGGCAGCAGCGAGGTTTGGCCGCAAAGTCTGAAGCTCAGCATCGCGATGATCCTTGCTTCGGGGTTTCCGATGGCGATCCGATGGGGGCCTGAGCTGGTCCTCATTTACAACGATGCCTATCGACCGATCCTGTGCGACAAGCACCCCGAGGCATTGGGCCGTTCGTTGCGCGAAGTTTGGTGGGAAGTCTACCCCGAGCTCGGGCCTTTGAACGAAAGCATCCTGCGCGGCGAGCGCGAGGCCTTCTTTGCCGAGGATCATCCGTGGACCGTCCGCCGCCAGGGCGGGCTTTTCGAGGATGCTCGGTTTACCATCAGCTACAGCCCGATCCCGGACGAAGCGGCGCCGCACGGGATCGGCGGCATTCTTACGACCTGCATCGAAACGACCGAGCGCGGCCGCAAGGAGGAGGCATTACGCGTTCTGAACGAAAGGCTGGAGACAGAAATTGCCGAGCGCATCCGGGAACGCGATCGGATTTGGCATGTCTCCGAAGACCTGCTCGGCGTTTCCAATTTCGACGGGTATTTCACCAGCGTCAATCCGGCCTGGACCACCCTCCTCGGGTGGAGCGGGGACGAGATCAAGAGGATGCATGTCAGCGAGCTGAGGCATCCCGACGATGCGGCCCGTTCAATGGCTGGCCGCAGGCGGCTCGCCGAGGGTGTTCCAACCGTCCGCATGGAGAACCGTTTTCGCCACAAGGACGGCTCGTGGCGCTGGCTCGCCTGGACGCTGACGGTAGAGAACGAAGTGATCTACGTGATCGGCCGTCACATCACTGCCGAGAAGCTGGCCGCGGAGGCGCTACGCGAAAGCGAGCGGCAGTTCCGATTGTTCTCTGAAGCCGCAACAGATCACGCACTGATCAGGCTCGATGCGCGCGGCGTAGTGTCGGGCTGGAATGCCGGAGCGCAGCGCATCGAGGGCTATGCCGAAGCGGAAATCGTCGGCCACCATTTCTCGCGTTTTTATACGGCGGCGGATCGAGCGGCCGGTGCTCCCGAACGCGCCCTCTCGACGGCTACGACCTCGGGAACCTACGAACACGACGGCTGGCGTGTTCGCAAGAATGGAGCTTTGTTCCTGGCAGCCGTGGTGATCGATGCGATCCGTGACGAGGAAGGCAAACTCATCGGGTTCGCGAATATTATGCGCGACGTCACCGAGCGCCACGAAGCAAGGGCGAAACTGCAGCGCGCCCAAGATCAGCTCGCCCAGTCGCAAAAAATGGAGGCGCTGGGACAGCTGACCGGCGGTATAGCGCATGACTTCAACAATATGCTGATGGTGGTGAGCGGCAACGCTCAAATACTGAAGGAGCGGCTGAGCGACGCGAGAAACCTGCGCTCGGTCGAAGCGATCGAGCTTGCGGCGGCACGCGGTGAAAGGCTCACACGCCAGCTGCTTGCCTTTTCTCGGCGCCAGGCCCTCAACCCGATGGTCGTCAGCTTGCGCCAGCGCCTCGCAGAGTTCCGCGATCTGCTTGTGAGTTCGGCCCGCGGCGATATCGCGCTGGTGATCGATATCGGGCGCAGTATTTGGCCCGTCGCGGTCGACGTTCATGAACTGGAGCTCGCCCTGATCAACCTGGTCGTCAATGCCCGAGACGCGATGCCCGACGGCGGGACGATCGTAATCACGGCTAAGAATACACGGGTGCAGCCGGAGGACGCGCCAGACGCCATCCGTGGCGAATTTGTTGCTTTGACAATAACCGATACCGGGTGCGGAATAGCAGACGACATCCTGCCGAAGGTGTTCGAGCCGTTTTTTACGACCAAGCAACTGGACAAGGGCACTGGATTGGGGCTGTCGCAGGTCTACGGCCTCACCCGCCAATCGGGAGGCACTGTAACAATCGCCAGCGGGCTCGGAAACGGCACCGCGGTGACCCTCTACTTGCCGCGCAGCCATCGCCCGCTCAGCAAACGAGGGGTCACCGAGGGGGATACGCCGCGGGGAGGCGAAAAGGTCTTGCTGGTCGAGGATAATCCCGAGGTGCAGGAAACCGCCGGCATGTTGCTGGATCAGCTCGGCTACCGGGTATTCCGCGCCCAATCGGCAGCGGCCGCATTACAACTCCTCCAGTCGGGCGAGGCCGTCGATCTGGTGTTCAGCGATATTATCATGCCGGGAGAGCTCGATGGCATGGCGCTCGCGCGACAGGTCAAGGAGGAATACCCCGACGTTGCCGTGCTGCTGACGAGTGGCTATGCAAAGGCCGCAAACGCGCAGGAATCTGGTTTCCGTATCCTGCGCAAGCCCTATAAGCTTGCGACACTGGCTCGCGCGATCCGCAATGCATTGGATGCCGAGCCGGCTCGGCTCTTGACCTGAAGCAGAGGGCGGACATGAAAATTGCGCGGATCGAAACCTTTATCCTCGGGACCGGCAGCTCGAAGGATCTGTTGTTCTGCCGAGTTGAGACGGAGGACGGTCTCTATGGCTGGGGCGAGGCCTATGTCACGCACGGCAAGGAGACGGTGGTCGCGGACTGCCTCGAGGCGATGGCGCCGCATGTAATCGGCCGCAGTGCCTTCAACATCCGGCACACCGGCCAGATCATGTTCGAAGATTTTGCGATCCGCCGCATCTCATTGGAGCTGATGGCGGCGTGGAGCGCGATTGAAATCGCCTCCTGGGACATCATCGGCAAGCGTGCCGGATTGCCGGTATACAATCTGATCGGCGGCGCGTCGCGCGAGCGCGTGCGGGTCTATGCGAATGGCTGGTCGCGCGGGACGACGATCGAGGAGGGGGTCGAACGCGGGCTGAAGGTCAAGGCAATGGGCTTTACGGCCGCCAAATTCGATCCGTTCCCTGGCCCCTGGCGCAGCTTTGTCGATCGGCGCGACGAAGATTTCGCGATCGACTATGTCCGGGCGATGCGCCAGGCATTGGGGCCCGATTTCGAGCTCTTGATCGAAGCGCACCGCCGGTTTGCGCCGGCTCACGCGATCCGCATCGGTAATCGCCTCGCCGAATTCGGCATCGACTGGTACGAGGAGCCGTGCCTATCGGAGAACATCGACTTGGTTGCCGAAGTACGGCGGGCGGTGCCGATCCCGATCGTCACCGGCGAGGCGATCTATTCGAAGGAAGCCTTCTTCGAGTGCCTCACCAAACGCGCAGCCGACATTTTGAACCCGGACATCTGCGCCGTCGGCGGCATCAGCGCAATGCTCGACATCGCCGCAATGGCGCAGCCGCAGGCGGTCGTCATGTCGCCGCACAATTACAACAGCACGCTCGTCGGCCTGGCCGCGACCGTGCACCTCTCGGCGGTGATCCCAAATTTTCGGATCACCGAATATTTCGTGAATTTCCAGGACCTGTGCCGCGAAATCGCCACAGCGTCATTGACGATGCAAGATGGCTGGATCGATCTGCCGACCGCACCCGGTCTCGGCATCGACATCGATGTCGACAAACTCCGCGCCCACCCACACCAGGAAGCCACTCACCGCGGCTTCCGCCAATATTGGGAAGAATACCCCCGCAAGGGCTATACGCCGAGCCTGTAGGGCGGAGGCGCTGCGCTGCAGCGCATTCCGCCCTACATTTTTGGCCGCCGGAGCGTTCAGCGTACCCGCACGAACTTGTCGACGCTGCGATCCTGGGTCAGTCCGGCGTAAATGTCGCCCCTCGAGTCGACGCCGTGGACGTGGCGGCGCGCCATGCGGGCGAGCACATTTCCTTGTCCGTCGCGTACGCAGACATAGGCGGGGTTGCCTCCGTCTTCCTGCTCGGCGATGTAGAATTGCCGTCCTTGCGTCGGGTGATGTCGTTGGCGCCACCCATGCCGGCCCACTGGCCGAGGTACTCGCCCTCGGGCGTAAAGAGCTGGATGCGCTTGTTCGAGCGGTCGGCGACGTAGAGCCTGCCGTCATCGTCATATGCGATGCTGTGCGGCAAGGTGGAATTGGCCCGCGCCGTCGCCCGGTTCCCCCACGATTTGACGAGCCGGCCGTCGCGCGTGAAGCGGTGCAAGCGGGCGTTGCGGTAGCCGTCGGTCACGTAGAGATCGCCGTTGGGGTGCGCGATCATCTCGGTCGGGTGGTTGAACGGGCCCACGGCGCGCTCCGCCAGCCAGTTGGAAACATTGCCGGTGTCCGAATGCTGGCCGCGCCTACCGAGCGCCAACAGGGGCTTGCCATCCAACGTGAAAGACTTTGCGACCGAGTCGGAGCGATCGGTCGTGTAGACGGTGTCGCCGACGATTTTCAGACCGTGCGGGTCGGTGACCTCGCCGCTGCCCCAGGCGCCGAGATATTTGCCTTCGCGGTCGAACACCACGACCGGCGGGTCCTTGCGCTGAAAGAGTAGATGCGGTCCTGCGCATCCGCCGCCACCCGGCTCACCAACCCGAAAGATTGTCCCGCGGGCAAGTTGAGGAAATCGCGGATCAGCTCGTAGTTGTATTCGCCTGTGCCAGTCTGGCCATGCCGTCTTCCTCCCGGAAATGAGTAAGTAAGAAAACCGGTTTCCACGCCCGGAACGCGATTCCATCCTAAACCGTTGACAACTCGGTGGCGGCGCTCTGCCGCTCTTTATGCATACTTCGCGGAGGTAGCGATGCCAACGAAGTTCAAGATTTTTGCAGTCGCAGCCGTTTTGGCGGCGGGCACGTCGAGCGCCGCGATGGCGCAATATGCCTGTGCGCCTGGCTACACCTATTATAACGGCGCCTGTCAACCGGTGCAGTCGCCGGGGTATGGAAACCCGGCATCCGGTGCGGTGTCCGGTGAGGCGGCCGGCGCCGCGCAGGGCGCTCAGACCGGTGGTCCCGTTGGTGCCGTCGTGGGCGGGGCGCTCGGCACGGCTGGCGGCGTGCTTCAGGGCACCGGCAATATGCTCTCGGGCGGCAGCACGCCCCCGCCGGTGCCGGCTTGCGCCGCCGGATATTACTACAATAACGGCTACTGCTATCCTCGCCGTTAGGGCCGCGAGGGGCGATCAGTAAGGCTCGCCCACGAAGATAAAGGTCGTGCCGGTCACGACCGGGGCGCTGGCGCCGACGAAGGAGACGTCGGCGCCCTTGACCTGACGTGACCCGGCGCGCCCCGAGGCCTGCAACGCGCCTTCGATGATGTGCCACAGGCCGTGGATGCGTCCGGTGCCCAGGCTGCGGCCAAAGGTGTTGAGCGGTAGTTCACCGTCGAGCTCGATGCGTCCGTCCTGGATAAAATCGAGCGCCTCGCCTTCCTGGCAAAACCCGTAGGATTCGAGACCGTAGATCACCGAGGCGGAAAAACCGTCATCGATCTGCGCGACATCGACATCCTGCGGACCGAAACCGGACCGTTCCCAGGTCAATTTCGCGGAGCTGCGGCCGCCCTCCATATAACCGGCGAGGCTGCCGATGCGGCCCGCCACCTCGAAATGGAGCCGCTGACCATAGCCGGCGAGATGGGCCGGCTTCGGCTTCAGGTCGCGCGCACGGTCGGCCGTCGTCAAAACAATAGCGACGGCCCCCTGCACCGGGATGTCGCAATCGAAGAGGCAAAACGGATAGGCCACCATCCGCGAGTTGAGATAATCCTCGCGGGTCAGCGGCACGCCGTAAAAATAGGCGTGGGGGTTGTGCTGCGTGTGGCGGCGTTGCGTCACCGCGAGGGTCGCCATCTTCGCGGTTCTGGTTGTGCCGATCGAGCCAGCGAGTGTAGGCGACCGCCATGCCCTGCCCCGGGCCGCCAAAGCCGTAGGGCGCGGTGAACTGCGCGGCGCCCTGCGCATAAGCACCGGGCAGGTTCTGGTATGTGCCGCGCGGGTTGTGCATCGCCCGCCACACCACCGCGTACTCGCACACGCCTGCCAGCAAAGCGTTGACCGCCTGCTGCACGGCGCCGCCGATGTTCACCGACCCGACTTGGATGTGCCAGCTGAGATTGGGCAATTTTAGCATCGCCATCATACAGTTGACCGATACGATCGAGATGCCGTCCACCTCGGCATGCCCGGTTGCCGGCAGCTCCGGATAGGTCGCCAGCCCATCGATGTCGGACAACTGCAGCCCCGAATACGCGACCGCCTCCTTGACCGCGGTCAACGCATGAGCCGCGAGCGGGATTTCGGCCGAGCGTGTGACCTTCGAAAACCCGACACCGCTGACTGCCACCTTGCACCGGTTTTCCCACATGAGGCCTCTCCTTCTCAGTCGACCGGCGCCTTGCGCGCCGCCCCCCCTCCCTAACCCTCCCCTGCTTGCGGGAGAGGGTTGGGGAGGGGGTGCTAAGCGGAACTGCGGCAAGGTGATGTCGTCGTTCAGCTTTTCGAAGACGACCTCGACGCGCCGCCCGACCTTCGCTTCGGTGTATTCCGCCTCCAGCAGGTTCCCGGCGAGCAAGGCGCCGGGGGCATCATCGAGTTCGACGATGATGCTCGCGTAGGGCACCGCGGACGCGAAGCGTTTGTCGCCGGTATGATACATGATCGTGTACGCATAGATCGTTCCGCGCCCACGAGCGGGTTCAAATTTCAGATCCGTCGCGATGCACTTGACGCGGGTCGCATAGGGCGGGTGCTGGAAATGCCCGCAACTCTGGCAGCGCTGCAGTTCCGGAACGCCCCGCCGCGCAGCATCCCAGAACGGTTTTGTCCACTCGTTCGGCACCGGGATCGGCCGGGTCACCTTGCTCCAATCGCTCATCGGCGGGATGATCCTTTCGCAGGGGATGTCTTTGTGAGCGCAGCGAAGCAATCTTGTCTGTGCGCCGTAGTGCATAGTGTGGGGCGCAGCCTGGGGCCGGGGCCAAGTCCCGGGATGCGGCGGCGCCGTGACCGCAAGCAATCGTGGGGTTCTTTCCCCGTGTCGAGCAGGGCTCCGGCGCTGCCTGTCATCTCACGGCCGAACAGTTGCCAGGGCCCTCGCCCGCAGTCGCAAGAAGGGGATAGGATGATGGCGTCACAGGATGTGTTTGTCGGGATCGACGTCTCGAAGGATCGCTTGGACGTGCATGTGCGTCCGCTGGGGGTCGGCTTCTCGGTGAGCAATGAAGCGGCCCGGTATGCCGGGTTGATCGCCCGGCTGCGGCCGTTGCGCGTGAAACGCATCGTGCTGGAGGCGACCGGCGGGTACCAGCGGGCGCTGTGGCTGGCGCTGAGCGAAGCAGGGCTGGTCGCGGCAGTGGTCAATCCGCGCCAGGTGCGCGAGTTTGCCCGCGCTGCCGGACGGCTGGCCAAGACCGATCGGCTGGACGCGGCGGTGATCGCCCATTTTGCCGAGACGTTTGCGCCGCGCCTCGGCAAACCCGATCCAGTGGCCGACCGGCTGGGCGAGCATGTGCTGTACCGGCGCAGCCTGCAGGACGAGCTCGTCGCGCTCGAGCATCAGCGGCGCCGGCTCGAGACGCCGGCTTTGCGCGAGCGCGCCGACCGGCGCCATGCCGCGTTGCGGGCCGAAGTCAAAGAGATCGAGCGCGAGATGCGCGCGATCGTCGACAGCGACCCGGCCAAAAGGCGTTGTTTGTCTGCCTGACCGCGCTCAACGGGGTCGGCCTGGTGCTCGCCTGCACACTGATCGCCAATATGCGTGAGTTGGGCTCGCTCAGCCGGCATCAGGCGGCGGCGCTGATCGGGGTGGCGCCGCTCAACCACGACAGCGGCACCAGGCGCGGCTATCGCGCCATTCCCCCGGATCAAGTCCGTGGGCTGAAGGCCCACGGCGGCCGCCGGCGGGTGCGCAACGTGCTCTCCGTGGCGACGCTGAGCGCCGTGCGCTGCAACCCGCCGATCAAGGAGTTCTATCGCCGGCTGTCGACGAGCGGCAAGCCTGCCAAGGTGGCTCTGGTTGCCTGCATGCGCAAAATGCTGGTCGTGCTCAACGCCGGCGTGCGCGATCAGCTCGCTGCCGCGGCGCTCCCTTGAGGGCAGTTTCTTTGTTCGATCGGGCACCGTTTCTCCGTCCCGACCTGCAAAACTGCACCGGGCGGCGCGCAGCGGTCTTGACGGCGGCGAGCACGGCGCCATGCTCCCCAGGGTCGGGAGGACGTCGTCACCACCCCCCGCAAACACAGTTGCTCGCCACCGAGATTGCCGCGGCGCCTGCGGCGCCTCGCAATGACGGGCCATGGCCGACCTACTCTGGCGCTCTCCGCACCGGCTCCTGCGAGTCGATTGCGGCTCGCAGCCGCGGCGGCGACATCGGCAGGTCGCGCATGCGCACCCCGATGGCGTCGGCGATCGCGTTGGCGACCGCCGCCTTCGGTGGAACGATCGGCACCTCGCCGACGCCGCGCGCGCCGACGCCGCGCGCGCCGAACGGATGCCGCGGGTTCGCGTTCTCGACCAGGACCGCCTCGATCATCGGCAGGTCGGAGGCGACCGGGACCCGGTAATCGAGGAAACCCGCATTATCGAGGCGCCCGTTCTTGTCGTAGACGTATTCCTCGTTGAGCGCCCAGCCGATCCCTTGGGTCACCCCGCCCTGGATCTGGCCTTCTACATAGCTCGGGTGTATGGCGCGGCCGACATCCTGGACCGCGGTGTAGCGCAGGATCTGGACCTGCCCCGTCTCCTTGTCGACCTCGACGTCGCAGATATGCGTCGCAAAGCCGGGGCCGGCACCTTGCGCGTTGATCGACACCTCGGTGCTGATCGGCCCGCCGGTGCGCCCCGATTTGAGCGCGATCTCGGCCAACGGCAACGGCTCGAAGCTGCCGGCGTTGGGGCCTGCCGGATAAGCCTTGCCGTCCTTCCATTCGACCGCATCGGCGGGGATGTCCCAGATCATCGCGGCAACAACAATCATTGATTGTATCGAAAATTGCTCGTTGCTGCACCTGCAGCAAATCTGCAGCAAAATCTCTCCTATTGGTTGTAGCACGATATAGCAACGTGCAGTCCGCCTATGCGATCCCCCCGGGGCCTTTGTGCTACGTCAGACCTTTAAGGCATAATATACGATTGTGGCAATTCGCCGGTTCAGATACGGGAGTGATGAGCGGCGCGGCCTACGCTTGGGCGATCAGCCACGGGCGCCGGCCAGACTTTCCTCTAGCAGTTGCTTCCGCTCCAATTCTGTCGCCTCAGGTGGAAGGAGCGCCTCGTGCATCAACCGGCGCTTCTGCTCGAGGAGAGCGTGCAAATTTTGGTCGAATGAACGGCCGCGCGAAGGCGACAGCGTCGCTAACGGAATGTGCATTGTAACCTCCCGGGTCAGTCCGATGCGCAGCGCGCGGCCGTTGCATTGGTCTTCGACTGCCGGGTTCCACCAGCGACTCAAATGGATGACGTGATTAGCGCGGGTCAAGGTCAACCCAACGCCACCGGCACGCGGCGAAAGGATCATCACGTCGAATCCGTCCACCGCTGTTTGGAAGCGATCCACGCGGGCTTGCCGGCTAGAGCCGGCCACAGTGCCGTTGATCACCATTGGAGCGGCGGAGAGGCCGTAGCGGCGCTGGATCAGCCCGGTGAGGCGCGCCTGTATCCCCAAATCGTCGACAAACAATAGCAACCGCTCTCCCTTTACGGCGATCTCATCGAGTATGGAGAAGGCGCTGATGAACCGCGCCGAGGCGGCGATGAAGGCTTCGTCGTCCAAATCACCATCGGGATCCGGATGAAGAGACGCTGCGCGAAGATGCTGGAGCGCGGCAAGCACATTGCCACGGCCGCCCTCGCGCGCTTGGGCGATGGCACTCGTATAGGCGGCGGCTTGCGGCGGCGGCATCTCCTGTTCGTACAGCTTCTCGCGCTGCTTTCGGCAAATCCGGCAGATGGTCGCGCCGATGCCGCCGCAGCATCAGGGGCGGCCGATTTCCGCTCGGGCTGTCGAGCTTGCTACGCAGCCCAACCAGGCGATCGGGGTCTTCCCTCTGTTCGTATTCTCGGCTGAAGGTTTTGAGGTCACCGAGGCAACCCAGATGCGCTGTATCGATGATACACCACAGATCCGATAGGCGGTTCTCGACTGGAGTGCCGGTCAGCGCGATCCGGAAATCGAGCATTCATTCCCTTCGCGGCATCAGTGAGGCGGATGCCCGGAGTCTTGATTTTCTGAGCTTCGTCGAAAATCGCCGCAGCGAATTGTACCTGGCCAAAATCACGGTCGTAATCGCGCAATGTCTCGTAGGTCGTCAGTACCCAATCGGCGCGGCCGAGCGTGGCGATGTCGAGACCCGGCCGGCCGTTTTGCGTCACTGCGGCGCAACATCCGCAGCGTCTGACCGTAGGCGAGAACGCACCTTCCGAGTCCTGGCGCACTCAGATGCGTAACATGCTCTTTCTGCCAGTTGGCCAGCAACCCGGTGGGCGCGACTATCAGCACTGGCTCGCGCGGCAGGATGCCTGCTTCCATGCCGCCCCGAAGCCACACCAGAAATGCGAGGCTTTGGAGCGTCTTGCCGAGCCCCATGTCATCCGCCAACAGCACGCCCGCGACGCCCTCGGTCCACGCCCTCTGCAACCACGCGAGACCGTCGCGCTGGTGCTGCTTAGGCGCGGTCGTAAGCGCCACAGGTGTCTCGGCTGGGATCTCGGCCCGTGGTGAGACGGCCACCTCGATCTCCAGTGTGAGTTCATTGGGGCGGATTAGCAGCACCTCGATCGGCGCCCGCTCAGCAGGCCCGTCGCCCGATCGCGAAGCAAGGCTCGGCTGCTCCATTCGAGCGAGTGCTGTCAGCACCTCATTTGAGGCGGGGATCGCCATTGGCGGGCCATCCGGGCGCGGCAGCTCAATTGATATCTGCCCAGTCGCAATCGCCTGCTCGACCCGGTCGCGCAGGTTGTGTGCCTCGGCGGGTGTTAATTCGAGCCGCGTATCTCCCACCCTCAGTCCCGCGGCGAGAGGCGGGGCGGCAGGGCCAACCATCTCCGCTCCACCGAACCAATCGGTTGTCATCACCTCTACCCAAGGAACGACGCGCGCTGCCACAGACCCAAGCCGATCACCCGGTCGGAATAGGCACGTGTCTCGCGGAAGACGTTTTCGATTAGAGTTTCGTCCTCGTCGCCGAGTGCTTCGCGCAAGTAAAGGCGTCCAGCAACTGGTGCAGGCCTTCGCGGCTTTGGTCTGCATTACCACCGGCGACAACTCCGCCCGCCCCATTAAGCGCAACCGCCAGCCCGAGAAACGTGAATAATAACCCGGCGCCGACCAACATGCCCGGCATCGCCGCGTGATAGCGCAGTTTCAGACCAGCTGCTCGTAATAGCCCTAGGTCAAACACACGATCCGCGCGCAGCGTACTGCGAACGGGACGGGACGAAGGATTATCGGCGAGGATGATCAGGGTCTCGTAGTAAACCGACCATGCGACAGCGAGCAAGGGAAGCGTCGTGAGCCGCTCCGCTGCCGGTTCAAAATTAGAGAATAGGTCCGGCTTTTCGACGATCCCGCATGCCTGCTTGAGGGCAGAGACTAGTCTGTCCGTCTGTTTGTATAAGCGAGTTGCCGACCATCCCGCCCATAGGAGGAGGAGAGCGACGACCGCAAAGGCAAGATATACCACCAAAAGCTCCGGTGAGGAGACCTACCCGGAGCGGTAACGAAAATTGGTGAAAATAGCGTAAGTAGGCCTGCGAGAGTTCTAGGTAGTGGCCCGTCTCGTAGCGTCAGCCGCCGCCGATTTTGGGGATGAGGTAGATTTCGCTGTCCGGATTCAGCGGGGCGAGGTAGGCGTCCTGGAAGATTTCGCCGTCGATCGCCACCGCCATGCTCTCCTCGATCTGGCGGCCGAGGCCGGGGAAGCGGCGGTCGAGCTCCACAACCATCCGGCGGAAATTGTTCGCCTCCACCTCGAGCTCGGTCGCTCCGCCGGTGAACCGGCGGGCGGCCTGGCCGGAGAAATGGACGCGCGGCATCGTCAGCGGCTCCTCATACGGAGCGGGATTGCTTCGTCGCTCTGCTCCTCGCAATGACGGTGAAGGTGGGGTGTCATTGCGAGCGCAGCGAAGCAATCTCGGTAATTATGCCCACCACTATTCGGCCGCCTTTGGCAACGGCTCCTGCGCGTCGAGCGCGGCACGAACCCGCGGTGGCGACATCGGCAGATCGCGCATTCTGACGCCGATCGCGTCGGCAATGGCATTGGCGACCGCCGCCATTGGCGGCACGATCGGCACCTCGCCGACACCGCGCGCGCCGAACGGATGCCGCGGGTTCGCGTTCTCGACCAGGACCGCCTCGATCATCGGCAGGTCGGAGGCGACCGGGACCCGGTAATCGAGGAAACCCGCATTATCGAGGCGCCCGTTCTTGTCGTAGACGTATTCCTCGTTGAGCGCCCAGCCGATCCCTTGGGTCACCCCGCCCTGGATCTGGCCTTCTACATAGCTCGGGTGTATGGCGCGGCCGACATCCTGGACCGCGGTGTAGCGCAGGATCTGGACCTGCCCCGTCTCTTTGTCGACCTCGACGTCGCAGATATGCGTCGCAAAGCCGGGGCCGGCGCCTTGCGCGTTGATCGACACCTCGGCGCTGATCGGACCGCCGGTGCGCCCCGATTTGAGCGCGATCTCGGCCAACGGCAATGGCTCGAAGCTGCCGGCGTTGGGGCCGGCGGGGTAGGCCTTGCCGTCCTTCCATTCGACCGCGTCGGCGGGAATGTCCCAGATCATTGCGGCGCGCTTTTTTAGCTCCTCGACGACCTTCTCCGCGGCCTGCGTTGCGGCCATGCCGGTCGCGAAGGTGACGCGGCTGCCGCCGGTCAGGAACGAGAAGCCGATCGAGCTGGTGTCGCCGACGATCGGGCGGACCTTTTCGACCGGGATACCGAGAACCTCGGCAGCCATCATCCCGATCGAGGCGCGCGAGCCGCCGATATCGGGGTTGCCCGACACGACGACGGCGGTGCCGTCCTCGTTGATGTGGCAGGCGGCGCTCGAACTCGCCGCCGATGTTGAACCAGAAGCCCGACGCGATGCCGCGGCCCTGGTTAGGTCCGAGCTTCTCCTTCAGATGCGGATGGTTCTTGGCGGCGTCGAGGGTCTGGGCGTAACCGATGTTCTGCCAGGTCGGGCCGTGTACGGCCTTGACGCCGTCCTTGGCCGCGTTCTTCTCGCGGAGCACCAACGGGTCGATGCCGAGCTGATCGGCCAGTTCGTGGAGACAGCTCTCGACGCCGTAGGAAGAGTTCGGGGCGCCGGGTGCGCGATACGCGGCGACCTTTGGGCGATTTGACACGACATCGTAGCCGGTGACTTTCGCGTTCGGGATGTCGTACATCGCAAACGCGCACATGCAGCCCGGCCCTACCGGCGAGCCCGGGAAGGCGCCGGCTTGGTATTTGAGCACGACCTCGCCTGCGGTCAGCGTTCCGTCCTTCTTAGCGCCGAGCTTGACCTCGACGACAGCTCCGGCCGCCGGGCCGGTGCCGCGGAAGACCTCCTCGCGGCTCATGACCATCTTGACCGGCCGTCCCGTTTTCTTCGCCAACGCCAGCGCGACCGGTTCGAGATAAACGAGGGTCTTGCCGCCGAACCCGCCGCCGATCTCGGCCGGGATCGCCCGGATATCGGAGATGTCGATGCCGAGGAGCTTGGCGCAGTACGCACGCACCATGAACTGGCCCTGGCTCGAGCTCCAGATCGTGCATTGGCCATCGGCGGCGGCCGACACGACGCAGGCATGCGGCTCGATATAGGCCTGGTGCACGGGGGCGTTCGAGTAGCGCCGCTCAATAGTGACATCGGCGTCGCGGAAACCTGCGTCGATGTCGCCCTTACTGAAGGCGACGACCTTGGCGACATTGGACGGGTGCGTCGGCTTGGGTTCGACGCCCTGGGTGAAGAGGTCGTCATGTAACAGAGGCGCGTCCGGTCTCATCGCCTCTTCGACATCGATGACATACGGCAGGACGTGGTAGGAGACCTCGATCAGCTCGCAGGCCTCCTCGGCGATCGAGGGCGAGGTCGCCGCCACCGCGGCGACGGCGTGGCCGTCATAGAGGACCTTGTCGCGTGCCAGGCAGTTGCGCGACAGGTCGCGGAAGTTCATCGGTCCTTCGCCGACAAAGGCTTCCTCCGACGCGATGGGCGGGAAGTCGTCCGAGGTCACGATGGCCTTGACGCCGGGCAGCTTGAGCGCCTTATCGATATTGATCGACATGATCCGGGCATGGGCGTGCGGGCTGCGTTTGACCTTGCCCCACAGCATGCCCGGCATGACCATGTCGGCGCCGAAATTGGCGCGCCCCGTAACCTTGTCGACGCCGTCCGGGCGAATGGGACGGGTCCCGACGACCTTCTGCAGTTCCTTCGGCATATACGTCATGCGAACCTTACTCCCGTTCTAGACGGCGCCCCCGCGAAAGCGGGGGCCCAGGGTTGGCGACGGAACGCGTCGCATCTGGATTCCCGCTTTCGCGGGAAAGACGGTGTGACGATCCCCTACTCCGCCGCGGCGCGCATCGGCTCCGACTCGTCCAACGCGGCCAGCAGTCGTGGCGGCGACATCGGCAGATCGCGCAGGCGGATGCCGGTGGCGTCCGCGATAGCATTGGCGACCGCCGCCATCGGCGGGATGATCGGCACCTCGCCGCAGCCGCGCGCGCCGAACGGATGCCGCGGATTCGGTACCTCGATCAGGACCGTGTCGATCATCGGCATGTCGGACGCCACCGGCACGCGATAGTCGAGGAAGCCCGGATTTTCGAGCCGGCCATCCTTGTCGTAGATGTATTCCTCGCTGAGCGCCCAGCCAACCCCCTGAGCCACTCCGCCCTGCATCTGGCCTTCGACATAGGAGGGGTGGATCGCGCGGCCGACATCCTGGATCGCCGTGTAGCGCAGGATCTTGACGTGGCCGGTCTCCTTGTCGACCTCGACATCGCAGATGTGGGTCGTGAAACCCGGCGCCTGGCCTTGCGCGTTGATCTGCACCTCGGCGCTGATCGGGCCGCCGGTGCGCGCCGCCTTGGCGGCGATCGAAGCCAGATCGAGCGGCTCGAAGCTGCCGGCGTTGGGGCCGGCCGGATACGCCTTACCGTCCTTCCATTCAACCGCTTCAGGGCTGATGTCCCAGATGATCGCGGCGCGCTTCTTTAGTTCCTCGACGACCTTTTGCGTCGCTTGCGTTACCGCCATGCCGCCGGCAAAGGTGACGCGGCTGCCTCCGGTCGACGCGCTGAAGCCGATCGCCGTCGTGTCGCCGACGACCGGACGGACCCGTTCGAACGGAACGCCGAGCACCTCTGCCACCATCATCGCCATCGAGGCGCGCGAGCCGCCGATGTCGGGATGGCCTTCGGTGACCGTCACCGTGCCGTCCTCGTTCACGTGGCAGGCGGCACTTGATTCACCGCCGGCGTTGTGCCAGTAGCCCGAGGCGATGCCACGCCCCTGGTTGGGGCCGAGCGGCACGCTCAACTGCGGGTGCGCTTTGGCGGCCTCGACCGTCTTCATGTAGCCGATGTTGTTCCAGGTCGGGCCGTGCGCAGCCTTAGCGCCGTCTTTGGCGCCATTGATCTCGCGCATCTTGAGCGGGTCGATGCCGAGCTCGCGCGCCAGCTCGTCGATGCAGCTTTCGACCCCAAACGAGCCGATCGGCGCGCCCGGGGCCCGGTAGGCGGCAACCTTCGGGCGATTGCTGAGAACGTCGTAGCCGATCGCCTCGGCGTTGGGCAGGTCGTAGACCGCAAGTCCGCAGATGCAGCCTTGCTGGACCGGCGAACCCGGAAACGCCCCCGACTGGTATTTGAGCACGGCCTTGGCAGCGGTGATCCGGCCGTCCTTTTTGGCGCCCATCTTGACTTCGACGACGGCGCCCGAGGTCGGCCCGGTCGCCCGGAAAACCTCTTCGCGGCTCATCACGATCTTGACCGGCCGGCCCGACTTCTTCGACAGCACGTAGGCGACCGGTTCGAGATAGATGATCGTCTTGCCGCCAAAGCCGCCGCCGATTTCGGCGGGGATCGCACGGATGCTCGCATTATCCTCGGCACCGGCAATCCGCGAGGTATAGGCGCGGACCATGAACTGGCCCTGGCTCGAGCTCCAAATCGTGGTTTGCCCGTCAGCTGCGACCGAGACGACGCAGGCATGCGGCTCGATATAGGCCTGGTGCACGGGTTTTGTCGTGTAGCGCCGCTCGATGACGATTTCGGCTTCGGCGAACCCGGCCTCGACATCGCCCTTGGCAAAGCGGACCATCTTGGCGACGTTCGACGGCTTCGTCGGCCTGGGTTCGACCCCGGCGGTAAAGATGTCGTCGTGCAGCACCGGAGCATCGTCGGCCATCGCCGCCTCGACATCCATGACGTGCGGCAGCACCTGATATTCGACTTCGATCAGGTCGAGCGCCTGTTCGGCGATCGCCGGCGAAGTTGCCGCGACGGCGGCCACCGCGTGGCCTTCGTAGAGCGCCTTGCCCTTGGCCATGCAGTTGCGCGACAGGTCCCACAGATTATGCGGCATGGCGCCGATCGTGCGCTTGTCCGGCGGGATGTCGGGGAAATCGGCGCGCGTGGTTACGGCCTTGACGCCGGGCAATGCCATTGCCTTGTCGGTATTGATCGAGACAATCCGCGCATGGGCATAGGGGCTGCGCTTGATCTTGCCCCACAGCATGCCAGGCATCGTCATGTCGGCGCCGAAATTGGCGCGCCCGGTGACCTTGTCGACGCCGTCTGGGCGGATCGGACGGGTGCCGACGACCTTGAGGGTGTCCTTGTCGAGGTAACTCATCGCGCCGCCCCCGCCCGCATCTCCGCGGCGGCGTCGAGCACGGCGCGGATGATCTTGTCATAGCCGGTGCAGCGGCAGAGATTGCCGGCAAGCCAGTAGCGGGTCTCTTCTTCGGTCGGGTTCAGATTCTCGTCGAGCAGCGCCTTGGCCGCGACGATGAACCCCGGCGTGCAGAACCCGCACTGCAACGCCGCATGCTCGAGGAATTTCTGCTGTACCGGATGCAGCTTTTCGCCCTCGGCGATGCCCTCGATGGTCGTAATCTTGCGGCCTTCGGCTTCGGCCCCGAGCATCAGGCACGAGCAGACAATGTTGCCGTCGACAATGACCGTGCAGGCGCCGCAATCGCCCGAGCTGCACCCTTCCTTGCTGCCGGTCAGGTTCAGTTCGTCGCGCAGCACATCGAGCATGGTCTGCTGCGGCTCGCACAGATATTCGACCGGCTCGCCGTTGATGATCGTCGATACGTGTTGTTTGGCCATTAGTGGGCTCCTGCGACGCGCCCGGCGGCGCGCTCAAATGCAATGGCGGCCGCCCGTCGTGCGAGGACGCCGGCGACCTTCGTTCGGTATTCGATCGTGCCGCGCTTGTCGTTGATCGGTTTGCAGGCTCGCTGCGCGGCGGTGTCGAGCCGGGAAAGCGTGTCGTCGTCGAGCCGGTGGCCCTTCAGGGCGTCGGCGGCCTCGTCGACGATGAGTTGGGTCGGCGCCACGGCGCCGAGAACGACGCGCGCATCGGTGCAGAGGCCAGCGGCGTCCAGAGTGACATTGACGCCGCATCCGACCACCGCGATATCCATCTCGGTACGCGGAATGAAGCGTAGATAGGCGTCAGATTGCCGCGGCTTGGGCTTTGGCACGCGAAACTCGACGATGAACTCGCCCTTCTTGAGCGAAGTCTGCCCGGGCCCGGTGACGATCGCCTCGACCGGCGCCTCGCGCCTACCGTCCGGGCCGGCAATGACGGCGACCGCACGCGCGCAGATCAGCGCCGGGACGCTGTCCGCAGCGGGCGAAGCATTGCACAGATTGCCGACAAGCGAGGCGCGTCCCTGGATCTGCTGCGAGCCGATCAGGTCGACGCCCTCGACGATCCCCGGCCAGGCGCGGGAAAAGGCTTCGTGCTCGCTCAGCATGACCCCCGGAGTAGCGGCGCCGATCACAAAGCTGTCGCCGGTATCACGAATGCCGATAAGATCCGGAATTCTCTTGAGGTCGACGATTACTTCGGGGCGCATTCGGCCCGACCGCAGCTGCACCAACAGATCGGTCCCGCCCGCCAACGGCTTTGCCAAACCGGGGGCGCGAGCGAGGGCATTGATGGCCTCGTCGACCGTTGTCGGTGCGGTGAAACTCAGACTAGGCATTCTCGGCTCCTGACAATCACCAGGGCGCACCGGTGCAACGGCAGGCTGTCACGATGCGACCCGAAAGGAATGACGCTCACGCTTACACTACCATGCCATCCGGCGTGAAGCGCTATGTTGATCCCGATTAACTGTCACCTGTTTCTCGATGACAGCGAGATCGAGGAAAGCTTTGTCCGAGCTTCCGGTCCCGGCGGCCAGAATGTCAACAAGGTGTCGAGCGCGGTGCAGCTCCGCTTCGACCTGTCGGGCTCGCGCTCGCTCCCGGAAGATGTGCGCGAGAGACTGGCGCGGTTGGCCGGGCATCGGCTGACGCGCGACGGCGTCATCGTCATCATTGCCCAGCGCTACCGTACGCAAGAACGCAACCGCCAGGACGCGCTCGACCGGCTGATCGCATTGATTCGCCGTGCTGCGGTGCCGCCGGTTCCGCGCCGCCCAACCAAACCCAGCCGCGCCGCTAAGGAACGTCGGCTACAGGCGAAAGCCAAGCGTAGCGCCATCAAGGAATTGCGCCGGGCCGAGCCCGATTAGTGCTGCCGCGTGAAGGACGCGACGCCCCCACCGTTTATCTGCGGGTCGCCTGCACCGCCTCCTCTCATTCCGACAGCTAATTGGTGGATTATACGTTGAAATTTTGTGACCGATCGCGGGCTGCGGGACGCCCGGCATGGGATCACCGGCGCACAGGGGCTTGCGAGGAATCGAACCTCGTTGCGGCCGCGCTATGCAGAAATGCAAGATTATGTCTGAACAAAACCGCCCATCGGGGAGGGTCGGCTGAAACGAGGAGCCTGAGCGATGCCCGAGATGGGTCTCAAGGACAAAATCGCGATCGTCACGGGTGCCGGCTCGCGTGGTGACGGCATCGGCAACGGCAGGGCCGCCGCGATATTGCTCGCCCGCGAAGGCGCCAGAGTGGCGCTGCTCGATGCGATGAAAGAATGGGCCGACGCGACCAAGGCGATGATCGATGCCGAGGGCGGCACGTCGATGGTTGTCGTCGCCGATGTGGCCGATCCGGTTTCGAGTGCGGCGTCCGTCAGGGCGACGGTCGACGCGTGGGGTCGGCTCGACATTCTTGTCAACAACGTCGGCATCGGCGGACCCATCGGCAGTGCGGTCGATGTCGACCTTGCGGCATGGGACGCCGCCATGCGCGTCAACGTGACGTCGATGATGCTGATGGCAAAGCACGCCATTCCGGAAATGCGAAAGCGGGCTTCCGGTTCGATTGTCAATATCGCCTCGATCGACGGGCTGCGTGGCGGCAACCCAAGCCTATTCTACTCGACATCCAAGGGCGCCGTTGTCAACATGACGCGCTCGATGGCGGCCCACCACGGGCCGGAGGGCATCCGCGTCAATTGCATTGCGCCCGGCTACGTCTATACGCCGATGGTCTATTCCCGCGGCATGGAGCCGGAGCTGCGTGAGGCACGCCGCAAGAACACTCTGTTGCACACCGAGGGTACCGGCTGGGACGTCGGCAATGGCGTCGTGTATCTAGTGTCCGATCAGTCGGCCTGGGTGACAGGCATCATCCTGTCGATCGACGCCGGCTCCATGGCGGGTACGGTGGGTAATACAACGCCGCCACGCGCGTTCGAATAGTACACATGGAAGGGGAAGAATTGGCCAGTGCAGCTCAAAACTTTGACGCTGTCGTGATCGGCGCAGGCTATTCCGGCATGCACATGCTGAAGTCGCTGCGCGACAAATTGGGGCTGAAGGTGCGGCTTGATGAAGCCGGCGAAACCGTCGGCGGCACCTGGTACTGGAACTCCAAACCATCGATGGACACCTCGCGCTGTTCGGCGCCGATCCCAATGCGATCAGTCAGTTCGATAAGCACTTGGGCGAGTTGCTTGCGACAAAGATTTGACGAGCCATATTTCCCGAATGACGGTTTTTCTGACAATCTTGCTCGTTCTCGCGATGCTCGGCACGTTGACCGTGCTCGGCTTTGGCGTCGCGAGCTTGCTGCGCGGCGGCGACCCGCGCCGCTCGAACAAGCTGATGCAGTCGCGCGTGATCATGCAGGCGCTGGCACTGGTGCTGCTGGCGATGCTGATGCTGCTGGCGCGGCACTAGGCCCAGGGATCGCAGATGGTTCGGCTGACCCGGATCTACACGCGCGGCGGCGACGGCGGCGAGACCTCGCTCGGCGACGGTGCCCGCGTGCCGAAGCATGCCTTGCGGGTCGCCGCTTATGGCACCGTCGACGAGGCAAACGCGGCGATCGGGATCGCTCGGCTGCACGCCGATGCGGCGGCAGACGACATGCTCGGCCGCATCCAGAACGATCTTTTTGACCTCGGCGCGGATCTGTGCACGCCGGAAGACGGCCGGCGCGCGGCCGGCGCATTGCGCATCGCCGCCGCCCAAGTCGAGCGTCTCGAGCACGAGATCGATGCAATGAACGCGGCGCTGCGGCCGCTCGACTCGTTTATCCTGCCGGGCGGGACATCGGCCGCCGCCCACCTCCACCTCGCGCGCACGATTATCCGGCGGGCCGAGCGCCTGGTCAGCGAGCTCGCCCGGATCGAGCCGGTCAACCCCGAGGCCTTCAAATACCTGAACCGTCTCTCCGACCACCTTTTCGTGCTCGGCCGCCGGGTCAACGATGGCGGCGCGAGCGACGTGCTGTGGCGCCCCGGCGCCAACCGCTGAGCAGGCCGGCGGGCGGGCGTGAGTGCGCCGGGTCGGCGTCTCTCACCGAGTGTCGGGATATTTTACACTCTGTACTCCGCGTCGCGGATTTTTGCGTTTTAATTTAATGACTTTCCTCGGCTAAAGGCCAAATATTCGAAGATACAGTTAATCTAGACACGTTGAGTGACGATTTGGGCCTGTAAAAGCCGCCGTCCTGCCAGCGCTCGTCGGCGTCCCTTACACTTTTTTCCTTTGTGGAGAAAACCAGCCACTGTTAACTATTTTCCCCCGGCTGTCCCAAGAAGTGGCTCCAAAGTTGCACCATGAGCGCTGGCAAAATTGACAAAGTATTAATTTAGGAACAGCGCATGACTTATCCCGTCAGGTTTTTCTGTGGGCCGCTCCGCCTCGGCGCCCTCGCGGCCGCGGCGGTATGGGCAATTCCGCAGGCGCACGCCGTACCGTTTAGCCTTGGCGCGTTCGATACGTATGGCATCCTGGTGAATGACGGCGCTTCGGGCGGGGACATCAACACCGCTCCAGTCAATGCCAATATCGGCATCGGCGCTGTGACCGGGCCGGTCAATCTCCACAACGAAATCGTCAACGGAAAAGTGGATTGCGAGGGCAGCTGTGCAACGGCGGTCTCGGGCGGCGCGATCACGGGCACGCAACCCGTTTCTCTAGGAGGAGCCTTACCATCCGGATCTCCGGCCTCCGTCAACTCCAACGTGTCGGCGGTAGAGACCGCGATAACGACAGCCAAGAATTTTTCATCGACCTATGGTGCAGAGGCGGGATCGGGCACCCGCCGTAACGATACATAATACTACCCAGACTATCCAAGCGAGTAACGGGTTTCACGACCCGTCGGGCGCATTTGTGTTCACCGCGCCGAGCTTCAGCCTCAATCACAATACCCTCACCATCAACGGCACGTCATCGCAGTTTGTGGTGATCGACGTTACCGGGACGGGCAGCAACGCTCTGGACGGGGCGTTGACGCTCACCGGCGGCATCACCCCCGACCAGGTGCTGATCAACTTCATCGGCGTGGGTGGTAGTAATGTCGGAGGCGCGGCAAATGGCGCCACACTCGACGGGACTTTCCTGATACCGAACCAACCCATCAATTTGAACGAGCTCACGATTGACGGCCATCTCTTCGCCGGTGAGGCGGGCCAGAATTTCCAACTCGTCTCCAACTCGTTTGTCGCCCAGCCCCCGTTGGCGCCGCCAACGCCACCGGTGCCAGAGCCGACCTCGCTGGCCCTGCTCGGCGCCGGCCTTGCCGCCCTTGGCATCATCCGGCAGCGCCATCACCCGGTTGCGCGGTCGTAGCCCTCTCGCGTCGGGCGCGGGCGCAACCTGGAGCCCGGAACCTGGGCGTCCCGCCCGCATGGGCGCCAAGGGGTCCGCGGTTCGGGAATGACGCCGATCCGCCTGGAAAACGCCTTCGGCGCCGGAATTGAGGGCATTTCTCGCGGAAAATCCCACCAGAAATTGAGAGGCCGCCGCCGTTACAGGTAACGCTCTGTAAAGAACTCCGACATGACCAGGGTTCGTTGGCGACGGCCTCGCAGCAGCAGTGCAACTGGCAGGACCCGCGGTGCAGCTGACGGTGACGCTCAGCGACGGATAGGCCGCCAAGACAGCATTTGCCTTTAGCGACCGCGCAGTTGGCTAGCGTCGCGGGCGAGGCGCTGCAGCTCGACGCCGGGACCCGCTGGGCAGGTCGTCGCATTGTAGACCATCGCGTAGCGTCCGCCCTCCTCGACCCGCGAGCATCATCGTGTTCCAGGTCCAGAAGCGCCTGCGCGAATTCGATCATGCCTAACATCAGCGTAAGAAACGCGGACATGACTATCGTCGCCTCGACCGCTCCCTCCTCCGAGCGCATCGGCCATTACCGGGCATGGCGCGTGCCGCCGTCACTTGTACCGGGTCACCGTCGTCGCGCTGAGCGGCGACGGGAAAGGGGCAAAGCTCGCATAGGCGAGCATCGGCGTGAAGTTCTGGGTCGCGCTGACGGAGAAGTATTGGAGAAAGCGCGTATCGGTCAGTCCGGTTGCAGGATTGGTTTTTCCCGCACACGGATTTGGATTAGCCGCCCCCGGACAGGGGGGCGTCGTCCCGGCGGGCGACCCTTGTCGACACAAGTGCAAACGACGGAGACCGTGGGGGTGGCCGCGGGCGAGAAGCTCGTAAAGCTGGTCACCGTGCTTTTCGTGTTCGTCCAACTCGGGGCGTCACCGGGAGTTGCTCTGGCATATTCCGCCCCGGCGCGGGTGGCCGCTTCGAGGGTCGCCTGCCGGTTCGCCAAATCCCCGTAATCGGCGGCGCCGAGGGCAAGAGCGACCAACAGCGGCGCCGTAATCGCGAATTCGACCGCCGCGCTGCCGGCAGTTCCGGCCGTGCTCCGGTGATGTAGCCGGGTCGTCCCGCCGAGAACACGCAGCACGCGACCCGCCGGGCCCGCTGTCCCGGATGGCGCGATGCGTGCAGCCCGCAGCTCGAGCCACGCAACGATTCTGTCGAGCATAGTCTCCCTCATTCGGCGAGCGCCACCGCTCCGGTCAGATTGCTCGGCGTCGTGACGCCGTCCGCGCCGCACTGCGAAGCGTTCAATGTTGACGACCCGCTGAAGGTAACGGACTGCGCGGTCAGCACGGTGCAGTTAGAGCTGCTGCTCCCGGTAAATGTGACCCCCGCTCCCGGCACATAGATTGCGCCGGTAAATGTGCAGGACGAGGGGTTGCCCGAGCAGCCGGAGAAGTCCGCGGTTTTGGTATCGGCCGCGACCTGGTAAATCACGAGGCCCTGGTAGGGGACCCCGCCGGAACTCGGCGCGGTAAGCGTCACCGTGGGCGCCGGGTTGCCGGCCTGTATGGCGATTTTCCCGTTGTTGTAGACGACAAATGTGACGTCACCGCCGCTGACCTTGGCACCCCCATGTATCGTCAAATCACCGGCCACAAAGTAAGTGCCCGTACCCAGGGTGGCATTCGCGTTGCCCTGGAAGGTCATCCCTTTGTAACAGCCGGCGTTGAGCTGGATGGCGTTGTTTGCATTGGGATCGTTTGCGCAATTCGCGACCGCCGGCAGCATGATGCCGGTGACGCGCGCGGCATATAGATCCACCGTCGTTCCGTTAATTTTAGTGCAGTTGGCGCACCCCATCACGGCGCCCGGGGTCACGACCGCCGAGGCGGTCAGGGTCGCGCCGCCGGTGACCGAGACCGCTCCGGGAGCCGAGTTGAAATTGGAGTTCGCGTCCAACGAGCACCCGGGCATGTTGACGCTAGCGGCGCCCGATATAGTCACGCCGGTGTCGACGGCCGGATTACTTTGCGGCGTGCCGAGCGCAAGCACGCAAGAGGGGTTGGACAGAGCGGTAGCGACGGCGCGGGTCTTGATCGTGACGTTCGGCATGTAGAGGCTCGCGAAGAGACCGCCCTGCTGCTGTGACAGAATGACTTCGACCGCGTCCTGGTTATTTAAATTCGGACCGCTGCTCGGCGGGTTGTTGACCGTGATCGTGTTCGGCCTGTTGTTGTTGAAGCCGTTGCTCGTCGCAGTAGTGGTCGCCTGCGCCGTGATATCCGCCACGTTCGCAGCAACTTCCATTGCGCCGGAAATCGCGGCTTCGTCCGCGGCCGATTGGTTCTGGCGCTTGATCGCGTACCACAGCCCGGTCTCGGTCCCAAGACCGGCAAGCCCGACGAAGGCGGGGATCAGAAGGGCGACCATAACCGCGACAAACCCTCGGCGGTCGCGCGGCAGCCGCGCCAGCGCCGCCCGAAGCCGACCTCCTGGGCTAATTGTCATCGCCAACCCCGATCCGCTTCTGTCCGGGGTTGGTGTCGGGCGGCGCAGCGGGTTCGGCGGCTGAGAAGGCGCCGGCCAATCCTTAACCATTCATTGCCAGCCAATATGCGGGATCCCCGCGTCGTTGTTCGGCAAGGTCTTTACGCCCGGTGAGTTGATCGATGGCGGAAGCGCTCGTGTCATCGAATTTTAATGATTTTCAGCGCGTTGGCAAGCCGGACGCTACGCCGGAACCCCGGGCCGACGCGATTTGATGCCCACGCCCGAGATGACCACCGCCGGCCCAAATCCGGCAGCTTCGATGCGCCGCTTCGAATGGCGGCAACGGCATGGTTCCCGCGGATGCTGCATCAGCAGAGAGGGGCTTGCCTTCACCTTGGGCCCGTGCACAAATCATGATCCCGACGGCGGGAAAGTGCGTGCCGCCGCTGCAACGGCGAGGATGAGATGAAAGCGCTGGTCGCGGTCAAGCGGGTCATCGACTACAACGTCAAGATCCGCGTCAAGGCGGACAAGACTGGGGTCGAGACCGCCAACGTCAAGATGTCGATGAACCCGTTCGACGAGATCGCCGTCGAAGAGGCGCTGCGGTTGCGCGAAGCCGGGACCATCGATGAAATCATCGTGGTGTCGCTCGGTGTGGCGCAGTGTCAGGAGACGATCCGCACGGCGCTGGCGATGGGGGCCGATCGCGGCGTCCTCGTGCAGACCGGCGCCGAGCTGCAGCCCCTTGGCGTCGCTAAGCTACTCAAGGCGGTGATCCTGCAGGAACATCCCGAAATCGTGATCCTCGGCAAGCAGGCGATCGACGACGACTGCAACCAGACCGGCCAGATGTTGTCGGCGCTGCTCGGCTGGCCGCAGGCGACCTTCGCCTCGAAGGTCAAGATCAGCGACGGCCACGCCGAAGTCACGCGCGAGGTCGATGGCGGGCTCGAGACGGTCTCGATCAAATTGCCGGCGGTGATCACCACGGATTTGCGGCTCAACGAGCCGCGTTACGCGTCGCTGCCCAACATCATGAGGGCGAAAAAGAAGCCGATCGTGACGATGACGCCGGAGGCCCTCGAGGTCGACCCGGCGCCGCGCCTTGTCGTGCTCAAGGTCGAGGAGCCGGCAAAGCGCCAGGGCGGCCACAAAGTCGGCTCGGTCGCCGAGCTCGTCGACAAGCTGAAGACCGAGGCGCGGGTGATCTGATGGCTGCGCTGGTCGTCGCCGAACATGACAACCGGGTGCTTAAGCCCGCGACCCTCAACGCGGTTGCAGCCGCCAACGAAATCGCCGCCGGTGAGGTTGACATCCTGGTGGCCGGCAAGGATTGCCGCGGCGTTGCCGAGGCCGCCGCCAAGATCGCCGGGGCGAGAAAGGTTCTGCTCGCCGACGACCCGGCCTACGAACACGGGCTCGCCGAGAATGTGGCGCCGCTCGTCGTCAAGCTCGCCGACAATTACTCCCATCTGCTGGCCTCGGCGACGACCTCCGGCAAGAATTTGATGCCGAGGGTGGCTGCGCTGCTCGATGTGATGCAGGTGTCGGACATCAGCGCGGTTGTATCGCCCGACACCTTCGTGCGCCCGATCTATGCCGGCAATGCGCTCGCGACCGTGCAATCCAAGGACCCGGTCAAGGTGATCACGGTCCGTGGCACGGCGTTCCCGCCGGTCGAGGCGACCGGAGGCTCGGCGGCGATCGAGCCGGTCGCGCCGACAAGCGCAGCCGGACTCTCGGAATTTGTCGGAGCGGAGCTCTCGAAATCGGAACGGCCCGAGCTGACCAGCGCGCGGGTCATCGTCTCGGGCGGCCGCGGCATGCAATCCGGGGAGAACTTTCATCTCCTGGAGAATGTCGCCGACAAGCTCGGGGCCGCGGTCGGCGCCTCGCGCGCCGCCGTCGACGCGGGTTTTGTCCCCAATGACTACCAGGTCGGCCAGACCGGCAAAATCGTCGCGCCGGAACTCTACATCGCGGTCGGTATTTCCGGCGCCATCCAGCACCTCGCCGGGATGAAGGATTTCGAAAGTCATCGTCGCAATCAACAAAGACGAGGAAGCGCCGATATTTCAAATCGCCGATTACGGCCTGGTCGGCGATTTGTTCAAGATCCTTCCCGAACTCGCCGACGAGCTCGAGCGCCGCAAGTGAGCGCGGCCCCGGTCTCCACGGCCAAGGTATCGCTGCTCGAACCGCTGCGCCGCATCGGCATTATCGGGGCCGGGCAGATGGGCGGCGGCATCGCCCATGTCTGCGCGCTCGCCGGGATCGATGCTGTCGTGACCGACATCAACGAGGAGGCGCTACAGCGCGGCCGACAGGCGATCGAGCGCAACCTGTCGCGCCAGGTCGCCCGCGGCACGATTCGGGAAGAAGACAAGAATGCTGCGCTCGCCCGAATTCAGATGGGGCTCGATTACGCGTTGTTCGCCGATTGCGGCATGGTAATCGAGGCGGCGACGGAGAAAGAAGAAGTCAAGCGCGAGATCTTCAAGAAGCTGACGCCCCACTTGAAGCTTGATGCTCTGATTGCCACCAACACCTCGTCGATCTCGATAACGAGGCTGGCTTCTGCGACCGACCGGCCCGGCAAGTTCATCGGCATGCATTTCATGAACCCGGTGCCGGCGATGAGCCTCGTCGAGCTGATTCGCGGCATCGCCACCGACGAAGAGACCTTTGCGGCGACGCGCGAACTCGCCTTGCGGCTCGGCAAGACCCCGGTCGCCGCCGAGGACTTTCCGGCGTTTATCGTCAACCGCATCCTTCTGCCGATGATCAACGAGGCGGTCTACACCCTCTACGAGGGCGTGGGGTCCGTCGAGGCGATCGACACCGCGATGAAGCTCGGCGCCAATCACCCGATGGGGCCACTCGAGCTCGCCGATTTCATCGGGCTCGACACCTGCCTTTCGGTCATGCAGGTGCTCTATGAGGGGCTCGCCGACAGCAAGTACCGGCCCTGCCCGCTGCTGGTGAAGTATGTCGAGGCCGGCTGGCTCGGCCGCAAGGCGAGCCGCGGTTTTTACGACTATCACGGGGAGAAACCGGTCCCAACCCGGTGAGTCCAATATTCGCTGCGATATCTTGCCCTTGGGGGGTGAATTCGTTATCAAGCCGTCACATTCGCGTGCTATTCCGGCCCGCGAGCGTCTATTAGCGGGACGGGTGTTTCGTGACGGTAAGTCTGGACAATTGCCCGGCTTTGGTACTGAACGCGGATTTTCGGCCGTTGAGCTATTTTCCGCTTTCACTGTGGTCGTGGCAGGATGCGATCAAGGCGGTATTTCTCGAACGCGTCAACATCATCGATCACTACGACGTCTGCGTCCGCAGCCCCTCGCTGGAAATGCATTTGCCGAGCGTCGTTTCGCTGAAGGAATACGTGCCCGCCGCCCGCCATCCGGCGTTCACCCGTTTCAACGTCTTTTTGCGCGACCGGTTTACTTGTCAGTATTGCGGCGAGCCTTATCCCTCGCATGATCTGACCTTTGACCATCTGGTGCCGCGCTCCCGTGGTGGGCGCACCATCTGGACCAATGTTGTGACCGCCTGCGCCACCTGCAATCTGTGGAAAGGCAACCGCCTGCCGCGGGAGAGCGGCATGTATCCGCGGCATCGCCCGGTGCAGCCGACGACCTATATGCTGCAAGAAAACGGCCGCGCGTTCCCGCCCAACTACCTGCACGAAAGCTGGCGCGACTACCTCTACTGGGACACCGAACTCGACCCGTTCTGATCAGCTGCGGCCGCGGCCGCAGCTGGTCCAGCTATCGCAAAGCTCAGCCCTTGACGCCGCCCATCGTCAGGCCGGAGGACATGCGGTTGCGGAACGCGTAATAGGTCGCGATCGGCGGCAGGGCATAAATGATCGCGGTCGCCATCATGTAGTTCCACGGTGCCACGTCGCTGTTCAGAAACTGAGCGAGCGCCACCGGCACGGTCATGCTCTGTTTGTTCGACAGCAGCAGGAATTGGTAGAGGTATTCGTTCCACGAGAGTAACAACGCGTAAGTCCCGACCGCGACCAATGCCGGCGCCATCAGCGGCAGGTAGATCCGGAAATAGATCTGGAGCGGCGAGGCGCCGTCGATCCTCGCCGACTCGTCGAGCTCGAGCGGGATGCTCCTGCCATATTCCTGGAAGATGAAGATCGCGTATGGCGTCGCGAATGTCACTATCGCAGCGATGACCGACCAGAGATTGTTTTGCAGCCCGTAGTGCTGCATGATCAGGTAAAATGGGATCGCCAGGAACGAAGCCGGGATCACATAGGTCAACAGCGCAGCATTGGTGATCAGCCAGCCGTTGCGGATGCGCATCCGGCTGATCGAGAAGCTGGTCAGCGTGCCGATCAGCAGCACCAATAACGTCACCATGGCGCCCATATAGACGCTGTTGCCGAACTGGTGCCAGAAATACTCCAGATACCAATAGCCTTGGGTCAAGACGATCCAGAAGCTGTCGGCAGACGCTTTCGGGGGCCAGAGATGATCGCTGAAGACGTCGCCCTCGGCCTCGAAGGACACCATCACGATGTTGTAGATCGGTGTGAGGGTCCACACCAACAGCAAGGCGCTGACCACTGCGGCTCCGGCATTGGTCAGGTAGCGCCAGCGCCGGGCGGCACGGCGCATCCGCTCCGCCGGGCGCGTCGCAGCAGCTGATGTCGGCCGTGTATCGGCCGTGATCGTGCTCACAGCTGCGCCTCCGAAGCCTTGAGCTTGCGCATCAGGATGATCACCAGCGGGATCAGCACTGGCAGTGCCGACATGACCACGGCCACGCCGAGCCGCGGGTTGGCGAGGTCGAAGGCGTCGCGGATGCCGAGCGTCGCCAGCAGGTGCGTCGAGTTCGCCGGCCCGCCGCCGGTGATGAACGTGATCGTGTTGAAGTCGCCGAGCAAAAAGATCGTCGCGAGCAGAGTCAGCACCAGATAGAGGTTGGCGAGCAGCGGAAAAGTCACGTGGGAGAATCTGCGCAGCCCGGTCGCCCCGTCCACTTTGGCGGCATCATAGATCTCCTGGGGGATCGACATCCTGCCGGCCAGCAGGATCACGGTCCAGAACGGCAGCCATTTCCAGACGTGGGAGCACACGGCCGAGCCGAGGGCGAGCCAGCGGGAATTGAGCCAGGACGGGCCGTCGACACCGAACAGTATGTAAAGCGCGTTGTTGAGCAGGCCCCACTCGCCGTTCAACATCCAGTGGATCGAGATAAAGCTGGGCAATGCCGGCACCGCCCAGGGCAGGACAAAGATCATCAGCAGCCCCTTGACCCACCAGCCCGGGCGCATGAAAAAGCCCGACAACATGAGCGCAAAAAACAGCTTTAGGTTGACCCCGAAAGTAACGAAGATCAAGGTGTTGATCACGGTCTGCTGATAAATCGGGTCCGAGAACACCTCGGTATACAAACTCGGCTCGCTGCCCATCCGCAGCCCGTAGAAGACGGGGTAGACCACGAATGCCAGAAACACACCGATATAGGGCACAAGAAAGGCGAGCGCCCAGGAGAACTCCGAGCCACGCAGACCGCCCCGCCAATAACGCCAAAGCGATTGCCGCCGGGCTGCCGGACGGCCGAATTCGATAGCCGATACGGTGGTCATGATCGCCTCTCAGCTCGATGCGATTGGATATTTAGCGAAGATCTCCTCGATCCGGCTGAACGCCTTATCGATTTCCTGCTCCGGCGCGGCGCCGTTGTTCATCACAGCAAAGGCCGCCGTCATGACGACATGCTCCGCGCCGACCTGCGCCATCGCCGGATTGTACGCCTCGTAGATCGGGAAGGTCGGGCCGATCACCGATTGCGTCATGTACGCCGTGCGGTGCGGGTCCTCCTTGAGCCAGAACGGGTCGCTCTTGACGATTTCGGGGATCGGCAGGGCCCAGCGGCCGAGACCGGCTTTCAGATACTGGTTCAGCACCTTTGGCTGAATGATGTATTTGGCGAATTCCTTGGCCACCGCGACATTTTTCGCCCCCTTGGGGATGACGGGGCCAAACACCGCGACCTGGCTCGGCAGTTCCTTGCCGTCATTGCTGAGCGGCAGGCCGTGGGTGAGGATATCGTCGTATTGCTCCTTGTCGTGATAAAGCGCGACCTCGGTCGAGATCGTGCCGTCGAAATCCATCACCATCAGTTTCGAATGGAACGCGTTGTTGTCGTCGGCGTCGTTCCAGTTGACGCAGCTCGGCGGCACATAGCCGTCCTTGAACGCGGAGGTCAGGCTCTTGATGGCCTGGACCGCCGCAGCCTTGACCTTGGGGTCGTCGGTATGCAGCTTGCCGTCCGGCGTGACGAGATCCTGGCCGCCATAAGCGACCATCCAAGCATTGAAGGTGTTGATCGGGTCGACACCGTTGGTGGTCAGCTGGTAGCCGAGCCCGTAGACGTTGCGCTTCCCGGCCGCCCGCAGCCCCTTCTGCACCGGCTTGAAAAAATCCATAAAGGCGTCCCACGTCTTCGGCAGATCGGAGATCTTGGAACCGCCCTGTTCGACCAGCGACTTCCAGATATGAAACGGGACCGCCGCGATCCTCACCGGCACGACGTAATAAGCGCGCTTCTTCGTGACATTGTTGTAGAAATGGCAGCAGGGCAGAGCTGTGGGGATGAACTGCTCTTTTTCGGGCTCGACGACGTCGTTGACATCGATCAGCTTGTCGTCCCACGACTGGATCGGCGCGAGTGCGAAGTCGGCGACCTCGATCATATCGGGGACGGCGCCGCTCGTGATCGCCGAAATTGCTTTTTGGCGCAGCGCTGCGTAAGGGATGAGGCTGTGATCGACCTTGTTGCCGCTCGCCTTCTCGTAATCGGCGGCCATCGCACGGAAGGCCGAGTCTTCCTCGGGAACAAAACCCTGGGCGAACCACGCCTCGATGGTTGTCGCCGCCGCGTTACCGATATGAGGCCGCGCGAGGGTCCCAGCGGCAGCCAGCGCCACAGAGCTGCGAAGCATCGAGCGCCTGGTTATAATCGTCATGCTCGCCTTTCCTTCCCCGTTCTCGCCCGGCAACCCAAGCGGACACGTTCTGGTTGTCGTCTCCCAGCCCAATATAGAACGCCGCCCAGGTATACTCAAATGTTAATCGCTGCCGCTACCCCGAACTCGCGATACCGTGATCAGGGCATGGTTTCCCATGTTCGCCGCGGCGCTGGAGCCGAATGGCCGAACGGGGTTGGGACCCGCGATACAGGCTGATCCCGGCCGGCTCAGCCCTGCGCGATCTGATATTTCGCGAAGATCTCCTCGACCCGCTTGAACGCCTTCTCCGCCGCCGCCTGCGGGGTCATCCCGCCGGAAATGATGTCGGCCCAGGCGACGGCCCAAACATGCTCGTTCTGCAGCTGGGCGTAGGCCGGGTTCGAGGTCCAGAAGGTCGGCACGGTCGGACCGAGCGCGCCCTGCTGCACATAAGCCGCCCGGTGCGGATCCGCGGGGTCGAGCCACCACGGGTCGTCCTTCACGATCGCCGGCATCGCTGGCAGGTTGCGGCCGAGCCCCGCCTTCAGATATTCGTTGAGGATCGGCGGCTGGATCAAATATTTGAGAAAATCCTTGGCCACCTCGACGTTTTTTGCTCCCTTTGGGACCAGGCCGCAAAGACTGCCGGTCTGGCTCGGCACAGGCTTCCCGTCATTGCCGAGCGGCAGGCCCATGGTCACGATTTCGCTGTAGTCCTGCTGCTTTTTGATGATGGCGACCTCGGTCGAGAGCGAGCCGTCGAGATCCATCACGATCTGCTTGCCGTGAAAGGCGTTGTTGTCGTCGGCGTCGTTCCAATTGATTGCTCCCGGCGGCACGAAGCCCTCCTTATAGGCCGTGGTGGGATAGGTCAGCGCTTTGATCGCCGCCTCGTGCACTTTCGGGTCGTCGAGATGCAGTTTGCCGTCATTGGTGACGATTTCCTGCCCGCGATTGGCGATCAGGAAAGAGTTGAACAATGAGTTCGAAGTCGTTGCCGGTCGTGTTCAGCTGGAAACCTATGGCATAGACATGGCGCATGCCCTGGGCGCGCAACTTCTTCTGCACCTCCTTAAAGAAATCGTAGAACGCATCCCAAGTCTTGGGCAGATCTTCGAACGTGTACCCTGCCTTTTCGACCAACGGGCGCCAGATATGGTTGGTCTGACACGCGACAGTATAAGGCACGCCGTAAAAGCTCCGCTTCTTCTCGACGTTGTTGTAGCAATTCGCGGTGAGCAGAGCTGTCCGGGTATATTGAAATTGTTGGGTCGCGACGACATCGCTCACATCGACTAGCTTGTCGTCCCAAGCATAGAGAGCGATGATCTCGACCGGGGTATTCTGGAACAGATCCGGTACGGCGCCACTGGTCATTGCCGAGACGATCTTCTGGCGCATCGGCGCATAGGGCGTGATCGTGTATTCGATCGTGTTGCCGCTCGCCTTCTCGTAATCCGCGACGATCTTCTTGAAGGAGATGTCTTCCTCCTCGGCGAAACCCTGAATCCACCACACCGTCGCGGTCGTCGCCGCGGCATTGGCGATATAAGGGCGCGCCACGGCCCCGGCCGAAGCCAGCGCCAAAGAGCCACGGAGCACCGAACGCCTAGTCGGATTTGTCGTTGCCATCTTCTCCTCCCTTCTCCGGGGACCCGCCTTTGATCGAGCCCGCTTACGGCCGCGTTCCTAAAGCCTTCGGCTTAATTCAACGCCGGGGAGGTCCGCTCAGCCCTGCGCGATCGGATATTTCGCGAAGATCTCCTCGACTCGCTTGAACGCCTTCTCCGCGGCGGCCTCCGGCGCCATCCCATTCTTCATGATGTCGATCCACGCCGTGCTCCAGGCGTGCTCGTTCTGAACCTGCGCATAGGCCGGGTTGAAGGCCCAAAATTCCGGTAAGGTCGGGCCGAGCAGTCCCTGCTGGACGTAAGCTGCCACGTGCGGGTCTGCGGACCACCACGGGTCGCTTCTGACGATGGACGGCATCGCCGGAATGCTGCGGCCGAGCCCGGTCTTCAGCCGCTCGTTGGCGACCTTCGGCTGGATCGAATATTTGAGGAAATCCTTGGCGACCGCGACATTCTTCGCGCCCTTGGGTATGAGGCCACTGGGGTTGGTAACCTTGCTCGGCACCGGCTTACCGTCGTTGCTGAGCGGCAAACCCATCGTCAGGATGTCGTCGTAGTCGCTCTTTTTCCCTTGTGACAGCACCGCGACCTCGGTCGAGATCGTGCCGTCGAGGTCCATGACGATCTGCTTGGCGTGAAAGGCGTTGTTGTCGTCGGCGTCGTTCCAGTTGACCGCCCCCGGCGGCACGAAACCATCCTTGTATGCGGTGGAACAATAGGTCAGCGCCTTGATCGCGGCCTCGCGCACTTTGGGGTCGTCGAGATGCAGCTTGCCGTCTTTCGTGACGATGCCCTGGCCGCCATAGGCGATCAGGAAATAGTTGAACAGCTCATTGGGGTCGTTGCCATTGGTCGTCACCTGGAAACCCAGACCGTAGACGTTGCGCACCCCCTGCGAGCGCAACTTCTTTTGCACCTCCTTGAAGAAATCGTAATAGGCGTCCCAGGTCTTTGGAATATCCTCGACCTTGAACCCGGCCTTCTCGACCAGCGGCCGCCAGACATGGTTGGGCGATGCCGCGCTTATGTCGGGTGCGCTGTAAAAACTGCGCTTTTTCTCGATATTGTTATAGCAGAAGGCGTTGAGCAGCGCGGTTTCTGTGTATTCCTCCTTTTGTGTCTCGACGACGTCGGTCACGTCGAGCAGCTTGTCGTCCCACGCCAGCAGCGCAATGAGTTCGTTCGGGGTCTGGCGAAACAGATCGGGGACGACACCGCTCGTCACCGCGGAGATGATCTTCTGGCGCAGCGGCGCAAACGGCATGATGCTGAGCTCGATCGTATTGCCGCTCGCCTTTTCATAATCCGCGACCGTTTTTTTGACCGCAATGTCCTCTTCCGGGACGAAGCCCTGGGTCCACCATATTTCCGCGGTCGTCGCCGCGGCGTTCGCAACATAGGGCCGCGCGAGGGCCCCGGCGGCGGCGAGCCCGAGCGAATTGCGAAGCACCGAGCGCCGGGTCAGCTTGGTCATGGCTCTCCTCCTATAGTTTAGGAGATCGGGTATTTGGCGAAGATCTCCTCGATCCGCTTGAACGCCTTCTCCGCTGACGCCTGCGGCACTGCTCCGTCCTTCATAATCTCGGCCCAGGCGGTCTGCCAGACATGCTCGTTCTCCACCTGTGCGTAGGCCGGGTTGAACACCCAGAAATTCGGTACGGTGGGGCTGAGCAAGGTCTGCGTAATGTAGGCCACGCGGTGCGGATCCTCGGGGTCGAGCCACCACGGGTCAGTTTTGGCGATCGAAGGCATCGCTGGTCCCCTGCGCCCGAGCCCGGTTTTAAGGTATTCGTTGCAGACTTTCGGCTGGATCAGGTACTTGAGGAAGTCCTTGGCCGCCGCGGCGTTCTTGGCAGCCTGTGGGATCAACCCGCATAGGCAGTCAACCTTGCTTGGCACCGGCTTGCCATCGTTGCTGAGTGCCAGGCCCGTTGTCACGATGTCGTTATAATCCTGCTGGTTCTTGATGATGGCGACCTCGGTCGAGAGCGAACCATCGAGATCCATGGCGATTTGCCTGGCGTGGAAGGCGTTGTTGTCGTCGGCGTCGTTCCAATTGATCGCGCCCGGCGGCACAAATCCTTCTTTATATGCGGTGGTCGGATAAGTCAGCGCCTTGAGCGCCGCTTCGCGCACCTGCGGATCGTCGAGGTGCAATTTGCCATCCTTGGTGACGATGTTTTGGCCGCCATAGGCGATAAGGAAATAGTTGAAGAAATTGTTTGGGTCACCCCCATTGGTCGTTACTTGAAACCCCAGGCCATAGACGTGCCGTTCGCCCTGCCCACGCAGCTTTTTCTGCACATCTTTAAAGAAATCATAGTAGGCATCCCAAGTCTTGGGGATGTCCTCGATTTTATAGCCTGCCTTTTCGACCAACGACCGCCAGATGTGGTTGGTGAAGGCATCGATGGTAAAGGGCACCCCATAGAAGCTGCGCTTCTTCGCGACGTTGTTGTAGCAGTAGGCCGTGAGCAGCGCCGTCTCGGAGTACTCCTCGCGTTGCGTCTCGACGACATCGCTTACATCGACAAGCTTGTCGTCCCAGGCGAACAGCGCAAGGACCTCACCGGGCGTGTTCTGGATTACATCTGGCACGACACCGCTGGTGATCGCCGAGACGATTTTCTGGCGCATCGGGGCATAGGGGATGATGCTGTAGTCGATCGTGTTGCCGCTGGCCTTTTGGTAATCCGTAACGAGCTTCTTGAACCCTATGTCCTCTTCCTGGGCGAAGCCTTGTACCCACCACACCTCGGCAGTCGTTGCCGCGGAATTGGCAATATAAGGGCGCGCCAGCGTCCCGGCGGCGGCGAGCCCGAGCGAGCCGCGAAGCACTGAGCGCCTGGTAAATTTCGGCATATCTTTCACCTTCCCGATCGCACCGCTGCCGGGCACTATAGACCGGCAACGGGTCCGGCTTAAAGGCTGGAACCGGGTGGGGGTTGCGGACGCGAGGACACAGCCGGGCGGGAAGCGCGCCCGGGATCTTCGATCAGGACTGCTCGATCCGGTATTTCGAGAAAATTCCCGCGACCCGCTTGAATGCCTTTTCCACTGCCGCTTCAGGGCTCATTTCCACCCTGCATGATAGTCGTCCACCCCGTGCTTCAGATATGTTCGTTCTGCACCTGGCGTAAGCCGGGTTGAATGAATAAGACTGCGCGACCGTCGGACTGAGCAGACCTTGGCGGGTCTAGGCTCACCGCGGAGGCTGGTTCACTCGCACAACGCGCCAGCCGTGACCCATGCCGGGCCCGTCGATCCGGTCGATGCGCGTGATCGCGCAATTCTCGATCGTGAAGGCGAGCGCGGCTTCGGGGTCAAGGTCGAGCGCCAAGGCCAGTGCGGCGCGGATCGTGCCGCCATGCGCGACGGCGATGATGTCGCGTCCGGGATGTGTCTCGACCAGCCGGTGAATAGCCCGCGACACCCGCTCGATGACGGCGACGAAGCTCTCGCCGCCGGGTGGGGTTTCGTGGGCGGGCGCGTGCCAGAAGCGGTGGAAATCGCCGGCACGCGACTCCTGCAGTTCCTCATAGGTAAGGCCCTGCCACTCGCCGAAATCCTGTTCGGCGAGTTCCGCCATCGCGATCACCCCGGGGCCGGGGATCGGCTGCGGTCCCGGGAGACCGGCGCGGACGATTGCCGCCGCGGTCTCGTGGGTGCGCCGCAGGTTGCTCGTCACCCAGATTGCGCTGCGCGGCAGCTTTTCCGCGAGGCCGGTAAACAACGCCGTTTCGGAACAGTCGCAGGAGAGATCGATCTGGCCGTAGATCCGCCCGCCATGCGCTACCGGCGCATGCCGCACCCACCAGAAGCTGGTCGTAATTTGAGTCATGGTTTTCTACTACAGCGTCGTTGCCCAGGGGTGGCGGCCGGGATAACGTCAAGGCGGGCAATCCGCATAGCTATAGGGAGACAACACCTATGTCGACGTTGATCCTCGGTGGGACCGGCTTTATCGGGCGGCGGCTCGTGCCGCTACTGGCGCAGCGCGGTGAGGAAGTCGTGTGCATGGACCTCAACCCCGGCACGGCGTCCTACGGGCAACTGGGTAACCAAGTCCGTGTCGTGCGCGGCGACGTCACGCAGTTCGATGATGTCATGGCGGTCACCGTCGCGGCCAAACCGTCGCGCGTCGTCAATCTTGCCTATTTTCTCGGCAGCGAGCACGCCCCGCATGTCGCGACCAAGCTCAACATCGTCGGCATGGACAATTGTTTCGAGGCGGCGCGCCTCTGCAAGGTCAACAGGGTGGTGTTCGCGAGCTCGCTGGCGGTCAGCGGCGAGCAGCATTTCTACGGCGACCGCGTGGTTACCGAGGACGATTTCCGTCACGGCCACGTCCAATATGCGATGCACAAGATCTTCAACGAATGGCAGGCGCAGGACTACCGCGAGAAATACGGTATGGAGATCACTGCGATCCGCCCCGCCAACGTCACCGGCCCCGACAAGATCGTCGGCTCGGTCGACCACGTCAAATGCATCACCTTCCCGGCGCGCGGCGAGGCGATCTCGTTCCCGTACAAGGACGCGATGCGCTGCCCGGTCCATGTCGACGATATCGCCGAGGTGTTCGCCCGGGTGTTACTGACCGACAAGCCGCAGCACGCGGTCTACAATACCGGCGGCACCGCGATCAGCCTCGGCGACCTCGCCACTCTCGTGCGCGAGTTCCTGCCCGACGCGCAGATCAGCTTCGAGCACGAGACCGGCGGCAAACAGACCTCCGGCAATTACTTGATCGACAACACCCGGCTGATCCAGGAATTCGGGCTGCAATATCTGCCCTACCGGCAGCGCGTATTGCAGATCATCAACGACACCCGCCGCGAAGCCGCCCTGCCCCCCGTCGCCGAGCGCTAAGACCCGGCACCGAATCTGCGTTTTCGATAGAGACCGCAGAAGGCAGAGAACAACCCACTCCTCGTCATTCCCGCGTAAAGCAAGAATGCAGGGCGTCTTGCTCCTGCGGCCAATATTCTGGACCCCCGCTTTCGCGGGGTGACGAAAGGGTCGCCATCTCAGGAGGATCGATTATATGGAGACGGTGGGGCTCGGTTTCTGTTTTGAGGATTTGCCGGTCGGGCGGCAATTCAAGACGATCGGGCGTACCGTTACCGAGGCCGACATCACCAATTTCGTCAACTGCACCGGCATGGTCGAGGTGTTGTTCACCAACCTCGAATTTCTCGCGCACGAATCCGACATCAAACAGCGGCTGGCGCCGGCGGCGCTCGTTTACGCCTTTGCCGAGGGGCTGCTCGTGCAGTCGACCATGCAGCACACGGGCTTTGCCTTTCTGCACATGGAGCTCAATGTCGAGAACCCGGTCTTCGCCGGCGACACCATCCATGCCCGATGCGAGGTCATCGAGGCGCGCCGCAGTAAGAGCCGCCCCGACCGCGGTCTCGTGCGCACCCGCATCCGCGTCGTTAAACAGGACGGCACGGTGGTATTGACCTACACGCCCTTGCGCATGCTCAAGTGCCGCGAACTCACGGCCTAGTAACTTTGCGGATGCGGTGGTTGTTGGTGTCACCGATATAGATCGAGCCGTCGGCGGATACCACTGCGCCGTGCGGCCGGTCGAGCGCCGCGGCGCGGGCGGGGCCGCCGTCGCCGTCGCCGCCTTGCCGGCCGCGGCCGGCGATCGTGGCGACTGTTCGGGTGCGCAGGTTGACCCGGCGGATCGCGTGGTTTTCGGTATCGACGATCAAAAGATTGCCTTCGCGGTCGATCGCCAATTCCTTTGGTGCATCGAAGACCGCCCTCAGAGCCGGCCCATTATCTCCGCCATAGCCCCTTTCCCCGGTGCCGGCGATTGTGGTGATGTTGCCGCTTTGCGGATCGACCGCGCGCAAGGTGCTGCCCTGCCGCTCGAGGATATAGACGGTTCCGTCGGCTGCGGCTTTGACGGCGCGGGCGCCGTAAATGCCGGCGGCTGTCGCCGGACCGCTGTCGCCGCTGTGTTCGGGCTCGCCGGTGCCGGCAAAGGTCCAGGCTATCCCCGAGGCGAGATCGACGACCCGCACGCGGTGGTCCGCGACGTCGGCGATAAACAGCCGGTTCTGCGCCGGGTCCAGCGCCACGCCGTTCGGCTCGACCATGCCCGCGCGCGAAGCCGGTCCATCGTCGCCGCCGAACCCGGAAGAGCCGTTGCCGACACAGGTCGTGACGATGCCCGAGTTGCCGTCGATCCGCCGAACACAATGATTATGCCGGTCGGCGACATAGATGTTTCCGGCCTTGTCGACCGCGATGCCGTAGGGCTCGTTGAAGCGGGCATGCCCGGCGGGACCGCCATCCCCGGAATAACCGGCCTCGCCGCAGCCTGCGCAGGTCGTGATCACACCCGTGCGCGCGTCGACGCGCCGGATGCAATGGTTGAAGGTATCGGAAAAATAGAGGTTGCCGTATGCATCGAACCCGACGTCGAACGGGCCGTTCAGCAGGGCTCGCGCCGCCGGCCCGCCATCGCCGGCATAGCCTTTTTCGCCGGTTCCCACCGCTGTCGTGATGATCCAGGACTGCTCCGGCATCGGCTCGAGAACTCCCGCTCTGCGTCGGCCGATCTTAGCACTGCCGAGGGGGCGCTCAAGCCACGGGAAAACGGCTGTCCCGCGATGCTCTTTCCGGGTCCCCGACCGGCGAGGTAGAATTGTGCATGTTTACTCCTCGCATCTCGCTTCGCCGCAAGTTGGCCGCCGTCGCGTTGCTGGCGGCGGCGCTGATCGTGCTCGGGGTAGCTCCACCCGAGCATTCGGATATCACTTCGCTCACCGGGCAATTGCTGATCGCGGCACCGACGATCGGTGACCCGCGTTTTGCTCACACCGTCATTCTGATGGTACGGCACGACAAGGAGGGCGCCTTGGGGATCGTGATAAACCGCCCGGTCGGCGAGCGCTCGATTGCGGCCCTGCTGGAGGCGACTGGTCATGATGACCCCGGCGTAGCGGGCATCGTGCGCGTCTTCGCCGGCGGCCCGGTGCAGCCGGAACTTGGCTTTGTCCTCCACAGCGCCGAATATCGGCGCGCCGAGACCGTCGATGTCGACGGCCGCGTGGCGATGACTGCGAGCCGTCAGGTCTTGCTCGACATCGCCCATGGTCAGGGTCCCGAGAAGAGCCTCTTCGCGCTCGGCTATGCCGGCTGGGGACCCGGCCAGCTCGAGGGCGAACTGGCGCGTCACAGTTGGTTCACCACTCCCGAGGAGCTGAAGCTCGTCTTCGACGACGACCGCGAGAACTTGTGGGAGGATGCAATGGCGCGCCGGACCCGGGAACTCTAGCCACCAAAAGGAGAGTTGGTCGATGTCGCAGCATCACGAATTGCGGGCGAGCCCGGAGACCTGTCACTGGGGGTTTTTCGATGCCGGGCTGAAGCCGGTGCTGGCCGTCGCGTCAGGCGATACGGTGACCGTGGATTGCGTATCCGGCGGGCCCGATGTGCTGCCACCGGAAGGCAAATTCGAAATTCTAGCCGACCACCTGGCGATTCAGCGCGCGCTCGAGCCGCGCCTTGGCGCGCATATCCTCACCGGACCGATCGCGGTCGAGGGCGCCGAGCCGGGTGATGTGCTCGAGATCCAGATCCTCTCGATCGATCCCCGGCAAAATTGGGGGTACACGCGCATCAGGCCGCTCTCCGGCACCCTGCCGGAGGATTTTCCGATCCGGCGGATCTGGCACACCGCGATCGACCGCCAGCGCGGGATCGCCACCGTCCCCTGGGGTGCGGAGATCGAGCTGGCGCCGTTTTTCGGGGTTATGGGGGTGGCGCCGCCGCCGGTTTATGGCGCGGTGACCTCGATCGTGCCGCGCGAGTTCGGCGGCAACATGGATTTGAAGGAACTGGTCGCCGGCACGACCCTGTATCTACCGGTGTGGGCGCCGGGGGCGTTGTTTTCCGCCGGCGACGGCCACGGCGTCCAGGGCGACGGCGAGGTCTGTGTGACGGCACTGGAAACCGCGCTCTGCGGTACCTTTCGTCTGGTGCTGCGCAAAGACCTGAAATTCGACCTCCCGCGCGCCGAGACGCCGTCGCACCACATCACGATGGGCTTCAACGAGGACCTCGACGACGCCGCAAAGACGGCGTTGCGCGAGATGATCACGCTGATCGGCGAGCGCCTCGGCCTCTCGCCGGAAGACGCCTACATGTTCTGCAGCCTTGCCGTCGACATGCGCGTGACCCAATTGGTGGACGGCAACAAGGGCATCCACGCGATGCTGCCGAAGCGCTACGCGAACCGGCCGAATTAAAAAGCAAGCGGCGGATAGAGCTAGACACTCCTCTCCTCCATCTTGGAGCTCATCGATATGCGGAGGAGGTGAACATGTTGGACTTCGAGCAATGCTGGGCGGCGCTCGAGCGGCGCGACGCCGGCGCGGATGTCCGGTTCTTTTACGGTGTCCGCACGACTGGGGTCTATTGCCGGGCGGGCTGCACATCGCGGCTGCCGCTGCGCAAGAACACGATGTTCTTTGAGACGCCGACAGCGGCCGAGGCGGCGGGATTGCGGCCTTGCAAGCGCTGCCGGCCGACTGACGGCACCTCTGCTTCGCGGCATGTCGCGGCGGTCGAGAGGGCGTGCGCGTTGTTGCGGAACAGCGATGCCATCCCGAGCCTCGCCGAGCTCGCCGACGCCGCGGGAATCAGCCCCTTTCATTTCCACCGGGTGTTCAAGCAGATCACCGGCGCAACGCCGCGTGACTACGCGCGGACCCACCGGCTCGGCCGTCTCGCCGACAAGCTCGAGACCGGTCAGCCGGTCACCGAGGCGATCTATGCGTCGGGGTTCGGCTCGAGCTCGCGCGCCTATGACTCGGCTCCGGCAGGGCTGGGCATGACACCCGGCGCGCGGCGGCGCGGTGGTGCCGGCCAGACGATCCGCTTTGTCACGGTCGAGACCCCGCTCGGCTGGGCATTGGTGGCCGCCACCGAGCGCGGCATTTGCATGACCGCGCTCGCCGACAATCGCGAGAGGCTGGAGGCCAATTTGCGGCAACGCTTCCCTGCCGCGGAGCTGATTGCCGAGGATAGCGGGCTCAAGGACTGGGCCAACCGGATCGTGCGGTTCATCACCGCTCCCGATCGAAATCTCGACCTGCCGCTCGACATCCAGGGCACCGCGTTCCAGGCGCGGGTGTGGCGTGCACTGCAGAAGATCCCACTCGGCAAGACCGCCAGCTATACCGAGATCGCCGCGGCGCTCGGCCAGCCAAAAGCAGTCCGGGCCGTCGCGCAGGCTTGCGCCGCGAACAAGCTCGCCCTGATCGTGCCGTGCCACCGGGTGATCCGCAGCGACGGCGATCTCGGCGGCTATCGTTGGGGAGTGGAGCGCAAGCGAGAGCTGCTCGCGCGGGAGCGCGCCGCTGTCGCGTCGGAGCCGACCGATGAGGCGGCAGCCTAGCGCGAAACCCGCCGCCGATCCGATCGAATGGCGGGAAGTCGCCGGATCGCTCGATGAGCGGGGTTACGCGATCTGCCCGCAATTACTGACCAGGGGAGAGTGCTGCGAAATCGCCGCGCTCTACCCCCGGGAGGAGGTTTTTCGCAGTCGGGTGATCATGCAGCGTCACGCTTTCGGCCGCGGCGAGTATCAGTATTTCAATTATCCTCTGCCCGGCGCCGTCGAGGCATTGCGCCAGGCGATCTACCCGCTTCTCGCGCCGATCGCCAACCGCTGGCGGGAACGGCTCAACGAGGAGGCGCGGTTCCCCCCGTCGCTCGCCGCCTATCTCGAGCAATGCCACAAAGCCGGCCAGAAGCGCCCGACGCCGCTCCTGCTCAAATACGGTCCCGGCGATTACAACTGCCTGCACCAGGACCTCTACGGCGATCTGGTGTTCCCACTGCAATTGACGGTGCTGCTCAGTGAACCGGAGGAGGACTTCACCGGCGGCGAGTTCCTGCTTGTCGAGCAGCGGCCGCGGGCGCAATCGCGGGGCGAGGTCGTGCCGTTGCAGCAGGGCGAGGCGGTGATCTTCCCGGTCCACCATCGACCGGTCGAAGGCACCCGCGGCCCTTACCGGGTAACGATGCGCCACGGCGTCAGCCGCCTGCGCTCCGGCCAGCGTTACACGCTCGGCATCATCTTCCATGATGCCGCGTGAACCCCGTCAGGACCCTCACCCACCAAGCCCGACGGGCTTGGTCCGCCCTCTCCCGCGATGCTGGAGAGGAGCTTCGAGCTGAATGAATCGGCACCCTCTCCCGCACCATAGGAGAGGGTGCCGAGCGCAGCGAGTTGCCGCGATGTGCCAGGCTCAGCGGAGCGCGGGGCGCGTCGCCGAGAATAGCTCGATAGGCGACGCCTTGTGGCTGCATGTGCCGCATCGAGGCCGGGACGATCGAGACGCCCTCCCCGGCAGCGATCAAGTTCAGGGCCGTGGCGACCTCGGATCCCAGCGGACCGGGGGATTTGTCTGGGCTTCGGCAGCGCAGAGGTTTGCGCCGGTCGCGAGCATAAATGCTGCGCCGGCGAGCAAAAAGGATTTCATCTGACCCTCAATACTGCGGCGGATTTACCGTCTAACCATGTATTAGATTCCGATCTGGCGCGTTTTATTCCAATAATCCACACCGCTGGTCTTGATCGGCGACACTTATCTCTACGGCCTGACCCATTCGACATTGTCGTCGAGCGGGATGACCGGGCGGGGCAGGCGCTGCCATTCGAAGCGGTTCAGCATCGGCGAGGTGAGACCGGGAAGGTCGACTTCGACGATCTGGTCCGGGCCGAAAAACTCGTCGAAGCCGCCGCGGAAATGCCCGCGCGACTTGACGACGACCGAGCGCGCTTGAGCGATATCGAGCCCCATCATCTCGAAAAAGATCGGATCGGCACACTGCACGCGATGTGAGATCACGACCACGGTGATCCCGCCAACCTGGAGGGCGGCGCAGGGTCCGAGCTCCAGCCGCAGCCCGGCATAGATGCCGCGGCGGCCGACGCAATTGCCGTCAGTTAGTGCGACGACGTTGGCCGGTGCAGTGTAGGGATCGGAGAACTTGGTGGTCTCCGACCGGTTGAACCGCGCCTCGAAATGTGCGCCGACCCCGTGGCGATGCGCCTCGGCGGCGAGATCGGGGTCGAAAAAGACGCCGAGCAGCGCGCCGGCCACGCCCGCCTCGTGGAAGGCGCGCAGCAGGAATGTCGTGTTCCCGCGCCCGCCGCCGCCCGGGTTGTCGGCGACGTCGGCAAAGGCGAGGGCCGGGAGCGAAGTATCGCGCCCGACAGCGAGGGCCTTTTCGACGGCCTCGTCGAGGGAAGTCAGCCGCGGATAGAAACGTTGCCGATTGGCCCAGCCGAGTTCGGCGATCTCGCCCGCCAGCGCCTCGGCTGTCTGCCGGTCGTGGCGCGCCGTTACCACCACAGTCAGGCCGTTTTCGGCGGTGTCGGCAAAGGCAAACCCTCCCATCACCGAGACGTTCATGATCTCGGGCGTCATGCGGCGTTGGCCGAAATCGATCATCTCCGCATAGGGGCCGGCAGCGGTCAGCATCGTCACGGTCGGCGGCACGATCGGCAGTCGAATGAAGGCGCGCTGCGGCTTGACGCCGCCCAGCATCTCGCGGATTGCCGAGGCCGCCTCGGCGCCGCGTTCGCGCATGTCGAGATGCGGGTTGGTCCGATAGCCGATGAACGCGTCGATCGACTGCACCATGCGCGCAGAGACATTGGCGTGCAGGTCCAAAGTCGCCGCGATCGGCACATCGGGGCCGACGATCTGCCGGACCATCTCGAACAAAACCCCGTCGGGATCATCCTCCTCGGTCGTTAGCCCCGCGCCGTGTGAGCAGATGTAGACAGCATCCACCGGCAGCGCCGCCCTCAGCCGGCGGGTGATCGTGTCGAGCAGCTCGATAAAGAAGGCGTGCTCGACCGGCCCGTTGGGCTCGGTCATCGCCAGTGCGATGCCGACCGGCGTCCAGGCGCCAGACGCGTCCATCTCCGTCACAAAGCCCGGCGTCTCGGGCAGCATCGTCGGGTTCGGCGACCGGGCTTCCGCGACAATCGCATCGCCTTCGAGATGGGTGCGGGCGAGGAAGTGCGCCTTGGTGGCCGCCGGCGCGAACTTGTTGCATTCGATCGAGAAACCGAGCAACGCGACGCGAGGTGGCGAGCGATCGGCCATGCGAGTTATCCACAGGGCAGTTTCCGTCTTCCGCAATCCTAGGCTAGTGTTCGCCGGATCGCCACGGCGGCTCAAAGGAACAGGAAGACATGCCAAACATCGACGGACAGCGCGTGGTCGCGGATCTGAAGCGCCTTGCAGAGTTCGGCCGCTACAAAACCGGCGTGCACCGGCCGACTTATTCGCCGGTCGATGTCGAGTCGCGGCATTGGCTGGCCGGAAAGTTCCGCGAGGCCGGGCTCGAGACGGTGATCGACGGGATCGGCAATGTGATCGGCCGCAATCCCAGGGCGCGGCGCCGGCTGTTGGTCGGTTCGCACAGCGAGACCCAGCCCTATGGCGGCTGGCTCGACGGCTCCCTGGGGGTCATTTACGCGCTGGAGCTCGCCCGCGCTTTTGCCGACGATCCGGCTTGCGGCATCGAGGTCGCCGCCTGGGCGGACGAGGAAGGCCATTACGGCAATTACCTCGGCAGCCGCTCGTTCACCGACGCGCTTCCCGAAGACGAGATCGACCAGACCCGCGGCCGCGATGACGGAACCCCGTTGCGCGAGGCGCTGGAACGCGCCGGGTTTGCCGGACGGCCGCGCGAGCGGGTCGCTCCGTCGCGTTACGTCGGCTATCTCGAAGCGCATATCGAGCAGGGCGACACGCTCGATATGACCGGATTGCGCATCGGCGTCGTCGAGACGATCGTCGGCATCTGGAATTACCGGGTCACTCTGGTCGGCGAACAGAACCATGCCGGCACGACGCGCATGGTGCGGCGCCGGGACGCCGGTGTCGCAATGGTGCGGCTCGCGACGCGCATTCATGACCGGTTTCCGGAAATTGCCGGCCCCCGCACGGTGTGGACGATCGGCCGGATGCTGCTCGAACCGAACGCACCCTCGGTCGTTCCCGGCCTCGGCGAGATGCAGGTCCAGTTCCGCGACGCCGACATCGACCGGCTCGCCGCCCTGGAGAGAACCTTGCAGGAGCTGGTCGGCGAAGCCGACCGGGCGGGGCCGTGCGCCTGCGAGATGGAGACGATCGCTCGCACCGAGCCGCGTCCGATGGATCCCGGTTTTCAGGAGCAGATCGAGGCTGCCGCGGAACGGCATGCCCCGGGCATGCACATGCGAATGCCGAGCGCCGCCGGGCACGACGCCGCGGTGCTGTCATACCGCATGCCGTCGGGCATGATGTTCATCCCGAGCCTGCGCGGGATCAGCCACCACTGGTCCGAGGACACCAAAGAGGAAGACATCGTGCTCGGCGCGCAGGTTTTCGCCGACGCCGCCGAGCGCATTCTGCGCTCCGCAGGGTGACGCAATGCCGATTACTCTGCAAGAAAACCTACGGGGGGTCCTGTACACCCCGTTCTACGCAGCGCTGGCATTGGGCGCGTATCGTCGCGAAGGGGTGGAGGTCGCATTTGTCAGCGCCCCCGAACCGGCGCGGGCGGTCGAGGGTCTGTTCGCCGGCACCGTCGATGTCGCCTGGGGCGGACCGATGCGCGTCATGCAGACCTATGACCGCCGGCCTGATAGCGACCTCGTCTGCTTTGCCGAGGCGGTAACCCGCGACCCGTTTTTTCTGATCGGCCGCGAGCCGCGCCCCGATTTCACCTTCGCCGACCTCTATGGCAAGCGTGTCGCGACGGTCAGCGAGGTGCCGACCCCGTGGCTCTGTCTGCAGGAGGATCTGCGCCGCGCCGGCCTCGACCCGGACGCATTGCCGCGGGTCGCCGATCGAACAATGGCGGAGAATGTGGCGGCGCTGCGCCGCGGCGAGTTCGATGTCGTGCAGTTGTTCGAGCCGTTTGCCGAGGAGCTGATCGCTGCCGCCCACGGCCACCTCTGGTATGCCGCCGCCACCCGCGGGCCCACCGCGTACACAAGCTTCTACACCCCCCGCACGACGCTCACCCCGCGGCGCGAGGAGCTGAAGAAGCTAGTGCGAGGCCTTTATCGCACCCAGAAATGGCTCCATGCCAGCTCGCCCGAGGCCATCGCCGACGCGGTGCAGTCATTCTTCCCGGCGGTTCCGGCCGCCCTGCTGCAGGCCGCCATCGCGCGTTATCTCGAGTTGGGCATCTGGGGCGACAACCCGATCCTGCCGCGCGCCGGCTATGAGCGGCTCCGAGCGGGGCTGATATCCGGCCGCTTCGTCAAACAGGCCGCCCCGTTCGAGCAAGCGGTCGACAACACACTCGCCGAGGAGATCGTCCGCGAGGACCCGCCCGCTTTGCCTGGATAGCATTGTTCGGCGGTCGACGGGGTGCCGTTGCACCACAAGCCCGACAGACATATAGTCCTGTCGCATAAATCATTAATTCAGCAGGAGAATACTGAATGGCAATCGGCGGAGCACTTCGGGAATGGGATGAGTTAGATTACTTGGCTGCCGGTGGAATGCTTTTGATGACTGGTAGTGTAGTGGCATCGCTGTTCCCTCCCCTTCGGAGAATGGCAATTTTATTTCCAATGGCAATCGGGGCGGCAATGATGGCGATGGCCGCTTATGGCGCTCGTCAAAAGTGATGACGCGACGAGTGGCTAGGCGCCGCGGCGGACCGCGGGTATGACCTCCTCGGCGAGGATCTGCATCTGCTCGAGGGCGAGGCTGTTGGGCATTCCGGGCCAATGGAGCGAGGCGACGAGGTGGTTGACCCCGAAGCGCCGCTGCAGATCGATCAGCTGGTCGGCGACCTCGGCCGGAGAGCCGATCAGAAAACGGTCGTCGAGCAGCTCGTCGAAACCGTGGTCGAAATCGTCCCCCGCCGGCATGACCTTGTCCTGGCCCCATTCGCGGTAGGTCCTGTATTTGACTTCGAGATAGGGCTGCGCCAACCGGATCGCCTCTTCGCGGGTATCGGCCACGAAGACTTCGCGCCGCATCGGCAATTCGGCCGGGAACGGCTTGCCGTACTCGTCCAATGCCCGCTTGTAGAGATCCAGCTGCCGAGCCAGGGTCGTCAAAGTGCTGTGCGGGTTGATGTACCAGCAATCGCCGAGCCGCGCCGCGCGCCGGATCGCGGCATCGGCATTGGCGCCGATCCAAATGGGCGGCATCGGTTTCTGCAATGGCTTGACCGTGGAGTTCGCGTGGTCGAGTACGAAATGCGAGCCCGCCATATCGACGAAATCCTCGGTCCACAGCCGTTTGACGGCGAGGAGACACTCCTCGAATCGCCTCGCCGCCTCCTTCCGCGTCAGGCCAAAGGCTTTGAATTCGACGTCGCGGTAGCCGATGCCGCAGCCAAATACCAATTTCCCGCCGCACATGATGTCCAACGTGGCCAGTTGCTCGGCAATATCCAGCGGCTTGTGCAACGGCAACAGCACGAGCCCGGAGATGAGCCGCAGGCTCGGCGCCAAGACCGCCGCCTGCGCCAGAAACGGGATCTGCTGCAAGGATTGCAACGGGTGCGCGCTGTAATGCGAGCCTTTGACCAGCGCATTGAAGCCGAGCTGCTCGGCCCGCATGACGAGGTCGATGTCGTCTGCGAGACGGGCGCGCATGTCTTCCCCCGCGGGGTGCTGGCCACGAACGATCAGGCTCAATTCCATTGGCCACCTCCGCTTTCCGGCACCCCGGACATTGTCTTCCGACCTCCGACGATGCAAGCTCGGCGGAGCCGCACGCAAGGGAGGAATGCGATGACGATCGAGCCTATGCTGACCGAAGAGACACCGGCGAACGCGCTGGTCGCGCGGGTTCTCGAAGAGGCGGGGATCGAGATGGTCTTCGGCATTTCCGGCGGACACACCGGTCGGATCGTGTCGGGGCTCAGCCAGTATCAGAATTCAGTCCGCACCGTGCTGGTGCGCGAGGAATCGCTGGGCGGCGTCATGGCGGAGGTTTATGGCCGGCTGACGCGGCGGCCGGGTGTATTGCTCGGGCAGGGTCCGTGGGTGCTCGGCAACGGCCTTCTCGGGACGATCGAGGCACATCTGTCGAGCTCGCCGATGCTGCTGTTGACCGATTTCAGCGACGCGCCGCGCTTTAGCTTGCATGCGCCCTACCAGCAAGCGACCGGCGACTGGGGCAGCTGGGACGCGCGCCGCGCCTTCAGCGGCGTCACCAAGCACGTCATGCAGGCGCACGACCCGATCGCCGCCGTGCAGGCCACCCAACTGGCGATAAAGCACGCGCTCGCCGGCCAGCCAGGGCCGGTCGCGGTGCTCTACAGCCACGATTCATTGGCCGGCTCGGTGATGCCCGAACTCGCAGCCGATGCTCTACCCGACCCGGCACTACCTCCCCTCCCCTCCCCCGCCTGCCGAGACGCGGCAGGTCGAGGCGGCCGCGACGGCAGTGCTGGCGGCCCAGAAGCCGGTGCTGATCGCCGGCAACGGCGTCCGCATCGCGCAGGCCTATGACCAGCTGCGCCGGCTCGCCGAGACGGCTGGGTTGCCGGTGGCGACGACCGCAGCCGGCAAGGGCTGCTTCGCCGAGACCCACCCCTTGGCGCTCGGCGTGTTCGGCACCTTCGGCACCGCGGCGGCGAATGCCTGTATCGCCGAGGCCGATCTCGTCCTTGTCATCGGCTCGAAACTGTCGCCGAGCGATACGGCGTGGGAGAACCGCGCCTTGCTCAACCCGACGCGGCAGAATTTCGTGCAGCTCGACATCGAGCCGCGCAACGCGTCGTGGAACTATCCGGCCGAGCATGTGCTTATCGGCGACGCTGCAATCGTCCTCGATCAGCTGATCGACGAACTCCGGTCGCGCAGCGGCGATCGCCGGGAGCAGGCGGAGCGCCGCGTCGCCGCCCATCGCGAGCGGCTCGGCTACTTCAACGACCGCGCCTATTTCGCCGATGACCAGCCGATCCTGCCGCAGCGCGTCATCGGCGAATTGCAGCGCAACCTGCCGGATGATGCGATCGTCACCTGCGACGCCGGCGAGAACCGCATCATGATGACGCATTTCTATCAGACGAAGCGGCACGAGGGCTTCCTGCAGGCGGCCGGTTCGGGACCGATGGGCTTTGGCATCCCGGCGGCGCTCGGGGCCAAGCTCGTGCATCCCGACCGGCCGGTTGTCGCGGTATGCGGCGACGGCGGGTTCGCGATGACAATGAACGGGCTGATGACGGCGATCGAGCAGGACATCCCGATCATCACCGTCGTCTTCAACAATAAGGCGCTTGGGTGGGTATTGCACGGCTCGGGCCGGTTCGCCGCCGAATTCAACGATTTCAACCATGCCGAGATCGCCAAGGCGATGGGTTGCCGCGGCGTCCGGGTCACCGATCCGGCGGCATTGGGACCCGCCTTGCGCGAGGCTCTCGCCGCGCGCGCCCCGACCGTCATCGACGTGATGACATCGCTCGAAGTCACCTTCGCCGACATCACCTCGCAATTGGCCAAGGACGCCTCACCGCGCCGCCGATGACGATGACGGCCAACAGCCAGTAGAGTGGCGGGCGCTTTGAATTTTAAGATGTGTGGCTCGGCAATAGCGCTGGAGGAAACGAGGGATGGCGGAGACGCGCGCAACGAACTTGGTCGAATACGCCTGCCGCGACCAGGTTGCGACCCTGACTCTGAACCGGCCGGAAAGGCTCAATGCGTTTTCGGACGATCTGGTGCGGCATCTGGCGGACGCGCTGCGCCGCTTCGACCTCGACCCGGCGGCGCAGGTCGCGGTGATCTGCGGCAATGGACGAGCCTTCTCTAGCGGCGCCGATGTGCATCAGCGCCAGCTGCGCAGGCGCGAGGAATTCCTGGAGCACGGCGGGCCGCAAGGCTGGGGCGCCAATTCCGGCGATCTCTTCACCCGGTCGGTCAATTGGAAACCGGTCATCGCCGCGCCGCACGGCTATGCGATGGGCCTGGCGCTCGGCATCGTGCTCGAATGCGACCTGATCGTCGCCGCGGCCGGCACCAAGTTCCAGGTGACGGAGACCTCGCGCGGCCTCGGCGGCGCAAAATATTGGGCCCTGTTGAATTTCCGCGGCGCCGCCGCCTTCGCGACCGAAGTCACGTTGACCGGCCGCTTTTTCACCGCCGATGAGGCACTCGCCGCCGGCATCATCAACCGCGTCGCGCCAGAAGGCCGCCATCTCGAGGTCGCCCACGAGCTTGCCGCCGAAGTTGCTAAGAACCCGCCGCTCTCGGTTCGCGCGACGGTCCGCACCCGCCGCTGGTACATGGATCAGCTCGAGCGCGAAGTGACGATGCAGACCGCTCCCTTGAAGCTCTACCTCACCGAAGACTTCCAGGAAGCCGCCCGCGCCTTCGCCGAGAAACGCCCGCCCGGCCCGTTCAAGGGGCGTTGACCGAGCATCCCGGCGGCGCCATGGAGAAGACGGAGATCGAACCCAACAACGAGCGCCGCAATGAGATATGCGAAATGCAAGAAGGGCGTGACCGAGGTGCGGCAATGACCGACACTGTCAACATCCGCGGTGGCGAAGACGAAGCTTTCCAAGCTCGTGAACCGCGCCGCCGCCGGAGAGGAGATCGTCATCGCCAAAGCGGGCAGGCCGAAAAGCAAAGCTGGTGCCTTATCACCCGGCCGGGAAAACGCGCCGGTTTCGGCGGAACCTGCTCGGAACCACCTATATTGCCGATGATTTCGACGGGCCCCTGCCGCATAAACTGCAGAAGTATTTAGAGTAGGATCCGTCGCCTCACCCTCCTCGAAAATTGAAGATGATCCGCCAGTTGGCAGCGAGCGCCTCCCAACCGCGCGAATGGGCGGTGAGAAGTATGCAGTTCCGGACATCAGTTGACATTTCTATTGGCTGCGGCTTTGAATCCCGTCTCGGCGCTGAGACAGGTATTTGGCGGGGTTATATCGGCCAAAGCCTTCCTTCGTGGCTCCCTCACATTCAAACAGTGGAAGTTGATTTGCGGTAGGCGCATGAGGAACATACCGCTTTCTACACTGTGGGTGAATCTGATCGTCATCTCAGGAACATGGGGCAGCAGCTTCGTTTTCGTGAAAATTATTACGGAGTCGATGCATCCTTTCGCGTTCGCGGCGTCACGAGGGTTCATCGCCATGTCGGCTCTGCTCGCTTGGCTGGCACTGCAGACCCGATCGCCGCTTGCTTACGACCTCCCGCCGCCGTCGCCGCCTTGGACGAACATCGTTCACATGGTGGTTCTCGGGACCACCAATGGGTGGCTGACCAACGTTCTGGTCGCCGTGGCAGTCAGCCGGGTCGACAGCGCCGTGGTCGCGATGCTGCAAGCGTCTGTCCCGCTGATGGTCGCGGTGTTGGCGCATTTTCTCTTTGTCGAAGAGCCTTTCCGAGCCCGTGGATTTATCGGGATCATTACGGGGCTGACGGGTATTCTGCTGATCGTTGGACCGGTCGCGGTCTTCGGGGGCCGCGGATCTCTGGTCGGCATTGCAGCGATGCTTCTAACCGCGTTTTCTTATGCGTGCGGAACCGTTTATGGCCGGTATATCGCCTCCACAAATCCTGTGGCGTTGGCTTGCGGCCAGCAAGCGTGCGGCGCCATAATCGCCGCACTTATTTCCTTAATGTTTGAGCCCCGAACAGAGTGGAGCCAACCGACCTCTGTGTGGCTGTTGCTGGTGACGGTCGGGGTACTTTGCTCGGCGGTGCCGACCGCGCTCTATCTTCGTCTTTTGGCGCGCGCGGCATCGGTGCCGGCCGCGCTCGTGTCCTATCTCCAACCCGTCTGGGCAACCCTGCTGGGTTGGGCCATTCTCGGAGAGCAAGTCAGGGCGGTGGCATGGCTGGGAACCGGGATTGTCGTGGCCGGAGTTGTGGTAACCACCCGCAGATCGCCTTCATGACTACTTTCGGCTGCGCCGTCGTGTACTCACGGCGTAATGTCCAAGCATTCGCATTTGATCGGTATTGGGTTTCATGGTCGCCTCGAAATCTTGCCAATCGGCGGCACTCATTTCCGACAAGCCGACAACCTCGAAGGAAGCCTCGGAATAACATTGGCGCAACAGCGGCTGCACCTGAAACAGCGGATAGCGGACGTGGAATTCGACAGGCGAGTTCGTGCGTGTCAGGCGGATGTTGGTAAAGAGCGGACCGAACCAGGTTTCGGGCTCGATGATGCCTTCGAAATGCTCGTAGCCTTGGGTTCGGGGGATGTTGGCGGGCCCCCGGGAAAGCAATGCCCAACCAGGGGCGGTCCGCGCGAGGTAGCCGCTCCAGATCTGTAGGACACCGGGGTCTCGCGCGACGGCCAGAAAAGTCGGCGACAGAGGCTTGACCGGATCGGGTGCTGTTTCCTCAAACAGCTGGCGAAACCCAGGAAACTGAGCAGCCCGCAGCGGATACCAATCTTCGGCGCCTTCGTAAGTCCACGCGATCTCGACGCCGTCCCACACCAAGCTGAAATTCAGCGGCGGATAAATATACCACCCAAACGCCGAGGCGGACGCGAGGGCTTCGCAATAACGATAGCCCCGGGTCGGAAGCATGCCATCGGCCGAGCGGTCGGCCCGCCGCGGGACCGGAGCATCGGGGATAAGCCGGTAAAATCTACAGATGATCGATTCAGCCTGCTTAGCCATTGTTGATGCTCCTTCTCCCGCGGTGATGCTTGACGGTCCTAACGAGGCAACGGGAAGCCGGCCGTGATCGAGCCGCTGCCGAGCCGCACGGCGCCGCGATCGGCGATCTCGGGTGCCGGCTGCCGCAACGGCGGGAAGCCCGCCGTGATCGAGCCGCTGCCGAGCCGCACGGCGCCGCGGTCGGCGATCTCGGGTGCCGGCTGCCGCAACGGCGGGAAGCCCGCCGTGATCGAGCCGCTGCCGAGCCGCACGGCGCCGCGATCGGCGATCTCGGGTGCCGGCTGCCGCAACGGCGGGAAGCCCGCCGTGATCGAGCCGCTGCCGAGCCGCACGGCGCCGCGGTCGGCGATCTCGGGTGCCGGCTGCCGCAACGGCGGGAAGCCCGCCGTGATCGAGCCGCTGCCGAGCCGCACGGCGCCGCGGTCGGCGATCTCGGGTGCCGGCTGCCGCAATGGCGGGAAGCCCGCCGTGATCGAGCCGCTGCCGAGCCGCACGGCGCCGCGGTCGGCGATCTCGGGTGCCGGCTGCCGCAACGGCGGGAAGCCCGCCGTGATCGAGCCGCTGCCGAGCCGCACGGCGCCGCGGTCGGCGATCTCGGGTGCCGGCTGCCGCAATGGCGGGAAGCCCGCCGTGATCGAGCCGCTGCCGAGCCGCACGGCGCCGCGGTCGGCGATCTCGGGTGCCGGCTGCCGCAATGGCGGGAAGCCGGCCGTGATCGAGCCGCTGCCGAGCCGCACGGCGCCGCGGTCGGCGATCTCGGGTGCCGGCTGCCGCAATGGCGGGAAGCCCGTCGTGATCGAGCCGCGGGCTAGCCGTTCAGTCAAATTCATCTTGTCTCTCCCCGATTGCACGTAGAGCAAAATTGCTCATCGTTAACGAGCGCGAGATTCCCAGAGAGCGCAACAAGCCATCGTGAAAAATTTTTTTTCTCATCGTCAAAAATTCGTGAGAATCAACGATTCATGCCGAATGGGACTGGTCGCGGCATAAGGGTTGCATGACAGCTCACGGGAGGGAGCACCTTCCGGTATCCTTGATCTCCGGCGGTAACTGTTCAATCGCCGAGCGGGAGAAGTCTTTTTTGAACCTTCAAAGCAATGAAAAATTTGGGTGACAAACATGCTGGAATCGTGAAAACTTCGTGAAATGATCGGGAATGGCATCGCGCGGAGGGGTTGGGCGGTGGAACCGAGAACCAGCGGAAACACACCTAACTTTCCGACTAGATCGGTTACCGGCGGACCTCGCGCGTGCGAGGTTGGATCGTCAGCCCCCGCGGCGCCGCGTGATCAAGCCCTTTCGAACGAATCACGGGCCGGGACGCCGCTCATGGCTAACCTGCCGCCTCCGAACACAAAGAGATGGGTAGTACGTCGCAAGGCCGCGGTGGTCGCAGCGGTGCACAGCGGTGCGATCACGATCGAGGAGGCTTGCCGTGTCTACCAGCTGTCGAAAGAAGAACTACTGTCGTGGGAACGCGCGTTCGAGATCTATGGCCTCCCTGGTTTGCGTGCGACCCGCGTTCAACAATATCGCAGGACGCGTCGCCCGCGAGCCTCTCTCGGCGTCGCTAAACCGGCGAGTTGAATCGAGGCTCTCACGGTGGGCTGCCTTCTCTGTAGTTTCTCATATCAGCCTTCGCTGGGTGAGCCTCGTGGCCGGTTCCAGACATCTTGGAGGCTTTAGCCGATGAGACGGTCACGAAATACCGCCCCGCCTCTGCCGATGATCTTGTCACGCGGCAGCTACCTGTTTCTTGACGGCGCACATTATCGAGAGGTGGCGCAAGGGCTCCGCAAGCTGGCCCGCCAGTGTCGTTTCCCCGGCGCGCGAAGGGAGCTGCTGCAACTCGCGGCCAACTACGACCGTCGAGCCGATCATTTCGAGTGTCGAGCGCGGTGAGGGCTCTCCGCCCCCGGGGACGACCGGGGGCGGAGAGGGTCGGGGTGAGGTGGGGGTAACCCGCATTCAGAACACTGCGGCACCCACCTCACCCTCCCAGTCGGTGCCGCGACCGGGCCCCTCCCTCTCCGCCCTGAAGGGCGGAGAGGGGCAATGGACTGGCTCAACCAAGTTCTGACACCGCGGCCACTGCCTCCAGCTGCTCCTCATAGCGGGCGACGGGATTGAGGAGGAGGTGGTTGGCGCCGGCGGCGGCCAACTCCTCTAAACGCTCCCGGACCTGCTCCGGCGTGCCGTGGACACCGGACGCGTCGGTCCCGTCGGGATTTCGGTACACGACCGTGAACCAGCGGTGTAATTCGGCGCGGGCTGCTTCCGGCCGTTCGTCCACGGACAGGAATACCCGCTTCGAGATCGGGAAGATCGCCGGATCGCGTCCTGCCCTCTCCAGCGCCTCGCGCAATATCGGAACGGATCGCACGAAGGCTGCATTGCTGGAGCCGCCCGACCCCATCCAGCCGTCGGCGATCGCCGCGGTTCGGCGCAGCGCATCCGGGTGCCCGACACCCATCCAGATCGGCGGGTGCGGTTTCTGCACCGGCTTTGGCGCCATCGTGCCGTCGCCCAGCTGAAAAATACGTCCCTGGTAGTCGACCCGCTGCTCAGTCCACAGCGCCTTTATCAGCTCCACTCCCTCCCGGAACCGCCGCACGCGGCCCTCGGTCGGGGTCTGGAACTGCTCGTAATGATGTTCCCGGCCGAGCCCCAGGCCGAGGGTGGCGCGACCGTTACTGGCGTAATCGAGGCTGGCCCATTGGTGCGCCACGTGGATCGGGTTGTGCACCGGCAACACGACAACCGACGCGCCGAGCCGGATCGTCGTCGTGACCGCCGCGGCGTAGGTCAGCACTACCACCGGGTCGAAACAGAACACATGGTCGAGGGTATTCTCGGTTACCCACAAATCGCAGAACCCGAGCGCTTCGGCGCGCTGCGCGACCCGTCGCACCGCCGTCATGTCGATCGGCTCGGGCGAGCGGTGCGGCAGCGCCACGCCCAATGCGATCTTGTCCTTCAGAGCCATGCAGCGCGCCCTTTCTCCAATTACGCGGGCTGTACCTTCTCGATCAGTTCGATCTGGGCCCCATCGGGGGCTTCGAGAAAGCAAACGCGGCGGCCGTTGTTGGGCGGCAACTCCTCGAGGACGCGCACCCCGTTCTCCCGCAGCTTGGCCATTGCCCCGGAATAGTCGTCGGTATCGAGAGCGATGTGCTCGATGCCGTAATGCTGCTCGTGGTTTTGCGTCGAAATGAGGGTCGTGATGTTGAGGGTCAGCCCATGCAGGTTCAGCCGATGGCCGCGGCCCGGGATCTCGGCCAGATAGGTCGCACCGAGATTGTCGATGTAGAACTGCATGGTCTGCTTGGGATCCTGGGTTTTTACATGCACGTGTTGGATCGCAAAGGACATGATCGTTCCCCTTATCGTTCGCCGGCAGCCCGGCATGACCACGATATCGCGCTTGGCTTTGGACAGCGAGCCTCTTTGTCGGAGGCGTCGGCCTATCTGGCTGTTAATACAGCGAAAGAACAGCGAAGCTATTGACGTCTGCCGCGGCAATCCTAGGCTTTTCACGACTGAGGGACGACCACAACAGCGAGAAAAGCCGGCTGATATTCGCTGATACTGGCTGATAACGGGCCCGCTTCGTCCCCGTTTCCACCCAATGACATTCGATCAATTTCCGTTCGCTAGGACCAGCATCCGACAGTACCACGCAATTATGGCTATTTCCGCATTGAAGCCGACCTGCATTCAACTTCCCTGGCCAGATCCTCCGACGCTTCTCCCGCTAGTGGTCCAAATCACCGCTTCGTACCCGGTTTGGACAGCGACTCTCGACCCTTGTCGGTCACTCAGCTTCGCATTCGGAACGGCTCTTCCTGCCCATTTCTGCCATTTCCTAGAGCCAGTCGCCGATTATCAGTTAACGCGAAGCTGCCATTCGCTCGCCGCCATCGGGGTGCTGGAAACAGGCTGCGCCGTGTCGTGGTCAAGAGGCGAATGGCACCGCAGCGTTACCATCGTCACCTACCTTCTGCCGCACCTTCCGCGCCGTCCTCTCAATGATCGCCCGGCCTCTCAATGATCGCCCGGTTGCGGGCGCCCCCGCAACTGCTTCAGGATCGCGCAACGGATCGCGGGCGGGGGCGCCAGAGCGAGGGCTTGCGCGTAGAGGGCCGAGACTTCGGTATCTTCTCGTCGCATCGTCAGCACATGCGCGAGCGATAAGAGAGTGTCGAGGCTGGCCCCGTCGAAGCTCGCCGCCTTGCGATAGGCGGTTTCGGCATCCGCTGTTCGGCCGGCCTCTTTGAGCGCATGACCCAGCTGGACCCATATTGCCGCGGCCCCTGGGGCGCGAGCGAGCTCGTCTAGGTAGTACCGCGCGGCTAATTCCCATTGCCGGGCATCGCGCGCCCGATCCGCCAGAAGCCTTGGCGTTTCCTGGCGGCGCAGGCGCATGAAGCACCGATCGGCGGCGTCGAGCCAGCGCAGCACCACATTATGAAGCCATTCTCGGCGCAACCGTGCAGGCGCAGCTGGCGTGAGGTCCTTGGGCCACCGGATCGCCGCCGCGAACCACCGCTCCCCTTCCGCTGCGGCACGTTCGCGGTCGTTTTCGATTTGGGATCTTTCACGGCTCAGCCGCTCACAATCGGCCGTTAGGCAGTCGCGCGTCCGGGTTAGCGCTCCACATTTGGATGCCAGGCGGCGGCCCTCAGCGCGCGCCTCGGCGAGCTCGCGCTGGAGGAGGGTGTTTTCCTCGCTCATCCGGGCGAGTTCGACGGCCTTCGCGGCGCAACTTTGGTCACTTACCTCCTTTAGCACCATCGCGTCGCGATACTGGTGTGACAGTCTCTCACACTCGGCGAGCACGATGTCCAGATCACGCTGCAACCGCTCGCGATCGGCTCCGAACGTGCTCGTTGCAGCGGCTAATGCATCGCGTTCACTCGCCAGCTTGTCGACGACATCGCGGGCTCTTCCGATATACCTTTCGCTAATCTCAATCTCGGCCCTGGTCTCGTCGATAAATTCGCCTGCAAAGCGCAACAAATCTCCGCGGTCATACAGGTGGTCCAACATCGCCACGGCAAAATCGAGATTTTCCCTAATCTCATGCCAATCGATCATCGTCGGATCGAACAACTCGTATTGCTGAATTTCGACTGCATCGGCTAGGTCTATCCGTAAGCGCGTGGCAACGCTCAGCTCGTCCTGGACATGCTCGCGGTAAGCTCGGCTCCGTGCCAGCCGCGTCGCATTGACGACCAGGTCGGCATTTGATTGTCCGATTAAGAAAAGATAGGCGTGGAATGAGGTGTGAAGCGTGAAGAGATCCTTCTTGGGGAGGGCCTTGGCGAGTGTGGCTGCCAGTTGTTGGCGCGTTACGGCACCATCTTCCGCGCGCTCGCCGCTACCTTGCGCGCCTGCCTTGACCAGAGAACGGTTGACGACTCCAGAGAGAAACGCGTCCTCAGCATCGAGCATAATTTGGAGAACCCGCTCGATAAAATAGCTATTTCCATTCCGTTGTTGCGCCAAAAAAGAAAGCCACTGCGTCCACCAGTTTCGGTACTGAAAGATGTGAAGCCCCGAGTACTGCTTTTTGATGGCGGGCAGTCGTCCGAGAGAACGGGAGAAGCCGAATACCGGAATTTTCCGACAACGGCTGGCACGCCGCAGGAGCAACGCCAAATACTTTTGTTCCTCGGGACGAAGTCGGCCGCCGACGCCGTCAATGGGAGTGAACCAGCGGTAGGGAATTTCCGGGACAAACAGGCGGACACCGCCCGCTTTTCGGATCAGCGGCAGAAATTCCCGAAAGTAAGGCTCGCTCCCCGGATGCCCCGAATCCCAGGAGCCGGGACTAAGAATTCCCGCAGTAGAACGTGCGATTGTCGCCAACTGCTCATTAAACGGCTCGCAAAAGCAAATCGTACCCGGGTTCTCGCGGAATTTGAGCCAGAACCAGGTATGCGAAACGCGCCAGCTTGAGTGAATAAATATCGGCGCCTTCCCGTGCCCTTCTCCGGCGTCGCCGCGGACCCGGCTGCGCGGCCGAGAAGTGTCTGAACTCACACTTGGATGGGCATCGGGCGCAGTTTCCTTGTGCATCTCCGGCCAACATATCCGCGAACCAGTTCAAATTAACTATAAGTATTACGTGGTGGCGACATCCCCGCCGAGCCTCCTGTTAACTGCAAAACATTATCCAGCGGACAATGTCGCTGCGCCGCCTGCTCGCTCGCAAAAGTCCGGATTCCCGTGGCCGAGCGCTGCGCCAACAACCAGGTCAATGTTTATATATCAGACGTTTGCGTGCGGCGAACGCCTGCTTTGGGTGGAATCTCTTCCTTCCGGGGCAGGGCAAGGAAGCTGCCGCGCCGTTGGCTCATCAGACCTGAAGGGCAGGAATCCACCCCGAGGAGACCTCGGTGCAGGTACCAAGCGTCAGATTCTATCCACTAGGTCGTGGTTATTGACCCAAATTGGCGCTTGCGGGTGCCACGCCTATGGTTAAGAGTTGCCCCGATGCCGAGCTGCAGCATGGCGGATCGGCTAAAGAAGGGGGGAGCCGAATGGCAAGTCGCCAGTCCTGGGGAGTGCGCCTATTGCTGTCGATCGCGCTCTTGTCGGCGGCAATTTGGCTCGGCGAGGCGGCGTGGGCGCAGGCGATCTTGGACGAAGCCCGGCAGGCGGGACGGTCGGCCCAGTCGTTCCCGGCAGCCGACGAGGATTATTTTCGGGCAATGGATGGCGGCCTTGCGCTCACCCCCGACGAGGTCAAGGGGCGCAACATGTGGATCGTCTGGACCGGCGGCGACGACCGCCTGTGGGACGAGCTGACCAACGTCACTTTCGGGAACTTCGATCTTTTGAAGATTTTGTCCTCGTACCCTGGGTGGAAATACAGCCGCGACAACCGATGGAATTACTTTGGGCTCGTCAACGAGCCGTGTTTCGCGAAGGCGACCAGCCCGAACCCGCAGCGCTACGGTCTGTGGCTCGATGTGCGCGATCCCAATTGTCCGCCCGATCCTTTCGCCAATGCGGAAAAATACCCCGGGGTCGCGGTCGGCGCGCGCGGCAAGAACATTCCGGCGGGATCCTATTACGGGGAGCCGACCGGTATCGTCGGCATGCGGCTCTTCCCCAATCCCGAGTTCGACGAGGCCGCGGCAAAAGAATGGAATGCCGAAAGGTTCTACAACGACCCCAACTACTACCTGTCGAAGGAGCTGGTGCGGCCCTACCGCGTCGGGGTTTCCTGCGGCTTCTGTCACGTCGGTCCGAACCCCGAAAAGCCGCCGGCGAACCCCGAAGCGCCGCAATGGGAGAATTTGAGCTCGATCGTCGGCGCGCAGCATTTCTGGGTCGACCGCATTTTCGCATGGAACGCAGACCAGTCGACCTTTTTCTTCCAGTTCCTGCACACCGCCCGGCCTGGCTCTTTGGATACGTCGCTGGTGTCGAGCGACAACATCAACAATCCGCGCACAATGAACGCGGTCTACAATCTCCAAGCCCGGCTCGAGGCGGCGAAGCGCTGGGGGCGCGAGACATTGGGGCCGGACAATTTAGCAAACAAACAGTTCAACGATTTTATTACCCAGGGGCCGCTAACGCAGCTTTTTGAGCCGCCCAATACGGTGTGGACGCCGCATGTGCTGAAGGACGGCTCCGATTCGGTCGGCGCGCTCGGCGCATTGAACCGGGTCTATCTGAATATCGGCCTGTTCAGCGAGGAATGGCTGCGCCATTTCAACCCGATCCTCGGCGGCAAGCCGGTCACGCCGATCGAGATCACGACGGCCCGTGCCAACTCGTCCTATTGGGATGCGACCGAATTGCAGACGCCGGCTATGGCGCTGTTCCTGTTGAAGGCGTCATATCCGCACAAGCTGAAGAATGCGCCGGGCGGCGCCGCCTATCTGAACGACCCTCCGGACGCGGTCAACCAAGGCAAGATCGTCTTCGCCGAGAATTGCGCGGCCTGCCATTCCAGTAAGGCGCCGCAGCCGCCGGTGGCGACCAACCCCGCTGCATGCATCGGCTCCGGCTATCTCGACTGCTGGAACCGTTATTGGGAATGGACCCGAACCAGCGATTTTAAGCAGCAAATGCGGCGGATCGTCAATGCCGACGATTTTCTCGACAACAACTATATGTCGAACGACATGCGCGTGCCGGTGACATTGCTGCAGACCAATGCCTGCGCCCCGCTGGCGACCAATGCAATCGCCGGCAACATCTGGGACAATTTCTCCTCGGCCTCCTATAAAGAGCTGCCGTCGGTCGGCGCGATCACCGTGTACAACCCGCTCACCGGGGCGCCGCAGCAGTATCAAATGCCAGCCGGCGGTCGCGGCTACACCCGCGTTCCGTCATTGGTCAGTGCGTGGTCGACCGCGCCGTTCCTCCTCAACAACAGCGTCGGCACCTTCAACCCGAGCCCCTCGGTCGAAGCCCGCATGGCTTCGTTCAACGATTCGATCACCCAGATGCTGTGGCCGGAAAGGCGCGAGAAGGACGCTGTGCTGGGCGACAAGGTACCGGGCGTGATCGACCGGACTACCGTGACGAGCTGGCTGCGCGTCCCGACCGGCTACCTGCCGGACGTCCTCAAGGACACGCAGGATGTGCTGCAGCTGATCGCTCCCAAACTCTTCGATCAGGGCGGGCTCGAGATCGGGCCGATCCCGGCCGGGACGCCGATCGACCTGCTGGCCAATTTCGACCCGCTGCCGCAGTCGACAAATTTCCGCGAACGTCTGGCGCACGACAAGGCGGTGGTGAAGGTGGTGGTGCAGCTCGTGCGGGACCTGAAGGCATTGCCGCAAGGCGCCACCGACGAGCAGGCGCGCCAGGTGTTCTCGAATGCCGGAGAGCAGCTTTTTGCGCTGAGCAAATGCCCGGATTATGTCGTCAACCGCGGCCATTACTTCGGCGCCGACCTCGGTGACGCCGACAAGAAAGCGCTGATCGCCTTCCTGAAGACGTTCTGACGGCCACATCGGACGCGCAATGGAACACCAGGTGTGGTCTTGTCCCGAGGCCGGCTTTCTCGTCATGGCCGGACTTGATCCGGCCCTCCACGGATCGCTGTTGCGGAAGGCATGGATCACCGGGATAAGCCCGGTGATGACGACTTGGTCGCATGACGACACTGCGGTCAGAGAGGTCCAATGAGTGAGCGGGGCCCGTTCGATTACATCGTGGTCGGTTCCGGCGCCGGAGGCGGAACGCTTGCTGCGCGGCTGGCCGAGGGCGGGCGCTCGGTGCTTCTGCTGGAGGCCGGCGGCGATCCGCGGCAGCTCTCGGGCACCAATGACGATCAGCCTGGCATCAACCGTCTGCCCGACGATTACGATGTGCCGTCGTTCCATGGCTTCGCCAGCGAGAACGACGCGATGCGGTGGGACTTTTTCGTTCGGCACTACGCGTCGGACGAGATGCAGCAGAAGGACCCGAAATACCGCAAAGACTATCGCGGCGTCCCGGTAGACGGAGTGCTCTATCCGCGCGCCGGAACTTTGGGCGGGTGCACGGCCCACAATGCCATGATCCTGGTCTACCCGCACAATGCCGATTGGGACGGGATCGCCAGCCTCACCGGCGACCAGTCATGGGCTGCCGAAAACATGCGGCGGTATTTCATGCGGCTGGAGAACTGCCGTTACCGGCCGCTCGAGCGCGTCCTGGCGGCGGCGGGCCCAAACCCGTCGCGCCACGGCTGGCAGGGCTGGCTGCAGGCGGAGACCGCAATTCCAAAGGCGGCAGTGCGCGATTTCGGGCTGGTTCAGGTACTGCTCGATTCGGCGCATGCGGCGTTCGACGATATCGGGCAGCCGATCGAGCGTCTTCTCGACCTGGTCGAGGCCAAGGCCGATCCAAACGACTGGCGGGTCGTGACAGAGAACGCGGTGGGCGTGCGCTATACGCCGCTGGCGACGCGCAATCACGCCCGGATGGGTGCGCGTGAGCGCACGTTGGAGACAGCACAAAAATACCCGGACCGGCTTCGAATCGAGCTCGACGCGCTCGTCACCCGGGTGCTGCTCGGCGAAAACAACCGCGCGACCGGCGTCGAATACCTGAAGGGCGAGCGGCTCTACCGCGCTCATGGCCAACCGGCGACCGCAGAGGGGGAACTACGCCGAGCGCAGGCTACGCGCGAGGTTATCCTCTGCGGTGGCGCGTTCAATACGCCGCAGCTCCTGATGTTGTCGGGGATCGGGCGCCGCGACGTATTGGAGCCGCTCGGCATTCCAGTGAAGGTGGAGCTCCCCGGGGTCGGCAAAAATCTGCAGGACCGCTACGAGGTCGGCGTCGTCAACCGCATGAGTTTCGAGCGCTGGAACATCCTCGAAGGCGTCACCTTCAGCCGTGGCGACCCGGCCTATCGTGACTGGGCGGAGCGGCGCGAGGGCCTCTATACCAGCAATGGTGCAGTGCTGGCGGCGATCCTCAAGTCACAGGCCGAGCGCCCGCTCCCGGATCTGTTCTGCTTTGCGCTGGTGGGGCTGTTCGGCGGGTATTTCCCTGGCTACTCCTCACTCGCAGTCACCAAGCCCAATTATCTGACCTGGGCGATCCTGAAGGCGCATACCGAAAACCGCGCCGGCGAGATCGTGCTCCGCAGCGCAGACCCACGCGACACACCGCTTATCAACTTCCATTATTTCGAGGAGGGCAGCGATAAGGCGGGTGAGGACCTCGATTCGGTCGTCGCCGGCATCCGGTTCGTACGCAAGCTGACCGCAAAGCTCAAAGCCGAAGGGGCGATCGCCGAAGAGGAACAGCCGGGCGAGGCGCGCCAGAGCGACGACGAGCTAAAGGATTATGTGCGCACCACGGCCTGGGGCCACCACGCATCCTGCACCTGCCCGATCGGGCCGCGCGACAGCGGCGGGGTGCTCGGCAGCGACTTCCGGGTGCACGGCACCGACGGGCTGCGCGTTGTCGACGCGTCGGTATTCCCGCGGATCCCCGGCTTCTTCATCGTCAGCGCGGTCTACATGATCGCCGAAAAGGCCGCGGACGTGATCCTCGCCTCGTGAGCAGCGGTTCAATGATGCAGATGGAACCGTTCGACAAACGGATTGAGCTTCTTCGCCCGTACCAGGAAACGCCGACCGCTGGTTCCTGCGTATATCTTCGCGGCGCGGAACAACAGGTGCGCGTCGACGATGCCTGAAGCGAGCGCCCGGTCGATCCAGCCGCGCGCCTCGACAAACTCGGCATTGCGGTAGTACGCCCAGGCGAGCGCCGCCTGCGTCGCGAAGTTCTCCCTTAGTCGCAGATCTGCGCGCGCCCAGGTAACCGCCGCGGCGCCGTCCTTCGCGACATCGGCGTAGTAGTCCGTAAGATGATGATAATAATGCACCTCGCCGCGCTGGGCGGATTTCAGATAGCCGGCAAGGGCCCTCTCCCGCCAATAGCGCGCCGCGTCCGGTTGCTCGGCAATCTCACACAGTTCCGCAATCGCTTGCAGCAAGTCGGGGCGTTCATTGACGGCAACGAGCCGCTCAAACAGCTCGATGGCCTCGGCGCACCTGCCCTCGGCGCCGAGCAGTTCGGCTTTGTATTCATCAACGAGCCAGTATCCCGGATATGCGGCCTCGGCCCTGTCGTAATGAAATCGCGCGTCCGGATAAGCGCCTCGGGAAAAGGCGACAAAACCCCGCTGCACTTCGAGCCACGCATAGGACCGCATCTCTTTTGCGGTCAATCCGTCTTCGGCCTCCCGATAGAGCCGGTCGGCACCTTCGAGATCGCCCATTTTGCCGCGAAAATACGCCAGGCGGGCAAGACCACTCCACGACCGCGCGACTTCCATTGTCCCGATGTACCCTGCCTCGGCCTGCCGGTAGCGCCCATGCTGAAAATCGAGATCGGCGCGAAGCAGGCAAGCTTCGATGCACTGGCCGGCCGTCGGGATCGCGAGAAGAGCTGCCTCGACATCGTCCAGCCTGTGAAGCTTGAACGCGACATTCGCCTTCAGTAGATAAAGATCGCCCGCATGCGTCAGCAACGGCACCGCGCGCTCGATCGCCCGCTGGACCGCGCCCAATTGGACCAGATCACCGGCAATCGAAGCACGCTGGTACAGACGATAAATGTACTGGGTCAAGCGTTCCGGGTCGATCGGAAACGCGAACGGATCGGCAATGCTCAGCTTGGCGATGTCCTGCTCGATGCGCCGCAGTTCGGCCTGGTACCCCGCCATAGATGTCAGTCACTAAAAGCAGAAGTCGTTTTCGTCGTTCCCGCGAAAGCGGGAAGCCGCAGCGTGCAACGCCACAGCTGCTCCCCTGGACCCCCGCTTTCGCGAGGGTGACGATAATTCGGTATAACCACCGAAGGTCACCACGGCTCCGCCAGATAAGGGAAGCCGAGCAGAAATTCCTTGTCGTTTTTCAGCGGATTGGGAGGGGTCTTCGGCTCGATCGGGGCGCTGTTCCAGAGGGCCGGGTCGTTCAACAGCTCGACGTGGTATGGCTTGCCGTTGAGGCTCGCGCTCATGTCCAAAAAGGTCGACAGGAAGCGAGTCGCCACCTGGTCCTCCAGGCGCCGCCCGAACGGCCATGTGCCGGTCGTATCCATGTCGATCGAGTTCACATTGGGGATGAAAATGTCGAGGGGGCGCCGCAGCGGTATCTGCAATCCTTTCGGGTTCCAGGAATTGTCGGGCATGTTGAGCTCCTGAAACAGGATCTTTTTAACCCGCGGGAAGGCGTCCACGACGTGGGTGTAGATTCGATGAAGCGACACCGGGGAATTGTCGTGATCGAAGGCACAGGCAAGCCCCAGCGCGGTGATCGACGGGCCAAACCCCCATCCGAGATGACCGAGCCGCTTGATAAAATGCGGCGCCAGCCAGAAATTATTCGCACCGAGTTGACGGTTGTCCTCGCGTTCACTCAGTGCCGCGTCGGCGAAAGCCTGACCGTCCGTATCGACCAGCTTGTATTTCTTCAGTTCGTCGTCGAGAGTGAACGCATCCAATAGAACATGCGGATGCTCTATCCAGAGGGGATCGTCGGGAATCGGCTCGACCTTGCTCGATGCCTTCAGCACCCAGCTTTCGCCCCAGGCGTTGACGATACGGTGCTCGCCGGGTCTGTCGGTCAGGAACGCCAATGGCAATTCGAGAATGATCGCATTGCAATTCTGGCCCGCTCTCGCATCCTCGCCCGAATACACGAAACGGAAATTGCCGTTTTCGTCCTTCTTGAACTGGTTGCCGTTCCAGGTCAGCGGTCTTGGCGGCAACTCTCGCTTGTGCCCACGGCCCCATTCGGGTTGACTCGGGTCATAATTGAATAGGTCGTTGCCCTCGAGCTCGAGAAATGTTTTGGGAATTTTGAGCTCGCGCAAATCCGGCATCGTATGGGGCACGTGGTAGAATTGCGGGGCATAGTTGATTGACCTGAAAAAGCCCGGAAGATCATTGAAGAAGGCGTCATCCCTGCCGCCGATGAAGGCTTTGACCGGCTGGCCATTAGGCGATTGCAATGTGGCGCTTTGATTGGTCGCGATAGCCGCGGAGAAGCTTCCGCCGGGGAAATTTAGAAAGCGGATATGGGCTTGGTTTTCGCGGTCGACGGTCACGCGAATTTCGGAAGGTTTCAAAACGCTCAGATATTTGTTCTTGACGGTTTCCAGATATGCCAGAAATCCTTCGAGACTCGCATCCTCCCCGGCCGATCGCACGAACCGGCGATCGGGCGCGATCAGGATCCGGTAGAGCATGTCTGAATCCAATATCCCGGTATGCGGTACTGCGGCAAAGGTCAGAGCAATGACGACCTTCTCACCGGCCGAAACGTCGTCGCTCGGAAATCCGAATATGTCGTAAAGGTCGGCTGCACTGACATCGATGTCCGAGAAAATCGAATTTACGGCATTGGGATCATTATGGTCTGCCACAACCTGCTCCTCCCTAGGCGGCTGGCTCTCAGGCCAGCGCGTCCCACGTCAGCAGCGCGCAAGGAATCGTGCGATCCGGTGGAAAAACCTGACGTTCGAGATAGAGTCGAATGAGCGTCGTCGTGTAGGGGCGGAAGAACGCGATCTGGTCCAGCGCGGCCCCTTCGAAATGCAACGAGGCGTCCCACGAGCCCGGCTCGATCTGTTCTTCGTACCCGTGACCGATGTAGCCGACATAGGGAGTGCCGGACGAGGCGATGATGCGAACTGTCAGGCCCGGCGACGGCCGTCCCTGCTGGGGGACCAGATCGGCGACATCGACATGGAAGCATCGATAGCTCGGATCGCTGCTGTAGACGTCGACCTCGGCATCGAATTGGGTGATCTGCGCCTCCACTGCATCGCCGCGGAACAGCTGCAGATTGTAGTCGGTAATCGGATCGCCGCGCTCGTCTACGGCATGGATGATGAATTGCTGGTACTGTTCGGGAACCCTCTTCAAGCGGCCTTCAGCATCGGCCTCCTCGATCCATGCGCGGTAGCCGACGTCGGCATCGCCGGCCGCTGCCGTCTTCTCGAACGCTGCGATGACGAGGTCTTGCAGTTCGGCGGGCGGATTGCTCAGGATCGTCGCGTGGTTCACCTCGTCGGGTCCGGCGGGATGACCGATGAGATGCACCGGGATCGACACGTTGAGCCATTTATCGGCGACGACGCGGCGCGGCCGGGGATCCTCGGCCCCGGCGGTGTCAGTGGCCGTACGGCGTGCGACCATCCCCTTCTCGGTCATGTCGAGCTCGATCGCGCGGACGTTGAGGCCACAGCCGGCGCGCCGCACGGTCCCGTCCGTGCCCGGCTTGTCGACGAGCTTGCGCAGACCCGAATACGTGCCGGTGCCGCAGAACACAAACACATAGGGCGTCTCGGGACCGCCGTCGTAACGCGGCGGCTCGGTGAACACGTCTTCCTCGGCGAGCCTCCAGGTAAACGAGCTGGCGAGTTCGAGGTCGTCCAGAATGCGGTCTCCGGCCTCCAGAAAATCGGGGCCGAGCTGTTTGCTGCCCTTGAAAACCGAGCCGAGCCAACTGCGCCCTTTTTTGGCCAGCGGCGAGCCGAAAGTTGCGGGCGCCAGCGCGATCAACCGCTTCAGGCGCTTACCGCGCAACGGATCGGCGGCCAGCCATGAGCGCACGACCAGCATGCCGGTGGAATGGACCATAGCGTCTAAGGGCGCATCGGGATCGAGGCCCCCTTGCGTGGCGAGGGCACGGTCGAAAGCCTCGGCCAGGTCCTTGATCGTGACCTCGTTGTTCAACGAGACGTAAGTACAGGTGCGCATATCCGCATTGTCGAGGCCGAGCCGGCGGCGCAAAATCTCGCGCCAGGCCGCCCAGGAGGCGCCCTTGTCCGAATATCCGTGCACAAAGACCACCGGGTTGGGCATCGCTGTCTCCATCTCCCGAGCGTGGCGAGGTTAACTGTACCAGTGACCCGTGGCAAATTCAGAAAACTCAGCCGTCGCGAGCTCAGCTGCGCCGCGCGATGCTTTGCGCGAGGACGGAAAGGAGCAGACCTAGCGTCGTGTAGCCGAGAATAACCTCGCTGCTGACGATGATTTCGCCGGCGAGGGTCGCCGGCCGCACATCACCAAAGCCCAGTGTCGTATAGGTGACGATCGAGAAATAATACGGCGTGAACCAGGTATTCGCGCTGTCTTTGTAATCGAGAATATGCGGAAAAATTCTGTATATTGCACCATAGATCGCCGCCAGTCCGAATGAAATCGCCGCGACGCGAACCAGGCTGCGCCCGTAGTCGATCAACCCCCACGCCCGGAACAGCGCCATGCCGCGGGTGCCCTTCAAATGAGCCTCCAGCGTGTCGAGAAAGTCCTGGTCGGCTGCCGCGCGCTTGAAGAGGGCATTGCCGAAGCACGAATCGAGACCACGGATCCCCAGGTAACATCCTCGCATGGCGCGAAGCTGCCACTGCACGCCGGTCAACTGCGCGTTGCTCAAATTGGCCAGACTGAGATTGGTCCCGTTGAGGTTCGCTCCGCTGAGATCCGTGCCGTCGAGGTCCGCGTCCCTTAGATTGGCACCGGAGAGGTCGGCGAGGCTGAGGTTTGCTCCGCTTAGTTTGCCGCCGATCAGTGTCGCCCTGCTGAGATCGGCGCCGCGCAGGTTTGCCCCCTCGAGGACTGCGCCGCTCAGATAAGCCCGACTGAGGTTCGCTCCGCTGAGATTCGCCGAGCCGAGCGCGGCGCCGCCCAGACTCGCCCCTCTGAGGAGGGCTCCACTGAGGCTCGCTCCGCTGAGATCGGCATCGGATAGGATTGCCCCGGTGAAATTCGCCAAACTGAGGTTTGACCCGCCGAGATCGGCTGCGCCGAGATTAGCCTCACTGAAATTTGCTCTGCTGAGGTTCGCATCCCTGAGGATCGCGCCGGCGAGATTGGCCCGAGTGAGGTTTGCCCCACTGAGATCGGCCCCGCTGAAGTCGCAGCCACCGAGGATCGCGTCGGTGAGGTTCGCCCGACTAAGGTTCGCCTTGCCGAGATCCGCTCCGCCGAGCAGGGCCCCCGCAAGGTTCGCGCCGTTCAGGTTCGCTTCGCGGAGATCCAGGTGGATCGAGGGGTTCGCCTCGCGCCAAGCACTCCAAACGGCCTTTCCCTGGCGGAGCACGAAGACATAGTCGCTTTCTGTCATCGCATTCCCGCGGTCCGACAACCCCTACCAATTGATAGCGGATCGCCGGCGGAGGACCAAGGCCGGGTCAGCTTCGCCGGAGCAGCCCCCTAGGGGGTGTGCTGGCGATCCACGCCGTCTTCGGGTAAAAAGCACCCTCCGAGGCGCGCTGCAAGCACCTATGTTTGCCTGCATCACCCGGGCAAGAAGCCCTGATTTACGGAAGCAAGTCGAGGCATTCGAGAGCATTTAGATGGCACAGGATCCTCGGCAGGTGTCCCTTCTGCGCCGGCATCTGTCGCCGCTCACCCAGTTTCTCACCATTGCAATCCTGGCCCTCATCCTTGGTGTTGCAATCCTTGTGTGGCCGGTGATCGGAAAGAATGTTGCAGATCCGGCCGGACGTGCTCATCCGGCGCCGTCGGAAGAGGGGCGCGGGACCTTCAGGCCCACCAAAGAGCAACGGGCGGGGTTCAAGATCGAGCCGGTCGGCCTTGTCAGCTTCCGTCCCGAACAGGTCACGGAGGGCAGTATCGCGGTCGATGACAATCTGACGACGCCGGTATTTTCGCATTATTCAGGGCGCGTCATTAAGGTAATTGCCATGCTCGGCGACGTCGTCGCGCCCGGTGCCCCGCTCTTTGTGATCCACGCCAGCGAATTCGTGCAGGCGCAGAACGACCTGATCACCGCGCTTGCCAACCTGCAAACGGCGCGCTCTCAACTGTCCATGGCGCAGACGACGGAGAAACGTGCCCATGAGCTCTATCTCGCGCAAGGCGGCGCGCTCAAGGATTGGCAGCAGTCGCAGACCGATCTGATCACGGTACAAAATACCGTCCGTAGCGATGAGATCGCCTTGCATGCGGTGCGCAGCAGGCTGCGCATCCTCGGTAAGACCGACCAGGAGATCGCTTCGCTCGAAGCCGAACCGACGCAAAAGCTCAATGCGGTGGCCACCGTAACCGCGCCCATCGCGGGCACCATCACTCAGCGCCAGATCGGGGTTGGGCAATACATCAACAGCGAAGCCAACGGCGCCACGAACCCGGTCTTCACGATCAGCGATCTGTTGACCGTCTGGCTCATCGCCAATGTTCGCGAGGCCGACGCGCCTTTGATGCGTGTCGGCGAAGCGGTCGAGGTGCATGTACTGGCCTTCCCCGGCCGCGTCTTCAAGGCGAAGATTTCGTGGGTCGCCCCGTCGATTGATTCGAACACGCACCGCCTCTCGGTCCGCGCCGACGTCGAAAACTCCCAAGGCCAACTGAAGCCCGGGATGTTCGCTGATTTCAGCATCATAACTGGGGAGACGGAGACGGCTCCGGCCGTGCCGCAGCGCGCGATCGTCTACGAGGGCGATACAGCTCGCGTTTGGGTCGCGGAGGATGACGGCTCGATCGCCGCGCGTTCGATCCGCACCGGCCGGATCGCGGACGGCATGGTCGAGATCCTCGCCGGGGTGTCTGCCGGCGAGAAGGTAGTGACCAGCGGCGCGTTGTTCATCGACCGCGCCGCGAGCAACGACTGAGCAGACCAGAGCGGCATGAACGCCGTCATCGCCTTCGTGTTGCGGCAGCGCGTGCTGATTTGATCAGCACATGCCCCGGCCGCCTTAGGTTGCGGTGTCACGTACGGAAATCGCTGATTTAGAAATCAGGAAAGCTCTCTATAGAGGCTCAGCGTGCGTTGCAGATCCATCCTTATCATTGGCGTCCGTCGGGAAGTCTTCTAGCTCACCTGCTGAAGGCGACGACCCAGCAGCATCACCGCGCGCTCGCCCCGACGATCGGGCGGCTGGTGCCGCCGACCGCCGTCGTCTTTGATATCGGGGCCCATGCCGGGCAATATACCAAGCTCTTCGCACGCGCCGCCAATCATGGGCGGGTCTATGCCTTCGAGCCGGGGAGCTATGCCCGCTCGATCCTGCGGACGGTCGTCTGGCTGCACCGATTGTCGAATGTGGCCGTGGTGCCGATAGCGCTCGGCTCCGAGGCTCGGCTCGACACGCTGACCATCCCGCTCAAGAGCAGCGGCAGCTTTGGGTTTGGACTCTCCCATTTGGGAAAGCCGTCAGAGCGCTGGTGTGCCGTCGCTCAGGAGATTGTGGCGCTGACGACGGTCGATGGTGTGGTGAAAACGCTCGATCTGGACCGCCTCGATTTCATCAAGGCCGACATCGAGGGCTGGGAGCTACGAATGCTGCACGGTGCCGAGAGCACTTTCGGCCGTTTCCGGCCGCTCCTGTTGCTGGAGCTCAATGGGATGGCGCTGGCGCGTGCCGGGGACCGGCTCGACGACGCCTTCGCCTTTCTGGCGGCGCGCGGTTACCAGGCGTTTCGCTTCGTGCCTGGGGCAAGTCTGGCGCCAGTCGCCGCGCCCGTCGACGGCGATTTCTGGTTCATACCGGCGGACGGTGCGCAGACGATAGTCGATGCGGGCGGATTGGTCGCATCACATAACAGGAATGGTCGATCAGTACTGGACGTGCAGCCGCAGGCCGAAAACCGACGCGGGACCGCGGTCGCGGTTGTAGGCCGGGTTCTTGATAAACTGATAATCGGCCGTGAAGCGGGCGAAGCTCGACAGACCGACATTGTAATAGGCTTCGAGGATCTGCTCGGGCCCGGCATTCGGCAATTGACCATCGCCGATGATTATGCCGAAACCGCCGGCGGCGAGGTACAGTTTACCCTGGTGCGAAATCTGGTTGATTGCGCCGGCTAATCCCACCGTGTCGTCCGGACGCCCCCAGCGCGACCCGGTCAGTGACAGCCCCGCCGAGATCGACTTATTGATGTCGGTGAAGTCGACCGTCTCCACCGTGCCTTGCGAGATGCTGGCGCGAGCAAAGACGCCCAAATCCGTAGCGGTCTGCTGTTCGAGATTGAGCCCGAACCCGTCTTTAGTGCGAAAACGGCGGACGTCGGAAGTCGAGGGCGTTTGCCCAGTGGCGACGCCCAGCGAGACCGCGTCAAGATAGGTCCCGAGCCTGCCGCGGGTCAGCCAATAGAGGAATTTTAGCTTGCCGGACTGATCCCACAGCTTATGTCTCTCTTCCAATTCGGCCAAGAACTGTCCTTGCGCGAAGCCGCGAGACAGCGCGACCGAGTTCGGCTCTTGCGACAGATCGAACACCCCGGCCCTGGCGGTCCACCAATTCTGATACCATTCCAGCGCAGCACCGTAGGTATAGCCCCAGGGATTCGCCGCGTAGTCGAATGCACCCATGTCGATGATCGACCAGTTGAAGAAGTCGCTGCGTGGGTCGTGAGCGTATGCGTTGGTGTCGAAGATATCGACGACGGAATACTTGCCGACGGTGAGCACCAGGCGATCGGCGGTCTGCGAGCCGCCGAGCTGGTTCAGGCCGGGATCGAGCTTTTCCGTCTCGCCGCCTAAATTTATTGTCTGGCGAAGAAAGCCGCGCTGGACCAGAAAATAAGGCTCCGCCTTGCCAATTTTGTAGGCTTCGCCACTGACGTATCCCGCCACGCCAAAGGTGTCGCTGAGCCCAAACCCCTGGTCGACCTCGGGATTGAGCCAGATTTCGGCGCCGGACCACGGACGGAAGCCGGCATACAATGTCACGTCGACCGTTTCCCTCCCGTTAGCGCCAGAGCGGAGGCTGTGGGGGCCCTCATACGGAGAGCGGAATGCCGGTTGCAGCAGCCAGACATTCGTCCCTTGCCCATGAATGGCCCAGGCCTCCGTTTCGACCTGCTCGGCCTGTTCGGGGGTAACCGGTATGCCTTGAGGTTGCGGCGTCGGACCAACCATTTGGGCGCCGCACATCATTGGCCAGCACAAAAGCCCGATCGCTCCGGCGGCGATGAGGATGACATTACGCGCCAGCTGCCGATGAAGCGCCATCAGACAATCGGAAATCGCCGAGTTCGCTGACGGAGCTTTAGAATGTGATGCCTGTTCGGAGGCCGAGAACCAAAGCGTTGGGGATCGGCCGCCAGACCGGCGCCGGAAACGGCGCTGAAATGTAACCCCCAGGGTGGAAGACAAGCTGCAGATCCGGCTGCAGCAGCCACCACGGCGCAATGCGCGCTTCGTAGGTGATTTCGAGCGCCGCCTCGTAATCGCGTATCGGTCGCTCCATACTGGTGAAGAGGACCTGATCCCGGTCCAAGCGGCGGGCGTAGCCAATCCGCCCATACACCGCGCCAACGCCCAGCACGTCGAGGTCGCGGTTCGGGAAGACGCCTTTGAAGGTGAGGCCGGCGTCGATCTCGAGGCTGAACAGATTGCGGTCGGGAGGCGCGTAGCCGAGGCGAAGGAAGGCGGCCAAACCCTGGGTCGCCGTATCGGGGCGGCGCCACAACATCTTGTCCACCACCAAATAGGCCCCGAAATTGCTGCCATGCATGGCGGGAATGCCATTGCTCGCGGGGTTCGCGAGCGAGAGACCCGAGCTATCGCGGCGCTGATCGGGGAATTCTCCGGTGTGATACCAAGCGCCCACTTTGACATCGCTGAGCGGGGTAGAAGAAATCGGCTGCTCGTCGAACGAATAAGCAAGTTCGACAATTGGCATGAAACCACCCTCGCCGATCAGGAAGTTGGTGCCGCTGGAGTTGCGGACCTGCGGATTTCCCGGTCCAGAAGGCGCCGGATTGCCGTTGAAGAACGCAGCGGACAAAGTCAAATCGCTTGTTGGCGCAACCCGGAGTCGGGCGCCTGGCGTTGCAAATGGATAGCAGGGCCCACCGCTCGGCAAGTCATTCGACAATGTGTCCGGACAACCGAACGACGAATTGACAAACCCTGCCGAGTATTGGCTAATGTAAAACTCGTCGTCGAAGGCGATCTGGCCGACGCGGAGCGAAACCTTTTGGTTGAGAAATTCCTGCTGCAGCCACAGATCGTGAAGACGCATCGAGGCTAGCGCTTCGATCGAGCTCACAAACAGCAGATTGCCGATTGCGTTTTCCGACAATCCGCGCCCACTGATCCAGTACCCATCGATATAAAAGGTGGCGTCCGGCCACTTCGCCAGCTTATCGAGATCCAGGTTGAGAGATACGTCGAGCAGGCCCTGGTAAATCGTCAGCTGTCTTATCCCGCCGGTGGGATTGGACAATGTTTCCGCGGTGTCAGTGGCGCCGAAAGCAATGCCCGCGTCTTCCCACTGCTTGCGTACCCCGCCCCAGTCGCCGGTGAGCCTGTCCTGCTCGAAAAGATCGTCTGCCGCAGCTGCCGGTTCGACCGCGAGCCCGGGAGCGGGGCTGCCGAGGATCAACACCACGAGAAAGCCAATCGACATCGGTGGTCGACAGCGCTTGCTGCGGGGAGCGCTTGCACAGGATTGGCGCGCCGAAAAAACAGCCCCCCTCATGTCTCCCGGCAAGCGATGCGCTGGCGCGCTCGGGCTACCGTCACAAATGACCTCGGCGCAGCCCGAGATCGATGGCGTGGTAAGCTCCCGAAGGACCGAGGAGATTTTGTGTAACGCTCGCGACTGCCGTGGCGAGCGCTGGATCGTTAGGACCGCCGTGAAAGATCGCTTGCGCTTCGACGAGGGTCTGGTACTCCCCGTTTAGATAGAGGCGCGCCTCGATCGTGATCGGACGGTGTGAGCCGAGCTCCCGCTCATAGACCGAGGTGTGCGCAAAGTTGCGCACTTCCCCTCCGGCATATGGGTTCAATTTGAAGCTCCATTCGACGCGATTAGCCGCAGAGCCGTTGTCCGCAGCCGGCTCGAAACGCCACTCGCCGAACCTGGCCTCGGCCATATGCACGGCCAGGTAACGCTGCAAGTCGACGCGGTGAAATCCCGGCAATCCGGTGGCCGCTTCGACTTGCAACGTCGTTGCCGCCGCAGCGATCGCCGATGCAAATGGTATGAGGGTGACCACCAGAACCAATCGCGCAACCCGGGCAGCACGGCAGCACCAGAATCGGTGGGACAATTTTCCGGAACCGATCATGCTCGCACCGAACGACATGCTACTGCCAGCCCTTCGAAGGCAATAGTAGAGAGTACTGCAGATCGCCAGCATCAACAACGATGACGCGGGATAACCGAAGTCGAACTCCGGCCCGGGATGTTTTTGCATGCACGCCCGGTGCCCGCGGAGATCTACCGCCTGGCGACGCCCATCGGGCGGTGGCCGCACGCAGACGGCCCATCCACGTAAAATTTCAGCCCATTTTCGGCCGCTTCCTCCTGAACCTCCGATTTAGTTCATCAGAACCGCTGTGGGTGGGGCCGCACGCTCACCGGCCGACTCACAGCTTCAGATTCGCGTCCTTCAGCGGGCCGGACCCGGACAGCGGCAGTAGATCGCGTTGCGCTCCCCTTCCTCTTGCGCCACCGCCGCGAAGGTCAGCGCGCCGCCCGGTCCCGCCACAGCGACTGCATTGAGTGCGAAACGACCGACCCGCTCGCCCTGCGGCAGCGTTTCGCCCATCGCCGCGACCCGCTTGATATCGCCCGCGGCCCCGGCGAAGGCGGCAAGCGGTCCAAGCCCACCATCGAGGGCCGCGATGAACGCAGTCACCCCGTCCGGCCCCACTGTCGGCCACGGACCGAAACCCGCATAGCGACCACCGCCGGGTGCCGGCGCTCCCTCGACGGCGATCTCGGCCAAACCCTCCGGCCCGATCCGCAGCACCGCCTCGCGTGTGATCCCGTCCTTGCCGAGATAGGCGCCGAACGCGATCCCGTCCTCGTCGTCGATCGCCACCCGCTCCGAGAACCGCAGGATCATTGCTCCACTCGCCGCCGGGTCACCTGTCCCAACCAGCAGACGCAGATCGCGCGCACCCGCAATAAAAATGCCGCCGAGCGCCGGGCCCTTGGAGATCGCGGCAGGAAAGGCGATGACGCCGCTGTTGTTCAATGCCGGCTCACCGATCTTGTCCATTGTGCCGCCGATGCGCAGCAGCCGCTCGCCTTCCGCCACCAGCCGCTGCAGCCGCCGGCCGTTCCAGAAATACAGCACATCGAGCAGGTCGCGTCCGCGCCGCACATCGGCAACGAAAGCCAGTTCGTCGTTGTCGTTCAGCGCCGGCGCGTCAAACCCGACCAGGACACCGAGAGGCACGCCCGGAGCGTCGTCGCCGGCAAGCGCGATCGCCTGCAATCCGTCCGCCCCGGCGAGGAAGACCCCCTCGGTCGCCCGCCCGCCGGCGACCTGCGCGCCGAATGCCACATGCCCGGCGCCGTTCAGCGCCGGCAGCGGACGCGCGCCGAACCCCGCCAGCGTGCCGCCCCCCGGCAAGTTGTCCCCGAACGCCGCCACCTTCGTCACATGCCCCCCTTCGGTGAGGAAGATGCCCTCGCGTGCCGGCGCGTGCAGCACGGTCGCATAGAAGGCGACCTGACCGCGCGCATTGACCGGCGCGACAATCGGCTGCGCGGTGACATCGAACCGGTCGAAGCGGCCGCCGCCGGGCGCCGCCAGACCAGACCGAACAATAGCGCGCAACGCGCCGGTCTCGGACACCGGAACATCTGCCGGCTGTGCAGGCACCCGCAGTGATGACTGCGCCGGTGCCGTCGACGGCGTCTTCGGTACGACCCAGAGAACAGCGGCCCACAAACCCGCCACGGCCACACCCGCAACCAGCAACCGCCACCACGCCGCAATCAGCAGCATAGCTCAGTTCCGCAGCATGCCGGCCTTCAGGGTAGCCACGTCATGACGCAGCATCTCGATGTAGCTGTCGGCCTCGCCGCCGGCGGGGGAGAGTGAGTCACCGTAGAGCGTGCCGCCGATCACGGCACCGGTTTCACCGGCGATGCGCTGCATCGCCCGCGGATCGGTGATGCTGTCGAGGAACAACGCCTTCACCCGATCGGCGCGGATCTGTTGCGCCAGCTTGGCCAGCTCCGCCGCCGAGGGCTCGCTCTTGTTGGTCCAACCATTCACCGTCATCAGCGTGATGCCGTAGGCAGCGGCGATGTATTGCAGCGAATCGTGCGACGACAGCGCCCGCCGCTTTCCCGGCGGCACGCCCGCCATCTCCTTGCGCGCCCAATCGTCGACCGCCTGGATCTGTTTTGTGTAGGACGCCGCATGTGCCCGGTAGTCCGCGGCGTCGGCCGGATCGAGGCGCGCCAGCGCGGCGGCGATGTTGCGCACGTAAATGACGCCATTGCGCGGATCTAGCCAAGCGTGCTGATCGATCGCCGCGGGCAGCTGCCTGCCGGAAACCGGGTGCTCTTCCTCTGCGGTCAATGTCCGCACACCACGGGTAACCACGACCTTCGTACCCTTGAAAAGGGCCTGCTTGAGAAGGGGCTCCAACCACGGCTCGAACTCTTCGTTGAGGTCGTTGATGAAGACTGCGCGTGCCGACGCGACTGTCGCGACGTCGGCCGCGGTCGGCTGGTACAGCTCGCAGTCGCCTCCGGCCCCGACGATGGTTTTGACGTCGATGCGATCGCCACCGACATTGGCGAGCATATCGCCAATGACGCTGAACGTCGCGACCACCGGGATCCGATCGGTGGCTCGCGCCGGGCCTGCCAGCAGCAGGGCGGCGAGCACGATGGCAAAACAGAACATCAAGCGTCCCGCCCGATCATCGGCGCCAGGCGTCGCCAGGAGCTGGTAACGACCAGCGAGATCCCAAACAGTAATCCCGCCGCCAGTACGATCGCTGGACCGGAAGGCAGATTGCGGTGATAGGAGACGAGGAGCCCCGTGACCGACGCCGCCATTCCGAAGCCGGTCGCCAGCGCCATCGACCCCGGTACCCCCAAGCCCCAACATCGCGCCGCCGCTGCCGGCAGCAGCATCGGCCCTACCGCCAGCAGTGTGCCGAACGCCTGGAAATTCGCTACCAGCGCCAGAACCACCAGCGCCAGGAACGCTGCGCCGTACGGCGCGCGCGTACCCACTGCGCGGAGAAACACGGGATCGAAGGCACTCACCGCCAGCGGCCGATACAATGCTGCGATCACCAGGAGGGTCACGCTGGTCACCGTGGCTATCTGCAGCAGAGCGCGCCGGTCGATCGCCAACACAGTGCCGAACAGCACGCGCATGACGTCGACATTGCTGCCCCGCCACGCCACCAGAACGACGCCGAGCGAGAGGGCGACCAGATAGAACGCCACCAGTCCGGCATCGCGCCGTGTCCGCTCGCTGGTGATCAGCCCGGCCAGCGCCGCCACAGCAAACCCGCTCGCCAGCCCGCCCAGCGACAGCCATGCCGGCGATGGTCCGGCATAGAGAAACCCGATCGCCGCGCCGGGCATCACCGCATGTCCCAGCACGTCCGCGTCGAGGCTCATCCGCCGCAACACCAGTAGCGTTCCGACGGCCCCGTTGGTCAGCGCCAGCGCCAGACAGGCCACCAGCGCCGCCCGCATAAACGCGAGCGTCTCGAAGGGTTCCACGACCAGAGCATGCGCCGACATCACGCCGCCATCGCCGGCAACGCCACCTCTGTCGCACCCCAGGCGACGCAGCGCCGCGCCAAGACCAGAGTCGAGGGAAAGTGCGCCTGTACCAGGTCGAGATCATGCAGCACGGCGATCACCGTCCTGCCCTCCCGGTGCCACCGCACGACCTGATCGAGCAACACCGACATCGTCTGCGCATCGACCGCGGCAAATGGCTCGTCGAGCAAAATAACCGTGGCGTCCTGCAGTATCAGGCGTGCGAACAGCGCCCGTTGAAGCTCGCCCACCGAGATCTCGCCGATCGATCGCGCCAGCCGTCCGGCCAGCCCCACCGTCTCCGCCACCTCCGCGACGCGCGCCCGCAGCGCGGTCCCCGGGGAGCGGAATGCACCGAACTCCCGCCATCCGCCGAGCGTGATCAGTTCGGACAGCGTAAGCGGGTAGCCAAGATCGATTGCCGCAACCTGAGGCAGATAAGCCAATCGCTGCCGCGCAGCTCGATTCACCACCCCACCGGCGAGGCGTACCACGCCTGCGATCGCGGCAAGGAGCGTACTCTTGCCAGCCCCGTTCGCCCCCACGACGGCGGTCAGGCTGCCCGAAGCGAAGTCTCCGCTCACGGCCTCCAACGCTATTCGCCGCCCATAGCGCACCGTTACGTCGCACAACCGGATACCGCCATCCGCCTCCGTGTACCGACGGAGCAAAACCGCACCCTCCCGGTCTGACCTGCCGCGAGCGTGGTATAATCTTGCAAAATACGCCATTCTAGCGGCAAGTTTACCATCGCGACCGCAGAACGAGGTAGGGGAGGAGCAACCATGAAAATCGCCGGACTAGCCGCGTTCGTAGGTATGTCAGTCTTGTCGCTGTTGGGGCAATCGGCACCCGCCTCGGCCGAGGCGGACTGCAAGGCCGTCGTCCAGCCATCGCCCTTTGGCCCGGACGATCAGACCGGCGCGACCAACCGCATTACCCCCGCGGTCACCAAGGCCGCCGCCGCTGAGATCCAGACCGGCGTCGTCACCTCGATGGCCAACCCCCTCGTGGACGGCATACCGCTCTTCGGGACCCGCTTCAGCAAGACCATCCTCAGCAGCTTCGCCACGATGCCGGGTGCCGAATACGGCAACAACAAGCTGAGCTATATGGAAGACACCTATCTCAGCCAGAGCCATGTCGGCACGCACATCGACGGCCTCGGCCACATCGGCATCCAGGACTGCTACTACAACCAGACGCCGATGGGGAAATACGTCACGCAGAATTATCTGAAGCGCCTTGGTCTCGAGAACATCAAGACTTTCGCGACGCGCGGCGTCATCATCGACGCGGTGAAGGTGTTTCAGGCCGCCGGCAAGCTGAAAGTCAACCCCGCCTGCAAGACCCCCTGCCTCGACGCGGGCTCGCTGATCACCGAAGCCGATCTGCAGGCTGGGCTGAAGATGTACAATGTGACCCTGCGCGAGGCCGACGCGGTGTTCATCAACACCGGCTGGGGTGACTTGTTCAAGCAGTGGCCGGCCCAGAATGCCGCCTACAACAAGGGCGAACCCGGCATCAGCGAGTCGGCGGCGCTGTGGCTCGCCTCGCAGAAAGTCGTTGCCGTCGGCGCCGACACGTGGGCGGTCGAGGTTATCCCGGGCGAGAGGGAGGACATAGCCTTTCCGGTGCACAAGACATTGATCACCGACAATGGCATCCACATCATCGAGAACGTGCGCACCGACCTGATTTCCGATGTCGCCGCAAAATCGGGCCGGGCGACCTTCTTCCTATCGATGACAGTGCCCAAAGCGGTCGGGACGACCGGCACTTTTGTCAACATAGAGGCGATCCAGTAGCGCATGACGTCAGGGCCGGTGCTGCGGCGCCGGGCTTTTCTGGCCGCGCTGCTCGCCTGTGGTTTCGGCCCAGCAAGGGCCGAGGCCCGGCGCTTCCGAATCGCCCTCGCCAATCTCGACGAGACGCCGGGAGTGAGTTTGGAAGGACTCGGCTTCACCGGTACCGATGTGCGGCGCAGCTTCGAATTGGCGGCCCGCACCTTGCCGCTCGACATGCTCTATTTCGACAATGCCGGCGACCCCGCCCGTGCAATTGCCAATGCCGAGGCGGCGATTGCCGCCAAAGTCGACTTGCTGATCGAATATAACGCCGATGCCGATGCGAATGCGGAGATCGCCCGCCGCCTCGCCGCCGCCGCGATCCCAGCCCTGGCATTGGTCGATCCGCTGCCTGGCGCGCCGCTCTACGGACCCGACAATCGCGCCGCCGGCCGCATCGCCGGGCGCGCGCTCGGTGATTTCGCGCTGGAAACCTGGCCGGACGAGCAAGTGCTCGGGGTACTGATCGGTGACCTCGCCGATCCTGGCTCCGCCGTCAGCGATCGCGTGCAGGGTATCACCGAAGGCGTCCACGAATCGCTGCCCACGCTGAAGCTCGCCTCGCTCGACACCGGCGGACAGCCGGTGCGCGCCGACGCGCTGTTGGCGAAATTCCTGCAGACGCAGCGCGGCCAACGGATGTTGATCGCGACTCTCGACGACCTCGCAGCCGTATACGCCAAGAACGCCGTCGAAATGAACCGGCGGCAGAGCGACTGCATCATCGTCAGCCAAGGGCTCGACCCGAACATCCACGGCGGCGCGAGCGAGAAGAAGGAGATCGATCCCAACAACCGCGGCAGCGTGGTGCTCGGTTCGGTCGCCTATTACATGGATCGCTGGGGCTACGACGTGCTGCCACTCGCCTTGCGCCTGCTCGCCGGCCAGACGCTGCCGCCGCGCACCGCGACGCAACACACCCTGGTCACTGCCGCCAACGTGTTCCGGGAATATCCGCCATTCGATATGAACTGATATGGCGAATTGAAATCGGTAACGCCCGGCGTTGTTTCGGATATCGACGGCATTCGGACCACGGCAGGGCACCGTCGCCGTTCTGTTCCTCTCGGTAATGCTCGGCATCGCGCGCCCGGCGATGAGCGCGCTGCCTACTGGTACGATCGAGGGGGTCGTCAAGAATGCCCAAGGCCAGCCGCTGGCACAGGTGCAGCTGACCTTGCGCGCGACGACCTTCGGATCCAAGGCGGGCGTTTTATGCCGGCCTCACCAAGGAGTTCTGAGGCGCTCGACAGAGGCAAGTTTACAGCCGATAGGCGTTGTCAAGAATTGCCGTCGCGAGCGCGTCTGCCGGGCCGCGCAAGGTGCGTCCCGGCCCGGCGATGACGAATTCGATGTGGCCGAGATCGGGAAGCCCGGGCAACACGGTCAAACCCGCCGGGACAAAGCCGTCGCCCTGAACGCTGACCCCAAGCCCCGCCAGAGCGGCTGCATTGAGGCCGCTGAAGCTGCTGCTCGTGCACACGACCCGCCAGCTTCGCCCGGCGCGTTCGAGCACTTCGAGAGCAATGGCCCGGCTGATGCTCGGGGGCGGGTAAAGGATCAAAGGAAGCGGCCGATCAGGGTCTGCCAGAGCCGGGTTGCCGCCGAGCCAGACGAGTTTCTCGCGTCGAACCAGCTGGCCGCGGTCCTCGCCGGGGCGCCTCTTGGCCAGAACGAGGTCGAGCTCTCCGGCGTCGAGTGTTTCCAACAAACCGCCGCTGAGCCCGACCGTCAATTCGAGATCGACGGCGCGATGAACGCGCGTGAACTCGCGGAGAACCTCCGGCAGGCGGCTCTGCACGAAATCTTCCGAGGCGCCAAAGCGGACGCGTCCGCGCAGTTCCGAGCCGGCGAAATAGCGCCGCGCGCGTTCGTTCGCTTCGAGGATGCCTTGGGCGAGACCGAGCATCGCCTCACCATCCGCAGTCAGCGCCACCGAATGGGTGTCGCGCACGAAAAGGCGGCGCGATGCTGCTTCTTCGAGGCGGCGCACATGCTGACTGACCGTCGATTGCTGCAACCCGAGACGACGCCCGGCGTCGGTAAAGCTCCGAGCCTTGGCGACAGTCACAAAAGTTGCCAACAGATTGGGGTCGAACACAGCTAGCTCATTACGATTTGCGATTACAGTAATCTTGGAGATCGGGGTTCACAATAGGCGAGAGAGCCGACATTTTGAGGGTCGCACAACTCCGACAGCGAACCGGTCCGATGAGCCCGCTTTCTCGCTTCCGTCCTGACGAATTCACCGTCGCCATGCTGTCGACCATAGTACTGGCCTCTCTGCTGCCCTGCCGGGGCGCGAGCACGGCGTTTTTCGAAGTGCTGACTGCGGTCGCCATCGGGCTCCTGTTTTTCCTGCAAGGAGCCCGTCTGTCACGCGCCGCGATCGTCGCCGGCGCGTTGCATTGGCGGCTGCACCTCGTCGTCTTCGCTGCGACGTTTTTGGTGTTTCCGATCCTCGGGCTCGCGTTGCAGCCGTTATCGGGAACGGTGCTGATGCCGCCGCTTTATCTTGGCCTCCTGTTCCTTTGCACCTTACCGTCGACCGTTCAGGCGTCGGTCGCGTTCACGTCGATCGCCGGAGGCAATGTTCCGGCGGCGCTGTGCAGTGCCTCGGCGTCGAGCATAATCGGCATGTTCGCAACTCCATTGCTGGCCGGTGTGGCGCTGAAGTCGCACGGCGGGTTTTCGTTGAACGCACTGCGATCGATCGGAGCGGAGATGCTGCTTCCGTTCATCGCTGGCCACCTTCTCCAGCCGCGGATCGGGACTTGGGTGCGGACCCGCCGCAAGGTCCTGGGCGGCGTCGATCGCGGCTCAGTTCTCCTCGTCGTTTATACCGTGTTCAGCAGCGCCACTTTGAGCGGGATCTGGCACCAGCTCGCCCTCGGTCCGCTGGCCGCCCTGTGCGCGGTGTCAGGCGGGTTGCTGGCCGCGATGCTGGCGATCACCGCTCTCGCGGCCCGCAGCCTGGGCTTCTCGCGCGGGGACAGAATAGCGATCATGTTCTGCGGCTCAAAAAAGAGCCTCGTCACCGGCATACCGATGGCTAATGTGCTGTTTGCCGGCCAAGCCTTGGGCCTCATCGTCCTGCCGCTGATGATCTTCCATCAGATGCAGCTGATGGCCTGCGCCGCGCTAGCCCGGCATTATGCCCGCACGCCACTCCCGGCTTCGCCTCGCGCAGCCCGGCTTCAAACCTTCACGGTCGAGGCCCGGTAGATCTCGTCGATGGATCTTGCCAAGGCCGCCTCAAACTCGGCATCGCTCATCGAGTGCCGGAGCTCTTCGACGAGGGCTCGCGAAAAGCTCGCGATTATGCCGTGATTGGCGGAAAGGCGTTTGCAGGCCTCGGCTCGCGTATAGCCGCCGGAGAGCGCGACAACCCTGGTCACGCGCCGGTGTTTCGTCAGCGGTAAATAGAGATCCGGAGTGTCCGGGAGCGTCAGCTTGAACATCACTCGCGGACCATCCGGCTGGGCTTCGAGGTTCCTGGTCAATTCCGCCAGAAGGATGGCTTCCGCACTGGCTTTCTCGGGGCTCTTGATCGAGACTTCGGGCTCGATGATCGGCATGAGCCCATGCCCGGCGATCTGCGCGGCCACCGCGAATTGCTGCGCCACCACGGCGGCGATGCCGTCTTTCGAGGCCAGGTTGATGACCGAGCGCATCTTGGTGCCGAAGACGCCGAGCTTCACCGCCCGCGTCAGAAGTACATCGAGTTCCGGCATCGGCCTCATCAGCTGGACGCCGTCGTTCTCTTTTTCGAGCCCCTTATCGACCTTGACAAAGGGGACGACGCCGCGTTCCTCCCACAGGAACGCCGGAGTGGGCTTTCCCCGCACCTCACCGTCCATCGTGCCTTCAAAAAGGATCGTCCCGATGACCTTGGCGCCGGTGAAGGCCGGCGCGCTCATGATGCGCACGCGCATCTCGTGCATCAGCCTGAACATTTCGGCATCGCCGCTATAGGCGTTGTCCGGAATGCCGTAGAGGCGCAAGGCGCCCGGCGTCGATCCACCACTCTGGTCGAGCGCGGCGATGAAGCCGCCCTTTCCGGACATCTGCACCATCATCTTGTCATTGGCCATGATCGTCATCCTCGCGTGAGACCAGTACCCTCAGGAAAATGCGCCCGGCCGCCAACAATTGCCATCCCCTCGACATCGATTAAGCCCGTGCGGCCCCTTGTCTCCTTGCAAACTGTCGATCGCCGGTCAGATAGAACTGAGCCCCTAACAAAGGGTTCGCCGCGCAGCAGCTGATCCACGTTATGCCCCTCCCTCAAGGCGCCTACCGTCCCGGGGACGCGTATCTTCGATCACCCGCCGAACTGGCGGAGAAGCTTGTCCGGCTCTTTATCGCTGGCAAGCGCGGCGAGGTATCGACCAGGGCCGCCACGACGGCGCGCGACGTTCGGCTCGATTTTTTCCGTGGCGTAGCCCTCTTTCTGATCTTCGTCGATCATATCCCGGGCAACGTGCTGAGCCATTTCACGGTGCAATCGCTCGGTTTCAGCGATGCCGCGGAGATCTTCATCTTCGTCTCCGGGTATACCGCGGCGCTGGTCTATGGTCGCGCGATGCTCAAGCAGGGGGTGTTTATCGCCGCGGCCAAGGTATTTCACCGGGTCTGGCAGCTTTACGTCGCGCACATCTTTATATTCTTAATTTTCACAGCATTGGTGTCGTACAACGCTTTGGCCTTCCAAAATCCCGTCTCCGGCAAAGAGTTGCACGTCGCCAAATTCTTTACCGAGCCGCACATTGCTGTGATCAGGGCGCTGGAGCTGAGGTTCCAGCCGAGCTTTCTCGACATCCTGCCGCTCTACATCGTACTGCTGGCCGGCTTCCCGCTCGTCCTATTACTCCTGCGCCGACATATCCTGACCGCTCTCGTCATCTCATTCGCAATTTATCTCGCGGCGCAAACCTTTGGCATTTCGCCGCATGGCTATCCTGGCAATCAGGCGTGGTTCTTCAATCCGCTCGCCTGGCAATTCCTCTTCGTCATCGGAGCGGCGTGCGGCTACCCGCGGTCTGCCGAGCACCCGATCGGGCCGCCACTCGGCTGGCTGATCGGCGCAGCGGCGATGATGGTGGCCGCGTCCGCGGCAATCAAGCTGAGCTGGACCGTCCACGACGCATGGGGGACGGTTCCCGCCATCCTGATCGACCAACTCTGGCCTATCGACAAGAGCAATCTTTCGCCGCTCCGTCTGCTGCATTTCCTAGCGCTAGCGGTCGTCGTGATCCGCTTCGTGCCGGCCGACGCCCGATTTCTGTCCTGGCGAGTAGCGCAGCCGATCAACCGGTGCGGCCAACATTCGCTTCAGATCTTCTGCCTCGGCATTGTGCTCTCGGTGCTGGGCCACTTCATCCTCGCCGAATGGAGCGACAATCTTCCGGCGCAGCTCTCGGTGAACGCAGCGGGGTTTGCGCTTATGATCGGCACCGCGATGCTGATCGGCTGGTACCGGGCGATCGATCGCGCGACGTCGCCGGTCTGACCGGGCACGCCGCGTTCCAGCCCCTCCGCCCGGGCCAAGCGCCGCACCCGTTCAGTAGTGGTCGGCGGTAGGCCGAACCTTGCCTCTAAAGACGGTGTAGCTAATCACGGTGTAAAGCAGCATCAGCGGGAAGACGAAGAGACCCTCGCCCCAGAACATGAAGGCAAGACTGGAATGCGGTGCGGCGGCTTCCTCGATGGTGATCGAGAACGGGATCATGTAGGGCCAGAACGAAATCGCCAGAGTACCGAAGGCCGCCGCGAAAATGAGTGCGACCATGTGGAATGGCACTCCATCTCGGCGACTCCGAATGCTCTCGGCTGCCACCAACGCCGCGATGACACCGATCGCCGGGAAGATGAACAGATACGGCCGCTCGAGCCATCGGTGCACGACCCGAAGGTTTTCGGCCAGGGCATAGGCGAAGACGACGACGAGAAAGACGAGCAGGGCCACTGCGAGGTACGGAATCAATCGATAGGCCGCCACGCGGACATCGCCTTCGCATTTCCTGACCAGCCAGCAAGCGCCGAGCAGGGCATAACCGAGACAAAGGCCGATGCCGCACAGGACCGCAAAGGGACTGAACCAGCCGAATTCCCCGCCGGTATAATGGCCGTCGCTAATCGGAAGCTGCTCCACGAGGGCGCCCACGATCAGACCTTGGATGAACGCGGCGAGGAGTGACCCTCCGGCAAAACTGGCGTCCCAGATCCAGCGCAGCCGATCGGTCTTGTTACGGTATTCGAACGCCACCCCGCGCAGTATAAGCCCTGCCAGCATCACCAGAGCCGGCAAATAAAACGCCGACAGCAACGTCGCATACACGACCGGAAAAGCCCCCCAGAGGACGACTGCGGCCACGACAAGCCAAGTCTCGTTGCCATCCCACATCGGCGCAATCGCGCTCATCATCGCGAGCCGCCTCGTCTCGTCATGCGTCAAACCGAAGAGCATGCCGACCCCGAGATCGAACCCGTCGAGCAGCACATAGAGGAGAATGCTGATGGCCAGGATGGCCACCCAGAACATGACCACGGCTATTCTCCTGCAGGGAGGTGGTGAGCGTCCGGCGCGAGCCGATGCTCGTGGACGACCGACATCGGGCGGTTGGGAACTGCGGCGGCGGGGGGCAAAACCAGGAGTCCTTCCGGTCCGGCGCGCAGCAGCCGATAGATGTAATAGGTTCCGAACGCGAAAATGAAGCTGTAGACGACGCAATAAACAGCCAGTGAAATTTCCACCGTACGAGCAGTCAGGAACGGGGTCAGCGCGTCGGCGGTCCGCAAAACGCCGTATACGACCCACGGCTGACGCCCGACCTCGGCCGTGACCCAGCCGCTCAATATGGCGATCCAAGGAAGTGGAAAGCTGAGGAATGTCGCCCAGAGCAGCATCCGGTTCTGCTCGAGGCGGCCCCTATGGATCAGATAAGAGCCGACCCAGGCGATCAGCAGCATGACAGCCCAGCAGCCGACCATGATGCGGAAGCTGAAGAATGGGATTGCGACCGGCGGCCAATTCTCCGGCGGGATGCTCTCGAGCCCGACCTCTCCCGCCGAGAGGTCGTCCGAGTCGATCAAGCTCCCGAAAGGCGGAGGCAGCGTAATTGCGAACAGGTTGCGGTGATTCTCCTCATCCGGCCAGGCGAGCAGCACCTCGGAAGCCGGTTTCTCATCGTGCCACCGGGCCTCGATCGCCGCCATTTTCGCCGGCTGGTGGTGAACGATGTATTCGCCGTTGAGGTGTCCGAAGAGCAGCTGGAGCGGCAAGAGAACGGCTGCGAAGTACAATCCCATCCGGAGCATGATCCGCGCCTCGGCGGAAAATTCCCGACGCAGCACGTACCACGCACCGGTGGCCGCGACGCAAACGGCGCCCGTGAGATAGGATGCGAGCAGCATGTGCGGAAAGCGCACCCACACGACCGGACTGAACAGGATCTTGGCCCAGTCGTCCGGGGCAAAGGCGCCGTTCTCCATCACATACCCGGTCGGCACCTGCATCCAGCTGTTGTTGACCATGATCCAGAAGGCGGAGAGCGTGGTTCCCAACCCCACCATCGCCGTCGAAAACAAATAGAACCACGGCGGTACGCGGGGCCGCCCAAACAGCATGATGCCAAAGAAGCTGGCCTCGAGGAAAAAGGCGGTGAAGGTCTCGTAGGAGAGAAGCGGGCCCTGGATCGGCCCGGACATCCGCGACAGCACGCTCCAGTTCGTGCCGAACTGGAACGCCATGACGACCCCGGAGACGACACCCAGCCCAAACGCGACGCCGAAGATCTTGAGCCAGAACTCGAAGACAAGACGGTAGACGGGACGCCCGGTCCACAAATGCAGAGCTTCGAGCACAGTGAGCCAAGCCGCAAGGCCGATCGTGAAGGACGGGAAGATGATGTGGAACGCAACCGTCGATCCGAACTGGATGCGGGACAGCAAAAGCGCCGTGAGGTCCATTGTCGTTGCCCTCTACTCGGCCGTAACCGGTCAAACGCGGGACCTGACCAGGTGATCCATCATCTGAACGCATCTCGGAAATCAACCGAGAGTCGCCAAAGTCTCATCGTCGCCCCCGCAGTTCTTTCGGGGACAATTGCAGGTCAGTGGCTCCCAGCACGAATTATCAACCGCCCGTAATGGCCAGCACCGCCTCTTTGATCTTGGCGCGCGCGACCTGCCCGAGCAGCTCAAGGTCGAGGTGCGGCACGTTGGGCAGTTCGTTGGCAACGACCACGGCGTCGACGATTGCCGGTCCTTCAACCGCCAGGGAATCACCGATCGCTTGCTTCAGCTCGTCGGGCTTTCGCGCCACGAAGCCGTGGCCGCCGCAGGCGCGCGCGAATGCGGCGAAATCCGGATTGGGAAAGTCAATGCCCTGCCGGTAGGGCGCCACCCCGATCGACTCGGCCTCCAGCCGGATCAAGCCAAACGCGGCGTTATTGTAGATGACAACCTTGACCGGCAGCTTGTGGTGAACCGCGGTGAGGAACTCGCACATCAACATGTTGAAGCCGCCGTCGCCGGCCAGCGCGATCACCTGCCGCCCGCGGTCGAGCGCCTGGATGCCGTTGGCCTGCCCGAGCGCTGTTCCGACGGCAGCATTGTTGAACGATCCGATGATGCGCTGCGATCCGCTTTGCCGGATCCAGTTGGCGGACCACAGCGTATTAAGACCGGTGTCGAGCACGAAGACCGCATCCCGGTTGGCGAGATCGCTGACCGTGCGGGCGACTGCCTGTGGATGGATGTGATCGGGGCTGCGCGCGAGATCAGCCTGCTGGTCGAGCTTGCGGTCCCAGGCGCCGCGCTCCTGCGTGAGCCGGTCCCAGTAGTTCGTGTCGGTTTTGGGCGCGACCTGATCAATGAGCAGTTTGAGCGTCGGCCGCGCCGAGCCGAGTACGCCGAGCGCGGTTGGCGCGCGGCGGCCGAGCACCTCGGGCCGCTCGTCGATCTGCACGACCACCGGCCGGTTCGGCAGGAAATTCGAATACGGATAATCGGTGCCCACCATCAGCAGCAAATCAGCACGCATGACCGCATTGTAGACCGGCTTCGAACCGATAAAGCCGATGCCACCCATCCAGTGTGGATCATCATAAGGCAAGATGTCCTGGCCCTTGACGGAATGGATCAGCGGCGCCTTGAGACGGTCCGACAGGGCCTGCAGCTCCGCTGCGGCGCCATGGCAGCCGTTACCGCACATGATGAGAACGCGGCCGGCCGCGTCAATCCGGCTCGCGATACGGGCTACGTCCTCCGCACTCGCCGCGGTCTCTGGGCGCGGTTGCAGAGTATCCACGCTGGCAACGCCGCCGTCGGTTCGTGCCGAGATGACGTCTTGCGGCAATGTGAGATGAGCAACGCCGCGGCCCGCATAGGCCGCAGCGATTGCCTGATGGATGACGGCGGGAGCCTGTTCCGGCGAGTTGATGGTTTCCGTGTACAGCGACACATCGCGAAACAGCAGATCCGGCTTGGTGGTCTGGATGTAATCGATGCCCTGCATTTTGCGCGGCATGTCGCCCGAGAGGGCCAGCACGGGCGCGTGGTCGCGCGCCGCTTCGTATAGGCCCGCGACCAGATGGGTACTGCCCGGCCCCGTGGTGCCGGCGCAGACCGCAAGACGGCCGGTGAGCTTGGCCTGACCAGACGCCGCCAGAGCCGCGCCCTCTTCATGGCGAACGCCAATCCATTCGATCGAGGAGTGTCGCACGGCATCGGCCAGCGGATTGAGCGAGTCGCCGATCAGAGCAAAAATCTGCTTGACGCCAATGTGCTCAAGCACACCGACCAAGGTCTCCGCGACTGTTTGAGCCATGTCTTCCTCCGACGTATTGCTCGCGGCTATCGCGCTGGTCCACGCGATCGCCGCCGCGGTTCATATGTGGCCTCCATCTTGCCCTGCCGACGGATCGCGTCGGCGAGGCTGTTGAGGGTGTCGCCGACGACGCCGTAGGTGCGCTTGATGCCGGCTGCGACAAGGGGCAAAAGCGCTGTGAGGTCCATTGGTATATCCTCACCAGTACCGGGTGATCCGCTCGGGATGGGTAAACACCTCGAACCCGTCGTCGCGTGCGATGCCCACGAGGGTTAGGCCCGTTGCCTCTGCGGTGCGGACGGCTAAAGCCGTCGGCGCAGACACCCCGACGATGATAGCTGCTCCCATCATGCCGGCTTTCTGCACGAGCTCGATGGAGATCCGGCTCGACAGTACAATGACGCCATCGGCAGCCGGCAAGCCTTCGCGCAGCAATGCGCCCGCCAACTTGTCGAGCGCATTGTGCCGACCCACGTCTTCGCGCAGAACCAGGCTCTGATCTGGCCGCCAAAACGCCGCTGCGTGGACGGCCCGGGTCTGGATGTTCAACTGCTGGCTCGCCGGCAGCGCGGCCACTGCTTCTTCGATGTCCCGCCGGGTCACCTGTAAATCACAACTCGCCAGCGGTATTGTGCGATTGGCCTCGGCTAGGCTCTCCAATCCGCACATGCCGCATCCGGCCGGTCCGACAAACCGACGCCGCCTTGCCGCGAACGCATCGGATCGGTCGCCCGTCAGCCACATTCGCAGTACGATCCCGTCGGCAACACTGACTATGGCGAGTTCCGCTATTTCGGCCGCCGCGGTAATGATTCCCTCGGTGTAAGTGAAACCGAGCGCAAAATCCTCGAGATCGTCGGGTGTCGCCATCAAGATGGCATGCGTCGCACCGTCATAGCTGAACGCGACCGGGACCTCCTCGGCTAAGGTGCGTTCCCCGATCAGCGTAGAGCCACTGCGCCAGGCTTGCCTTGGGACGCATCGCGCCGGCGGCGGCACGACACGAAAGGCCTCCAACGCCAACATTCTCAGCTTCCGGGATTGAGCCGCGGCGGCTCTGGACGAACCAAGACCGGGATCGACTTTGCCGCCGGCGTACCGCTCTTTACATCATGATAAGCGAGTGGCAGCAGCGGATTGGTCTCCGGATAATAAGCGCCGACCGAGCCGGCCGCGATACTATGGGTCTTCGCCCAGAAACCGCCGACCACGCGGTGCTTGTCATCAGCCAGGGATTCGATTTCGACCAGATCGCCCTCGGCAATGCCGCGTGCAAGCATGTCGGCTTCATTCATAAACACCACCATGCGGCCGCCGAACACCCCGCGATACCGGTCATCGAGAGTGTAAATCGTCGTGTTGTACTGATCGTGGCTGCGCAATGTGGCGAGCCTAAGCATGGCCGGGTCCTTGACCGGTTCGTCCTCGCTGACGCCCGGGAAAACCATGAAATTGGCGCGGCCGGTGGGGGTGTTCCAAATCCGCTCGCGCGGCGGAATGGTCAGGTGAAAGCCCCCCGGGCGACGGATGCGCTCGTTGAAACCGGCAAACAGCTGCGGAAAGACCTCCTCGATTTTGTCGCGGATCCGGTTGTAGTCGGCGACAAAGTAGTCCCAGTCGATGCCGCAATCCGGCAAGGTCGCTTTTGCCATCCCACAGACGATCGCGACCTCCGATTTCAGTTGCTCGCTCGGAGGCATGACGAGACCATGCGACGCATGCACCATCGACATGCTGTCTTCGACGGTAATCGATTGCCGACCGCCCGCCTGCATGTCGATATCGCTGCGCGCTAGAACGGGGAGGATCAGCGCCTGTTGGCCGTGGACGAGATGGCCGCGATTGAGCTTGGTGCTCACCGCAACGGTCAGCTTCAGCCGCCGCATCGCCGCTTCGGCCGCCGGCCAGTCCGGGACCGCTCTGACAAAATTGCCGCCGAGCCCGATGAAAACCTTGGCGCGTCCGTCGGCCATCGCCTGGACCGCGTCCACGACACGGTGCCCGCGGGCCCGCGGCGGCTCAAAGCCGAATACTTTCTTTATCTGATCGAGGAATTCCAGCTTCGGGTTTTCGTCGACGCCCATCGTGCGGTCGCCTTGCACGTTCGAATGGCCGCGCACCGGGCAGATCCCCGCTCCCCGCTTGCCGATATTGCCGCGCAGCAGCAGCAGGTTCACAGTTTGCTGCACATTTGCGGTGCCGAGACGATGCTGCGTGATCCCCATGCCGTAGCAGACAATAACGGCTTGCGCCCGCATGTAGATATTCGCCACACGCTGCAATTGGTCGCGCGGCAAACCGCTGACACTCAGTATGTCGTCCCAGCTCGTGTGGCGGAGATCGTCGGCGAAGGCCTCGAAGCCGTGGGTGTGCCCCGCGATGAAATCGACATCGAGTATCGGTTCGCGGCCGGCTTGAAGCGCCTCGTCATGCGCCTCCAGCACCAGCTTCATGACCCCTTTGAGCGCCGCGACATCGCCGCCGACGCGGACCTGGCAATATTCGCTGGCGATTCTGGTCTCGCCAAACGTTGCCATTTCCACTGGATCCTGGGGTGCCGCAAACCGCTCGAGCGCGCGCTCGCGCAACGGATTGAAGACCACGATTGGCACTTTGCGGCGCGAAGCGTTGTGCAACTCCGTCAACATGCGCGGGCTGTTGGTGCCGGGTTGCTGGCCGAGGATGAAGATCGCGTCCGAATACGCGAAGTCATCCAGCAGGACGGTCCCCTTGCCGATGCCGATGCTCTCGGGCAAGCCGACGCTGGTCGGCTCGTGACACATGTTCGAGCAGTCGGGAAAATTGTTGGTGCCGAAGCGGCGCGCAAAGAGCTGGTACATGAACGCCCCCTCGTTCGAGGTGCGTCCCGAGGTGTAGAACTCGGCCTCGTTGGGGTCGTCGAGGGCGTTGAGCTCGCGGCCAATGATGGCGAACGCCTCACTCCAATCGACCGGAACGTAATGGTCGGTCGTGGGATCGTAGCGCATCGGCTCCGTCAGGCGGCCCTGCTGCTCCAGCCAATAATCACTTTCCTGCTCCAGTTCGCGGACAGTGTGGGCCGCGAAGAACTCGCGCCTTACGCGGTGCTTGGTCAGCTCCCAGGTGACGGCCTTGGCGCCATTTTCGCAGAACTCGAATGAGCTCGTATGGCGCGGATCGGGCCAAGCACAACCGGGGCAATCGAAGCCATCCGGCTGGTTCATCGACAGCAGCGCCCTGGAGCCTTTGAGCTCGACGCTCTGCTCGCGCAGCGCTCTTGCGGTGGCGTGCAGCGCCCCCCAGCCGCCAGCGGGAGCATTGTACGGCGCGAACACCGGCTTTTCGGCCAACTCGTGATCAGGAATATCGGCTGAAGGTTGCTCGCTCATGTGTGCTCCGTGAGATCGCGCTAAGTTGCGCGGTATGGAACATCCGGCATCAGGCTGATGCGGCTGGTGATACGAATGCGAAGCTTGGTACTGAGGTGCCTTCCACCGAGATTGCTTCGCTCCGCTCGCAATGACGCCCTAAGTGGCTGTCATTGCGAGGAGCGGAGCGACGAAGCAATCTCGCGATTCAAGGCCCACCCACCGAAACCATCCGTTTCGTTCTTACCACTAGACACCACGCTGTACTCAAACCAGGGTTCAGCAGCACGAACTCGTCGGAATACAGCCAACGACAGACACATCGCCGTGGCGAGTGAAACTAGGTAAAATCTGGTTAAATGTTCGCGAACCGACGAACGCCACCGCCCGCGGCAAAGCCGGGTAGTGGAATGCCCGCAACTTGCAGGTCCATTTGCCATTGCGCTTGCAGCGAGGCGTAGCGTCAGGTGGTTCGTTGCTCCTAAGGTCAAAGGCCTTCAGCTAACCGGACCAGCCAGTATAGCACTGCGTCACATAGGGGTAATAGCCGGCCGGATTGGAGCAGTACGGTTGGCTATTATAGTAACTCCATGCCAGCCCGGGTCCCGACCACCACCAGCCGTAGCGTCCGTTGTGCCAGCCGTGGTACCAATGGTCGCCGAGCGCATCACCGAAACGATTGTGCACTTCGGCGACGGTACGGGTGTGCACGTTGGCGACGGTGCCGTGCGATACATGGTGGAATTTGCCGCCATGAAATCCGCCATGGAACGCGCTGGCGTGAAACCCGCCGCCATGGAACCCACCATGGAACCCCCCGCCGTGGAACCCGCCGGCATGGCCGCCCCCACCCCGAGCAAAGGCGAGGTTTGGCTGGCACAGCACAGCACCGCACAGCAGAGCGGCTGCGGCTCTTCCCAGAGCCCTTCCTATCCTGAGCCGGGCTCTATTTTCGCTTAGATGTTGCATGGACGACTCCTCCTTTTGGACCGATCGCGCTTTGGGCGTCTGAGACAGGCCCGACGCAGCGTTGCGCCTCACGCGATGCCCCGCTATTTGTTGCTGCTCGCCAATCCCGCCCAGTAATTTCCTGTAAATCCTGGTAAAGACGAGCTCACGAGCCGATCAGCCATTGTGCTTGGCACCGGTCACGAGCACGATGACGGCCGTGGCCGTTGCGTTTCCCTGCAGAAGATCTTTCGAGCCGGACGCCTACGTCATCGACTGCATCGCGTGTTCGAGCCTGCCGGCTCCCCGTTTTGCGCTGTCGTCGCAACTGCTTTGATTTAGCCGAATCCGAAGACGACGCCAGCAGCGCGACAGGAATTATCCGCCTCGATATTGGCAAATGAAAAGCGCGTTTGCCCCAGCGCCAGCAACCTGTCTGGCGAACGCGTGGCCGCAAACGCAGCTTCTCGCGTCGGACGATGAAGGACGGTCTCCACCAGGGTGAAGCGAAGACCGACATCAATTCGCGTCGCTAAAACTTCCGCTTCGATCCTGCGGCGGGATCATGCGACTGAGCAGTCCATCACGTCGTATAGCTACGTGCCAGACGGTTGCGCCCACATGTAGCCCGACCAGCGTGTATAAACCCCACTGCCCAAGATGATGAAAAACGTTGGCAACATCACCCAGCGCCTTGTCCTTCGGCAATTGCGGAAGGTTGAACAACCCAAGATACGACACCGGCCTACCATCGGCCGACTGTAGGTAACCCGTAACCGGCATGAGAAGCAGAAGAGCATAAAGCAACCCGTGGGTAACCTGGCTGATCAACTCCGTGAGTCTTGGTGCGCCGCTGGGCGACGGCGGTGCGGGATGGGTCAAGCGCCATGCCAACCGAAGCGACAACCACGGCGAAGATCGTGACTCCGAGCGAACGGTGCAAAACAAGCATCCGGGTTTGCTGCGGGCCCGTCGGTAGGGACATCATCACCCATGCAACGGGTAGGATCGTGAGGATCAACAACACGGTGAGCCAATGCAGCGCCTGAGCTGTAAGCGTGTAGCGGCCAGTTTCGATTGTTGGGTGTTGCACGGGTAACCTCTCGAGTGTGAGACGCGTGCCGCGGCAATGTCATTTCGCGCACAGGATTAGAATGTGGCAACGATGCGCAAGCCAAACACCGCAGCGCTGCCGACTAGCTGGCCCGGTCGGTTCGGATTGGGTATGCCCCCTCCAGGGTTGATGACATATTGTATGTCCGGCTGCACCTGCAACCACGGTAGAGCCTGGGCCTGATAACTCAGCTCGAGTACGGTCTCATAACCGTGGAACGTGTACTGCGACGCGAGTTCGCCGATGCTGCCCAGTTGATCGCTAACGCGGGTTGAATCGACGGCAAGACCGAAATTGTCGCCGTCGCGGCCGAAGGGGCCTTGGTAGACAATGCCGGTGGCCAGCTCGGCGCTGACCTTGCTGCGCTGAGCCGGCGCGCCTTCGGCACGTGCGAAAATCGGCCAAACCTCCCTTGCCGTTGGGCCCCGGAAGCAGCATGACGTCAGCAATGGCATAGCCGCTCCAGTCCTGGCGTGGAATGGGGGATCCAGGGCTCGCTGGCGTCACAGCGGTTAACCCGTCGGTGGCAAAGAATTGGTTTGGCGTCGCCTTGTCGTGGTACCAGCCTCCTACCTTTAACGTAATCGGCAGCCCGCCGACGTTCTTGCCACTGTCAATGGCCCACTGCGCCTCGGCGATCGTGAAGACACCATCGCCCAGTACGAATAAGGTGCCTGAGGAATCGCGCAGTTGCGGGTTGCCGAGGCCCGAACCGGCTGGGTTACCGTTGAAGGCGGCGAAGAAGAGCGTGAGTGGCTCAGCCGGTTTCACGCGCAGTCGTATCCCCGGCGTTGCGAGCGGGTATTGTGGACCACCACCTGCGGGCAGATCGATCGAGGGCAGCGTCGGCCAGCCGAACGCCGAATTGATAAACCAGGCGCCATAACGAGTTATTATGAATTCTTGGTCGGCGGCAAGCTGTCCCAATCGCATATCAGCGGCGCCGCCAAAGAGGCTCTGCTGATACCAAAGCTCGAACAGCCGAGCCGACCTCGTAGCCTCGATGTTGCTGACCAGGCTCAGATTGTCGATCTTGCTTGCCGAGATGCCGTGCCCGTAAGTTTGGTATGCGCTGACGTTGAAAATCCCACCTTCAAGATCGATCGCTTTATCAAGATCAATGCCCAGCCCCAGAGCGGTTTGCCCGAAAAAGGTGGCGCCTTGTGCCCGGCCGCCATTCGGGTTGCCGAACACCTCATCGGTACTCTGCAGGCCCAGCAAGACGCCATGTTTGTCGAGGGTAGAACGGACGATCCCAAGGGTATCGATCAGGGGATCTCCGCCATTGGCAGAGACGGACAGCCACTGCGCTACCAAGACGACCAGACTAACCGTTGCAGCATTCACCAACGTCCGTGACAGCCGCAGATCGGCCATGTTCATGGTCGGCGCCCGCCGACCGTGCGATTCCGCCCGTTCCATGTCGTGACCCCGAACGATCATTCCTGTATCTGACCTATCCGGGCTAGAAGGCCACATTGACCATTTCGCTCAGATCTCGACTAGCCCGCCCAGTTCGACGACCCGGTTCGGCGGGAGCCGGAAAAACTCGGTCGCGTCGGGCGTGTTGTTTAACATGAAAATGAAGAGCGCGTTGCGCCAGCGCCACCAACCTGTGCGGCGAGCGCGTGGCCGCATACGCAGCCTCTCGCGTCTGATAACGAAGGAAGTCTCCATCAGGTTGAAGTGAAATCCCCTGGCCCGGCATTGCGCGAGGGCACGCAATATATTTGGCTCGTCCATAAAGCCGTAGCGGAGGCGGATCGTGTAGAAGCCTTTATCGAGATCAGCGATCTCGAAGCCGTTGCTCGTCCGCTACATTCGCCACGTCCTCGGTGTCGACCTGCATCATGAAGATGCGCTGGTGTAGGACCTTGTAGTACTCTAGTGCCCGGAGCAGCGCCGCGGGGACCCGCGTCAAGTCGCTGGTCAAGAAGATAGCCGTTCCCGGTATGCGAGCTGGTCGCCCCGGATTGAGCGCCGCCACGAATTGGCTCAGCTCCATCGCATCGCCGGCGCGCCGCTCGGCTAGCAGTCTCCGACCGTGCCACCATGTTGCCATCATGGTGAATACGACCGCGGCGACGACGATCGGAAACCAGCCGCCATCGAAGATTTTCAATAGGTTCGAGCCGAGAAAGGTGAGGTCGATGAGACCAAAGGCGGCAAAAACCGGCACGGCAACAGCCAGGCTCCAGCCGCAGCTGCGCATATACAGGAACGCCAGCCCGGTGGTAATGGCCATCATGCCGCTCACTGCAATGCCGTAAGCGGCGCCGAGGTTATCCGACGACCGGAAGCCGAGCACGAGAATAATGATGACGACGAGGAACAAGCCGTTGATGCGCGGCGCATAGACCTGCCCGATCTCTTCCTTGGAGGTGTGGCGGACCTCGAGCCGTGGCAGATAGCCGAGCTGGATCGCGTGACGGGTCATCGAAAACGCGCCCGAAATCACTGCCTGCGAAGCGATGACGGTCGCAACCGTCGCCAACGCCACCAATGGGTAAAGGCCCCATCCGGGCGCGAGACGATAGAAAGGGTGATCGAGCGCGCCGGGATTGCCGAGCAGCAAAGCCCCTTGTCCGAAATAGTTTAGGATGAGCGCGGGAAAGACAAGCCTGAGCCATGTTGTCCGTATTGCCGTGCGGCCAAAATGTCCCATATCGGCATAAAGGGCCTCGGCGCCGGTCACCGCGAGAAAAACCGACCCGAGCATGACGAAACCGCGCCAAGGTGCATCAAACAGCAGAGTGATACCGCGGGTCGGGTCGAGCGCGAGAAGAATACGCGGGTGCTGCACGATCCCCCAGGCGCCGAGCATGCCGAGCACAGCGAACCAGACCAGCATCACCGGTCCAAAGGGACCACCGATTGCCGCTGTGCCGCGGCGCTGCGCGAGAAAGAGACCGATCAGCAGAACCAGTGAGATCGGAACGATGTACGGCTCAAACCGCGGCGTCGCCATTTTCAGCCCTTCGACCGCGCTCAATACCGAGATCGCCGGGGTGATGACGCCGTCGCCATAGAACAGCGCGGCGCCGACCAGGCCGGCCGCCATGATCCAAAAATACTGTCTTGCTCGGCTATTCGTGTTTCGCAGCACAAGGCCCGTGAGCGCGAGCAGCCCGCCCTCGCCGCGGTTGTCGGCCCGCATGATGACGAGAACGTATTTCACGGTCACGACGAGCATCAATGCCCAGACGATGAGCGAGAGGGTGCCGAGAATGGCGTGCTCGCTCACGCCGCCGAAATTGACCAGCGACTGGCGGAAGGCATAGAGCGGCGAAGTGCCGATATCGCCATAGACGACGCCAAGCGCCGCAATCGCCTGGCGTGACCCGGCGCTCAGGCGAAACCCGCCCAGTGTCGCGAGCGTATTAAAGCTCGGGGGAGCAATCCGATCCGCCAGCACTAGGCTCATTCGATGCCACAGATCACACCATACGCCACCGGTGCAGCCAAGCTGCCCGACTGCGGAGGCGCAGGAGGTACCTCGGTCATGATTGCTCCATAGGCAAGAGCTATCCCGCTATGGTCAAGGCGGCCGGCAAAGGAACGCCATTCACTATCTTCCCGTGCGCCTCCGCTTACTGGGGTCGGTAAGTCAATGTCGGGAGATACGCCTGGGCAAGTTGGGGCGACATCGTCAGGATACCGAAAGTGTTGGGTGAGAACCCCCAACCTGCCTCCGGCTGGCCCTCCTCCCAGCTGCCCACCCACTGGATTTCGAGATAGGTCTCCATCCCAGGCGCCAGCTGGACGGTATCGGCGGCACCGGTCGGCAGGCCGTAAGGCTGCACCGCAAAGCGATAAGTACCCGGCCGGAAATCACGATAAAACTCGGCTCCCGCCGGGATCTCGCCGACGCGAGCGCCATTCGCGTAGATCTCTGGCGATGCTGCCCACACATTGCCATTGAGCGAACCCGCCGGCCGTAGAAACCAAACCCGCGCCATTCCCGGCGCCAGGGCCGGGACCTGCGGCTCTGCTGCCGCGGCAACGGGCTGCGGCCCGAGACTGGTGAATACTACGAGGCACAGCCCAAGTAATGCGGGCGTTACGAAACGATATCTGCGCATGGTCACTCTCTGATCGCCTGTGGTACACCGCTATGGGTGTCTGACGGTAATTTATTGCCGATCACGCGTCACTGCGAGTAAAGCGCTGTTAAGCTCCGTAAAATAATCCTGATGATCGTGAACGGCGCCCCTAGGAGCTGACCAGAGCTTCGACTGCGCGGGAATGCTGCGCCAGAAGTTGGAGCATGCCAGGATGACCTCTCGGCGCCTCGACAGGGTCTCGAGGATTGGCCAGACGCGAAGGTCACATCCAACTCAATGGAGCCCACCCAGAGACAATCTCCGGGTTGGCTTGCAGGATCTGAAGCCGGAGAACTCGAGCGCTATCCGGCGGCGGCAAAGCCGGGTAGCGGAATCCCGGCGATCTGCAGGACCAGCAGCAGATTGAGCGCCAGCACGATGGCGGCCGCCGCCGTCGCTGCGGCCATCGTGAGGCGGCCGTTCGCATATGAACCCATGACATCGCGGCGTCGCGTCAGGATCAGCAGCGCGATCATCGGGACAGGCAGGATCAGGCTGAGCGCGACCTGGCTGAGGATGAGCGCCTGGGTGGCGTCAATCCCGAGGGCGACGACGACAAAAGACGGTACCATCGTGACCAACCGGCGAAGCCAGAGCGGGATGCGAAATCCGACAAAGCCCTGCATGATGACCTGCCCGGCCATCGTGCCGACCGCCGAGCTCGACAGTCCGGAAGCGAGTAGCGACACCAGAAACACTCCCGCGGCGCCGGAGCCAAGGATCGGTATCAGGGTGCGGTAAGCGGTGCCGATCTCTGCTACATCATCGTGCACGCCGTCGTGGAAGACCGAAGCGGCCATTGCCACCATCGCCATGTTGACGAGACCGGCAAGACCGAGCGCCAATACGACCTCGCGGTTCGAGAAACGGAGCAGCCGCTTCCGCTCTCCATGGGTTCGAGGGAGGACACGATCCTGAGTGAGGCCGGAATGCAGATAGATCGCGTGCGGCATAACCGTGGCGCCGATGATGCCGACGGCGAGCAGGACCGCCTCGCCGTCATCGAGGCGCGGCACGACCGAATGGAACATGACTGCCGACCAATCGGGCGGGGCGATCAGCAGCTCGATGAGATAGCTCGCGCCGATCACCCCCACCAGGCCGCCGATCAACAGCTCGATCGGCCGGAAGCCGCCGCGTTGCAGGGTCAGGATCGCGTATGTCGCGATGCCGGTGATCACCATGCCGGCGAGCAGCGGCATGCCGAACAGCAGGGAAAGGCCGATGGCGCCGCCGAGGAACTCGGCGAGATCGGTTGCCATCGCGCCGATCTCGCTGACGACCCACATTGCCCAGACCATTGGTTGCGGGAACTGCTCGCGGCACAGTTCAGCGAGGTTGCGGCCGGTGACGATGCCGAGCTTTGCCGACAGCGCCTGGAACAGCATCGCGATGACGTTGGCGACGACGACGACCCAGAGCAGATTGTAATTGTATTTGGCGCCGGCCTGAATGTTCGTCGCGAAGTTGCCGGGGTCCATGTAGGCGACCGAGGCGATGACGGCGGGACCGGCAAAGGGCAGCAGCGAGCGCAGCCCGCGCCGCCGACCGGCCAATACCTCGCTTCCGGCGAGTATGGCACGGTCGGTCAGCGTCGCTTGGCTAAGTGAACCGGTCATTTGGGGCCCCCCGTGAGATGGTTGCCGACCTACCGCGAACGGTTGACGCCTCGAAAGCTCCCGCGCTCACAACCAGCTCTTCACCAATGCGCCGATCATAGCCGACGCGAGCTGCTCTGCGAGCGCATTAATTACTCCATCCTTCACGGACGTTGCGAGTTGATCGGCCCACCCCGGTCCCGGTTGGATTTCCTCCTCGGCGGCTGCGGAGATGTATCCATGCTTTTCGAGCACATCGATGACTTTGCCGGGCGATGTGACGGCGCGATCGTACTCGACCAGCAGGCTCCCCGTGCTGGCGTTCGCCTTGGTTGATGTCACCCCTGCGAGTTGAGCGAGGTGAAATCGAGCTTCTTCGCCGGCGCGAGCATTGCCTTTCAGCCGGGCCGACCGAAGACGCAGCCTCCCCGGCAGGTAATGCGCGACATCAATTTCCAACACGGGTGGGCGATCCCTGCCGTCGGCGAAAATGGGCGCACCCACATACGCTCCACTCAGATCGATATTGCTGATCATGGTCCATCTCCATGCAGGCAACCGAGCGGTAGCCGGGGCGGGCCTGCGCTGAGCCGTCGATCTTTTCGATCAAATGCCCAAAGCCTGGCGGCCCGCTCCGTGGTCATCCCTGATAGAGCGGTAAGGTTTCCGGCTTATCCTTGGGCCACTTCGCGATCACCGCCGGGTCGATATTGAAGGTTGCGGCGACCATCGCGGACGGCGTGTGCGTCAACCAGTCGGACAAGGACACGTCCTGGAAAATGGGGCTTTTGAACACCTCGAGGAACTGTAACTCGGTGTTGCCGAGGTTCTTGACGTAGTGACCGTTGTTGCGCTTGACGTAGCCAATGTCGCCCGGATTGAAGTTCTGGGTCTGCGCTCTCGGGCCCGCAGTGAACACGCCCACCTGCGCCTTGCCTTTGATGTAGTATTGCCATTCATCGGCATTGGGGTGCCAATGCAGCTCTCGCAGGCCGCCGGGGACGAGAGTCACGAGCGAGGCGGCGACGAATGTGTTGGCGAGGAAGTTCCGGCTGTCGGCGGTCTGCACCGTACCGCCGGGCCCCTGCCGAAAGAACGGTTTATCTTTGACCCCTTTTAAGGAGAAGGTGAACGGGTTTTTCGGGGGGCCTTCGGGGCCTAATACGGCCGCCTGGTCGGCGGCAAGCGGTCCCGGCAGCTCGCCCTGGAAAATGTAGCGATCCCAGACGGGTATTCTCGAGAAGGTGTCGGCTGGAACTTGGAAATTCTGGGCCAGGATCTCAGGCGGGGTGTGCGCGACAAAATCGGTCACCAGGAGGGTATTGAACTCCGATGCCCTTCCTTCATTGAAGGCGAGGATAAATTCGGTGCCGTTCTCGCCGATGCCCTGCAGCGAATGCGGATAGCCGGGCGGGAAGATCCACAGCTCGCCCTCGTTGACATCGGCCACATAAGCTTGCCCCACCGGGTCGAGGATGGTGATGCGACACGTACCGTAGGTTACAAACGCCCATTCGGCAAATTCGTGCCAATGCAGTTCGCGTATGCCGCCCCTCGTCAGCCGCATGTTGACGCCGGCGATCGTATCCGAAATCTGGAAGTCGTACTGGGTCACCTGCCGCGCCCAGCCGCCGTTCTGAATCCGCTTGGCTGCGTTGTTGAACGATGCCCAGAACTGCTGCAGGTCGTTCGTGGAGGTGGCCGGCGGCGACACTGCGGCCGGGAACTGGTCGGCAATCGGCGGACTCTGCGGCCCCGGGTCCGTCAAACTGGCGGGGTTCGTTGCATTGACGGCCCCTTGCGGCGGCGTGTCCGGGTTGCCGAACCCTTGCGCCCGTGCCGACGAGAGAACCGACGCTGCGGCGAGCCCGCCGGCCCCGGCCCCCAGCAGGCCACGTCTTGACACATTGACCATGACTACCTCCATTTTGAGACTCAATCGTAAAAGGGACACGTGCGGTCAGACAGTCGACGGCCGCATCGTGAGATATTGCCCGTCTGCGCGGGCTGTCGCCCTCGCGCATACGCTGTAGCGCCGAGGGTACACAGTCGCACCGCGAGCTCAGGGTCGGGCCGGCGGCGCGGATTTGTGTGAACATTACCGATGCCTAAGCGCGGCCCCGGCACGGATGGCCGCGAGGACGCTCGATCGAGTAAGCGGGCCTATCGGCTCGTGCGCCGGGACAAGGTGGTGGAGATCGCCTCGATCCGCTGTCCCGTCGATCGCAATCAAGCCAAGCCGGGGGTTCGCGCGAAGCAGCCGGACAACATGGTCCTCTGTGAACTCCTCGGCACCGGCGGGAACGATGATCACATCAATGCGCTTGGTGCGAGAAAAGGTGCCGAGATCATCCGCTGCGACGAGCGCTCCCCTGACGATTGCTAGATCGGGTTCTGAGGCGATCGCTTGCTCGATGACTTCGCAAAGCATCCTCGGTAATCCGAAAAGCAGGATTCGGATGGTCGGCATCCTGTTGGCTGCTCGGCGGCCTCGCGACATCACGATGGAGTAAGTTGGCATCACACTCTTCCGAGGGCATGAGCCACGGAGATCGGGTCGGGGATCCCGGACCGGTCCCCCGATCAAAGGATCTGATTACATGGACCGGAAAGGGGACCGCTCCGGCACGCGAGTGCGGCTGACCCACGAGCAACTGTACGCGCGAGGGGGCTGGAGCGGCGCCCTCCAGGGAGCCGCTTCGGCCGTCACGGCATGGTCACGAGATGTGGAGAGTCCGATGGATACGGGCTGCAGCTTCGCTGCGGCTCGTCACCTGCAGCCGATCCAGTATATCGTGGACGTGATTCTTGACGGTGGACGTGCCGAGCGAGAGACGCCGCGCGATCTCCTTATTGGAGAGACCCTTGCCGAGCAGCAGCACGATCTGCTGTTGGCGTTGAGTTAGAACGCGTTCTAGCGACGATGGGAGGCTGCCGAACGCTGCGCGTCTCAAATGCTGAAAGAGACCGTCTGCGATGGCAACGGAACAGACTGTAGAGCCAGAAGCGACCTGCCGTGCCGCGCTGATCAAATCCTTGATCGAAGCGGTGCAGGGAACATAGCCCGAGAGACCAGCTTCGGCGCAGGCAACAACGTCCTCCGGGACATCGCTCACGCCAAACCCGAGGATGCGCGTCTGCGGTCGCTCTCTTATCAAGCGCGCCGCCACCGCGAGCGCATCCCGGGGGCTGGTATCAAGCAGCACGACATCGGGTGCTGCAGTCTCGATCTCGGCGACGAGGTTGTCGTCAGTATTTGCTATTCCAATGAGAGCGATAGCAGCCTCGTCAGCCAGACGATCGGCTATGGCATCGCAGTACAGTCGGATGCGACAGATCAGGAATACCAGTATCGGTGTCGACAGTTCGGAACCGCCAAATTCTGCCATTTCCGACCTCCCCAGAGGAACTTCGGCACTATATCGTTACCCATGCGAGCACCTTTGGCGGCGGTCACATCCGAAGATTTGTCGGACTGTCCGCACGAGCCTCTTTTGCTCGTACGAACGATCTCATGCCGGATTTCCGCGGGAAAAAATTAAAAGTCCCGGTAAAATTATGGTTTTCGATTAGGCCGGAGTCCGCCGCGTGGAAGCAAGATCAGCGCGCCCGCCAGAGTGACCTCGGGATGAACCGTGCGGCGGTCGCCGAGCAATGCATTGGGGGAACAATCGTTTGATCGCGCGGGCGCTTTCGTTGCGTCGGGTGCTGACAAGCATCCGAGGCGCGGATGGAGCGAACGGCGGCAGTGAACCGGTAGCCGCGGCCGAACTCGGTCCGGATAAATTCGCGGTTTTCGCCAAGAGCTTTGCGCAACGCGGAGATCTGGACCTTGAGGTTCTCTTCCGCGACAACGATGCCTGGCCACACGCGGTTCATGAGCTCTTCTTTGGTGACGAGCGATCCGTCGGCCTCTGCTAAGGCCAGGAGGAGATCGAAACCCCGTGTCCCCAACTCGATCTCCACACCGTCGGCCACCAATTGTCGCCGGCGTAGCAGGACGCGGAAACGGCCGAATTCAAGCGTCGCGTCGACCGCGCCCGGGCCCGACGCGCCATTTGGCGGCGGGTTTTCACGGTAGGGGGCGGGCCTGGCGGGGCTCGTCGTTATCGTGGGGCCTCCGTTTGGTTTATAGCCTGCAATTTGGTGCGGCCGCCCGCACCGGTCGCGTTAACGATTGTGAAATTTTGCAGGGACCGCCTTCGCAGCTTTTTGCGAGCACCGGGATCGCGGCAGAACGCCTGAATAGCTTGCTGTCGCGTTGCAAAATCGTTCGCGGTCTGTATGAATTGAGAGGCCCTTGAGGACGATTGCCCGATGGATGAAGAAACCTTCGCCTTCGGATCGTTCCGCCTGATCCCCGCCCAACGCATGCTGCTTGAGGACGGGGAACCGCTGCGCCTCGGCAGCCGAGCTTTGGACATTCTGGTCACGCTCGTTGAGCGCGCCGGCGAGACGATCCACAAGGATCAGCTGATCGCTCGCGCCTGGCCCGATACAGTCGTCGACGAGGGGGCCCTGCGAGCCCACGTCGCCGCGCTACGCAAGGCACTTGGTGATGGCCGCGCGGGAAACCGGTATATCGCCAACATTTCGGGCCGGGGCTACAGCTTTGTCGCGCCGGTGACGCGCGAACAGCAACAGCCAGCAACCGCACCGCCGGACAGAGCCGTCGTGGGCGGCAATTTGCCGGTCCTGCTCACCCGCATCGTCGGCCGCGACGACATCATCGCGGCTTTGGCGGCACAGCTGACCCACCGCCGTTTTCTGACCATCGTCGGTCCGGGTGGGATCGGTAAAACCACGGTCGCCCTCGCCGTCGCCGAGAGGCTGAGCGCGTCCTACGACGACGGCGCCTGGTTCGTCGGGCTGGCCTCACTGCCCGATCCGGACCTGGTAGCGAGTGCCCTCAGCACCGTGCTCGGAATCTCGCTGCCGGGCGCCAACCCGATATCGGGATTGGCCGGATGGCTCCGGGACAAGCGTGCGCTGATCGTGCTCGACAGCTGCGAGCACGTGATCGGCGCGGTGGCGGCAATCGCCGAGGCGATCCTCAAAGCAGCGGCGCGTGTCTCCATTCTCGCCACCAGCCGGGAGCCGTTGCGGGCCGAGGGCGAATGGCTGCACCGCCTCCCGTCACTGGAGCTGCCGCCACGCTCCGATGATCTGACACCCGAGAGGGCGCTGCAGTATTCTGCCGTCCAACTGTTCAACGACCGCGCCCGGGCGATCACGGATGGTTTTGCCCTGGACGGCGCCGATATCGCTCCGGTCATCGAGATTTGTCACAGGCTCGACGGGATGCCGCTCGCGCTCGAATTGGCGGCCGCGCGCGTCGACGTGTTCGGCGTCAAGGGCCTCGCCGCGCGGCTCGACGATCGCTTCGCTGTCTTGACAAGCGGCCGCCGCACCGCGCTACCGCGCCATCAGACTCTGCGCGCGGCAATCGATTGGAGCTACGAGCTGCTACCGGAAACCGAGCAGCTCATTCTGCGGCATCTTGCCGTGTTTCAGGGCGATTTCACCATCGATGCAGCGGCTGCGGTTGCCACCGACGACCGCATCGGCAGCGCCGATGTTTTCGAAGCGATCGCGAACCTCGCGGCAAAATCGCTGATTTCGACCGACATCAGCAGCGACGTGACTTATCACCGCCTGCTCGACACGACGCGTGCCTACGCTCTGGAAAAGCTGAGCCAGAGCGGCGAGATCGCGCGCGGTCAGAGCGCTTCACGCAGAGTATTATCGCGATCTCTTCGAGCGGGCCGAAACCGAATGGGAGACGCGGCCCACAGCCGCATGGCTGGGCGATTACGGGCGCCAGATCGACAATTTGCGCGCGGCGCTCGACTGGGCGTTTTCGCCGGGCGGCGATGCATCGATCGGGGTGGCATTGACTGCCGCCGCGGTTCCCTTGTGGATGCATTTGTCACTAATGGAGGAGTGCGGCGGCCGGGTCGCGCAGGCTCTCGCCGCTATCGCGGCCGGATCGGGCCGGGACCAGCGCCGTGAGATGCAGCTCCACGCCGCGCTTGCGGCATCGCCGATGTATACCAGAGATGCCGTTTCCGAGATCGACGCGGCTGGGACAAAGGCTCTCGAGATTGCGGAGAGCCTCGGTGACGCCGAGTATCAGTTGCGCTCGCTCTGGGGCCTGTGGTCCTTTTGCATCATCGGCGGCCAGCATCGCGTCGCTCTGACCCTGGCTCAACGGTTCTATACTCTGGCGGCGAGCCGGTCCGACCCGAACGATCGCCTGATCGGCGAGCGAATGATCGGTACGTCGCAGCATCACCTGGGCGATTTGCTCAGCGCGCGGCGCCACATCGAGCGCGTGCTCGCCCACGATGTCGCTCCCGCCCGGAAGTGGCAATTCGTTCGCTTTCAGGTCGACCCGTGGGTGGCGGCGCGGGCCTACCTTGCCCGGATCCTGTGGCTGCAGGGATTGCCGGATCAGGCAATGCGGACCGCCGAAACCAGTATCGCGGACGCGCGCGCGGCCAATCACACACTCTCGCTGGGTCTCGCTCTCGCCCTGGCGGCATGCCCGATCGCGCTGTGGGTCGGCGATCTGGCCGCGGCGGAACATTACGTGGAAATGCTACTCGACCATTCGACAAGACATGCGCTGGCGCGCTGGCGCGCTTTCGGCCTCGGCCATCAGGGAGTGCTCGCCATCCAGCGCGGCGATCTCAGCCTCGGACTACGGCTGCTGCGCGCCGGCCTCGACGAACCAGGCGCGGCCGGGTCCGCCCGGCGGCTCTTTACGTTCCATATGGCAGAGGCCTGGGGCCGGGCCGGGCAGATCGCCGACGGGCTCGCCGCGATCGATGAGGCGATCGTTCGCTCCGAGCGCACCGGGGAAGGACGCTGGGTAATTGCCGAATTGCTGCGCATCAAGGGCGAGCGTTTGCTGTTGCAGGGCGCGCCCGTAGCCGCGTCAACGGCCGAGGATCACTTCCGGCAGGCGCTCGACTGGGCGCGTCGGCAGGGAGCTTTATCCTGGGAACTGCGAACGGCCTCAAGTCTCGCGCGGCTTTGGAGAGACCAACATCGCGTTAAGGAGGCGCGCGCGCTGCTGACCTCGGTTTACGCCCGCTTCAGCGAAGGTTTCGCAACGGCAGACCTGCAAGCGGCGAAGAGCCTGCTGGAGGAATTAGCATAGACAGAGACCAGGCTGGCCGCGGCTTTACGCTTTGACCAGAGCGGCAATCACAGCATCAGCCGTCAGAGATCGCGTGCGCAAAGGTGGGCCCGTTGATTTCGTGCGCAGCATGCATCGCCTCGGGGCTGAATGCCGCTGTGGCATCCCGCACTAATGTCACGTGATAGCCGAGTTCTGCGCCGCAGCGGGCGGTGGCCTCGACGCAGGTATTGGCCAGCATTCCTACCACGATGATCTGTTCGATGCCGCGTTGCTTGAGCTGGAAATCGAGGTCGGTATTGGCAAATCCATTCTGGCCCCAATGTTGCTCGATCACGACGTCGCCCGGCTGGGGTATGAGTTCCGGATGCCACTCGCCGCCCCACATGCCCTCCCCGAAGATGGCGTCGCGATCGATCAGGGTCTGCCACGGGCCAGGATGACGCCATCCATCATAATTACCCTCGCGCCACCGTCGGTGCGGGACGTAGAACACCACGATGCCTGCGCGGCGGGCGGCCTCGACGAGCGCGCCCAGATGCGTCAGCAAATCCACGGATTCGGCGACCTCCTTGACTTGGGGCCACAGCTTGCCTCCATCGCCGAGCAAGTCATTATAGGGATTGACGAGCAGCAGTCCGGTCCGGTTCGCGGCATAATCGTCTAGTGCCAAGACTTTCTCCCAAACTCACATCGCATATCGGTGTAGCTCAACAGGGGGACCTCGCCGATCATCTGTTGTGGTGGTGCCCATGACATGTTTCCCCGTGCTCGTTCTCGTGGTTGGCAAAAATCGCGGCGCCTGCGGCAGCCAAACTCGAATCGCATGGCGAGGACATTGCTGTCCCTCTCCTCGCGTCGGGTGCTGAGAAAATGGGAGGGTCTCGCTGTCGCGAGAAATTAAGAGTTGTGAATTTCTGTCATGCGCGTTGAAAGCGCGCGGAACTCAGGAGTTCTCGGCTACACCGGCCAGTTTCAGGCTGAAGCTGCGCCCATCCACGTCGGTCAGCCTCAGAATGGTGTTCCCACCCGCGGGCGGATGAACGTTCGGCTCCGGCGGCAACGTAATGGTCGCCATTGCCGCCCATCTCGGCGACGATACGACGACATCCCGCAGCGGACGCAGTCCGGTGGTCCACGGCCCACGTCATCGACGACCAGCCGCGGCTTTCAAATTCCCATTGCTCCAGCGCGCGGCACCGCTGTACCCATACCGGCCCGCGGTTTCCTCCCCTGAGGCTTATCAGACGCCTGCCTCGGAGCACGCCGCACTGTCTTTTGTCGGGCAGGCATCTGATAACCCCTAACAGATTGCAACTATGTCGATGCTGCGAAAACGTGGGAGAATAGCCCAAGATGAGTTCGCTACAGCAGTGGAGAGACGCTATGCGGCTTTTCAACACGGCTTTAGCTTTGTTATGTCTGACTCCCACTACAGTCGCGGACGCGGCAGATGATGCTACGAGGTCCGACGGGGCGCAGGCCAGCTTCGACGCCGAGAGGAAGGATGCCAACTCGGCTAACAATCCCATCGAGCCGAAACTTACTGTGGAATACTGGAATTTCTACGCGCCGTCCCTGAACAATTTGAGCGGCGATGCCGAGAATGGTGAAGGTCGGATTTTGATCCCCTTCCAGATCAACAGCGTTCAGCAGATCTTCCACATCGACCCTCCGGTCGTCACAAACCCGACGGCGAAAACTGGACCGCGTACTGGGCTCGGCGACACACAAATCTACAACCTAACTCTTTTCACGCGTGACATTGGCCTCTACGAACACGAGCCAATCACCTTCGGCATTGGACCGCTCATTGCGGTTCCGACAAACACCAACACCAATTTCGGCACAAACAGCCTGCAGGCCGGTGCTGCAGGCGTCATCCTCGCGCCCCAAGGTTGGGGTCTTCTGGGGGTGTTGCCGACCTATCAGCGCACGGTGTCCGGGGCCAGCACTCAGCTGACCACCGTGCAGCCGACCGTATTCTACAATCTCCATGACGGATGGTATCTGCGCTCGACGGCCATCATGCGTTTCGACACCAGCACCCACACGACAAGCATCCCTGTCGGGCTCGGCGCCGGAAAGGTGATCCATCTGGGTGGGGGCTACACGCTGAATGTCTATGCTGAGGCTCAACCATCCGTGTATCGCTCCGGGACGGGCGCGCCAAATTTCCAGATTTTCACCGGCGTCCACTTACAATTCCCGCCGAGCTTCACCAGCAGCTGGAAATTGTATTCTCCGGGCGCTGACGTTATGTCGCGTTAAATTGGCTCGTGGAATTCAGCCGGTGAGACTCCGTTTTAGCCCGACGAAGTCGAGCTGGCACAAGGAGGCGCCATCGCCATGGCGAAGACGATGAGGAACGCATTCCGGGCGGCTCTACGATGGCGGCTCGGTCCTAATCCAGTGAAGAAACTCAACGTTGGACTTCTGTTGGGTACGCCTGTTCCTGGGCGTTGCCTTTTATTGGGTGGCGCTTCCGCTGGGGCTGGTGAAGCCACAACGCAGCCATACAGTGAACAGCAGGCTGCCGAACAAGCGGCCGAGCCGGCCTCTCCACTAATCGGGCCGTCGATCACCGGCCCGTTCGTGATCCCGCAGCCGTCGCCCAAATATACGTTAGGACCACTCGGCGACATATATGTGGACGGTATCGGTGCCGGTATTGTGCAATGGCAGAACAATCGGTTCCCCGGCAACCGCGCTTGGCAACCGGACCTGTCGAATGGTCAGTTGTTTATCTAGAAGCCCGATGGCCTGATTCAGTTTTATGCGCAGCCCGGTGCCTATTCTATCTGGGTATTGGGATCCCGCAACGTATCGACTGCTCAGGCAACCTTTGGCACCAATTCACCGGACGGAAATTTGTTTGGATGGTTCCCGACGGGATACCTCAAAATCGCGCCGAGCGACAATTTCTCATTCCGGGGGGGCAGCTTCAAACTCTGATCGGCGCCGAGTATCCCTTTTCGTTTCAGAACATCAACCCTGAGCGCGGCATCGTGGTGACTCAATTGCCGGCGTTTAGCAAGGGCGACCAGGCCGACTATAAGATCGGCCCGCTCGCCTTGTCGCTCTCGTTTAACGATGGCTTTGATTCCGGAGTTTACAATTGGATCACCGGCGCCGCCACCTACACCTTGAACAGTTCCAGCTCGTTGACGTTTGTCGCTGGCGGCAATGCCGGGAGAACCAATATTGCGACGGTGAGGACCCCTCTCCTGCAAAACAATTCGGAAATCTATAATCTGATTTACACTTACTAATCCGGCCCATGGATCATTCAGCCCTATTTTTCGGCTACACACGTACCGACCAATACCAGTATCAGAATAACGTCAAGTGCCTCAAGCTTTGGTGGGTCAGTGCTCGCCGATTACTCTCTCGGCGGAGGGTTTTTCCTAGGCGCGCGGCTCGAGTATATCGGTACGACCGGCAGCAACAATCTGCTCTACGGTCCCGGCAGGTGCGGTTACAGTGACGCCGGCCTATCAATACCGCTATTTCTTTCTCCGTGGCGGCTTCGCGTGGGTTAGAGCCAACAACGTTACCACCGGTCTGGGACTCGGACCAAGCGGGACGAACAACTCACAGACCCGCGTCACCATTGAGGCAGGTATTCTGTTTTGAGCCCCGCGCGGACACCTTATCGGTTGCACTCGAACAGGTTCCTAGCGCCACAGGTTCGTGCGCGCGAGATCGATCAGTTCGTCGCCGCGGCCGCTCATCACCGCCTTCACCATGTAAAGGGTGAACCCCTTCGCCATCTCCAGCGTGACCGCGGGGGGCATCGCAAGTTCGGTGCGGTTCACGACCGCATCGACCAGGACCGGCCCGTCATTGGCCAGTGCCGCTGCAATGGCGGCCTCGACCTCGCCCGGGTCCTCGATCCTGATCCCGCGCACCCCGACGGCTTCGGCCATGGCAGCAAAGTTCGGGTTGTTGAACTCGGTGCCAAATGGGAGAAAACCGGTGGATTTCTGCTCCAGCTCGATGAAGCCGAGCGCACCATTGTTGAACACGACGACCTTCACCGGCAGGCGCAGCTGCACAAGACTGAGAAAGTCGCCCATCAGCATCGCGAAACCGCCATCGCCCGACAGCGAAATCACCTGCCGTCCAGGAAATGCAGCCTGAGCGCCGATTGCCTGGGCCATCGCATTGGCCATCGAACCGTGCCAGAACGACCCAATAAGCCGCCGGCTGCCGTTCATCGCGAGATACCGTGCGGCCCATACCGTCGGCAGACCGACATCACAGGTAAAGACGGCGTCCTTCGCGGCGTAGTCGCTGATTGCTTTGGCGATCTGCTGCGGGTGGATCGGCCGTTTGCCCGAAGTGCCGACGGCCAGTTCGTCGAGCCCCTTGCGCGCCTTGGCATAGTGCTCCCGCGCTTGCGCAAGATGCGTCCCATCACGTTTCTGATCAAGTAGCGGCAGCAGCCCTTCGATCGTTGCCCGGACGTCACCGACCACCGCGAGGTCGACGGCAGCGCGCCGCCCGATTTGCTCTGCCCGGATATCGACCTGCGCAATCCGTACGCTTGATCCCTGCGGGTAGAATTGCCGATAGGGAAAGTCGGTTCCGAGCATCAGCAGGACATCGCAGTCGAGCATCGCGTAATAGCCGGATGCGAAGCCGATCAGCCCAGTCATGCCAACGTCGTAAGGGTTCTCCCACTCGACATGCTCCTTGCCGCGCATCGTATGCACCAGCGGCGCCTTGAGACGCTCGCCCAATGCCAAAAGCTCATTGTGCGCACCCACACATCCCGACCCCGCCAGTATCGTGACCGAGCCCTCACCATTGAGCAGCGCCGCGAGGCGATCGAGGTTTTTCTTCGCGGGGGTCACCACCGGCGCAGCCGGCAGCAACCCTGCGACCTTGACCGGCGAAGCATCGGATGCGGGCTGCAGCGCGACATCGCCGGGAATCACCACGACCGATACGCCGCTCTTGCCGACCGCTTCGCGGATCGCGACCTCTAGCGCATGCGGCATCTGGTTGGCGCCGGAGATCAGTTCGCAATAATGGCTGCACTCCCTGAACAGCGTTTGCGGATGCGTCTCCTGAAAATAGCCGGCGCCGATTTCTGCCGACGGGATCTGCGCCGCAATGGCGAGCACCGGGACCCGCGATCGGTGGCAATCGAACAGGCCGTTGATCAGGTGCAGATTGCCCGGTCCGCAGCTGCCGGCGCAGACCGCGAGCTCGCCGGTCAGATGCGCTTCGGCGCCCGCCGCGAAAGCCGCCACTTCCTCGTGCCGGACATGCACCCATTCGATCTTGCCCTGGCGGCGGAGCGAGTCGGTCAGCCCATTGAGACTGTCACCGACGATGCCATAGATCCGCTTGACACCTGCTGCGGCGAGGATTTCCGCGAACTGATCAGCTACCGTTTTTGCCACGATTGGGCCCCTTCCATCAGAAGAAGGCAGGAGACGCACCATAAGGTTAGGACAAACGGCAAATTTGGACCCAGTTAACTTTCGTAAAATGCGGTAAACCGGTGTGACCCTGCACTTGTTCGACCCAGAGGCCCCCCTCCCGATTATCTTCATCAGCAGCCACGCCGATGTTCCAATTCCGGTTCGGGCCGATGAAGGTTGGTGCAACGGGCGTTATCGGTTCAAGCTCGCAGGGTCTGAGATCATCGCCTTATAGTGTGCCACAAAACCGGACACCTTACGGGCCACCGACACGTTCGATTGCGCCCAACGGTATAGGTGGCGCGGCCGAGATTTCTCACAAATGGTGCGCCCGTCCTGCAGCCGCTCAAGATGCTCGCTACCCGTCCTCAGCATGGGATGCCTTCTCTCTCCCTCGCGGCGATTATCGTTGCCGTAAATGCCCAAAAGAGCGACTTTGTCTCAAATCGCTTTCAGGGGGAAACGTCGGCATGTGCAAATTGTGCGATGCGGGACAGCCGCAGAACCATTTCGGCTCGCGGCGCAATTTTCTGAAGAGTGTGGCGGCGGCTGGCGTCGCCGCTGCGGGGCTGAATCTGTTCGCGGTGCGCCCCGCCGCGGCAGACGATCCGCCGATGGACAGCGGCCGGCGGGGCCGGCGCTACATTATTCGCGGCGGTTCGGTCATGTCGCTGGACCCGCAGGTTGGCGACTTCGTCCAGGCCGACGTGCTGGTCGAGGGCAAGAAGATCCTCGGCGTTGGGCCGAACCTGCATGCGGGCGGCGCGACGGAGATCGACGCAACCGGCCGCATCGTCATGCCCGGCTTCATCGATACGCACCATCACCAGTTCGAGACGGTGCTGCGCAGTTTTCTGGCCGATGGCGTGCTGATCAACGACGGCTCGGGCACGCCGGGCGGGGACATCGACTTACTACGAATACATTCTTCTGACCTTCGCCCCGGTGTACCGGCCGCAGGACGTGTACATCAACGAGCTGTTCGGTGCGTTCAGCCAACTCGACGACGGCGTCACCACCGTGCACGACGTCTCGCAAATCCACCACACGCCCAAGCACTCGGACGCCGCCATCCAAGCGCTGTTCGATTCGGGACGCCGTTCCGCCTTCGGCTATTTCGAAGGCGCGGGAAACAACGGCCCCAAATATGCGTATCCCCAGGACGCGTTCCGCATCAAACAGCAGTACTTCTCCTCGACCGACCAGCTCGTCACGATGATCATGGGCGGCGAGGTCTATCTTGGGGATGCGATCTACGAACAGTCCTGGAAGATCGGACGCCAACTCGGTCTGCAGATTGCGGCGCACATCCTCTCACCGTTCGGGATACGTCCAATCCTGGACCAGCTCGCCATCGGCCAAGGTGGCAGCTCGCAGACATCGGGCTCGGGCCCGACAACCTGTTCATCCACATGACCGGGATGTCCGACCTGGGTGGCAAAAGGTACACGACGTCGGCGCGCAGGTCTCGCTTGCCGTCCCGATCGAAATGAATATGCGGCACGGCATGCCGCCCATCCTCAAGCTGCAAAGCCTGGGCATGGAGCCGTCCCTGAGCGTCGATGTCGAGTGCACGTTGACGGCGGACTTCTTCACCCAGATGCGCTCTTGCATGAATCTGCAGCGCTCGCTCGTGAACCAGATGATCCTCGATCAGGGATTTCGCCAAACGAAGTCGATTGGTGGACTTCCACCACGGCGGCAGGCAATCCGTGGCCGATGCCGCCGACCGGCACATCGACCCGCTAACGACACGCGACGTGCTTGCGCTATCGCCACCATCAACGGTGCCAAAGCCCTGCGGCTCGACAGCAAGACCGGCTCGCTCACACCGGGCAAGGAGGCCGACATCATCATCCTCGACGCCACCCGGATCAATGTGGCGCCGCTCAACCAGGTGCCGGGCGCGGTGGTCTCGCTGATGGACCGCACCAACGTCGAGACCGTGATCGTCGCCGGCAAAGTGCGCAAGTGGAAGGGGCAGCTGCTCGACGTCGATCTGCCGCATCTGCACAAGCAGCTCGAGGCCTCGCGCGACTACGTGTTCGCCGCGGCGGGCATTCCGCAGGACCTCTTCCGCAGCAATTGATGCACGACGTCAGAGAACCGCCATAATGGCATGGTAATCTTAGCGTCGTGAGGATGAAGGACAGCGGAGCCTGGTGGCAGCCGGCCCCTCAAGATCGAGGGCTGCGAACGCCCGGATCGGATATCGGATATCGCCAGCTGTGATCGCTGATGTCTGGCAGTTATGCTGGCTGTTACAGGCTGTTATTCTTTCGCCGCGGCCGGCAAGGGGCGCAGATTTCTGCGGATTGTGTCGCTGTCCTGGCTGTAAAACGCTGCAATTATCAGCGATATCAGCCAGCGCCGTCCGTCATCTCCCGAACTGGCCGTATTCCGCTTCGGGGCCATTGGCGAGATTGAAATCGACGCTGCGGCCGGCGCACTGCGTGGTGGGAAGCTGAACCAGTTTCCACCTTTTGGTCTGGTACCAGGCGCTGAAGTCGGGCCACGAGGTCGGCGCGGCCAGCCAGCACAGCTCGGCCAGGCCATTGGCCAGCAACGCATTGCAGACCAACCCGCTGCCGTAGACGCCAACGCGGTAGCCGCTCCCCGCCAGTGTCGCGTTCACTTCCTGGAAATAGGCCCCGATATTGGCCAATTCATAGGGCCTGTTCCACGCCCCATCCACGCCGAAATATATTGCACTGCCTCTCGGTTGCGAATTCTCCGCGGCGAGCATCGAGACTCCGCTCTGCGTCCTGGCGGCCGCGCAGTGCGGTGAACGAGGTGAATTTATTGTTCCTGTGCTGAAAGACGACGCCCATCTTCAGGCCATTCATTAGGATGGCATCGCGTTCTCCACGCCTCAGGGTTTTCCCGGGGAGCGTTTCGTCTTCATGGTCGTAGTAGCGGATGATCGTCTTGATGCCGATCGCCTTGATCTGGTCCAAAAAGCTCTGGGTCACCGGGGCAGACAAATCTACGGCCTCGACGCGAGGATCCGTCATGCAAAAGTCCGTCGCGTGCGCCGTTGATACCCAGACCGCAAAGCTGGCGACAAACATCCACACAGACCTCGCCGGCCGTTCGGCCAAGCGTCTCCCGGTAGGCATAGGCATCCCCTGATCGAACTCCCCGCCAACCGTTTAAGCACACAGTCCTTGCCCAAATCAACTTTAATGACTTGCCGCCGCCGCGGGTTGACAATCCGGTCCTCGGGGCTCAGCAATTCGCTTACGCCACCCGGGTTTCAGGAGGAGTCATGCTGTCGCCTGCCGATCTCGCCATCTACCGCCGCGACGGGTTCATCGTGCTGCCCGACATCCTTACGCGGGACGAGGTCGAGGCATTGCGCGGCGTCACCGAGGAGTTCGTGCGCGACGCGCGCTCCGTCGCCGCCAATGACGACGTTTACGACCTCGAAGATTCGCACTCGGCGGCCGAGCCGCGGGTGCGGCGCATCAAGACGCCGCATCTCCATCATCCGGAATATGCCCGCGCTGCGCGGCATCCGAAGATCGTCGAAGTGCTGAAGGATCTGTGGGGCACCGTGCGCTTCGACACCGGCAAGCTCAACATGAAGTCGGCCGGGTATGGCGCGCCGGTCGAATGGCACCAGGACTGGGCGTTCTATCCGCACACCAACGACGATCTCGCCGCGGTCGGCATCATGCTCGACGACTGCGACAGCGAGAACGGCCCGATGATGGTGATCCCCGGCAGCCATCTCGGCCCGGTCTACGACCATCACGGGCCGGACGGGCGGTTCTGCGGCGCGCTCGACCCGGATGCCTGTGGTCTCGACTTGTCGCCGGCGGTGCCGTGCCTCGGCAAGGCCGGCTCGATCACGGTGCATCATGTACGCGCAGTGCACGGCTCGGCGACCAATTTTTCCGGCAACGAGCGGCGGTTTCTGTTGTTCCAATACCGGGCCGCCGATGCCTGGCCATTGCTCGGCTTCGCTGGCGGCATCGAGAAGTTCGACGAGCTGTTGCTCGCCGGCGAGCCCACCCTAGCGCCGCGCCTCGCCCCGGTTCCGGTCCGCTTGCCACTGCCCCCCGCCGAACACCAGGGCTCGATCTACGAGAACCAGCGCGCCACCGGCAGGCGGTTCTTCGAGACCGCGGCGGATCGTGAGGGGGATCGCAGGGCTCGCCGCAGCGGAATAGCCGACATGGCCCGGCTCAGCGTCAATCTCAACAAGATCGCGCTGTTGCGCAACTCGCGGCGAACCGGCGTGCCGGACGTGCTGCGCTTTGGCCGGATCGCGCATGGGGCCGGGGCCGACGGGCTGACCGCGCACCCGCGCCCGGACGAGCGCCACATCCGCCGCGGCGACGTGTTCGGGCTCGCCGAGCTGATGCGGCCGTGGCGTCCGGCTTTCGAGCTCAACCTCGAAGGCTATCCCGACCGCCGCTTTCTCGACATCGTCGCCGAGGTGAGGCCGGAGCAGTGCACCTTGGTGCCCGACAGCCCCGAAGCCTTCACCTCGGAGGAGGGGTGGAAGCTCGATGCCGCGCAGCATCGTCTTGTCGACGCCGCGCTCAGCGAGCTCAAGCCGCTCGGCTGCCGCGTCATCCTGTTCATCGATCCGGACCCCGCTGCGGTCGCACCGGTGCACAACATCGGAGCCGACGGTATCGAGATCTACACCGGTTCGTACGCCGCCGCCTTCCGCCAGGGCGACCATGCGGCATTGCTGCAGGCCTGCGCCGCAACTGCCGCGCGCGCCGCCGAACTCGGCCTCGTCGTCAACATCGGCCACGATTTGAACCTCGAAAACCTGCCTCCCCTGATCGCGGCATTGCCGGCGGTCGCCGAGGCTTCGATCGGCCACGAGCTGACCGCCGACGCCCTGGTCATGGGCTTTGCCGAAGCCGTCCGGGCATACAAGACGGCATTGAGCCCTTGACGAGACGGAGGGGACGGTGGAAGCGACCGAGATCGCCGAGAAGATCCACGGGGAGGAACACGAGGTACACAGCGCCGCGGCCGACGCCACCTTCCGCAAGTTCACCGGCATCTATCTCGGCATCGTTGCGATGCTGCTGGCGATCACCGCTCTCGGTGGCTCGAATGCGACAAAGACGATGCTCAGCGCCAATATCCAGGCTTCCGACACCTACGGGTACTATCAGGCGAAAAATATCCGCCAGACCGTGTATCAGCTGACCGCCGAGCAGCTCGAACTCGGAACTCCTCGCGCTGCCCGATATGCCCGAGGCAGCCAGGACCAAGATCGAAGACAGGATCAAACGCTATCGCGAAAGGGTCGACCGCTACGAGAGCGATCCGTCGACCGGCGACGGCAAGAAAGAGCTGCTCGCCAAGGCCAAGGAATTCGAGGCCAAGCGCGACCACGCCGCGGAGCGGGACCCGAATTTCGACTTCGCCGAGGCGCTGTTCCAGATCGCGATCGTGCTGGGCTCGGTCAGCATCGTCGCCGCCTCGCGCCCACTCGTCCATTTGAGCGGGATCCTCGCCATTGCCGGCACGCTATTGATGATCAACGGGTATTTTCTGCTCGTGCATCTCCCGTTCGAGTAGCGGCCGGAGCTGGTTCGGACTGCTGCAATCGAAGTAGCCGCTCGCGCAGCGAATCGTAGATCGGGGCGCCGCGCAACAGGTTGGGCACCAGCATTGCCGCAAAGCAGGCCGCGATCATCGGCAAAAGCATCGTGAAGCTGGCGGTCATCTCGATGACCAGCACGATGCCGGTAACGGGGGCCTGCACCACCCCGGTGAAGAACGCCGCCATGCCGACGACGGCGAAAACGGTCGGGTCGAGGCCCGCATCCGGGAGCGCCAATCGGCAGAGGACGCCGCAGAACAGTCCGAGCTGCGCTCCCAGCGCGAGAAGCGGGGCAAACAGACCCCCCGGCACCGGCGCCGCGTAAGACACTGCGCCGAGCCCAAACCGCAGTAGGAAAATCAATGGAAGCACGGCCAGCGCCGCTCCGCCTGAGAGGGAGCGCTGCGTGATGTCGTCGCCGCCGCCGATCAGCGCCGGCGCGAAAAAGCCGAGCGCCCCGACCGCTGCGCCGATGACGGCCGCACGAAATTCTATCGGCCAGCGGCCGAGCCGATCCATGGCCGCAAGGGTTCCGAGAAGCGCGCCGTTGTAGAGGTTGGCCGCCAGCCCGGCGATTGCGCCCAGCCCGACGAATAGCGGCCAGACCTGCAACTCCGACATAAGCCAGCGGCTCGACCGTGAAAGTCGGGAGCGGCGCCTAGGAAGACGCGCGCGACGGCGATCGCCGCAGCGGAGGCGCCCAGCGCGGCGATCGCGATGCGCGTATCGAACCGCCGCACCAACTCCTCGAGCACGAAGACCGCGCCGGCGATGGGCGCGTTGAAGGCGGTGGCGAGACCGGCGCCGGCGCCCGCCGCGATGAGCACCTTGCAGTCGAGCCAGTTGCGGCCGGAGACTTTTGCGACGATGTGAGCAACAGCTGCGCCCATTTGTACGCTCGGGCCTTCCCGTCCGAGCGCCAGCCCGCCGCCGATCGCCGACAGCCCGCCAAAGAACTTCACGAGCAGCAGACGAGGGGGTGTCGGCGGCAGCTTGTCTTGCAGTATTGCCTCGACCTGCGGGATGCCGCTGCCCGAAGCGTAAGGCGAAAACCGCCGGACAAGCCAGGCGGCAAATGCGACGGCTGCCGCACAGGCCGCCGCGATGACGAATAGGAACCCGCGAATATTCCAGCCGTGAGCCCAGATGATGGCGACTTCCCGGAGCCGATCGGCTTCCCCGAGCGCCAGCCGAAAGACGGCTCCGATCAGCCCCGAAGCGGCCCCCACGATCGGCGCCAGAAGCGCCAGAATGAGCAAGCTGCCATAGCCCTCATGAGTGGGTTTGCGCACTGGAAATACCGCGCTAGCTCGGGTAGATCTGAACGCTGCTCGCCACCGAGTCGGCGACGTGCTCCTTGGTGATCACGCCGGCAATGTTCTGTGGTCGCGGCACGCCGCCGCCGCGCACGACGACGGCCATCACGGCACGCTTGCGCCAGATCCGCTGGATGACCTCAAAAGCGACATCATCTTCGCGTACGATCGTGAAATTCGGGCGGGCAACGTCTCCCAAGGTGATGCCGGTATGGACGCCTTCGAGGCCGCGGCGCAACCCGGTGTTGACGCGAACGACGCCGACTATGCGGTTGTTTCGGGAGACAATGACGTGGCGCATGCGGCCGCCGTGATCGGGCCGGCTGAGGAAGTCGTCGAATGCGGTTTCGGCCGGCAGGACGAGCACGTCGGTTTCCATGACCTCCGACGCGCGGCGGACGAGAAACATATTGGCGTGCAGCGCCTTTGGGACCAAATGGCCGCGGCGCGCGAGCTTCAAGGTGTAGATGTTCTCCGGCGACAGCAGGCGCCGCACGCCGAGGCTGAACGCCACGGCCAGGATCATCGGCAGCACGATGTTGTAGTCGCGCGTCATCTCGAAAATCATCGTGACCGCGGTCATTGCCGCGCCGGTGCCGCCGCCGACCATCGCGCCCATGCCGACCATCGCGAAGGCCGGCACATTGAGGTCGAGCGGCATGTGAATGGCGGTCAGAGCCGAAGCAAAAGCGCCGCCGATCGTCGCCCCCATATAGAGCGAGGGCGAAAAGATGCCGCCCGACGCGCCGGAGCCGAGGCTGACCGACGTCGCGAACAGCTTGCACAGAAAGAGCAGCGCCAGCAGGCCGGCGGCCGTCAGTTGGCCGAATACGATCGCCTGCACCGTAGCGTAGCCGACGCCTTCGACATAGTAATGCCCGAAGCTTTGCTGCAGCAGATAGATCAGGATCCCGACCAGCAGCATTCCAAGGATATGTCTCGCGTAGGGCTGCTCGATCTGATCGAACAAATCCTCGAGGAAGTGAAGTCCGCGGATGAAAGCGGTCGCGGCGAGCCCGGTGATCACCCCGAGAAAGGCGTAGAGAAACAGCAACAGCGCGGCGCCGAGATCGGCATTCTCGAGCGGCGGCAGCGGCACCACAAAAGCCGGCTGCTGACCAAAGAACAAGCGGCCGACGAAGGTCGCCGTTCCGGTTGCGATCGCCACCGGCAGGAAGGTGCGGACGCTGACTTCCGGCATCATCAGCTCGACCGCAAACATGACGCCGCCGATCGGGCGTGTTGAACGTCGCCGCAATGCCGGCGCCGGCGCCGGCAGCAACCAGGGTGATGCGCTGGCCCGGCGGCATGCGGATGATCTGTCCCAGGGTCGAGCCGAGCGCCGAGCCGATCTGGATGATCGGCCCTTCCCGGCCGACCGCGGCGCCGCTGCCGATCGAGATCGCGGAGGCGAGCGATTTGACGACAGCGACGACGGGTCGGATCACCCCGCCATTGTAATAGATCGCATCCATGACTTCAGGGACGCCATGCCCGCGGGCCTCGGGCGCGAATTTCGTGACGAGAAAGGTGACGGCCACCGCCCCGATCACCGGGACCAGGATCACCAACGGTCCCCACGGGCTCGGCGGGGTGAAGACGTTGGCGTCATAGCGAACCGCGAGCTGGCCGAGAAACAAGACGTTGTGAACGAGCCCGATCAGGTCGCGAAACAAAACCGCGCCGAGCCCGGTAACGATGCCGACGACAAAAGCCAAAACCGACAGGAGCGGGAGCCCGATCCGGCGTATAGCTTCCTCGGGCGCCGAAGTGGCGAGATCGGGACGTGCTTCTGCAACCCGGCGCATGGTTTTTTGCCCTCGCTGGCGAAGGTGTTGTGCGATGATCGGCGCCCGTCGATAGGACGCTTCGCCCAGCACTCAGTTCAATACGGAGGAAAGGATACCGCGATGGCAGACAACCTGCATTGGGTCGGTACTTGGACCGCCGCGCCGGCGCCCGCCGAGGCCGGCGCCATCAGCAACCAGACCTTGCGGATGAACCCGCGTGTCAGCATCGGTGGCGACCGGGTACGGGTGCGGATCTCGAATGCCTACGGAGGGCGCCCGCTGCTCGTTGGCGCGGCATGGCTCGGATTGCGCGACAAAGGTCCTGCGGTCGCACCGGATACGCATAAAAGGTTGACGTTTGGAGGCGCCGAGTTCGGTGACGATCGCAGCCGGCGCGTTCGTCGTCAGCGACCCACTCGCGTTCGACTTGCCGCCGCTCGCGGATGTCGCGGTCAGCATCTATTTGCCGGGCGACCTGCCGCTCAGCTTCGGGATCACCAGCCGATATGCGCGCCAGACCAACTACATCTCGCCGCCGGGAAACTTCGCGAATGAGGCGGTGATGCCGGTCGGCCGGCTTTCTGACGAGTGGCTGTTCCTCTGCGGCGTCGACGTGCTGGCCTCGGCGGACACGGGCGCCGTCGTGGCGCTCGGCGACTCGTTGACCGATGCCAACATTTCGACCCTGGACGCTTTTTGCCGGTGGCCCGACCAGCTCTCCCGACGCCTGCAGGCCGGCCGCGGCGGCCGGCCGATGGGGGTCATGAACCAGGGGCTCGGCGGCAACCGCATTCTCCATGACATTCGCGGCGACAGCGGGCTGCGGCGGTTCGATCGCGATGTCATCGCGCAGCCCGGCGTCACGCACGTAATCGTCATGCTGGGGACCAATGATCTGCGCAACCGCTGGGCCAAGCCGGAGGAAGAGATCACCGCCGACCAGATGATCGCGGGTTTGAAACAGCTCGCGGTGCGTGCCCGGACAGCCGGTATAAAGATCTTCGGCGCAACCTTGACGCCGTTTGAGAACGAAACTTTCCTTCCCGGCGCGTGGACGCCGATACGCGAGCAGACGCGCCAGACGGTCAACGAGTGGGTCCGCGAGGGTGGCGCCTTCGATGCGGTCATCGACTTCGACAGAGCCTTGCGCGACCCGGAGCATCCGACGAGCATGCTGCCGGTCTATGATTGTGGCGACCACCTGCACCCGAGCGATCTCGGCTACAACAAGATGGGCGACGCGATCGATCTGTCGCTATTCGAGTAGCTATTCGGTCGGACGGGCGACAAACCCAACGCTGCCGTCATCCCTATCCGGAGCGATGGTCACGTCCCTGACGCGGGCCCCGACCGGACCCTGTCGAGCGGCCTCGATCATGGCCGCGACGGCCTCCGGCGCGCCCGTCACCAGCGCCTCGACGCTGCCGTCCGACCGGTTCCGCACCCAGCCTCGCAGCCCGAGGCGCTCTGCAGTCCGCTGCGCCCAGAGGCGGTAGCCCACGCCCTGCACCCTGCCGGTGATGCGGAGCCGTACTGTTTCGATTGGCACGGTCATTCGGGTCAAAAGCCGGGCACTTGACGTTCATCAAGGGCGAAAGATGCGAGGGGGTTAACCCTATCGCATCGTCTCAGACCCCGATGAAAGGATAGAGCAATCATGGCCGGCGAAACTCTGCAAGGCATGAAGGTCGCCATTCTCGTCACGGATGGCTTCGAACAGGTCGAACTTACCGAGCCGCGCAATGCGCTCGACCAGGCGGGCGCCGACACACGCGTCGTCTCTCCCAAGGGCGACGAGGTGCGCGGTTGGAATTTCACCGATTGGGGCCAGTCGCTGCAGGTCGATCTGAAGCTCGATGACGCCCGCCCGCAAGATTTCGATGCGCTGCTGTTGCCGGGTGGCGTGATCAACCCGGACAAATTGCGGGTGATCCCTGCGGCGGTCCAATTCGTGAAGGCCTTCTTCGACGCCGGCAAGCCGGTCGCCGCGATCTGTCATGGCCCCTGGATGATAATCGAGGCGGACAAGGCGCGCGGCCGGCGCATGACGTCGTGGCCCTCGATCAGAACCGATCTGCGGAACGCCGGGGCGGAAGTGGTCGATCAGGAAGCGGTCGTCGACGGCAATCTGGTAACCAGCCGGAAGCCCGATGACATCCCGGCCTTCAGCCGCGAGATGAGAAAGCTGTTCGCAGCAACTCACGGCCAGCGCCGGGCGGCCTGAAAGCGGGCAAGCCCTCACTCGAATTCGAGGATCACCTGGTCGACGGAGAGATTGTCGCCCTCGTTGGCGCGGATACGCGCGACGCGGCCGTCGCGCTCGGCGCGCAGCACGTTCTCCATCTTCATCGCTTCGACGATGGCGAGCGGCTCACCGGCCTTAACCTCCTGGCCTTGCTCGACGACGATCGAGGAAAGCAGACCCGGCATCGGCGACAATAGCAGGCGCGAGGTGTCGGCCGCCTTCTTCTCCGGCATAAGCGCGAGCAGCTCGGCGGCCCGCGGCGACAGCACCTGGGCGCGGCGCACGATGCCGCGGTGCGTTAGGCGGAAAGCCGCGCCCGGCAGACGTTCGATCTGCACCGTCGCGGCATGTTGCTCGACCCGGGCATGCAGCAGCGGCTGGCCGGGCTGCCAATCGGTCGTCGCGACGCGGCTCTCGCCCTCGATTTCGACCCGGTAAGCGCCGCCTTCTCCTCGCACGGCAACCGGATATCGGCGGCCGTCGAGCAGAATTGCGTAATCCTCGGGAATGTCGATCCGCGTCCCGGCGAGCTTGCCGTCGATCGCCCACTCGCGCTCGCGCTGGCGGCGATTGGCCAAAGCGGCGGCGAGCAGGATCACCCGGTCGGTTTCGACAAAGCCGGATGGCGGAGCGAACCCGCCGGGAAATTCCTCGGCAATGAAATTGGTGGAGAGCGTGCCGGCGCGAAACCGCGGCTTCGCCGCGACCGCTGCCAGAAACGGGATATTGTGCTGCACCCCGGCGACATAAAACTCGTCAAGAGCGCCGGACAGCCGGTCGATGGCGGTGTCTCGGTCCGGACCCGAGACGATGAGTTTGGCCATCAGCGGGTCGTAGTAGACACCGATCTCGGCCCCTTCGAAGACCCCCGCGTCGAGGCGGACGCCTTCCCCGCTCGGCGGCCGATACCGCACGAGGCGGCCGATCGAGGGCAGAAAATTGCGTGCCGGGTCCTCGGCATAGACCCGCGCCTCTATGGCCCAGCCCGAGAGCTCCACATCCTTCTGGGTGAATGGGAGCGGCTCGCCGGCCGCCACCCTTATCATCAGCTCGACGAGATCGAGCCCGGTCACGAGCTCCGTGACCGGGTGCTCGACCTGGAGTCGGGTATTCATTTCGAGAAAATAGAAATTGCGCCGCTGGTCGACGATGAACTCCACCGTCCCGGCCGAGCGGTAATCGACGGCTCGCGCCAGCGCGACCGCTTGCCGGCCCATCGCTTCCCGTGTTTCGGGATCGAGAAACGGGCTCGGCGCCTCCTCGATGACCTTCTGATGGCGACGCTGGATCGAACATTCCCGCTCGCCGAGATAAACGATGTTGCCATGGCTGTCGCCGAGCACCTGGATCTCGATATGCCGCGGCTCTTCTATGTATTTCTCGATAAAAATCCGGTCATCGGCGAAGCTCGATTTCGCCTCGTTCGCGGCCGAACGAAAACCGTCTCGAACCTCGGCATCGCTCGCGGCGATCCGCATCCCCTTGCCGCCGCCGCCGGCGGAAGCTTTGATCATCACCGGATAGCCGATATCACGGGCGATCGTGACGGCGGAGTCGGCATCGGGAACGATGTCGAGGAAACCGGGCACGCTCGATACCCCGGCGGCGCGCGCCAGCTTTTTCGACTCGATCTTATCGCCCATCGCGGCGATCGCCTCCACCGGCGGTCCGATGAAGGTCACTGCGGCCTTCGCGAGCGCTCGGGCAAAAGCGGGGTTCTCCGATAAAAAGCCGTAGCCGGGGTGGACCGCCTCGGCGCCGCTCTCTCGGCATGCTTCGACGATCCGCTCGATATCGAGGTAGCTCTCGGCCGAGGGGGCCGGCCCGATGCGGATCGCTTCGTCCGCCATCCGCACATGCAGAGCTTCTGCATCGGCATCGGAATAAACCGCCACCGTCGCGATTCCCATCCGATGCGCGGTGCGGATAATGCGGCAAGCGATCTCGCCGCGATTGGCAATCAGGATTTTACGGAACATGAGGTCCGAGCGGCAGCACGAGATTGCTTCGCTGCGCTCGCAATGACAGCGAACAAGCAGCCGTCATTGCGAGGAGCGCAGCGACGAAGCAATCTGGTCGAAGTAAACGGCAATCTTCTCACAAGGGAATGTTGTCGTGTTTTTTCGGCGGATTGGCGAGCTGCTTGCCGCGCAGCATTGCGAGGGCGCGGCACAGCCGCCGCCGGGTTTCACGCGGCAGGAGAACATCGTCGATAAAGCCGCGGCTCGCCGCAACGAACGGGTTGGCGAACTTCTCGCGATATTCCTCGGTGCGCGCCTCGATCGCAGTTTCGTCTCCAAGGTCGGCGCGGAAGATGATCTCGACCGCTCCCTTCGGCCCCATCACGGCGATCTCGGCCGAGGGCCAGGCGAAATTGATGTCACCCCGCAGATGCTTCGAGCTCATAACGTCGTAGGCGCCGCCATAGGCCTTGCGGGTGATCAACGTGACCTTCGGCACGGTCGCTTCGGCGAAGGCGAACAGCAGCTTCGCGCCGTGCTTGATGATGCCGCCATGCTCCTGGGCCGTTCCGGGCAGGAACCCGGGCACATCGACAAACGTCACGATCGGGATGTTGAAGCAATCGCAGAACCGCACAAACCGAGCCGCCTTTCGGGAGCTGTCGATGTCGAGACAGCCGGCGAGCACCATCGGCTGGTTGGCAACGATGCCGATCGTCGTGCCTTCCATCCGGGCGAAGCCGATCAGGATGTTGCGCGCGAAATCAGCCTGGATCTCGAAGAAATCGCTGTCGTCGACAACCTTCTCGATCAGCTCCTTCATGTCGTAGGGCTTGTTCGCGCTGCTCGGTACGAGCGTGTCGAGCGACGGCTCGGTCCGGTCCGAAGGATCGGCGGTCGGCCGCAACGGCGGCTGCGCCCGGTTCGAGGCCGGCAGAAAATCGATGAACCGGCGCAATTCGGTCAGCGCCTCGACATCGTTCGCGAAAGCGAGGTCCGCGACACCCGAACGCGTCGTATGGGTCAACGCGCCGCCCAATTCCTCCTGTGTCACGGTCTCGTGGGTGACGGTCTTGACCACCTCCGGCCCGGTCACGAAGAGGTATGACGTGTCCTTGACCATGAAGATGAAGTCGGTCATCGCCGGCGAATAAACGGCGCCGCCCGCGCATGGGCCCATGATCATCGAAATCTGCGGTATCACGCCCGAAGCCAAGACATTGCGTTCGAAAACCTCGGCATACCCGGCGAGCGAGGCGACCCCGTCCTGTATGCGCGCCCCGCCTGAATCGTTGAGCCCGATGACCGGGGCGCCGACATTCATCGCCTGGTCCATGATCTTGCAGATCTTTTCGGCATGCGCTTCGCTGAGCGAGCCGCCGAACACGGTGAAATCCTGGCTGAACACGAAAACCAGCCGGCCGCTTACGGTGCCATAACCGGTGACCACGCCATCGCCCGGAATTTTGTGCTCGTCGATGCCGAAATCGTGGCTGCGGTGCTCGACAAACATATCCCATTCCTCGAAGGAACCGGGGTCGAGCAACAATTCGAGCCGCTCGCGGGCAGTCAGCTTGCCGCGGCGATGCTGGGCCTCGACGCGGCGGAGCCCGCCGCCCGCCCGGGCCGCCTCCCGCTGCTCTTCCAAGCGGTCGAGAATATTCTGCATGTTGCCTCGCAACCAATGAATGGGGCAGATAGCATCGACGATCCGGCAAGGCCAGAGCCGCGGCTCTGGATTTCATTGGCGACAGCCAAATCCGAGGAGGAGGACGACGGAATGGCCGAGAGCGAATTGCATAAAAAAGGTGCGGCGATGCGGCGCCAGCTGATGGGCGACGCGGCGGTCGAGCGCTCGGCCCGCGAGATCTACAGCGACCCGGTGATGAAGAAATTCATCGAAGTGGCGACCAAGACGGTGTTCGGCGTGCTATGGACGCGTCCGGGCCTCGACCTGAAGACCCGTGCGCTGATCTGCGTCGTTTCGGACGCCGCTACCGGCCGCGAGCCCGAACTGGGCCTCCATCTGCGCATGGCGCTGCGCCAAGGCTGGACCGAAGAGGAATTGACGGAAGTCCTTCTGCACCTGTCGGGCTATGTCGGAGTGCCGATCATCCGCGAAGCGATGATGGTGGCGAGCAAGGCCTTCGCCGAATTCCGGGCAGAAAAAACGGCAGAGAAACCCTTAAACGTGTGAGGGGTCAGCGGGGAGTGCCAGAGCCGGGAACAGCGCAGTGGTTAGCCTATTACTCTCGTAAAAGAATCATACATCAGTGGACCCAAATCCATTTGATCGGGGCTACCGACTGCTGCACCGTGCTCGAAATCGGGCCGGCTCTCGGGCTCGTCACCAGCCTGCTCGTCAACAGCGGCTACGATGTAACTACACTCGACAGAGGGCCGCGATCATTCGCCTATCCGAACGTCCCTCATCTCGAAAAGGACATATGCGAACTGCGGTCCGACGAAATTGCCGGATATGACGCGATCCTCTGCTGCGAAACGCTCGAACATATCGAATGGGGACGCGTCGGCTCCGTCCTCGCTACGTTACACGAGAGTGGGGCGAAATACCTGATCGTGTCCGTCCCTTACATGGGATTCCAGGTCTTTATCGAACTCTACGCAAACAACAGCACGCTCAGGCAGTATTTTTCGATGAAGAAATTCCTCTGGAGAAAGCATTTCCAACCAGAACCGGCCGGGGGACACCAGTGGGAAGTGGGATACAAGGGGTACCCTCTGGAGCGCTGGGAGGAGCGGCTCAATGAAAGCGGCTGGTCGATCGTAAGGCGGGACTTCACCGAACATTGCCGCTCCGTGTTCCACCTCCTGAAATCAGGTTGAACTCAGGCGCGCAGTAGCGATATGAATCGCGCCGCGGCTTGGATATCCGCGGCTAGTGCGCCGCGGCGTGCGGCCTGTTCGGCGTCTTCGCCCCACGCCTCGATCTGAAAGCTTTCATCGAGTTGCGAGGCGGCGAAAGCGCCTTCTGCATCGAGATGCCCCTCGCTCAGCGCGAAGCCGATCACCAGAGAGCCGCAGGCGGCAGTCGCCACGTGGAGCGCGGTCAGCGCAAAATCGTCGCGCTCGGCAACGACTGCGGCAAAGGCGCGAAGGCTCGCCGCCGACTGGCTCTTCGGGATCACCCCGCTGGTGACTACGAGCGGCGCATCATAGCGCAACACGGCCCAGTCGATCAGCGGTTGCCAGACCGCCTGCTGGCGGGCGGCCAGCGCCGGTGGGTGCGTTGCTCGATAGCAGACCAGGTCGGTACCGGCGTAGTTGGCGGTCTGCCTAATGATTGCATCGCGCTGCGTCACGACCCGATCGAGGGTCGTCGTCGCGAGACGGGTCAGCGGCATCGTCGCCGCCCGAACCTCGCTCTCTTGGGCGTTCCATTCTTCGGCTATGGCCGCCGCCAGCGCCCCGCTCGGTACGAGCAGATCGCGCTTGCCTGGGGTCTTGATTGGTTTGCCGTCGAGAGTAACGGCGTAGCCGCCAGCTCTCTTTGCAGCCTCGGCCCTTCGATAGAACCGCTTCATCACGTTACATCCAGTTCGGCGAAAGGATCCTCCACGTCGCCGGCAAAGCCGAAAAATTCCCATGTCCGCCGCATATGCGGCGGAAGCGGCGCGGTCACCTGCAGATGCCGACCGAGTGGATGCGGCATGGAAAGGCTTCTTGCGTGCAAGTGGAGCCGACGCGCTCCGGGAAGGCCGGCCAGGTGGGCCGCGCCCTCGCCATATTTGGTGTCGCCGAGGATCGGTGTGCCGATCGCGGCGCAATGAGCGCGCAGCTGATGAGTGCGTCCGGTGACCGGCATCAGGGCGAGCCAGCTAGCCTGCGTCCCGGCGCTGTCGACCACCTGGTAATAAGTGACGGCGCGGCGGCCTTCCTCGGCGTCGGGCCGGACCCGTTCGCCGCCGTGCCCAGGCAATTTCGCGAGCGGCAGGTCGATGCGGCCCTGAGCTAATTTCGGTCGCCCGACGACGACGGCCCAATAGGTTTTGCGCGTCGTCTTCTCGCGAAAGGCCCGGGTCAAAAACGCAGCGGCAGTAGCGGTGCGGGCAATAACGAGAATGCCGCTCGTCTCCTTGTCGAGCCGGTGCACGAGGCGCGGGCGTTCGGGATTGCCGAACCGCAAGCCGTCGAGGAGCCCGTCGACGTGCCGCTCGGTCGCGGTGCCGCCCTGTACCGCCAACCCAGGCGGCTTGTCGATGACGATGACCGCGTCGTCGCGGTGCAGGATCGCCGCTTGCAACAGGGCCTCGTCCGCCAGCCGCGGCTTCGGTCGCACAGGGCGGGGCGGCAGCGCCAACTCATTTGGCGGAATGCGGATCGCCTGACCCGGACCTATCCGATCACTGGACCGCGCCCGCTTGCCGTCGACGCGGATCCGCCCGGTGCGGAGCAGCTTTTCGAGCTGGCCGTGCCCCAGACCCGGATAATGCCGTTTGAACCAGCGGTCGAGGCGGAGCGAGCCGTCGCTGTTGTCGACGGTTATGGTTTCGTCGGCCTCGGTCATTGCGCTGTCGTCACCGCGCGTTGGCGCAGCTTGTCCCAATAGTCGAGCCGTTTCTTGATCTCCCGCTCGAAGCCGCGCTCGCCCGGCCGATAGAAATTGCGCCGCGCTACCCCTTCGGGGAAATAATTCTGGCCGGAGAAGCCTTCCTCGGTTGCGTGGTCGTACACATAGCCCTTGCCATACCCGAGATCGCGCATCAGCCGGGTCGGCGCGTTGAGGATGTGCATCGGCGGCATCAACGAGCCGGTCTCGCGCGCCATCGCGCGCGCCTCTCCAGAAGCCTGGTACGCGGCGTTCGATTTCGGTGCGGTCGCGAGATAGATCACGCATTGTGCGATCGCGAGCTCGCCTTCGGGTGAACCGAGGCGGTCATAGGTGTCCCAGGCGGCGAGCGCCTGCACGACCGCTTGCGGGTCGGCAAGGCCGATATCCTCGACAGCCGCCCGGGTGAGCCGCCGCAGGATGTAGACCGGGTCCTCGCCGCCGGCCAGCATCCGCGCGAGCCAATAGAGCGCCGCGTCGGTGTCGGAGCCGCGCAGCGATTTGTGCAGCGCGCTGATCAGGTTGTAGTGACCCTCCTGGGCCTTGTCGTAGAGCGGCGCCCGACGCTGCACGAGCCGGGCAAGCTCCTCGGGTCCGAGCGAGTGCTCTGACTGGAGCTGCGCAATCTCCTCAGTCAAGTTGAGCAGGAACCGCCCGTCGCCATCAGCCATCGCCCGCAGGGCCGTACGGGCTTCGTCGGTCAGCGGCAGTCGCCGACCCAGATGGGCTTCGGCGCGCCGCAACAGGGTTTCGAGGTCGTTGTCGTCGAGACGCCGCAGCACGAAGACTTGCGCGCGCGACAGCAATGCGCCGATCAGTTCGAAGGACGGGTTTTCGGTCGTGGCGCCGACGAGGATCACCGTGCCGTCTTCGACGACCGGCAGGAAGGCATCCTGCTGTGCGCGATTGAAGCGGTGGATTTCGTCGACGAAGAGAAGCGTGCCTTGGCCCATCGCGCGGCGCTTCTTCGCCGCATCGAACACCTTGCGCAGATCCGCCACGCCGGAAAAGACCGCCGACAACGGCTCGAATACCAGATCGGTGCCTTGGGCGAGCAGTCGGGCGATCGTCGTCTTGCCGCAGCCCGGCGGCCCCCAAAGAATCATCGACGACAATTTGCGGTTTGCCACCATTCGGCCAATCGGAGCATCGGCGGCGAGCAGATGGTCCTGACCGACGACCTCCGCCAAGCTGCGCGGGCGCAGCAGATCGGCCAGAGGATGCGGCGCCTGGTGCTCGAATAGCGTGTTCACCGAGCCCCTATCGCACCTGATCGGCCAGGCGCGACAGGTGGTGGGCAGTGTCGCCGAAGGTGTGCTCGATGACCATGCAGCGGCGGAAATAATGCCCGACCGCATATTCCTCGGTCATGCCGATCCCGCCATGCAATTGGATCGCGTTCTGCGACACGAATTTGCTCGCCTGCCCGACGCCGACCTTTGCCATCGCGATATTGTGGGCGCGCTCGGCAGCATCGGGCTCCTCGACCATCATCGCCGCCAGCATCGCCATGCTGCGCCCGCGCTCCAGCTCCATCAGCATCTCCGTCGCGCGATGCTGCAGGACCTGGTTCTGCCCGATCGGGCGGCCGAATTGCGTGCGGGTCTTTAAGTACTCCAGCGTCATCGCCTGCATCGCTTCCATCGCGCCGACCGCTTCGGCTGCCGTCGCGGCAATGCCCGCCTCGACAACCCGCTCGATGACCGGGAACCCGGCGCCGAGTTCGCCCAATACGTCCTCTTCACCGACCTCGACACCGCTCAGTGAAATCTCCGCCGCCCGCGTGCCGTCGCGCATCGGGTAGCTGCGCCGCGCGACGCCGTTGGCTCCCGTATCTACGATAAACAACGTGATCCCGTCGCGATCGTCCCGCTCGCCGGCCGTGCGCGCGCTGACCACCAGCCGCTGCGCGCTGTCGCCGTGCAGGACCACGCTTTTGGCACCGTCGAGCACCCAGCCGTCGCCCTTGGGCTTGGCCGTCGTCAGCACATCGCTCAGATCGTAGCGCGCCTGTCGCTCGCCATGGGCAAAGGCGAGGATCATGTTGCCTTCGGCAATCTGCGGCAGGATCACCGATTTCTGTTCCTCGTTGCCGGTGAGCCGCAGCGCAGTTCCGCCGAGCACGACCGTCGCCAAATAAGGCTCCAGCGCGAGCACCCGCCCGAACGCCTCCATAACCAGCATCACCTCGATCGGGCCGCCGCCGAACCCGCAATAATCCTCAGGAAACGGCAGACCCAACAGGCCCAGTTCGGCATATTGTGCCCAAAGACCGCGGCTCCAACCCTCGGGCTCAGCGAGATAAGAGCGGCGCTTATCGAAGCCGTAATGGTCGGCGAGCAGCCGTTCGACGGAGTCGCGCAACAGCCGCTGCTCTTCGGTCAGATCGAAATCCATTGCCTCCGCCTGTCCAACTCGTCATCACCGGGCTTCGCCCGGTGATCCACGCCTCCTCCGGCGCACAGGGAGCAGTGTCGGGCACGCAGATGGCCGGATCAAGTCCGGCCATGACGGTGACTATAAGCCCAGCACGGCTTTGGTCAGGATGTTCTTTTGGATCTCGTTGGTGCCGCCATAGATCGAGGCGGCGCGCAGGAACAGGTAGCTGCGGGTCGCTTCGGTCGCCCATTCCGGCCCGAGTTCCGGCTCGTTGCTGAGCGCCGCCAACTCCTGTGCCCAATCCGGCATTGCCAACGGGCCGCCGACATCCATCGCCAGCTCGGTGGTCGCCTGCAGCAGTTCGGTGCCCTTGACCTTGAGCACCGAGGACAGCGGATCGGGTTTTCCTTCGTGGCTCTTGTCATGCGCCGAGACGACGCGCATCTGCGTGATCTCCAGCGCCTTCATGTCGACCTCGAGCTGCGCGACGCGGTGGCGGAAGGCGGGGTCCTCGATCAGCGGTCTGCCGTTGGCGCGCATTTCGCGAGCGGTCTCGCGGGCGAATTTGACCCGCTCCTTCGACTTGCCGAGCCGCGCGATGCCGGTGCGCTCGTGCCCCAAGAGGAATTTCGCGACATCCCAACCGCGGTTCTCCTCGCCGACCAGCAACGACGCCGGCACGCGCACATCGTCGAAGAACACCTCGTTCAGGTGATGTCTGCCGTCGATCGAGATGATCGGCCGCACCGTGATGCCCGGTGTCTTCATGTCGATCAGCAGAAACGAGATCCCCTCCTGCCGCTTCTTGGCCTGCGGATCGGTGCGCACCAGACAGAAGCACCAATCGGCGTGATGCGCGGTCGAGGTCCAGATCTTCTGGCCGTTGACGACATAGTCGTCGCCGTCACGCTTGGCAGAGGTCTTCAGCGAGGCGAGGTCCGACCCCGCGCCCGGCTCGGAAAACCCCTGACACCACCAATCGTCGATATTGGCGGCGCGCGGCAGAAACCGCTGCTTCTGCTCCTCGGTGCCGAACTGGATCAGCACTGGGCCGATCATCGTGATATTGAACGACGACACTTCGGGCGCAGGCGCCAGCTGGTTCTCCTCAAGGAAAATCATGCGCTGCACGGGTGTCCAGCCGGGGCCGCCATATTCCTTCGGCCAATTGTAGGCGGCCCAATTGCGCCTGTTCAAAATGCGCTGCCAAGTGACGGTGTCGTCCTTGGTCGGCAGGTGGCCGAGCCGCATTCGCTCGCGGATGTCACCCGGCAGGTTATCGCGGAAATAGGCGCGCAGCTCGTCGCGAAACGCCAATTCATCGGCCGTGAAGCGCAAATCCATCGCTGCAGCTCCTTTGTTATCGAACAAGCCGGCGCTGCGAGGGATCGTCAGCGACAGCTCAGGCAGGCAGATGATCAGCAACAGGCCGATCACCAAGGCCAGGCCGCAGGGCCGGTGATAGTCCAGAGCCGCCGCCCTCACGCGCCGATGGCCTGCTGCACATATCTTACAGCTTCAGCTCGAGCAGATCGATCCAGCGCCGCTCGCGATTGCTCTGATAGCAGGCTTCGGCGAGCTGCACGCTTTTCGCGCCTTCGAGGAATGGGGACGGGAATGGCGTGTCTTCGGCGACGTGCCGGAGGAACAGCTCCGAACCGGCGCGATAACCGTTGCGCACCGGCTCGACATCCGGCATTTCCTGCCATTGCTCGTCGAAGGTCATTGGCTGGGGGCGCTCCGGGTCAAAGAACGGTTTCGGCGTTGCGATCAGCGGCTGCACGAAGCAGCGGTGCAGCCCGCCTACCGCCGACCCACGGGTCCCGTCGACCTGTATCTGCAAGAGATCGTCGCGCTCAACCCGGCTCGCCCAAGACGAGCCGACTTGCGCCGGCACGCCGCCAGCCAGCTCGAATATCGCGAAGGCCGTATCCTCGACATCGACCCGGTAAGGATTGCCGGTCTCGTCGCAGCGCTCGGGCAGCGCCGTGATGTGGCGGCACGACACGGCTTTGATCTCGCCGAGCAGGCGATCGAATATGTAGCGCCAATGCGCGAACATATCGAGGATCAGCCCGCCGCCGGTGGCCTTGCGATAATTCCAGCTCGGCCGTTGCGCGGGGTACGGCGTGCCGTCAAACACCCACCAGCCGAAATCGAGCCGGACCGACAGGACCCGCCGAAGAAATCGGCTTCGTATAGCTTGCGCAATTTCGTGAGCCCGGGCAGGAACAACTTGTCCTGCACGACACCGTTTTTGAGGCCGGCGCGCTCGGCGCGGCGCGCCAGATCGACGGCATCCGCCAGTGTTTCGGCGACTGGCTTTTCGACATAGACGTGCTTGCCGGCGCCGAGCGCCGCTCCGATACGCGCCCGCCGGCCGCCGGTCGCGCTCGCGTCGAAATAGATCCCGATGTCGGGATCAGCGAGACAGGCGTCGCGATCGGTGCTCCACCTGAGGCCGCCATTGGCTTCCGCCAGAGCCGCGAGCTTTGCCGGGTTGCGACCGAGCAAAACCGGCTCGGGCACGAGCCGGTCGCCATTTGCGGCAGGCAACCCACCCTCGCTCCGGATCGCCATCAGCGAGCGCAGATGCTGCGTCGCGCCGAGCCGGCCTGTCGCGCCCTCGATAGCGATGCCGATCGTGCGATTGCCCATACCTCCACTCCGATCCAGCATCACCCTCGCGCGCCTGGTCATTCCGGGGCGCGGGCTATGCCTGCGAGCCCGGAACCCATGAACACTGGCCTGCGAGATTGGGTTCAGGAGCCGGTGTTCATGGCTTCCGGGTCCGGCCCACGGGCCGTCCCGGAACGACGATTTTGCCCCTGAACCGACAGCGTTTCGCCTCTGTTTTTATGGCAGGTGCGCCGCCCTATTGCCCGCCAGTACGTTGTGAGATGCGGGTCGCCGCGCTCGCTACGGCCTTCAGAGAAGCAGTCACGATGTTGCCGTCGATGCCGACGCCGTAGAGTGTTGCGTCACCGGCATCGCGGATCTGAACGTAGGCCGTGGCCTGCGCATCGGCCCCCGCGCCGATCGCGTGCTCGCGGTAGTCGACGACCGTCAGCTCGATGTCGCACTCGCCCTGCAGGGCGTCGACAAACGCAGCGATCGGGCCGTTGCCGACGCCCTCGACCCGCCGTTCCTCGCCGTCGATTACGATCGTCGCAGCGATGCGCCGGCGCTCCGGAGCGCGCGGCTCGGGAAAAATGCTGTAATCGGCGAGCTGGATCCCATCACTCCTCAGGTATGTCTCCTCGAACAGCGACCAGATACCCGCGCTCGTCACCTCCTTGCCGGTTCGATCGGTCACTTCCTGCACCCGCTTGCTGAACTCGATCTGCAGACCGCGCGGCAGATCGAGCCCGTAATCGGCCTTCAGCACATACGCGACGCCGCCCTTGCCGGACTGGCTGTTGACCCGGATCACCGCCTCGTAGGTGCGGCCCAGATCCTTCGGGTCGATCGGCAGATACGGCACTTCCCACAACGGGTCGTTGCGCTTGGTGAGCGCCTCGAAGCCTTTTTTGATCGCATCCTGGTGCGAGCCCGAGAAAGCAGTGTAGACGAGCTCCCCGGCATAGGGATGCCGTGGATGCACCGGAAGCTGATTGCAATGCTCGACGGTGCGGACGATCTCGTCGATGTCGGCGATCACCAGCCCCGGATCGATCCCTTGGCTGAACAGATTGAGCGCCAAGGTGACGATATCGACATTGCCGGTGCGCTCGCCATTGCCGAAAAGAGTGCCTTCGACCCGCTCAGCCCCGGCCATTACCGCAAGCTCGGTGGCTGCCACGGCGGTACCGCGGTCATTATGAGGATGCACGCTGAGGGTGATCGCCTCGCGGTCACGGATGTTGCGGCCGAACCACTCGATCTGATCGGCGTAGATATTCGGGCTCGCCATTTCGACGGTGGCCGGGAGATTGAGGATCGTTTTCTTGTCCGGTGTCGGCCGCCACACGTCCATGACCGCCTCGCAGATCTCGACCGCAAAGTCGAGTTCGGTCCCGGTAAAGCTCTCCGGCGAATACTGGTAGATGATCTCGCTTTCCGGCATCGCCCCGGCGAGTTCGCGAATGAGCTTGGCTCCCGTCACCGCGATGTCGACGATGCCCGGCTTGTCCAGGCCGAACACGACGCGGCGCTGCAGGGTGGAAGTCGAGTTATAGAGATGCATGATGGCGCGGCGGGCACCCCGGATCGACTCGAAGCTGCGCTTGATCAACTCGGGCCGGGCTTGGGTCAGCACCTGGATCGTGACGTTATCGGGAACCAGCCGCTGCTCGATCAGCTCTCGGATAAATCCAAAGTCGGTCTCCGATGCCGCGGGAAAGCCGACTTCGATCTCCTTGAAGCCGAGCCTCACCAACAGCTCGAACATCCGCCGTTTGCGGTCCGGCCCCATCGGCTCGACCAGCGCCTGGTTCCCGTCGCGCAGGTCGACGCTGCACCACAGCGGCGCCCGGTCTATGACCTGAGTCGGCCAGCGCCGATCGGGCAGATCGACGGTCGGAAAGGGACGGTATTTGTGGATAGGCATACTGGTCATCGAAAACTCCTGGTCGCAGGCTCGCCATCAAATGTGGCGGTTCCGTTGTTGAAATCGGGAATGATCGCCGCCGGCTGGCGTCAAAGCCACCGACCCGTGCTAAGTCGGCGACCGAAACGCGGCTCTGCATCCGCCGGCAAAAAGGGCCGGAAGCGGGAGAATGTCGTTCAAAACCAAGAAGAGACATCAGCATCAGCGAGCGCGAGAGTTCCCGAGCTGGGACGGGCGACGACGGCGGCTCGGCGTCCCTCAGGACGCCGAGCAGCTAAGTCGAAGCTCGTAGCGCTGGCTATGCATCGTCGCATGCGTTAACAGAATCGTATCCTGAGGTCAACCGGAAGTGAGTCAAGCCGCGCAAATTTGGCGCTGATGAAAATCCGTATTCCGACAAAACTAGGGTTCAAGAAATCCGAAATTCGCCGCGGCGTTGTCGGTCACGAACAATTATCCGGGCGGCTTCTGGAAAGATTACGGATACAACTGGTTCAGCGGCTCCTGAGGAGCTCTGCGATCTGGGGAGGGGGCCGCCTTGCCTGAAGAACGCTACGCGGTTGCGATCATGGCCAAGGCGTCGGTCGCCGGGACCGTCAAGACCCGCCTCGTGCCGCCGCTGACCCATGAGGAGGCGGCGGAGCTCAACACTTGCTGTCTGAGGGACGTTGCGGCGAACATCATGGCTGCGGCGAGGCAGGTGCCGATCCAGGGCTTTGCCGCGTACCATCCGCTGGGCTCCGAGCCCTTCTTCAATGACGTGCTGCCGGTCGGCTTCAAACTGCTGCCGCCCAGGGAGGCGACAATCGGGCGCAGTCTGATCCACGCGGCGCGGGACCTTTTTGACGCTGGCTGCAGCTCGGTTTGTCTCGTCAATGCCGACAGCCCGACCTTGCCCACCGAATTCCTCGTCGAGGCGGCTCGCCGGCTGCGGGAATCCGGCGATCGCGTCGTCCTAGGGCCCGCCGCGGATGGCGGTTACTACTTGATCGGGTTGAAGCAATTCCACCAGCGGCTTTTCGAGGACATCGACTGGAGCACGGAGCGGGTGTTCCGGCAGACGCTCGCCCGAGCCGGCGAGATCGGGGTGACGGTCGCGCCGCTGCCCGAATGGTACGATGTCGATGACGAGGCGACGCTGGCGATGCTTGCCCGCGAGATTGGACCGTGCCGGAGCGCGGCGCGCCCGTATCTCAACGGCTATCGGGCGCCCAGCACCGCGGCTTTTCTCGAAAAGCTGGCGGCCGGGAATGGCGGAATCGAACGCCTGTTCGGCCGTGCCGGCCCCCCTCCATTCCCTCCGCCGCCGGCGCGGGAAGGCTAGGTGGGGGTGCGAACGGCGCGGTCGAGGCTGCTGCCACTTGCCGGCCTGCTGCTCGCGGGTGCGGCAGGCGGGCTGGCCGCCCAATTCGACCGTGATCTGCTCGCCTTTATCATCATCGCCTTGGTCCAGGGAGCGGTCTGGGCAGCTGCGGCAGCTGTCGTCCTGCGCGGCGGCGATCAGCGCCCCGCGTGGGCCGTGATTCTGGGAACGGCGATATTGCTGCGCCTGATCGCGCTCGCGGCGCCGGTCTTTTTGTCCGACGACATCAACCGCTACATCTGGGACGGGCGAGTCCAAGCCGCCGGGATCAATCCCTATCGCTACATTCCGACCGCTCCCGAGCTCGAGCCGCTGCGCGACCCGCTGATCTTCCCCAACATCAATCGCAACAATTACGCGCCGACGATTTACCCTCCGGTCGCCCAGATGCTGTTTCTGGTGGCAAACCGATTCGGCGAGACCGCGCTCGCGGTGAAACTGATGTTTGTCACGATCGAGGCCGTCGGCATCGGCACCCTGCTCTTTATCTTGCGCACGGCCGGGCGGCCACCGGAGCAAATCCTGCTCTACGCCTGGCACCCGCTGCCGGTTTGGGAGATTGCCGGCTCGGGGCATGTCGATGCGGCGGTCGTCACATTTACCGCCCTGGCGCTCGCGGCTGCCGTCAGCGGGCGGCGCGCCTGGTCGGCTGTAGCGCTCGCCGCCGCGACCTTGGTAAAATTTTTGCCGCTGGTGCTGGCGCCCGCGCTGTGGCGCCCGGACAAGTCAAATCTAGGCGGTTGGCGATGGCCCACCGCCTTCATCGCCCTAATCGTTGCCGCCTATCTCCCCTATATCGGCGTCGGGTGGCGGGCTCTGGGGTTTTTGTCCGGCTATGTCGCGGAAGAAAATCTTGGCTCGGGCAGCGGTTTTTGGCTGCTCGCGGTTATCCGGAGCACCATTCCGATGCCCCTCGCCGCCTATCTCGGTTTGGCCGGGAGCGTCATGGCGGGGCTGGCGATTGGTGCCCTTCGTCGACGGCCGGAGCCGCCCTCGGGCCTAAACTGGGCGATGGCGCTGGGCACGGCGGCGCTGTTCTTCGCGTCACCCCATTATCCCTGGTATTTCGTCTGGCTCGCCGCGCTGTTGACCGCCGCACCATGGTGGCCGGCCTGGTGGCTCACTCTCGCGGCTGTCCTGCTCTACTGGGACCGCAAGACAGGCAATACCGCGTTTTGGGTGGGGTTCACTCTGTACGGCGGCTTTGTCATACTCTGCGCCGTCGATATCATCTGGCGAATTGTTTCCGACAAAAGGTCCGGAGCACGGCGTGCCATTGACTGCGCAACCTAGACCCGACCCGCGGCGCTATTTCGAAGCCATCGGCGACGCGCGCGGCGAGGTTGCCGAGCAGGAGCCGGTCTGCCTCTATATCGAGACAACCAATCGCTGCAACCTGCTGTGCGAAACCTGCCCGCGCACCTTCGAGGATCTCGAGCCGCCCGCCGATATGAGCTGGCAATTGTTCATTCGTATCGTCGACCAGTTTCCGCGGATAGCGCGCGTCGTCTTGCATGGGGTCGGCGAGCCGATGATGGTCAAGGCGCTGCCCCGAATGGTGCGCTATCTGAAAGACCGCGGCACCTACGTGCTGTTCAACACGAACGGCACCCTGCTGACCGAGCGCAAGGGCAGGGAGCTGATCGCTGCAGGCCTCGACGAATTGCGGGTGTCGCTCGACGCTGCCGAGCCCGAGGCCTTTCTCGCAGTGCGCGGCAAAAACATGTTTGACCGGATTGTCCGCAATGTGCGCGCCTTCACCGCGCTGCAGCGCGCCGAGGGACTTGGGCACCCATTGGTATCGCTGTGGCTGACCGGGCTGAAGGAGACAATCGACCAGCTGCCAGAATTTGTTCGGCTGGCGCACCGCATTGGCGTCTCGGAAATCCATCTTCAGCGCCTGGTGTTTACTCCGGAAGGAGAGGGCTTGGCGCGCGCCCGATCCGCGTTGTTCGAGAAGCTCGAAGGCGACGAGCCGAGGCGGCTCGAGGAAGCCGCCGCTGTTGCCGAGACGCTCGGGGTCCGCTTCAATGCCTCCGGCGCGACCGAGCCGGGGACGAGCCTCAAGCGCGCGGCCGACGACCAGCCATGGTCGCTGTGCCGGCGGCCCTGGACATTGATGTACTTCACCGCTCACGGCCGGGCGATCCCATGCTGCATCGCGCCGTTTTCGATGCGCGGCTATGACAACTTCACCTTGGGAGATGCAACACAGGAGAGCCTTCGGCAGATCTGGAACGGGCCGCGCTACCAGGATTTCCGCCGTGCATTGTTGAGCGATAAACCGCCGCCGGCCTGTGCCTCGTGCGGGGTCCGCTGGAGCCTCTAAGGGGGTGTGCCCCTCACTCTCCCGCTAACGCGGGCCCCTCCCTCTCCCCGCTTGAGCGGGGCGAGGGAACGAACTGGCCTGCTCCCCCGCCCCGCTTGGGGGAAGAGGGTCGGGGTGAGGGACGAGGCGCGCGCATCGCCGTAATCATCCCGGTGCTCGATGAGGAGGGGGCGATCGGCCCGGTGCTCGCGGCCATACCCTGCGGCTGGGTTGACCACGTCATCGTCGTCGACGGCGGCAGCCGTGATCGCACTGTCGCAGAGGCCCTCGCCGCCGGAGCAACGGTAATCGTCGAGCGGGAGCGAGGGTACGGCCGGGCCTGTGGCAAGGGAGCTGCTGCGGCGATCGAGGACGGAGCGGAGATCCTCGTTTTCCTCGATGGCGACGGCGGCGACCGGCCCGAGGCGATCCCGAGCCTGGTGCAGCCGCTGCTCGCGGACGAACACGATTTCGTGATCGGGTCGCGCACCAGAGCCAGTATAGGAGCCCATCAGGCGCTCGCGGGCCGCGCGATTGGCGCTGCAATCGGTCTCGTTTACGGCGTGCGCTTTACCGACATGTGCGCGTTCCGGGCGATCCGCGCTGATGTGCTGAGGCGCCTCGGCATGCGCGAGATGACGTACGGCTGGAACCTCGAGATGCAAATGAGGGCGGCGCGCGCCGGCCTGCGCATACTGGAGCTCCCGGTGCCGCACGGCCGGCGCCTCGCCGGGAAATCCAAGGTCGCGGGTACCTTCCGCGGCACCATCAAAGCCGGGCTACGGATTCTCTCGACCTTCGCCCGCATCGCTTGCGAACGCCGCTGAGCGAAGCGAAGCAACCTGGGTTCAACGCAAATAACTAAAATGTCATGATCGTATTTGGGGATGAAACCCACCCAAGTCCCGAATAACCATTCGGTCCGAAGCTCTTTCGGGATCGGGTGAACCTCCCGTCCCGCATAGCCGTAGCGGTACCCATCGATACGGCGCCGCTATCCCCACCCCTCGGTTATGTCGGATAGATTCATGACCTTCAAGCGGAGGCCAAACGGGAGATCGTACTCGGCACATCGTTGCCGTCGCAGCGTGCCTAAAACCAGGCCGTCTGCGAATAAATCAGATCCCCTTACAGCATGTCACAATGAAAATAGCTTTTCCGAAGGAAGCGCAGAAACTGCTCACCTCTTTCTGGTTGTATGAGCCGGTTGGTCTGACGTCTGTCCTAGATACTTTTGATTCCACCGAAGTTTGCTTCCCAAATATACTTCGTTGGGCTCTTGGCCGGGATCCAGAGCCTTGGGTGCAGACGGCCTTATCTGATCACTCTCCGACTGAATTCTTGAAAGAAGCCCTCGAATGCTACGGAGTCCAACAAAACATAGTGCGCCTAATTCTCAACGCCTATCCCGAGAAAAAGCGATTGATCCATATTCACATTCCAATTTCCCTGTCGGGTTAGCGCAGGTTCGCTAAATGTTCTGGATGCCCGCCTCTCCTTAGGGTAGCATGAGCCCAGTTTGGTTAGGGGGAGCGAATGGCTGGACTTCTGGATTTTGTAGCCCGGTTCGGGGCGGAGGCGCGGTGCATCGAGCACTTGGCTGGGCTTCGCTGGCCCGGCGGTTTTGTGTGTTCCGGCTGCGGTGGGCGGCAGGCTTGGGGCGGCTGAAGGCTCGGCCGCGGGTCTACGAATGCGCCATCTGCCATCGGCAGGAATCGATGACGGCGGGAACCGTGTTTCATCGGACGCGGACGGGGTTGGCGAAGTGGTTTCTCGCCGCCTACCTGATGGGTCGCGACAAGCGCGGCGTCTCGGCCAAATTTCTGCAGCGCGAACTGGGGGTGACGTATCAGAGCGCACAAGCTGCGCCACGGGCTGAGCGAGGATCCGGCCCGTCCGCTGCGCGGCTTTCTCGAGGCGGATGAGACCTTCATCGGTGGCCGCGGCGATCGGACAAGCCGCGGCCGCAGCACGGCCAGCCCCGACAAGAGCCTGGTCGTCGCCGCCGTCGAGAAGGTGCCGGCACCAAAGAACAAGACGGCAAAGCACGGGCACGCGGTCAAGCGCCAACACGGCTTCTTCGCCGGCAACGCGCGGGATCGCGGTTCTGCCAGCCGCGACGGGCATCGAACTCGGCGCCTTCCTCAAGGCGAATGTCGCAGCTGGGTCCCATCTCCTGACCGACGGGTTCGCCGCCTATCGCAGCCGCGATGCCGCCCTCGGCGAGCATTTGACGCACACGCCGGTGGTGCAGGACGACGGCGCCAATGCCGGAGAGTTCTTCCCGATCATCCATACCCTGTTCAGCAACATCAAAGCCTGGCTCGTCGGCACTCATCACGGCGTCAGCGCCAAGCACCTGCCGCGCTACCTTCGGGAATGGTCCTACCGCTTCAACCGCCGCAATTTGCCCGATGGGTTGGACGGCTACCTCATTCGGCGCGCCGTCGAATGCGCCACCATCACCTACGATCAGCTCAAGACCACCGCCATGCCAGGCGGCGCTAACCGTGTCCGGCGGCCTCCCGCTATGGTTGCGCAACCTGCTCTAGCCCAATAGGGATAACCCAACAAACCGTATCTAGGGAGAGGACAAGTGAATACGAAATCGATCAAAATGGCAGTAGTAGGAACTCTGGCTGCCGCGGCGACGAGTGCGATGGTAGTCGGCTCGGCGCAAGCGGGCACGCAAGATTTCGATCTGGTCAACAATTCCGGACGGACGATCGAGCGGATCTTTGTTTCCAGCGTCAATACGGATAGTTGGGAAAACGATGTCCTCGGCCGGTTTATCCTGCCGTCCGGCTATACCAAGCATGTGACGTTTTCACGGCACTACCCCGGCTGCGAATTCGACGTCAAAGTGATGTTTCGTGATGGCAGCTCATTGACTGATTGGAGTGTTGATCTCTGCAGGGTCGGCCGGGTCATCGTCTGATCACGTCCTTGCGACAAAACAGACGCCCCGCTCTTGCGGGGCGTTTGTTGTTGCGGCACCCTCACCTCGAACTGATCTGCCGGAGGCTGAGCATGCGCGCGATGATCGAGTATCTGCGCCCCGACGGGGGCAGGACCAAAGGCTATCTGGCGATGGCCGGCCAGGGGCGCCCCGGTATCGTCGTTATCCAGGAGTGGTGGGGGCTCAACGACCAGATCTGTGGCGTCGCCGACCGCTTCGCCCGCGCTGGATACAATGCTCTCGCGCCCGACCTTTACAGAGGCCGCCTCACCACCGAACCGGACGAAGCCAATCACCTGATGACCGGGCTCGATTTCGCCGACGCCACGCACCAGGATCTGCGTGGCGCCGCGCAGCACTTGCAAACGCAAAGCGGAAGAGTGGCGGTGATGGGCTACTGCATGGGCGGAGCCTTGACCATCGCTGCCGCCGTCCATGCCCCCGAATTCGCGGCCGGGGTGTGCTTTTACGGGATCCCGCCGAAGACGTTCGCCGCCCCGGCCAAGATCCGTATCCCGCTGCAAGGCCATTTCGCCAACCAGGACGACTGGTGCACACCGGCGGCGGTCGACGATCTCGAAAGGACATTGAAAGCGGCCGGCGTCACGCACGAGATCTACCGCTATGACGCGGCCCACGCCTTCGCCAACGAGCGGAGCGCGGCTTATGACGTCGGCTGCGCCAACCAGGCGTGGGAGCGCATGGCCTCATTCCTTGATGCGCAAATAGCCTAGGGTCGAGGGAGAGCAGGGGCGCGTTTTTGACGATTGCGATCGCGTAATCGCACGGGAGGGCGCCATCGGTTGCAGCCGCCCGGGATGATGCGCGGAGGTCTGCGATGAGGCTATTCGTGCGGCGCCGCAGCTTTGGCATTCAGGCACGGCTCACGATGTTGGCAGTCGTGACTGCGCTGCCGCTCGTCGCGTTCGCGAGTTTCGCGATCCTCCGCGTGGTCGATGATGAGCGAACGCAGATCCAGCTAGACGTCAAGCAGCGAGTCGAAGATCTGCTTGCGGACGTAGACCGCCAGGTCAGCGCGATCCAAGCGGAGCTTCAGGTCCTCGCGGTATCGCCTAGCTTGCGTGACGGCGACTTCGCAGCCTTTGACCAACAGATGCGCGCCGCTCTTACGATCCGCGGAACGTCCATCGTCCTGCACGACACGAAAGGACAGCAACTCCTTAGCACGAACCGGCCGTTCGGCGAACCGCTCCCTCGCGCGACCAATACCGAAATGCACGACCGCGTCGTTGCGGCGGGTCAGCCCCAGATTTCCGATCTGATCATGGGTGCCGTGTTGCGCCGGCCGATCCTGGTGGCGGGAGTGCCGGTTTTCCGAGACGGGCAGGTCGTTTACGTATTGGCAATGGGGCTCGGCCCTGAGGTTTTGTCGACGCTGCTGAAGGAGCAGAGTTTTTCGCCCGATTGGACGGTCGGGATCTTCGATCGCAAGGGCGTCATTGTGGCGCGCAATCGTGAGTTGGATCGGTTTCTCGGCAAGCAGGTTTCGCCGACGCTTTTGGAAGCGATGCGCGAGCCGGCGGAGAACTGGTTTCCCAGTATCACGAGTGAAGGCATCCCCGTATATTCGACCTTCCGGCGCTCACCGATCACCGGGTGGACCGTAGCGATCGGTCTGCCCAGGGAATTTGTCAACGCTCCTATTCGCCGCGCGCGATTGCTGGCCTTTGGCGGCGGCGCAGCAGTGCTCGCCTTGAGCCTTGTCCTGGGTTGGTGGATGGCTCGGGCGATCCGGCGGCCAGTCGAAGCGCTCACCGCCGCCACCAAGGCGTTAGGCAGGGGTGAGCCGGTCGATTCATTGAGCTGCGGCGTGCGCGAACTGGAGGATGTCGCCAATGAGCTTCGCAATGCCGCCGCGGCGCTGGCGCGCAACCGCGAGGAGCTAGAGGGCACGGTAGAAGGACGCACCCGGGAGCTTGCCGCAGCGAATGAACGGCTCCGGGCCGAGATCGACGCTCGCGAGCAGGCGCAATCGGCGCTGCTGCAGGCCCAAAAGATGGAGGCGATGGGTCAGCTGACCGGCGGTGTTGCGCATGACTTCAACAATCTCCTGACCGCCGTTTCCGGTTCTTTGGCGCTGCTCGAGCCGCGGATTTCCGACGAGAGGAGCTTGCGGCTCCTGCATACGGCGCAACGCGGCGCATCCCAGGGCGCCAAGCTCACCGAATCGCTGCTCGCATTCGCTCGTAAGCAGCGCCTCAACCCGATCCCGGCCGACCTCAACTCCATCATCGTCGAGATGACCGAGATGCTGCGCCGCTCGATCGGTCCAGCTGTCGAGATCCGGCATGCTTTGGCGAGCGAGCTCTGGCGGGTTCTGGTCGATACCAGTCAGATCGAGACGGCGCTGCTCAACGTCACCCTCAACGCGCGCGACGCCATGCCGGGCGGCGGCATGGTGCTTATAGAAACGGCGAACATCAGCGCGTCAAGCAAGGAATTGCCGGAAGAGATCGCACGCCAGGACTGTGTGCTCGTGTCGGTGCGCGACACGGGAACCGGGATGAGCCCCGAAGTCTTGGAGCGAGCTTTCGAGCCGTTCTTTACGACCAAGGAGGTCGGCAAGGGAACGGGATTGGGTCTGTCGATGGTGTTCGGCGTGGTCCGGCAATCCGGTGGGACGGTGCGCATTCACAGTCGCCTGCGCGAGGGGACCACCGTGCAGATCTATCTGCCCCGCGCCATCGAGACCGCGACCTTCGGCACAGGCCGCGCGAGGCCGGCCCACGCGGCAGGGGGAGCTCACATCCTCGTCGTCGACGACGACCCCGACGTCCGCTGGATCATCGCTCAGGATTTGCAGGAGAGCGGGTATGTGGTCACGGAGGCGGATAGCGGCCGCGCCGCGTTGACGATCCTCGAGCGGGACACGCCCTGCGACCTGATGGTCGCGGATCTGGTGATGCCCGGGCTGTCGGGATTGGACACCTTGCGTCTGGCGCGCCGCACCCGGCCCGACCTCAAGGTGCTGTTCGCCAGCGGTTATGCGGATCTGTCGCGCTTTGGGGACACTTTGGGCAGCTACTCCCTACTCAAGAAACCGTTCAAGCCAGAAACCTTGGCCGAAGCGGTTCAGACCGCACTTCAACGGGTTTCTTCGGACGAGGCGGGCAATGTCGTGCCGCTGCGGCGCGATCAGCTGTGATCGGGGTTACACGGGCCGCGACGGGAATTGATCTCCTATCCCAGAAAAAGGAGTTCGCCCTGTCGATCTGGCGTTGCTCGCGCGTCGTCTCGATGTCGACATCATCGAAAGAGTGCAGCCATGCCAGAGCTTCAGATCATCGGCGCGCCGCAGAGCAATTACGTCTGGGTCAGCCGCATCGCGTGCCACGAGAAGGGTGTGCCGTACACCTTAGTACCGATCATGCCGCACACGGCCGAGGTCGAGGCGATCCATCCGCTGGGCAAGATCCCGGCGCTGCGTCACGGCGACCTCACCCTCGCCGAATCCCGCGCGATCTGCTTCTACATCGATCACGCATTCGATGGCCCGCCGCTGGTATCGCGGGATCCAGGCGAAGGCGCGCGAACCGAGCAGTGGATCTCGATCGTCAACACGCATTTCGACGTGCTGGTAGCGCGGCCCTATGTTGGCGCTTACTTCTTCCCGGGCACCTCGGACGGCAGCCCCAACCGCGCGATCATCGAGAGCGCTCTGCCCAAGCTGGAGACGCAATTCGCGATGCTCGACCGTGCCGTGGCCAAGACCGGCCATCTCGTCGGCAATACCTTCACTCTGGCCGATATGAATGTGCTGCCGATGCTGTTCTATCTCCACCATTTGCCCGAGAGCGCCGGAATGCTGCGGCGGAATGCGGGTCTGGCGGCCTATTACGAGCGCCATATGGCGCGTCCCAGCGTCAGAGAAGCGGTTCCACCGCCCTTCCCCGGCCGCTCCTCCTGGGCCGCCGAAGGCTGATCACGGAGATTGGGCCATGCGTTACATGTTTTTGGTCTACAGCCGCGAGAGAGACTTCGCCGAGGCCTCGGCACAGGATAGGGAGCAGGTCAAAGCGGGGCATTGGGCGGTGATGGACGAAAGCCGGAGGAAGGGCGTGTTCATCGCCGGCGAGCCGCTGCAGCCGACCGCGACGGCAACGACGGTCCGCAAGGAGGACGGCAGACCGCTCGTCCTTGACGGTCCCTTCGCCGAGACCAAGGAACAGCTCGCGGGATACTACATCCTCGACTGCGAGAACCTCGACGAAGCAATCGCTTGGGCGGCAAAGATCCCGACCTCGTGCAAGGGCGAAGAAGGCTGCATCGAGATCCGCCCGATCGCCAGCATCCCCCCACGCTAAGAGCTTCGCCGGGGACCAATGGTGCCGCCGATCGAAGTTTCCGCCTCGGCGGAAGCGGTATTTCGCCGCGAGCACGGCCGGATCATCGCCAGCCTGATCCGGCTGTGCGGCTCCTTCGATCGCGCCGAGGAGGCGATGCAGGAAGCGTTCGCGGCGGCGCTGCGCCATTGGGTCGAGCGCGGCGTTCCGGACAACCCTGCCGCATGGATCACGACGGCGGCCTACCGCAAACTGATCGACGCAAAGCGGCGCGAACGCACGCGGCGGGAGAAACAAACTCTGCTGGAGCAGGAAATCGCAATCGAGGCGACCGAGGATCCCGTGCTACCCGAGGCGCTGTCTCGCGAAATTCCGGATGATCGGTTGCGGCTGATCTTCACCTGTTGCCATCCCGCCCTCAACCGCGAGGCCCAGATCGCTTTGACCTTGCGGACTCTCTGCGGGCTTTCGACGGCTGAGATTGCGCGCGCCTTTCTCGTTCCGGAGCCGACCCTGGCGCAGCGGCTGGTGCGCGCCAAACGCAAGATCCAGGATGCCCGCATTCCCTACGAGGTGCCGTCTGACGATGCCTTGCCCGAACGCCGGGCCGCGGTCCAGGCGGTCATCTATCTGATCTTTAACGAAGGCTATACCGCGACCGCGGGGGATGCGCTGATCCGGCGCGAACTGTGTTCCGAAGCCATCCGCCTAGGACGCGTGCTGTGTGCGATCGATGCAAATGACCCCGAAGGGCTGGGCCTGCTGGCGCTGATGCTGCTGCACGACTCGCGCCGACAGGCGCGGGTCGACGACTCAGGCGCCCTCGTTACGCTGGAAGAGCAGGACCGCTCGCGGTGGGACCGGCCAGAGATCGAGGAAGGTCGGGGTCTCGTGGATGCGGCGCTGCGGATGGGCCGGGTCGGGCCCTACCAGCTGCAGGCGGCGATTGCGGCATTGCACGCCGAAGCCGTCAGCCCGGTTGATACCGACTGGCGGCAGATTGCCGCGCTCTACGGCGTATTGGCGCGGCTTCAACCCAGCCCTGTGGTGCGGCTGAATGGCGCCGTCGCGATCGGGATGAGCGAAGGACCGGGTCGTGGGCTGGCGCTTATCGACGAGCTCGGGGCCGCCGGGGAGCTCGATCGGTATCACCTGTTCCACGCCGCCCGCGCCGACATGCTGCGCCGGCTCGGCTCCTTCGAGGCCGCGGCAGAAGCGTATCGGCGTGCTCTCGCGTTGATGGCCAACGGCGTCGAGCGCGCCTATCTCGAGCGCCGCCTCGCCGCACTCTGAGATTTCAGTTGTGTCTTGCCGAACACGGCCGGATCGCCGCCGGCAATGCTGGGGCGGCTGCCGGCTCGAAGACGGCGAGATAGGTGTTGTCCTGGAGATCGTAGAACGCCGTCTGACGATAGCCGCCGGCCGCCAATTCGCAGCGCAAGAGATCGGGCGGGGTGCCATGCGAAGCGGTCTCCTTGCGCGCGTCGATCACCGCCACCCGGGCGCCGGGCCGCAATGCCGAGCGCAAGTTCCACAGCAACCCAAAGGGCTGCGTGACCTCGTGGTACATGTGGACGAGGAGGGCGAGATCGAGCGATCCCGGGGCCAGGCGAGGGTCGTGCGGCTCGCCGCGGACGAGAGTGACCGAGCCGGCGAGCCCTTCGGCGTCGACCCGACGGGCCAAGCGGTCGAGGTAGTCGGGGATGACGTCCTCGGCGAAGACATGTCCTTGCGGCCCGACCCGCCGCGCCAGCCGCACCGTGTAATAGCCGCTGCCGGCGCCGATATCGGCCACGTCTAGGCCGGGTTCTACGTCCAGCAGCCGCATGACCCGCTCCGCCTCGCCCGCCTGGTCGCGCGATTGCTCATCCCTCCACGTGTCGGTCACGATTCCAGCAACCTTCCGGCTCGGCGCCGGAAATGCACCCGCGGGGACGCCGGGGGGCGCGAGCCCCTCCTGGTAACCGGCCGCGCCCGCTGCGGGCGGCGACAGGAGGTTCAGCAGCAGCAACGCCAGGACGGCAGATATTTTCTGCAATGCTCCCTCCCGAGGCCACGCTACTAGTCCAACTCGAGCCTCGTTAACCCTCTCCCCCCGCTGGCCGGGGAGAGGGTAGGGTGAGGGGGGCCGTCGGGCCGGTTCGCGGCTCCGCCCGCCTCACCCTCCCGCTTCGCGGGCCCCTCCCTCTCCCCCTGAAGGGCGGAGAGGGGCTCTTGTAAGGTCCTGTCCTTGCCGCCGCGCGGGCGGCTGTGCCAGTGTGTCCGAATGCGAGCGCCCAATTTCTATTCTCATGCCGGCTTCGAGCGCGCCGGTCTGCGCCGCCGGGATACGACATGGATCCTCGAACGGATTGCCGATCCCGGCAGCCTCTTTGTGCCGGTCTGGCGCAATCAGAACCTGGTGCTCGAGCTCGACGGCGGTGAGCCGCGCGCGGCGCTGCTCCAGTCGGCCGGCATTTCCGAGATTTTTGGTGTGAGCGAGGAGCGGCTCGTCAGCGGCGAGATGGTGTTTCTCGGCGTCATCGAAGAACGCGCGCATTTTGCGCTTGACCTGTCGCCGGTCGAGGCGCCGCTCGACATGCTGCGTTCCCCGGCGCTGGCCGCATCGGGTGTCGACGCCGCGACGGTGCGCTTTGCCGATCTGCGCCAGGTCGGGCCGCGCATAAATCGGCACGACGGGGCGCTGCTGGCGCTCGCCCGCGCGATGATGTTCTGGCATGCTCGGCATCGCTATTGCGGCCTCTGCGGCAATCCGACCCGCAGCGAGGAAGCGGGGCACATGCGCCGCTGCACCGATCCCGCCTGCAATGCCATGCATTTCCCGCGCACCGATCCGGCCGTCATCATGCTGGTCACCGACGGCGATCGCGCGCTCCTCGGCCGCAATAAGAACTTCCCGTTGCCGGGCATGTACTCGACGCTGGCCGGCTTTGTCGAGCCGGGCGAGAGCCTCGAAGACGCGGTCGCCCGCGAAGTGCGCGAAGAGACCGGCGTCGAGGTCGGCGCCGTCCATTACCACTCCTCGCAACCCTGGCCCTTTCCCGGCAACATCATGCTCGGCTTTCACGCCGAGGCGCGAATGACCGAGATCACGATCGATTACGGCGAGCTGGAAGACGCCCGCTGGTTCACCCGCGACTGGCTGTCGTCGCACCCCGACGACGACAGCTTCCGCATGCCGCGCCGCGACTTGATCGCCCGCCGCCTGATCGAAGACTGGCTGCACGGGCGGTAGCTCTCAGACACCTTTATAAGCACAACGGGACGTCATCCGACGCACGGCTGTTTTTGCTGTTCTTTGCAGCGCATGATCAGCCATCGAGGTCTCGTTCTTCGCGGAAATCCTGGGCCGCCAACGGCTCGACGACCGAAAGAACAGCCAGGTCGCTTGCTGTTCTTCGCTGTTTTCGTTGAGAAACAGCACAATCACAAAGGTAGTCCTTACTGCCAGTAACAGTTTCAGCACGGTGCGTGATGAGATAAGAGACGCATATTGGCAACGGTACCATAACCGTTACTCTTTGTCAATTTGACAAACCCTTTGGCGCGATCCAGGCATGCTCAATCATACGAATGAGTCACTACAGCTTTCGACAGAGGATGAAAGCCTTACGCGCCTGCAATCCCGGAATGTCGCAAATGGGTGGAAAGCGGACCAATACTGGGGGAGGATGGCATGCATCGCAGGCTTAAACAATGGGCTCAGCAGTTCGTCCGCGACCGCGGATTACCCTAAATCGGATAGTTCACCTTCTTGTAGTTTGTGTTGCTATCAATACGCAAAAATGCGATAGTCGCTCACGGATGCCCGAATCCGGGAATGTCGGTTCTAACACAAGGAGGTGCCTCGTGAAACGCACCGCATGTGGGCTGCTGCTAAGTATTCTTCTCGTGCCTTCGGTGGCTCTTGCTGACATCATTTTTAATGCCCATAGTCTAGTGCCGAATAAAATGATGTGCATTTATTGTGCCGGACCGTGGTTTAGGATTGGGTTCGGAGACCTCTCTCTCAGGTACAATACTATTTCTCGTAATTTTTACACGGCTGAAAGCACCATATTTTCACCATTCGGCGGCTGGGGCTGCGGCGTGAAGGAAACAACGAGTAATTATTGCGACTGGCTTGGTACACTACCAACGAAGTCAACTGCCTTTTGCGTATCCGATGTGCCCGGAGTGCAGGTAAATTTGACGATCAACCCAGATGGATCGGTGACCAGTGATAAACCGCCGCAACCATGCAATGATTCTGCAGTATTTAGTTTCCTGGGAGAAAGCTCCCCAGCCGGGCAACAACCAGCCGGGCAACAACCAGCCGGGCAACAATACGAAGGTGCTTATCGGTTTGCGGGTAGCGCCAACGAGAAGGTTACGGTGACGCTTGATCGTGACCCCGCGAGAGGCAGCGAGGGCGAGGTCGCGCAACTGACCCTCAGCGCTGATGGAGCAAGTATGGAAAGCAGGGTAGGCACCGTGCCGATAACTTTCACAGCCAATTTGCCAAAAAGCGGAAATTACGAAGTTACGGTGGCCTATCCCCCGGCTGACACTCCCAACCCATTCCGGGGCTATTACCAGTTGGACGTGACAGCGCCCAATGGCGAGCCCCTTATGCTGGAACCGGTCAATCCTTAAGGCGCGGGATCGCCGACCACGGGGGAAAAGCTGGAGCTTGGGACGTTTAGCCGGGGACCGTACATCGGCCAGCTTTCGGAGCGCGACGGCCAATCAGTCCGCAGGCGTGCAATGGCCGCTCAGGGTCGTATTGCGACATCGCGTTATGGGTTCACGACCTGGCGGCGTACAGTTCGTGCCCAGTGGCGCGCGATGTGCGTGAAGAGACCGGGAGGTCGGCGCCGTCCATTACCACTCGTCGCAGCCCTGGTCCTTCCCGGCTAAAATCATGCTCGGCCTTCCCGCCGGGGCGCTGACCACCGAGATCACCGTCGATTACGGCGAGCTGGAGGATGCCCGTTGGTGCGAACGCGATTGGCTGCTGTCGCACAAGGGCGGCGATACGTTCAGGATGCCGCGGCTCGATTCGATCGCCCGCCGGCTGATCGAGGACTGGCTGCACGGCCGCTGACGCTTCGGCCGGGATTTTCAATGACCTGCGGCGCCGGCGACGCGCGGGCGGCCGACCAATGGCATCAGAAAGAGGCCGACGACGAACAGGCCGCCGACCATCATGATGGCGTCGTTGTAGGTCATCACCAGCGCCTCGCGCTGCACCAGGTCGGCGAGCAGCTTGACTGCCGCGCGGCCGGTGTCTCCCGGGACCAGCGCATCGAGGCGGTTAGCTTGCATGTCGAGGAAATGCTGCACCGCCGGTCGCGCCGGGTTGATGTCTTCGATCAGCCGGTTCCAATGGAAATGCAGCCGTTGGTTCATCACCGTGCCGATCGTCGCCAATGCAATGGCGCCGCCGAGATCGCGCGTCAGATTGTAGAGCCCGGCGGAGTTTTTCAGCTTGTCTGGCGGCACGCTACCGAGCGCGATCATATTTGCCGGCAGGTAGCACATCATCAGCGCGATGCCGCGCAAGACCTGCGGCACGAACAGCTCGACATAACCGGCCTGATTGGTGAGCCCGGCCGTCAGGTACATCGCCACGGCAAAAAGGCCGATGCCGATGCTCAGCATGAGCCGCAGGTCCATTCTGCGCGTCAGCTGACTGGAGATCGGGGACATCAACATCTGCGCGAGCCCAGTGACGACGACGGTCTCACCGATCTGGAGGCTGTTGAAGCCCCGAACCTGTGCGAGAAAGAGCGGTATCAGATAGGTCGTACCGTAAAGGCCGGTGCCGACCACGAAAGTGTAGAACGAGCCGAGCGCGAAATTGCGATTGGTAAAGGCGCGCAGATCGACGATCGGCTGGTGATAAGTCAGCACGCGCCAGAAGAAGAGGACCGAGGTGATGCTCGACACGATGACGGCGGTGAGGATCGTGCCGTCCGAAAGCCAATCCCAGCGCGGGCCTTCCTGAAGCGCGTATTGGAGACAGCCGAGAAACAGCGCCATCAGCACGAGCCCGCAGAAATCGAAATGGCGCAACAGCGAGACCTCGGGTTTGTCGATGTCGATCAACACCCATACGGCGCCGGCGACGGCCATGCCGGGCACGATATTTACGAGGAACAGCCAGTGCCAGGAGAAAGTATCGGTCAAGTAACCGCCGATCGTCGGACCCAAGGTCGACGAGAGATTCAGGATCAGTCCGATCAGCACCATGATCTGCGCCAGCTGCGGCATCCGGAATTTCGTATAGACGACGGGAAACACCAACGGCATCATCGCGCCGCCGCTGAACCCCTGCAATGCGCGATAGACGATCATCTGGCCGAGGCTCGTCGCGGTGGCGCACAATGCGCTAGCCCCGGTGAAGCCGAGCGCCGCAATCACGAACAGCACGCGGGTCGACAACAGGCGTGAGAGGGTTCCGGACAGCGGCACCATCACGACATCGGCGATCAGGTAGGAGGTCTGGACCCAGCTGATCTCGTCGGTGCTCGCCGCCAGCCCGCCCTGGATCTGCGTCAACGAGCTGGTGACGATCTGGACATCCATGATCGCCATGAACAAGCCGACGACCATCGCGAGGACGCCGAGCCAGTCGCGCAAGCTGGGGGATCTGTCGAGACCTGGCCCTCCGCCGCTTGCGGGGGAGGGAAGGGTGGGGGAGACGCGCGGCGAACGATCATCGCGCAACGCGCTCATGGGGATTTGGCCTGGGCTGCGCCGACAAGCCCCTCGTCATCTGCGGCCCCCCTGGTATCTACCGTCACCGTGACCGAAAGACCGGGGCGCAATAGCCCGGCCAGCGGTCCGCTCGCCGGCAGCGCAATCCGCACCGGAACGCGTTGCACGATCTTGGTGAAATTGCCGGTGGCGTTGTCCGGCGGCAACAGGCTGAACTGGGCGCCGCTGCCCGGGGCGAAACTCTCGATCCGGCCCTGCAACACGTGATCGGGGTAGGCGTCGACCGAGACCTCGGCGAGTTGCCCCGGCCGCATTCGGGTCAGCTGCGTCTCTTTGAAATTCGCGGTGATGTAAACGTTCGGCAGCGGCACCAAGGACAGCAGCTGGGTCCCGGGTTTGACGTATTGGCCGACCTGGCCGGCGCGGTTGCCGGCGACTCCCGAAATCGGCGCGCGGATCACCGTATTGTCGAGATCGTTCTTGGCCAGCCACAGATTGGCTCGGGCCTGCTGAAGCCTGGCCTCCTCCTCGCGCCGCTGCGACTGTAGCACCGCGAGCTGGTTTTGCTCGGCGGCGTAGGCGGCGCGGCTCTTAGCCAGCGCCGCCTCGGCTTTGCGGTTGTCGGCTTCAGCCTGTTCGAAACGCTGCCGGCTGGCAAAGTCGCTCGTCATCAGGCTGCTATAGCGCTTGTAATCCTGCTGTGCGCGGGACAGATCGGCCTCGGCGGATTTCACCACCGCCGCGGCCTGGTCGATCATCGCCTCCTGCAATTTGAGCCGGCTCTCATAGGTCGCGATCATCGCTTCCGTGGTCGCGACCGCCGCCTCGGCCTGCGCGGCCTTGGCCTTGAAGTCGCGGTCGTCGATGACGAAGAGGATCGCGCCCTCCGCCACCTCCTGGTTGTCGGCGACCTTCACCTTCTTGATGTAGCCCTCGATTTTCGGGCTGATCAACGTGACGTCGCTCTGCACGTAGGCGTCATCCGTGGTCTGCCGGAACCGCAGCACATCCCACCAGTACCAGCCGCCGATGCCGGCGAGGGCGAGCACCACCACGGCGAGCCCTGCCACGAGCTTCTTGCGCATCCTCACCTAAACTAAACCGTTCAGTTTATCGCTTGCCTGAAAATGAAAGTTCCGCTACAGGCTGTCAAGTGCAGGCTCACCGGCGAGGGGCGGTGGAACAAATCGAACGCACCGAGGTTCGGACCGGCAGCAAGGTGGAAAGCATCCTCGCCGCGGCGACCCGAACCTTTCTCGCCGGCGGATTTGGCGCGGTCAGCATGGACACGATTGCGCGAGAGGCCGGCGTCTCCAAGGCAACCGTCTATGCCCATTTCGCCGGCAAGGAAGAACTCTTCGGCGCAATGGTGGGGCGCGTGTGCGAGCGCCATTTCGAGACTTTTTCGGCGCGTGAGCTCGATGCCACCGATGTCCGCGCCTCGTTGACGACGCTCGGCCGACGATTTCTCGATCTCGTCCTTTCCCCCGACGCGATCGCGGTTCACCGGATCATCGTCGCGGAAGTCACCCGATTTCCGGCGCTCGGCGAAGTGTTCTGGCGCGCCGGCCCGGAGCGCACCCTGCGCCAGATCGAGGCTTTCATGCGCCGGGCGGCCGCCGCGGGGTCGCTCGAAATCGCGCAGCCGCGCATGGCGGCCGAGCAGTTTGTCGGATTAATGCGCGGTGAACTCCACCTGCTCCATCTGTTGCGTCTGGAAGCCGAGCCTAGCGGGCGCCGAATTCACGACGCTGTCGCCGCCGCGATAGATACCTTCATGCGCGCTTTTGAAGTCAGGAACGCAAACCCGACCAGTCGCTTTCCTCAGAAGCAAAGCTAATTTTGCGGGGTTGGCTTCTCCCGGGCAGCGCTGTCCCGGCAGCAAACTTTCCTAACAGTCTCCCCTGCTCAGCGCCAAGTCACCGTGCCGGATTGCCCGTCGCGGATCTGTGAATCAACTGATTTGATTTGGAGTACGAAATAATTCTGTGATAGGCCGCATCCCCAACCGCTGCATGCGAGATCAAATTGGCGCAGGCGCTGAAAATTCGGACCGTAGGAAACGAAATGGCTTAGGTACTCAATCGACGCCATCACCATGATCTTTCGTGCCCCGCCTGGAGTTTAACCAAATGGCTAGTCTTACAACCGGCAAGTGTGGGGTTCGCCCTGCCCGGTTCCGGTACCTCCGGGAGGGTACTATTCCGCGGGGGCTTTTGATTTTTGTCGTTTTGTTGCTTCTCGGCGTTGCCGCGATCCCGCTGTTTGTCAGCCGCTTTCCGCCGCTTGCCGACTATCCGGGTCATCTTGCTATTACTTACATTCTGGAAAATTACAACCGGATAGCCCCATTTCAAGCTGCTTATACCCTTGAGTATGGAATATACCCCAATTTAGCGATGGATATCTTGGTGCCGCCCTTGGCGGGGATACTTGGGATCGAAACGTCGGGACGGATATTTATCTTCCTAATTTTCGTCGTTACCGTTTGCGGCGCACTGCTTGTGAACAAGGCGTTGTACGGTCGCGTTTCCATCGGTGCCTTGTTCGTATTTTGTATATTGTACAACGGGATATTGGCTTGGGGTTTTATGAATTACCTATTCGGTTTAGGAATGGCCATGCTTGCCTTTGGGGCATACTTGCTTTTTCAGAAGTACAGCGCACTATCCCGAATCATTGTTTCATCGCTGCTAAGCATGGTTGTTTTCATCTGCCATTTGTATGCGTTTGCGGTATACGGTGTTTTAGTAATCTTCTATGAAATATTTAAGTTCTTAGAGATGCAATCTGATAGGGACATCTTAAAATTGTTTCGTAATCTGTCGATCTCGGGGGCACAGGCAATACTGCCCATTATCTGTTTCATATATTTTAGCCCAATGAGCTCTGCCCGCGTAGTCAGCCAGATTCAATTCGGCAATTTTAGAAGAAAGCTCGAAGCATTGTCATTCGTGTTTGGCAATTATAATCTGGGAGTAGACCTGATTTGCTACGTCTCCGTCGCCGTGTTTATCGGGTTCCTGCTCGGGCGACGTCGAATAACGATAGCGAGGCCTATGCTGGCTGCGCTCGTGTTCTTGTGCGGAGTGTTCGTGATCATACCGGCGGTCATTTTCAGCAGTTCTTCGGCGGACCGGCGGCTGATCGTGGCGATCGCACTGGTGGCCGTTTCCAGCCTTCATCTCAGCGTCCGCTCGTGGCGGGAATTGTCGGCCGCCGCGGCAGCGATCGGTTCGGTATACCTTCTCCAAATCGGCATCGCGCAGCATAGCTGGGCTGCGTACGAGCCCGGACTGCGAAGTTATCTCGCCGCTTTTCAAAAGGTGGAGGAGGGGAGCAATGTTGCGGTGGCTGTCGATCCAAACGCCAGCTGGTTTCCTATCAACATACGGGGCGTCCCGTCCCTCCTCGTGCTCCAGCGAAACGCGTTTCCCTCGCAGCAATTCTTGTGGCGCGGCCAGAACCCCGTCGCGCTGAGTGAGAAAACCGAGCGCATGACGAAAGCGGCTCCTTGGGACGAGCTCTACGAGCGGTTGCTGGCGATATACGAGGCCAGAAACCGCAAAGAACTCGATGAAATGGTAAAGGGATCCCTGGCAGAGTTTGATTATCTTCTGGTTATCCATGAATCGCCGATAACGGCTAGGCTTGCAGATCTGGGCCTCGACCGAATAGCCTACGCCAGTGATTTTGACCTCTATCGTCTGCGGTGAGTCGAAGCAGCTCGTACACGCATGGATAGCGCCCTCCAACCGACGCCCCCGAATTGCCCAACGGACCGATACCCTGCTTGCTCATACCCCCGGCAATGTCGCCAGCCTCGCAAGCCGCTGCGCCGATTTTGTGAGGAGCTGGTGCCGCCGCTGATCCTATCAGACGGCCGCTGGAGCGATGATGTCGGCCCGCTCACCCACCATAATGTTTGAAGAGCAAAGAGATCGCGATTATAACGCTTCGGTGCCCGGTTACCCAGCACCCGATGAACACTGATTTAGCAACAACCCGACTAGGTCTGACTAGCGGCTACGCGCGGCCCGATCGATTTTCATTGTCTGTCGTGGTTCCGTGTTTCAATGAACAGGAGGTCATCTCAGCCACTTATCAAAGACTTGTTGGTGTGCTCGGCAATAGCGACTTTGATTTACAGATCGTGTTCGTCGATGACGGCAGCACTGACTGCACTCCTCGCCTCGCAGCGGATTTTACAACGGAGGATCCGCGTGTCACGACAGTGCTGCTTTCGCGCAATTTCGGCCACCAGGCCGCGGTCAGTGCCGGTCTGGCCAACGCGGACGGTGACGCCATTGTCGTAATAGATGCAGATCTACAAGACCCTCCGGAAGTTATTCTAGACATGGTCCAACAATGGTTGCACGGGGCGGATGTGGTCTATGGCATCCGTACCAAGCGCAAGGAACCTCTGCTCAAGCGTGGTGCCTATAAATCCTATTACAGGATTTTTCAGTGGTTGGCGAATATCGATGCCCCGCTCGACGCCGGTGATTTTTCGCTTATCGATCGACACGTATTGGACGTCATAAACCAGCTGCCTGAGCGAAATCGTTTCTTTCGCGGATTGCGCGCATGGAGCGGGTTTCGTCAAGTCGGCATTGCTTACGAACGCGATCCGCGCGCGGCAGGGGTCACGAAATATCCGCTGCACAGACTTATAAAACTAGCTTTTGACGGGATTTTTAATTTTTCAACGACGCCACTCACTGCTGTCTTTATTAGCGGAGTTTTGATGTCTGGCATTTCCTTTATCGTACTGCTCCTGGTCCTGGTCTTCAGAATTTTTGATATCCCGATTTTTGGAATGCGAGCCTCCGATGTACAAGGCTTTTCCTCTACTATTCTGACCATCTTGCTAATTGGCGGGATACAGCTGATAAGCACCGGTATATTGGGAGAGTATATTGGGCGAATTTACACTGAGGCCAAGGGTCGACCGACGTATGTAATCCGCGACAGGATCGTCCACCCCGATAACCCCCTGGCTTCGCGAACGGTACGGACCGGGATGCTTCGCTCACCACCAATGGCTCGGGTGACCGACGATACCGCATGATCACCACTTGGTCACATGGTGCACCCGAGGACAATATGGATGAGAACATCCTTATCCAGCTGTCCGACATCGTTTCACGCCATCCATGGTGGGCGGCGCGAGCGGAGATCGTGCTGGCTCTGCTAAGCGAGCTGCGCATTCCGCCGCCGGCGAATATCCTTGAAGTCGGTTGCGGCTGGGGCACAAACTTGCGAATCCTCGAAGGCGCTGGGTACCGGGTTACCGGCCTCGACATATCCCGGAGAGCGCTTGATCGGCTAGATCGTTCCGACCGGCAGCTGATCGAGGCTGATATCTCGCAGCCTTTGCCCTGCGATTTGCCAGCCTACGACTGCGTGCTGGCCCTCGACGTCATCGAGCACATCGACGACGATTGCCAGGCAGTGCAGCGACTTCGTCGCTTGGTAAATCCGGGTGGCCGCCTCATCTTCAGCGTTCCCGCGATCCCGGAATTATATTCGGAGTTCGACGAAATACAGGGACATCGGCGCCGCTATACTGCAGAGTTGTTGCGAAGCTGTCTCGAGCAAGCCGGACTGACGGTGGAAGATATCCTGTGGTGGGGTCAGTGGATGGTCCGCCCATTGCAGACCAGGAAGTCCCGCCGACGCAGCCGACCAGGCGATACGGGTGTAGACGTGTACAGGCGGTACCTCTCGCTGCCTCCTTGGCCGCTCACTTGGGCAATGGGGGCGATGTTCCGTATCGACCATCGGCGGACCCTTCGCCGTCAGAATGCTATCGGAACTTCCCTGTTTGCCGTCGCCGACTAGCGGTCGGTGCTGGCTGATCTGTTTGCGGGGCGCACCACAATGGCGTGCCCATGTCGGCGTGGTCGCTGTCACCAAGGGCGCATTACCGGTCCGCGGCTGTCGGGCACCGTCGCCGCCTTCTCCTTCCAGTCCTTGGACCATGGGGTTACCGGCCGCGCCACCGGGACGCCGTCGACCCGGATCTCGTCCACCTGCTCGTTGAAGAAGCAAAGATAACCCTTGATCTTGGGGCATTCAGGGATCGGGTCGGGATAGCTCCATACGAGATCGCCGAAAACCTTGTCACCGATGCTGACCGAGTAGTAGCTGGCCTTGCCCTTGTACGGGCACCGGGTGGCCGTCTCGCTCGGGAGGAGCAGGTCCATGCGCACATCCTCGGGAGGGATGTAATAGCGGGTCGGCAGCCGCGTCTCGAAAAGGAACCGCGCACGCCTGGTCTCGGCAACAACTTGGCCCCCTACCACAACCTGCACCGAGCGGGATGAATCCAATACGTCGACTCGCTTATAGGGGTCGCGCGGATGGACAAAAATTTCCTCGTCCTCCTCATACCAAGCTTCGACGCGGTTCCAATAGAAGGCGACAAAATCCTTGATCGCCGCCACCTCCTCGAAAGGCTCGGGATAGCCCCACAACGCATTCTCCGCCACCTTGTTGCCGACCGCGATCGTCCAATAGAACGCCGTCCCCTTGTAGGGGCAGAACGTATGATGGTCGGTCGGGGTCATCCGATCCATCCGGACATCCGAGCGCGGGAAGTAGTAGACCGGCAAATGCCGCGTCTCGAACAGCAGGTGGGCGTTGGTGCTGTCGGCGATGATCTCGCCGTTGAACTTGACGCGCACCCGCCGCGGCGAGGGCTCGAACAAGATCTTGTAGTCGGGGTTCGTCTTGAAACCGGATTCGCGGGTCTCGGTGGCTGCCGCCATGATCGGCTCCTTTCAGAGATCTGTCTCTGACAATGATCACGATATGCTGGGACCGCAAGATCGCCGCGCAGCGGATTGACTCGCACCGCCGCCGGTGGTGCAGTTCGACCGATTTCAGCGGAAGAGGCAGGGGCAAATCGGTGGCTCATTCATGAAGGCGCCCGCCGTCGATTACGTCAGACCGCGGAGCTTGGCCGAGGCGGTCGATCTGCTCGCGAAACGCCCGGGCGAGGCGCGGGTGATCGCCGGCGGCCAATCCCTGGTGGCGATGATGAACCTGCGGGTCGCCTCGCCGGGCTTGCTGATCGATATCAGCAGATTGCCGGAGCTGTGTTCGGTTTCCGAAGACGCCGACGCGGTGACCGTGGGCGCTTGCGTGACGCATGCCGCAATCGAAGACGGCCGCGTCGCCGACCCGTCGCGGGGGCTGATGCCGCGGGTCGCGGCGAGCCTTGCCTATCGCGCGATCCGCAATCGTGGCACAATCGGCGGGAGTCTGGCGCTATCGGACCCCGCGGCCGAATGGCCCGCCGTTCTGACGGCCCTGGATGGTGAGGTCATGGTGTGCGGCGCGGGCGGACGACGGTCGATCACATGCACCGGATTTACCACCGGGGTCTTCGAGACGGTGCTCGGCCCCGACGAGATCATCGAAAGCGTGCGCATCCCAAGGCTGTCGGCGGATGCCCGCTGGGGTTACTTGAAGCTGTGCCGCAAATCTGGCGAATTCGCCAGCGCCCTCGCAGTCGTGGTCGCCGATCATACGCGCGGTCATTCACGCGTCGTCCTCGGCGCAGTCAACGGCGCACCTCTGGTGCTCGATGACACTTCGCCGCTCGTCTCCAGTGGGGCGCACGAAGATATGCGCAATGCCGTAGCGGCCGATCTAGACCGTGCAGCGGACCGGCATTTCGACGAGTTCCAGCGCAATCTTCACGCCGTCGTCGCTATGCGCGCAGTGCAACAGGTGCTGCAGTGACTGCGATCCATCTGCAGGTCAATGGTGCTGCCGTTGCGGATGATGTGCCGCCACGTCTGTCGCTGGCCGATTTTCTGCGCGAGCGGCGCAATCTGACCGGCACTCACCTCGGCTGCGAGCACGGCGTGTGCGGCGCCTGCACGGTTCTTGTTGACGGGGAGCCGGCGCGCTCGTGCCTGATGCTCGCCGTCGGTTGCGACGAGCGCGAGATCACGACGATCGAGAGCTTCGCCGGCGATCCGGTCATCGAGGCGCTGCGCCGCAACTTTCATCAGCACCACGCATTGCAATGCGGATATTGCACACCGGCGATGCTGATCACCGCGCGCGACCTGATCCTGCGGCAACGCGCGGGGTCGGAACGCGAGATCCGCGAGGGCCTCGCCGGCAACATCTGCCGCTGTACCGGCTATACCAACATCGTCACTGCAATCGCCCAAGCGGCAAAGGAATTGGGCGGGGAGGCGGCTAATGCCTGACGACCGGTTTGGCATCGGTGCGTCGCTGCTGCGCAGAGAGGATGACCGGCATCTGCACGGGCGCGGCCAGTTCGTCGCCGACGTCAAGTTGCCTGGCACGATGGAGGTCGCTTTTGTCCGCAGCCCGCATGCGCATGCGCGGATCCGTTCGATCTCGGTGCCGCCGGAAGCGCGCGGCCACGTCTTTACCGCCGCCGATCTACCGCGGGTCAAGCCGATCCGCGTCGTCTCGCACTCGACCGGCGCCAAATCGCCGCCTTGGCCCCCGCTTGCCACCGACAAGGTGCGCTATGTCGGTGAAGCAATCGCCGCATGTATTGCGCCGTCCCGCGGCGAGGCGGAAGACCTCGCCAGCGCTCTGGTGATCGATTTCGAGATATTGGACGCTGTCGTCGACGCCGCCCGCGACAGGCGCGGCAGCCGTCACCCCGTGCATGAGCAGTGGGGCGACAATCTCTACATCGAGCACGGACTGCAAGGCGGCGACATCGAAGCAGCCGCGCGCGCTGCCGATGTGACGGTGACGCGCGAATTTCGCATGCAGCGGCAGTCGGGAGCGCCGCTCGAGTGCCGCGGGGTGCTCGCCTATCGCGACTATCGGCTCGATGAGGTCGTGATCTACGCCTCGACCCAGACGCCGCACACCGTGCGCGTCGCATTGGCCGAGATCCTCGACATTGAGGAGCGCCGCATCCGCGTCGTCGCTCCCGACGTCGGCGGCGGGTTCGGACCCAAGGCCCGGCTCTACCCGGAAGAGATCATCCTGGCGGCATTGGCGCTCGAGCTCGATCACCCGGTGCGCTGGATCGAGGACCGCAACGAGCATCTGCTGACAACGGCTCATACCCGCGACCATCATTACAAAGTCACCGCCTACGCCGACCGGCAAGGCCGCATTCTCGGGGTCGACGCCGAGATCGTCGTCGATGCGGGCGCCTATGGGTTGTGGCCGCAGGGGCCCTATCACGAGGCCGGGATGGTGGCGCGGGCCCTGCCGGGGCCCTACACGATCCCCAACTACCGCGCGAAGCACTATACGGTGGCGACGAACAAAACGCCGCTCGGCCCCTATCGCGGGGTCGGCCGTCCGGGGGCGTGCTTTGTGATCGAGCGGCTGATCGACGAAATCGCCCGGGCGACCGAGCATGAGCCGAATGAGGTGCGGCTCCTCAACCTGGTGCGCCCCGAGCAGATGCCGTTCACGACCATCGGCGGCATGCGCCTCGACAGCGGCGATTATGTGCAAAGCGTGCGGCTGTGCGCCGATCTACTGGACATGCCGGCGATCCGCGCGCGCCAGCGGCAAGGCGAGGCGGATGGGAGGCTGATCGGCATCGGGTTTGCGACTTTTGCCGAGCAGACCGCCCACGGCGCCGCCGAATTCGCCGCCCGCGGCGCCTCGATCATCCCCGGTTTCGAGAGCTGCACCGCGCGCATCCTGACCGACGGCAGCGTCGTCTTGATGGTCGGCATCCAGTCACATGGCCAGGGCCTCGAAACCGCGCTGTCGCAGGTCGCCGCCGAAGAGCTCGGCATCGACCCGGCGCATATCTCGGTGCGCCACGGCGACACCGAGAGCACCGCATTCGGTTTCGGCACCTTCGCGTCGCGCAGCATGGTGATGTCAGGCGGCGCAGTGGCGCGCGCCAGCCGGATGTTGCGCGACAAACTCTGCCGGATCGGCGCGCATCTGCTGCAGTGCGACGTCGCCGAGGTGCGCTGCGCCGATGGCGTCGTGTCGGAGCCGCAGGGCTCGGTCACAATCGCCGAGATTGCCAAGGTCGCGCATTTGCGCATGGACGGATTGCCGCAAGGGGTCGACCCATTGCTCGACGCGACCGCCACCTACGAGCCTGCAATCAGCACCGGCGTCTATTCCTATGCGACGCACGGCGCCGTCGTCGCGGTCGACCCCGAGACGGGCTTTGTCGAGCTGCTCGATTATGCCGTCGCCGAGGATTGCGGCACGATGGTCAACCCGATGCTCGTCGAAGGCCAGATCCGCGGCGGCGTCGTGCAAGGCATCGGTACGGCCCTTTACGAAGAGATCCCCTACGACGAGACTGGCCAGCCGCTTGCCGGCACCCTGGCCGACTACCTGCTCCCCGGCGCCGCCGAAATGCCGGCAATCAAGATCGGCCACCTGCACACCCCCACTCCGCACACCGAATACGGCATGAAAGGAATGGGCGAAGGCGGCGCCGTCGCCCCACCCGCCGCAATCGCCAACGCCCTCCGCGACGCCCTTTCCGCGATTGGCGCCCCGAGGGGAGCTGAAGTCAACGAAACCCCGATCACCGCGCGCCGCGTCATGGCTGCGATCTGGAGGGCTCGCGCGGCCGTGTGACGTGAAAGGCGGGTGATCCCGAACGAGCACTCCAAGCCGCTCGACCTCGGCGAGCGCTGCCTCGTAATCCGCCTCGCTGCGGATCGGCTTGATTTCACTCAAAATTGACCTCTTGAAGTGATTGCGATCGCAGTCGCGACGCGTTCCCGGCCACTTAATTCAGACAATGCTCCTTTTGAAAATGCCCGTACGCCTGCGGTGTGAAGATGCGTCGCGGATTACAACGGCAGGCTCTCTATGTCCGTTTGCGAGAAATCGTTTCCTTGGTAGAGCAACGGCAATCGCCGGGTTTTTGCGAGAGCGTAGGCAAAGCAGTCGCCAAAGTTGAGGCCGGCCGGATGTCGACCCCTACCAAAGCGCCGCCAAGCAGCGCGAGCGATCTCGGCTTGATCTTGGTCAACTGCAACAATTTCGATAGTGGCGCGATAGAGCAGCAAATCGAGCTCGCGTCCACCGGGTTCGCCCTTTCGGCTTTCGATCACGATCGAGGTTTCCAGCAAGTTTGCCGCCGAGAGCAGGCGCGGAGAACTCGTCTCGATCAACTGCGCGATGCGGGCCGCAGTCGCTTCGTTCAACAGCACGGCTACGATAGCCGAAGTATCGATGACCATCAGGCGGGCAGCCCGTGCTGGTCATAGCCGAGGATCTCATTGGCCGTCCGCCTATCGAGATCCGGCAGCGACGCACAGCGCCTGCCGATTTCGAGGATTTCGGCGACCAGGCTGCGCCCGCCTCGGTGGTGTCGGACTCGCTGCAGCCGCTCTTCGGCGGCTCTGCGGACCGCGGTTGTAACCGTCTCTCCGGTCAGTGCCGCGAGCTCGCGCACGGATTTTTCCGTTGCCAGGTCCTTGATGTTGAGTGGCATTGCGTTATGGCCTCGCAGAATTTTTCTGCCGATAAATACGCTGCAAAATGGAGGTGACAAGAACCTCGGGGACGGTAACGGGTCAATTCCTCTGGAGTAAAGCGCCGCTACCGTTGGGGTCTGACCGACCTCGGAGGGTCCAGCGCAGGTATTCTCGCGTTGTTGGGCGGTCGTTGACGCTGATTTGTCTCAGCTGCCGCGCGGGGCGGCGGCGCGGCGCAGGCGGTCGTTGACGGCACGGCCGAGGCCATGCTCGGGGATCGGCATTGCCGCGATCCCGGTAAAGCAGGGGCGGTCGAGCCGGCGAAGCATCGCGAACAGATTGACGGCCGCCTCGGCAAGGTCGCCGGAACGGCTCAGCCATAGCACCTCCGCGAAGCCGGGCGGCGCATCCGGGCCGAACGCGAGCAAGGCCTCGCCGGGGCAGGCCTCAGTTGCGCCGACGCGAACCGGAAGCCGGGGTGCGTAATGGCTCGGCAGCATGCCTGGTGATTTCGGCGGGCCTCGGCCGGGAAGAGCGATTGGCCCGAGCAGCGCGGTGAGCGCCTCGAATGTGACGGCGCCGGGGCGGAGCAGGGCAGGGGCCTCGCCCGAGAGGTCGAGGACGGTCGATTCCAGCCCGACCGGGCTCGGACCGTCGTCGAGGATCAGCGCGACATCGCCACCGAGGTCCTCGGCGACATGCGCGGCCGAGGTCGGGCTGACCCGGCCCGAGCGGTTGGCCGATGGAGCGGCGATTGGCCGGCCCGTCTCGCGCAGCAACGCCTGCGCGACAGGATGGGCGGGCACCCGGATCGCCACCGTGTCGAGGCCGGCGCTCGCCAGAAGCGCCAACCCGGCGGCGGGTTGCCGGGGCAGGACGAGGGTCAGCGGTCCCGGCCAGAACCGCGCGGCGGCATGACGAGCGGGCGCGTTGAGGACGGCCAGAGTCTCGGCCTCGGCGAGGTCCCGAATATGCACAATCAGCGGATTGAAGTGAGGCCGGCCCTTGGCGGCGAATATAGCGGCGACGGCATCCTCGTTGGTCGCATCGCCACCGAGCCCATACACAGTCTCGGTCGGGAACGCGACTAGCCGCCCGGCGCGCAACCGGACGGCTGCGTCGGGGATCGCCGCCGCCGCGCCGGCCGGGGCAATGTCAGCCATCAGCGGCTCCTGTCACTTGCGGGAAAACTATCGCCAATGTTCAGTTCGCGCGATCGTCAGCCTTGCGGTGTTCTGGCTGATCAAAGCGCTGACCCGACTGCACGTGCGCCAGGAGCCAGCAGCTGCCGCGCCCCTGCGCAGCGAGGTGGTGCTCAAGGAGATCCGCGACCTCCTCGCCGCCCGCTCGGCGCCCAGGCCCTGAGCCTCGTCTACTCCGCCGCGGACCTTTCGGACTTGCCAGAGCGTCGAGCGGCGTGCCGGTCGATCTCGGCCTGGATCGCCGCCCCGGCCTTGCCGGTGAAGTCTTCGTGGTGGGTCGTCGCGTAGTCGTAGCTGCCGCGCAGCAATTCCCGGCTCTTCTGGAAATGCGGGTGGACAAATCGGGCCATCAGCTCGTAGTGCCTTTTAGTCGCGTCCCAATCGGCCCAGTTGTGCGCCAATTCGCACAGAACGCCGAACCCGCCCGAGCCTTCGATCAGCCGCTCGACATAGGCGATCGCGTCGTCGGGGGTGCCGACGCATCCGGTGCCGGTCTCGACCAGCCACTCATAAGGGTCGGGGACATCGGGCGGAATGATCGGGAAGGTCGCGACATCGCGGAAATAATCGGCAAAGGCCTGCACGCCGAACTGCACGTTCTTGCGAGCCTGTTCGCGGGTCTCGGCGATGTGGAACATGCCAACGACGCGCCAGTTCTTGCGGTCGGGAACATGCCCGTTAGCCCGCGCAGTCTCCTCGTAGATACCCCAATTCCTGGTGTGCGCCTCCATCGCCATCGGGCTGGTGCCCCCGATCGACAGCATCCCGACGCCGTATTGACCGGAGAGCAGCGACCCCGAGGGCGAGCGCGCCGCAGCCACCGCTAGTTCCATCGTCGGACGCGTATAGGGGCGCAATTGCAATTGCGCGTCGGTCAAGTTGAACCAGTCGGTCTTTTTGTTCACGCTTTCGCCGTTGAGCAGCCGAACGATGACGTCGAACAACTCGTTCATCATGCGGCGCTGGGCGCCGGGGTCGATGCCGATCTTCAAGGCGTCGTGCACGAGGGCGCCGGGGCCGACCCCGAACATCGCGCGGCCGCGCGTCATATGGTCGAGCTGCACCATGCGGTCGGCCAGCATGAACGGGTTGTGATAGGGCAACGACACGACGCCGGTGCCGAGCCGGATGTGGCGGGTGCGCTGCGCCGCCGCGGCAATGAACATCTCCGGGCAGGCGATCAGCTCGAAGCCGCCGGAATGATGCTCGCCGATCCACGCCTCGTGATAATTCAAACGGTCGAGATGCTCGAGCAGTTCGAGGTCGCGCTCGATCGATAGCGTCGGGTTTTCGTCGTGGTTGTGGAACGGCGCGAGAAAAATGCCGCTGCGCAGATAGAGATCGTCCATGCCGAGTCCTCCGGCAGAAAGCCTGATGCTGCGGATGGTCGGCCATCGGCCTATTTCCCGCAAGCTAATTTCCCCCTCCTCCGGGTTCCTGCTATCATGGCTGCCATTACCTTCAGGAGGAGGCAAACATGTCAGAGCTCGGCGCCGACGCGATGCGGGGAGTTCCGTGGCCCTCGAATGGCCTGACCGAGATCCCGTTCCGCCTCTACACCGATCCCCGCCAATACCGGCTCGAGCAAGAGCGGATCTTCAAAGGCCCGACCTGGAATTTTCTGTGTCTGACCTCCGAGATCCCGAATACGGGGGATTACATTGCCACGACAATCGGCGAGACCGCGGTCATTGTGACGCGCGACGCCGAGGGCGAAATCAACGCCTTTGTCAACCGCTGCGCGCATCGCGGGAACCTGCTGTGCCTGGAGCGGCGCGGCAACGTCAAAGAGATCAGCTGTATCTATCACGGCTGGACGTACGATTTAACCGGGAAATTGACGGGCGTCGCGTTCGAGCGCGGGGTCAAGCGGCAAGGCGGCATGCCCCCCGAGTTTCGCAAGGACGAGCACAATCTGCGGCGGCTGCGGGTGGCCGAGTTCGCCAGCTTGGTCTTCGGGTCGTTCCGCGACGACACGCCCGATCTCCAAACTTATCTCGGGCCGAAGATTTCCGCCGGCATCAGCCGCGTGCTGAACCGGCCCGCCCGCATTCTCGGCCGCAGCACGCAGGTACTCCCCAATAACTGGAAGCTCTATGCCGAAAACGTCAAGGACACCTACCACGCCAGCATATTGCATCTGTTTCTAACGACTTTTCGGATCAACCGCCTCAGCCAAGAGGGCGGGATCGTCATGGACGACAGTGGGGCGCATCACTTCAGCTATTCGAAACTCGATTACGCGCAGGAAGACGCCGATTACAAGGAGGCGGCGCTGCGCTCGGACAGCGGGTTCGGCCTCAAGGACAGCTCCGTCATCGAATCGGTCGACGAATATGGCGACGGCATCTCGGTGCAGATCCTGACCGTCTTCCCGAGCATGGTGTTGCAGCAGATCCGCAATACGATTGCGGTTCGCGTCATCCGCCCGCGCGGGCTCGAAAAGACCGAGCTCGAGTGGATCCATCTGGGCTTTGAGGATGACGACGAGACAATGACAGAACGCCGGTTGCGGCAAGGCAATCTCGTCGGAGCCGCCGGCTATATCTCGATGGAGGATGGCTGCATCGGCGGGCTGGTCCAGCGCGGGATACGCTACAACGACGAGGACACCGGTGTTGTCATGATGGGTGGGTATGACGCCGAGCCGCAGCCCTTCCGTGCCAGCGAAGCGGCGATCCGCGGCTTCTGGAAGGAATACCGCGCCTTGACCGGCAACTGACGCAGTCATGGACGAAGTCGCCGTCCGGCTCGGCGTCCAGGAGCTCATCGCCGCCTATGTCGACTGCATCGACGAGGACCGGCTCGAAGACTGGCCCGACTTTTTTGTCGAGCAGTGCCGCTATGTGATCACCAGCCGCACCAGCCACGAGGCCGGATTGCCGCACGGTGTCGTCTATGCGGCGTCACGCGGCATGCTGATCGACCGCATCACCGCATTGCGGCAGGCAAATATTTTCGAACCGCACCGCTATCGCCACATTGTCGGCCCGATCCGCATCGAGCAGGTCGACGCCACAGTGGCGCAGGTGCAATCGAACTTTATTGCGGTGCGAATTATGCACGACGGCGAGATGGCTCTCTTCGCCGCCGGCCGCTATCTCGACCGCATCGCTCTGACGAGCCAGCCCTACCGCTTCATCGAGCGCCTCGTCGTCCTCGACAGCCAGAAGATCGACACGCTGCTGGTGATACCGCTTTAGGGGCGGGGGACCTCTGCAGATTCAGGCTTCGGCGCGCCGGAACCCCCGAAACGCGTGTGGGATGCGGCGGATGTCTTGGATCAGATCGCGCGGCAGGTGGCCCGGCTGCGCGGCGTTGGCGCGCGCGTTCAGCGCGTCGGTCAGCCCGCCGAAGCGTTTGGTGATGGCCTTGACGATTTGGTCGTAGCGGCCGACCGCGGCGAACAGATGCACGACATCGTCGGGCACCTCCTTGGCCATCTCGCTCCACTTCCCCTGGCGGGTCATCGCGTTGAGCTTATGGCCGAGATCCTCGAGCCCATGCACTGCAAATACCGGCCAATAGGCCTGGGTCGAGCCGTAGAAGGCGACGCGCTCGCGCACCCACTCGAACATGCGCGCGACCGTCGCGTCGTCGTGGCCGGTGGCGAGAAAGCCGCCGCCCGAGATTTCGTAATTCTCGCGTTTATGCGCGCTCTTCGCGAGCCCCTCGGCGAGGCGCGGCATGACCGCCTCCTCGATATATCTGCGGGTGCAGAAGCCGTGCAATTTGACGCCGTCGCATTCCTCGGCCGCGACTTTGAGCATCGCCGGACCCACTGCCGCTATCATCACCGGGGGCGGCGGTGCGTCGATCGGCTCGGGCGCAAAGTTTGGGGTCATCAATGTAAAACGGTAGTGTTGGCCCTCGTAGCCCGGCCTTTCGCCGGTTTTCCAGCAATGCCAGATCGCGCGCAGGACCTGCACATATTCGCGCATGCGCGGCGCCGGCGGCGTCCATGGCACCGAGAAGCGTCGCTCGTTGTGCGCCTTGACCTGCGAGCCTAGGCCGACGACAAAGCGGCCGCGGGTCGCCCCGGCCAGATCCCAGCCGACTTGAGCGACGGCCATCGGGGTGCGGGCGAAGGCGATCGCGACGCTGGTGTGGAGCTCGATGCGTTCGGTTGCGGCGCCGGCGACGGCGAGCGCCAGGAACGGGTCGTGCTTGTTCTCCATCGAGGCGACGCCATCATAGCCGTCGGCCTCGATCGCCCGAGCTGCCGGCGCGACGTTGCGCAGATCCTCTTGCGGCAGTGTCGTGAATACTCTCATCCGCTGCCCTCCCGACCCATCGATCGGATCGGGCCACAAATCGACGGCCGGAGGCAAGCTTTAGGCTGGCAAATCGATCCCGAATGTCTCGAAGAACCCGCGTTTGCCCTCCGGTGTGACGAGCAGCGCCCGGGTGTCGCGCATGCGGGCTACCCAGTGGAGATCAAAACAGCGCGCCGCAAGAGCCGCCCCGAGGGCGCCTGCGAGATGCGTCCGGCGCTCGCTCCAATCGAGGCATGGCCGGCAGAAGGGACGGCGAGACGGGCTCTTTTCGCGCAGGTCGACGCCGAATTCGAATAAGAAAGTTTCGCCTTCAGGTGTGACCATGCCGCCGTCTTCGGACAGTGCAACATGGTCCCGAGCAGCCAGCGCATCGGCCAACCCCACACCGAGCCGTCCGGCAAGATGGTCGTAGCAGGTGCGCGCATTACGCAGCGCGTCGCCGCCGCGCCATCGCGGCTGGTAGCGAGGCGGGCCGTCTGCGGCAACCGCCATGATGCTTTCGAGCATCCGGCCAATCATCGGCGAGGCGAGCCGGTAATAGGCATGCCGGCCCTGCTTTGCCAGGGCGAGCAGCCGGCCTCCGGTCATTTTGGCGAGATGGCCGCTCGCGGTCTGCGGCGCGACGCCGCCGGCATAGGCGAGCTCGGTGGCGGTCAAGGCGCGGCCGTCGAGTAACGCCGTCAACATGTTGGCACGAGCGGGATTGCCGACGAGCGCGGCAACCTCGGCAAGCGATGGCTGAATTGGTTCCATGCCGTGAAAATTAAGCCTGCGCCGCCGTGATGTCATCGCGCGATACTACGGAATTGGCCGTATTGATCCCGTTGGACCGCCTGCCAAGTGAACGATACATCGTCACCAGGAGCAGAGAT
>CAVSZA010000055.1:0-103538 GCA_963732095.1 uncultured Alphaproteobacteria bacterium
TGAGCCGAGACCACCTGCTGCAGGTGCTGGGGATTGAGCGCCAGCTGCACGGAATCGCGGTTGAGGTCATTGGCCATCGCCAAGACATCGGCGCGGATCGCCTGCTGATGTTCGTGCAGATAGGCTTCAGCGACGGCCAGAGATTCGGTTATTGCGGTACGCACTCTGTCGCTGAACCAGGACTCCACGCCAAAGCTGAAGAAAAGATAGGAGAAGCCGGCGACGATGATCGTCGGCATCACCGCGATCAGGCTGAACAGCACAACCAGCCGGATTTGCAGCCGCGAGCCGGCAAGGCCGCGCCGCCGCTCGACCCAGACCTCGATGAGGCGCTTGGCGATCACCGCACCGAGCGCCAGCAGCAAGATCAGGTCGAGGTTGAGGAGCGCCAGGACCGCGCCCGGGTGCGGCCCGAAAGGCGGTGCCCCGGTCAGCGCGAGGTAGGTCGCGATCCCCGAAGCGAGGGCCGGGATCGCAAGCGCGATCGCCAGCTTGCGGCCCAAGCCGATACGGCCGGCCCAAATTCCCATCCGCCGTATCGGGTTCATTCAAGACCTCTACCCGAAGTTTGCCGCGGACGGCTTTGATACAAACGGCTCAAATTGTCTCCGGCCGATGCCTCAGTGGCGTAGCGGCGGTAGTGTCGACCCGCTTATTATTTTAAGCCGCGGACCACCGGGATGTCCAATTCGCGGATTTTCTTGCGCAATGTGTTGCGATTGAGGCCGAGTAGATGAGCGGCCCTGATTTGGTTGCCGCGGGTCGCTCCGAGGGTCAACAGGATCAGCGGGCGCTCCACTTCCCGCAATACCCGATCGTAGAGGCCGGCCGCCGGCAAACCGCCTCTGTGCGCGGCGAAATAACCCTTGATGTGGCGCTCGACCGCCGTTGCGAGCCCCTCGCCGCTCGGTCCGTCCGCTGGATCACCCGTCGCCGGCGGGTCGCCGAGCTCGGCTTCGATGATCCCGACCCCAATTACCTCCTGCGAGTAGAGCGCCGCCAGCCGCCGAACTAAATTCTCCAACTCACGCACGTTGCCGGGCCAGCGATAGGTGCGCAGCCGCTCCATCGCGGCATCGTCTAGCCGCTTCAACGGCAATCCTTCCCGTACCGCCAGGGTGGCAAAGTGGCGGACCAGCGCGGGTATGTCGGCGCTTCGTTCACGCAGCGGCGGCAGGCGGATAGGCGCCACGTTCAAGCGGTAGAACAGGTCTTCGCGAAACAGACCCTGCCGGATCAGCTGCCGAAGCTCGTGATGCGTCGCGGCGATGATCCGCACCTCGGCGCGGATCGGTACGCGGCCGCCGACCGCGGTGAATTCTCCCTCCTGCAACACCCGCAGCAGACGGGTTTGTGCTTCGATCGGCATATCGCCGATTTCGTCAAGAAATAGTGTCCCGCCCTGCGCTTGTTCAAACCGTCCGATCCCGCGCGACGTCGCGCCGGTAAAAGCCCCCTTCTCGTGGCCGAACAGTTCGCTCTCGATCAGCTCGCGCGGGATCGCGGCCATGTTTATCGCGACAAAAGGACCGCTGCGGCGCTTGCCGTAATTGTGCAAGGCTCGGGCGACCAGCTCCTTGCCGGTGCCGCTTTCGCCCATAATCATGACCGTGAGGTCGGTCCCCATCAGCCGGGCGAGAACGCGGTAGATCTCCTGCATTGCCGACGATCGGCCGATCAGGGGCAGCTGGTCTTCGGTTTCTTCGTCGGCATAGGGCGCAGGGGCGTCGTGCGGAGCGGTCAATGCCCGCTCGACCACGCTGACCAGCTCGCGCAGGTCAAACGGCTTGGGGAGATACTCGAACGCGCCCCGCTCCGTCGCCTTGACGGCGGTCAGCAGGGTGTTCTGCGCGCTCATGACGATGATGCGCAGCTCCGGGCGGATTTTCTTGATGCGAGGGATCAGATCGAGGCCGTTCTCGTCCGGCATGATCACGTCGGTAATGACGAGGTCGCCCTCGCCGTCGGCAACCCATCGCCACAGGGTCGCGGCATTGCCGGTCATCCGCACATCGTGGCCGAGCCGGATCAGCGCCTGATTGAGCACCATCCGGATCGCACGGTCGTCATCTGCCACCAGGATCGTCGACGCCATCACTCAGCACCGTCTTGCGCGACCACCGGCAGAAACACCCGGAACACGGTTCGCCGGGGCTGGCTGTCGAACTCGATCACGCCGCCGTGGTCGCCGATTACCTTGGCGACCAGTGCAAGACCGAGGCCAGTGCCGTTCCGTTTTGTCGTGACGAACGGTTCGAAGAGATAAGGCCGCAGGTCATCCGGGATGCCGCCGCCGTTGTCGGTCACCGACACCATCAAGGGCAGATGCTGCCGGCCCTCGCCGCCCGGACGCGTGAGGCGCAGACCGTGCCGATAAGCGGTCGAAAGAATGATCTCGCCGTCCACACTCGGCACTGCCTCGGTTGCATTTTTGACGAGGTTCAGAAAGACTTGAACGAGCAGGTCGCGATCGCCGTGAACCGGTGGCAGCGAGGGGTCGTATTCTTCGACGAGTCGGACATGACGGGCGAAACCCGATTGCGCCGCCCTACGTACGCGCTCGAGCACCTCGTGGATGTTGACCACTTCGCGTTCGATCGGCCGGTGATCGGAGAACGCCTCCATGCGATCGACGAGCGCTACAATGCGGTCGGTTTCGTCGCAGATCAGCTGGGTCAGCTCGCGCCCTGCCGGATCGGCATCCTGTTCCAGCAATTGCGCCGCGCCGCGAATCCCGGAAAGCGGGTTCTTGACCTCATGGGCGAGCATTGCCGCCATCCCGGTAATCGAGCGGGCGGCGTTCCGGTGGGTCAGGTGGCGATCCATCATCTCCGCCATCGAGCGCTCGTGCAGTGTGAGCGCGAGCATGTCCGCACCCTCTCCCGTCAGCGCGCCCTGAATGGTGACCAGGCGGCCGGCGAACCGTGGGCCCTCGAGGAGAATGTCGTACTCGGAAATCGTGTTGCCGATCCGCCACACCGAGTTGACGAGCGCCAGCAGGGGGCTATGCGGCGCCACGAGATCGGCGAGCGCGCTGCCGCAAAGCGCGGCCGCGCCGGATCCGAAAAACTGCTCGGCGGCCGGGTTGACGAAGCGGATGCCTCCGGCCCGATCAACGACGATCACGGGAAGAGCGAGAGCTGCCAGGATCACCGCCGCGTCGGGTTGGGATACCCCGAGAAGACGGCGTTTCGGGTTAGGGCTTCCGCGGAGCCGAAACGGCGTCTTGATCATGCCGTCTCGCGGGCCAGCAGCGGCTCGTAAAAGGATCGAATCAGTTTCCGAACACGCGCCGCCTCGATCGTCTCGTTGACCGTAGCGCGAAATTGCGCCGACCCGGGGAGGCCTTTCGAGTACCAGGCGAGGTGCTTGCGCGCAATCCGTGAACCCGGCTCCGTCCCATAATGCAGAAGCATCTCTTCATAATGGTCGAGTACGATTTTGAGCTGCGCCGCCAGCGGCGGGTCCGGAAGCCGCCGCCGGGTTTTCAGCCATTGGATAACCTGACAGACGAACCACGGCCGTCCGTAGCAGCCGCGGCCGATCATCAGACCGTCGGCGCCGGATTCCCGCAATGCCCGGTCGGCGTCGTCGAAGGTCGTTATGTCGCCGTTGACGATGACCGGGATCGTCACCGCTTCCTTGACTTGGCGGACGAAACTCCAGTCGGCTGAACCAGCATAAAGCTGGCAACGAGTACGGCCGTGCACACTGATCATGCGGATGCCGCAGGCCTCGGCAATGCGAGCGAGCCGCGGTGCGTTGCGGCTGCGCTCGTCCCATCCCGTGCGCATCTTCAAGGTGACCGGCAGGTCGACCGCCTTTACCGTTGCTTCGAGGATTCGCGCGGCGTGAGCTTCGTCGCGCATCAACGCGGAGCCGGCATGCCCGTTGACCACCTTTTTCACCGGGCAACCGAAATTTATGTCGATGATTCTCGCGCCTCGATCGGCGTTGAGCTTTGCCGCCTCGCCCATGACGCGCGGCTCGCAGCCGGCCAGCTGCACCGCCATTGGTTGCTCGTCGGCGCAGCTCTTGGCCATCTTCATCGATTGACGGGTCTCGCGGATCATCGCTTCACTGGCGATCATCTCGGAAACGACGAGCCCGGCGCCAAGCCGCTTTACGAGCCTGCGGAACGGCAGATCGCTGACCCCCGACATGGGCGCCAGGATGACCGGATCATCGAGGGTTACAGCGCCGACCGAGATGCCCATCGAATACGCAATATTACTGTTTGCCTACAGATTGGGCAGAATGTTACCTGCTTTCATTTTGCAGCGCAATATCAATGCCTGGGGGCAACTACTGGCGTAATGGCAAATAGGCCGCCCCTGGGGTAAGCTTAGCCATGTCGTCGGTCTATGCGCTCGTGGTCGCGGCGGGCCAGGGCAGCCGATTTGGCGCCCCACTCCCCAAGCAATACCTGCCGCTCGGGGGCGCCAACATCTTGCGCCACGCCGTCGCTGCGCTCGCGGAGCACCCGAGAGTCGCGAATGTGTTGGTCGCGATCAGGCCTGAAGACAGAGCGCTGTTCGACAGGAGCGTCTCCGGCCTAGCCGTGATGCCGCCGGTTGCGGGCGGCGCGGCGCGCCAGGATTCCGTTCGCCTCGGGCTCGAAGCGTTGGTGGCTTTCCGCCCGCACCGCGTGCTCATCCATGATGCGGCACGCCCGTTTCCGGATGAGCAGCTTGTCGACCGGGTCCTCGATGGTCTGGACAAGGCGGTCGCGGCGATCCCTTGCCTGCCCTTGCGCGACACGATCAAGCGTGGCGAGGGCGGAACCATTCGGGAAACGGTCGACCGCTCCGCCCTGTGGCGAGCCCAGACCCCTCAGGGCTTTCACTTCGATGCGATCCTCGCCGCCCATCACGCCGCGATCGGCCGCGAGTTGACCGACGACGCCGCAGTCGCCGAGGCAGCGGGGTTGGCGCCGCTGATCGTCGACGGCAGCGAAGACAATCTGAAGGTTACGACTGCGGAGGACCTTGTCGCAGCCGAGCGCCTTCTCGCCGCCCGGCAGGGGGATGTCCGCGTCGGCCAGGGGTTCGATGTGCACCCCTTTGCCCGCGGCGATCATCTTTGGATATGCGGGGTCAGAATCCCGCACGGCATGAGCCTTGCCGGACATTCCGACGCCGATGTCGGGCTGCACGCGCTGACCGATGCGGTGCTCGGCGCGATCGGCGCCGGCGACATCGGCATGCATTTCCCGCCGAGCGATCCGCGCTGGCGCGGCGCCGTGTCCGACCAGTTCCTGCGCCACGCCGCCGATCTCGTGCGGGCGCGAGGCGGCGCCGTTGCCGCGGTCGATATCACGGTCATCTGCGAGCGGCCCAAGATTGCGCCCTATCGCGCGGCAATGGTCGAGCGCATCGCGGCCATCCTCGGCATCACGCCCGATCGCGTCAGCGTCAAGGCGACGACCACCGAGAAGCTCGGTTTTACCGGGCGCGCCGAGGGCATTGCCGCGCAGGCCGTCGCTACCCTGCGTCTGCCGCTCTGACAGCCGCTCCCCGAGAGCTCGGGCTGCCCCGGTGGCATCCGGCGCGGGTGCTCGGGACCTGGTTCGGCGCCGGTCTGTTGCCGCTGATGCCGGGAACCTGGGGATCACTTGCCGCCCTGCCCTGCGCCTGGGCGATCCGCAGCCTGTGGGGCGTCGCCGGGCTGGCGGTCGCTGCCGCAATCGTCTTTGCCGTCGGTTGTTGGGCCGCGGGAACGATAGCCAAAACAAGCGGCGTACGAGACCCCAGCGCGATCGTGATCGACGAGGTCGCAGCGCAGTGGCTGGTGGTGCTGCCGGCGCCCCTCCACCCGCTGTCCTATGCCGCCGCCTTCCTGCTCTTCCGGATCTTCGACATCTGGAAGCCCTGGCCGGTAGGGTTGGCCGACCGCCGGGTCCATGGCGGGCTCGGCATCATGCTCGACGATCTGCTGGCCGCGCTTTACGCTCTTCTGGTGTTATTGGTCGCACTGATGACTGGGGAAGCATTCGGTGTTCGGAGCTGAAACCCTGACCCTAGCGCAAGCGGTTCTCGATGCCTGCCGGGCCCGCCAATGGCGGCTCGCGACGGCGGAATCCCTTACCGGTGGGCTGGTCGCGGGAGCACTGACCTCGATTGCGGGCTCGTCCGACGTCGTAGAACGGGGGTTCGTGACTTACTCGAACGAGGCCAAGTCGGAGCTGCTGGGGGTTCCTCCCGAAACGATCGCCGCGCATGGCGCCATCAGCGCCGAGACTGCCGCGGCGATGGCACGAGGCGCGCTGGCCCGGGCCCCGGTTGACTTGGCGGTCTCGGTCACCGGCATCGCCGGCCCCGGCGGCGCCACCCCGACAAAGCCGGTCGGCCTCGTCCTCTTCGGCTTGGCGCGGCGTGACGGCGAATGCCGCACCGAACGCCGCGTCTTTTCCGGCGACCGCTCGCAGGTGCGACAAGCCGCGTTAGAGATGGCTTTGCAACTACTCGATGCGGAGACGCGACGGTGAGCTTAAGTCCACTGAGCTTAGTCCACCCTGGATCACCACGAAATCATGGATTCGGTCGACGCCTTCGCCTGTCTTTAGGTTGGTGAAGACGAAGGGGCGGTCGCCGCGCATGCGCTTGGCGTCGCGGTCCATGATTTCGAGGCTCGCGCCGACCTGCGGCGCAAGATCGATCTTGTTGATGACGAGGAGGTCGGAGCGGGTAATGCCCGGGCCGCCCTTGCGCGGGATCTTGTCGCCGGCGGCGACGTCGATGACATAGACCGTCAGATCGGCAAGCTCGGGGGAAAAGGTCGCGGCAAGGTTGTCGCCGCCCGACTCGATCAGGATCAGATCGAGGTCCGGGAAGAGCCGGTTCATCTCGGCGACGGCGGCGAGGTTGATCGAGGCATCCTCTCGGATCGCGGTATGCGGGCACCCGCCGGTCTCGACCCCGCGGATCCGCTCGGGCGGCAATGCGCCGCTGCGGGTCAGGAATTCGGCGTCTTCGCGGGTGTAGATGTCGTTGGTGATCGCGGCGATCTCGTAACGGCCGCGCATCCTCTTGCACAGCCAGTCCATCAGCGCCGTCTTGCCGGACCCGACCGGACCGCCGATCCCGAGCCGCAATGGATTGCTCATGAGCGGAAGAGCCTCGTGTATTGGGTTTCGTGCGCCATCGAAGCGAGTTCGACGGCAAAGGTCGCACTGCCGAAGGCGTCCGGTTGGCGGGTCAACGCGTCGGCGACTGCCGCACAGATGACAGGTTCCATTGCGGCAAGGATACGCTGACCATCGGTTTGCCCGACAATTCCAAGCCGCAAGCCGGCAGAGACCAGATTGGACGACATTGCCTGCAGGTATCCGGTCAATGCCCATTCGAGAGGGATCCCGGCACGTGCCGTGGCAGCGCCGACCGCGGCGGCGTAGCACACCGAGCAGCCGTTGAGCGCTCCAAACCAGCGGTCAAGGAATGGGTCAGGCCAAGCGGCACAGCAGGTATCGAGAAACGCCGCTCCCGGGCCCGTGGTTTCTACCGCCATCTCCGCAGTCGTTCGAAATGCGACGCCGCGCTGATTGACGGATACCAGTGCCTCGATGTCCTCGGCCATGGCTGCGCGATACGCATCCCGCAGTATGTCCGCATCGATGCGCCCGCCGCCCGACGCCACTACTGCACGGATCCAGTCTTGCAGTGAAGCACGGTCGCGTACGGCGCCGCTTTCCGCCGCGGCTTCGAGGCCATGGGAAAAGCTGAAAGCGCCCACTGGAAATCCGGGAGACAGCCAGGCAAGGGTCCTGTAAAGGCCAGTGCTGAAGCCTCTCTCCTGCACCGCGGGAGAGGGACTTACCTGGTCATTCGTCGCCATGATGGTGGGCGGCGCCGGCATAGGCGCCGGATTCGGGGTCGAAGGGCGCCTCCAGAGCGATGAGCTCGCCGCCGAGGCCGGTCACCATTTCAGCAATGACATGATCGGCGCGCACGCGCAGTCGCTCGCCGGCGATCTGCATCGGCAGATGCCGGTTGCCGAGGTGCCAGGCAATTCGCACCAAATCTGCGTGACTGGCGGCAGTGATCTCGAATAGCGCCTCGGCCGCGGCGCGAACGCAGAGATAGCCGCCGCCTTCCAGCTCGAGACCGTCACCCTCCACCAGATGATGTGCCCGAGGCAAATCGAGCAGGTAAGCATGCCCCGAAGCCGCGACGAGGCGAATGCGACGGCGATGCCGGTCGACTGAGGCGAGCGTCACCGTGTCGAGCGCTGCTTCCTCCGGCCATGCCCCCCGTCGATACACCGCAATCGCCCGCCGCATCGATAATTCACAATGAGGCAGTGAGACAGCGAGAGGAACCGGCCTTCTCATTGCCTCGCCGTCTCATGTGATTTGCCCTCCTTCAATAGAGAAAATAGCGTTGCGCCATCGGCAGCACGGTGGCGGGCTCGCAGGTCAGATGCACGCCGTCGGCGCGTACCTCATAGGTTTCCGGATCGACTTGGACATCAGGAGTTGCGTCGTTCAGGATCATGCGTTTCTTGTCGATGCTGCGGATATCGCGCACCGGCAGGATCATGCGTTGCAGGCCGAGCTGCTCCCCAATCCGGCGCTCGATTGCAATCGTAGGCAGGAATGTGACGCAGGAGGCCGATAATGCGCGGCCGAAGGCGCCGAACATCGGTCGGTAATGCACCGGCTGCGGCGTCGGGATCGAGGCATTGGGGTCGCCCATCAATGCCGCAGCGATTGTGCCGGCCTTCAGCACGAGGTCCGGCTTTACACCGAAGAAAGCCGGCGACCACAGCACAAGATCGGCGAGCTTGCCCGCCTCCACCGAGCCGATGTGCTCGGCGAGGCCATGGGTGAGCGCCGGGTTGATCGTGTATTTCGCGATATAGCGCTTTGCTCGGAAATTGTCCGACCGATCGTTGTCCTCCGTCAGCCGGCCGCGCTGCCGCTTCATCTTGTCCGCGGTCTGCCAGGTGCGGATGACGACTTCGCCGGCCCGGCCCATCGCCTGACTGTCGGAGGACATCATGCTGAACGCGCCGAGGTCGTGCAGGATGTCTTCGGCGGCGATCGTCTCGCGCCGGATGCGGCTCTCGGCAAAGGCGACATCCTCGGGGATGCGCGGGTCGAGGTGATGGCACACCATCAGCATGTCGAGATGCTCGTCGACCGTGTTGACCGTAAACGGCCGGGTCGGGTTGGTCGACGAGGGCAGCACGTTCGGCAGCCCGCATAATTTGATGATGTCGGGGGCGTGGCCGCCCCCTGCCCCTTCGGTATGAAAGGCGTGGATGTTGCGGCCCTTGAACGCCGCGATCGTATCCTCGACAAAACCCGACTCGTTGAGCGTGTCGGTGTGGATAGCGACGGCAATGTCCAATTGCTCGGCGACGCCGAGGCAGGCATCGATTGCCGCCGGGGTCGTTCCCCAATCCTCGTGAAGTTTCAATCCGCAGGCGCCCGCCTCGACCATCTCGATGAGCGCGCGCGGGTCCGAAGCATTGCCTTTGCCGAAGAACCCGAGATTGACCGGCAGCCCTTCCGCTGCCTGCAGTATTCGGCCAAGATGCCACGGGCCCGGCGTGCAGGTCGTCGCCGCGGTGCCGGCAGCAGGGCCGGTGCCGCCCCCGAGCATTGTCGTGATGCCGCTGTAGAGCGCCTCCTCGACCAGTTGTGGGCAGATCAGGTGGATGTGCGAGTCGATGCCGCCCGCGGTGACGATGCGCCCCTCCCCGGCGATCGCTTCGGTCCCTGGCCCGATCACGATGTCGACGCCGGGCTGGATATCGGGGTTGCCGGCTTTGCCGATCCCGCTGATGCGGCCGTCGCGGATGCCGATATCGGCTTTGACGATGCCCCAATAGTCGAGGATCACGGCATTGGTGATGACCGTGTCGACGGCGCCGTCGGCGCGGGTCGCCTGCCCCTGCCCCATGCCGTCGCGGATGACCTTGCCGCCGCCGAATTTGACCTCCTCGCCATAGATCGTCCGGTCACTCTCGATCTCGATGATGAGTTCGGTGTCAGCCAAGCGCAGCCGATCGCCGGTCGTCGGTCCGAACATCGCGGCATAGGCCGCGCGCGGAATCGCCCTTGGCATTGCCCTATCCCAGGCTGCCGTTGATCCGGCCGTTGAAGCCGATCACCCGTCGCTCTCCGGTATAGGCGACGAGACTCACCTCGCGGCTCTGCCCCGGCTCGAAGCGCGTCGCGGTTCCGGCCGGGATATCGAGGCGAAAACCGCGCGCCTGCTCCCGGTCGAACGCAAGCGCGGCGTTGGTCTCATAGAAATGATAATGCGACCCGACCTGGATCGGGCGATCACCGGTATTGGCGACCGTCAACGTCACGGTCGGGCGGCCGGCGTTGATCTCAATGTCGCCCGGCGCGGTAAACAGTTCTCCAGGAATCATCGCGCCCTCTTCATGAAAGTCCCCTCGCCCGCTCCGGGTAGAAAATTAGACAATGAGGCGGCGAGACAGTGAACAGCAGACAAGATCGGCAGGCCCTTTATCCAAATTGATCTCACTGCCTCGCTGTCTCATTGTGAAATCACGCCTTCAAGATCTCGCGCTCACCGGATCGGCTCGTGGACGGTGACGAGCTTTGTCCCGTCGGGGAAGGTCGCCTCGACCTGAATTTCGTGGATCATCTCGGGCACTCCCTCCATGACCTGCTCGCGCGCGATTACGGTCGCGCCGTCGCGCATCAATTCGGCGACGGTTTTGCCATCGCGCGCGCCTTCCAGCACATAATCGGTAATCAATGCCACGGCTTCGGGGTAGTTGAGCTTGACCCCGCGTTTGAGCCGCCGCTCGGCTACCATTGCAGCGACTGAAACGAGCAGTTTGTCTTTCTCGCGAGGGGTGAGGTTCATCGGCGACCTTGCAGCATCAAACGTGCCAAACCCGCGGCAGCCGCGGCGGCAATCCCAACGCCGCCGATCGGAAATGGCAAGCGAGGTCGGCATAGGCGCGGCGCAATACGGCCGGGTCCACAGCGAGCCAACGGGCAATAACGAGGCCGGAGACCGCCGTCGCTCCGGCGCGCAATCCCGTTGTCGCGCAGGCCGATAGCACGACACGGGCACAGTCCAGGAGGCTGCCCGCGTTTCTTGCGGGCGACAAGATCATTGTCGCGAAGGCCGCTGCGCCGTCGAAACAGGCGGGATCATCGATGATCCGTCCGACAGCGTCCTCTAGGTGAAGCGCGTCTCCCCAGACGAGTTCGCCGCCGCAGCGCAGTTCCCAGACCTCGTGCAGAAAACCGCTGGCGAAACGCTCTCCCCGTGCGCGGCGGCCAAAGACCACGATATCGCCACCCAAAAACGCGGAGCCCGGCGCGACATCGATGATCGTTTCGCGCCGCAGCCGGGCGCCGTCGAACAGGATTGTCTCGGGTGGCAGGAATTCGAGAGCGGCGCCAGGCCCGATCGATAGGATCTGTTTGACTGTCGTCGTGCGGCCGGTCGAGCGATAGATTTTCTCCGCCGCGGACGCGGTAACATGCGCCACCGCTCCTGGGGCGAGCTCGACACGGATATCCAGCCGGTCCCCGGCGACGAGCCCGCCCGACGTCGTGACAATGACCGCGACCGGCGGATCGCCTGCGGCAGGCGCCGGGAACAAGACGCGCAGCGGGTCGCGCTGATAGAGGTGGGCCAGACGGCTGACGCCGTCGCGCCGTCCGAAACGGATTTCGACGGCGCCTTCGGTCAATAGCCGAGGGCCAATCCGTCCTTGCGGGGCTCGGAACCGCCGATCAGCACGCCGCGCTCATGGTCGATCCAAATCGCCTGGCAGCCACCGAGCGGCACCTCCAGCATCAGGATCTCGTGCCCGCGACGCTCAAGCTCCGCGACGACCGGCTCTGGATTGGCGCTCTCGACCTGCAGCACGCCGTTGAGCGGCAGGATGCGCGGTTGCTCAGCCGCCTGCTGCGGGTCCATGCCGCGGTCGAGCAGCCGATGGATGAAATGCGCATGGCCAACCGCCTGATAGTGCCCGCCCATGACCCCGAAGGGCATGACTGCGCGGCTGTCCTTGACCAGCATGCCCGGGATGATCGTGTGAAGCGGCCGCTTTCGCGGCGCAATCGCATTGGGGTGGCCCGGGATCGTACGGAACCCGGTGCCCCGGTTGTGCAGCAGGACACCGCATTGCGGCGCCAGGATGCCGGTGCCGAAGGACGAGAACAGCGAGTTGATGAACGAGCAGGCATTGCCGTCGCGATCGACGGTGCAGAGATAGACCGTGTCCTTGTGCTCGATCTCGGCCCAGGTCTGCCCCGGCATTGCGCGGTCGAGCCGGATGGTCCGGCGCGCACGCTCGGCGCGCGCCTCCGACAGGAAATCTGCGACGTCTACCGGCACATGCTCGGGATCGCAGATGAAATTGTCGCGCACCCAATAGGCCGCCTTGCTCGCTTCGGCGAGAAGATGCAATCGGTCAGCCTCGCCGAACGCGTCACCGTCGAGCGCGTAGCCGGCGAGCGTCCGCAAGGTCATCAATGCCGCCATTCCCTGCCCATTCGGTGGGCATTCATAGACCTCGTAGCCGCGATAAGAGGCGTGGATCGGCTCGACCCAGTTCGAGCGCTGGGCCGCGAAGTCCTCTTCCTCGTGCAGCCCGCCAAGCGATTTCAGTCGGGCGACGATCTCGCGCATGACCGCGCCGTCGTAAAAGGCTTCGCGGCCCTCCCGCCCGATCCGGCGCAAAGTGGCCGCGAGCGGCGCGTTGCGCATTTTGTCGCCGACCTTGGGCGGTCTGCCGCCTGGCAGGAAAAGCGCGGCGGTAACAGGATCGCGCAGCTTCTCCTGGGCGCGATGCCAGTCGGCCCCGACGCGCGGCGTCACCACATAACCGTCCTCGGCCGCGCGCGCCGCCGGCTCGAGCAGTTCGGCTAGGCGTCGGGTGCCGTGCTCGCGGTTGAAGGTGCACCAGGCATCGATCGCGCCGGGGATCGTCACCGCATGCGGCGTCTGCACGCCGATCTCGCCGATGCCGCGCTCGACATACCAATCGACCGTCGCCTTGGCGGGGGCGCGCCCGGAACCGTTGAGCGCGACCGGCAAGGCGCCCTGTCGCGAATAGAGGATGAAGCAATCGCCGCCGATCCCAGTGCTTTCCGGCTCGACGACGCACTGCATGGCAACGGCCGCAATCGCGGCATCGGCCGCGTTGCCGCCCGAGCGCAGCACGTCGAGGGCAGCCAAGGTCGCCATCGGGTGCGAGGTCGCGGCCATGCCGTTCGCCGCCATCGCCACCGATCGCCCGGGAACATTGAAGTCACGCATAGTCGAGCCATTTGCCGTGGTGTTGCGGTGGCTCCATCGGCACATCGCTCGCCGGCGGTCATCCCGCTTGTCCGGGACTAATGCCGCGTCCTAACCTGCCGGTCAATTCGCCAGCCGAGAAAAGCCTGAATTATGGACGGAAGCATGACCCCGTTGCAGTTTCCGATTGCGGCGCCGCCCCGGCCCGGCGAGACGCTGGCGATCGCCCCGGGCATGCAGTGGTTGCGCATGCCCCTCCCCTTCGCGCTCGACCATATCAATTTGTGGCTGCTCGAAGACGGTGCGGGCTGGACGATCGTCGACACCGGGTATGCCATGGCCCAAACCAGGGAGCTGTGGGAACGGATCTTTGCCGAGCGGCTCGGCGGAATGTCGGTCACTCGGGTGATCGTGACGCATTACCACCCGGACCATATGGGGCTCGCCGATTGGATGACCCAGCGTTGGCAGGTGCCATTGTGGGTCACCGAGAAGGAATGGCTGTCCGCTCGGGTGATGAGCCATGGAGCCGAGGATTTCACCCCGATGCGGCGCAATTTCGCACGCCGCGCCGGTCTCAACGACACGGAAGCTGAGCTCTTCGGCGAGCGGGAAAAAAGCTACCGCCGCGGTGTCCCATCGGTGCCGGCGAGCTTTCGGCGGCTTGCCGACGGGATGGCGATCGAGATCGGCGGACGGGAATGGCGGGTCATCGTCGGGGAAGGCCATGCGCCGGAGCTCGCATGCCTTTATTGCGGCCAGACCGGTGTGCTGATCTCGGGCGACCAGGTACTGCCGAGGATCTCGCCCAACATCAGCGTGCAAGCACACGAACCCGACGGCGATCCCCTGGCCCGCTACCTGGCGTCCTTGGCCAAATTGCGCGCTGCGGTCCCGCCCGAGACTCTCACCTTGCCTTCGCACAACCTCCCGTTTTTCGGACTGCACACCCGGATCGACAGCCTCGCCGCGCATCACCGGGCGCGCTGCGGCGAGGTGGTTGCCGCTTGCGGCGTCCCGAAGAGCGCGCTCGACATGGTTAAGGTTCTCTTCCGGCGCGCCCTCGACCGGCACCAGATGGGCTTTGCCCTCGGCGAGGCGCTCGCTCATCTCAATTTCCTGATGTATGAAGGCGCCCTCGACCGCGTGCTCGGCGAGGATGGGGTCGATCGCTTTATCGCGCGGACGAGTCGAGCGACCCAATAAATCGAACTGGGGAGGCATGAATGAAACAACGTAGAAATCATCGGCTGGCGGTTGCGGTGTTTGCCGCCGGCGTGCTGCTCGCGGGGGCCGCCAGATCGGCCGAGCCGGTCACGATCGGCTTCGGCATGGCGCTGACCGGCGGGCTTGCCGGCGCCGGTAAGACGGCATTGCTGGCGATGCAGATCTGGCAGGACGACATCAACGCCAAGGGCGGGTTGTTGGGCCGGCCGGTAAAGCTCGTCTATTACGATGACCAGACCAATTCGGCGACCGTGCCGGGGATCTATACGAAGCTCTTGGACGTCGACAAGGTCGACCTCATCGTCTCGGGCTATGGCACCAACCTGGTCGCGCCGGCGATGCCGATCGCCATCCAGCACGATCGCCTATTCCTCGGCCTGTTCGGGCTCGCGGTGAACAGCGAGTTCCACTATCCCAAGTTTTTTATGATGCTGCCCACGGGACCCGACCCCAAGCACGCCTTTTCGCAGCCATTCTTCGAAGTGGCGCTGAAGGGGAGCCCCAAGCCACAGACCCTCGCCATCGTCGCTGCCGACGCCGAATTTTCGAAGAATGCGGCGGAAGGCGCACGCGACTCCGCCAAGTCCCTGGGGCTCAAGATCGTCTACGACAAGAGCTACCCGCCCACGACGACCGACTACACGCCCATCGTCCGGGCCATCCAGGCGACCAATCCCGAAATGGTTTTTGTTGCCTCCTATCCGCCCGAACTCGGTCGGCATGGTGCGCGCCGCAACCGAAATCGGCCTCAAGACCCGATATTTTGGTGGCGGCATGGTCGGCTTGCAGTACACCTCGGTGAAGCAGCAATTCGGGGCCAAGCTCAACGGCATCATCGATTACGATTGGTGGATTCCGGCGCCGACGATGCAGTTTCCGGGCATCACGGAGTTCCTCGAGAAATACCAGGCCAAGGCGCCCGGGGAAGGCATCGACCCCTTGGGTTGGTACCTGCCGCCTTTCGCCTACGCAAACCTACAGGTTTTGGCCGATGCAATCGAAGGCACCAAGAGCCTCGACCAGACCAAGCTCGCCGATTTCATCCGCAGCCATTCGTTCAATACGATCGTCGGTGAGATCGCATATGGCAAGGACGGCGAATGGTCGAAGCCCCGAGTGCTCGAAGTGCAGTGGCAGGGTATCAAGAGCAACAATCTCGACGAGTTCAAGGATACCAAGACTGAGGTCATCCTCGAACCGGCGGAATACCGTACCGGATCAGTGATCGCGCCCTATAGCGGCAGCGGCGAGTAGGAGAAAAGCGGATGGCGCGCATCAATCATGTGGCGCTCAAGGTGACGGACCTCGAGGCGGCGACCAAATTCTACGAAAACGTATTCGGCTTCCGGCAGGTCAAGACCGGTCGCTCGCGCGGGCATATTTCGCGGCACCTGACCGACGGCAATATCGATCTCGCGCTGATGGTCTACGACAGCGAGGAAGACGAGGAAGCCAAACTGGTCGGGGAAGGTCCCGCGATCCACCATTTCGGCATTGAGGTCGACGACCGGCGCAAGTTTATCGAGAAGATCGAGGCCAATGGTGGAACGCTTCTTTCGAAACCCGATTCAGGCACCGTAAAGTTCCGTTCGCCCGATGGCACGATCGCCGAGATCGTCGATGTCGGGCGCTATAAAAGGATGCGAGACGGGCGCAGCTGAAGGTCGTTCACCGACGAGGACGGCTGCACGCTCAGGCGCGTTGCGGTAATCGCCATGTAAGGGACGGAGCAACGTCGTCCCGATGCCGCCCGCCGACGCAGGACGCGTACCATGCCGCCGCAGCCCCGACCAATAGAGACACGGCCGTGGCAAAGGCGAGAATTACAGCGCTTCGGCGGGCTTTTTGCACCGCCGTCGTTGCCCCGGCAATGGCGTCGTCGACCCGGCGTTCGGCATCGGGCTGCGAAATACCGGTTCTGGCCGCGACGAGGCGCACCAGATAGGTTCGGTCCTCCGGCGCAATCCCGCGCCGCCCCGTTGCAGCGAGGAGGATGCGTCCGGCTTCGGCGCGTGTGTATGTCAGATCGCCCTCAAACGGCCGTTGACCGGCCCGGAACAGACGGTCGAGTTCGTAGGCGATCAGCGGCTCCCCCGTCGTCGCCACCGGCGAGGTGGCCGGCTGTACCCCCCTGGACGCGATCGCCGCCGCGGACGCCGCCACAACAAGGCCGGTGATCACGACAGCAAGAGCCCATGCCACGACACCGTGTGTACCATCGCGGAATTCAACCACATCGTTGTGCGCGGACTGATGCCAGCGTTCCCGCAGACGCCCCGCGACGTAGCCACCGAGACCAAAGCTCGCAACCGCTGTCAGCAGCAGAAATAGTCCTGAAAGCACCGCCAGCGCCGGCGAAGCATCCCTCCAAGTCGGGGACGAAGAGAGGATCGAGAGGCCGATCGCCGAACCAAACGCGATCAGGACCAATGAAAGAGCCGAGGCTACGAGTGCGCCGGCGATGACGGGGGTCCACTGCAGGAAAGAGGTCGCAGTTTCGACAGCCACAATTTCGGTACTCTCTGAGACCGCCACGGGAGTTGTCCTTTCGCGACAGACGTTCAGCGGAGTCCGAAGAACGACAGAATGAACAGGATGACGACAACTAAGCCTATAAGGTAAATCAACCCGTTCATCGTTTCCTCCCGCGCTTTTAGAAACGTCTGCGGGTGGAACAGCATAAACGGGGGAATGTTCCCGCTGGGAGTTGCTATTGTTGACGTTTCGTTGCGCGGGCAGGGTCGAGGACGAGCCGGGCCGGTGGGCCCACAGCGGCTTCGCGCCGCTTACATCGCTGGGGCGCGCAATGGGCGCAAATCGGGGGCTGGGCGCAGTGCCGCCTCGGTTTTGGCCTGCAGCGCTGGAAAATCGATGTCCTCGACCAGTTCGCGCACGACGAGCCCTTCCTTCGTCACGTCGATCACTGCGAGGTCGGTGTAAATCCGGCGGACGACCGCGGCGGCGGTCAGCGGGTAGCCGCATTGCCGGCGGATGCGCGGCGCGCCGGATTTGGTCGTGTGCTCGACCAGGACACGGATTTCCTTGGCCCCGACCGCCAGATCCATCGCGCCGCCGACGCCGGGCGGAAAGCCCGGATCGTCGGTCGTCCAGTTGGCGAGATCGCCCTTTTCCGACACCTCGAAGGCGCCGAGCAGTGCCAGATCGAGATGGCCGCCGCGGATCATTAGAAACGAGTTGGTATGATGCACATAGCTGCCGCCGGTCACCAGGGTGATCGGCTGCTTGCCGGCGTTGATCAGATCCCAGTCGACTTCGTTGTCGCCCGGCGCCGGCCCGACGCCGAGAACGCCGTTCTCGCTGTGCAGAACGATCTCACGATCGGCGGGAATGAAATCGGAAACCATGGTCGGGAGACCGATCCCGAGGTTCACATAGGCGCCGTCCGTGAGATCCTGGGCAGCCCGCCAGGCGATTTGGCGACGTTTCAACGGCATGAACTTCCTCCGAATAGCTCGCCCGATTGTGCCGTGCTCGGCCAAGCCCAAAACCTACGCAGGTTCGCGACATCCCGCAAGGTTCGACCGGTGCAAGGAACTGAACCGAACCCGCTTCGCGCTGTTAACCTCGGCATGCATTCCAGGTTAACAGGTGCGTGATGTCGATTATCGGGTGGATCATCCTCGGACTGATTTCTGGTTTCATCGCGAGCAAGATCGTCAACAAATCCGGCGAAGGCTTCTTCCTCGACATCGTGCTCGGCATTGTCGGCGCGATCGTTGGCGGCTTCATCTTCACCGCCTTCGGAGCCAGCGGCATCACCGGCTTCAATCTCTACAGCATGGTGGTGGCAATAATTGGCGCCATCGTCGTCCTGGTGATCTACCACGCCGTAGCGGGTCGCCGGGCTTATTAGGCTAAGGCCCTAGCCCGCCACCTCGACCAAGCGGTCGATGAAAATTCCGGGGGTGACGATCATCTCCGGATCGAGTTCGCCGAGTTCGACGATGCGGCGCACCTGAACGATCGAGAGATCGGCCGCCATCGCCATCGTCGGGTTGAAATTTCGCGCCGATTTGCGATAGGTCAGATTGCCCCAACGGTCGCCGCGATCTGCCGATAGCAGCGCGACGTCGCCTTTCAGCGGTCTTTCGAGCACATAGATGCGGCCGTCGATCTCGTGGTGTTCCTTGCCGTCGGCGAGCCGGGTTCCGACCGAGACCGGCGAGTAGAAACCGCCGAGCCCGGCGGCGGCGCAGCGCATGCGCTCGCTGATGATGCCCTGCGGCACCAGCTCCAATTCGATGCGCCCTGCGGCATAGAGCTCTTCGAACACGACCGAGCCGGCGCTGCGCGGGAAGGAGCAGATGATGCGGCGCACCCGGCCGGCCGCGAGCAAGGCGGCGAGCCCCCTCCTTCCGGTCCCGGCGTTGTTGGCGACGACCGTCAGATCGCGCGCGCCCTGCTCGACCACCGCTTCGCACAACGCATCCGGCAATCCGGCGCCGCCAAACCCGGCGCACAGGATCGTCGCGCCGTCAGAGATGCCGGCGACGGCTGCGGCGAGGCTCTTGACGCGTTTGTCGATCATCAGAAGGCGACCGCGTCGCCGCCCTTCAGCGCGAGCATCGCCCGCGCCTCGTCGGGCGTGGCGATCTCGAGCGACAGGTTCTCGATGATCGAGCGCACGCAGCTGACCTGGTCGGCGTTGCTCTCCGCGAGCTTGCCTCGGCCGATCCACAGCGAATCCTCGAGCCCGACCCGGACATTGCCGCCCATGATCGCGCCCATCGAAACCAATGGCAACTGGTGGCGGCCGGCAGCGAGAACCGACCAAGCGTAGGAATCGCCGAACAATTTGTCGGCGATCCGTTTCATGTGAACGACATTCTCGGGATCGGCCCCGATGCCGCCGAGGATCCCGAAGATCGTCTGCACGAAGAGTGGTGGCTTGACGAGCCCGCGATCGAGGAAATGCGCCAGGTTGTAGAGATGGCCGACGTCGTAGCACTCGAATTCGAACCGGGTGCCGCACCCTTCCCCCAAATCCTTCAGAATGCGCTCAATGTCCTTGAAGGTGTTCCGGAAGATGAAGTCCCGCGTCATTTCGAGCGCCCGCGGCTCCCACTCGTATTTCCATTCCTTGTAGCGGTCGAGCATCGGGTAGAGCCCGAAATTCATCGAACCCATGTTGAGCGAGCACATCTCGGGCTTGGCGCGCAGCGGTGCGGCGAGCCGCTCCTCGAGGCTCATGCCGTGGCCGCCGCCGGTCGTGATGTTGACGACCGCTCCGGTCGACTGCTTGATCCGCGGCAGGAACTGCATGAACACATCCGGGTCCGGCGTCGGCCGCCCGTCCTTGGGGTCGCGGGCATGCAGATGCAGGATCGCCGCCCCCGCCTCTGCCGCGGCAATCGCGTCGCGCGCGATCTCATCCGGCGTCAGCGGCAAATGCGGGCTCATCGTCGGGGTATGGATCGACCCGGTGACGGCGCAGGTGATGACGACCTTGCCACGCAGCGGCATCTTGTTCCTCCCTCCTGCCGACGCCCACGATTACCCTATAATGGCCGAGTTTGGGCCGGACGTGGTGCGACTTTTTACGGGAGGAAGTCCGCCGCCTCCCTTCCTACAATCTAAGATTAAGGCGATCATTTCTGCTGGCTGTATCTGCAGCAAATCAACAGCCAAATTCTCGGATTGATTGTAATGATGAGCCATGCCCGCAGCCCTGTGCCGACCCGTCGGTTTTCGTGACAGCCTATCAGCCAACAGCACCTCCTTCTCCACCAACGGCCGTCCCGCGGAACTCGCCGAAGGGCCAGAGTATGCAATGGGAACAAGGCGATTTTAGGATTGTCATCTGGAGGGGGAGATGTCCACGGCAAGGATTTTCGGGGCCAAGGTTCCCGGGGGTGACCTGCGCAGGCAGAAATCCAAATACAAACCAGGTGATTTTAGGACAAATCGAATGAGTGCGTCTAAAACCCAAAGGGGTTCCATGAGAAAACGGAATGTGGCGCAACCAATCTGACTGATCTTCGTCCCGCAGTGATCGAATATCGGAAGTCGAATGCCCGATGGGTACCGCCGGGTAGCATTGAGATCATAGACACCACTCGCGGCTTCGCACTATTGAGCAATGGACAGTCGAACTGATCTTTCGTGGCCATGACGAATGGCGAAGTGCTCTCAAATACCCGAAACAGGTGTTCCTGGCCGGGCCACCTTGAAAGTAAGGAGAATTTTCCTTACGTAGCCTCGTGGAGGCCACGTCATGAGCACGCTTACCGTCACCGCCAAAGGGCAAGTTACGCTGCGCAGGGATCTCCTGAAGCATCTTGGTGTGCAGCCTGGCGAAAAAATTGTCGTCGACAAGCTTCCCGATGGTCGAATCGAGATAAAGGCCTCGCGGCCGACGGGCAAGATTTCAGATGTCTTCGATTTTTTGAAGCGGGAAAACGGCCCGTCTTTCTCGATCGAGGAAATCAACGAGGTCGCGAGACGGGGTTGGGCCGGCAGGCGATGAAGATCACCGCCGATACCAATGTACTCGTTCGGGCCATGACGGGCGACGACGCGCGACAAAGCAAACTGGCGCAGGTGGAATTGGCAAAGGCGGATGCGATTGCGCTGGCGTTACCGGCGCTTTGCGAGTTGGTTTGGGTGCTGTCGCAGCCCTATAAAGTCTCCGCGGCGGACATAGGCGAAGCCATCCGACGCTTGATGAACGCCACAAATGTCCTCGTCAACCGGCCGGCAGTTGAAGCGGGCTTGGCGATGCTCGACGCGGGCGGCGACTTCGCCGATGGCGTTATTTCCTATGAGGGAAGCTGGCTTGGTGCAGAGACCTTCGTGTCGTTCGACAAAGAGGCTACGAAGCTACTGGCTATGCAAGGCGGATCCGTTCGTCTGCTGTCATAGAAGAGTGCCCAGAGGTCAGGCTCGACGCCGCCGCGTCTAAGCCCTGCGCGCGGATGAACGCCTTGACCTTGGGGTAAGTCTCGGTCTGCCACCGGCGTGGAACACCCCATAATGGCGGATTTAGACTTGGCGCGTCTTTTTGCCGGAACGGTGCCGAGGCGGAGATCTTATATATTACCCATGGGGCCGATTGGCTCCCTTATCCCGCCGCAAAATCTTCTAAGAGACGAGGCGGTGCGTCCACCGTTACCGAAGCGTAGCCCACACCATCCCGAATGACGTGCCGCCGACCCTGTTGGGCACGCCCGAGCCCGGCGCGAGGCGAAAGCCGACGCGCTCGTAGAGGCGTCGCGCCGGATTGTCGTGCCGGACATTGAGGCACAGGCCAACACCCCGCCGCGCAGCCTCAGCACACACAGCGTGCAGCAGCATTCCTCCTACCCCCTGACCGCGAACGTACGGCTTTACCCCGATCGTGACCTCGGGCGTCCGCTCGTCGACGAAGAATGCCGGTTGCTCATCGGGTGTGAATTGCCGCGCCCACGCCGCGCCTATTGCTGCGCCGTCTCGTTCGGCAATAAATCCGAAATCCTCGGGCCGCTGCCATCCAGCGAGATGAGCAGCGACGAATGGTACTGCCTTCGCTGTGTCGACATCGGGCTCATATCCCGCGATCGCCAGGAAATCCCAAAGGATGGGCAAATCAACCTGGGTTGCCGGCCGGCTCCGGATCCCCGGCTCAGGCGGCGACATCGACGACTTCCATCGACACGATCCGGTCGGGCTCGCCGGAATAGATGATGAGGCTGACCGTTTCGGTCGCGATCATCGCGCTGTGCGGCTGGCCCGTCGGGTTTAACGTGTAACCGCCCGAGGCGCGTGCCGGGGCGCCCGATTTTGTCGCGCGGCCGCCTTCGAGATTGAAGACGTGCTCGTCGGAAAGGGCGGTCGCGACGATTTTGATCAGCTTCCCCGGCGGCGGTGAGAACTTGGCGAGCCACGCGATCCCGCCGCCTTCGGCCCGACGATCGCTGAGCACCTTGAGCTGCACGATGTCTTTGCCGTCATAGCGCGCCGCCGGTCCATAGAACGGGATGCCGGGCGTCCACTCGGCCTCATCTATATCGACATGGGTCGAAACCATCCGTCCCTCCTTCCAAGCGTTGCTAGCCAAACGTTGCTAGGGGAGGTTAACAGGGTGATACTGACAGAGTTCTGTCAGGAGCCGACAATGCGCCGCGCCGACCGCCTGTTCGACATCATCCAGACATTACGCTCGGCCCCGCAGCCGCTGACGGCAGCGGCGATCGCCGAGAAGCTGGAAGTGACGGTCCGCACGATCTATCGCGACATCGCCGCGTTGCAGGCGAGCCGGGTGCCGATCGAAGGGGCGCCCGGGCTCGGCTATGTGCTGCGCCGCGGCTTTGATCTGCCGCCGTTGATGTTCACGCTCGAGGAGACCGACGCGATTGCGATCGGTGTGCGGCTGCTGCGCCGCCTGCGCGATCAGAAACTCCAGAAAGCGGCGGAAAGCGTGCTCGCCAAGCTGGCCGCCGTGGTTCCGCGGGAATTACAATCGCAGCTCGTCGCGGCGCCGCTTTTCGTATCCGAGGGCAGCGCTCCGGCGGTCAACGGGATCGACCAGTCTCAGTTGCGCAACGCGATCCGCGAGACGCGCAAGCTCGCCATCGCCTATGTCGACGAAGAAGGCCGCCGCACGCAGAGAACGATCTGGCCGATCGCAATGGCGTATTATGTCGACGTTACCCTTCTCGGCGCGTGGTGCGAGTTGCGAGGAGACTTTCGCAATTTTCGGGTCGACCGCATTCTCGGCTCGCAGCTGCTCGACGAGAGGTTCGAGGCTGACAGCGGCAAGCTGGTGGCCCAGTGGCTGGCGCTGCCAAAGGACCATTCGCGCGCCGCCGCTTGATCGCGCCGGCCGGATTGCATGTCATGAGCACGCTTATTGGTTCGTCATTCCCGGGAAAGCGGGAACCCAGTCTCAAGCGAGCTCGCAGTTCCCCCCTATTCAAGCCAGGGGCAGGGTCTGGACCCCCACTTTCGCGGGGACGACAAGGGTCGACGCAACCTGATCGGATGACGCGTCAGAACGGTTACCCCTGCGCGCGGATGAACGCCTTGACTTTGGGGTAGGTCCCGGTCTGCCACCGGCGGCCATGGAACACACCATAATGGCCGACTTTGAGCTGGAGGTGGTGCAGCTTTTTCGCCGGCGGGATGCCGGTGCAGAGATCGTGCGCGGCGACGGTCTGCCCGACCGCGCAAATGTCGTCGTTCTCGCCCTCGACGGTCATCAACGCGGTCTGCTCGATCGCCTGCGGCTCGACCGGGTCGCCGTGCACCCGAAAATGCCCCAGCGGCAGATCGTGGTCGTGAAAGACGCGTTTGATGGTCTGCAGGTAGAAATCCGCCGGCAGATCCATGACCGAGCTGTACTCTTTGTAAAAAGCGCGGGTCGCCGCTGCGCTGTCGCCGTCCCCCTTGACGAGGTTGTGGAACATCGACCAGTGCGCCGACACGTGCCGGTCGAAATTCATGCTGAGAAAACCGGCGAGCTGCAGAAAGCCGGGATAGACCCGGCGAAAAGCGCCTGGATACCGCGCCGGGACCGTGGTTATGACGGTGCGGTCGAACCAGTCCAGCGAATGCGCCATCGCGAAGCGGTTGACGCCAGTCGGGTTGGCCCGCGGGTCGATCGGGCCGCCCATCAGGATCATCGACGCCGGCTGGCAAGGGTCGCCGGCGGCCGCCAGCAGTGACACCGCGGCCAGCACCGGGACCGACGGCTGGCACACCGCCATCACATGAATTTTCGGCCCCAAGAGACGAACGAACCGGCTCACTACGTCGACAAAATCGTCGAGATCAAACCGGCCATAAAGCAGCGGGATGTTTCGCGCATTCACCCAGTCGGTGATGTAGACATTGTGGTCCGGCAACAGGGTGGCGACGGTGCCGCGCAGCAAGGTCGAGAAATGACCGGAGAGCGGCGCCACGACGAGGACCGTTGGCTCGTCGCGGGTCTTCTCCTTGCGAAAATGCAGGAGTCGGCAAAAAGGATGCGAGGCGACGACCTCTTCGGTCACGCCCACCTCCTCGCCGCCGACAGCCACCTTGCGCATGCCGAATTCCGGCCGATCGTGCGACATCCCGGCGTTGGAGAGCAGCTCCATCGCCGCCGCCGCGCTCCTCACCAATGGAGCATTCTCGATCAGCGGCCATGGCTGGGTCAGCACGCCGCGGAAAAACTCGGCCATCAGGCGAATCGGGGCGAGTACGTCGCTGTGTGCCTGGTACGTGTCGTAAAGCATATATCCTCGAAATCTGCCCGCCCCCGCACTCGGGAATTCCAAACTATCGAAACGGTTCCCATTTCGATCCATCCCAAGGCGAAATCATCCCATCGCAAAACTTTTGTGATTTCAAGCGTATATTTGTATTGCCAGTCATTTAGGCAAGGGTGCGAGAGATCTCTTCCCCGAGCCTTGCAACTGTGGGCTGTAATTCTTTAGAACTTGGTTAATGCGCCGTTTTATCGGGCAGATCGATGCATTTGCTTATATTATGGGCGTTGCGGTGGCGAAGATCCGCCGGTCTCAGTGCGGCGGGGCGGCCATCCCGCCGCGGACTTCGTGCACGACAATGCCGGAAATTCGCGGCGGCGGCGCGAGCCAGCGGGGATGCGCAAGGCTGGTCCCGATGTCGCTTTCTCCGGCCCGCCACCGCCGCGTAACCGCGGCCGCCGAGAAATCGGCCATCTTGACGGCAAACTCGGCGGCGCTGACCTCGTGAACCAGATGCAGGATCGTCATCGTCGCATTGCTCGCCTCCGACAGACATCGCCGAATGTCGACGTCGCTGCGCTGGGTCGGGGGAACCCGCTCACCGAGCAAGGCAATTCTGCGGCGCAGGTCGTGAGTGCGGCGCATCGCGGCGATCTCCCGCGCCGTCCGGCTGATGCCGCCATGCGTTCCGGGAACCGGATCGTAACCATCGATCGCGAAACACAGGGTATCGGCGGGACGCGCATCCTCCAGCGCCGAAACCGCGATGGCGCTGCCGCCGAAGAGCTGCTCGTCGATCGCGATCGGCGGCAATCCCGGCAGCGGGGTGCCCGCCATTACGTGATCGGGGGTGAGCACGTGCCGGTCGTTGTCGAAGAATGTCTCGGCTCCGGTCGTAAGGTTCAACGCGCCCAAGACGACCCGGATGGTTCCCGAATTGATCCGCTCGAAGTCGACCGTCTCTGCGATCAGCGCGCGCAATTGGCCGGCGGAAACGACAGGCTCGTCGCTGCGCGCCGGCATCGGCGCGGCGCGCGGGCCTCCCGACAGAAAATTCGCGAGAGCCGATTTGGCCCACCGGGCGGGGGCGCCGGGGCGCCGCGTTGCCGTGCACCTGCTCAGCTCTCGCCAAAACTGGCGCAGCCTTATCACGCGCTCATGTGGCAGATTCCCGGCGATGATCGCGGCGTTGACAGCGCCGATGGCGGTGGCCGCGATCCAGTTTGGCCGGACCCCGCATTTCTCGAGCGCCGAATAGGCGCCGGCGTGATAGGCGCCGAGTGCCCCCCCGCCCGACAGCACCAACGCGACCCGCTCGAAACGGGCCAAACTCTTATCCGGTCGCCCTCGCGCCAAGACGCACTCCCTATCGTCAGTCGCCCACTTGCTCGATGAATAAACGCCTGAAGACTGCCCGCAGGATCCCGATCTGGCGCGGCCCAACATCATAGGAACTCCCGACGGCGCGTCCAGTGCGGAAACTCGGCTCATTGAGCCTTCTCCTTCGAACGGATCGGCGGAAGCGATTTGAGGTAAACCGCGATCGCCCGCCGATCGGCATCGTCGAGCCGAGAGGTGTTGCGCACGACCTCGCCCATCGCGCCGCCGACGAAGTCGAACTGCGGGGTCTGGCCCGTTTTCAGCAATGTCGTTATGTCCTCTTCGGTCCAGTCACCGATGCCGGTCTGCGGGTCGGGAGTTATGTTCGGGACCGGTTTGCCGTCCGGCCCGTGCGGGTTCCCGGCGAGAAAGCGGTCCGGCTCAGTCGCGCCGAACCAATTGCGCGGTGTGTGACATTCGCCGCAGTGGGCGAGGGCGGTAACCAGGTAGGCGCCGCGATTGTAGGCTTCGGAGCGCTCCGATGCCGGCCGGAACGGGCCCGGATTGAAAAACAAAAGTTTCCATATGTTTTGCAGAAACCGCCACGAGAATGGAAACGACACGTCGTGTGCGCGGTTGGCCTGCCGCACCGCCGGCAGCGAAAAGAGGTAAGCTTTGATCGCATGCGCATCAGCATCGGTGATCTTCGTAAAGCTGGGATACGGAAATACCGGGAAATAATTTGCCCCGTCGGGGCGCACGCCGTTGCGCAATGCCCGCAGAAACTGTTCGTCGCTCCAGCCGCCGATACCCGTCTCCGGATCGGGGGTGATGTTCGGGCTGTAAAAGGTCCCGAACGGCGTGGTGAGCGCTCGCCCACCGGCATAGGGCTGCCCCCCATGGTCGCGATCAGTGTGACAGTCCTCGCAGCCGGCGGCATTCGCGAGGTAGGCCCCTTGCGAGACCGTGTCCGCTGCCGCCGAGAAGGTCAGAACCGGCAGCGATGCAACCGCCGCCGCCCTCGATATTCGCCGGAAAATACCGGCTGGGCCGGCCGGCCGTCTAATCCGATGCAAGAGAAGGAGTGAGAGGCTCCTATTTCTCGATCTTTTCGCGGAACGTCGTGTGGCAGGCGCCGCATCCATTCTTGCCGAGGTCGGTAAAGGCGGCTTCGATCGCGGTCTTATCGCCGCTGTTCACCGCAACGAGGAGCGCGTCGGCCTTGGCGGCAGCGGCTTTTTGGGCATCGAGGAACTTGCTCCAGTCGGTCCAGATCACCGGTTTCGCGACATAGTCGCCGGTCGGGTTCGGCCCACCGGTACCGGGGGGAAACAACTCCGGGATCTTCTTTGTGGTCTGCGTAAGATCGGCGGCAGCCGTTTTGGCTTGCGCCAGATCCCCCTTGCCGTCGAGGTAGGCCTTTATCGCCCCGGCGTTCTTACCTTGTTCCTTCATTGTCGCTTGGCGATCCTTGAGGACGGTTTCCCTGTCTTGCCCAAGCGCTACCCCAGTCACGCCGGCCGCAACGATCGCCAATGCCGCTGCCAACACCCGAAATTTCGTAATAGACGACATGCTCCCTCCCTTTCTTGTCCGGCTAGGTTCAACTCGGCGGGGCCGCAGACTAACCTGAAGTCGTGGCAAGGCAAGAGCCGCCGCCATCGCTTCACTATTACGTGATCGGGATCTCGATATGCTTTTTGAAGGCGGGGCGCTCACGCAGCCGCTCGAACCAGGTCTTGAGGTTTTTCAACGGCGGCCGCTCGATCGGAAAAGCGTGCCAGCGATACACCAAGGTTCCCAGCGTGATCTCAGCCAGGCTGAGCTCCGCACCGGCAAGATAGGGACGGCCATCGAGCGCGTCATCCGCAATCGTCCAGGCGGCCAGCGCCTTGCGGCGCGCCGCTTCAACCGCGGCGGGATCGCGCTGCTCGGGCCTTGTGCGGATCAGACCGAACAGCAACGTGCCCATCGGCGGGCCGACGCTGGAGAGTTGCCAATCCATCCATCGCTCGACATGGGTTCGTGCCACAGGGTCTTTCGGATAGAGTCGCTCGCCGTTGCGCGTCGTGCACAGATAACGGCAGATCGTGTTCAATTCCCACATGACCAGATCGCCGTCTTTGACGGTCGGCACCAGGCCGTTGGGGTTCAGCGCGAGGTATTCCGGATCTTGATTGCCGCCAAATGGTCCGCCCAGATCGACGCGTTCATATTCGAGCCCGAGCTCGGCGGAACACCACAGCACCTTCTGCACATTGGACGACGTCGTCCGCCCCCAGATCTTTAGCATTCGAGCCCCTCCGATTGGATTCGGCCTATGGAGCCTCAGTTTTTTCCGAAGCGCAACTGCGCGGCGGACAAGGCGCTGTATGATAGGGGCAGGAGGTGTCGATGAACCGATTTGCTTTCCCACTCGTCGCTGTGTCGCTGCTGTGGCCGCTCGGCGCGGGGGCGACCCAACAGGGTCAGGCGGCGTTGAGAAGCTGGAAGACGGCGGACAGCTGCGCGAAGCAGGCGCAGACCGCCTATCCCGATTTCAGCGCCGAATCCAATGCCAAGCGCGACGCCAAGCTGAAGGAATGCCTGAACATCTACGGCCTCCCCCCGCGAGCACCCCTCGGGCAGCCCCCGTCCCGATAATCTTGGGTCCAGATGATAAGATACCCGCCGCCGGCGGTGCTCAGCCGGTGTGGCCCTCTTCCCAGCCTTCCGCCATCGGCGGCAATGCAGGCACGCGCCGAAAAGCGCCTTCGTCGGAACTGTCGCGAGCTCTGTCGACAAGAGCGAGCTGAGTGTCGAGTTGGATGTCCAGGCTGGAGGTAATCTCGAGTCGAGGGTCCTCGAACACATGCGTGCGGCGGCGGCGGCGCCACGCCATGACGGTCTCGTCGCGGGCCTGCAACAGCGCCGCAATCTGCGGACGGAAGAGGTGAACCATTGCGCCGATCCAGCGGTTGAGCACGGCGGACGGCTCCCTCTCAGCGATCACGAAACGATCCAGCATTCGGGTCACATCCTCGGCCCGATACCACGTCTCGCCGGTGACCCATCGATTGGTGGTAAACAGTCGAATCGGCTCGCCTCGAACATCAATGGCGATCGCGATCAGGTGGCTCACCTCGTCCCGCTCCCCGCGCTTGAGCGGCGCGGCTTGCGGCGGCGCTAGTACATCCGCGACCGCCAGCTCGGGAAGGAGCAGCGGCACCACGCCGCCCAGCATGCCCTCGGCTCGCAGAAAGGTATGGAAGTGGCCGCGCTCCGACGGGGGCCGGCTGTCCGGCGCATGCGTATGAAAAAAATATTGCGCATGGCTTGTCGCATCGAACACCTCCCCGTCGGGGTAGTGACGCCAAGCGCAAATCGTCGAACTGCCCGTGACCTCGCCGACGAGGTCGGTGTTGCGGGCGGCGAGGTCGCGCCGACAATCCCGGATGGTCGTCGCAGCTGCTATCATCTGCTCGATTTCGGCTTGGCTGACGCGCAAGCCTTCGGCGCGGTCCGAATTCGCCACTCGACTATCCTCGCGCGAACAAAACGCGTCCAGGATAGCTAACCGCGCTTCACCGACAAAGCGGGATTGGTAACCGTCCAAACGACGATTTCCTTCATCACCCCGCCGAGCGCCTCGTCGAAGGCCCATACGGTGCTCGGAACGTCGTTGGCCGAAGCGCGCTCGCGCCGCTCGAACGAGGTTTGCGCGACGACATCCCGGCTGGCAGGGTTGACAAGCCTGACGTTGATCGCCACCCAGATTTCGGGCGGCCCATTAGCCGAGTCGTACACCGCCTCAAAGTGACGGATTTCGGTCTCGAGGATGAAGTCCGCTCGCAGCCCGACCGTTTCCCGGTCGATCGCGGTAACCGTCCTGCTGTTCTCGAATGATTGAAGAATCGCCGTCTGCACCAGTAGAGGAGTGCGATCCGTCCACTCCGAAATCGGCAAAATAGTCGATCGAGACCGCGGATCGGCTCAATGCGATGCGCGATTTGTCGAGCCCTGCCGGGGCGAGAGGCTCGTTGATGAGGAGCTGCACGGAGCGGTGCGGCAAATTTGGCGGATAGGTGCTCTTCGGGGTGAGGCGATAGAGGTGGGCAGGCTCGCCACCGCCAAACAAGCCCGAGCAGCCGGCCAGGGTGAGTATCAGGACGCTCGGGACGAAGCGGCGCGACAGGCGAGCCGTCGGCCGGGTCATTGCGGCTTGTATCCCTCCCGCCGCTCGCCGAACAGCAGGCGCGCCGGGTCCCGTTCGACCGATGCAACGAACCGGCTCAGTCCGGCGATGAAATGCTGCATGTCGCTCACCAGGTTGCTGACCTGGGTCAGGGTCGACTGCGTGAATTCATGCAGACCCGGGCGATTCTCCTGCAGCGCCTGCTGCAGCTGCCGGTTGGTGTCGCCCAGGTTCTTCGCCAGCTTGTCGGCATCGTTGAGCGCTTGCGAAAGCTGATCTTTCAACCCGCCTTTGCCGATATAGCTCTGATCGACATTCCCGAAAAAGGATTTCAGCGCGAGTACGGCCGCGTTGGCGTTCTCGACCACCTCGCTCACCTCCTTACTGGGCGCAACAAAGTTTTCGGTCACCGTTCGGACATTCTGAAGACTGTCGGCAATGGCCTTTCGGTTCTGCTCGTCGAGCACGGCATTGAGGTTGTGGGCAACAGCCCTCAGATCCCCCAGCAATTCGGGAAGATTGGCTCTCAATTGTTCGAGTTCCGATTGTCCTGCCGCGATTACGGGATAGCGATGATTCGGCTCCGGCTCGAGTTCCTTGGCCTCCTTTGTTCCACCCCGGATTTGGATCGAGGCGACGCCGTTGAGGAGGTTGGCATCGAGGAATGCACGCGCGTCGGTCTTGATGTCGACAATGCTGGTGTCGATCTCGACCGTCACTTGGATCTTTTCCACATCATCCGGATCAACTCGGATATCGACGACCCGGCCGACGGGGATGCCGTTATATTGCACCTGTGAACCCTTGTTGAGCCCGGCCACCGACCCCCTGAAAAATATATAGTAACGCTTCGCTTGCTCTGAAAACTCGGAACGTCCGAGCCATAGAACTGTGACAAAAGCAAGCAAAATCACTGCAAGAACAAAGGCGCCGACCGCGACATAGTGGGCTCGTGTCTCCATCTATTTTCTCCCGATGCAGGGACAGCTCATACCGGGGCTGCGGCCCGCATCCCTTCTTTTGCCAAATGCCCGGTTTCGGAGAGCAGCGCCGCTCGCCCGCGTGGACCGTGAAAGTAGGAGTGGATCCAAGGATGACTGTCCTGCAGCATTTGCTCCAGGGTCCCGATGCGAAGCTTTTTGTCGACCAGCACGGCGACGCGATCACAGATCGCAAACAAGCTGTCGAGATCGTGGGTGACCATGAATACGGTGAGGCCCAGGCTGCTCCTCAAATCCCGGATCAGGATATCGAATTCGCCGGCCGCTATCGGATCGAGCCCGGCGGTGGGCTCGTCGAGAAAGACGATTTCCGGATCGAGCGCGAGGGCTCGCGCCAAGCCGGCGCGCTTGCGCATTCCCCCCGACAGCTGCGAGGGGTACTTCTCTCCGGTCCCTTCGGGAAGTCCGACGATGCCGACCTTGAACGCCGCGATCTCATCCATCAAGCGCAGCGGCATGTCGTAGTATTCCTTCAACGGCACCTCGACGTTCTGCGCGACCGTCAATGAACTGAACAGCGCGCCATCCTGAAACAGCACTCCCCAGTGTTGTTCGATCTCCCGCTGATCGTTATCACTCATCGCCAGAGTATTGTTTCCGAAAACCTCGACATCGCCCGCAACCGGTCGGTTGAGGCCGATAATGGTTCGCAACAGCACCGATTTCCCCGACCCGGACCCGCCGACCACGCCGAGAACTTCGCCGCGGAACACGTCGAGGTCGAGACCGTCGTGGACTGTTTCGGCTCCGAACCGGTTGACAAGTCCACGCACGCGGATGATCGGCTCGCCCCGGTGATCTGGCATGATCAAATGTGCAATGAGGAAAAGAAGATGGAGAACCCCGCGTCGGTCACGATCACGAGAAAAATCGCTTCGACTACCGACAACGTCGTAAGTCGGCCGACGCTTTCGGCGCTGCGCGCGACCTGAAATCCCTCATAACAGCCGATCGAGGCGATGATGATGGCAAAGAACGGCGACTTGATCATGCCGATCCAAAAGCTCCAATGAGAGATCGAGGAGAGATGAATAAAGAATTCCGGAATACTGATGCCAAGCACAGACCACGCCATCAAGCCACCGCCAAAAATTCCCATAAAGTTGGCGCAGAGGGTGAGCATCGGCAAGGTCAGCATCAGCGCGTAGACACGCGGGAGGACCAGAACTTCGACCGGGTCGAGACCGATCGTGCGCATCGCGTCGATCTCTTCGTTGACCCGCATCGTCCCGATCTGGGCGGTAAAAGCGCTCCCCGAGCGGCCGGCGAGGATGATCGCGGTCAGCAGCACCCCCAGCTCACGCAGGATGCTCGCCGCGGTCAGTTGGACCGTATAGCTTTCGAGCCCGTAGAACCGCAGATAATCGGCACCCTGATAGGCGATGACGACCCCGATCAGGAATGTGAGCAGACCGACAATCGGCAGCGCATTGACCCCGGTCTGCTCCATCTGGGCGACAATCGCGGTCAGGCTCAGCCGGCGCGGATGGAGCGCCAGCCGAAGCGCAGTTGCGCTGACGACGCCGAAGAAGCCGAGGATGCTGTACGCGCGACCGCCCAGCGCGAGCGTTACCTCCCCGATTCGGGCAATGAAGCCGGCTATAGTATGGTATGCGGGCCGCGGATGGCGGGCCGGCGCATTGAGTCCGGCCGCGCGCACCTGATCGATCAGCGGCTCTAAGCTCGGTTGCAAGTTCCGCATCTCGACGGCATTGCCGCGCTCGGTCAGATCGCGTTCGGTTCGCAGCAATAGCCAGGCACCGGCGGTATCGAGCCGGTCGATCCCCGACAAATCGAGGGTAACTCGCTTGCCGGTTGGCATCTGGACAGCACGCAAGCGGCGATCGAGTTCAGCGGCGCTCGCCACCAGCCATTCACCGGCCGCTGCGAGGACCAGCGCTCCGGGCTCTTCGGACTCAACGAGTGTACCGGCGACGGACGCCATGAGGTTCAAGGGTTCAGATTGCGCTTATCCGCCGCCGAACGAGGCCTTTCCAACTACAAGAAAAGCGGCTATCCCGCAACGACCTCCGTTTCGATCCCCGCCACCGGATCGTCGCCACGGGATTATCGAGGGACGACACGCATGGACCTCAAGCAGCATATTCGGTCGATACCTGATTTTCCAAAGCCGGGTATCCTCTTCTACGACATCTCTACCTTGCTCGCCCATCCCAAGGCGTGGCAGACAACCGTCCACCGCCTCGCCGAAGCGCTCCGACCCCACGAGCCCGATCTCCTGGTCGGCATCGAGTCCCGAGGCTTTCTCGTCGCTGCTCCTCTGGCTTATCAGCTCGGCCGCGGTTTTGCGATGGTTCGCAAACAAGGCAAACTGCCCGGCCAGACCGCCCGCTTCACCTATGATCTCGAATATGGCACGGACACGATCGAGATCCAGGAGGACGCGATCACCCCGGGCCAGCGGGTCGCCGTGCTCGATGATCTGCTGGCGACCGGGGGGACGATGCAGGCCGCCATCAATCTCGTGCGTCAGCGCGGCGGCGAAGTGACCGCTGCGGCATGCATTATCGAGCTGTCCTTCTTGAACGGGCGGAGCCGGATCGACGTACCGTTCTCGTCGATGGTCGCTTACGAGAGCTAATCATCGGCCATCGCCGGCGCGGAACCCAGGCTGCGCCCGATCACCGCGTAAAGCGGATCGCCGCCGCCGGGCGGCGTCCGGTCGAGACAGCGAATGTCGCCCCAATTCCCGGCTTCCACGAAATGTTGCGCGATCAGGCAGAGGTGCCCGGTGTCGTCGAGCAGGCACCAGCACCCGATAGCGCGCGACGGTACGCAGCGATTTGAGAATGTGACGATCAGCGGAGCGCCCGGCTTCAGCACGCGCCCGACTTCGCGAATAACCTCGCAGGGCCGCCTCAGGTGCTGGACCGCTACGCAGATTGCTGCACCGTCGAACTCGGAGGTGGCGAAAGGCAGGTGCGGATCGCAGTTCAGATCCTGTACGTGCCATTCGTCGAGAAACGGGTTTTCCGCCAGCTCGCTGGAATTGAGGCCGACCCCGACCACCCGCGAATAGGGGATTTCCGGCGGTAAATGGCTGACCCAACCCGACATCAGATCGAGAATGGCGCCGCCGGGTGGCAGGACCTGACGGTAGAGCTCGGTAACCGCGGCGATCGCAGCCGCGTCGATTTGCCCGGCGCGCGCCAGCTCGGAACCGGCAAACGCGTCGGGTCGCATTTCAGAGTGCGCTGGTGCCGTGATCGGAAGGAGCGCCATATCCCCCGCCTCCAGCTGTTTGGCTTCAGATAGGGATGGCTTGAAGCTCAATCCATAGCAAGATAACCAAAACTCTGGGCTTTATGTCCCTCCGATTATCTGCTCGGGAGGCGTGAACGGAAAATCCAGATCGCGGGCGACTGCGGGATGGGTGACTCGCCCCCGGCATATGTTCAGGCCATTTCGCAGATGCGCGTCTTCGCGCAGAGCGCGCTGCCAGCCGTGATCGGCAATTGCCAGCACATACGGCAAGGTTGCGTTGTTGAGCGCGACCGTCGAGGTCCGGGCAACCGCCCCCGGCATATTCGTCACGCAATAATGAACGACGCCCTCCTCGACATAGGTAGGCGCGGCGTGGGTGGTCGGCCTGCTCGTCTCGAAGCAGCCGCCCTGATCGATTGAAATGTCGACCACCACCGTCCCGGGTTTCATCGTCCGAACGAGGGCGCGGCTGACGAGCTTGGGCGCCGCCGCACCAGGGATCAGCACTGCGCCTATAACCAGATCGGCGGCGGTCACCTCGCGCTCGATATTCTCCATCGTCGAGAACAAAGTGTGGAGCTGCGCCCCGAATTGCAGGTCGAGCTCGTAGAGCCGCGGCAGCGAGCGGTCGATGACCGTGACATAGGCCTCCATGCCCATCGCCATGCGCGCCGCATTGGTTCCCGATACGCCGCCGCCGAGGATCACCACCTTCGCGGCGGGGACGCCCGGAACCCCGCCGAGAAGCACGCCGATGCCGCCCTGCTCCTTTTCCAGGCAGTGCGCCCCGACCTGCACGGCCATCCGGCCAGCGACTTCACTCATCGGCGCGAGAAGCGGCAGTCCGCCCCGCGCGTCGGTGACGGTCTCGTAGGCGATTGCGATCACACCTGACCTGACGAGAGCCTGGGCCAGCACCTTGTCCGCCGCCAGGTGCAGGTAGGTGAACAGCACTTGCCCTTCGCGCAGCGCGGCTGCCTCCTGTGGCTGGGGCTCTTTTACTTTGACGATCAGTTCGGCGGCCGCGAACACCTCCGTTTTGCTGGGCAAGATGCGGGCCCCGACGGCCTCGTAGGACGAGTCCTCGAAACCGATCCCGGTTCCCGCGCCGGCCTCGACCACCACTTTGTGGCCATGATGGACGATTTCCCGAATGCTGCCGGGCGTGAGGCCGACCCGGTATTCCTGGGTCTTCACCTCCTTCGGGACACCGATCAGCATGGGAAACTCCACTTAGCCGGTACCGCCGCGAGGCAGCGTGAACACCGGTACCGGGTTTAGGTTGCCTCCGCGACACTCTGTCGCGCTCGGGTGATTTACCGTGTACCCCGTCCGAAAGTCGTCGACACTGTCACCAGCGTACCAGGCTTCTTGCACAGGTGATAACCGTTGGAAACCTTCGTCGAGCTCGCTCTCGTTTATCTCGCGGTCGGTGCCGTCTTGTTTGCGTTGATCCCGGGTCAGGCGACGCCCGACGATTTCCATTGGCGCAATCAGGTGGACGTCTTCCGCGACAGCGTGCCCGAGGTCCTCACTTGGCCCCTCGTGCTCTGGCGCCTTTGCCGGCAAGCGCGCTTTTTCGATTAACTCTCGGCGAAACGGAGTTTTCGCACCACCTCGTCCGCCAGCGGCAAGGACGCTGTCAGCCCCGGCAACTCGATGCCGTATAGGTTTACCAGACCTGGCACACCGTAGGTATCGGGACCCTGCACGACGAAGTCCGCGGCCGGCTCGGCCGGCCCGCTGATCTTCGGCCGGATGCCGGCATAACCCGGCTGCAACGCTCCATCCGGCAAATCGGGCCAGTAGGTGCGGATTGCCGCATAAAACACCTCGCAGCGCCCCGGCTCGACCGTGTAATCGACCGAGGAGATCCATTCCACATCGGGCCCGAACCGCGCCTGCCCTGCCAGATCTAGCGTGAGGTGGACGCCGAGCCCGCCAGCCACTGGGACGGGGTAGATGAGCCGGCGAAACGGCGCGGGCCCGCTCAGAGTGAAATAGACCCCGCGGCAGAAATAGGCGGGCGGGATTGTCTCCGGCGGGATCCCCTCGATCATCCGTGCGAGAGCCGGCGCGTGCAGTCCGGCGGCGTTGACCAGAAACCGGCAGCGGATCCCGGTCGGCTCATCGCCGCCGATGGCAAGCTCGAAACCGTCACGCCGCACTTTGCCGGAGAGGACCGGGGTACGCAGCACAACGATCGCACCGGCGGCCTCTGCCTCGCCCTGATAGGCGAGCATCAGCGCGTGGCTGTCGATAATCCCAGTCGAGGGCGACAGCAGGGCCGCCACGCAATTGAGAGCAGGCTCGAGCCGGCGGGCCTCTTTCGGATCCAGCCATTCCAGATCGTCCACCCCATTGCCGCGGGCCGTGGAGGCGATCCTCTCGAGACCGGCTATCTCCGCCTCGCTGGTGGCGACGATCAGCTTGCCCAGCCGAGCATGCGGAATCCCGTGCTCGCGGCAATAGCTGTAGAGCCGATGGCGCCCTTCGACACAGCTGCGCGCCTTCAAACTGCCGACCGGGTAATAGAGCCCGCCATGGATGACTTCGCTGTTGCGCGACGAGGTCTCGAACCCAATCGTGTAGGCCTCCTCGAGGACGAGCACCTCGATGCCTGCCAGCGCGAGCGCCCGGGCCACCGCCAGGCCGATGACGCCGGCTCCGACCACGACGCACTCAACTTCGTCCATCAGCTCTCCGTGACGTCGCTGTCAGTACCACCGAGAAATAGGGAGCCTCATCGGATTCAATGGCAGAGAGCAACGCGACGCGCTGGGTCGGCAAGGTCGCGTGCTCTAGGTAAACCGCGCCGTCGAGAAGACCCAGCCGGTCAAGCACCCGACGCACCTTTGCAATGTGGCGGCCGAGCTTGACGATCGCGACGAAGTCGCTCTCGGCGAGTCGAGCGGCGATTTGGTCCTCGTCGAGGGTCGCCGGAATCACCACGAGCGTGCCATCCCCCGAAACCAGCGGGATTGCCGCGGCGGCGGCGCAGGCAGTCAAGGACGAGACGCCAGGGATGATCTCGATCCGATACCGGCCGGCTAGGCGGGTGAATATATTGATGAAGCTTCCGTAGAAAAGCGGGTCGCCCTGGCACAACAGCGCCACATCACGACCGTCGTCGAGCTCGGCGGCGAGCCCGGTGGCCGCACCATCGTAAATCTCGACGGGCGGAGGCCCCGGGCGCATCGGAAAGCGGATCGCGATCTCGCGCTGGCGCCCCTCGATCCAGGTGGCGACGATCGAGCGGGCGAAGCTGTCGCCATTCTCGGGCGCCGGGTAAGCGACCACCGGCACCGCCCGCAGCAGCCGCAATGCCTTTAATGTAAGCAGCTCCGGGTCGCCTGGCCCGACACCGAGCCCGTAGAGCCGACCGGCTTCTACCGGCATTCAGCCCGGCTCCAAACGGTAGAGGGTAAGAACGAGCTTCCCGCCGCCCGCCGAATAGTCGAGCCCTTCGACGCGGTCGAGCGCTCGGGCGGTCAGCCCGCGATGGGCCAATGATCGCAGGAATTCCGCGTCGTAGCGGTCATTGACCAGTGCCATGCCAGCGCCGGCCAACTGGCCATCTCCAGGCCGCGCGGTCACCAGCCGGGTTGCCGTGCCGAGCAAAAACACGAGACTCGGCTCGCTGTAGCCGACCGATAAAACGGCTTCACCCGGACCCGGAGGATGACGGGCGAGCGCGGCCGCGGCCGCGCGACTGGGCCACAGCGGATCGAGGTCTGGCACGACCGCGAGCGCAGCCGGCACCACGAAGGCAGCGGAGATGGCAGCAACCAGAGTGGCGGCGCGCATCGGCTGCGGATTACTAAGCAAAAGCAGCGATGCCAGGCCGAGAATCACCGGGACGGCGACGATGACCACCGGCGAAATCGAGCCGCTGAACCACAGCGGCAACATAAACAGCGCAGCTCCCAGCGCGATCGTAACCGCTCCCCACAGCACACCAACGGCGCGGTCGACAAACCGCGGCGGGCCCCCGAGATGTTTTGCAAACCCTTCCGCGATTGCCCCGCCGGCGAGCAACGCCAGCGCCGGATAGAGGGGCAAGACATAATGGGGCAGCTTGGTCGGAACGAACTCGAAGAAGATCCAGGCCGGACCCAGCCAGGCAAGCACAAAACGACCGGCCGGCAAGCGGCGCTGCCGCCAGCCCCAGATCAGCCCCGGAACGATGAAAAGCGAGCTCGGCCAGAAGGCCGCCATCACAATCGCCAGGTAATAGCCGGGCGGCGCGCCATGCAATTCTTGTGCGCCGACCAGCTTTGGCAAAAAGTCGTGCGCCAATGAGTCCGGGATAAAATGACCCGCAGTGGCGCTTTGCACCGCGATCAGCCACGGGGCCACGATCGCCGCCATGATCAGCATCCCGGCGAGCGGCCGCAATCTCTTGACCCAAGAAATATCGCGGCCGGCGATCGACAGGCAGCCCGCCGTCAACAACGCCAACATCGGGCCGGGCGGTCCCTTCAGCAGAATCGCGACGGCTTCGGCCAGCCAAAAGAGAGGCGGAAGCGGCCAGCCGACCCGGCGGCCGGCGCGGGCCGCAATGTAGACGAGCCCGAGCACGCCCTGCCCTGCGACAACGGCGGCGAGGAGCGCGGCATCCGTCTTGGCGAGGTGCGCCTCTACCACTACGCCCAACGCGCTCGCCGTCAGCACGGCGGCGGTGAAGCCGGCCGGGCGAGACTCGAAAAGCCGGGCGCCGAACCAGAAGGTCAGGAGCACTGCGGCGGTTGCCGCCAGTGCCGAAGGCAGGCGATAGGGCCAGATCGCAGCGCTCTCCGGCGAGCTGAACGCCGCCACGGCGGCCGCCTGCAGCCAATATATCCCGATCGGTTTTTTGTTGCGCGCCTCGTCCTGGAAGCGGATGCGGATGAAATCGCCGGTCTCCAGCATCTGCCGCGTCGCCTGCGCGAAACGTGCTTCGTCGCGGTCGAGCGGCGGAATCGCCGCGAGCCCGGGCGCGTAGAGGATCAGGCACAGAAGACACAGCAGCGCATAGGGCCGAACGCCGTTCAGCCAGCCCCCTCCCCTGCCCTCCCCCGTGAGCACGGGGGAGGGAGGGACCCGTGTCAGCGGGAGGGTGGGGGCCGGCACGAACCGGAAAATTCGCATTCAGTCCGGCTTGATGGCGGCGAGCTGGGTTACCGGCGCCAGCGGCCGCCACAAATGATGGGGTCCGACCGGCTCGGCGCGGCTGATGGTGATACGCGTCAATGCGCCGCCGTGTCGGGCATGCCAATCGAGAAGCCGCGCCTCGCCCTCGATGGTGACGACGTTCGCGACGAGGCGCCCGCCGGGCGGTAGGCTGGCCCATGCCTGTGCCAGCAAACCGGCCGCGCCGATGCCGCCGCCGATGAAGATCGCACTCGGCGGGGAAAGGTCCTTCAGCGCCTCGGGCGCCGCGCCGGGCACGATACGCAATTCCGGAACACCGAGCGCGGCGGCGTTGCGGGCGATCATCACGGCGCGCCCTGGATCTCGCTCCACGGCGATGGCCGAGCGGCCCCCACCCGCACGCAGCCATTCGATGGCGATCGAGCCGCAACCCGCTCCGATATCCCACAGGGTTTCACCGGGCAATGGGGCAAGCGCCGCGAGGGTTGCGGCGCGAACCTCGCGCTTGGTCAACTGGCCGTCATGCTCGAACACGTCGTCCGGGAGGCCGGCGCTTCGCGGCAATGTTCGGGCGCCGCGGCCCGGGGAGCAATCGATCGCGATCGTGTTGAGGTCGGGCACCCGCCGATCGCCCCACGCCCGAGCCTCCTCTGCGACGAGGGTTTCTCGGCTGCCGCCGAGATTGGCGAGCACGGTGAGGCGGCTCGGGCCCCAACCGAGCCCGGTTAGCAGCTCAGCGACTTTTCCGGGCGTGCCGCCGTCCTCCGAGAGGACCAAAATGCGGCGATGCGGCCCGAGATGTAGCCGCAAAATATCGAGTGGCCGGCCGTGCAAGGTGATCGTCGCGCAGTCCGCAAGTGGCCACCCAAGCCATGCGGCCGCGAGGGTGAAGGCGCTCAGCTGCGGCACGATCGTCATTTCCTCCCGCGGAAAGCGGCGGGACAGGGTAACGCCGACGCCGTACCACATCGGGTCGCCGCTGGCCAACACGGCCACTCTCGCGCCCCGACGGGCTTCGATCGCATCGATCGTCGCGGTGAGAGGGCGTTCCCAACGGACCCGCTCGGCGCCGTGGTCCGGCACCATGCCGAGATGACGCACGCCGCCGACCAGCACCTCGGCGGTCTCGATCAACGTGCGTGCCGCCGGTGCGAGGCCGGCGATCCCGTCTTCGCCGATGCCGATGACCGATAGCCAGGGTGTCACACCGTGCTCGCTAGGGCGTTTACCGCCGCGGCGGCGAGCGCGCTGCCGCCGCGGCGCCCGCGCAGCGTGATGAACTCGAGCCCATGTCCAAAGGCGGCGAGGGCCGCCTTTGCCTCCGCCGCACCGACAAAGCCGACCGGAAAGCCGAGGACGAGCGCGGGCTTGGGCGCGCCGCATGCCAGCAGCTCGAGCAAGCGAAAAAGCGCGGTCGGCGCGTTGCCTATCGCAATCACCGCCCCCGGCAAATGGGGTCGCCATCGCTCGACGGCAGCAGCCGAGCGCGTGGTCCGCTCTGCCGTGGCCAGCTGTGCCGTCTCAGGCTCGCGCAGGGTGCAGACGATCCGGTTCGGGTCGATCATGATCCCAGCCGCGACCATCGCCGAATCAACCAGGATCGGTGCGCCTACGGCAAGCGCCGTGCGCCCTGCCGCGATCGCGCTCTTGGACCATTGGAGGTCGGCGAGGATCGCGCTGTCCCCGGCGGCATGCGCCAGACGCAACGCCAGCGGCTCGAGCGTCCGCGGAAAGCGCGCGAGATCCGCTTCCTCGCGGATCAGTGCGAACGAGCGGCGCGAGATCGCCGCCGGATCTTTGAGATAGCTGTATATGTGGGCGACTGGCGTCTGCCCCTCACCCCCCCGCTGCGCGGGTCCCTCCCTCTCCCCGCTCGCGGGGAGAGGGCTGGGGTGAGGGACAATCGAGGGTACGGCTATCGGGCGCTGCCTTGCCGCAGTCACCCCGAGGGTCCATGCCTCCTCGGTTTCGACCCGGTGGCGCTGCTCCCGGGTCAGAGACGGATTACCGGCAAACAACGTGGCGAGCTCGCCCGTGCGGTCACTCGTCGCAAAGAACCTGGCGACCGAGCGAACCTGGGCCGCGTCCTTGGTTTCGCCGGCGACCGGCGATACGGCCCACAGCGAGGGATAGACCTCGGCGATGACGACCGCGCCCTTCTCGGGGGTCTGCAAGCCGGTTTCGAACGGCCAGATGCGCACGCGGTCGATCCAGCGCGGGTCGTCCCGCAACGCGCGCACGACCGGTATGCCGGTCAGCGCCTGGCCGCCTACCGAGCCGGCGCCGAGCAATTTCCAGCAAGGCTGGGCGCTCGGGATGTGCAGATCGACGAGCCGCCGCTCGGCCAACCCGCCGCTCTCGTGCGCCCGATGGTGCTTGGGTCCGAGGAAGGGAGTGTCAAACCCCGGCGGACAACCCCAAAAAGGAAAGCAGCCGTTAGACGCGCGGCGGTTGAACTCGGCGGCGATTTTGAATCGGTTGTTGTCGTTCTCCTCGGAATCCTCGATCAGCCGGGCGATTTCGTCCCAGACAGCACGCCAAGGCGATCCGGAGAGACCGAGCCGGGCGGCGAAGCCGGAGGGATAACCAAACGGGAAGTCGAAGCCGATAAGAACCCGTTCCCTGCGTTGCACCGCCGCCCCCAGCCAATCGGCGAGAATGGACTTTGCGGCGTGGCGGGTGGGGGGGTTCTCCAGCTTTTCCCCATCTTTGGCATGCCAGCAGATCCAGATGCTGTCGCGCCCGGTGCGCGGCACGGTTGCCGCGCTCCAATCGACCATCACGAAGGCATCGAACATCATCCGTGACGATGGTGATGACCGTCGATGCCGATACCGCGCACATGATGATGATGCCCGGTCTGCGGCAGGCCGGCGTCGTGTTCGTAGCCGATGATCTGAGTACGGTACTTGCAGAGCTGGCAATTCATCGCCGGCTGGCCTTCATTGAGTTCGGCGACACGGTCTCGTAACGCCCGAGCACCCCCTCGTGGTCGCACAAGTATCGCGCCTTGACGAACTCGATTTCCGGAAAGAGAGCGGCGACAGTGTCGGTTTGCGCATAGATGCGTTTCACCAGCACCCCGGTGAAGAGAAAATAGGGAAATATGATAATGCGGCGGAAACCGAGTGCGGCGGCCCTCGTCAGCGCAGCGTCGACACGCGGATGGGCAACGCCGCTGAAGGCGACCTCGGCCCAGCCCAGACCCATGCCTTCCCACAGCATGCGGGCGAGCTTGGAGATGTTGGAATTGGCGTCGGGGTCGTTGGTGCCGCGCCCGACCACGACGAGCAAGGTCTCGGCGCGCGATATCCCGGTATCGGCCGCCGCGACTGCGATACGATCGGCCGCAGCATGCAGCAGCTTGGGGTCGATCCCGAGATCTCGGCCCAGGCGCACGTCGACACCGGGATTTTCGGCGATGAAGCTGTTCATCTCCCACGGCAGGTCGTTTTTGACATGACTCGCCGCAAACAGCATGCCTGGGATCGCCAATATCCGCCGCGCGCCGCGCCCCGCCAAGAGGGCGAGGCCGTCGCGGATCGTCGGGCGGGCAAATTCGAGATAACCGGTGGCGAAATCGAATTCCGGCAGGCGTGGGCGCAAAGCCCCGGCCGCCAGCTCGAATTCCGCGACTGCTTCGGGATCGCGACTGCCATGTCCGCAGAGGAGCACCGCCGTCTCGCTCATCGGCCATTCCTCCCGCGGCCAAGATGACGCCGCTGACGGCCGACCCTTTGCTGCTGCTCGTCGCGGGGCTCGTCACCGACGCGCTGTTCGGCGACATGCCGGCAATCTTTCGTTATGTCCCGCATCCCGTCATCCTCGCCGGCCGCGCGATCGCATTCTTCGACCGCAAGCTCAACCGTGAAACCCGCAGCGAGGCGTCGCGCCGCGAGCGTGGCATCGTGACGGTCTTCGTGCTGGTCGGCGGGGCGGCGTTGATCGGGCTGATCGTCGAACGAGTCTGCCGCGGCAGCCTGGTAGGCGCCATAGTCGAAGCCGTCCTGATCGCCGTGCTCGTTGCGCAGCGCAGCCTCTACGAGCATGTCGCCCTGGTTGCCGCGGCGCTCGGTACCGGCGGGTTGGATGGCGGCCGGGAGGCAGTGCGGCATATCGTCGGCCGGGACCCCATGAGCCTCGACGCGCACGGCGTCGCCCGCGCGGCGATCGAGAGCTTGGCGGAAAACTTTAGCGACGGTGTCGTAGCCCCGGTGTTCTGGTACTTGCTGCTCGGCCTGCCCGGGCTCTTCGCGTACAAGATGGCAAACACGCTCGACAGCATGATCGGCCATCGAACCCCGCGATACCGCGCCTTTGGATGGGCCGCGGCGCGCCTCGACGATGTTCTCAATACTGTGCCGGCGCCGCTCAGCGGGGTACTTTTCGCTATCGCGGCGGTGTTCGCCAAGAAGTGCCGGCCGGGTCACGCGCTGGCCATCATGCTGCGCGACGGGCGCAAGCACCATTCGCCCAATGCGGGCTGGCCGGAAAGTGCGATGGCAGGGGCCCTCGGCTTGGCATTGGCGGGACCGCGCCGCTACCCCGAAGGTCTGGTCGCCGATCCGTGGCTCGGCGACGGCAGCGCGCGGGCCGGGGTCTCCGACATCGTGCGGGGACTGCAGCTCTACCGACTCGCCTGCTTCCTCGAAGGTGGCGCTGTTGGTGGGCGCTTGGCTGGCGACGCATGCTACGCTGCTCGCCTGAGTAGGGGCAGCCGAGCCGCGGCCAAGAGCGCCGAAAGGTCGAGACTACGCCCGAGGTGATCGGCGAGCGCGTCGAGGGTTGTCTCGATATTGTGCTCGTAGGCGATTTCGCCGGGCTCGGCGCCCAATGACGCCAGAAACGCGCTTGCGGAAAGGGTCGCTCGTAAATAGCCCGTGCAGATAGCAGCCGGCAACCAGCCCATCGGCGCTGACACAGCCATCGGGGCCACCCGCCAGGCGCAGCATCGTGCGGTCGAGGCCGGGCCCGGTGGTTTCTCCGAGGTGCATTTCGTAGCCCGCGACCGGCATTCCGGTCGCAAGCTCGATGCCGCAAGCCTCGGCTAGGCGTTTGGTGCCGGTCAGAACGGTTTCGATGTCGAGGAGGCCGAGCCCAGGCACCGACTGCCGCCGTCCCTCTACACCGAGCGGATCGGCTATGCTCCCGCCGAGCATCTGATATCCACCGCAAAGCCCGAGGATTCGTCCGCCCTGGCGGCGATGCGCGAGGAGGTCGATGTCCCACCCTTCACGTTGCAAGAATTCGAGATCGCTGATCGTCGCCTTCGAGCCGGGAAGAATGACAAGCCCGGCGTCGCGCGGCAGCGGCTGCCCCGGCCGGACCATGACCAGCTCGACCCTCGGCTCCGCTCGTAGTGGATCGAGGTCATCGAAATTGGCAATGCGTGGCAACATCGGGACCGCTATCCGGACCGGCCCCTCACCCTCCCGCTTCGCGGGTCCCTCCCGCTCCCCGCCTGCGGGGAGAGGGCTAGGGTGAGGGGTAAGCGCCAGGGAATCTTCTGCCGGTAGAGCTGAAGCACCCGGGAAGAACGGCACCACGCCAAAACAACGCATCCCGGTGTGGCCAGTGATTGCAGTGATGCCGCCCTCGAAGAGCCGGACATCGCCGCGGAATTTGTTGACGATGTACCCGGCGAGCAACGCCCGCTCGGTCGCCGACAGCAGCGCGTGTGTGCCGACCAGCTGGGCGATGACGCCGCCGCGCTCGATATCGCCGACCAGCACCACCGGAACATCGGCCGCCTCAGCAAAGCCCATATTCGCGATGTCGCCGTCGCGCAGATTTATTTCCGCCGGGCTCCCCGCCCCCTCGACGAGGACGAGGTCGGCCGCCTCGGCGAGGCGGGAGAAGGAGCCGAGAATTGCCGGCATGAGGCTCGGGGCCAGCCGCCGGTACTCGCCGGCGCCCGCGGCGCGCCAGACCCGGCCCTGCAGCACGATCTGCGCCCCGCTTTCCGATTGCGGCTTCAGCAGCACCGGGTTCATATCGGTGACCGCGGCCGTGCCGCAGGCGCGCGCCTGCAATGCCTGCGCCCGGCCGATCTCGCCGCCATCCGCGGTGACTGCGGCGTTGTTCGACATGTTCTGCGGCTTGAACGGCCGCACTCTGCAGCCCCTGCCGGGTGAAGGCGCGCGCCAATCCCGCGAGCAGCAGCGATTTCCCGACATCCGACCCGGTTCCCTGCAGCATCAGCGCCCGCGCCATCAGAACTCGATCCCCGGCTGCGCCTTGACCCCGGCGCGGAACGGATGCTTGACGAGGGCCATCTCGGTCACGAGATCGGCCGCCTCGATCAGCTCGGGCCGGGCGTTGCGGCCGGTGACGACGACGTGCAGGTCACGCGGTTTCGCCTTCAGCACCGTCACGACCTCGTCGAGCGGCAGGTAATCGTAGCGCAACACGATATTGAGCTCGTCGAGCAAGACAAGCCGGTAGGACGGATCCGACAACATTGCCTTGGCCGCCTCCCAGGCGTTCCGCGCGGCAGCGATGTCGCGGGCGCGGTCTTGGGTATCCCAGGTGAAGCCCTCGCCCATCGCTCGGCAGGTCACCAGATCGCCGAAGCGGTCGAGGGCGGTGCGCTCCCCTGTACCCCACACCCCCTTGACGAACTGCACGATGCCGACCCGCATGCCGTGCCCCAAGCAGCGCAGCACCATGCCGAAGGCGGCCGTCGATTTCCCCTTGCCCTTACCGGTGTGTACGATCAAGAGCCCGCGTTCCTCGGTCTTGGTCGCCAGCATTCGCTCGCGTGCCGCCTTGCGCCGGGCCATTTTTTCGTTGTGCCGGCGGTTGACCTCCTCCTCGGTTTCGACAAGCTCGCTCAAGGCTTGCTCCATTTTGCCAGATCCTCGCCGGCGCTGTTGCGGCGCGGGCGCCACAAGCCGCGCTCGATCGCCTCGACAAACCGGCTGTTGGTCTCGGCGAGAGCGGCGGGGTTGTGCTCGGCCATAAAGCCGCGCACCGTATCGTCGGCGAGATAGGCATCGTAGAGCGCATCGAAATGCGCGTCGTCGACGGCTCGCGAGGTCGCGGCGAAGGCAAAAAGATAGTCGACCGTGGCGGCAATCTCGGCGGCGCCCTTGTAGCCGTGGCGCATGACGCCGGCGATCCAGCGCGGGTTCGCCGCGCGGCCGCGGACCACGCGTCCCAATTCCTCGCGCAGGCTGCGGATGCGCGGCCTCTCGGGCCGCGAGTGATCGTTGTGCCACACTGCCGGCGCGCGGCCCGAGAGACGTCGAACAACCAAGGCGAGCCCGCCCTCGAACTGGTAATAGTCGTCGCTGTCGAGCAGGTCGTGCTCGCGGTTGTCCTGGTTGTGCAGCACCGCATCGGTCTCTGCCAGTCGCGCTTCGAGCATTTCACGCTCGGAGCGGCCCTCGCAACCTGCCCCATACGCATACCCGCTCCAGCCGAGATAAGCCTCCGCGAGATCGGCTTCATCGTCCCAGATCCGCTCGTCGATCATGGTCTGCAATCCGGCCCCGTATGCGCCCGGCTTCGAGCCGAAGACCCGATAACCTGCGCGCCGTTCGGCTTCTTGCGGCGCGACACCTCGAGCTTCGAGCGCGCGCCGGTCCTCGGCGATGCGCGCAGCGAGCGGATTGACCGAGGCCGGCTCGTCGAGCGCACCGACGGCCCGCGCGGCCGAATCGAACAGGTCGATCAGCCCGGGAAACGCATCGCGGAAAAAGCCCGACACGCGCAACGTAACATCGACACGCGGGCGGTCGAGGACCGACGCCGGCAGGATCTCGAACCCGGTCACCCGGCCGCTCGACCGCTCCCATACCGGGCGCGCGCCGATCAGCGCCAATGCCTGGGCAATGTCGTCGCCGCCGGTCCGCATATTGGCGGTGCCCCACGCCGACAATGCGACGTGCGCCGGGTAGTTTCCGTATTCCTGCGCGTGGCGTTCGATGAGCAGCGCCGCCGATTTCCAGCCGAGCTGCCAAGCCGCTTGCGTCGGCACGGCGCGGGTGTCGATCGAATAAAAATTGCGGCCGGTCGGCAAGACTTCCGGCCGGCCGCGACTCGGCGCGCCGGAGGGGCCGGGCGGGACAAAACGCCCGTCGAGCCCGGCGAGGAGCCCGGCGATTTCGGCGGCGCCACTTCCCGTGACCGCCGGGCTTAGTTGCCGCTCGACCCAGTCGAGAACCACCGTGGTTTGCGACCAGCTCGCTTTGGGGGCTACTTCGCCTGCAACGAGACGTAAGGCCAATGCCTCCAAACGCTCGACCGTGTCGCCGCAGCTGCGCCACGGCCCGGGACCAGCGAGCGCCGAAGGACGCGCCCCGGTCCAAGGTTCGGCAGGATCCTCGCCGAGCGGATCCTCGTTGAGGCCCAGATCGTCAGCGAGCGCCCGCAGCAGCGAGGCATCCTCCAGCCTCGTGCCGCGGCCCGGGCGGGCAAAAGCGACCAGAAGCGAGTGCAGCCTCTCGCCCTCCGGGCTCCGGCCAAAGACGTGCAGCCCATCGCGTATCTGCAGCTCTTTCAACTCGCAGAGAAAGCCGTCGAGCTTGCGCAGCGCGGCGGCGGGTTCGTCGCCCGAGGCAATGCCGCAATCGCGGTCAAGACCCACGGCCCGCGTCTGTTCCAGAATCTCCGAGGCAAGCACAGAAAGGCGCCGGGAATCCCCCAGCGCGGCCTCGTAATACTCGTCGATCAGCCGTTCGAGTTCGGCCATCGGCCCGTAGCTGCCGGCGCGGGTCAGAGGCGGCGTCAAATGGTCGATGATCACCGCCTGGGCGCGCCTTTTGGCCTGCGTCCCCTCGCCCGGATCGTTGACAATGAACGGATAGAGATGCGGCAACGGCGCGAGCACGGCCTCCGGGAAGCATTCGGCGGACAGAGCCAGCGCCTTTCCGGGCAGCCATTCGAGCGTGCCGTGCTTGCCGAGATGAACGACGGCATCGGCACGAAACTCCTCGGCGAGCCAGGCATATACCGCGAAATAGCTGTGCGGCGGCACCAACGCCGGATCGTGATAGGTCGCTTTCGGATCAATGTTGTAGCCGCGGGACGGCTGGATCAGCACCGCGGCGTTGCCGGCGCGGAAGCCGGGAATGGCAAAGCGGCCGCAATCGAGCCGGCCGGGCCGGAAAAATGGATCACGCTCGGCGGCGCCCCAGCGATCCGTTACCGCCCGCTGCACAGCTGCCGGCTGAGTCGCGAAAAAAGCAGAGTAATCGGCGAAGGACAGCGATTCCTCGGCGGGAGTGTCGGGGTTGCCGTTGGTTGGACCGTCGAGCAGCCGGTGGATGAATTCTTCAGGATCGTTCGGCGCGTCGGCGATCCGGTAGCCCACTACTGCAAGCGCCTGCAGGATCGCGACGGCCGAGGCTGGCGTGTCGAGGCCCACGCCATTGCCGATCCGACCGTCGCGGTTCGGATAATTGGCGAGAATGAGCGCGATGCGGCGTTCTGCAGTTGGCTTCGCTCGCAACCGCGCCCAATTGCGCGCGAGATCGGCGACAAAGGCGATGCGGTCGGCGACCGGCTTATAGCCGATGAGATCGGCCTCGGTCTCGGGATCGCGGCCGAGTGGCGCCTTGAACGACACCGCCCGCGAGAGAATGCGCCCGTCAATCTCCGGGAGCGCCACATTCATTGCGAGATCGCGCGGGCCCAGCCCTCTGGTTCCGGTACGCCAGCTCTCCTCGTCACTACCGGCAAAGACCACCTGCAATATCGGGCAGTCTGCTTTCGCCAGCGGGTCTGTGGCGCCACCCGCGCCCACCGAAAAACCTGTCGCGTTGAGGATCACCGCGGGCGGCGATGTAGCGAAGAGTTCAGCGATCAGCGCGGCACTTTCACCATCCTTCAGGCTATGCACGAAGAGGGGCAGCGGACGAAGGCGCCGAGCCGACAGAGCCTCGACGAGCGCATCGACCGGCGCGGTGTTCCCCGACTGCACGAGCGCCCGGTAGAACACGATCGGCACAATCCCGCCGTTGCCGCTCCAGAGCGCGGCGATTTCTTCAAGACTCGGCTGCCCGCGATCGGGCCAATAAAGTCCGGCTCGCAATAGTGCCGCAGGTTCCGCCCATTGCGTCTTGCAGTCAATCAGAGATCCGGCATAGCGAAGCAGGTTATCGGCATTGGAGGGGCCGCCTTCGGCGAGGTACCGCCACAGCCGGTAGACCCGCTCAGGCTCCAACGTGGAGAGTTGCGTTAGCTCCGGATCGGGTTTGTCATCGCCGGATACCAGCGCCAGCGGGATGCCGTGCGTCTGGCAGGTTTCGACCAGGCGCTCGATTCCATAGGGCCAATAGGCGCTGCCGCCGAGCAGCCGCGCGACGACCAGCCGCGCGTGCGCGACAGTCTCCATGTAGAGGTCGACGGAGAAGTTGTGGCCGACCCGCAGGATCGGCGCAAGCCGCAGTTGGGGGGCGCTGACATCCTGCGCGCGGCGCCGGCTCTGTGCGGCTGCGAGGAGCGAGATATCGGTGTCGGCGCTCGACAACACCACGATATCGCCCGGGGTCTGGCCGAGATCGATCGCGGCCGAACCATCGGCGATAGTCCCCGGCATCGTCGCGAGCAGGTGCATTCAACCGCTCAGCGCTGCAGTGATTGCGACGCGGTCGAGGCCTTTGCGGCCAATCACGACGAGCCGCGTTTCGCGCTTTTCGCCGACGTGCCAAGGCCGGTCGAAATGTTGTTGCAACCGGCCGCCGACCGCCTGCACGACCTGCCGGCGATCGCGTCCGGGCAGGTCGACAAAACCCTTGACCCGCAGCACGTCATGCAAGCCGATTGCGGCGCGCAGCCGGGCAAGGAATGCATTCCCGTCCTCGACAGACCCTCGACTTACGACAAAACTCTCGAAATCATCGTGATCGTGTCCGGCTTCGAGCTCATGGACCGAAGGGCGGGAGGCAAGGTCGTCCTCGGCGGCGGCCGCCACACCCAGCGCCACCTGTGACGGCACCCTGCCCTCGCATGCGCTGACGAGCTTCACACCCGGACGAAGCTGCGCCTCGATTTCATTGCACAGTGCCAACAGACGTTCCGGGGCGATCAGGTCGGTCTTGTTGAGAATCACGAGATCAGCGCAGGCGAGCTGGTCGGCGAAGACCTCTTCGAGAGGGTTGTCGTGAGCCAGCGCGGGATCTACCGAGCTCTGCCGGGCGACGGCGTCGGGGTCGGCCGCGAACAGCCCGGCAGCAACCGCCGCGCCGTCGATCACCGTCAGCACGCCGTCGACCGTGGTGCGGGTGCGGATTTCAGGCCAGGCGAAAGCCTGCACCAGCGGTTTTGGCAGAGCCAGACCCGAGGTCTCGATCAGGATGTGTTCGGGCGGCCCCTCGCGGTCGAGAAGGTGCGTCAGGGTCGGCACGAAATCATCGGCGACGGTGCAGCACAGGCATCCATTGGCCATCTCGACGATGTCGTTCTCATCGCACGCCGCATCGCCGCAGCCGAGCAGCAACTCGCGGTCGATGCCGAGCTCGCCGAATTCATTGACGATGACGGCGAGACGCCGCCCTCCGGCATGCGCCAGCAAATGCCGCACGAGGCTCGTCTTGCCGGCGCCGAGAAAGCCGGTGATGACCGTCGCCGGTACGCGGCGCATCGGGTCAGCCTCTCCCGAGAGGCAACACCGCGCGAAGGCCCCTCACCCCGACCCTCTCCCCGCCAGGCGGGGCGAGGGAGAAAAACACCGAAATCCCCTCGCCCCGCGTGCGGGGGGAGGGAGGGGCCCGCGCAGCGGGAGGGTGAGGGGCAGAGCACCGTCCGGATGGTTACCATGCTAGTCCCCCTTCAACACGAGCGGCAGCCCCGCCACGATAAAAACGACACGGTCGGCCAGCGCTGCGACATCCTGGTTGAGGCGGCCTGCCGCATCGCGAAATTGCCGGCCGAGCGAAGTCTCGGGGACGAGCCCCATCCCGACCTCGTTGCTGACGAGCACGACTGTGCCAGCGGCCTCCCGCAACGCGCTGCACAATGCGCCAGCCTCTTCGTCGGCTTGCTTGCCGGCGAGGAGCAGGTTCGACAACCACAGAGTCAAACAATCGAGGAGAATAGGGCGCTCGGGTTCGGCATGCGCAGCGATGGCCGGCGCGAGCGCCAGCGGCGCCTCTACCGTATGCCAGAACGGGCCGCGGCGCGCCCGATGTGCGGCAATGCGCTCGGCCATCTCGGCGTCGCCCGCTTCGGCGGTCGCGCAATAGGTGCCGCCGCTCGCGGCGTGCTCGACGAGCCGCTCGGCGTAGCGGCTCTTGCCCGACCGGGCGCCGCCCAACACCAGGGTGATCAGAGGTAGATACGATCGGTCCGCGACCGGCATCGGCATTGGTCCCTCCTCCTCCGCCCGAGGAATCGTCCCACTTCGCGCGATGCGGAGGTCTCCTGGCTCGGGGTCGTCGTCCGCGGCGCCTTCCCGGCCGGATTTGCCCAGCCAGTGGCGGTTGCCGCGAACTCGCCGCTAACAGTTGCGGGGGCAGCGCCGGTCTTGCACCGGACTTCCCTGTCGCATCGCAAAGTGAGGCTAGCACACGCCGATCAACTGCGCCATCCTGCCTGACTGTTTCTCCAGGAGACAGGAGGGGTGAATGAAGATCGAGGGTGGTTGCCTGTGCGGGAAGTCCGCTATTCGGCCGACGCAGAGCCGGCTTTTGTCGGCGTTTGCTATTGCAAGAACTGCCAGAAAGGTACCGGGACCGCCTTCGCCATCGTCGTAGCGCTGCCAACGCCGGCACTAAACGTGGAGGGCACGCTGCAAACGTTCGCCGGTCGGGGTGACAGCGGCAAAGCAACCCATCGGCGCTTCTGCCCCGAATGCGGATCGGCGCTTCTCGACGAGGCCGAGGTGATGCCGAACGTCACGATGATCATGGCCGGAACGCTCGACAATTCGAGCTGGGTGAGGCCGGCGATGGAGATCTTCTGCGACAGCGCCCAGCCATGGGTAGAACTCGGCGGCGACAGACGGCGCTTTCCTAAAATGCCGCCAAGTTAAGCTCCTCACCGACGCTGCAACACGTCTCGCGCGGTCTGATTGAAAAGGATTCGCCGTTCATCTTCGCCCGGTGGGGTCGAGCGGCGTAGTTCCTTGCCCAAATCGACGCCGGCCTGCACGGCGGGGCGCTGCTTGAGTGCCTCGCGCCAGCGGGCGACGTTCGGGAAATCATCGAGCGGCTGACCAAGGGGCTTCGCGATCAGCACCCAAGGCCAGCTCGCCATGTCGGCGATCGAGTAGTCGTCGAGGATGAACTCACGCCCGGTAAGCCGGCGTTCGAGAACTCCAAGGCAGCGGTTGTACTCGTCGGCGTAGCGTTTGTGCGAATAGGGGTGCTCGCCCTGAGCGTAATTGACGAAATGGCTGAGCTGGCCGGCCATCGGGCCGAGATTGCCGACCTGCCAGAACAGCCATTCCAGTGTTTCTTTGCGGCCGCGCCGGGTTTGCGGCATGAAGCGCCCGGTCCGCTCGGCCAAATGAATGAGGATGGCGCCGGATTCGAATACAGGTACCGGCCCATCCTCAGCATCATAGTCGACGATCGCCGGCATCCGGTTATTGGGGCTGATCGCCAGAAATTCCGGCTTGAACTGGTCGCCGCGGCCGATATTCACCGGGATCACGCGATATTCGAGGCCGCATTCCTCGAGCATGATCGCGACCTTCCAGCCATTCGGCGTCGGCCAATAATAAAAGTCGATCACCGGCTGTTCTCCAAGCGCAATGCCGCGATCTCCGCGGCCGAGTACCCGAGTTCCGCCAAAACCTCCTGTGTGTGCTCGCCGAGCTCGGGCGCGCCGTGGCGGATTCCGGGCGGGGTGCGCGAGAATCGCGCCGCCGGACGGGACTGGCGCAGGCGGCCCGCCGCAGGGTGCTTGGTCTCGACCACAATACCCATCTCTTGCACCTGAGGATGCCGGATGACTTGGTTGCGCGTCAGTACGGGGGCGCATGGGACCCCCACCCGGGTCAGCCGATCGAGCCACTCAGCGGTGGGCCGCGTGATCAGCGCCTCCTGAGTCAGCTGCAGGCGCGCATCGATATTCTTTTGACGAAGCGCCGGCGTTTTGAACCGCTCGTCTTCGAGCCACTCCGGCCGCTCGAGCGCGTGCGCCAGCCCGTTCCATTGGCGGTCGGTCAACGCTGCAGCGGTGATATACCCATCCGCCGTCTCGTAAATCAGATCGATTGCGCTCGCTGCTTCTTGCCGCGCCGGTTCATCGCCGACAAAGGTCTGGCCGCTCATATCCGAGGCCCACAGAAACGCGAGCACGGCTTCCAGCATCGATAGGCGGACATGCTGTCCTTCGCCGGTTCGCTCGCGCGCCAACAGCGCCGCGGTAATGGCCTGCGATGCGGTGATCGCAGTCAGCTTGTCGGGCAGGATGGTCCGCAGCAGCCGCGGGCGTACCTCGTCGGAGCCCGCTTGAACAGTTGCTAGCCCCGAAAATCCCTGGATCACCGGGTCGTAAGCCGGCTTTTCGGCGTAGGGGCCCTTCTCGCCAAACCCGCTGATCGAGACATAGACGATCTTTGGCGAGACGGCGCGAACCGGCTCCTCGCCGACGCCGAGGCGTTCGGCCACGCCGGGACGGAAATTCTGCACAAACACGTCCGCGCCGGCGGCAAGCCGCAGCAACGCCTCGCGGCCGCCCGCACTCTTCAGGTCGAGCACGACCGAACGCTTGTTGCGATTGTTGTTGAGGAACGACGGCGTGAACCCGGCCCGCCGGCTGCCGCCGGCCCGCGTGGCGTCGCCGCCATCCGGGGCCTCAACCTTGATGATGTCGGCCCCCTGATCGCCGAGGATCATCGTCGCGAGCGGCCCCGCCACATTCGACGTCAGATCGACGACCCGGTACCCGTGCAGTGGACCCGGCATTCCTTGCCTTTCTTAATTATCGTCACTCCCGCGAAAGCGGGGGCCCAGAGCAATAGTTCAAACCATGCCGCCCTGGGTTCCCGCTTGCGCGGGAATGACGAGGTTAAAAATCAATGAAACCGTGGCATGACCTCCTGACAGAGCAGCTGCAACGCCGTCATCACCTGGCGGTGCGGGACCAGGCCGCCGCAATTGAGCTCCGCCAGGATGCCGTCGACGCCGAGCTCGTCCTGTAAGCCGCGCAGGCGCTCGGTCACTTCGTCCGGCGTGCCGACCAGGACTTGCCCCGTCAGCGCCTCCTCGTAGGTCAGGTTTTCGATCCGCTTCAGCCGCTCGGCGCGCCCCTCGATGGCGCGGGTGCCGGCGCGGCTCAGTGAATCCCTGAGCCGCTGGGCCTGCTCCCGGTAGAAGTGCATCAGGCTTTCCCTGGGCTCGGCGCGAGCCCGCTCTTCGGTCTCGGCGAGATAGGCCGGGACCCGCAGGTAGACCTGTCCCCTCCCCTTGTGGCCTGCCGCCGCATAGGCTTGGCGGTAGGCCTGGATCTCCGGGGCGAATTCCGCAAAGGAGCCGTAGCGGGCGTTGATGAAGATCGGCAGCCCGCGGGCGCCGACCGCGGGATAGGTGTCCGGGCTCGCGGCGGCTATGCGGATCGGCGGGTAAGGCTCCTGCAATGGCCTTGGCGCTACGGAAATATTCTTGAAATTGTAGTACTTGCCGTCGTAGGAAAAACCCGGCTGCGACCAGGCCAGCTCGACAATGTCGAGCACTTCGGCGAAGCGGTCGCGGCTTTCGGCGTAAGAGACGCCATAATCTTCATAGGTGCGCGGCAGACCGCTGCGCCCGACGCCGAAGATCAGCCGGCCGCCGCTGATGTGATCGACCGTCGCGGCCTCCTCGGCGAGGCGCAGCGGATGACACAATGGCAAGACCTGCACGGCGATGCCGATCTTGATCCGCTCGGTGCGGGCACCGACTGCGGCGGCGATACTGAGCGGCGCCGACAATACCGAGCGCTGCGGGTCGAAATGCAGCTCGGCCAGCCACATCGTATCGAGACCCCAGCGTTCGGCCGCATCGATCTGCTCGAACGCCTCCGCGAAGGCCTCTTTTTCGCTTCGTCCGGGGAGGGCCGGAAACTGGTGGAACATGCCGAATTCCATGGGCCGATCTCCCGTTCTGGACTCTATGCAAGAGCAATATTGCAAAGCGACTGTCGCGAACACACAATAATCGCGGTGACCGAGGATACGCCCAATCTGGTTCTTGAACACCTCCGCGCCATTCGGACGGAGCTGCATGAGATCCGCGAGGAGCAGCGCGAGCAAAGAGGTCGTCTCGGCTCGATCGAGCGGAGCATTTCGCACATGACCCGCGAAATTGCGGAGATGGGGCTGCGCCTCGACCGCATGCACGATCGCCTCGATCGGATCGAGCGGCGGCTCGACCTGGTCGAAACATAGTAGCGCCCCGGCTCACGGGGCCGGGAAATGCGTGCGGAGTTCCTGGCCGCCGGCTTTGGCCGGGTCGGCGTCGATCAGGATGAACGCGAAGACGCAAGGTGTCGGCCCGTTATTGACCCAGGCGTGCATCGTGCCGCGCTGCACGACGATGTCGCCCGGCTTCATATGCACGAGCTCCCCACTGTCGAGCTCGAGGTCGCACTCGCCCGAAAGTAGGAGCGCATAGTCGACGGTTTCGGTGCGGTGCATGAATTTGGGCGCGCCGGGCGCGAATTCGGTGATGCGGATCACAGTGCCCTGGCCGCTACCGACGTAATTGTATCGCTTGACAAAGCCCGCACGCTGCGCCGCCTCGGCCTCGTCCGACGTGTTGTCAACCGGCATCTTATCGGTCGACCAGATTTCGCAGCCGGCGATATGCGGCCGGCCTAGCCGGCTGACCGCCTGCAGCCGCTCATCGGTCTTGACGATAGCCTTCCCGTTCGCGTCGTGCCCGGTGACGATCCGCCTTACTTCCAGGGTCATGGTTTCCTCCGTCGGTCTTGCATTTGCCGCGCCGTCGCGCGACGCTAATGCATAACAGATCGACCTGACGAGTGGAGGGTGAGGTGAACGATATTGCTCCGACGCGGTTCAAATGGGTTGGAACTCGGCCGATCCGTCCGGATGGCGTGCCGAAGGTGACCGGGCGGGCGATGTACGGCGCCGATTTCGCAACTGCCGGTACGCTCTACGGCAAGGTCATCCGCTCGCCGCACGCGCATGCGCGCATCCGCTCGATCGACACCGCGAAGGCCGAAGGCCTGCCCGGCGTCAAGGCGGTCGTGACGGCCAAGGACTTTCCCGACCATAAGTTCGAATATATCGGCCCGGAGCGGGTCGCGCAGAATTTCTGGCACATCACGCGCAACGTGATGGCGCGCGAGAAGGCGTTGTACGAAGGCCACGCCGTCGCGGCAATAGCGGCGATCAGCAAATCTGTCGCGGATGAAGCCGCCTCACTGATCGAGATCGACTACGAGGTGCTGCCGCATGTGATCGATGTCGACGACGCGATGAAGCCCGACGCGCCGCTGCTGTTCGAGGATATGATCACCCGCGGCATCGAGCCGGCGCCGACCAAGCCTTCGAACATCTCAAAACGGGTCGAGTTCAAGATCGGCGACACGCAGGCCGGCTTTGCCGAAGCCGACGAGATCGTGGACAAGGAGTTCAAGACGGCGGCGGTGCACCAAGCCTATATCGAGCCGCATGCTTGTGTTGCCCGTTTCGACGCCGACGGCCAGGCCGAGATCTGGGCCTCCAGCCAAGGGCATTTCGTAATCCGCGCACTGACCGCGAAACTCCTCGGCATGCCGGTCGGCGATATTCGCGTGACGCCGGCCGAGATCGGCGGCGGTTTCGGCGGCAAGACCATCGTCTATCTCGAGCCGGTCGCAACGCTCCTCGCCAAGAAATCGGGGCGGCCGGTCAAGATCGTGATGAGCCGTGATGAAGTATTCAAAGCATCGGGCCCGACCTCGGGTTCCTCGATGCGGGTCAAGATCGGCGTCAAGAAGGACGGCACGGTCACCGCAGCCGAAGGCGAGTTCAAGTTCCAAGCCGGCGCCTTCCCTGGCTCGCCGGTGATGAACGCGTGCCTGTGCGCCTTTGCGCCGTACAACATCCCGAACCAGCACACGGTCGGTTACGATGTCGTGTGCAATCGGCCGAAATCGGCCGCCTACCGGGCGCCGGGCTCGCCGATCTCGGCCTTTGCCGTCGAGAGCGTTCTCGACATTCTGGCAAAGAAGATCGGCATGGATCCGCTGGAACTGCGCCTAACAAACGCGGCACGGCCCGGCACGCCGATGATCTTCGGGCCAAAGCTCGCCCACGGCGGCTATGCCGAGACCCTGGAGGCATTGGTCAGTCACCCGGCTTACAAGACGCCGCTCGGCCCCAATCAGGGGCGCGGCGTCGCATCGGGCTATTGGTTCAACGGCGGCGGTGAGTTCGAGCGCCTCTGTGCAGGTCAACGAGGACGGCACCGTCATCATTGCGACCGGCAGCCCCGACATCGGCGGCTCGCGCGCCTCGATGGCGTTGATGGCGGCCGAGACTCTGGGGATCGACTACAACCAGATCCGCTCGATCGTCGCCGATACGTCGTCGGTCGGCTACACGCATGTGACCGGCGGCTCGCGCGTCACTTTCGCGACCGGCATGGCGGTCGTCGACGCCAGCAAGAAGGTCGTCGACGAACTGCGCGCCCGGGCCGCGATGATCTGGGACGTCGATGTCGAGGGGGTCGTCTGGGAGGACGGGCAGGCCAAGCCCGCGAGCAGCAATGTCGGCGATTTCGCGCCATTGTCGTTCAAGGAGTTGGCGGCGAAGAAGGCGCTGACCGGCGGCCCGATCACCGCCGCGGCCTCGGTCAATGCCGGCGGCATGGCGCCCGGCTTCTCGACGCAGTTTTGCGATGTCGAGGTCGATCCCGAGACCGGCAAGGTGACAATCCTGCGCTTTGTCGCGGCGCAGGACGTCGGCAAGGCGATCCACCCCTCCTATGTCGAGGGGCAGATCCAGGGCGGCGTCGCGCAAGGCATCGGCTGGGCGCTCAACGAGGAGTACATCTACGACCGGCAGGGCCGGCTCGACAACGCCGGCTTTCTCGACTACCGCGTGCCCGTCGCCTCCGACATGCCGATGATCGAGGCAATCATGGTGGAGGTGCCGAACCCGGCGCATCCCTACGGCGCCAAAGGCGTCGGCGAAGTCAACATTGTGCCGCCGATGGCGGCGATCGCCAATGCGATCGACAGCGCGATCCACCGGCGGCTCACGGAATTGCCGATGTCGCCCCCCAAGGTCCGCGCCGCCCTCGACCAGGGCCAGGCAGACGATTAGCGGTGGCCGGCGGCGACACCCTCACCCGCCTCGCTGCGCTCGGCACCCTCTCCCGCAATGCGGGAGAGGGGCTAATTGGCACAAAACTTTTCGCTAAAGCCCCTCGCCCGCACCGCGGGAGAGGGGGGACCCAGCCTGCCAAGGCTGGGTGGGTGAGGGTATGACCTAGGAGGAGTTGAACAGTGGCCGCTCGGGTTCAGTTCACCTCAGGGTTCAGTCGCCGCTACACCGGCGGCGTGCGCGAATTCACGATCGAGGCCAAGAACCTGCGCGGTGTCATCAAAGAAATGGACCGTCTTTACCCCGGCCTCGGCGAACACCTCGTAGAAGAAACCACCGTCGCGATCGACGGCGCGATCCACGAGACCGCCTATTTCCAGCCGATCCGGGAGGGGTGCGAAATCTTCTTTATCCCGAAACTCGAAGGGGGCTAACGGTCCCCGGGCCGGGTATCCTACGAACAGAAAGCGTATCGCGCCGCGAATCAGCAAAGCCCGCGGCGGGGTCATGCCGGGCATCTACCTAGCCGATCCGTCGACGCTCCAGGAGGCGGATCATTTAGAGTGCGTCCGGCGGATGGAGCGCTTCGAATAATCCAGCAGGACTGCCGCCAGCATAATTGATTAGAAGCAATGTAAATAAGGGTGTTCGATCCAAATATCTTCGCAATGCCGTGATACAGCTCGCGTTCGCAAGATAGTTGCTTTGCCTTTCTCAGAGGAACATCAGTCCTTGAAATATCGAGCTCTTTAGTGCGGAGCCTCTACCCACGAGTGCCGGCGCGGGCAATTTGCTGTTATTCTTCGTTGTTTCCCGCGGTTCTTCGCTGTTGTTGGTCGCTGTCTCTGGCTGTTATTTGGCTGCCGCGATCGCCAAAAGCCAAGGAATTCCGCGGCTTACGCTGACAAGGATCGTTGTTTTTCCCGTGCAAGAACAGCGAAACAGCGGCAGCTCGCGGTTGCCGCAGTATTGCCATAAGCTGGCCGTTGCACTTCTAGCAGGGGGCCGTCATGAGCACTGTGCAGAACCGTTTGCTCATCAAGAATGGGACCGTGATCGACGGGTCGGGGCGCGATCCGGTCTGGAACGCGCTCGTTGTTGTCGAGGGCAATCGGATCACCCATCTCGGCCCCGGCGACGGCTCGTTCCGGCCGGAAACCCCGGACGACACGGTCATCGATGCGGCGGGCAAGTTCATCCTTCCCGGCCTCATTGACGCGCATTGCCACATCTCGCTGCATCAGGGCGCGTTGCCGAGCGTGAGGTACACGTCGAGCGCCGAATTTTGCACATTGTGGGCGGCGCATGCGATCGGCCGGGTATTGCGCGCCGGCGTCACCAGCATCGCTGTCCCGGGCGGCAAATGGTTTACCGATGTGACGGTGCGCGAGGCCGTCGAGGGCGGGTTGCTTCAAGGCCCGCGCATGGTCGTCGCCGGCCGGGCGCTCGGCAATTACGGCGGCATCTTCGATCCCGACCCCTACCCGGCCTATGACGGAACCCCGGCCGATGCGGCGGGCGTCTTGTGCAACACGCGGGACGAGTTCATCCGCGAAACCCGCAAGCAATGCAAACGCGGGGTCGATCTGATCAAGATCGCCGATTCCACCTGGGGCGACATCCAGACGGTCGCCGATGACGAGATCGCGGCCGTCGTCGATGAAGCCCACCGGCACAATGTCAAGGTCGCGATCCATTCGCGCGGCTCGACCTCGACCCGCGCCGCGGCCAAGGCCGGCATAGATCTGATCTACCACGGTGACTGGTCGAGCGAGGCCGACCTCGACCTCATCGCCAAGGCCAGGATCCCCATCGCCCCGGTCCTGACTTCGCCCTGGATCGGGGTCGAGCACGGCGCCGCCGGACGGGGTTTCGGGGACCAGGTTCGCGATCGCCTGCGGGCGCAGCTCGATGCCTCCTTTCAGATGATCCGCCATGCGCGCCACCGCGGCATCTCGATTCTCAGCGGCAGCGACACCGGCAATGCGTCGGCCTTCACCCACGGAAAATGGCACGGCAAGGAAGCCGAGCTGTTCGTCAAAGAGGTCGGCATGACGCCGATCGAGGCGATCGTCGCCAACACCAGCGCCAATGCGTGGCTCATGAACCTCGAAGGCGAGGTCGGCGTCATTGCCCCCGGCAAGCTGGCCGATATCGTCATCTGGCACAGCGATCCGCTGGCCGACATCGCCCTTCTGCAGCGGCCGAAAGAGATCTCGCTGATCATCAAGGATGGCCGGATCATTGATGACGGAGCTGGCGGTTTCCGCCCGCTGAGCGAGGAGCCGCCGCGCGCCCGGATGTTCGTGGCGGGTTAACTCGGCGTGACCGACCGCGCGAGTTTCAGGTCCCTGCCGGGGTTCAGCACTACTGCACCGGCGGGCACACCAGGTTGACTTGCATCTGCGCCACGACCGCCGAGTTGAACGGGCGATTGGCGCAGTGGGCGTTGTATTCGCTGACCTGCGCATTGTAGCGGGCGGTTGCTTGCTCGGCGTCCGAGTGAACGGGGCCAATCGACTGGCGATACGCGGCATCGCGTCGTTCGAGCAGCGCCTTATAGCGAGCGACGTCATCGGGGTTGTTTACGTTTACCGTCGACTTATCGCGCGCGAGCTGCGAATCGAGGTCTGCGAGTTGCCGGGTAACCGTGTCCAAGGCCTGTTTTTTGGCGTTCATATCCACCGCGAACGCCGAGACCTCCTGCTGCAAACACAGGCACGCCCTGATCTCGGCCATTTCGGGCGGCAACGGCACCTGAGCTTTCGTTGCTCCGGGCGCAAGCACCGCGGCCAAGCCCAGACAGAAAGTTATCCCGAACGCCAAGCGGATCATCACGCGCGCCGCCGGCCGGCTAATGGGTCGTGGTCCGAGTCGCGGAATCAGCCAGCTCCCGGACCGCCTCTGCGGCCTCGTGGCCGAGCTCGTTGGCCTTGTTCCACAATCCGTCACGGGCCTCGCCGATGTAGTCCTGTTCTATTCTGGTGGGTGGCAGCACCGCTGCGAGAAGGGCGCCTGCAACCAAGCCGGCCAGGCCGATCAGCCAGGGATCGGTCGACACCTTCTCCGTCACTTGACTGCTGGCCCTGCTGGCCAGATCGGTCGCAGCGCCCGCCCGATCGAGAACCGCATTGCTGGCATCGCGGACCGAGGTAATGGCGCCGCGCGCGGCTCCCGCCGCCTGATGAACCCAACCATTGCCCCGGGCGGAATCGGAGCGGGTCAGTGGTTCGCCGTCGGGTCCCAGGAGTTGTCCGCTGGCCCCTTCGCTCGTACCGCCAATCCCGATATCGCCGGCAAGCTCGCCGATTCGCCGTCGTGCCGCTTGGACGCGCTCGTCATTCACAACGCGATCCGCCATACCTGTATTGCTTGCCACGAGCCATGCGATACCGACGCCAATCAACGCGAGCGGCACGCCGTTGGCCTGAATCGCTTCGCCGAGCCCGCTGTCCTTCCTTGAATCTGTAGACATTTCCAATCCCTTTCCTTCCATTCAGCAGATCCCGATCAGGGGATCACGAGACCTGATCCCGGATCCAAGCCTCATCCTCACGAAGCGAATTCAGCGTCCGGCGCGGAACCAAGGCGTCGGCCTTCAGACGGTTCTTACCGAGCAATACCAGCGCAGCGCCGAGCGCTATTACGACCACCCCGATGATCAGGGCGGAGAGCCAGGGAGCCAAAACATGGCTGAGACCAATGATCGCCGCTGCCACGAGCGCGAGCCAGCCGCTGAAGGCGATCATCCCGCCTGCGGCAAGCGCCCCTGCACCCACACCGATCCGGGTTAGCTTCTCATTGAGCTCCGCCTTGAACAGCGCGATTTCTTGGCGGACCAGTGTGCTGGTCTCGGCGGCGAGATCGGAGATGAGCGCGGCAACCGGGCGACCGGATCGCGCGCGCGGCTCGACGATGTCTGGCCCGAGGCGGCCGTTACCGGCAAGCATCAACGGGCCTCCACGGCTCCGGTGATCGGGTGCGGGTTCCCCGTCAGCTCACCGGCGGCGGTGCCGCTTCCGCTCGATACGGCTGCCGTAACCGTGCGCGCCGGTTCACTGCTCCGAGACGACCAGGTGGTAGCATGCCGCCGCCCGCCGGTCGATGTCCATAACAGGCGCCCGACGACAAAGCCGGTGGCAGCAGCGCCGAGCACAAACCACATCGGCTGGCGTCGTGCGAAATCCTCGGTGTCGGCGACCAATTCGCCCCAGTGTCTCTCACGCATCGTGCGCGACAAGCTATTGACCTGCGCCGCCGCCTCTTCGAGGTACCGAGCGATGACGTGGCTCTGCGATTCGTCGAGCGGCTGCGCAGCGCTTCGCAGCGCGTCGGCTATTCCCGACACCCTGTCGGCGATCTGGCGCTTTTGTTCTTCGAGCAGCGATTCGGCTGCCGCCCGGGCGGCATCCAGGAATTCTGTGACGACGCTCCCGGTGTATGCCGTGTCCCCGTCCGTCGTCGAGTGAACCCGCCCCGTCGTTCCGGTCGGGGCGCTCATGCTCGATGAGGCATCGTTTCTATCAGCCATGCGTCGTCCTCCAAGAAAACTCGTAACCCGCCATCTGCTCGGACAACGGATTCGTTCGACCTCAGGTTCCTGCGGCGCGGCGGGAATTCTCTCTCATTTCGTTGTCGAACCGCTGCCACAGTTTGCCTGATAATTGAGCGGATGCCGTGCCCAGATCAGGCGGCCGGGGGAGCGGGGGTGTCGAGAAGCAAAACGATAGCGGCGGGAGCCGATGGCTGAGCCCAGGTTGCGGCTCGACCCCGCCGACCGCATCCGGCCGCCACCGCGCACTCCTGCATTACGGCAACGCGCGCGCGGCAAGGGCTTCCTGCGCCGGGCCCCCAAGCTTGGCCTGTTGCTGCTGCTGTGGACGGCGATCGTCGGCAGCCTCGTTCTCGGCTATTTTGCCCTCACGCTGCCCGACACCGACGAGCTTACCCGCGCCGAGCGGCGTCCCAGCGTGACGATCCTGGCTTCGGACGGCAGTCTGCTGACGACCTATGGGGACCTCTTCGGTCAGCCGTTGACCCTGAAGGAAATGTCGCCTTATCTGCCGAAGGCCGTCGTCGCGACCGAAGATCGCCGATTCTACAGCCATTTCGGGGTCGATCCGATCGGGCTGGTTCGGGCCGTCTTCGCTAATATTGCGGCCGGACATATAGTCCAGGGCGGCAGCACGATAACCCAGCAGCTCGCCAAGAACCTCTTCCTGACACAAGAGCGCAGCCTCTCCCGCAAAATCCAGGAGACGCTGCTGGCATTGTGGCTCGAGCATCGCTTCTCGAAGAACCAGATCCTCGAGATCTACCTCAACCGCGTTTATCTCGGGGCCGGGACCTATGGCGTGGATGCCGCGGCGCACCGGTATTTCAACAAATCGGCGCGACAAACGACCCTCTACGAGAGCGCCGCCATTGCCGGCCTGTTGAAGGCGCCGACCCGGTTCAACCCAATTCGCGACAGCGACAAGGCCGCGGCGCGGACCGCGCAAGTCCTCGCCAAAATGGTCGATGCCGGGGTTGTCACCAGCAGTCAGGCAATGGCCGCCCTCAGCGGCGGAACCTCGCTAGCCGCGGTGCCCGTTGCGCGACCGGGCGCTCGCTATTTCGGGGATTGGGTGGCCGAACAATTGGGAGATTTTGCCGATACCGGCAATCGTGACTTGACGGTGGTGACGACACTCGACCCGCGCATGCAGGCACAGGCCGAGGCCGCGATCGCGGGCGTCATCATTCGCGAGGGCGGGAAAATGGCAGTGAAGGAAGGCGCCCTCGTGGCGATGTCGCCGGACGGCGCGGTCCGCGCCATGGTCGGTGGCCGCGATTACAACCAGAGCCAGTTCAATCGTGCGACCCAGGCGCAACGGCAGCCGGGCTCCGCCTTCAAGCCGTTCGTTTATCTGGCTGGGTTGGAAGCCGGATTGCAACCCTCCGACCAGTTCGTCGACGAGCCGATACGCATTGGCAATTGGCAACCGCGCGATTACACCGGGCATTATCAAGGCGAGATGACTTTGGCCGAAGGTTTGGCCCAGTCGGTCAACACGATCGCGGTCCAGGTGGCGCAGCGGGCCGGTCTGCCCAGCGTCGTGGCAGTCGCCCACCGGCTCGGAATTTCGTCACCGCTCACGCCCGAGGTAAGCCTTGCGCTCGGCACCAACGAGGTCAATTTGTTGGAGCTCGTTTCGGCCTATGCACCCTTCGCCAATGGCGGTCTCGGGGTGTGGCCGCACGGCATCACCGAGATCCGCGACGGCGCGGGAAAGGTTGTGTTTCGCCGCACCGGCTCGGGGATCGGACGAGTCGTCGCCCCGGAGCTGACCGGGACCATGAACCAGATGCTGAGCGCCGTGATCGGGCACGGCACCGGCAAGAGCGCGGCACTGCCCCGCCCGGCCGCCGGCAAGACCGGCACGACGCAGGAATACCGCGACGCCTGGTTTATCGGCTACACCGCCGACCTCGTCGCGGGGGTCTGGCTCGGCAATGATGACAATGCCCCGATGAACAAGGTGACGGGCGGTTCGCTGCCGGCGCAGACCTGGCGGCGTTTCATGCTGGCTGCGACCCAGGCGATGCCGGTGCGGCCGCTGCCGAATGCGCCACTGCCGCCCGCTGGAGTGCTGGCTGCGGCGCCCCCGCGCTCGGGCGGCGGGTTCTTCGACAATCTCTTCGGGCTTTTCAGGCCGAGGTAAAGGGGGTGTAGCATTCCCTCCCCCGTAAGCGGGGGAGGGTTAGGGTGGGGGCTCGAATGGGTGAGGATAACGCAGCTAGCTAGTGCAATGGCGAGAACGCTGCTGGCACGACCAGCATGTTCTCCTGCTTGATGAATTGACCGCGGGTATTGGGCGGCCAGGCACCCGCAGCGCGGGCCTCGTCACGGATGCGGAAGCGCTCGGCCGCATCCTTGTAGGCCCAAATGTGAATCCATTGATTGAGCGGCCCGAGCTCGGTATGGCCTGCCGCCGCCAGAGGCGACAGCTTCACCCGCCCTTCGATCCTCTCGGCCCAGCGCTCGATGACGGTCGGCGCCGCCCCGGGCAGCATCGTATAGGTGCGGATCTCATAGAGATTGCCGTGCTGCCTGGGCGTGAAGGCCGGGCAGAATGGCGCCGCGTTGACGATCTTGCTCTCCATCTCGACAATGAATTCCTGGATCTTCGGCGGCCAGTTCGGGATGGACTGCGAACGCACCCGCGTCCGATGCTGCAGATCATCATAGGGCCAGATGTGGATAATGTGGTTTAAGGGCCCCACTTCGGTATGAAAGAACGCACCGAGCGGCGACACCTTGACACGCTCGGTCAGCGCTTCTCCGAACCGCTTCTCGACCTCCGGCACCGAGCCCGGCTGCAACCGGTAAGTCCGCATCTCAAAGATCATCGACCTGCTCCGATCTGGTGTTCAGCACGGGCATTCTAGGCTGGGAGCAGGTCGACCCTCAAGCGCGGTAGCGGCGGCGGATCAGACCGACACCGAACAATCCACTGGCAAGAAGCACGAGAGAGGCGGGCTCAGGCACCGGGTTGGCGAGCAGCCCGATGGTGTTGTCGGCACCATTGACATAGAAGCCGACAAGTTGGTTGAGATCATTGACGCCGTTGATCGTCGTCGTACCGATACCAAACGGGTCGTCGACATTTTGAAAAGTGTCGGTGAGCAGATTGAAGAGGAGGCCGTGCATAACACCGCCCGCGTCGATATAGGTGCCGACCGCCAAGCCGTTGTCATTGAGTCCGAGGAGCATCGTCGACATCGACCCGGTCGGATCGATCGTCGTGAAGATTCCGGCATTATCGACAAAACCATGAGTAACACCGGCGCCGTCGGTGTAGAACCCGGCGATCTCCCCGGAGTTGTTGATCGCCGTTGCCGTTGTCGCGCCGACCCCATTGGGATCGTCGATGTTGCCCGAGAACATCATTGACCCGATGGTGTAGGTATAACCGTGCGTGGCTCCTGCGGCATCAACGTAAAAGCCGACAGCTACGTTGCTGTTGTTAACGCCGAGCAATTGGTCGGTAAACAGGCCCGTCGCGGGACCCCCTGGGTGGTTGACCTCGGTGAAGGTTCCGCCAACGTTAGTGAACCCGAAATTGCTGTCCAAGCCGACGCCCATGTTGGTATTGGAAAAGAACCCCACGGTCACACCGGCGTTATTGATCCCGGTGACCTGCGTCTGCACCGAACCCGGGAAGTTTTCATTAACAAAGTTCGCCTGACCATATGGCGGGACTACAGTGTAACCCTTGTTCGGATGTCCCGCCGCCCCGCTGCCAAAGTAACCGGCGATTGTTCCTGCAGTATTGATGCCGAGCTCCTGATTGAAAGTGGGGTCGGCATTGTTGATGATGTCTTGGAATGTAAAGTTGATTGCATGCGCAGGTCCGGCGGTCCAGGCCAGTGCGCCAACTGTCATGGCGCCGAGCACGATCTTAACGCGGCTTCGAAAGGCGCCTGAGGAACCAGGATCGAACGGCCATATCTTCATACTGGCTCTCCGTTTGAGATCAGGTCGTTAACGTTAACGCAAACCGCGTGCCAATTAGTGGCAGATTACGAATTGTAAGGCGCAGCAAGACCTTAAGAGTGAGCTTCGAAATCTCGGGCGACGTTTTGTCGGAAAAGTTTACAGTCGCTTGCGCAGAAATCTATGGGCTGGCGCCGTACAATTCCAAGCTTATCAGCATGTTAGCTCTTCGTTGACGTCACACGGTGTGTAAAGGAATCCGACGTCGATCCCAGTACGACAGTTTTTGTGGCTCCCGAATCGGCGGCTAAGGCAGGCGAGCTAGCTTTTCCGCCAGCAGATTATAGAAGCCGTCGGCATCGATGCTATTCATGACCCGCACGTTGGGCTTTCGGCCGGTGACGCCCCACCAGTCCACTACCGTCATTCCGGTCGTCAGTGGGCTCTGCACCTCGATCGCGACATTGACCTCGCGACCCCGATAGAATTCCGGGCGCAACAGGTACGCGATGACGGCCGGATCGTGGAGCGCCCGGGCGCGCGGGCCGAATTTGGGGCGGCGGTTTTTCTCGAACGAAGTCAGCAGCCCGGCAACCGCCGCGCCGCAGCGGTTGGGAAGAGCGCGGAGCGCCGCGAGCCGAGGCTCGGTGCTGACCAGCTGATGCGTGACATCGAGCGGTATCATCGTAATCGGGATGCCGCTGTCAAAGACAATCGCCGCGGCGTGCGGGTCGACATGCATATTGAATTCGGCCGCTGGCGTCACATTGCCGAGCTCGAAACAGGCGCCGCCCATAACCACCAGTTCCCGGATGTTGCCAGCGACCTCCGGCGCCTTCACCAGCGCCATGGCAATGTTCGTCAATGGTCCCAGAGCGCATAATGTGATTGTCCCCGCCTCGGAGGCACACAACGTCTCGACGAGAAAGTCGACGCCATGCTGAGGCTTCAGCGCCATCGTCGGATCGGGCAGCAACAATCGATCTTGGGCGGTTTCACGGTGAACTCGCTCAGCCGTTGCGAGCGGGCGCAAAATCGGCCGCGCGCACCCGGCATAGACGGGGAGATCGGAACGGCCGGCCAGTTCACAAACCCGGCGCGCATTGCGCTCGGTCTGAGCCAGCGGCAGATTCCCCGCGACCACGACTAGGCCTAGGACCTCCAATTCCTCGGCTGCTGCCAATGCCAGCAACATCGCGACGGCGTCGTCCAGGCCGGGGTCGGTATCGATGATGATCCGCCGGCGCATCTCTCGGGCTTACCGGCGCAGCACCATCAGTTTCTTGATTTCGGCGATTGCCTTGGCCGGGTTGAGGTTCTTCGGGCAAGTCCGGGTGCAGTTCATGATCGTGTGGCAGCGGTAGAGCCGGAACGGGTCTTCGAGCTCGTCGAGGCGGTCCCCGGTCTTCTCGTCGCGGCTATCGGCGATCCAGCGATACGCCTGCAACAGCACTGCGGGTCCCAAATAGCGCTCGCCGTTCCACCAATAGCTCGGACACGATGTCGTGCAGCAGAAGCACAGAATGCATTCCCAGAGGCCGTCGAGCTTTTCGCGCTCCTCGATCGATTGGGGCCGCTCGCGGTCGGGCGGCGGCGGGGTCGCGGTCTGCAGCCATGGGCGGATCGATTGGTATTGCGCAATGACATGCGTCAGATCGGGCACCAGATCCTTGACGACCGGCATGTGCGGCAACGGGTAGATCCGCACCGCACCCTCGATGTCCTCAATCGCCTTGAGGCAAGCCAGCGTATTGGTGCCGTCGATGTTCATTGCGCACGAGCCGCAGATCCCTTCGCGGCACGAGCGGCGGAAGGTCAATGTCGTGTCGATCTCGTTCTTGATCTTGATCAGCGCGTCGAGGACCATCGGGCCGCAATCGTTGAGGTCGATCTCGAACGTGTCGATGACGGGGTTCTTCCCGTCGTCCGGGTTCCAGCGATAGATGTTGAACTCGCGCAGGCGAGTGGAGCCAAGCGGCCCGGCAAAGGTCTTGCCGGTCCCGATTTTGGAGTTCCGCGGCAGAGTGAATTCGGCCATCGACGGGCTTAATCTCCGCGCCGCAATGATGCTGCACGATCCCGAAAAGCCCCTCTCCGCCCTGCAGGGGGGAGAGGGAGGGGCCCATCGCATCGCGATGGGAGGGTGAGGTGGGAAGGCCGCGAGCCAGCAGTTCGGCCCCCCTCACCCTGCCCTCTCCCCCCGGCCGGCGGGGGGAGAGGGTAAAGTAAGCGGCCGTGGAGGTAGCCAAGTGGGGTGCAGACCATGGTTGACCTCAATACACGCGCGCCTTGGGTGGGAAGGTCTGCACCTCGTTCGACAGTGTGAAGAGATGGACCGGGCGATCGCCGAGTTTGACCCCGCCATCGCCGATGAGCCAGACGAGCGTGTGCTTCATCCAGTTCCGGTCGTCGCGATCGGGGTAGTCCTCGCGGGCATGCGCGCCGCGGCTCTCGCTCCGGTTCTCGGCCGAGTGCAAGGTGACGACGGCCTGCTCGAGCAGATTCTCCAGCTCCAAAGCCTCGACCAGGTCGGTGTTCCAGATCATCGACCGGTCGGAGATGCCCAGCTCGCCGAAGCTGTTGGCCACCACGTCGATCCGGCTGACCCCTTCGCGGAGCACTTGTGCCGTGCGAAAGACGGCGCAGTTGGTCTGCATGACGCGCTGCATATCGAGGCGAATCTCGGCGGTCTTGCGGGACCCGTGAGATTGCCGCACCGCGTCGAGCCGGGCCACCGCTTCCTCGCCGGCGCCGTTCGACATCGGTTTCTGCGGTGTGCCGGGGCGTACCAGCTCGGCGGCTCGATGGGCCGCCGCGCGGCCGAACACAACAATGTCGAGCAGCGAGTTGCACCCCAGCCGGTTGGCCCCATGCACCGAGACCGAGGCCGCCTCGCCGATCGCCATCAACCCGGGGACGGTGGCGTCCGGTTCGTCCCGGGTCGGCCGCAGCACCTCGCCGTGGTGGTTTGTCGGAATGCCGCCCATGTTGTAATGCACGGTCGGCAATACCGGGATCGGTTCGCGCGTGACATCGACCCCGGCGAAGATCTTGGCTGTCTCCGAAATCCCCGGAAGGCGCTGGTGCAGCACCTCGGGCGAGAGATGTTCGAGGTGGAGGAGGATGTGGTCCCTCTCCGGTCCGCAACCGCGGCCCTCGCGGATCTCGATCGTCATCGCCCGGCTGACGATGTCGCGCGACGCCAGGTCTTTGGCGTGCGGCGCGTAGGCTTCCATGAAGCGTACGCCCTCGCTGTTGGTCATATAGCCGCCTTCACCCCGCGCTCCCTCGGTGATCAGGCAGCCGGCGCCGTAGATCCCAGTCGGGTGAAACTGAATGAACTCCATGTCCTGCAACGGCAGCCCGGCTCGCAGCACCATGGCATTGCCGTCGCCGGTGCAAGTGTGCGCGGAGGTGCAGGAGAAGTAGGTCCGGCCGTACCCGCCGGTGGCGAGCACGACGAGATGAGCGCGAAACCGGTGCAGGCTGCCATCCTCGAGGTTCCAAGCCATGACCCCGCGACAGGCGCCCTCCTCGTCCATGATCAGGTCGAGCGCAAAATACTCGACAAAGAATTCCGCATTGTTGCGCACGCATTGCTGATACAGAGTGTGGATGATCGCGTGACCGGTGCGATCGGCAGCGGCGCAGGCGCGCCGCGCCGGATCGCCCTCACCGTATTCCATCATGTGCCCGCCAAACGGCCGCTGATAGATCCGCCCGTCTTCGGTGCGGGAGAACGGCACGCCGAAATGCTCGAGCTCAATCACCGCGGGGATCGCATTGCGGCACATGTACTCGATCGCATCCTGGTCGCCGAGCCAATCCGACCCTTTGACGGTGTCGTACATGTGCCAGCGCCAGTCGTCCGGGCCGATATTGCCGAGCGCCGCGCTGATCCCTCCTTGAGCAGCGACCGTGTGACTGCGGGTCGGGAAGACCTTGCTGATGCAAGCTGTCCGGAGCCCCTCGACGGTCATTCCTAATGTCGCCCGCAGACCCGCGCCGCCGGCACCGACGACGACCACGTCATAACTGTGATCAGTGATGTTGTAAGCCGGTGGCATGCGGGGCTCCAATCAGCTCGTCGATCCAAGGGCAATGCTGAGCACTGCGAAGATCCCCGCCACGGCGAAGCCGAAACTGAGCAGGCGCACGGTGACGACGAGGCCGAGCTTGACGAGCTCGGTATGAACATAGTCTTCAATGACCACCTGGAGCCCGAGCGACAAGTGATAAAAACTCGCAATAAGCAGCAATATCAGCAGAATGGCCGGCAGCGGCAGGCCGACCCAGTTCTGCACAGTCTCGATATCGGCGCCGACCAGGCCGATGACCGAGGCCACGAACCAGAGGCTCAACGGCACCAGCGCAATCGCGGTAATGCGCTGCGCCCACCAGTGCTCGACCCCCTCCTTTGCGGAACCCAGCCCGATTGCACGGCCGAGCGGCGAGCGCATCCGCGATGCCATCATCTCAGGAAACCCGGCATGTCAGGAAACCCAGCGAGCTATCCCGGCGATCCAGGCCACCAAAGTCAGCACGGCGGTCGCCCCGACGACGATCCACCCACCAATATAGGTCGATTCGAGATCGAGCGCATGGCCGGTGTCCCAGACGAGGTGGCGGATGCCATTGCACAAATGATAGAACAGCGACAGGGTCCAGCCGAACAACAGCAGGAGCCCGATCCAGGAGCCGAGGAAATCCTGGACGCCTTCATAGGGCTCAGGCCCGGAAGCGGCGGCAATCAGCCACCACACGAGCAGGATCGCCCCGGCGCTCAGCGCCACGCCGGAAGCGCGGTGGAGAATCGACAGAACTGACGTGAGTTGCCATCGGTAGATCTGAAGGTGCGGCGAAAGCGGCCGGTCGGCGGATCTCATCACCATCAATTCTGCATTTACCCCCGCTCGCGGAGGCTCGGCGACGTGAATTAGACGATTTGGCCGGCGAGCGCCAGCACCCGGCGAGCGTTCTCGACGTGCAGGTTTTCAATCAGCCGCCCGTCGACGAGCACAACACCCTTGCCTGCGGCAGCCGCCTCGGCATGTGCCGCGATGATCCGCCGCGACCATTCGATTTCCGCGGGTGCCGGGGCAAACGTGGCATTGGCTGCGGCGATCTGTTTCGGGTGGATCAAAGTCTTGCCGTCGAAGCCGAGTTCCCGGCCTTGCCGACAGGAGACCGCGAACCCCTCGTCGTCCGCGAGGTCGAGGTGCACACCGTCGAGAACCGCCAGCCCGTGTGCGCGAGCGGCAAGGATCGCGAGACTGAGTGAGGTGAGCAGCGGCATGCGATCACGGCCCGACACCGCATGCAGGTCCGCCGTCAAATCCGATGTACCGAGAACGAGCGCGGCGAGCCGCGGGCTTTCTGCGGCAATCTCGCGGGCGTAGAGGATGCGGAGGCGTCTCCAGCATGCACCAGACCGCGAGCCGCTCCGGAGCGCCGAACGCGTCGAGTAGCGACACCGTCAGCGCCACCCGGTCGGGATTCTCGACTTTCGGCAACAGTACCGCGTCGATCGGCATCGTGGCGGCTGCCGCGAGATCGGCATGCCCCCATGGCGTGTCGATCGAGTTGACTCGGACCACCAGCTCGCGGTCGGCATAGCCGCCCCCCGCCAGCGCCGCCGCGACGATCGTCCGCGCGCTGTCCTTTGCCTCCGGGGCCACCGCGTCTTCGAGATCCAGGATCAGCCCGTCGGCAGGCAGTGTTCGTGCCTTCTCCAGCGCCCGCGGGTTGGAGCCGGGCATGAAGAGAACGCTGCGGCGCGGGCGAGGGGTAGCAGACATGAGCGCCCGTGGTTTGACTGAATTCTATTCCGCAGCTTTGGCCGTAGAAGAACGCCAGCTCTTCAAGACGGGCAGCACCTCCTTGCCGAATAGCCGCAGCGACGCCTCGGCCTTCTCGTAAGGGATGCCGCCGAAGCGGAACGCGACGTTCAGTTCGAAATCGCCGATCACGACGCGCCGCGCCTCCAATTCGCGCAAGATGCGGTCCGGGGTGCCCCACACGGCGGCTTTCATAAATCCGTCTACCGCGCCTTCGAGACCGCCCTTGCGGGCGATCTCGGCCTTCTGCGCGTAGGCGTCGTAGCCCTTCACGGTCGCGAAATGCTCGCCGAGGAACTCGTAATGATCGAAGTTGCTCTCGACGAATTTGCCCATGTGCTTGCGCGCCAGCGCCTCCGCCTCGTCGAGGCTCGGCGCGCAGAGACAGAAATCGGTAATCATCATCGTCGGGGCGTCGATGCCGTGAAATTTGCGGTGCATTTCGCGGTTGCGCTGGATTGCCGGGAGCCGCATCGGCCACGGCCGGTCGGAAAACATCACCATGTGGGCGCCGAGCCGCGCTGCCGAATCCACCAAATCCTCGCTCGACGCGACGGCGTAGATGCGCCCGTCGAAGCTGTATTTCGGGCGCGGTCGCAGCTCGAACTCGTGGCTGCCTGTAATAAAGGCCGTCGGCCTCGATCCAACCGGTGCGCAGCGCATTGACGATCATCGGCGCCGCTTCGTCGAACCGCCCGCGGCTCTCGTCCATCGTGCCGCGGAACGCGGCGAACTCGCGCCGCGCCAGGCCGCGGCCAAAGCCGAGCCGCAGCCGGCCCTTGCACAAAAGATCGAGCACCGCCGCCTGCTCGGCGACGCGCAACGGGTCGTGCCAGGGCAGGATTACCGCGGCGGTGCCGAGATCGATGTCCGGGCACACGCCGGCGAGGTAAGTCATCAGCTGCAGATTGTCGGGGCAGAACGAATAGTCGAAGAAATGATGCTCCGCCGACCATAAGGCGTCGAACCCGAGGGCCGGCGCCTGCCGCGCGAGCCTCAGATCCTCGTCCCAGACCTGATCGTCGCCGATATTGTCCCAGCCGTAGCTGGCGAAGATCATCATCAGGCCGACATCCATGGTCGCCTCCGAAACAGTTCAGGTGTGTAGCAAGCTCGTCAGCTCAGAGACGTGCGCGATACGGCGAAAGTCGTGGATAACCGCCAGGCTCGCCTCGACTTGGTGATCGCTCAGTCGGGCGTGAGGCATCAAGGCACGGTACTTCCGATCGATATCGGCCCACCCGAGACCGCCGGCGCCCGCACCTTTGGGTGCAAAGACGGTGCTCGTGCTGACCCGGCCGGCCGTTGTCCGAATGGTCACCGTCGCGCCTTGCCGATAACACTCGGTGTTGCCGGTCGGCGGCGGTCCGACCCGGACCTTGTCGATCAGCTGATGAATGACGGGGTCGGCGATCTTGGCGGCGGTCGCGTGCACCCACGAGAAATCGTGGTCGGCCGCCCCGGCTGCAAGGAAATAGGCCGGGCTGTGCGCCATGCCGATCAGATCGGTCGGGTGCAGTGGACCGGTCAGCGCGGTGAGGCCGGGACGCGATACGGTGATGCTTTCGATGTCCTGCGGTGCGATCTTCCCTTCCGTGGCCGCGTTCGCAGCCGCCTCGGCGAGCGCGTGGTACGGATGGCCGCCGGGCACCAGCTTGACGGCCATGTCGGTGATGATGTCCCAGGACTGTCCGAGGTTACGCGTCACATTCGCACCGGCCGAGGGACCCTCGGTCCCGCCATAGACTTCGAGAAACCCGCGCTTGGTCTCGAGAATGCTCTCTTCCGCCCGATATCCTCGATCCGCCGCGAGCGCGGCCCGAACGCCCAGCATTGCCGCCAGCCCGGCGTGATATTCGCGCGCGGTGCTGGTGTTCGCCGCGGCCATCAATCCGCCGATCGAGGTCGCCGAGAGTGCGATCGCCTGCGCCATCTGCGTTGGGTCGAGCCGCAGCAGCAGGCCGGCGGCAACCCCGCCGGCGAAAATCGCGGCTAGGCAGCCATGAAAGCCCCGGTAGCGAAAGCCGGGCGTGATTGCCTCGCCAATGCGCCCGGCCGCCTCATAGCCGAGCACGATTGCCGTCAACACGTCTTCGCCGTTCGCAGCATTCCGCTCGGCCATCGCGAGCGTCGTGGCGACGAGAATTGTGCCTGCATGGACGATGTTGCGCAGATCACTGTCGTCCGAAGCCGCCGCGTCGCTCATCACCGCGTTGACTTGCGCCGCCTCGGCTACCGGCATTTTTGGCCCCGCGTCGAACCAAAGCGAGGCTTCGGCGACCCCGCCGCGTTCTCGCGCGAGATCGCGGATGATGACCGAAGATTCTATCCCGGCGCCGAGCGCTGCGCTGGCGAGCGTGCTGGCGATCAGCATCGCCGCATGATCGACCGTTTGCGGCGGGAGATCGGCAGGGCCGACCCGCGTCAGAAACTCGGCCAATTCGCCGGCGATCGTCATCCTAGGAGCTCAATATAAGCAAAGAAATCGGCCCTAGGTTCGTCTTGCCGGGCTTGCCCCGGCCATCCACGCCTTCGAGCGCACGAAACAACGGCTGGATGCGCGGATCAAGTCCGCGCAAGACGACTTGGGTTGATTCGTGCGAGTCCTCACCCGGTTATCCCTCGCATTGGTAGGAGTGACGAAACACCTGTCGATCCTTGTGAATTCACTGCGGTTGGACTTCTCACGCCGGTATTGGCGCGATGAGGCCCACATCATCTTCTTTGATATTGTTGACCCGATCGCTGACCGGGGCGATGGTCATCGTGCCGGTATAGGGGACCAGCAGCCGCTTTGCCGTCGCGTCGGGGCCGGTGAGCCAACGCTGATAATCGGCAGGCGCAATGATCACCGGCATGCGTTCGTTTACCTCGCTGACCAATCTGTTCGCCCGTGTGGTGACGATCGCGAACGTCTCGACCGGCTCGCCAGTCTCGGGCGTCCACTTCTCCCAGAGCCCGGCAAAGGCGCACAGCGCTCCGTTGCGCAACATTATTTTATAGGGCTGTTTCCGAGCCCCTCTCGTCCGCCATTCGTAAAAGCCGTTCGCCGGGACGAGACACCGTTGTGTCTGAAACGCCGACCGAAAGACCGGCTTGTCGTCGATCTCCTCGGCGAGCGCATTGATCATTCGAGCGGCGAGCGAAAGATCACGCGACCAGGCCGGCACCAGGCCCCAACGACCCGGTCGGACTGTCCTCAGCTTCTCCGCCGCGACGACCATCGGAGAGAGCTGGGTCGGAGCGATGTTGTACCGCGGCACCAAGTCGGGCACCTGGTCGACGACGAACTTCTTCTTTATTTCAGCCGCGCTGGCTGTGAGGTAAAAGCGCCCGCACATGAGCCGGACTATAGCATCATGCCGGGCGGGCCGGCATAGCTCCTTAACCTCGCGGATATCGACCCGGCGCTCCTCGCTGCCGATCGCCTTCCGGTTATGTTACCGGCGGCCGTGAAGCAATAGCGCGGTCATGTAACCCAGGGCGAAGCCGGCGGCCATCATCAGGAACGGCGGTTCGTCGAGCACCCGGCTCACCGCACCTGATCTCCCGTGCGGTAGAGCGAGACGAGCGATGTTCCCGGCGGGATTTCGCGCGGCGGCGCTGCCAGGGTCGGCATACGCGTCTCCGACTCGCTCGCCGACCGCGCCTCTGCGGTCTTCTCCGGAATGCTCGCTTGAGGTCCGGCCGGCTTTGATAGCTGCCAGGCGATTTCCTCCTGCGACATGTCCGGCTGTTCCTTGACGGCGTACGGCGGCGGGTCCCCATGCCTTTGGCCAACAGCCTCTTCAGCGATCACGTCCGGATCCTGTTTTCTAGTCTGCATGGCGATCTCCCTCACTCCCTCAGGCGGACACACTCATCAAGCTACAACATCCTCTGAGGATGCGAATTCCCGGCCAGCGGTGACGATGAACACGCGCGGCCTACCTCGGGCGCCGGAGCCCATGCCAACCGGCGTACTAGAAATCTTTTATTAATACTAACGGGAGATGCCGAATATTCAATTTGTATTAATCACGATTGTTCGCGCTTAACTATCTTGCAGTATAGGATTTCTCGCGTATTCAAGTTAATTACACGCATTCTCTCGAAGAACAATTCGGTCAGGCAGAGGTATGAAAACTCTCTCGGCAGTAACATTCGCGCTCGTCATGGGCGCAGTCGGCGGCATGACGAACGGTGCAACTGCGGCGCCGATCACGTACGACTTCACCGGCACGGTGTCGGGCAACCAAGCGCTTGGACCGAGCCAGAGCTATACGGCTTTGGGTGGGCCCACTCTCACCGCCATTTCAGGATCGTACTCGCAGTCAGGCAATGGGGCACCCGTCGCCGGCGATACGTTCACTGCGGGCGGCCAGCTGGTCGGCAATGACCGCGGCACCGACGAGATGGGCGTCGGCGTCTGCTTCGGGAACGGATGCAACCACGGCCACATCGATGACAATCCCGAAATCGACGCCAGCGGCAGAGAAGCGGTGCGGCTCGATATATCGAGCCTTCTCTCGGGCTTCGGCTCCTTCACGATAAACGCCGAACTCCGCGACCGACGGCGAGGTGCTCGGCATTTTTGCCGGCAACGCAGCCGGCACCGCGCTCGGCGCCAAGCTCGGGGACGCCACCAGCTCAGGCGGCAATGTCACGATAACGCCGACGAGCAATTACCTCTTCTTTGTCGCCGACAACACCATCACGAGCGGCGCGGATGTGCTCCTACATTCGCTCACCGTGACGCCGAGCGCTGTCCCGGAGCCTGCGAGCCTAGCCCTCCTCGCCACAGCGCTCCTCGGCGCCGGCTTCTGGCGGCGAAAGGAACGGCCGGCTCTTGCTCGCTAACGCAGCGGCGCGAAGGCGGTCTCGCGCGTTCGCAGCAGGATTACGAGGGTGACGACCGCGGCTATGATGACATACGCGGCCGTGCATGATTGTTGCCCGTTGTCCGCACGAGAAAGGTCGCGATGAACGGCGCGAACCCGCCAAAGATCGCAACCGCGATGTTGTACCCAATCGACAAAGCGGTGTAGCGCACCCGGGTCGGAAAGATCTCGGCATAGAACGCCGGGCATGCTCCCGCATAAGGCACGTAGAGCAAGACCATCAACAGCTGCGCCAATAACGCGAGCCCAATATTGCCCGACGAGGCCATCAGGAAGAACGGATAGCCCAGCACGGCGTAGCCGATACAGGAGGCGATCAGCAAAGGCCGCCTTCCGACGCGGTCCGAAAGCCAGCCCATCAACGGCAGCAGCAGCACGAACACTGCAAGGCACGACGTGCCGATCCACAATGCCGTGCTCTGTGCCAGCTTGCCGACCGAGCTCATGTAATTCGTCAGGTAGACGAGCGCGATGTAATAGGCGACCGTGTTGTGCAACGTCACGCCGAAGCCGAGCAGGGTCTCGCGCGGGTATTGTCTCAGCGCCTCGCCCAGCGGTGCTGCGGCGACCGCGCCCTGCTCCTCGATCTCGGCGAATTTTGGCGTGTCGTCGAGCCGCCAGCGCAGATAGAAGCCGACCGCACCGACGGCGATGCCGAACAGAAACGGCAAGCGCCAGCCCCAGGCGAGCCTATCGGCCTGCGGCAACGCGGCATTGAGCAACGCTGCGGTCAGGGAGCCGAGCAGAAAGCCGCCGCCGACCCCAACGAGCTGCCAGGAGCCGAAGAAGCCACGGCGCGCAGGCGGCGCGAATTCGACGATATAGGCAGTCGAGCCGCCCCACTCGCCGCCCGCGGAAAGCCCCTGGAACAACCGCACGACAACGAGCAGGGCCGGCGCGAGCACGCCGGCTTGGCTATAGGTCGGCAACAGCCCCATCGCGAAAGTCGCGAACGCCATCACGAAAACCACTGTGCTCAATGCCTTGCGGCGGCCGTGACGGTCGCCGTAGATCCCGAACAGCACCGACCCCACGGGCCGCATCACAAAGCCGACCCCGAACACCGCAAAAGTCGACAGCAATGACACGACCGGGTCGCCGCTGGGGAAGAACAGCTGCGATATCGTCGGCACGAGATACCCGTAGACGCCGAAATCGTACCATTCGAGGACGTTGCCGATGACGCCGGCCGTGATCGCCTTACGGTATTGCGTGCCGCTCCGCGCTGGTAGATCGGCTGCCGCGACCGTCATACCCGCTCCGCCCGGAGATCAGTTTTGACCGGCGCCGATATGCGCGACTGCCTCGATCTCCACTTTGAGCGAGGGATTGGCCAGCGCCGCCACCTGGACGAGCGTGGAAGCCGGAAAGTTGCCGGTAAAGAATTCGCGTCTCGCTTGCCACACCTTCTCGCGCTGGGTGATGTCGGTGACGAAGATCGTCACCTTGACGACGTCCGCCATGCCGCCGCCTGCCGCCGCGAGGAGATGGCGGATCTTTGTAAAGATCACCTTGGCCTGGGCGTATTCGTCGCCTTCAGTGCCTGCGGCAGTCATGCCGGCGACGTAGGCGACCCCGTTCACCACCAGGCAGTTCGACCAGGTGCCGGCCTGAGGCTCCGCCACCTGGGGACTGACGGCACGGGCAATCTTGCTCATTGTTATGCTCCCACCTGCTGTTTGAGCTTGACCATGCGGTCCAGGATCGGCAGAACCTCGTCCGCTTTGGCCGGAGGAACCGGGAAATTGACCCGCACGACGCCGAGGTCGCGAAAGCGCTTCAGCATATCGGCGTCTTCAGGCGCGCCGCCCAACGTTACCGGCAAGGACTTCGGGTCGCGGCCGGCCTCCTCGGCCATCTGGCGGAACTGCGGCAGGTACTCCTGCGGATTGCCGCTGCTGGCGTTCGGGTACCAGCCGTCGCCGTAGCGCACGGCCCGGCGTGCCGCCCACGGGAAGGCGCCGCCGAGGATGACCGGCGGGTGCGGCTTCTGCACCGGTTTCGGCCAAGTCATCATCGGCGAGAAGTCGACGATTTCGCCGTGGTATTCCGCGGTCGACTTGGTCCAGATCTCCTTCATCGCCTCGATCTGCTCGCGCATCTTCTTGAAGCGAGACGAGAACTCCGTGCCGTGGTTCTCGATCTCCTCGGCATTCCAGCCGCCGCCGATGCCGAACAGAAACCGCCCGTTCGATGCCTGGTCGATCGAGGCGACGAGCTTGGCGGTCTGGATCGTGTCGCGCTGGATCACCAGGCACACGCCGGTGCCGAGCTTGAGACGCTTGGTAACCGCCGCTGCCGTGGCGAGCGTCACAAACGGGTCCATCACATCGTAATACCGCTTCGGCAATTCGCCGCCGCCAGGCGCGGGCGTCCGCCGTGGCACCGGGATGTGCGAGTGCTCGGCCGCCCACAGTGCATCGAGCCCCCGCTCCTCCATCGCTAGAGCGAGCGCGGTCGGTGAGATCGAGTAATCGGTGAAAAAGATCGAAGCGCCGAATTCCATGGATCGAGCCTCCTCAGAGTTGATGGACCAGCGTCATTCCGGGATAGCCCGAAGGGCTAGGCCCGGAATGACAAGCATTTTGCATTTGTTCGCGCGTTCTCAGTGTCCGCGGGCATTTTGCAGCGCTCGCCAGACGCGCTCGGGTGTCGCCGGCATATCGATGTGGCGGATGCCGTATTCCGACAGCGCGTCGACGAGCGCGTTCATCACCGACGGCAGTCCGCCGGCGCAGCCGGCCTCGCCACAGCCTTTCGCCCCAAGGACGTTGGTGGTCGCTGGAACCGGATGGAATTCGTGGGTGAACATCGGGGCGTCCTCGGCGCGCGGCAATGCATAATCCATGTACGAGCCGGTCAGCAATTGGCCCTGCTCGTCATAGATCGTGTGCTCACGCAAGGCCTGGCCGATGCCCTGCACGATGCCGCCATGCGCCTGACCGTTGACCAGCATCGGGTTGATGACCGTGCCGAAATCGTTGACGAACGCATAGCGGACGACTTCGGTCATGCCGGTATCCGGGTCGACCTCGACCTCGGCGATGTGGCAGCCGTTCGGGAAAGCCGAGGGCGGGCCGTCGGCGACGAGCTGCACATCCAGGCTCTGCGGCAATTCCGCCGGCAATTTCAGGCCGGAGCGGATCTTTTCGGTCAATTCCATGATGCCGACCGAACGATCCGTGCCCGCGATCACGAAACGGCCGGCGCGGAATTCGATATCCGCCACCGCTGCCTCCAGCACATGCGCGGCGATGTGCTTGCCGTTCTCGACGACCTTGTCGCCGGCGGCGACGATAGCGGTGCCGCTCGTCATCATCGATTTCGAGCCGCCGGTGCCGCCGCCGGCAATCAGCTCGTCACTGTCGCCCTGCAGCAGCCTGATCTTCTGAAACGGAATCCCCAAACGCGTGCTCAGCACCTGCGCGAAGGGCGACGCGTGGCCTTGCCCGTAATCGAGCGTGCCGGTGATGATGGTGACGGTGCCGTCCGGCTCGAACCGGATGCCGCCCATTTCGCGGCCGGGCGGGCCGGTCAATTCGAGGTAATCGCTGATGCCTCGCCCGCGCAATCGGCCGCGCGCCCCGGTTTCCGCCTTGCGCGCGGCAAAGCCGTCCCAATCGGCGAGCGCCAAGGCCTGGTTCAGCAGGTTGGTGAAGTCGCCGCTGTCATAAGTTGTGCCGTTGGGAGCCTTGTAGGGCATCGCCTCCGGCGGAATGTGATTACGGCGGCGCAGTTCGACGCGGTCGATCCCCATTTCTGCCGCGGCCGCATCTACCAGCCGCTCCATGTAATAGTTGGCCTCGGGCCGGCCGGCGCCGCGATAGGCGCCGATGGGTGTTGTGTTGGTGAACATGCACTTTGTCGAAACTTCGATCAGCGGGGTCTTGTAGACACCGAGCGTGTTCCTGACCGCATTGCGGGTCGGCGGGCCGGGCGCGCCGTAAGTCGCGCCGACATTGCCGTAGATGGTCAGCCGCACCGCCAGAAAATTGCCGTCGTGGTCGAGCGCCAATTCGGCCGTCGCCTCGGCGTCGCGGCCATGCGTGTCGGACAGGAAGCTGCCCGAGCGATCGTCGGTCCATTTGACCGGCCGGCCGAGCTCGCGGGCGGCGTGCATGATGCAGTAATATTCGGCATAGGTCGGCTGCTTCATGCCGAAGGAGCCGCCGACCCGGTCGGTTATCACGCGCAGCTTGTCGCGCCCGACCCCGAACACGCCGGCGATGTAATTGCGAAACCCGAACACCCCCTGGCCCGGGACGTGGAGGGTCCAATGCTGTCGCTCGCCGTCGTACTCCGCGACCGCGGCGCGCGGCTCCATCGCGTTGACGACGATGCGGTTGTTGCGCAACTCGAGCCGCGTGACATGCGCCGCCGAGGCAAACGCGGCAGCGACCTTCTCGCTGTCGCCGTAGTGAAAATCGAGCCCGACATTGCCGGGCACGTCGTCATAGAGCAGCGGCGCTCCGGGCGCGGCCGCCTCCCGCGCTGACGTCACGGCGGGCAAGGGATCGATTTCGACGACCACGGCCTCCGCGGCGTCCCTGGCCTGCGCGGCGGTCTCGGCGACAACGGCAGCAATCGGGTCCCCGACATAGCGCACCTTGTCCGTCGCCAGCGCATACCGGACAGGGCTCAGCATCGGCGTCCCGTCCCGGTTGTTCATGACCTGCCGCGGCGGCAGCGGGCCGACGCCCCCTCTCTCCAGATCCGCCGCGGTATAGAGTCCGAGCACCCCCGGCATGCCGCGCGCCGCTGCGGTGTCGATGCCGCGGATCATCCCGTGTGCATAATGGCTGCGCACGATCGCGCAGTAGGCTTGGTCCGGAAGATTAATGTCGTCAGTGAACCGGCCTTTTCCGGACACCAGCACCGGGTCTTCGCTGCGCGGCACCGGCTGGCCAATCGCATATCGCTCGAGATCGAGCAGTGTCGGATCGACGAAATCATCCATGCGTCACCTCTTTCGCCCTGCGCAAACTAGCGCCTCGATGCAGCCCTCGCCAAGCGTCGCGGCAATCGTCTAAACCACGACTCACCGCGGGGGATGTGGGGCTGATCGATGAGGACGCGCACGCGGGCTAGCCAGCCCGGAGAAAGACATACGGGCTTGCTCGCCGCGCGGATCGCGCGCCACTGGGCTCGGCGTCACCCGAGACGGGGCCTATTGGCCTTGCTCGGCCCCGGTTTGATCACCGGAGCCTCCGACGACGATCCGAGCGGGATCGCGACCTACTCGCAGGCCGGCGCGCAATTCGGCTACAGCATGGTGTGGGTCATGCTGTTCACCTGGCCTCTGATGGCCGCCATCCAGGAAATCAGCGCGCGCATCGGCCGCGTGACCGGGCACGGCATCGCCGGCAATATCCGGCGGCATTACCCGTCCTGGCTGCTGCGGGGGATCGTCGTGCTGCTGCTCGCCGCCAACATCATCAATCTGGGGGCCGATCTCGGCGCGATGGGAGAGGCCTTGCGGCTGCTCATCGGCGGCCCGCCGCATCTCTATGTCGTCGTCTTTGCCGTCGGCTGCGCGCTCCTCGAAGTCTTTGTGCGCTATGAGCGCTACGTCTCGATCCTCAAATGGACGAGCGTGTCGTTGTTCGCCTATGTCGCGACGGCGTTGGTGGTCGATGTGCCGTGGGGTCGGGTCGCCCACGACCTCGTCGTGCCGACCCTCAGCTGGGACAAGGATTACATCGTGGCGATCGTGGCCGTGCTCGGCACGACGATCACCCCCTATTGTTTCTTTTGGCAATCTTCGGAGGAGGCAGAGGAGGAGCGTATCGATCCTGCCGCCCACGCGCTGATCGACGCGCCGGAGGAAGCCCCATCCGAGATCAACCGCATCCGGATCGACACCTATCTCGGCATGGGGTTCTCCAACTTGATCAGCCTCTTCATCATCATCACCACGGCGGCGACCCTCAATGCGCACGGCGTCACGGACATCCAGACCTCGTCGCAAGCGGCGGAGGCATTGCGGCCGATCGCCGGCGTCTACACCTTTGCGCTGTTCGCCGCCGGCATCATCGGCATCGGCGTGCTGGCCGTGCCGGTGCTGGCCGGGTCGGCCGCCTATGCGCTTGGCGAGGCATTGGATTGGCCGACCGGGCTCGCCCGCACCCCGCTCGATGCGAAAGCCTTCTACGGCGCGATCGCAGCCGCCACCTTGGTAGGAGCATTGATCAACTTCGTCCACCTCGATCCGATCAAGGCATTGTTCTGGTCGGCCGTCATCAATGGCGTCGTGGCAGTGCCATTGATGGTCGTGATCATGCTGATGGCCATGCAGCGGCAAGTGATGGGAACCTTCACCCTGCCGCGGCTGCTGTGGGCAGTAGGCTGGCTGTCCACCGGGGCAATGGCCGCGGCAGTGGCGGCAATGTTCCTCACTTGGTAGGGGCTGCGCTTTTCCGCGCTACGGGCCCGCGCCTAATGACTAAACCCGAAGAGGGCTTGCGCGTTGTGGTGGAGGATCTTGTCGGTGTCGGTCTTTGGCAGTCCCAGTCGCTCAATATAGGCAAAGGTCTCCTTGTACTCCTCGTAATCCTGCAATACCGGATAGTCGCTGCCGGTCACCAGGTGATCGGCGCCGAAGGCTTCGAGGGCGCAGACGAACGCCGCCTTGGAGCCGTAGCACACGGTGTCGTACCAGAATTTCTTGGCGGTGACGCTCGGTGCCTCGGCAAGGTTGGGATGGCCGCTCGCGCTCTGGCCCTGTTTGTCGAGACGGTTGAGCAGCATCGGGACCGGCCCGCCCAAATGCGGCACGATGAATTTGATGTTCGGGTAGCGGTGCGGGATCTGCTTGGCGATCATGTGCAACACAAAGGTCGCGTCCTCGAGCGAGGTGCCGACCGATGCCCGGAAATTGTAATCGACGATGAACGGCGAGCAGATCCCGGTTCCCGCCGGATGCACGAAGAGGACCGCGCCGCGCCGGTTCATCTCGGCATAGATCGGCTCGAACTCGGTCTCGGCGACCGAGCGGCCGAGGCAGATGATGTTCATGTTGACGCCGACGCAGCCGAGCTGGTCGAAGCCGCGCTCCATCTCCTTCAGCGCGGCGTCGATATGCGGCAATGGGAGCATCACGTACGAGGCGATCCGCTTCGGGTAGCGGTGCGCCAGGTCGGCGTAGCCGTCGTTCAACATCTGCACCGCTTTGACGCACTCCGCTTCGTCGGGCAGGTAGGGCGGATGGTTCGGTGACAACACCTGCTTCTCGACCCCGGCCTCGTCCATCAGCTGGAACCGGCCCTCGATGTCCGCCGGCGAGTCCGAGAACGGGTGCCGCGCCATCCCGCGCTTGACCGGCAGATGAACCGGAGAGGCAAACCGGTTGCCCATAAACTCGCTGAAATTTTTCGGCGTATAGTGCGCGTGGACGTCACAGATCATCAGGAATTTCCTTTGCCTGGAGAGATGACGCGGGTTGGGTCAAACTAAGCCGTGCCGGCGAGGGGTTGCAAGGAGCCGTCGATGGAGCCGATCGGTTTGAACGTGAATGGCAAGGCGGTCAGCGTAACCGCGGACGAACAAACTCCGCTGCTCGACATTCTGCGCAACCATCTCGGCCTGATGGGGACCAAATTCGGCTGCGGCCTCGAACAATGCGGCTGCTGCATGGTGCTGGTTGACGGCAGACCGGAGAAATCCTGCGGCAAGCCGCTTTCGGCCGTCGCCGGCCGGGAAATCGTGACGATTGAAGGCTTGGGCACGTCGGACCGGCCGCATCCGCTGCAACGAGCCTTTATCGACGAGCAGGCCGGCCAGTGCGGCTACTGCCTTTCCGGTATCCTGATCACCGCCAAGGGACTGCTCGACCGAAACCCGTCGCCGTCGCGCAAAGAGATCGCCGAGGCGCTCGACGACAACATCTGCCGCTGCGGCAGCCACATCCGGATCCTGCGGGCGGTAGAACGCGCCGCGCGTTTGCTGCGTGAAGGAGCTGCCGAATGAGCGCGTCGCCGAGCCTGCCACCGCTGCTGGCGGCCAATCCGCACCTCGATCAATGGGTCGGGTTTCCCTCGCCCGGCCATGTCACGGTTTCGACCGGCCGGGTCGAAATCGGCCAGGGCGTGCTGACCGCAATGCTGCAGATCGCCGCCGAAGAGCTCGACGTCGCCCCGGACCGCATCCTGCTGCAGACCGGCGACACCGATCTGACACCCAATGAAGGCTACACCGCGGGCAGCCAGTCGATCCAATTCGGCGGCGTCGCATTGCGCCAGGCATGTGCGGAGGTGCGCGCGTCATTTCTCGACCATGCCGCGGCAAATTTCGACTATTCGCGCCAGGATTTGGCGGTGCGCGATGGGGCGATAATCCATCGTGGGGAGGCGACCGGCCATGATTATTGGTCGCTCGCCGACGCCGTCGATCTCGGACGGCAAGCGACCGGCCTAGCGGCAACCAAGAGCGTCAGAGACTATCGCGTCGTCGGGCAGAGCGCGCCCCGCCACGATCTCTCGGCGAAGGTGTTCGGCGAACCCGTCTTTGCCCACGACATGGCTCTCGACGGCATGGTGCATGCGCGCATCGTGCGCCAGCCCCGCCGCGACGCTACGATCGCTTCGATCGACGAAGCCGCACTCCGGCGCGCCGCCAAAGGGCCGATCGAAATCGTTCGCGACGGCAACTTCCTCGCGATCCTCGGCGGCGACGAGACCGTCGTCGAAGCCGCCGCCGCCATTGCGCCAAATCACGTCGTCTGGGACGGGATCGACGCGATCAACCCGTTCCAGGAAGAGGCGCGGTGGCTGTTGCAACAGCCCTCTATCGACCGGACCATCGGCGCCCCTCCCCCACCCGACCCTTCGGCGGCGGCCGGCCGCCAATCGGCGACCTATACCCGAATGCACATCGCCCACGCCTCGGTTGCGCCATCCTGCGGGCTCGCCCTCTACCGCGACGGACGGCTCACGGTGTGGACCCATTCGCAGGGGGTCTACCCATTGCGCGATGCTCTGGCGCGGACCTTGAAGCTCGATCCGGCGGCGATCTCGGTGAAGCACGTGCAGGGGCCGGGCTGCTACGGCCACAACGGCGCCGACGACGCGGCGGCCGACGCGGCAGTCATCGCGTTCCGCAGGCCGGGAAAGCCGGTCAAGGTGCGCTGGCGCCGCGAGGAGGAATTCGGTTTCGAACCGGTCAGCCCGGCAATGGTGGTCACGGTCAGCGCCGCGCTCGACGGCGCGCAGCGGCCGGCCGACTGGACCACCGAGATCTGGAGCGGCCGGCACACCAGCCGTCCGGGCGGCGGCGGCAATCTGCTCGCCGCCGAAGCCCTGCCGAACCCGCCACCCGCGCCGCCCGCTTCCGAATCGTCCTTTCCGCCGGGCGCCGGCACCCGCAACGGCGAGCCGCTTTACGCTTTCCCGGCCAAGCGAATCCTCCATCACCTGATCGCCGAGACGCCGGTGCGGACCTCGTCTCTGCGCGGGCTCGGCGCGACGTTGAACGTCTTCGCGATCGAGTCTTTCGTGGACGAATTGGCCGAGCGGGCCGGCATGGACCCGGTCGCCTACCGGCTGTCGGTTTTGTCCGACCCGCGGGCCCGGGCGGTCGTCGAATATGCCGCCCGCCTCGCCGATTGGAAACCCGGACTGCCTCCGGGCACGGGACGCGGCTGCGGGATCGGCTTTGCGCGCTACAAAAACCTCGCCGCCTATGCCGCCGTCGTTGCCGAGGTCGAGGTGGACGAGAGCGTCGGGCTGGTGCGCGTCTGGTGCGCCGCCGACGCCGGGCTCGTCATCAACCCCGACGGCGCGCTCAACCAGCTCGAAGGCGGCATCATCCAGGCCGCGAGCTGGGCCTTGAAGGAAGGTGTGCGGCTCGACACCGGCGGCATCAGCTCGCGCGACTGGGAGAGCTACCCGGTGCTGCGCTTCAGCGAGGTGCCCGAGGTGCTGGTCGAGCTGGTCAACCCCTTCTCCGATCTCCCGCCGCTCGGCGTCGGCGAAGCAAGTGGCGGCCCGACCGTCGCCGCCATCGGCAACGCCGTCGCGCACGCCCTCGGCGCCCGCCTCCGCGACCTGCCCCTGACCCGCGACCGTGTAATGGCGGCCTTGCTGAAGGCGTGAGCTAAGCCTGCGGCACTCCACGACGGTTGACGACGACAATTGTCCGGCTGAGTTACCCAAGCCTTTGAGGCTCACCACGGAGCCGGGCAAAGCGCGTCACCTTCAGGTTCCCCGCGCGCTGTTTCGCCTGCCACAGATCGTATTCGAGCTGCATCTTGAGCCACGTTTCGGCGGTGTGCCGAATGCCTGTTCCAACCGTATCGCCATTTCCGGCGATACGCCGGTGTGGCCGTTGAGCAGTTCCGACAGCGCCTTGCGCGCCACACCCAGGCCCTTCGCCGCGTCAGTGACGGAAAGGCCTAGCGGTTCGAGACACAGTTCCTTGATGATCTCCCCGGGATGCGGCGGGTTATGCATACTCGACATGGTTTCTCACCTCCTCGCGTGTGGTCAGTGGTAATCCACCAGATCGACTTCGGTGGCGTCCGGCCCATCAAACTCAAAGACGACGCGCCAATTGCCCGATACCGAAACGGCCCATTGCCCGCGCCGCTCGCCTCGCAATGGGTGAAGCCGCAAACCCGGCAAATCGTCATCGACTATGGCCTGACCGACATCGTCGCCGAGCGCTTTGACGCCGGCGTGCGAAGTGGCGAGTAAGTGGCGAAGGATATGATCGCAGTGCATATCGGGCCGGACATGCGCAGCGCAGTCGTCGGGGCTCCGTCGTATTTCAGTACGCGACCGGAACCGCAGAGGCCGCAGCAACTGATCGGCCACAACTGCATCAATTTGCGTCTGCCCACACACGGCGGATTGTACGCTTGGGAGTTCGGGAGAGATGGCCGCGAGCTGAAGGTGCACGTCGAATGCCAACTCGTCTTCAACGGCACGTTCCAGATGGCTGGCCTATCTGCCGGAGGACATGGCGCAACCCCATCTCGCGAAGGGCCGTCTCAAGCAGGTCCTCGAGGATTGGTGCCCGCCGTATTAGGGTCATCACCTGTACTACCCGAGCCGCCGCCAACCCACGCCAGCCTTCGCCCTACTAATCGAGGCGCTTCGCTACCGTGAGCCTGGGGACGTAACAACCCCGGAATTGCCACAGTCTCGTTGTACTGTCGCGGGCGTCGGCAGCGGTGAGCTCGGTAAGGATTTTCTATGAGGGAATTTGGTGATGCCTGATCGCGACCTGATAATATAGGCGGAACAGGGATGTGGGCGAGGCCGATCCTTCGATCTCGAGAGCGTCGACGAAGGACCGCAACCGGCGCGGGCGATTTTGCTGCTGATTTGCTGCAGGAGCAGCAAACGATTGAGTTGTTATGCAATTAATGGTTGTAGCCAGCCATGCCTGCTCGGCGTTCGCCCGACCGCCACCCAAATCCTGCCAGGCTGTTTCGTCGTCGTTGGCGACACCGCGGAGCCGTGCGCGAAAAGGGGGCGCTCTCGACAGCGTCGGGCACCCCCACAGCGGCATCGTCTCGCGCTCGACCACGACGCCTCGGTCTTCGACCCTGCCGTGCCCCGAAAACCGCTTCTTCAGCAGCCAAAAGGCTAGTCGAGGCGCTTGTTTTCGATCTCCCTTTTCGCGCGCTCGCGTTCGCGCAGTTCCGCGCTGCGCTCTTCTTTGCTGCGCCCGAAACGAACCCGATTTTCCTTTGCTTGAGTCTCGGCCTCGGCGCGTCGGCGCTTTTTGCGAAATTGGTTGAGGTTGATGATCATCGCCTGTGAAGCCTCCCCTCCCGGGCAGTCCTGTCGCCCCGGTGCGCAATTTAGCCGGCTGCTGCCGCGGCGCAATCTCGCTTTTCGCTAACGCGCCGTTGAGACATTCGCGGCAAGATGTCATTTTAGGGGCGATCCGATAATCCGGACGCTCGTTTGACGAGGGCGACGGTTAGGATTTCTCGCATCTTTAGGTTCGCGCTCCGATGTTTGGAAGAATGCTGGGCTTGTTTTCGGCCGATATGGCGATCGATCTCGGCACGGCCAACACGCTGGTCTATGTCAAGGGGCGCGGCATCGTGCTGAACGAACCCTCGGTGGTGGCGCTCGCCAGTGTCAAGGGCCGCAAACAGGTCCTCGCGGTCGGCGAAGAAGCGAAGCTCATGCTCGGCCGCACTCCCGGGAACATCCAGGCGATCCGGCCGCTGCGCGACGGGGTCATCGCGGATTTCGAGGTGACGGAGGAAATGATCAAACATTTCATCCGCAAGGTGCACAACCGCCGCGGCTTTGCCACCCCGCAGATCGTCGTGTGCGTTCCTTCCGGGTCGACCCCGGTGGAGCGGCGGGCGATCCAGGAATTGGCGGAAAGCGCCGGCGCCAGGCGGGTGTTTCTGATCGAGGAGCCGATGGCGGCAGCGATCGGCGCCGGCCTGCCGGTGACCGAGCCGAGCGGCTCGATGGTCGTCGATATCGGCGGCGGCACCACGGAGGTCGCGGTGCTCTCGCTCGGCGGCATCGTCTACTGCCGGTCGGTTCGGATGGGTGGCGACAAGATGGACGAGGCGGTCATCGCTTATATCCGGCGTAACCACAATCTCCTGGTCGGCGAGAGCAGCGCCGAGCGCATCAAGAAGGACATCGGTTCAGCCTGCATGCCGGAGGACGGCGAGGGGCGGGTCATGGAGATAAAGGGCCGCGACCTGATGAACGGTGTGCCGAAGGAAATCGTGATCAGCGAACGGCAAATCTCCGAAAGCCTCGCCGAACCGGTGGGCGCGATCATCGAGGCCGTGAAGGTTGCGCTCGAGCACACCGCACCCGAACTCGCCGCCGACATCGTCGATAAGGGGATTGTGCTGACCGGCGGGGGCGCCCTGCTGACCAACCTCGACCTGGTGATACGGCATGCTACCGGTCTTCCGGTCTCGATCGCCGACGACCCGCTCAGTTGCGTCGCGCTCGGCACGGGCCGCGCACTCGAAGAGATGAAAACCCTGAGAAATGTGTTGATCAACACGTGGTAGGCACCCAATTCCGGGGGTGATTTTAATGACGGTCGGGCCTGAGGCAGTATGATGCGGATCTCGCCAGCCCGCCGTGCCGCGATAGAGCGGATATCGCTTACTCTGCTGGTCGTAATCTCGGCGGTGATGATCATCATCGCCAAGGCTGACCAGGTGGCGTTTCAGTCCGTGAGGAACTCGGTCATGGATGCCACAGCTCCGGCCCTGGACATGCTCTCGCGCCCTGCCGCCGCCCTCGACGCCGCCGCGGACCGCGTCCGCGGCCTCATCACCGTCTATCGCGAGAACATCCGGCTCGCCGAGGAGAATGAGAGGTTGCTGGGCTGGCAGCAGGTCGCAATGAGGCTTTCAGCAGAGAATGCCGAACTGCGCGACCTGGCGAAACTGGTACCCGAACCAGCGACTTCCTTTGTCACTGCACGGGTGATTGCGGATTTGGGCGGCGCCTACGCTCGCAGTGTGATGGTCAATGCCGGTCGTGACAACGGTGTAGCGCGCGGCCAGGCAGCCATGACCGCAGAGGGTCTGGTCGGTCGCGTTGCGGAGGTCGGAAGCCGGGCGGCGCGCGTTCTCCTGATTACCGATTTGAACTCGCGCGTGCCGGTCGTCGTCGACGGCACCCGCCAGCGGGCGATCGTCGCCGGCGACAACTCCGCCCGTCCGAGTTTGCGTTACGTGGACGCCGGCGGAACGATACGGATCGGCGACAGGATCGTCACTTCGGGCCAAGGCGGCGTCTTCCCGCCGGGACTTCCGGTGGGTGTCGTCGCCAGCGTCGACAGCGAAGGAGCTCGGGTCGAGCCGTACGCGGCTTTATCGCGGGTCGATTACCTCCGGCTGGTCGACTACGGTCTCGCCGAAGCCCTGCCCCAACCGCTGTCCATCTCCGCACGGGTCGGTAAGCGCGCGGAATCCGGGGTCAGCGGCCCGCCGACGCTGCGACGCTGACCGGGGCGCCACGCGCAGCGGTCTCGTTCGGGCGCCAAGACAAGAGGCATGATCAACGTGCTGCCGATCGTGACGACGGTACTGGCGGCGCTCTTGTCGATCGAGCCGCTGCACCTTGACGGCTACGCGGCGCTGACACCTGCCTTCACGTTGATGGCCACCTATCACTGGACGATTTACCGGCCGGATCTGTTGCCGGCTCCCTTGCTGTTCTTGATCGGCACTACCCAAGACCTGCTCTCGGGCGGACTGCTCGGGGTGACCGCGGTTACGCTGCTGCTCGTCCGGGCGATCGTAGTCCCGCATCGGCATCATTTTGTTGACCGGCCATTCCCGCTCATCTGGGCCGGCTTCACCCTCTTGACCGGTGGGGCGATGCTGTTCTCATGGATATTGCACTCGCTGCTTGCCGCAGAATTGCTGGAGCTGCGAGGGCCGGTGTTGCGCGCAGTGCTCACCGTCTCGGTCTTCCCGATTGCCAGTTTTCTGCTGGGCCGCAGTCAACGCGCGCTCATCGGTGCGGACTGAACACAATGCGGCGCGATGCGCTTCGCCAAAAGCTGCTCACCCGGCGAGCGGCGATCCTCGCCGGCGGTCAGGCACTGCTTCTCGCCGCCATCGGCGGCCGGATGTACCAGCTGCAGATAGTGGACTTGGATCGTTACACGGTTCTCGCGGACGAGAACCGCATCAGCCTGCGGCTGATAGCGCCGGTGCGCGGGAGAATTCTCGATCGCTTCGGGATCGCACTCGCCGAGAACCAACAGAACTATCATCTCGTCATCGTCCCCGAGCAGGCCGGCGATGTCGCGGCAACGCTCGACGCACTCGGTGCGCTGATCGAGGTCAGCGAAACCGACCGCCACCGCGTCTTGCGCGAGATCCGCCGCAAACATTCTTTCGTTCCCATCGTCGTCCGCGCCAACCTTGGTTGGGACGAAATGGCGCGCATCGAGGTCGCAATTCCGGAACTGCCCGGTCTATCGATCGACCAAGGCCTGACCCGCAAATATCCGTTCGGCGAGACCACGGCGCACGTCGTCGGTTATGTCGCCGCGGTGTCCGAGCAGGAACTCGATGGCGATCCTTTGCTCGAACTGCCAGATTTTCGCATCGGCAAGAGCGGGGTCGAGAAGTCGCAAGACCTGGATCTGCGCGGCACCGCAGGGACGAGCCAGGTCGAAGTCAATGCCCTCGGCCGGGTTGTCCGCGAGCTGGCCCGAGTTGCCGGAAAGCCGGGGCAGGACGCAGTCACCGGTCTCGACATGGCGATGCAGGAGTTCGTCACCCGCCGCTGCAGCACCGAGCAGAGCGTCGCGTGCGTGCTCCTCGATGCGCTCACCGGCGATGTCCTGGCTCTCGTCTCGAGCCCGAGTTTCGATCCGGTGCCGTTCTCGACCGGCCTCACTTCGGCGATGTGGCAGGAGCTTTCCAACGATCCGCGCAAGCCGTTGTCCAACAAGGTGATCGCCGGCGTCTACCCGCCGGGTTCGACCTTCAAGCCGGTGGTTGCGTCAGCCGCGTTGACCGCCGGAGTTCTGACGCCCCAGACGTCGTTTACCTGCCCCGGATATCTCCAATTCGGCAATGCGACGTTTCACTGCTGGCGGCATGGCGGTCACGGCACGTTGCGCCTTCGGGACGCGATCAAGAAATCCTGCGACGTCTTCTTTTACGAGACGGCGCGCCGAGTTGGGATCGACCGGCTCGCAGCGATGGCGCGCCGGTTCGGCTTTGGCGGCGTCCTCGGGATCGACCTACCGGGCGAACGGCCGGGCCTAATCCCGAGCCGCGAGTGGAAGTTCGCGACCAGCGGTAGCGCGTGGACTCAAGGAGAGACATTGATCGCCGGCATCGGTCAGGGCTCGGTGTTGGCAACACCGATGCAGCTCGCCACGATGGTCGCTCGGCTCATCACCGGCCGGGCCGTAACACCTCGGCTCGTCCGCTCCGAGAGGTTGATGCGGCCCGGCGGCAGCCCGGCGCCTAGCGACTTCCCCTCTCTCGGTCTCCACCCGCACACCCTTGCCCTGGTGCTCGATGGAATGAACGCGGTCGTCAACGAACCGGGCGGCACCGCCTATGCCGCCCGGATCCGCGAGCCGGGCTTTGCGATGGGGGGCAAGTCCGGCACCTCGCAAGTCCGCCATATCAGCGACTACGAGCGGACGCGCGGCGTCCGCAAGGCCCGGCAGGTCCCGTGGAAGCAGCGCGATCACGCGCTGTTCCTCGCCTTCGCACCGGTTGGCGCGCCGCGATATGTGTGCGCCACGGTGGTCGAGCACGGCGGCAACAGCGGCGGGGGCGGCTCGGCCGTCGCGGCGCCGATCTGCCACGACGTCTTGCTGGAGGTACAGCGGCGCGATCCTGCCCGGCGGGTTCCCGGCGCGGAGGCGGTGGCCCAGGTGAACGCGCCGGGCGGCTGAGCCGTGGCTGGTCTGACCTCCGACCTCGGGCCGGAGCTCGGCTTTTTAGACAAGCTGTGCAACATCAGCTGGGGACTGGTGCTGCTCGTCTTCATCGCCGCGGCATGCGGTATCGCCGAGTTGTACTCGGCCGCCGACGGCGATATGCAGCCCTGGGCCGCGACCCAGTTGGTTCGCTTTGGTATCGCGCTCATCCCGATGATCGGCGCGGCGCTCCTCGGCATCCGACATTGGTTCCGGGCGGCGTATTGGATGTACGCAATTGCGCTGGTGCTGGTCGTGGCGGTCGATTTGCGCGGGTTTGTCGGGATGGGGGCGCGGCGTTGGATCGACCTCGGGCTGATCCAGCTTCAGCCGTCATCTTTGATGAATATCGCCTTGGTGCTGGCTCTCGCGCGCTATTTTCATGCCCGCTCCGATGACGACATCGCCTGTCTCCGATACCTGATACCGCCCGCGCTGATGATCCTGATACCCGCAGCGTTGGTACTGAAACAGCCCGACCTCGGCACCGCGGTCATGTTGGTGATAACCGGAGCCGCACTGTTCTTCATGGCCGGAGTACGCCTGCGGTTCTTCGCGTTGATGGCGCTCGGCGCCGCGGCCGCCCTTCCGGCCGGATGGCATTTTCTCCGCGACTACCAGAAAAACCGCATCTACACTTTTCTCGATCCGGAGAGCGACCCGCTTGGCGCCGGTTATCACATTCTGCAGTCGAAAATCGCCCTCGGCGCGGGCGGTTTCTTCGGCAGAGGTTTTCTCAACGGCAGCCAGAGCCATCTGAGCTTCCTGCCGGAAAAGCAGACCGATTTCATTTTCACGACCTTGGCCGAGGAGTTCGGCTTTATCGGCGGCCTCGGCCTCCTCGCGCTCTATACGCTGATGATCGGTTATGGGTTTGTCATCGCACTGGGATGCAGCAACCATTTCGGCCGCCTGCTCGGGCTCGGCATCGTGACCAATTTCTCGCTCTATGTATTCATCAACACGGCAATGGTGATGGGGCTAATCCCGGTGGTCGGCGTGCCGTTGCCGCTGATCTCTTACGGCGGCACCGCGATGCTAGCCGTCATGTTCGGCTTCGGGCTGCTGCTGAACGTCGGCGTCCATCGCGAAGCGCGCCTCGGCCCCAAGGGCGAGACGCAGTCCCGCTAGTCCGGCATGAGGAGCTGGCGAATTGGGCTCAAAACTCGACGATCTGCTGGCGCATACCCTTGGCGACGGCTTCGGCGCGGGACGCAGCGCCGAGCTTTCGGAACAGCGATTCGATGTGGAACTTGACGGTGTGCGGCGAAATTCCGAGGAGCCGCGCCACCTCCTTGTTGGTCATGCCGTTGCCGAGAGCGGCGAGCACCTCGATTTCGCGCGGTGTCAACAGGACCGGCGGCTCCTCCGGCAACGCGTCGAAATTTCGAGTTTGCGGAGGCGTCGCTCGAACCGTCAGCCCCGCTGCGACGGCGCGCAGCGCGGCATCCACTTGAGCCGCGCCGGCGTCGGGCGGGAGCCAGCCGGCGAACTCTTCGCCGACGGAACCGACCGCGACCGCTGCAGCCGGCAGAGCAGCATCGGCGCCGCCATCGGTCAGGACTGCATCGGGGGACGCGTTCGCCTCGACAAGCTGGTGTCCGCACTGGGCGACGAGAGTGGCGAGCCGGTCTTGCGCCGCCGCGTTTGACGCCAGCACGGTAACGCGAAGCCGGCCGGGGGCCCCAGCCGCGGGGGCGCTCATCTCGATGGCCGGATACCCACGGTTACAGCAATCGAGAAGGGCTTGTCCGCCCGGATCAGATGCAGTTCGACCGCCTTTCCGACCGAATCCGGCCCGAGATTTTGGGCGACCGCCCTCGGAGTAGTGACGCTTTCGCCCGCGATCTTCACGAGAATGTCGCCGGCGTGCAGGCTTGCTCGGGCTGCGGGGCCGTCCTTCGAAACGCTCATCACAATGAGGCCCTGCGACTGGCCGGCTTCGGCCTGCAGCGCTTCCGGCACAAGGACGGGCTGAAGCGCAAGGCCGAGCCAGCCGCGTTCGACCCCTCCCTTCGAGAGCAGCGGGTCGAGCACCGCTTCGACCGTGGCGGCCGGAATGACTAGAACGCGACCGCGCGGTCCCAGGGTCGAGATACCGAGAAGACCGCCGCCGGAATCGAGCACCGGCCCGCCCTCCTCCCTCGGGGTGACGTCAATGTCGAGGGTGATGCGCCGATCGATCCGGCCGCCCGCACGGCTGTGCCAAGAGGGGCCGACCGAGTGGATGATGCCCAACCTCACGGCGATGCCGCTGTCATCGACGCCAAGGGCGAGAGCGAGCCCACCCGGCTGCGGCTCGCCCGCCGGGAGCGGCGCTGGATCAGGGGTGCCGTCAAGCTGTAGGGCGACGACGTTGGTGCCGGGATCGCGGCCGGCAACGCGCGCCGTAAAGGCGCTTCCGTCGGCCAATGTCACCTTCGCCTCGCCGGCGTCGGGGAATCTTTGTTCAGAGGCCACGACGACGTCCTTGCGCCAGAGCGTTCCGGAACGGAGCCGGTGCCCCGGGACACCGATGCCGGCAACCAGAGGCCTGGCGAGCCTCACGCGCTCCGCCACCGCTTCGGACAAGTTGACCAGAGGGTTTTGAGCAATATCGGCCATGATCTTTTCTCCTTCTCGACATAGTCGAGAGGATGGTCCCGCTCGAGGCCCGGCGCCACCGGACGGATGGGGGGGACCCGCGCTGGCCTCTACCGGCGACTGACTAGCCGGCTCACCGGCTCGCGACTAAGCTACGGCGGCGTGAGTGACCCCGATGCCCACGCGCGAACGATCGAACGGTCCAGCCACAACCCTGACCCAGTGCGCTACCCAGGAACGTTCGAAAGAAGGGAAAATCAGAGAGCGAGTTTCCGGGTCCAAGTTTGCCTCGGTCGCTCGTCGTCGGCACGTAGGTGATATCGGCAACCCAGAGCTGGTTCGGCCGGAAAGCAGTGAAATCGCGGTCGACCAAGTCGGGCGCCGGTCTGGCCTCCTTGTCCCGCCGTGTGGTAACGATCGTGGCGCGCCGGCGGCTCGCACCGATCAACCCGGCTGCGCGCATCAGCCGGGCAATGCGCTTACGCCTATGCTTCTCACCGCCTGCCCGGAGCTCGGCATGCACCCGCGGCGCGCCATAGCTCTCGCATGATCCAGCATGGATCGTGCGGATCCGTTTTAGCAGCGAGGCGTCGGCGACGGCATGAGCAGACACCGGTCGGCGCCGCCACGCATGAAAGCCAGCCTCCGACACACCGAGCACGCGTGCCATCGCGGTAACCGGAAACACCGCCTGGTGCGCGCTCATGAACTCGAAGACCGGACGGGATCGTGCCGGTCTCGCGTGCGAACCAGGCAGCGGCTCGAGAGAGGATGTCGCGCTCCAACCGCAGCTGCTTGTTCTCACGCCGCAACCGTGCCAGCTCGTTACGCTCCGCAGCGGTCAGCCCGCCACCCTTCTCCTCTCGGCGGCCCCCTTGCCGGTCGGCTTGCGCAACCCAGTGGCTGATAGACTGCGCGGTCGGTTCGAACTCGCGGGCAAGGTCGGCCGGATCACGCCCAGCGCGAACCAAATCGACCATCTGGCGACGAAACTCAGGTGAATAGGGCAAGCGCGTCTTGGGCATCTGAAAAGCCTCCGCTGAAAGCTTGATGGGCTCCACGGAAGCGGGTCAAACCAAGTCGCTTCTTACTCGACGAGGTAACCACCAAGGAGACAGCTTCCTTGAAACCAGCCGAACGACGCCTTCTTGACGCTGGCTGGGCATTGTGCTGACGGGCATTTGATTAAAATCCACGCCAGCTCGATTTCTTCGCAATAACGGGTTCGCTGAGGCCCATGCCCAACCTAAATTACGTGGCCCAACCGAGCGACCAGATGGCCACGGCCTTCAGAGGGCCCAAGCTCCAGGAGTGAAAAATGAGTTTCGAAACGATTAGCCTGCTGCTTAACTGGTTGGAGATGGGGGCCCTGTTGGCGATCCTGTTCCGCCTTTCCAGCACTTTTAACCTGATCGCCAATACGCAGCGCGAGCTCAGACGAGCAATCCATCATCTCGGTCAGGGTCGCGCCGCTGAACTGGGTGTCAGCAACGCTTTCGATGGGCCGGGCACCGTCTTTGATTCGTCCTCCCCGCACGCGCGTGCCCATGCTGAGACCACGATTGGACCGCACCACTTGGCCCGTCTGTCGCCCGGGCTCAATCCTTCAAAGCCTGTCTAGCTGCGCGCATTGCCATTCGTGAGACGCTGCGGGAAGCTTGCCCGTGCGCCTTCCACGGAACAGGCATGACACCGACCCAGGCTGTCCGTTGATCACCATAGATCGCTGAAAACCGGCGGAAATGTATTATAACGGCGGCTATGAGAGCATCGGCGCGGCGGACGTCTCTAATATTGCAGCTTCGCGGAGCGATCCCATTCGTGGGTCGCGCAAATTAGTTGTGGGGGCTCGCGTGATGATGGGCGCAGTCAGTCGAGGTCTCTAGCGGTGCTGATTCGGTCGATCAAGATTGGGATCGTTGCCGTCGGGCTGACCGCCGGCTCTTGCGGTGCATATTGGGGCGCAATTCAATACCAGGGTAATTTCCACACGGTAAAAGAAGGCGCGTTTTACCGCTCTGCCCAGCTGAGCAAAGACGAGCTGCAGAGCGCGATCCGGGACCACAAGATCCGATCGGTCCTCAATCTGCGGGGGGCTCATCCCGGACAGGAGTGGTATGACGAAGAGCTCGCCGTGACGCAGGCTCTCGGCGTCGCGCATTATGACTACGCTCTTTCCGCACACCGCTTCGTGACGAGACAGCAGATCGGCGAGGTGCTCGGCATCGTCCGCGACGCGCCGAAACCGCTTCTGGTGCACTGCAAGGCGGGAGCCGATCGTGCGGGACTAGTCTCGGCTCTCTACCGTTTTTCCGGGGAGGGGTTGAGCGCGGACCAAGCCGACCGAGAGCTTTCTCTGGTCTATGGCCATTTTCCGTATCTCACGAGCCGCTCGAAAGCGATGGACGACAGTTTCTGGGCGTTTGTCAGCACCCAAGGCTCCCCCGCCCAGGGTGGGGATTGACCCCGGCGAAGCGGCGTTTCCGGCAGCATCGGTGCGGTTGCTCCTGTTCTGTCCTTCTGTCCGACAGGAGTTCGACATGGTTGCGGGGGTAGGATTTGAACCTACGACCTTCAGGTTATGAGCCTGACGAGCTACCGGGCTGCTCCACCCCGCGTCAGTCGGATCACGCCGATCCGTCGGATCGGATAGGGAAGAGAGGGAGAGAGAGGGGGGATGCGGGCCTGGCGGCGACCTACTCTTCCGCACCTTGGGGTGCAGTACCATCGGCGCTGAGGGTTTTCACGGCCGAGTTCGGGATGGGATCGGGTGTTTGGCCCCTCGCTATGGCCACCAGGCCGGCATGCCTGTCCCCGCGAAGGCGGGGATCTCTTGTCATGTGATCGAAGAAGTGTCTTTGAGGCCGCGTGAGGGTCTTGCCGCTATGCGCGGCGGCTTGGGTTCAAGCGCCAATCGAGCGATTAGTACCGGTCAGCTGCGCGGGTTGCCCCGCTTCCACCTCCGGCCTATCGACGTGGTGGTCTTCCACGGCTCTCGGCGAGACCTGGTTTTGAGGAGGGTTTCCCGCTTAGATGCGTTCAGCGGTTATCCCGTCCGCACATAGCTACCCGGCGGTGCGGCTGGCGCCACAACCGGTACACCAGAGGTGCGTCCCTCCCGGTCCTCTCGTACTGGGGAGAGCGCCTCGCAAGTCTCGAACACCCACGGCAGATAGGGACCGAACTGTCTCACGACGTTCTAAACCCAGCTCACGTACCGCTTTAAATGGCGAACAGCCATACCCTTGGGACCTGCTCCAGCCCCAGGATGCGATGAGCCGACATCGAGGTGCCAAACGACGCCGTCGATATGGACTCTTGGGCGTCATTAGCCTGTTATCCCCGGCGTACCTTTTATCCGTTGAGCGATGGCCCTTCCACACGGGACCACCGGATCACTATGGCCGACTTTCGTCTCTCCTCGAGCTGTCGCTCTCGCAGTCAGGCGGGCTTGTGCCATTGCACTCCACAGCTGATTTCCGACCAGCCTGAGCCCACCATCGCGCGCCTCCGTTACTCTTTGGGAGGCGACCGCCCCAGTCAAACTACCCGCCATGCAGGGTCCCGGACCCGGATAGACGGGCCGCGGTTAGATGCCAGAGAAGATAAGGGCGGTATTTCAAGGGTGCCTCCACCCCAACTGGCGCCAGGGCTTCAAAGGCTCCCGCCTATCCTACACATACCTTCCCTAACACCACTGCAAAGCTGTAGTAAAGGTGCACGGGGTCTTTCCGTCTGACCGCGGGAACTCCGCATCTTCACGGAGAATTCAATTTCGCTGAGCCGGTGTTGGAGACAGCGGGGAAGTCGTTACGCCATTCGTGCAGGTCGGAACTTACCCGACAAGGAATTTCGCTACCTTAGGACCGTTATAGTTACGGCCGCCGTTTACCGGGGCTTCAATTCAGAGCTTGCACCCCTCCTCTTAACCTTCCGGCACCGGGCAGGCGTCAGACCCTATACGTCGTCTGGATGACTTCGCAGAGCCCTGTGTTTTTAGTAAACAGTCGCCACCCCCTGGTCTGTGCCCCCCATCCCCGGTTGCCCGAGGACGGGGCCCCCTTCTCCCGAAGTTACGGGGGCATTTTGCCGAGTTCCTTCAACACCGTTCTCTCAAGCGCCTAGGTATGCTCTACCAGTCCACCTGTGTCGGTTTGGGGTACGGTCTTTAGTGCCGGTGCTGTTTCCCGGAAGTCCCAGGCCGCCCGCTCAATCCAATAAGAGCGAACGACTTTCGGCCTTCGTCACATTCCGGCAGGCGGAGGAATATTAACCCCCTTCCCATCGGCTACGGCTCTCGCCCTCGCCTTAGGGGCCCGGCTAACCCTGCGCGGATTAACCTTGCGCAGGAACCCTTGGACTTTCGGCGACAGCGTTTCTCACGCTGTTTATCGCTACTCATGTCAGCATTCGCGCTTCCGATACCTCCACGGGTGCTCGCGCGCCCGCTTCGCCGGCCTACGGAACGCTCCGCTACCACGTCAGAAGACAGGGATCAGGGATCAGTGGTCAGAAAACCAGGAATCAGGGATCAGAACTTCTGATAACTAATTCCTGATGCCTGTCTTCTGGGATTCCTGATCCCTGTCTTCTGACATCCGCAGCTTCGGTGCGTGGCTTGAGCCCCGTTACATTTTCGGCGCGGGACAGCTGGATAGACCAGTGAGCTATTACGCTTTCTTTAAAGGATGGCTGCTTCTAAGCCAACCTCCTGGTTGTCTTGGCCGTCCTACATCCTTTCCCACTTAGCCACGACTGGGGGACCTTAGCTGGCGGTCTGGGCTGTTTCCCTCTCGACGACGGACCTTAGCACCCGCCGTCTGGCTGCCGACCTCCACTCGCCGGTATTCGGAGTTTGGTTAGGTTTGGTAAGGCTCGCGCCCCCCTAGCCCATCCAGTGCTCTACCCCCGGCGGTGAGCAGTCGACGCTCTACCTCAATAGATTTCGCGGAGAACCAGCTATTTCCGGGTTTGATTGGCCTTTCACCCCTAGCCACAAGTCATCCCCTACTTTTGCAACAGTAGTGGGTTCGGTCCTCCAGTGCGTGTTACCGCACCTTCAACCTGCCCATGGCTAGATCACCCGGTTTCGGGTCTGATCCCAGTAACTTCATCCCGGACCAAGATCCGGGATCGCGCCCATTTCGGACTCGCTTTCGCTGCGCCTACACCTAACGGCTTAAGCTTGCTACTGAGACCAACTCGCTGACCCATTATACAAAAGGTACGCAGTCATTCCAGGGATCAGATCACAGGGATCAGGTATCAGAACTGCCGCTGCGAGGCTCGCGCCTCACTGGGCAGCCGCCAGCATCTCTGCCAGCGGTTCTGATCCCTGATGCCTGATACCTGATCCCTGAAACTCCTACTGCTTGTAGGCATCCGGTTTCAGGAACTGTTTCACTCCCCTCGTCGGGGTGCTTTTCACCTTTCCCTCACGGTACTGGTGCACTATCGGTCACTGAGGAGTATTTAGGCTTGGAGGGTGGTCCCCCCATCTTCAGACAGGATTGCACGTGTCCCGCCCTACTCGAGGACATGGATCCCGGTTTCCCGTACGGGGCTGTCACCCGCTGCGGCCCGCCTTTCCAGGCGCTTCCGGTACCAAAAACCCATGCCACTGGCCTGTTCCGCGTTCGCTCGCCACTACTTGCGGAATCTCGGTTGATGTCTGTTCCTCCGGCTACTGAGATGTTTCAGTTCGCCGGGTTTGCCTCACGACCCTATGAATTCAAATCGTGATACCCGTTACCGGGTGGGTTGCCCCATTCGGAGATCCCGGGATCACCGATCGCTCGCATCTCCCCCGGGCTTTTCGCAGCGTGCCACGTCCTTCATCGCCTCTCAGTGCCAAGGCATCCACCAGATGCCCTTACTTGCGCTTGATCCCCGGCGGAACTTGCGTTCCGCCGCACAACACCGCCGCGCACAGGGGCAAAACCCCACACACAGCGGCCTCACATGAAGACACTTCTTCGGACACATCCAGCGCATTTGCGCCGGGCGCGTCCGCCTCGGTCACATGACAAACTCTCTCTTCACCCTTCAAACAACACCCCCGCCCGGGTCGCCCCGGACGGTGTCTCCTGATCTTCTCCAAACGCCGGTGGTGCCCGGGGTGGTGGAGGTGAACGGATTCGAACCGATGACCTCCTGCTTGCAAAGCAGGCGCTCTCCCAGCTGAGCTACACCCCCTTTCCAGGGATCAGAAGACAGGAATCAGGGATCAGAACTGCTGATTACTGATCCCTGATGCCTGATCCCTGGTGGGCCAGGGAGGATTTGAACCTCCGACCTCACGCTTATCAAGCGCGCGCTCTAACCAGCTGAGCTACTAGCCCTGCGTGACATCAGCAGAGCGAGCGCTCGCCGACGCTCGGGAGAAGGGATGCGCAGACGGCGGCCATGCCAGGGATCAGGTATCAGGGATCAGTAATCAGAAATTACAAACCCCACCCGGTCCCGGGCGATTGTGGAAAGCCTGAGGCGGCCCCGGCATCAGTTCTGATCCCTGATACCTGATCCCTGTCCTCTGGCATCCAGAAAGGAGGTGATCCAGCCGCAGGTTCCCCTACGGCTACCTTGTTACGACTTCACCCCAGTCGCTGACCTTACCGTGGTCGGCTAGCTCCCTTTCGGGTTG
>CAVSZA010000056.1:0-93550 GCA_963732095.1 uncultured Alphaproteobacteria bacterium
ATCGCTCCCTGGTGATAGCAGAAGGCGCTTGCCGTCGCCCGGACCTCGGTCGGAAAGCGCTCGGAAAGATAGGCGGGGTTCTGGCCATAGATCGCCTGGCCAAAGAAGCCCTGCAGGACGAAGCCTGCGGCGATCCAGGTGAAGTCCGCGGTCAGCAGATAGAGGGGGGCGACGAAGATCGCGATGGCCGCAGGGATGATCATCGACCAGCGTCGGCCGAAGCGATCGGCGAACCAGCCCCAGAAGCCTTGCGCCAGAAATGCCGCGAGGTTCGCCAATGCGACCGGCGTCGCGACCAGCGCCGGGCTCAAATTCAAGTCTTTCTGCAGATGCGTCGCGAACAGGGCATTGATCGAGTAGTAGACGAGGAAGCTGCTCGCCATCCACCAGCACGCGGTCAATGTGTTGCCGAGGAGGCCGGGCTTGAAGATGTTGAAGAGTGGAACGTGCACCTCACGTTTCTCGGCGCGCTGACGCCGGCGGTTCTCCTGCCAGACCGGCGGCTCCTTCACGAAAAAGCGCACATAGACTACTGAAAGGGCCGGAAGGACGCCGATCATCAGCAAGCCGCGCCAGCCGATCGCATGGAACGCCAGCCCATAGATCAGGCTGGCCAGGAGGAATCCGAGGCTCCACGAGCCCTGCAGCAGCCCGCTCATGAAGCCGCGGGAGCGTGCTGGCCACAACTCCATCGCCAGGGCCGCGCCGGCTGGCCACTCGGCCCCCATACCAATGCCCAACAGCGCGCGGAACAGAAAGAGAAATCCAAACGTCGGCGAGAAGCCGGCGATGAAGTTGCAGATCGAATACCACAGGATCGAGATCATCAGCGGCGTCTTGCGCCCGATCCGGTCGGCCAGCCATCCCGAGCCGACCGCACCGACCAGCCGCAGCCACAAGGTCACGCTCAGCAGAAACGCGACCTCGGTCAGCGGGACGCCGAATTCCTGCGAGATCGGCACCATGATCAGCAGGAACATCGTGAAGTCGAACGCGTCCAACATCCAGCCGAGCCAAGAGGCCACCCACGCGTACCACTGGTCCTTCGTCGGCTCCTTCCACCACGAAATTGGCCCACTCTCGGGCCCGACCGCTGTCCTCATCGTCAATGCGTCCTCCCCTGACAGCGGGGGTTCAGCCAATGCGGAACCCCCGCCCGCTGCCCTACTCCGCGGCTTGCGGCATCTGCTTCAAGTCGGTCGAGTAGCGCAGATGCACCGGAGCGTTCGCCTCAAACGGGTCGGTCAAACCGAGTTCCTTGCCGATCTCGCGCATCGCCGGCATGACCTCCTGGCCGAGGAGGCGGATACAGGTCCGCGCATCTTCGTTACTGACCGTGCCGTCATTGCCCCAGATGCCGTAAATGCTCGGCCGGGTCTCTTCGAGCACGCGGCGCAATTTGGGGATGACCGTCTTTGGCGTGCCAAAGAAGACGCGCCCGTCGGCAACCTGCTGCTCAAAAGTCGGGCGCCCGCGCGGGTTCTCGGCGCGCCCAACCGCGAACTCGACGAAGTTGCGGCGCAGCGCCGGCGAGAAATAGCCCGACGGGTTCGACCACACCGGGTGCGCCAGGCCAGTGAACTCGCCCTGCATCCACAGGAACTGGCGGGCGTTCTTCTCGGCCTTTTCCTCGCTGTCGGAGACATGCACCTGCTGCAGGTAGCCGCGGTTCTCGGGGCCCGCCTCGTAGCCGGTCTCGAGCGCGACCTTGTCGTACAGCTCCCAGATCTTCTTGGTCGCCTCGATCGAGGTGTTGAGCGCGATATAGGGATAGCGCTGCTGCGCCGCCCAGATGATCGTCTCCTGGCTCAGTACGCCGGGGACCCAAATGCGCGGATAGGGCTTCTGCAACGGCACCGCCCACGGGTTGACGACGCGGTGCTGGTAATGCGTGCCCTCCCAGCGGAACGGCCCCTGGCGCGTCCAGGCGGCGACGATCAGATCATGCGCCTCCTGGAAGCGTTCGCGGTTGTAGGCCGGGTTGACGCCGGCGGCGAGCAACTCCTGGCCACCGCCGCGCACGATGCCGGGGACTAGGCGGCCCTTCGAGATCATGTCGATCATCGACAATTCCTCGGCGAGCCTGACCGGGTTCTCGGCCAAGGGCAGCGGATTGCCGAGCAAGACGATCTTCGCCTTTTTGGTCGCGGCTGCGAGGATCGAGGCAAAGATGTTGCATTTCGCCTGCATGCAGAACGGCGCGTTGTGGTGCTCGTTGAGCATGAAGCCTTCGACGCCCTGTTCCTCGGCGTAGATGTAATGCTCGAGATATTCGTTATAGAGCCGGCTGCCCGCGACCGGATCGAAATGCTTGTTCGAGAACATCAGCGCGGTATGGCCGACTTCAAGCCCGACATCGGCCGGGTAGGTCGACATCGGCTGCTCTGTGAAGTACATGACAAACATGGCTTCCTCCTTGGCCGAGATCGCCCCGGCGGCTTCGTTAGTCTTCCTCGACGAAGGTCCGGACGAGGCGCGCGAGCTGATCCGGCTGCTCCATCTCGACGCAATGCCCGGAAGAGCGCACGAGCTCGAACCGCGCCTTCGGGAGCAGGGCGGCGTAACGTTCTCCCGCGCTGCGCGGCACGATCTTGTCGTCGTAGCCCCAAACGACGAGCGCCGGAGCGCGCACCCCGCCGAGCAAATGCGGCAGGCTCTGATTGTACATGTAGGGCTTCCATGCGATCCGGAAGCTCATCTCGCGGCACAGATCCCAGTCGACCAGCTGGTCCGTGGACACCTCGCCATAGACCCTAGTGAAGGCATCCTGGTTGTGAAATCCGGCGCGGGCGTAGTCGAGATAGCTGACGATCGCCTGGTCGAAGATATCGCCCTCGGGCGGCTTCAGGCCCATCGCTCCGACGAGGACGAGCCGGTGGAATTCGCGCGGCGCCATCGTCGCCATCTCGGCTGCGATCCATCCGCCAAAGCCGAGCCCGATCAGCGAGGCGCGCTCGACCCCGAGATCGGACAGCAGCCACTGATAGATAACCGCGACGTCGCGCACGTTGCGCAGCCATTGCGGCCGCTCGGACTTGCCGTAGCCCGGATGATGCGGCACCAGCACGTCGAAATGGCTGGCCAGCTCGTCATAAAACGGGAGCCGGTCGGGACTGCCGGTATCATGGTGCAGCACCACGACAGGGCGCCCGCTGCCGGCGCGCGCCACATGCAGCTTTGTCTCGGCTACCTCGACGACCGACTTGCTCCAGTCCTTGCCCGCCGCCATCGCCATTCCTCTCCCTCTTCGTCGAACCCTAGCCTAGCGCCACGTTACCGGCCCCCACAACCAACCGTTTGCTCATTGCAGGGTTGCAATTTAGTAAGCATTCAAGATTATCAGTCATCCTTATCAGTTGCATTGCGCCAGCATCCGGGTGATCGGCTGCGGTTTTCGACTAAGCTCCGAGGGACTGACCGAGTCGGAGAGGGCAATGCTCGTGGTTACGACGGAAAATGTCGCCGGTCACCGGGTGACTGAGATGAAGGGTCAATGCTTTGGGGTCGTGGTGCGCAGCCGGGGGCTGGGTGGCAACATCATGGCCGGGCTGCGCTCAATCGTGGGCGGCGAAATCCACGAATACACCCAGCTGCTCGAAGAGGCGCGGCGTCATGCGGTCGACCGGCTCGTGAGAAACGCGACCGCGATGGGCGCCAACGCGGTGCTGATGATGCGCTTCGATTCCGCCGAAATCGGTCAGACGATGAGCGAAATCGTCGCCTACGGCACGGCGGCCGTCATCGAGCGCGAAGCGGCGTGAGCCGGTCGGTGCTGCGGGCTGCTCTATTCGTCGTCTGTGGCATCCTATTGGCTACCGCGGGGCTGCTGGCGGTCACCGGTTGCGCGCTCGGTGTAACTTTGCGCCTTGCTGTCCCGGGGCTCCTTATGTTGTTCGGACTTGTCGTCGAGCGCTGGCGCTATAAGAGGCTGACATCCAGGCGCCCCGGGCCGGACTGGGTGCTGACAAACGAGCGCTTTGTCGACCCGGAGAGCGGGAATTTGGTCACCGTTTTTTATCAACCCTCGACTGGCGAGCGGCGTTATGTCGTTGGCTGACGGCGCAGCACGGAACCCCATCGAAGCCCAAGACGGCAACTGACGCTGCAGTTAATAGCGTGTAACGTTCAATCTCGAGTTTCCGGTAGAATAGGTCTACTTCCGCTGCCGGAACAGTAAATAACTAGTATTCGACTTCATAGTCCTAGCAACTACAACCTCAATCAATAACCCAGTCACCAATCTGCTGCGACAACTTTGCTCGTTGCCATACTGTTACGTCTGGGTAACGGATTGTAACCGACACATCTGGGGGGAGCTGTGCCGAACCATGATCCTGCGGAGAATTACGAGCGATGCGAGAACTATCGCGTCCGGTTTGCTGATGTTGTGCGGTGCGCTGACTCACGCAAAGGCGCAGGTCGCGTTGGATCGAGACACTCAGCCGGCGTCGGTCGAAGCCACCGCGGCCGATACCGCAAAAAAGGATACTGAGACCGGCGACGTCGTCATCAGACAGCGGGGCGTCGCTTCTTGGTACGGCCGAGCCTGGCGCGGGCGCCGCACCGCCAGCGGAACACCCTTTGACGACCAGGCCATGACGGCCGCGCATTTATGGCTGCCCTTCGAAACCCTGGCGCGTGTGACAAATGTGGAAAACGGCCGCTCGGTCGAAGTGGTCGTTAACGATCGCGGTCCCTACCACAGGGGACGCATCATCGACCTCTCGGCTAAAGCGGCCGAGGCCCTCGGCATCAAGGAGTGCGGGACAACCGAAGTGGTCATCAGCGCCCAGTACTAGCACTAGCCGTCCGCCGAACGCCTCTTGACGACCGCAGGGCATCCTACCGCTAGAGCATCGGACGGCACGTCCGAAATTACCGCTGCACCCGCCCCGATGACGGCCCGCGTGCCGATCTCGGTGTGCGGAATGATGCTCGCCCCCGTGCCGACGAATGCGTCTGCACGGCAGATCACATTGCCCGCCAGGTGGCAGCCCGGAGAGATGTGCACGCCATCTTCGATCAAATTGTCGTGGTCGACGGTTGCGCCGGTGTTGACAACGACAAAACGGCCTATTCGGCTGCCGGTATTGATTACGACGCCGGCCATTATCACGGTACCTTCTCCAATGGATACATCCGAAGCGATGACTGCACTCGGATGGATCGCCCGGGCGAGACGGCCGCCGCGGTCGAGAACCAGCAGAGCGAGTTGCCGACGAACCCTGGCTTCGCCGATCGCAATCAGGATTTCATGGTTTTTGAGAAATTCGGGCTCCTCGAGGCAGCCACGGCCGCCTAGAACCGGAATTTCGCTGACAAACGAAGCAGGCGGCCGATCGTCCAAAAATCCCACCAGGGGCGCGCCAGCGACCTTGAGAGTGTCGGCGACTACGCGGCCGTGGCCCCCGCATCCAAAGATTACGATCGGTAGTCTGCGTAAAGACGACATGATCTATCCCGCGGGCACGGCGTTGACTCATCAACACTGGCGTGATACGGTGAAAGTAGCCTGAACCCCGTCAATCTTGAATTAAATTTATGCGCAATGCGATTGCCGCCGTCGGTGGGCCGCCGATGTTTGAACGCCCGTTGCAGATCGTACGGCCAGTGTTTCCGGATGTTGACAAATTCCTCGCACCGTTCCAGGCCGCATTGGCATCGGGGCAAGTGACCAACGGCGGACATTGGGTTTTGGAGTTCGAGAGACAATTGTCAGAGTATCTCGATGTGCCGACCTTGGTCTTCTGCAATGGCCAGATGGCGCTGATGACGATGCTGCGCGCAGCAGGCATCGAACGCGGCGAGGTCATCGTACCCTCCTTCACGTTTGCCGCAACACCCCACGCCGTGCGGTGGTGTGGCGCGGAGCCGGTCTTTGCGGATATCGCCGCGCACGGGTCTTTGTGCCTCGATCCCGACGACGTCGAGCGCAAACTTACACCAAAAACCGTAGCCATTCTCGGCGTCGACGCTTACGGGATCGCGTGCGATTACGTCCGGCTGACCGAGATCGGGCGGCGCAACGGGCTCAAGGTGATATTCGACAGCGCCCCGTCATTCGGCAGTAGGGTGGGAGGAAGTCTGGTTGGCGGCTTCGGCGACGCTCAGATGTTCAGCTTTCACGCCACCAAGGCCTTCACGACCATGGAAGGGGGCTGCCTCTGCACGCACGACGCCGAAATATTCGCGCGGGCCAAGGCGATCCGCAATTTTGGCCAATTGCCCGACGGCGACTGCGAAGAGGCTGGAATAAATGCGAAACTGACCGAAGTGTGCGCGCTTATCGGGATCGAGCTACTAAAGAGTTTCGACCAGGCAGCGTTGACGCGCCGGCGCGCGGTCGCACGGATGCGTCAGGGCCTGTCCAAACTGCCGGGTCTGACGGTCGCACCGGCGCCACACGACCAGGACCCGATCTGGCTCTATCTCCCGGTGCTCGTCGACGAACGCGAGTTCGGGCTCGACCGAGATGAAGTGGCGGCAGCGCTCGCCAAAGAGAACCTTTATGTTCGAAAGTATTATAGCCCGCCGTGTCACCATATGCGCGCCTATGCCGCGAGCCATGATGTCTCGCTGCCGCGAAGCGAGGCGAGTGCCTACAGTGTGCTCGCCTTACCGGTCTACAATGACATGACCGAGGACGAGTGCGACGGGATCGTGCAAGCCTTTCTCGAGGTGCACCACGCTGCACCACGGGTAAAGCGCGCATTCGGGTAGGTCGCCCCGCCGCCGACATCGACGAGCCGACGGAGGTTCACAGTCAATGGCGAAGGTGTTGGTGGCAGGCGCCGGCGGGTACATCGGCGTCCCGCTCTGCAAGAAGCTGCTCGAGCGCGGTCACTCTCTGGTCGCCCTCGACCGGTTCTTCTTCGGCAAGGACCGCGTCGACAGGATCGCGCTCAGTGAGAGAGCGGCGGTCATCGCCGAGGACATACGCGACTTCGATCCGGAGATTTTGAACGGTGTCGAGATCGTCGTTGACCTCGCCGGGCTCAGCAACGACGCGTCCGCCGAGATTGATCCCGAGCTGACCCGCTCGATCAACTGCGGGGGAGGCATGCGCTTGGCGCGGCTGGCAAAGGAGGCCGGCGTCAGGCGATACGTCTACTCGAGCTCTGCATCGGTCTACGGCCACGGCGTTCGCGAACGGTTGACCGAGAACGACGAGTGCAGGCCGCAGTCTCTTTACGCGGAAAGCAAGTTGCGCGTAGAGGAGGCGTTGGGAAACCTTGCGGGTCCCGAGTTCGAAACCGTGATCTTTCGCAATTCCACGGTGTTCGGTCTCGCACCGCGCATGCGATTTGACCTGGCCGTCAACATCATGACCTTGCGTGCCTGGAAGGAGCGGGTGATTTACATCATGGGCTCCGGCGAGCAGTGGCGGCCGTTTGTCCACATCAACGATGTCGTTCAGGCTCTCCTTCTCGGCGTGGAAGAGGAAGCGGAGCGGGTCGCCGGCGAGATTTTCAATGTCGGCAGCGACGAGATGAATTATCAGATTCGTCACCTCGCCCAGTTTGTTCTCGACGTGATCCCGCATGTGACGGTCCACCGGATCCCCGACGATCCGGACAAACGCACCTACAATCTGTCCTTTGCGAAGATCATGCAGCGCCTCGGCTTCGAGCCGTCGATCCGCGTTCACGAGGGAATCGTCGAGATCAAGCAGGCGCTGGAGCGCGGCGACATCGCCGGCGAAAATCCGACTTGCTACACCCTCCAGTGGTATCGTTCACTTCTCGAATGGGAGCGGCGCATCAACCAGCTCACGTTGCGTGGCCGCATTCTCTAGGCGGCAGAGATGATCGGAGCGACTCAGGAGTTGTCGGTCGAGGCGAACGCCGCGCTCCGAACTTCAGCGCGGCCACCAGCGGCGAGACCCGTGCTGAGCGTCGTATGTACGGTGTATAACGAAGAGGAGGTCATCCCCGAACTGCTGGACAAGCTGGCCCTCGTGCTTTCCGCTATCGAGGTCACCTCTGAGATCGTCATGGTTGACGACGGATCGACCGATCGCACCCTCGCTTGTTTGAAGAGCATGATCGGCCACGCGCCCGGCCTTCGCATTGTCGAACTCTACCGAAATTACGGTCAAGTCGCGGCTTTGGGTGCCGGTATGAGTGTCTCGCGCGGCGATTGGATCGTCATGCTCGACGGCGATCTCCAGCACGACCCGCAAGACATCCGCCGGCTCGTCGCAGAGATCGCCAACGGTCACGATCTTGTCGCGACCTATCGAGATCGCCGCGAGGAAACTAACTTTCGTCTTGCCGTCACCTGGCTGGGCAACCGTGTGAACCGCTACCTGACAGGCGAGCAGATACGGGATTTCGGAAGCGCCTACCGCTTGTTCAGCGCGCGGCTGCTCGACATGATGACCGACGGGTTCGGCTACGTGCATTACAATACTCCGGCGCTCTATATCAATGCGCGCTCCCGCATCGAACTGCCGATCACCCAATTCCGCCGCCGCTACGGCGCCAGCAAATGGAATCTGATTTCACTCATTCAGTATAATTTGGATTTTCTGATCCACTCCAAAAAGGTGACCCAGGTATTGTTGAATATCGGTCTGCTCGGTCTGCTTACAGGAACGATCCTGTACATTTCGAGTCTTGTAGGGTTTGCCGAGCCTGCTAGAGCCATCTCGGCGCCGATCACGATCGCATTTACCTCCTTTCTGGTCATGCTGTTGGCGGTGATCTGGCGGGAGGTAATGCAAACGCAGCGCTATGCTCGAGGACAGCCGCCCTTCTCAATCGCCGCCATCTGGCGAGACCGGGGCGACGGCACGCCCGGCCCGGAGACCGGGCCCGGTTTCCGATTCGCGAGGTTCGCCCCCGGCGCCCGCCTCCAAAGCGGCTGTGAATTTGGCTGAGCCGGATCCCTCACAAGCTGGTGACCCGACCTCGCGGGTCATTGCTTCGCCAAAGCCACGCGAGAGGGAGACGCAAATGCGGCCCGATGTGCTGCCCGACTCGTTGAGCAGGCAAGAGAACGGCTTATGGGTTCCCGAAACCCTTTCAAAGATCTCCTATCCGGAAGGCGGGCTGTCTCATTTCGTCGATGTCGAGCAACGTTCATTCTGGTTCAGACACCGCAACCGCTGTATTGTAGCAGCAGTATCGCACTATCCCCCCCAGGGGGCGATCGTCGACGTCGGCGCCGGAACCGGGTTTGTTGCGTCAGGTCTGCGGGATGCAGGCTTTGAGGTCATCGCCGTCGAACCGCACGTCGATGGCGCGCTCATTGCGCATCGGCGCGGTCTGGAGCATGTGGTTTGCGGCAGCTTCGACGATATCGGCTTCGCACCGTCCAGTATAGCGGCAGTCGGCCTGTTCGATGTCCTCGAGCACATCGAAGACGATATCGGAACGCTTGCCCGCTTTCGCGATGTACTGAAAGTCGATGGGCGCCTCTATATCACAGTACCGAGCTACAACTTTCTTTTCTCAAGTGAGGATCTGGCTGTAAGCCATTTTCGGCGCTATACTGTAGGTTCGTGCTCTCGCGTGCTAGAAAGAGCCGGTTTTATTACGGAATACCATAGTTATTTATTTCTGTTTCTGCTCCTTCCGATCCTCGTGCTTCGGGCGATTCCGTATCGCTTGGGGAAACGGCAGAGCGCGACGGTCGAAAGCGTCGCGGCGGCTCACAATCTCGCCGGCATTACCGCCAGCGCAGTCGACGGAATTCTCGATTTGGAGGCGCGGCGGATTGCCAGGGGCGGGCGGATGGCTTTCGGCAGTAGCTGTTTGCTGGTGGCGCGCAAGGCGCCATAGCCGTCAGCCCAAACGAGCTTCACTCGCCGCTTGGCAAGCCATCTTGGACCGACCAATTGAGAGATCCCCGCGCGGACGGGCTGTTGCAGTGTTCGAGGCCGCCAAGTCACCGACCGGGCTGCGGCGGCCGTTGCTCCACGCCAGTGCCCGGCAGTGACGGCGACGGCCCAGCCTTGTAGAACTTCCGCCCTTCGTGTATCTCCGGAACATCAGTGCGAAGGTCAATCTGCTTTGATTTTTTTGGACAACCGGCCGATGTCGAGGCTCATTAATCGAGGATGAAGATAGACGGGCGATGATAGCTATCAACAGAACTTGATCTTCGTCAATGGCAGCAGAACGGATGGACCGGCATGTCGGCCATTAACAACATTGCCACGCAGCATGAGCGCGAGGTAACCGCTGGCAGGCGCTTCCGTTTTGGCCGGAACTGGACGAGTTTCTTAAAACGGTTGAACGAGGCCCGGATCGCCGAAGCAGAAAAGAACTTGACAGAATTTCTTGGAGAAAAATCGCTCGCGGGCCGATCCTTTTTGGATATCGGGAGCGGGTCGGGCCTGTCCTCGCTCGCCGCCTGCCGCCTCGGGGCCATGGTTACCTCATTCGACTACGACGGTCAAAGCGTCGCCTGTACCGAGGAGCTGCGCCGCCGCTACCTGCCGGACGACCCGTCTTGGATTATCGAGCAGGGTTCGGTGCTCGATACAGAGTATCTCGCGGGGCTCGGCCAATTCGACGTCGTTTATTCTTGGGGTGTCCTGCACCACACCGGGGCGATGTGGCAGGCGATGGCCAATGTAAAAACTATGGTAAAGACGGGGGGGTTGCTGTTCATCGCCATCTACAACGATTGTGGCCCAGTGAGCCGGTCGTGGCTGGAGCGGAAACGCCGGTACAACTCGTTGCCGGAAATTCTTCGCCCATTTTACGCCGTTTACGTCTGGATGCCGCAAGAGCTGAGAGCGCTCGCTGGCTCGCTGCGTTCGGGAGAGTTGAGGACATATTTTCGGGAGCTAACCAGCGCGAGCAGTGGGCGCGGGATGAGCTGGCTAAATGATGTCATCGATTGGGTCGGCGGCTACCCCTACGAATATGCATCTGTCAGGGATATTACTGACTTTTACCGGCGTGACGGTTTCGAGCCGGTCAAGATCCGCGAGAACAGTTCATACGGCTGCCATCAGCTGGTGTTCAAGCGCGTTCGGTGACCCAAGATTGAGATCCGGGCCAAACGGCTGCCCCAAATGAGGGTCTTGATCGTCAGCTTTGCGTTCCCGCCTTCGAATGTCATCGGAGCGATACGGGTAGGCAAGCTCGCCCGCTACCTCGACCAGCGGGGCCATGACGTACGCGTGCTGGCAACCGACGTCGTCGAAGACCGGAGCCTGCCGCTCGAGATCTCGCGGGAACGGGTATTTTATACCGAGTTTCGTCAGCGCCAGCATTGGATCCATCGGGCGGCACGTTTGCTGCGCGGCCATACAGCGTTCCACACCGGGGTCCGCCACGAGGACGCGCCCGCGCGAGATGGCCCTCCAGCGAGGTCGCTTCGGCAAACCTTTCGCCGTCACTATTTAGGGCTGATCCACATTCCCGACATGCGGGCCGATTGGGTCAGGACTGCCATTCCCGCAGGCCGGCAGTTGATCAATGAATGGCAGCCCGACATCATCTTCGCGAGCGCGCCACCAAACACCGGGCTGATGGTCGCCAGCCGGCTCGCCCGCGCCCACAATGTTCCCTGGGTTGCCGATTTTCGCGATCTGTGGGTCGATAACCCGTATTACAGCGAGCCCGGTTGGCGCCGGCGGATCGATGCCATCCTGGAAAGGCGGATTTTACGAGGCGCCGCGGGAGTAGTGACCGTTTCGCCGATTTGGGCGGAACAACTACGTCGGCGCCATGGAAAAGATGTCACCGTAGTATATAATGGGTACGCAGAAGAAGATTTCCCGCCGCTTGCGCGACGAACCGACCCCGAGGGAAGTCTGACCATCCGGTATATGGGCTCGATCTACCGCGGCTTTCGAGATCCGTCTGCGCTATTCTCCGCCATCGCATTGCTGCCTGATCACCTACGAACTTGCATAAACGTCGAGTTCTTCAGCGACGCAGGCGATGCTGTCCTCGACGCGGCAGCAGCACATCGGGTCGAGAGCGCGGTGGCTGTCAAGCCGCGGGTTCCTTACCGGCACGCGCTCGCACTGCAGATGGAGGCCGATATTCTGCTGTTGCTGCAATCGAGCGATCCGCGCGACGAAGGCAACCTGCCTGCCAAGCTATTCGAATATCTGTACGCACGCAGGCCGATTCTGCTCATCGGCTATGAGCGTGGTATCGCGGCGCGGCTCGTCATCGAGAGGAGCGCCGGGCTGGTTGCCAACAGCCCGGTCAAAATTCGCGATCAATTACAGAGATGGTTCGAGGACAAACGCGCCGGCCGCCTTGATAAACTCGATCCATCGGTCAGCCTTGGCCTTGGCCGCGACGATCAATACGCCAAGCTGGAACGCCTTTTAGAGGAGCTTCTCGAAAAACAGGTCAGCACCTCTCATCGGCTGCCGCTCGGCGAAGCCAGGGCTATCAATTAGCCTCGTTTGGCCCGCCAGGCTCTGAAGCGGGCAAATGATGTCCGTCAGATTGCAATACACCAATGCTTAACTCCCTTCGGATCACCTTGGATACCGGATCAGAATCGTGTATCAAGTCGTACCCTCCGACATACGAATGTGCGAGTCGGTATGTATTTCGACCACGCGGCTGTAGCTGCATGAGGCAACGGCCGAGACGCGAATGAAGCACGATTCCGCGCAAGTCGGGCTGCCGCTCGCAATATGCATTGGACTTTTCGCAAGCGCGGTTCCAATTTCGCGCTCGATCATCCGGCTCGTTCTATACTTGATGAAGTTTCTAGGACTTTTCCGGCTCGCACGCCACGTCACGGGCCACGGGTTGCGTATCATATGCTACCACGGCTTTGCGGTTGCCGAGGAGTACAAGTACAGAAGTACCCTTTTTATTAGAGACGATTTTTTTCGCAAGCGCGTGGAATATTTGAGGCGGGAGCGATATCCGATTTTGCCTTTGCGAGATGCGCTGGACGCTCTGGCCGCGGGCCGGCTCCCGCCCTGCGCCACAGTCATAACCATGGACGATGGCTGGCGCGGAGTTTATACGGTCGGGTTGCCGATCATTCGGGAACTAAAAATTCCAGTTACGGTCTATGTAACGACTTATTATGTCGAGAACCGGATGCCGGTTTATACCGTAACCGTTTCTTACTTGTTCTGGCGAGCCACTCCGCATCTGATCCATTTGCCGCGCGGGATCGGAACTTTCGACCTGGAGTGCGAGGCGGCAGAGGCCGAAGAAGCGACACAGAACTTCGGCGCGGCGTTGCCGCCGGGCGATCGCCTCGAGTTCTTGAAGGAGCTGGCGTCCGCGCTCGGCGTCTCTTTTTATGAGATTGAAAGGCAGCACCTGTTCGAGGTTATGGATGAACAGCAGCTGCGCAGCCTCGCAGCGGCCGGCGTCGACATCCAGCTCCACTCGCACCGGCATCAATGGCCGCTTTACGACAGGGAGATGGTGAAATCCGAAATTGCCGAAAACCGCCGATTTCTTCAGCGCACCGTCTCGCGACCATTGGAGCATTTCTGTTATCCGAGCGGCGTGTATGGTCTCCACCAGGCAGAATGGCTGGCGGAATTGGGGGTCAAGAGCGCCACGACGATCGACCCGGGATTGAACTACAGCCACACCTCGCGCTTCGCGCTGCGGCGCCTAGTCGATGGCGGGCCTGTGTCTGAGATCGAATTCGCCGCCGAGATGACCGGCTTCATGGAACTCGTTCGCTTGTTGCGGCGCCGGTTGCGCGCCGGGCGAGGCATGACGGCCCGAACTCGCGTTCCCCGAGACGAAGAGGGCGGGCCTCCCTTGCCCCGCACGGAAGGTCCCTCATAGATGCGCGGCCTCGGGTTTTTTCTGGCCTTCGTTGCATGCCTGCCCTTCATTTTTGCGGCGCCGTTTATTGGCGTGCTAGTCTGGTATGTATTTTCCCTCGGGAATTTCCATACCCTGATCTGGGGTGGACCTTTTGCCTATCTCAATTATGCTTATGTCATCGCCGCCGTTACCTGTCTTGCCTGGCTGTTCTCTCGAACAGAACCGAAGCAGCTCCCCCTCACCCCGCTGGTAATTCTGACGCTGTCGTTTTCCGCATGGACTACGTTTACCTCAGTGTTCGCATTGGCACCGGCTGATGATGTCTGGAACAAATGGATCACCGTCCAGAAGATTCTGTTCATGTGTCTCGTCGGCTACGCGCTGACGACGACGCGCGAACGGGTAAACCAGCTGATCTGGACAGTCGTACTGACCATCGGTTTTTGGGGAGTAAAGGGCGCGCTCTTCGGCATCCTGCACGGCGGCGGCGAAATTCACGGGCCGGATGGCGGCATGCTCGCGAGCAACAACGACTTCGGTCTCGGGCTCGTAGTAATGTTGCCATTGATATTTTATCAGCGGCAACTGGCCACTAATAGGCATGTACGTCGCGGGTTGCTGTTAATGGGATTTCTCGTCACTCTGGCGGTGTTCTTTACCTATTCCCGAGGCGCACTGGTCGGGGTCTGCGCGATGGGAGTGGTTTTCTGGCTTAGATCGCGCGCAAAGTTCGCAACCGGGCTGCTGATTGCTGCGCTCACCTTTTCCATCTATGCCGTCGCACCTGAAAAGTGGTTTAACCGGATGGGGACGATAGAAACCTATCAGGACGATGAGTTGGCAATGAGCCGGATCTGGCTCTGGAAAATTTCACTTCGGATTGCCGAGCTTCATCCGATCAATGGGGGCGGCTTCAGGGTGACATTTTCGCCGAATGTTACGAACAACATGCTGCGCGGCACCGATTTGACCAGGATGACAAAACCTCGCGCGGCGCATAGTATTTACTTTGACGCATTATCCGAGCATGGCTGGGTAGGTCTTTTCTTGTTCTTGATGATCCTTGGCTATTCCTGGGTAAACTGCGCGTGGTTAACCCGTCATTCGCGCAACCGGCCTGATCTCGCCTGGGCAAATATGTTGGGAAGGATGGGGCAAGCGGTGCTCGTGGGCTATGCGACTGCAGGTGCGTTCGCATCTCAGGCCTATTTGGATGAGTATTGGTGCATCATCTTTATTATCGAGGCTGCACGGCGGCTGCTCGCCAAAGAAATCGCCCCGGCCGGCGCGTTCGCGGGGGCGGGATCGCGACGGCTGCCTCTCCCTCGGCAGGCCGTCACTCCGGCAGTGCTCGCGAAACCGGATACCGCTCTGGGTTACGTCAAGTCTAACCCGTAACCCACAGGCCGTCTGTGCCCGCCATGATGCATCGTGCTCCCATGCTTGCGTGCCTCACGCTGTCTGCCGCCGCAGCTTGGGCTCAAGCGCCATCGACCTCCGGCGAGCCGCAACCGGGCCGGGTTCTTTGTGACCAGAGCGTAACCTACCGGATCGCCGAGCGCGCCACGGTTCCGGAGCCATACCGGGGCTTTCTCGGGGCCTGGAGCGATGCGGCCTGGGACGCCAATACCTGCGCGGCGCTGATCGTCGAGAATATCGATCCGGACGGCACCACTGCGATCATCTACGCCTACGGGCCGCTCGGATCGAGCGCACGGATCACCGGCGGAACATTGCACGGCACCGGAATCATCCGCGACGGCGAGCTCAGATTTCAGAACTCCGACGGCACGCAGTTCGCTTTCCGCCCCGGAATCGCCGATCTGATCGGACGAATGACGACCCCGAATGGCCAATCATACGAAGCCGCGTTCAAGAAGACATTGTGAATCCCGACCCTATTCGGTACTTTGACGCCCGTCGGTTTCCCTGCGAGTTGACGCCCGCCAAAGCTATTCCTAAATTCGCGGTCGCTGGGTTCGACCGCCGCGTGGTTGACCAGCCGGTACTCCGGTCAGCCCGGCTTGGTTGACGAACATCGGGTGACCACATCCACAGACTATGAATCGTGGATCGACCGCAGCTGCGGGCGAGACCGCCCGTGAGACGGATCATCACATGTGGTTCCGCATGCCCCCACCTCTCGTACCTTCCCCGATAAACGAGCTCAACGAACGCAGCCGCGAGATCTTTCGCTTGATTGTCGATGGCTATGTCGCAACTGGCGAACCGATCGGGTCGCGCACCCTGTCACGGCGGTTGGGTCAGAACTTGTCGCCAGCGACGATCCGCAACGTCATGGCGGATCTGGAGGAAGCAGGGCTTCTATACGCACCACACACCTCGGCCGGGCGGCTGCCGACCGAGCTTGGGCTGCGCCTCTTTGTCCACGGTTTGCTCGAGATCGGGGAACTCGCCGAAGATGAACGCCGCAGCATCGAGAGCCTATGCGTCGCCCGCGGGAAGAGCCTGCCGCAAGCGCTCGAGGAAGCAACGACCGCGCTGTCTGGGTTGTCCCATTGCGCGGGCATCGTCGTGGTGCCCAACCAGGACCGCCCCTTGAAACACATCGAATTCGTCAGTCTCGGTCCTGGACGCGCCCTCGTGGTGCTGGTAACCGAGGATGGGCTCGTCGAAAACCGGGTTATCGAGGTTCCGGCCGGCCTGCCTCCGGCCGCGCTGATCTCGGCCGGGAACTATCTCAATGCCAGGTTGATCGGCCGGACGGTCGAAGAGGCAAAGTCGGAAATCGAGCAGGAAATCGCGTCCAATAAGATCCAGCTCGACGAGTTGACGTCGAAGCTCGTCGCGGCAGGCCTAGCCAACTGGGCCGGCGGCGATGAAGGCAGCGCGCTAATCGTGCGCGGTCAGGCCAATCTGCTCGAAGACGTCACCGCGCTCGCCGATCTCGAAAGGTTGCGCACTCTTTTCGAGATGCTCGAAACCAGACAGACCATGCTGCGTCTGCTCGACGCCAGCAAACAGGGCGAGGGCGTCCAAATTTTTATCGGCGCTGAAAACCGTCTTTTCGGGGTGGCCGGCTGCTCGATGGTGATCGCCCCCTACCAGAACAGCCGCGAACAGATCGTCGGAGCGATCGGCGTCATCGGCCCCACTCGGATCAACTATGCCCGCATCATCCCGATGGTGGACTACACCGCCAAGATGATCGGGCGACTTATCGGATAGGACAGACCATGGACGATACGACGACCAAGGATCAGGAGAAGCTTGCCGTTGCGGACGAGGCCGCCAATAACAACATCGACGGCCTCGCCGGGGCGCCTGTCGAATCGGAAGCCGAGGGAGCGTCGCAGGAGACCCGAGCCGCCGATCTCGAGGCTGAACTGGCCGAATATAAGGATCGGTTGCTGCGCGCGCTCGCCGAGACCGAAAATGTGCGCCGCCGCTCGCAGCGCGAACGAGAGGATGCATCGAAATATGCGATCGCTGGTTTTGCCAAGGACTTGCTCTCGGCGGCGGACAACCTGCGCAGGGCGCTAGAGAGTCTGCCGGAATCAGAGGCGAAGGACCAACGTACGCGCAGCCTCCTTGCCGGGGTTGCGGCGACGGAGCGCGAACTGTTGGGCGTCTTTGAGCGCCACGGGATCAAGCGCATCGATCCGAAGGGCGAGGTTTTCGACCACAATTTCCACCAGGCGATTTTTGAGGCCGAGCGGCCGGACCACCCGGCCGGCTCGGTCGTCGAGGTATTGCAGCCCGGCTATGTGCTTCATGACCGCCTGTTGCGGCCGGCAATGGTCGGCGTCGCCAAGGGCGGCCCCAAGCCGCCGGAACCCGCTTGAACCCGGTGGATTTTTGGCCTTGCAAGCCACAGTCAGCATGGTTGTAGCGGCACGACGCGACACATATATAGACCCCAGCCATAGTGAGGGGATGGCTGTAATCACTTCCCGGGGGATCGGGACGGTGCTTCCCCGGGCCGCCCGGTCCTGCTTTAGAACGAGGTGTCCATGAGCAAGGTCATCGGTATCGATCTCGGCACGACGAACTCCTGCGTTGCCGTGATGGAAGGCAAGAGTGCCAAGGTGATCGAGAATAGCGAGGGTATGCGCACGACGCCCTCGATGGTTGCATTTACCGAATTGGGCGAGCGCCTGGTCGGCCAGTCGGCGAAACGCCAGGCGGTGACCAATCCCGAGAACACGTTCTTTGCGATCAAGCGCCTGATCGGCCGCCGCTTTACCGATCCGATGGTGAAGAAGGACATGGATCTTGTCCCGTACAAGATCATTCCCGGCGACAATGGCGACGCTTGGGTCGAGAGCCGCGGCAAGAAATATGCGCCCTCGCAGATCAGCGCGTTCATTTTGCAGAAGATGAAGGAAACGGCCGAGGCCTATCTCGGCGAGACGATTTCGGAAGCTGTCATCACGGTTCCCGCCTATTTCAACGACAGCCAGCGCCAGGCGACCAAAGACGCCGGCAAAATTGCCGGGCTCGAAGTGTTGCGGATCATTAATGAGCCAACCGCAGCAGCACTCGCCTATGGCATGGATAAGAAGGGCACCGGCACGATTGCAGTTTACGATCTCGGCGGCGGCACGTTTGACATCTCTGTGCTAGAGATCGGTGACGGCGTGTTCGAGGTGAAGTCGACGAACGGCGATACCTTCCTCGGCGGTGAAGACTTTGACAAGAACATCATCGATTACCTCGCCGATGAATTCCGTAAGGAGCAGGGAATCGATCTGCGCAATGATCGGCTCGCCCTCCAGCGACTAAAGGAGGCAGCGGAAAAGGCCAAGATCGAACTGTCGTCGTCGATGCAGACGGACGTCAATCTGCCCTTTATCACCGCTGATCAGCACGGGCCAAAGCATCTCAACATCAAGCTGACCCGGGCGAAGCTGGAGGCCCTGGTCGACGACCTCATCCAGCGGACAATCGGGCCTTGCCGTAGCGCTCTCAAGGATGCAGGGCTCAAGGCGTCGGAGATCAATGAGGTCATCCTGGTCGGCGGCATGACCCGGATGCCCAAGGTCATAGAGACCGTCAAGCAATTCTTCGGCAAGGAGCCAAATCGTAGCGTCAATCCGGACGAGGTCGTGGCGGTTGGCGCGGCGATCCAAGCGGGTGTTCTGAAGGGCGAAGTCAAGGACGTCCTGCTCCTAGATGTGACGCCGCTGTCGCTCGGCATCGAGACGTTGGGTGGTGTCTTTACTCGGCTGATAGACCGCAACACGACGATACCGACGAAAAAGAGCCAGACTTTCTCCACTGCCGAGGACAACCAGACGGCTGTTACGATCCGCGTCTTCCAAGGCGAGCGCGAGATGGCGGCGGACAACAAGCTGCTCGGTCAGTTCGACTTGGTCGGCATCCCGTCCGCTCCGCGCGGCATGCCGCAGATCGAGGTCACCTTCGACATCGACGCCAACGGTATCGTGCAGGTCTCGGCCAAGGACAAGGCAACCGGCAAGGAGCAGCAGATCCGCATTCAAGCCTCGGGCGGCCTTTCAGAGGTCGATATCGACCGTATGGTCAAGGATGCCGAGGCGCATGCCGAGGAAGACAAGCGCCGCCGCGAGTTGGTCGAAGCGAAGAATAACGCCGACGCATTGATCCACACGACCGAACGGACCTTGAACGAGAGTGGCGACAAGGTTCCGCAAGCCGACCGCGATGCGGTACAACAGGCGATCCAAGCCTTAAAGGATACCCTCGCCAGCGAAGACGCCGGGCAAATCAAGGCCAAGACCGAGGCGCTGGCCCAGGTCTCGATGAAGCTCGGGGAAGCACTCTACAAGGCCCAGCAGGCCGAACAGGCCGGCTCAGGCGACGGTGGTATGTCACAAGGCGGACCGTCACAAGGCGGACCGTCACAAGGCGGACCGTCCCACGGGGCTGCCGGCGGCAATGACAAAGTCGTCGACGCTGATTTCGAGGAGGTCGACGATCAGAAGAAGCGCGGCTCGGCGTAATCGGCGCAACGAAGGTGCCGCAAAGTGGCCCGCGTCCCGGCGGAATATCCGCCGGGATGACGCGTGGTGGGGAAACTCTCTCGCGAATACCAGTCGACCATGGCTAAGCAGGATTTTTATGAAGTCCTCGGCGTCTCTAAATCGGCGAGCCCCGAGGAGCTGAAGAGCGCCTATCGCAAACTCGCGATGAAGCATCACCCGGACCGCAACCCGAGTGACAAGACCGCCGAACAAAAATTCAAGGAAATTAGCGAGGCCTATGACATCCTCAAGGATGATCAAAAGCGCGCCGCGTATGACCGCTTTGGTCATGCCGCCTTTGAGCAAGGGGGTGGGCGCGGCCCGGGCGATTTCGGCTTTTCCGGAGGGTTTGCCGACATCTTCGACGAGATGTTCGGCGAGTTCATGGGCGGTGGGCGGCGCGGCCAAGGCGGACCGAGCCGCGGCAGCGATCTGCGCTATAACCTGGAAATCTCGCTCGAGGAAAGCTTTCGCGGCAAGCAAACGACGGTTCGAGTGCAAACCTTGGTCGCCTGTGACCAATGCAAAGGCAACGGCGCTGAGGCGGGATCGAGGCCGATCACCTGCCCGACGTGTCACGGCCGAGGGCGGGTGCGCGCGCAACAGAACTTCTTTACGATCGAGCGGCCCTGCGCCACGTGCCAGGGAGCAGGTAGGGTAATCGACAATCCGTGCAAGGCATGCGCGGGCCAGGGCCGGACCCGCCGCGAAAAGACATTGTCAGTCAACATTCCATCTGGCGTTGAGGATGGCACCCGCATCCGGCTTGCCGGCGAAGGCGAGGCGGGGGTGCGTGGCGCCGCTACAGGTGATCTTTACATCTTCATTACGATAACGCCGCATCGGATCTTTCAACGCGACGGCGCCAACATCTATTGTCGGGTTCCGATCTCTATCACGACGGCAGCTCTCGGCGGCTCGATCGAGGTCCCGAGTGTGGACGGCAGCCGAGCACGCGTCACGGTGCCCCCCGGCACTCAATCGGGTCACCAGTTCCGGCTCAGAGGAAAGGGCATGAGCGTGTTGCGCTCACCCGCGCGCGGCGACATGTTTATCGAAGCGATTGTCGAGATCCCGGTCAATCTGAACAAGCGCCAGCAGGAACTGCTGCGCGAATTCGAAAAGGCCGGCGACCATGCCGGGACCCACCCCGAAACCGAAGGCTTCTTCGCGCGGGTGAAGGAGTTTTTCGAAGATTTGCGCGAGTAGCGTTATTCCGCCGCCGCCGGTTCACGGCTAGCCATCGTAAGAGCAGGCTCGTTGCCCTTGGCGAGAACTACCTCGAGCGCTCTTTGGATTTCGGCGAGCTTTGCTGGATGTTCGACTTTATGGCCGAATAAATTCTTTACGTAGAAGACGTCTACTACCTTTTCGCCGTAAGTCGAGATTTTCGCGCTTGAGACCTGCAAGTTGAGACCGGTCAGCGCGCGGGTCAGCTCAAATAAGAGTCCCGGTCGGTCTCGGCCATTGACTTCGATGACGGTGTGCGAGCCGCTTGCCTTGTTGTCGAGGAGGACGCGAGGCGTTACGGTGAAGACCTGGGTTCGGCTTGGAAAGGCCGGTGGGCGGGCGAGTTCCCGGTGCGGCTTTAAATCGCCGGTCAGCACATTCTCGAAAACAACCGCTAGCTTGGCGAGTTTGTCCGGGCGGTCGAACGCGCCGTCGGCCGAATCCTGCACCCAGAAGGTGTCGAGCGCCATGCCGTTGGACATCGTCATGATCTTGGCGTCGACGATATTGGCGCCGCTGACCGCCAGCGCGCCGGCAATGCGGGAAAAAAGGCCGGGATGGTCCGCTGTATAAAGGGTTATTTCGGTTACCGATCGATGGACATCGACACGCTTCTCAACGGTCAGAGGCGCGCCGCTCGCCTCTGCCTCGCGCATCAAGCGCGCATGGCGGGCATGCGTGGCAGGATCGAAAGACAGCCAGTAAAACGAGTAACCGCGACTGACAAACGCCGCGAATTCTGCTTCGCTGAAATCGGGCAGCAACTGGCGGGCCGCGGCCTGAGCCGCTGCTGCACGAGCGTCCTGGCCTTCGCCGCTGAGCCCGCCTGAGATCATTTCGATTGCCCGAAGACAGAGCTCACGCAACAGGGCCGCCTTCCAGCCGTTCCATACTTTCGGACCGACAGCGCGGATATCGGCCACGGTCAACACCAAAAGCAGCTTCAGTCGCTCCGGAGACTGCACGCGCTCGACAAAGTTGCCGATCGTCTGCGGATCGCCGATGTCGAGCTTGAAGGCGGTGCTGCTCATCAACAAATGCCAGCGCACCAGCCAGGCCACAGTCTCGGTCTCCTGAGCACTGAGTCCGAGGCGCGGGCCGAGCCTGAGAGCGATTTGCTCGCCGATTTCCGAGTGATCGCCGCCCCGGCCCTTGGCGATGTCGTGGAGCAGCACCGCGAGATAGAGAGCACGGCGGGATACGATCGTCGGCATCAGCTGGGTGGCCAGCGGCAGCTCCTCTTTGAGGAGCCCGCTCTCGATCTTGTGCAGGATGCCGATTGCGAAAAGCGTGTGTTCGTCGACCGTGTAGACGTGGTACATGTCATACTGCATCTGAGCCACGACACGACCAAAATCGGGGATGAAGCGGCCAAAAATTCCGGCCTCGTTCATCCGCCGCAATGCCGTTTCCGGATCCTGGCGCGAGGTCAGGATTTCAAGAAAAAGGCGGTTTGCATCGGGATCCTCGCGGAGCTTCCGGTTAATTAACCTGAGTGACTGACTAGCCGAACGCAGGGCGCGTGGGTGGATGTCGAGTTCATGCTGCTGCGCCACACGAAAGAGCCGGAGCAACGCCACCGGATCTCTTTTGAAAAAATCCTGTGACGGAATAGTCAATCGCTCACCGTCGACAACAAAGCCCCCAAGGACCCGGCGCGCGCTCCCCCATCGAACCCATGACAGCTGGCGTTGGTGCTTTTGGTCGGCTTCGAGAATGGCGCAGAAGATCCGGGTCAGATCACCGACATCCTTGGCCACCAGGAAATAGTGTTTCATGAAGCGCTCGACGCCGCGACTGCCGGCGTGATCCGTATAATTCATCCGCCGGCCGATCTCTGTCTGGAGGTCGAAGGTCAGCCGCTCCTCGGCCCGGCCGGCGAGATAGTGAATGTGGCAACGAACCGTCCACAAGAATTTCTGGGCACGATCGAAGCGGCGGGACTCCTCCGCCGACAACACGCCCAACTCGACGAGCTTGCCGACATCGTCGGTGCGATAAATGTATTTGGCTATCCAGAACAATGTGTGCAGGTCTCTGAGCCCGCCCTTACCCTCTTTGATGTTCGGCTCGAGCTGGTAACGGCTGTCGCCGACGCGCTGGTGCCGCGCGTCACGTTCGGCGAGCTTGCTTGCTACGAACTGTGCTGCACTGCCCTTTACTATTTCCAAATCAAAGCGTTTCTTGAACTCGTGAAAGAGCGCCTGATCGCCCCAGAGATAGCGAGCCTCCAGCAGTGCCGTGCGGATCGTCAGATCTGATTTCGCCTGACGAAGGCATTCATCGACTGATCGGGTCGCTTGACCGATCTTGAGGCCGAGATCCCACAGCAGGTAAAGCAGATATTCGACGACCTGCTCAGTGTGCGGGGTCCGCTTGTACGGCAGTAGGAAGAGGAGATCGATATCGGAATAGGGCGCGAGCTCGCCGCGCCCATAGCCGCCCACTGCAACAATTGCTAGCCGCTCGCCCGCGGTCGGGTTGGGGAGGGGGTAGATTTCTTGAGTTACAAAATCGAACAGGGCGCGGATTAGCTGGTCCATCAAGAAGCACTGCTCGCGGACCGTCGCTGCGCCATCGCCGGTCGCCTCGAAGCGGCGACGGATCTCGGCGCGCCCCGCCGTCAGAGCCGCCTTGAGAGGCGCGACGAACCCACTTCGATCGAGCCCGGATGCCTTTACCGAGCATGCTGCAACGGACAATTGTTCGGCCAAAGCTCTGCGATCGATGATGTCGCGTTGCCGGGTGATACTGCCCATGCCGCTACTCTTTCGTCCGGAGCCTTTTCCAGGCGTTAAAGGTGCCGCGCGGCATCGACGGTGATGACCGAGCCGATCGTGTGCTTCAGATGGGTAACGCAAGCCATCACCGCGAGGGCCACCTCACAACCGCCACTTTGCCGATGGCCGCGAGGGTATTTTCGGTGTCATTTTATTCTTCTCGGGCCGCGCTGCCCCGACCGGCGATCTCCAGGAGAAGCGGGTTGAACCGATCGGCCGCTTCGTATTGGGCCCAATGCCCCGCTCCCGGGATCACCTCGAACCGGGCGCCTGGTTGGACATTTCGCAATGTGCGGGCGCGATCGTCGAGATGGGGGTAGGCGGTCGCGTCGCGCTCGCCCCAGATCCCGTCGATGCGCGCCATGATGAGCGGTAGCGCCCGCGCGAGCGTGTCCACGCGTGAGAACCTGCGGCTCTTCACGCGGCCCCGCGGTGCATTCTGCGCCTGGATGTAGACCGCGAGTTCGTCGATATTCCCTGGGTCGGCGATCATCAGTGACGCGAGATTATGACGGGCGACGGCGAGCGCCTCGGCTTCCGAGGCGTCTTCCGGCAGCCGCCGTAGCGCGGTCGGTTGTCGAACCAGCCCGAGACCGTTCGACCCGACGATCGTAAAGGCTCGCACGCGATCGCCGAGTTGGGCGGCAACGTGTCCACCGAGGACGCCGCCGAAAGAAAAGCCGGCGATGTGCAGACCAGCGAACTCTGGAAACACAAGCTCGAGTCCTTCGACGACGATGCTGGCCAATCCCTCCGCAGTGTGCGGCTCGGGCGGTGTAGCCGACTCGCCCAGGCCCGGCAGATCTGGCGCCGCCACGGTGAAAGTCCGCGACAGCGGCAGCACGTTGCGGATCCAGTGGGTCCACGAGCCATAGCCGCCGTGCAACAATGCAAGCGGCGGCCCGTCTCCCCACACATGCCAAATCATGTGACCGTCCCCGCAAGGCGTCTCAACTCGCCGCGCTTCGGCCGCCACACCTTTTACGAAAGCCACGGTATTTTCGCTGACCAAACTCGACATTGGCCCCTCGTCATTATCTGCGGCACGGTGATAACCGGTTTCCCGCCGACCGCCTAGGCTCGCGAGCGGCGCTCGACTGACGCAGATAGACGGCGCATGGCGCGCGAGATGGCTCGCCGTGATTTTGGCGCGCTCATTCATGGCTCGCCTCGTTAGCTGCCGCCACCAGCATGCGGGCAATCAGGCGCGCCAGGATCTCGAGGGCAGCGCAGCGCGCGGGCTCGTCGAGCTGTTCCCACAGGCTCGGTGCGAGGCTCTCCGAAAGAGGACTCACCGATGGAACGGGCGGGTCGAAAAAAGCCAGGTTCAGTTGCACGACGGCACCCTTTCTGTGGCGGTGCCGACCCCGATCGATCGGCCGCGGAGAGTGTCGACGAGATGGCGCAACTGAAGCAAATCGCCAAGCTGCTCAGAGCACGCGAGCCGACGCTGGCTTCCCGGCAAGCGCGCACGCCGCCACAATGACCTTCGTCCCAGTCAGTCCAGTGGGCCGGAATCAGCGCGCGACTGCCGTCGGGGAGGCAGGCCAGCACAAACAGAACACCACGGCGGCGGATACTGCCGATGATGACGGTCACGTCCGTCAAGCTAGTGGAGATTCGAGGCTGAAGCTGAGGCACCGCGGGTGCAGCGGCTTTGGTGGAAAGTAATCGGCGGTCGGCGGCGGTGGCAGCAGGGAACGCGATCGACGGCATGGCGGATTGTGCTGCCGCCGCAGCGCCGCTATCAAGCCCTGCGCCTTCGGCGCACCGCTGCGCGGCTTGACAGCGGCACTGCGGCCGCGCTTTTGGCATCCATGCCGTTCGACGGCGCAGTGGATCGCTTAAGATTGGCTAGGCCGCGCACGAGATCTGCCGGGGATCGGTGGCGGCGGCCGTAGCCAGTTCGGTCATGACCTCAACCTGCATGTAGCGGTGCTGCAGCTGCCACTCATCGTTTTGCTCGAGCAATACCGCGCCAGTCAGCCGAATGACGGCGGCCTCATTGGGGAAGATGCCGACGACATCGGCGCGCCGCTTGACCTCCTTGTTGAGGCGCTCGAGACCTCCTTGTTGAGGCGCTCGAGCGGGTTGGTGCTGTGTAATTTGCTGCGGTGTTGCTCGGGGAAATCCAGGTCGGACAGCACATCGGTCTCGCTGTCGTCGATGAAGGCGGGCGAGCTTCGGCCATTTCTGCCGCAACTGGTCGGCGACAGGGCGCAGCATGGCGCTGGCCTGGGCCCGATCGGGGTGCAGAAAGGCCTGGCGCAGCGCCGCCGCCACCATGCTCTGCTGGGTCTTCGGCACATGCGCCAGAGCGTTGCGCATCCAATGCACGCGGCAGCGCTGCCACGCCGCGCCGAACACCCGGCGAATCGCCGCTTTCATCCCCTCATGAGCATCCGAGATCACCAGCTTGATCCCGCGCAAGCCGCGGCGCGCCAAGCTCTTCAGAAAGCTCGACAGAAGGTTTCGGCCTCCGACGGGCCAATGTGCAGCCCAACGATCTCGCGTCTGCCATCGGCGTTAACCGCCACAGCAATTATTGCGGCAACCGAGACGATGCGGCCGCCCTCGCGCTGCTTCAGATAGGTAGCGTCGAGCCACTCGCCGGCGACGAGAGCGAGACCGGCACGGGCGCGGTGATTGCCCCCGCCGACGGCCGGCCGCCGGATTCCTCTTGGCTCAACGCCGCGACGGCTGGGTTCACCGGCATTTCGCCGATTACCGGCCGCAGGGCCAGCGCGGCGTTTCGGCGCCACACCGTGACCGCGGCGACTCGCCCGATCGGCGTCTCGGCGACGACCAACGGCAAATCGTGCATTCGTCTGATCTCTTGTCCGTTGATCGACAAGATGACGTCGCCTTGCTCGAACCCGGCTGCCGCGGCGGGACTGCCGGCTCCCACCTTGGCAACGAGTGCACCGGCGGGGTTCGCGAGCCCGATATTTCGGGCGATTTCGGCTGTCACGGGCTGGATTTGAATACCGAGCCAGCCGCGCGCGACCTTGCCGTGCTCCTTCAACTGCTCGACCACCGGCCTCGCCCGGTTCGCTGGTATCGCAAAACCGATGCCGACGGATCCACCGTTGGGAGAATAGATGGCCGTGTTGATGCCGATGACATTACCTTTGAGGTCGAAGGTCGGGCCACCGGAATTGCCCCGGTTCATCGCGGCATCGATCTGCAGAAAATCGTCGTACGGACCGGCGTGAATGTCACGTCCGCGCCCGGAAATGATGCCGCTGCTGACCGTATTGTCGAGGCCGAACGGGCTGCCGATCGCGAGCACCCAGTCTCCCACCCGAGCCGCGTCGCTGTCGCCCCAACGGATATTTGGTAGTGGCTTCGCCCCGTCGATCTTGAGCAAGGCGATATCGGTCAGCGGGTCGCGTCCGACGATCCGAGCCGGGTATTCGGTCGCGTTCTGAAGAACGACCGTCACCGCTTCGGCATTTTCGACGACATGATCATCGGTGACGACATACCCGCTCGGGTCGATGATGAATCCGGAGCCCAGTGCCACACTGGCGACCTTCGGGTCGGGCTCGCTTTTACGGCGGCGCCCGTCGAGGAAGCGGCGAAGCAATTCGTCGACCACCGATGGCGGGAGCCCGCTCAGGGCAACCCGATCTTCGACGCGGCCGGCCTGCGTCCCCTCCCGGTCGAGCGCCGCCTTACTCACCCGCTGGACAGCCGAAACATTGACTACCGCAGGCATGACTTCCTGCACGATCGGCGCAAAGCTCGGCGCCGGCGAGCCGCCGCCCGCCGCGTAAAACCGATCTGCCTGAGTGCAACCCATCGCCGACGCGACGACCCCAAACGAAAGGACGATCGATCTCATTCGGGGCGAGGGCTGCGAGACGAGGGCGAGCATCGAAAGAGCTTTCATAACCGGGCCGGCTTCGTTTGGCAGAGCAGCGTTCCGACCCGCACTTCGTTCATGATGCCCTCCATCATCTAACGCATGTTTAAAGAACGATGATGCGCACCCGTTGATGCATCCGGAGCGGCGCCGCAGCTGCAGCCTGTTATATATGGCATCGCGCGGCCCGGTTACGACACACTGGGCAACCCCCTCTTCCCAGCTGATTAACGGGCGGCGACGCTCATCTCCGGTAGCATCCGATTAAAATCAATGAACCAAACAATCGGGCCCTTTACGATTTACGGGACTTGCTGCGTACTAATGAAACCAAACAACGAATTTCTGCGTTAGCGGTCTGTATCTTGAATTAGTTAAGAACATGACCATTTCGCTTTGAGCACCTTTTCGGTACGCCGATGTGATGGCCGGCGGGGTTTGCGACTGCAAAGCCAGAAAGTTCGGCGGCGCCTCTCGCGCGATAGCGAGTTCCGTGAAAGATGCGCAGAGGCCTCTGACAGACGAAGCAGGAGTAGAAATGTCCAAAATTCCGCAAGGCGAATGGAGCGCCATTGCGGCACGGTATGCAAAGGGCGAGTCAATAACCAGAATTGCCCAGAGTTACGGCTGCACCCCGCCGGCGATCCATTACATCCTCAAGCGAAGCAAGCAGCGTGCCGCGCAGAACCCCGAGCAAAGGGTCAACGGGAAATCGGATTCGGCAATGACCTTCCCCAGCGAACCGCGAAAGTCGACAGCACCGGAGCCCTCGCGCACCGTTGAACGGCGCGGCGAAGAGAACGGAATTGGGCGAATGGTTCCGAGCGAATTCAGACCGCCCGCTGGACCGCCGCCGCTCGAGCCTCGCCCGCCTCGCGAACCGGTCACTCCAATGACCAGCCAGCCAAGCCTGCCCGCTCCCCCACCACGAGGTGCGGGCCGAAATTCGGCATTTACCGCCGGTTTGAATCGTGAGCTCTATGGCCGCGCCGAAGCCGCCATCGCGGCATTTCGCTCCAGCTTCGACGCCGCCCTCGCGGAGGGGTCGCCTGATGTCCGCCAACGGCTTCGCCAAGCTGCATCGGATCTGATGCGGGTGGCGGCTCGCACCACGATCGTGCTCGATCGATTGAACGCGAATGCCGAACGCCAGCCCGCGCGCATCCCGGACCATTTGAGATGGAACCTCGGTCGTTAAGCACGACCGGCTTCCCTGTTTCGCCCTGTACTATTGTTCATCGAGCAACGAGGCGAGTTCGTCGCGAGCCTTCTGCATGCGGTCACGGCGGATTCCGGCCAATGGATATTCGCCGCCAATCACCATGCTCAGAACGGCATAGCACCGCTTCAGACAGTCGGTGAGCTCGCCTTCGCGTCGCTTCCTGGACCAGGATAATGACGGCTTTCGCCGATTGCATGCGTCTTAAGACCAAGTCAGCCGTCGCCAGACCTATGGCCAATGCCGGAGTGACGGAAAGTTCTCCCGGCAGCGGAAAATCGAATTAGCGGCGGCGCTGGAGCTAGTCGTTGGCTGGAGCGCATCGAGACCGCCGATCGAGCGCCTCGGGATCGAGCACCCCGCCGATCCGGGTAAGCAAGTCCGGCAAGACCTCGTTCTCAAACCAGAGATTGTCGCGCCGCCAACGGATGGTGTGCCAACTCGGATGCGGCAATACGAAATACTCCGGAAGAAAGTCACGCCAACGCTCGACGGTCTCGGTCATCGATTGCCGTCGCGAGTGAGGCAGGTAATAGTAAATGGCGTAGCTGCCGACCAGCAAAGTCAGCTCGACAGCCGGAAGGACCGCGCGCAGCGGCGTGTGCCAGCGCGGCGCGCATTCGCGGCGCGGCGGCAGGTCGCCGCCCCGAGTGTCGCGGCCGGGATAGCACAAACCGATCGGCATGATCGCAACGCGGCTCTCGTCGTAGAAAATCGCGCGATCGAGACCGAGCCATTCGCGCAGCCGGTCGCCGCTGCGGTCGTTGAACGACAGGCCGGTCTCGTGCACCCGCGTCCCCGGTGCCTGGCTGATGATCAGCAGCCGGGCCGAGGGCCGTCCACGCAGGACGGGTCGAGGCCCACGCGGCAGGTGGGGCGCGCAGACAGTGCAGGCGCGCACCTCCGCGAGGAGTCGGTCGAAGGCCTCGCTCACTGTCTCCTGCGGGCCCGCCCTGCTCACCGCGCCTGTCCCTCCGAAAAACCGGGGCGAATTGACTCGGGCCATCTCACTGTCTACAAAGCTTGCGGCATACGCCGTGTCGACCCCACTCATCGGTGGAGGGGTGGCCGAGTGGCTGAAGGCGGCGGTTTGCTAAACCGTTATACGGTTAACAGCCGTATCGTGGGTTCGAATCCCATCCCCTCCGCCACTTAGTTTTTGCCTGACTTCCTTTCTCCAAACTTGGCCGCCGCACCGCGATACTCAATCTGTGACGTTTTCGCGAAGGTAGTCGCCTTATGTCCGAGCGGCTCGGTTGGACCCCGGGGCTGACCTCTGGTCGACCGGCACGATCTGGAAGCCGGCGCGGGCGGCGAAATCCGGGTAATGCCGGATCGTATTTCGGTCCTTGCCCTTCTCGCGCTCGGGCAGCTTCACATAAGGCAGCATATCGGGTGAAGCTTGCGCGGATCGTCGCGTGTCTCGGCCCAGCTCCAGCCGTTGCGGCTGCGGTGCTCCATCCAGCCGTCATGTTCGGCCTCGGCTAAATGCTCGATATTTTGCTCGAGCTGCGCTTTCAGCTCGTTTTTCGGGATCTCTGCTAAGGGCTCGTCTTTGGGTTTTCGCAGGCTCAGTCCGACCAGTGCCAGGACTTCGGGGATTCGGCGTGCCGGCGCGATTGTCCTCCTTGTCGTCGGAAAGCAAAATTGGCGCGGCGGACGCGGCTGCAATGTACACCCTGATCGGCACGGCGAAACTCAACGGCGTCGATCCGCAGGCTTGGCTCGCCGACGTGCTGCGCCGCATCGCCGATCACCAGGCCTCCCGGCTGCACGAGCTACTCACCTGGCATTGGAAGCACCGCGAAACCCGAGCCGCTGCCGCCTGACAATCCACCCATCATGGCCTTGGCCGGATGCTTACCGGGGAGCGGTGAAAAGTTTAGTTCGCTGCAAATTTTTTTTTGTACTGAACCCCGGCCACTGCATGTGGCCGGGTTGGCGATCAAATCAATGCCAGGTTCTACTGCGTCGTCGACGCGGGCACGGCCGCCAGATCGGCCCGGGCTTCTTCAATTCCCTGGGCGGCGGCCTGCTCGAATCACGAGCGCGCCTCCGCCGCGTCCGGCTCGCCGTCGACGCCTTCGGCGAGATAGCGGCCGAGCATCAGTTGGGCCTGGCCATGGCCCAGCTGCGCGGCGGCGCGGAACCAGCGCTGCGCGGCCGCCCGGTCCTCGGGCAGGGCTACGGGTGCGACAGGTGCCACCGGCCAGACCGGGGCTACGGGTGCGACCGCTGCCACCGGCCAGACCGGGGCTACGGGTGCGACCGGTGTTACCGATCAGACAGGTGCCACCGGCGCGACGGGTCCCACCGGAATGACGGGTGCGCCCGGCAGTGGCGCGACCGGCCTAGCCGTGCTCAATCAGAGCCTCTCTCCGCCCTTCAGGGCGGAGAGGGAGGGGCCCCGGCGCGCCAGCGTCGGGGAGGGTGAGGTGGGCGGTGACGCGAAACCGGTGTCGGCCCCCCTCACCCTGCCCTCTCCCCCCGGCCGGCGGGAGAGACGGTAGAAGAGCGGTCGCTGGAGCAAAATTCGGCGGCAACAATTGTCCCTCGACTTTCCCCGGACAGCCCTGTCGCCGGCCGGGCGGAGAGGGGCCTTCCTCTCGGCGGTGACGAAGAGAGCGGGTCGAAGGAATGCTTTTCGTCGATGTCGTGCGCTGCCAAGTCGGGGCCGAGATGATCAGGCGGCGGAGCTTTCTGGCGCTCGCCGGTGTTTCGCTGCTGTGGTTTCCAGCAGCGACGGTCATCCGGCGGGCGCAGACCCCGCCGCGCGGCCTGCTCTCGGCGTCCCCTGGAGGTGAAGGGCGAGTGGGGCGCCCTCGCCGGCGGTGCCCGCGTCCTCGCGCGGGTGGGTGAGGCGGCGCTTTCCGGGTGCGGCTCCTTTCCGACCAGCAGCCCGAGGCATTGCGCGTCGACAATCACAGCTCGGGGCCGCCGGCGATCTGGCTGCACAAGGATCCGCCGAAGACGGCGTGGATCATCGTCGATATCGGCGCCCGCGACTGGTGCAAGCTCGCCTACCAGTTCGGGTATGAGCTCGGGCATGTGCTGTGCAACAGCTGGGGGCCGCTGGCCCAGCCGCGCCCGCCGACCCAATGGCTCGAGGAGGCATTCGCCGAAGCCTTCTCGATCCGCGGGCTCGGCCTGCTCGCCGCGAGCTGGGAAGCAAACCCGCCCTTTGCCGGCGACGGCGCCTTCGCCGGGCCGATCCGGCAATACCGACAGAATTTGATCGAGGGCTACAAGAAGGAGCCGGCGCCGAACACCGATTTCGTGACGTGGTTTCGCTAATAACGCCAGCCGCTCGAGCGAGGCGTCGGCGAGCCGGAGGGCCCGGCGGTCCTTGCCGTCCTGGCCGAGTTGGAAGGCGACAAGCGCTGCGTCGCGGATCTCGGCGCGGTCAACCGCTGGCCGGCGCGAACCGGGGTCCCGAAGAATATCTGAGCCTGTGGGAGAAGAACTGCGCCGAGTTCGGCGCCTCCGGCCATTTGCCGGCGCGGCTGAGTACTTTGCTCCGGCTCGGCTGAAGCGGGAAGGGCTCGAAAATCCCAGCCGAATGTAATATAGTCCAACAACAGAAGTCCCGGCTGCAGGCGGTCGAAGACACCGGCGCAAATTCTCCGACCAAGCCATGACAAACGGCAAGACGCTCTGCCTCAACATGATCGTCAAGAACGAGATGGCGAACCTCGAACGCTGTCTCGTTTCCGTCGCGAACCACATCCATTGTTGGGTGATCGGCGACACCGGCTCGACCGACGGCACACCGGATTTCGTGATGGCGTTCTTCGCCGAGCGCGGTGTGCCGGGCGAGTTGCACAGCTTTCCGTTCGACAATTTCGAGCAGGCGCGCAATGCCGCGCTCGACCACGCCTATGCCTCGCCGCTCGCCTATGACTACCTGCTGTTCTGCGACGCCGATATGGAGCTGGTGGTCGACGAAACGGGTTTTCGCGAGCAGCTGACCGCGCCGGGCTACCGGTTGCTGCAGCGGACCGACGGCGGTCTGACCTATTGGAACACGCGCTTGGCGCGGCGTGACGCCGGCGCCCGCTACCATGGCGTGACCCACGAATATGTCGATGTGCCGGGCGGGGTCGAGCAATTGCACGGGGTCTGGTACAAGGACCACGCCAGCGGCTCGAACCGCACCGACAAGTTCGAGCGCGACATCGCGCTGTTGACCAAGGCGCTCGAAACGGAGCCCGGCAACCAACGCTACTGGTTCTATCTGGCGCAGTCTTTGAAGGACGCCGGGCGCACCGCCGAGGCGGCCGAGACCTATGCCAAGCGCGCAGCGATGGGCGGCTGGGAGGAGGAGGCGTGGTACGCCCAGATGATGCAGGCGCGCTGTCTGCGCGACCTCGGTGACGAGGGCGGGTTCCTGCGCGAGGCATTGGCGGCCTACAACCGCCGCCCGCAACGCGCCGAGCCGCTCTACGATCTGGCGCGGCATTACCGCGACCGCAGTATGAACGACACGAGCGTGCTGTTCTCCGAGGCGGGGCTCGCAATACCCCGCCCGGCAGAGGATGTGCTGTTCCTCGAGGATTTCGTCTACGCCGCGGGGCTCAAGGAAGAATATTCGATCGGTGCGAATTACGCGCGCGACAAGGCGCGCAAGGACCGCGGGTTTGCCGCGTGCAACTGGCTGGCGCTCAGCCGCGACGTGCCGGCCGCACAGCGCAACCTGGCGAGGTCGAACCTCTATTACTACATCGAGCCGGCGTCGGCGCTGTTGCCGTCCTTCGCCGCGCAGCAGGTCGCCTTTACCCCGCCCGAGGGGTACCGGCCGTCGAACCCGTCGGTCGCCAGCGATGGCAATCAGCTTCTGCTCGTGCAACGTACCGTCAATTATACGGTGACAGCGGATCGCGAGTATCACACGGCCAAAGGCGAGCCTGTTCACACGCGGAATTTTCTACTGCGGCTGAATGACGAGCTGGAGATCCAATCCTCCGCGGAGATACTGCCGCCCGTCGACATGCCCGAACCCAGATGCACAGCGACCCAGGGATTCGAGGATTTGCGCCTGTTCTTCTGGCGCGGCGGGCTGTGGTGCAGCGCCTGCGTACGGGAGCTGACCCCGGAGGGATGGTGCGAGCAGATCTTGGCGCGCATCCACGACAGCGAGCCGGGACCGCTCCAACTGACGGATTGGCATGTCCTCTGCCCGGACGGACCGCGGTTGCATGAGAAAAACTGGATGCCGCAAGTGTCGGGTGAGCGATTGCAGTTCATCTATCGTTGCGATCCGACCCGCTTGCTCGACGATCGGGCGCGGATGATCCGCGAGACCACGCCGCCGATTGCTGCAGAGAACTTCAGTGGCGGCTCGCAGGCGATCATCTTCGCGGCCGGCCGGCTGGCGCTGGTTCACGAGGCCAGAGTCTCGGTCGCGTCAGGCAGCCGCAACTACAGGCATCGGTTCGTCTGGTTCGACGATGCGGGTCTGTTGCGGGGGGTAACTCGTCCGTTCTATTTCCAGGAGAAAGGCCTCGAATTCGCCGCGGGGCTGGCCTGGCATCCCGACGGCAAGCGGCTGCTGGTCTCCTACGGCGTGGGCGATGGCGAAAGCTGGATCGCGACCGTCGATCCCGACGAGGTCCGGCATCTGCTGAAGGAGGTGGGTCAGCTGCCGTCAGGATTGCCCGCCACCGAGAATGCAGCCGGTAGGAAAGAAGAGCCGTGGTATGCCGCGCCGATGCTCACCCCTGCCGCGAAGGGTCTGCCGGCCGCGAGCGAACCGGAGGAGCCGACCGTGGGCCGTATTGCCGGATCGGCGCGCTCGACCGAAGAGCGGTTCCTGAAGTGGGCGCCCTTTCTCACTGCGGTGGATTCACCGGCGGAACGGCGCCGCATGTCGCGCGATTTCGACGCTCGGATCGCTACGTTTCTGAACGGCGCCGGCACGGCGGCGTTGCCGCAGATCCATTGCTTCTACGAGGTGCTGTCCGACACCGCCGAGCATCACAGCCTCATTGCGGCGACGGCATCGATGCGGACGGCGGGGCACCCGGTGCGGGTATGGAGCTATTCGCCCGAGAAGCTCGACTTCCTGCGGCCGCAGGGCATCGAATTGCGGCGGGCGGACGACGTCGTGCCGAAGGGGTTGTTCGAGCGCATCGTCGCCGGCTCGGAGATCCGGTACTTCAGCGACCTCTTCCGCTACGCGGTGCTCTATGAGCATGGCGGGCTGTGGATGGATACCGATGTCGTGCTGCTACGCCCGTTCCCGTTCCACGGCGACCATTTCCTCAATCTACAATGGCGCGGCGGGCATCACGGGCATTTCATCTGCGGCAACGTCATGTATGCGCGGCCGTTCAGCCCTCACATGCGAAACCTCTACGAGGTGGCGATCGAGCGCTCTTTCGCAGCGAACGCCAAGGCGTTTGGCGATATCGGCCCCAAGCTCCTCTCCGATTACCTCGCCTCGGAGGCCGGCGCCGAGCTCAGGGAGCGCCTCTTCAGCCCGGTCTTCTTCAACCCGATCGACTGGACTGAGCTCGATCGCTTCCACCAGCCGATCGGCGAGCTCGCGGATTATCTGAACGACGACCGGGTGTTCGGGATCCATCTGTGGAACGCCAAGACCAACGCATTGTCGCGCAACGAGGGCGCCTCGCTGATCGCGCAGCTCTCCGACCCGCTCGGCAGTTTCCCCAGCCTGACGGATCTCGCCGACCGCTTCGACACCGACAAGAACCGCCATACCGGCAACCGCCATTGCTATGCGAGGATCTACGACCGGCTGCTGTCGCCACGGCGCTTCTCACTGCGGCGGCTCATGGAAATCGGCTTGTGCCGCGGTCTTGCCGAGCGCAACCAGCCGAACGCGCCCTCGGCCGAATTGTGGCAGACCTACTTCCCGTTCTGCCATGTGATCGGGGTCGACCTGACCGACTTCTCGCGGTTCCACAACGGCAGGTTCTCGTCTTTCGTGTGCGACCAATCGAAGCCGGAGGATGTCCGATCCGTCGCCGCCCGGATCGAGCCGCGCTCTCTCGACGTCATTATCGATGACGGGAGCCATGCGTCCTATGATCAGCAGATGACGCTTCGCGAATTCTTCCCGCTACTGGCCGAAGGCGGCTGGTATTTCATCGAAGATCTGGACTGGCAGCCGCCGGATGAGGATTCCGACCAAATTACCCAGACCAAGCAGCTGCTGCGCGAGATCCAGCAAGACGGCGCCGCGCGGTCGACCGATCCGTTGGGGATCAGCGCGCTTTCCGGGGAGATTGCCGACATCCTGTTTTTCGACAGCCATTACGAGCTGCAGCGGGCAAACCTGCTAGGCGGCCTCGCGGCGATCCGCAAACGCGGAGCATCCAGCTTCCAGGAGTGAGCGGGCTGCCGGTGAAGATCGCCGTCTACACGATCGCCTTGAACGAAGCCGCGCATGCCGAGCGCTGGGCGGAATCGGCCGCCGATGCCGATTATCGCATCGTCGCCGACACCGGCAGCAGCGACGACACGGTCGAGCGCCTGACCCGGGCCCGGGTGACGGTGCACCGCATCGCCGTGCGGCCGTGGCGCTTCGACGTCGCCCGCAACACGGCGATGGCGCTGATCCCCGACGATGTCGACGTGTGCTGCACAATGGACATGGACCGCTTTCTCGAGCCCGGCTGGAGGCCGAGGCTCGAAGCGGCGTGGACGCCGGGAACGACCGCATTGTTTGGCCGCGTCGTCTATCGTGCCACCGCCGATGACCCTGCGGTATTGCGCGGATGGCCGGCCAAGAATTTCCATCATCGCTGGGGCTACCGCTTCAAGCGGGCGGTGCACGAGGCGTTGACCTATACCGGCGAGGAGGTGACCCGCGATTGCGCCGATATCGTCATGTGCGAGGTGCAGGACCACGGCAAGGAGACAAGGCGGCAATACCTGTCATTGATGGAGTTGGCCCATCAGGAAGATCCCGACGACGCGCAGATCTGCTTTTGGCTCGGCCGCGACTACATGTGGGCGAACCGGTACGAAGAGAGGATTCCGTTGCTGGAGCGCTATCTGAGCCTGCCGACCAGCACCTGGACCGAAGAGCGTTCCGAGGCCATGCGTTACCTGGCGCGGATGCAGCCCGACAAGAAAATGCTCTGGCTCGACAAGGCACGCAACGAGGCGCCGCACCGCCGAGAGATCTGGCTCGACCTTGCCGAGGAACTGCACGGCCAGGCGGACTGGCTGAACCTGTTCTGGGCCTGCACCAACGGAGTCGAGAAGACGCACCGCACCGGTAGCTATCTCGACGACGCGCATTGTTGGGGGTTTCGGCTTTACGATCTCGGCGCGATTGCCGCGTGGCATCTAAACGTCATGGACCGGGCCGTCTACTGGGGCGAGAAGGCACTTGAACTGGCCACCAACGACCAGCGCCCGCGGCTCCAGAACAACTTGAATTTCTTTGCTCATCGGCGGGCGGAGATTAACGTAGAACACATTCGCGCTAGCGTTCGGGATGAAATTTTCAGTCGCCTAGGTCGGCAACCCTGCACATTGCTGCAAGTCGGGGCTAACGACGGGAAATCATTAAACGAACTCATCAGGAAATATGGCTGGTCGGGTGTATTAATTGAACCAGTTCCATTTGTTTTCGAGGAACTAAAAAAACTTATGCCGATTTACCTGCTCTGAAGCTGCTCAATATTGCGGTCCATGCAGAAGAGGATTGTGGCAGCGTTCCGTTTTATGCCGTCAAGCGGCTCGACCATCCTCCGGTGGGCTGGTACAATCAATTGTCCTCGTTCAAAAAGGAGGTTATTTTGAGCCACTCAGGCTCAATACCTGGCCTAGATGACTTAATAGAGAAAATTGAGATCCCAACCCGCACTCTATCGAGCATAATAAAGGAGTTTGCCCTCTCAAGACTAGATTTCCTTATGGTCGACGCAGAAGGTTATGACGGCGAAATTGTACGTAGCTTCCCGTTTGAAAAACTTCATCCCAAACTCGTGGTGTACGAGGCGAAACACCTCAATGACAAAGACCGGCGAGATACGGAGACAAGGCTACACGAATCGAGATACACACTGCTTGCTATGAGAGACTGGGAAGATAATGTGTACGCAGTTTCTGCGGAAATTATGAGCGTGGATGAAGGACGATTTCTCGCGAAAATGATTTCTGAAGCATCGGCTTGAGTGGTCGTCATGCAGGGATGCAGAATGTGGAAATTGCGAACATCCTTAATTGAAGTTTTTCACTTAAGGTGAAGGGATGCGTCCGTTAATATATACGGTTGTATATGGTTCCGACCTTTACTTTGAGTGTTTTCAACAGCTGTTAACATCTATTGTGAAGTACGCCAACTATGACGGAGAACTCGCGGTAATATCAGATCGCAACGAGCAAGATCTGCGACATTACATACCCGGCCATTTGCAAGATCGATTTATTTGTATTCATCGCTCTAACCTTAATTTGATCTCAAGATACCTAGTGGATGAAGCGTATTTTAGACAACACGTTCCTGTGCTTTGCCTTGATAATGACATCATTGTCGATAGCGACATATCTGACTTACTCCATCAAATAGCCGACGCGCAGCCAAGGATCTGCGTCACGACAGAGCTACAGCTATGGGGGCATCTGTTCAAAGGTAGAATTTGCGACATCGTTGATCAAAGGCGGATCGGCAATTGGTTTGGGCTGGAATTGCTCCGGTCGGACCCGGATTGCTCTCAAGAGCTATTACCACTAGGAAACTCCGGTATAATCGGTTTCGGCTCCCTTAGGGAATTTTCTGAGGTGGCGAGATTGGTCACGAAATCATACTACGCATATCCCGATCTAGCTAAATGGTTCACAGACCAACCGTTCTTGAATTATGCGTTGGTGAAGACACGGTTGGGTGATTACACTATGCTTGATCGGAGATGCCAGTTTCGCGGCGTCGGGGACCGTCTGCCGTCAGAGCGGCGCGGCTTCGTACATTTTTCAAGGGCGCGAGGTGACGAAAAGCTGCTTCTGATGGGGTCTTATTTACGACGTCTTCGCGCTGGGCGCGTGCCCGCAATGTCTCCTACCGATGAGTGATGCTCGCCTTTAATCAATACACCTCAATCTCGTCCAAATGTAGCAGCGTTGCTTCCGGTAGCATTATGCGCAAGTACCTGGTAGTTTGAGGCGCAAGCGCTACACGCAGAGGTTTGCCATCGGCTCCGCCGAACGCTGTGTCCTCGGGTCGAGAGTAGACTTGGCGCCAATTCTCGCAGTCATCCGACAGTAGGATGATAAGGTGCGCTGCGCGGCGCGCAGACGGTTCGTGGTCGAGCCGGTTGTGCACAACCACCTCGGTAATGCTCAGCGGACCCCCGAGATCCACCATCCACCACGGTTCGAATACGAGTTCGGTACAGAAGCTGTAATACCCGGTCACCCGGCCATTGTTGCCTCCGGCAGCGTCGAGCGCAGGGTCATCATGCCATGACCAATACGAAGTCGAACTTTGCAGGGACGGTCAATTCAGCGCCAAGTTTCTGCGGACTTGAGCGGTGGTCCGACGCGGAATCCGCGCCAAGTGCAAGGCTGACACCTGAAATCCGTACGCCCCTTGCAGCGGCACCGAGAAAGGTTCGTCGTTGATCTTTTGTAATACGGCGCAGAGCTCGGAATCGTGCAGCTTCGGATATTCGCGAAGTGCCGCCGGCACATCCTGCGGCGATTGGAGCGCATAGCATTTATCATCGGTTGCCAGCCCAATGAATTTAGCGTCGTACTGGTTAGCCGCGGCGAGGTCAAAGAAGAATCCGGGTTGTACGTGATACAAGCCGTGGTTCAGCCATCCGAGGCAGGGGGTAAAGTGTATCATCAGCCCTCCAGCCCGTGTGTGCTCGTAAATCGTACGAAACACATTGGCTTGATCAAACAGATGCTCGGATGTCCCGTTATTAATCACGCAATCGAAATGGATGCCGAGGTTCACGGTACCGTTCAGGTCCAAGCAATATCGCCGCGGTCCCTGTTCCAAATCCACAGCAACATACGAAGCCGGGTCGAAGATGGCGTGATATAGGGCGCGCGCGGGGCCGAAAACCTTCAGATATTGCGACTTGCTTTGCCTCGCTATGGCGAGGCGGCGTTCGGCCTCAAGGACGCGATCCGGCGTCACAAAATCGGCCAGAGCCGAGAGAAGTGCCTCACCGCTCTCGGCTGGAAGAAGTTGTGATTCGCCCAATTCTAGAATATGCATTCCTGCTGGAATCAATCCCAACTTCAGCGCTGATCGGTAGAAACCGATTTCAGTTCGAACTCAACGCCATTATCCCCTCCGAACGTCTGCGAGGGATTAGGACCGCTATCCACGAAAGTGCTCTCGCTGTTCGCTCAATCGCCTACTCGCGGGAAGGTCCATTATGATAAGCTCGACGAATAGCCAGTTCATTAATCTGCCCTGCACGATGCCTGGTTAGGTGCTTTTCCCTGGCCAGAGTCATCCCTGCACGCCGAATATTATCGACCTCGCGCCGGTTTCTGGGATCGATGATCCACTCTACCGTTGTCTCAAACGTTGACTGATCACAAAATATGCAGGTCTGATAGTCGATGAAGCCGAGTTCGTTCATTTCTTTCTCAACCGCCTTGTCGGCAAGCAGCAACGCTCCGACCGATGGTATTTCAAAGCACTTCAGCAGGATGTAGTGCAGGGTAAGAGCGTCCGTGAAGCAACATAAGTATTCACGCAGATTCCAGAAGTATCTGTCTCGAACCAGCGCCTCGCTCGACGGATCGTTTGGCTGGTAGTATCCAGGGTGAACAATGCGTTCGACATTGGGGTTGTCGAGGCTCGCCACATACCGCCGGAAGGGAGCAGTCTCATGAAGATTGCCGCTGGCCAACACCTTGACCTTGGGATCGTCGTTGAAACCCATATTACCGTAATCGACACATGTCTCTACCGCCGATGAGTATGGCACCAGGAGTACATCATTGTGTTCATGATATTTATCAAATACGTACGCATACGGGCTGATTACCGTGTCCGCGTGTCGGATGTGATGTTTTGCAATTTCATCGTACACAGGATTGTTTAGTAAATCGTCCATCTTATAGATTTTATAACAGGAGAGAAGATGCAGTGGCAATTTGCGATACCAATGATACATCACAAGCAGAACGTCGTATGAGTTGAGATCATTAATCGCCTGTGCATTTTCGAAATCAAGATGGTTGCAATTGATGATGTCAAAACCGTAGCTGTCCTGCAACCCTTTCGTAAGGTAGAAATGTTCCACGCATATATATGTTGACAACCAATCCGAGTTGCACAAGACACCTTTTTTGGTTGTCTTGCCGACGTTAAGAAAAAAATCTTTATTGTTACTTGGAGCACTGTCCCTCAGTTCCCGGGCATCTTTTCCGTCGTAGTTGACGAAAATTCCATAGTTGAGGCGGTTATCAATATACTGCTGCACGAGATTCTGACGAAGATAATCGCTGAACACGACGTATTCCAGCCGGCCTGTGCCATCTTTGTATCGCACGTATTTCAATTGGTCGTGCCGGATAAAATAACAGGCGTTTACTACCGGTACCTGATGTATCCCCTTCACCTCCCGACGCAAAATTCGCCAATATTGCTCGCCACCCTGATAGTACCCGTTTACGTCTACGTAGGCATGAAAATTCGAGTATACGCCATCGTAGGTCAGCATCGGCGCGACGACTTCGAGATTGAGATCGTGCAATCTCTTCAAGGTGCGCGGATGCAGGATCACGTTTTGATCGGCAACGAAATAGTCTGTCTGGTTATGGCGGGCATAGTTGAGCGCATCTTGGTGGGCATGTTCGATCGATGAAGAATAAACTAGCACGTTCCCGTAATTTGGCCGGTGCAGCGACAAGAATTGATCGATCGGGACTCGACCGTCCTCGTCCAGCTGCGAGACATCGATGAACAAATGCAGCCGGTTCTTGTCATAGGTCTGGTTGGCGATCGAGCGCAAGTAATCGCCGACGTACCTCATATCACTAAATGAAACGAAGGTCGTTATGTCGTCCATTCAGGAATCCATGGAAGATGTCGGGTATGCGAACGCTCTGGCTCAGAACAACACTGTATTCCAGGGCCGAACCTAATGCGGCCGCGTGACGATCGTCAAGACGATAGCCCCGTTCTGGGGGCAGCCGACGATCTCGCCTTCCTGCCAGCAGGCTCGTGCCGAGCCGTACCGGGGTTTAAATCGCACGGTCGCCATCTTCCCGGCCTTCGTGCCGAGTGCATAGGTCTTGGTTGGCACCGGGTTGTTTTTTGATTGCGGTGCCGCGCGACATTATGAACTGTCTTCTGTCCAAATAAAAGCGGGAGGTCATAACTCGGCAATTTGCTAAGATCGTTGTATATAGTATCAATATGCAGATCATAGATACAGCCCTATCAGAGGTAAAAGTCGTCATGCCGCGGCGCATCAGCGACGTGCGGGGGTTTTTCTCCGAGGTGTGGAACGCGCGCGATTTTGCTGCGGCCGGCATCGACGCCGCGTTCGTGCAGGACAATCACGTCCGCAACCGGGGACGTTGCGCGGGCTGCACTACCAGGTGCCGCCGGCGGCGCAGGGCAAGCTCGTGCGGGTGACGCGCGGCGCGATCTTCGATGTCGCGGTCGACATCCGGCGCGGCTCGCCGAGCTTCGGGCGCCATGCGGCCGCCGTGCTGACCGCCGACAACTGGTACCAGCTGTGGATGCCGCCGGGCTACGCCCATGGCTACTGCACCCTCGAGGACGACACCGAGGTCCAGTACAAGACCACCGACTTCTACAGCCCGGCGCACGACCGCGGCATCGCCTGGCATGATCCGGTGCTGATGATCACCTGGCCGGTCACGGTCGAAACCGCGATCGTCTCCGACCGCGACCGCGCGCTGCCGCGCCTCGCCGAGCAACCCGATCTGTTCGAGTACCCGGAACCGCCGGCGTATTAGAACAACGGGCAAACCGGCATGCAAAGCGCCGTTGTGTTGCGGATTTCAATCTAATATTGGGCTTTACTGGTTGAAATTTACAGAAAATTTAGGTACACTGGCGTGCGTTGGGTTGGCGCGAAACGGATCATTCGGTGCGGCCAGCAGCCACCTGTAATTTCCTTGCAGAAACAGGAGGACCGGGCAGCCGGGAGGTTCCCGGGCAAGGCCGGCCGGTGATGCGACGGCTCATCCGCGCTTGTCTCGCGATGCTGCTGGGGGCGGTCGGCGGCAGCGGCGCCGTCTCGGCGCAGAGCCTGACCGAGGCGCTGGCCGAGGCTTACCGCACCAACCCGCAGCTCCTGGCGCAACGGGCATTGCTGCGGCGACCGACGAAATGGTCCCGCAGGCCTTGGCGAATTGGCGGCCGACGGTCGCTTTTACCGGCCAGACCGGCTACACCGTCAGCGCGCTGTCGGCCCCCAGTGGCCCGACCGCCTATTCCCACGGCAATTCCTCCTCGCTCGATCTGACCGCGACGCAGCAGATCTATCGCGGCGGGCGCACGGAGGCGCAGGTGCGGCAGGCGATCAACACCGTCGAGGCGACGCGGGCGCAAACCCTGGCGGTCGAGACGACGGTGTTTCAGGCGGTGGCGCAGGCCTATCTCGACGTCGTGCGCGACCAGAACCTCGTCGCGGTCAACCACAACAACGAATACGTGCTGGGTCAGGAATTCGAATCGACGCGCATCCGCGCCGAGATCGGCGAATTGACCGGCACCGACGTGGCGCAGGCGCAATCCTCGCTCGAGCAGGCGAAAGCGCAGGTGGTCGCCGCCGAGGGCCAGCTCGAGATCAGCCGCGCCAATTATACCCGCGCCGTCGGCCATCCGCCCGGGCGCTTGACCTTGCCGCGCGAGCGGCCGGCGCTCCCGGCGACGCGCGAGGAGGCGCTGAGCCTCGCCGCGCGAGGCAATCCCAATGTCATCTCGGCCGGCTTCACCGAGCTCGCCGCGCGCGACAACATCGGCGTCGTGCGCGGCCAGCTGCTACCGCAGGTCTCGGCCGTGGGCGATCTCAACCGCGCGGTCTCGCCGGCGAGTTCGGCGGGCGGCATCTCGTCTGCGGGCACCACGACGACCGGGTCGATTACCGCGATGATGACGATGCCGCTCTACGAAGGCGGCGCGATCTACTCGCAGACCCGGCAAGCCCAGCAGACCGTCGGCCAGCGGCGCAGCCAGCTCGACGATATGCGGCGCGCGGCGGTGCAGCTCGCCGACCAGAACTGGGCGACTCTACAGGCGGCGCGGGCCGGCATCGCCTCCTTCACCGCGGCGGTGCGCGCCTCGCAGATCGCGCTGGTCGGGCTGCAGGAGGAGGCGCTGACCGGCACCCGCACCGTGCTCGACGTCTTGGTCCAAGAGCAGCAGCTGTTCACCACCCAGACCCAGCTGGTGACCGCCGAACACGACAGTGCGATCGCCGAGTTCAATGTCGCCGCCGCAATCGGGCGCCTCATCGCGCCCGAGCTCCGGCTGCCGGTCCGCCTCTACGACATGGACCGCCATTACCAGGCGGTGAAGGACAAATGGATCGGCTTCTCCGGCGGCCTCAAGGATTGAGAAAAATCACCGGGTTCGGCAGTAAGCTCGAGCGCAAGAATGACACTGCAGATCTTGGGTCGAAGCATGTTGAACTTGGTACACCAATACGGTACACTGACAGCCTGTTCCGATCGGGAAGAGCCGCAGAAATCCTGGACTTTTCGTGAAGAAGGGAATTTCCCATCCCCTCCGCCATACTAGAGTTTCCGATCTCTTCCAGCACGCGCCAGAGTGCGCAAGGTAGCGCATCATGCTGCGCTCCCCTTCGAGATGATGCCCGAGTTCCTGAGCGCGTTGCGGGCCCGAAACGGCATGGCGGCGCGGGCACTCGAATTCACGATCTCCACGGCGGCTCGGACAGCTGAAGTCCTCGGTGCATGTTGGGGCGAAATCGACCTCGACGACAAGATCTGGACTGCTCCGGCCGAACGTATGAAGGCGGACCGCGAACATCGGGTGCCGCTCTCCGACGCCGCGATCTCCGTGTTAAGTCGCGATCGCCGTCTTAAGTAACGTGCTGCCGTTGGCGCTGATGCGCGACGGTAAGCCGGAGCTGTAAGCGCCGGAGTACGGCAGCAGGTAGCCCTTTGGCGTAATAGCCGAGGGCGGGGGATGAAGGTGGTGGAGCTTTATGGGCGGGTTCGTTACGCGGTACAGATCGAGGGTTTGAGCCGAAGGGAAGCAGCGCGGCAGTTTGGGATTGACCCGCGGACAGTAGCCAAGATGCTGGCGTTCTCGGTACCGCCCGGGTATCGGCGGAGGGCGACCACCGGCGCGTCCGAAGCTCGACCCGTTCACCGGGATCGACGGTATCCTGACGCAAGAGCTCGGAGAAGGCGCTGATCGCGGTAATCCAGGAGGCCTGGATCGGCGGCGTGTCGACCCGCCGGGTCGACGGTCTGGTGCAGGCGATGGGGTTGTCGGGGATCAGCAAGTCGCAGGTTTCCGAGCTGTGCAAAGAGATCGACGAGCGCGTGCCTGCGTTCCGCGACCGGCCGCTCGCCGGCGATTTGACTCGGGGTGAGACTTCCAGCACGCCGAAGCCGGGCGTGCGCCAGTTGGGTAGAAACGCCCTATAATTCATCGGGTCATTTCGGGGGCGCGGGCTGTGCCCACGAGCCGGAACCCATGAACACGGGCCTCGGCGGAAGGGCTCATGAGCCGGTGTTCATAGTTTCCGGGCCTGGCCCAAAGGCCGTCCCGGAATGACGGTCTGTTTTCATGGCAGCGTGGTGTCGCCCCGGTGGTTAAGAAAAGCACCGGAGCGCAGGGCTTTAATTTCGCCCAAATGCCACGAAATAATCGACGCTAAGTTGGTTGCGTGTCAGATCCCCGCTGTCGCGGTTCGCCCAGGGAGGAAATCAATGCCGGACCATGTCTATCGTATCATCGAAGTCGCAGGCTCGTCGGAGAACAGCATCGAGGACGCGATCAAGAACGCGGTTGCGCGGGCTTCCCGTACCTTGCGTCAGGTAGGCTGGTTCGAAGTTCTGCAGACCCGCGGCCACGTCGAAGAGGGCAAGGTCGCGCATTTCCAAGTCATTCTCAAAGTCGGGTTTACCCTCGAAGATTGTTGAACTTTCCTAGGCGCGGCGGCGATCAGCCGCTGCGCTTCGTCGCAAACAGGACGAGGAAGCCGGCGACGCCGGCGACCGCGCCAGCTGACCAGAAGGTCGCTCTAAAGCCGGTCAAGAAGGCCGCTGCGGGCATATTTCCGCCAGCCAGCTGCATTGCTTCGATCGTGTGGAATATGAGGGTCAGAAGCGTCGCCCCGGTGACAACCCCGACCGAGCGGCTCAGCATCGCGATGCTGCCGGCTACTCCGCGGTGGTGCCGCGGCAAGGTCCGCATAACGATGTCCATGTAGGCGACTTGGAACAAGCCGACACCAAAGCCTTGCAGCACCAGGGTGCTCAAGATCCTGACAGCTTGTCCGGCAGCGCCGGGCTGCCAGCCGCCGATCAGCACCAAACCCGCAGCGCCGAGCGAGGCGCCGAGAGCGGCGACACGACCCGCCGGGACGCGTTCTACAGCCCATCCCGCCAGCGGGGAAGCGACCAGACTGCCGAGAAAAGAGGCGCCGAGAACGCCGCCCGCCGTTATCGCCGAGAGCCCGGTGAGGCGTACGAGGTAGTAGGGACCGAGCAAAAGAATCGAAAAACTCGTCAAATAAATCAGCACACTTGCAATATTTAGCCCGGCGAAGCCACCGGATCGGAACAATTCGAGATTGACGATCGGTTGTGCGACCGTTTTTTCCCAGCGAAAAAAACCAACAAGACAGGCAGCGGCCGTCGCCAGTAGCGAGACCGCGAGAAACTCCTGCCCTTGCAGGTGCTGAAGCCGGTTGAGGGTCAGTAAAAGTGTGCTGATGCCGAGCGCGAGCAGAATGGCGCCGACGATGTCGACCGGCTCCCGTACCGCTGGCCGAGACGTCGTCTGCGTTTCTGCTGGGAGCAGGAGCGCAATCAGTGCGAGCGGAGCGCGAAACAAGAATACCGCCGGCCAACCCCAGATTTGGACGAGCACTCCGCCGAGCAGCGGCCCGGCGGCAGAGCCGATCGCATACATCAACGTGAACATGCCGACCGCGCGGCTGCGCCTGTCTTCAGGAAACATCCCGGTCACCAGCGCCGGAGCGCAGCTGACGATCAACGAAGCGCCGATCCCTTGAAGAAATCGGCAGAACAGCAGCCAGCCAAAATTCGGCGCTGCCGCGCAGAGCAGGTATGCCACGCTGCTCCACAAGAGCCCGACGCGAAACACGCGGCCGTGGCCCCAGATGTCGCCGACCCGCCCAAAGGCGAGCATCAGGCTGGAGTAGGTCAGCACATAGCAGATGACGACCCATTGGATCATCTCGACTGGCAGACCGAAGCTGCCGGTAATCTCCGGAAATGCGATATTGACCGCCGTGTCGAGCGGAACGACTGATGCCCCCAGACCGACCAGGACGAGCTGCACGACCTGACGCGGCGTCATCGGCGTTTGGGGAGGATATCCGGCATTGTGCCGTGTATCATTCCATGAAATGTCGCAAGAGGAAGGATTGACTGGAACCGGCTTCGCCCTTGCCGTTCATGGCGGGGCGGGAACGGTACGGCGAGGCGAGGCCAGCCTTTCTCGTACAGCGTCATACCATGATGGCCTGCGCCGCGCCTTGACGGCGGGCCGCGACATTCTTGCCACCGGCGGCAGCGCCGTCGACGCCGTGACCGAGGCCGTCGCGACGCTGGAAGACGACCCGTTGTTCAATGCCGGCCGCGGCAGCGTATTCACCCGCGCCGGGACGCAAGAAATGGACGCCTGCGTCATGGATGGCGCGGAACGTCGCGCGGGCGCGGTGGCGGGCGTCTTCGGACCGCGCAATCCGGTTCGGGCCGCGCGCGCCGTGATGGAGCGGTCGCGCCACGTGCTGCTGATCGGCGAGGGGGCCCTCGCCTTTTGCCGCGAGAACGGCGTCGCGTTCTGCGACCCCGACTATTTCCACACCGAAGCACGTTGGCGGGAACTGCAGCGCGCCCTCGAACGTCCGGGTGGGGAGCCGCCGCAATACGGCACGGTGGGCGCCGTTGCCCGCGACCGCCGCGGCAATCTCGCCGCCGCCACCTCGACCGGCGGGATAACCGGAAAGGCGCCCGGCCGGGTCGGCGATACGCCGATCATCGGCGCCGGCACCTATGCCGAGAATGCGACCTGCGCGGTCTCGGCGACGGGTCACGGCGAGTTTTTTATCCGGCACGCCGCCGCCTTTGCGATCGCCGCCCGCCTGCACTACGCCGGTCAATCTCTGAAGCAGGCGACGCGGGCGGTCATCGACGAGCTGGCCGCCGCCGGCGGCACGGGCGGGGTCGTCGCGGTTGACCGCGCCGGCGCGGTCGCCCTGCCGTTCAGCACCGCGGGAATGTATCGCGGCTATGTCCGGGACGGCGGGGCGAGCCACACCGCAATTTACGACGAGCCTTATCGATCGGAGTAGCTCGCATTCGGGCTCATCGCGTGTCCCACGCCGCCCGCAACGCCGCCGCGATCTCCTCGAGCGCCGGCTGTGCCGCCTCGATGATCTTTCCCATGGTCAGGAAGCCGTGGATCTGGTCCGGAAAATGCCGCAGCTGCACCGCGATGCCGGCCTCTTGTAGCCGGCGGGCATAAGCTTGGCCCTCGTCGCAAAGCACGTCGTTGCCGGCTGTCAGGACCAGGGCGGATGCCACGCCGGAGAGATCGGCGGCCCGCAAGGGCGAGGCGCGCCAATCATCGATATCGGCGGGCCCGCGCAGGTAGTGGTCGTAAAACCATTTCATCGTCGGCCGGGTCAGCAGATAGCCCTCGGCGAAGCGGTCGTGGGACGCATGCGTCATGCCGCACTCGACGGCCGGGTAAAGCAAGGCCTGACAACGCAGCTTCGGCACTCCCCGATCACGGGCGATGAGACTCACCACCGCCGCGAGATTGCCGCCGGCACTGTCCCCGCCGACGGCGAGGCGCTCGCGGTCGATGCCTGAGGGCTGCGGCCTCCTGCGCGACCCATGAAGTCGCGGCGAAGCAATCCTCGACCGCTGCCGGAAATTTGTGCTCGGGAGCGAGGCGGTAATCGACCGCGACGACGATGCACCGCGCCGCATTGGCGAGATGACGGCAGAGACTGTCATGAGTGTCGAGATTGCCGATGACCCAGCCGCCGCCATGGAAGTAGACGAGGGCGGGGAGGGTGTCGCCGGAGGCCGTTGTCGCGCCGCGGTAGAGCCGTAACGGGATGGCCGCGCCGGTCGGCCCTGTTGCCGAGACCTCGCGAACTTCGGCTACCGGCGGCGGATCCGGCGCCAGCACCTCGCGCGCCGCGAGATACAGTTCACGCGCCTCGGGCGCGCTCAGCGTCTCGTAGGGTGGCCGTCCGGACAACCGCACCATCTCGAGAACCCGCTCGGCATCGCGATCGAGCGTCATCGAGAAGCTCCTCTCGGAAATGATCGACTCTGTCACTTTAAAGATTGGGCGCTGCCGCACGCCAGACCCTCTTGCGGCAGACGCAGAAAAGCCCCGGTCGGGGAAGACCGGGGCTTCTGCGGCCTGCCGGTGTGCCGGTCCAACAGGCCAATCCGCATCGTTGGGGGACATAACGATGCCGCCATCAGAATGCCGATATTCTGCCGAAAAAGCAATTCCAAATCGACCAAATTAACTACGAATTGGGTACACCTCACAATCCGAGGATCCGCGGCAGCCATAATGAGACGGACGGGATGTAGGTGACCAGCATCAGCACGAAGAACATCACCCCGTAAAACGGCCAGATCTCGCGCACGACCTGCTCGATCGTGACCCGGCCGACGGCGCAGCCGACAAAAAGGATCGCGCCGACCGGAGGGTGACACAAACCGATGCCCAGGTTGAGCAGCATTATCATGCCGAAATGCACCGGATCGACGCCGAATTTCATGACTACCGGTAAGAGGATCGGCGTGACGATCAGGATCGAGGGCGCCATGTCCAAGAGGCAGCCGAGCACCAGCAGCAGGATGTTGATCAGGAACAGGATCACGTTCTTGTCGCTCGACAATGTCAGCAACAATGCCGTGACCCGGGCCGGCACCTGCATCAGCGCCATGACGTAGCCGACGCTCGACGCGAAGGCGATCAGGGTCATCACCATCGCCACCGTGCGCATCGTGCGGTGGATCAGTTCCGGCAGATCGCGCCAGCGGTAGTCGCGATAGATGAACATCGTCACGAAGAAGGCCCAGATGCAGGCGACGGCGCCCGCCTCGATCGCGGTGAAGATGCCGCCGAGGATGCCGCCGAGGATGATCGCCAATGTCACGAGCCCCCAGAGGGCGTCGATGGCTATCTTGGCCGCCTCGCGCAACGGCACGGTCTCGCCGCGCGGGTGACCGTTGCGGTAGGCGATCACCAGGCACAGCACGACGAGGGAGGCGCCGAGCAACAGGCCCGGCATGACCCCGGCCATGAAGAGGCTGATGATCGAGATCGTGCCGCCGGTAGCGAGCGAATAGATGACCGCATTATGGCTTGGCGGCACGAGCAGTGCCTGCACCGAAGCGCTGATCGTCACATTGGTGGCAAAGACGCGCGGATAGCCGGTCCGCTCCATCTGCGGGATCATCACCGACCCGATCGCCGAGGTGTCGGCCACCGCCGAACCGGATATGCCGCTCAGGAACGTCGTGGCGAGCACGTTGACAGCCGACAACCCGCCGCGTACGCGGACCAGCCCCACCAGAACATTGGCGAAGGCTACCAGGCGGCGCGCCATGCCGCCTTCGGCCATGATCGCGCCGGCCAGTACAAAGAACGGGATCGTCAGCATCGCGAATTTGCTGACCCCGCTCGACACTTGAAGCATTACCGCCTCGAGCGGAATGCCGATCCAGTATGCGCCGGCAAGCGCGCCAAGACCGAGCGCATATGCGATCGGCACGCCGAGCGCAAAGCAGACGAGTAGGGTCCCGACGACGATCAGGATTTCCATCGGGCGGCTGTGCACTCTCCTCAGTGCGGCGTCGGTTCGCCGGCCTGCGGCGGGCGCCCGATCAGCAGGCGCTCGGCAACGAACAGCAGCGTTATGCCGCCAGCAACCGGGATCGGCAGGTAAGTCAGCCCGACCGACAAGGAGGGAAACTCGGCAATCGATTGGTGCCAGGTCGCGTCGACGAGCCGGGCGCCCCAGATCACCATGAACAGACCGACCAGCGCGACCAAACCCTCGGCGAACGGCTCGATACCCGCCGCAACGGCAGCGGCATAGCCCGCACCGCGACCGAGACGCTCATATGCGTTCCGGCGCGGTAGCAGGCTGCCGCCCCGAAGAAGGTCAGCACGATGGTCAGTAAAATCGCCATCGGTTCGGGCCAGGACGCCGCGCTGTTCAGCACATAACGGGTGAAGACACCCCACGGGATCACCGCCGAGATCAGCACCAAGGCCCCTCCGGCGACGATGACGCAGAAGCGGTAGAGCGCGTCCATCGCTGCGCGTACGCACAATTTCGTCGCCAACTGGTCCGAAAGCATTTTGGCTGGAATTTCGGTTGAAACCGTCATTCCCGCGAAAGCGGGAATCCAGGCTCTGAACCCCCGCTTTCGCGGGGGTGACGATAGGCGATCGGCTGATACATTCAGATTAATTTACGGCCAGATTAATTTACAGCCTGAATCCGCTTGATCAGTTCGCCTGTATTTGGCGCCGTATTTGTCCCAGACCGGCTTTACAGCCGCCTGAAACGGAGTCTTGTCGGCAACCACGTCCACCTCGATGCCCGAGGCTTTCATCTTGGCCATGGCCTCGTCTTCGACTTTCTTCCAAAGCTGGCGCTCGTCCAATTGCGCCTCGCGCGCCAGTTTTTTGATCAGCGCCTGGTCTTCCTTCGAGAGGTTGTCCCAGGTGGCGCGCGAGAACACCAGGATCTCGGGCACGATTAAATGCTCGGTCAGGGTGTAATATTTGGCGACTTGATAATGGTTGTCGAAAACGAAGCTCGGCGGGTTGTTCTCGGCGCCGTCGACGACCCCGGTCTGCAAGGCGCTGAACACCTGATCGTAGCCCATCGCGACACCGTTGCCGCCGAGCGCATTCATCATGTCGACGAACATCGGGTTGCCCATGACGCGTACCTTTAGACCCTTCAGATCGTCGATGCTCTTGATCGGCTTTTTCGTGTCGTAGACGCTCCGCGCGCCGGCATCCATCCACGCGAGGCCGATCAGCCGCGTATTGGGGTTGTTGCTGACCTTGTCGAGCAGCTCCTGGCCGATCGGGCCGTCGATGACTTTCTCCATATGCTCGGTGCTGCGAAACAGGAACGGCAGATTGAAGACGTTGAGGTCGTCGACGACAGGTCCCAATGCCCCGACGCTGACCCGGGCGAGCTGCAACGCGCCGACCTGCGCCTGCTCGATCGCCTCTTTCTCGCCGCCCAATTGCATCGAGGCATACATCTGGATGCTGAGCCGGCCCCCGGTCGCCGCTTCGAGCTTTTTCCCCATGTTTTCGACCGCCTGGACAGTCGGATAGCCCTCGGGATGCACGTCGGATGCCTTGAACACCATTTTTTGGTCGGCCGCTTTGGCGCTGGCGCCGATCAGGCCAAGCAGCAATACCGCGATCGCGAGCTGCAACGCACGGCGTCTATCCATGACGTAAGCCTCCCTTCTCGTGTTGTTCCGTATTGGCGCATTCCTCGCCGGCAATTCGATACTCGTAAATCGGGATTTCTACCGCGCTTCCCCTGAATTTCTCGTGGCCGATCGGGATCAGTCGCGCTTCTTCACCGCGCAGGTTCTCTGCGACATCCCCGGAAATTGCACATGCGACACTGTGTGTCTTTGCGGCTTCCTCCATGCGGGCGGCGATATTGATCGTGGTGCCGTACACCCCGATGGCGCGCTTGGTGTCTCCCTGCTCGCTGACGACGACCTCGCCGCCATGGACTCCGATCCGGAAGGACGGAGCGACGCCGAACTGCTCCAGATACTCGCGCCGCTCCCGCCGGATCGTCGCAAATATGGCGTCGATCGTCCGCAAGATCCTGTTGCCCCGCAGCGCTTCGCCCCAATCCCACAGCGCAATCAAACCGTCGCCCTTGTAAAGATAGATCTCGCCGCCGTGATCGGTAATCGGCTTGGAAATGTCGAAGAGAAATTTGCCGACCAGTGCTTTCGTGCGAACCGCACCGAGCTCCTCGGCGAGGCCGGTAGAATTGTTGATGTCGAGGAAGACGAGGACTTTCTCCTGCAGCACCGGCCGATGATAGGTGCCGACAGTGAGGTGAAACAAGGTTTCGATACCGATGAAATGGGCGGTTCGCATCACGACGATGCCAATAACAGAAAACGCGATTACCACCGGGATCACCACCGGAAGCCTGCCATACGGCACCGGCAATTTGTAAAATGGCCAAAGTATCAGGTGAGTGACGTGGATGGCGATTAGGAACAGGAAAACCACCACAATCGTGTAAACCACGATCGCGCGGAGCGGATGGATATTGCGGATCCACCGGCCCCGCAGGCTTTGGACATAAAACTCCTCAAAAAGACCGACCCCGATGCCGACAAAAATGGCAGTGACAACACCAAAGAGGATCGGACGCCGGTTGGCGCTGTTCACCAGTCCTGCGAGTACTGCAAAGATCACGACGGCCAACAGGATCGAAGTCAATTTGCGTCGTGTTGAAATCGAGAGCGGAGCGATGGCAAAGCCCATGATCGTCGTGATCGCGGCTATTTCTGGCGAGAAAAGCGAATAAATCCGTCGCGGTTCGGCATTTGCACCTTTGCCAAGCTCTGCGCATTCATCACCGCCCTCTCGTCGATGATGCCGTTCAGCTGAAGGATATAGGCGCAGACCGCGTAGACCTCGTCATTACTCAGCGATCTCGGGGCGTTGAACGGCATCGCGCGGCGCACATAATCGAACAATGTCGTCGCATAGGGCCAAAAGCTGCCCACGGTCTTCACCGGGGTCTGATCGCCGGTCAGGGTCCCGAGCCCTCCGACCAATTGGTCATTGGGTTTGCCCGACCCCCTCTCGCTATGGCAGGGCAGGCACTTTGCCATATAAACCGTTTCGCCTTGCTGCGGGGTCCCGTTGCCGGGCGGCAGGCCGGCGCCATCGGGGCCGATGCTGATGTCCCATAGGGCGATTTCTTCGGGTGTTGCGGGCCGTCCCAGATCGGGTGTCTCCGCCAGCGCGGCCGTCGACAAGAAGAGCAAGGCCGAAGCGGCGCTCAAATGTCTAGGCGTAGACATGCCGGACCTCCCCGTGCTCGCCGATCGCCCAGCTGGTGATGCCGTTGAAGTGATAGAACGTCTTGGTGCCTCGTTCGGCGATTAGCGCGGCACGCGTCGGCTGGACATAGCCGGAGGCGTCCGTCGCGCGGCTCTGCAGCACGCGCCGGGCCGCCATCCCAGCGCCAAGGCATGCGGAACCGGGTCAGCGCCTTTGGCAACACCGGCTCTTGCAGAGCCGCCGGCGCCCAGCTTTTTCCGCCGTCGGCAGAGACCTCGACGCGGGCAATCTTGCCGTAACCGGACCAGGCGAGGCCCGAAATCTCGTAAAGGCCGGCGCCGTTCAGGGTCAAGCCCGGCGACGGATTGGTGATCACCGATTTGGCCTCGATCGGAAAGACGAATTGCAAGGACTTACCGCTGGGCAACAGGATCGTATATTTGGAGGTCTCGTCCTTTGTCATCGTCGGGCCTGCGGTGACTTTGATCCGCCGTAGCCACTTGACGTTCATGTTGCCTTCATAGCCAGGCAGCAATAGCCGCAGCGGATAGCCGTTTGACGGCCGCACGCGCTCGCCGTTCTGGTAGAGCGCGACCAAGGCTTCGTCCACCGCCTTCATCGGGACGCTGCGGCTCATGCCGGCGGCATCGGCGCCCTCGGCGAGGAGCCATTGTGCTTGCGGCTCGACACCAGCTTCTTCGAGCAGGAGCGCGAGCCTCACCCCGGTCCACTCGGCACAGGATAATAGGCCGTGGCTTGCTTGCAGGTCGAGCTGGGCCGGCTCCTTCTGATAGAGCGCGCCGGTATTGCCGCCGCATTCTATGAAGGCGATGCGCGTCTCCATCGGATATCGGGCCAGCGCCTCCAGAGTGAAAACGACCGGCCGCTTGACAAGGCCATGGATCAGCAGCCGGTGAGCCGCCGGATCGATATCGGGGATGCCGGAGTGGTGGCGTTCGAAGTGGAGGCCGTTCGGCGTGATCGTGCCATTGAGCCGCTGCAGCGGCGTTCGCGATGCGCCGGTGCCCGTCGTGCCCGGCGCACTCGCAAACGTCCTGAGGACCTTCGCTTCAAACCTCGAGGGCTGCCCGTAACCGACAAAAGGCGCGCCTGGCTCGGTCATCCATGGCTCGACCGAAAGCTCCGCGGCGCCGAGCGCAGGGCGAGCAGCAAATACCGCCGCGCCGCCCAAGGAAGCCGCGGTGAGCACGGCCCGCCGATCCAAAAGCCCGTTTCCCGCGGCGAATTCCGGCCCACCCGTCGATCGCCTTCTGCCCATTTCGCCCCTCCCCCGAAAATATGCCGAGCGGCTTCTCGGTGAGAGCATGCCGCGAGACGTGCCAACGCGCAAACCCGAGGTGCCGGCAGCTGTCGGCTCGAACCATTCGGCAGTTGGCTCGCGCCGAGGATCGATGCATTGTTGTCGAGCTACAGGTGTCGAGAGAGGGGCTATGCGACTAAGCGTGGTAACGTTTTTACGTCCGGGAACGGAGGCGCGCGACCGTCCGCTCGGCCGTATCGTCGACTATGCCCACCGGATCGAAAGGCGGGGGTTCCCCGGGATCTGGGTCACCAACTCGCTCGGACGCGGGCGGCCGACCCTCGACCCGCTCGTTGCCCTCGGGGTGCTGTCCGCGGCAACCGAGCGCATCGAGCTTGGCACCGCCGTGCTACAAGTCTCGCTGCGCAACCCGATCGAGCTAGCCCATCGCGTGCAGTCGGTTCAGGCGGTATCGGGCAACCGCTTGCGGCTCGGCGTCGGCAGCGGATCGACGCAAGCCGACTTCGATCTCCTCGGCGCTAATTACGATCAGCGCTTTCGCACTCTTATGAGCTCGCTCGAAACCATGCGGCGGGCCTGGCGCGGCGAACCGGTCAACGGCGGCACCTTGTCGCCGTGGCCGGGTTGCGAGGGCGGGCCCCCGGTGATGCTCGGGGCATGGCGCAACCCGCGCTGGATCACCTATGCCGCAAAACAGTGCCAAGGCTGGATCGCCTCGGGCCTCTACAGCAGTTGGGAGGATCTCGAAAATGGCATGCGCCTCTATCGCGAAGCCGGCGGCACCAACGCGGTCCTTGCCAACGTCGTCGTCGACCTCAGTGCCCAGGCCGAAACCGGCAGTCTGGCCGAGCGCGCCAAGGTCTCGCTGGTCTGTCTGCCCGACGACGCGCGCCAGCGGCTGAAGCGCTTGGAGCGGATCGGCTTCGACGAGGTGCTGGTCGTCTCCCTTGCCGGCGCGCTCGACGAACTCGAACGCGTGCGCGATTTTCTCTAGCAGCCAACCGCAGTGAGCGTTCAACCAGGGAGGATGAGCATGGACAAGGCGCTGTCGGGGGTTCGCGTCATCGACATGACTGATTCGATTGACCCCCCGGCAGGGATCTCCGTCTAGGGCGGAGCATGTCTCGGTCGCGCTTTGCTCGCCAAGGCAGATCGAGCAATTCCTCACGCGGGAGGGAGAGATATGAATGGTAGCGCACCCATCTCCACTGGTTGCGATAGAAGCTCCGAGGAACCGCTGGGGCAACTTGGGTTGGCATGACGAGGTTGGAACGAAATTATTGGATGGGAACCCGCATAAAGTTCCTCGGATGGGTACCCTACCAGGGATTGGGCACCCCTCTTTTTGCCTTCCTTCCATGACGGCAACTTGATCGGCCACGATCGGGACCGGGACCGGCGAGCCCCTGGAGCGCTACGGGTAGAGGCAACGTTCCATCAATTGCCGGAGTCCCTTTGGGGAAGGGCACCGGTCGGTTTCCCCCGGCATCTCGTAGTCGAAGCTTTGGCTCACCGTTGGCATGGTCGTTCGCTCAAAGGCCAAGATGCCTCCAACAAAGGCGTTCGCGTGCGGTTGGTTGCGTCACCATCCGGCACGGAGGGTGAACGATCAGCCCATGACACTTGCCGATCGGACTAATCGTGCTTTCGGGATAGGAACTTCACCAGCTTTTCGATGTAGTGATCCGGATAACGCTCAGCACCTCGCCGGTATGGGATCGAACGCCGACGATAAAATCCACCCTGCCAACGCGACCGACAATAGGAAAACTACCATCGTGATCCCCCCCGCCGCGAGCCTCTTGGCGGGACCGTGGCGCTGCGCTTCAACGGGCCATCGACATGTTAAGCACCGCCAGATGCTCGGCCATGCACTAGGCCGGAGTGGACCACCTACCCCCAACAGCAGGGGGTTGAGCCGGGTAAGGCGCTGCGCTTTCCGCCCTGCGCTTGGTGCGATGTGTCATAGTCACCCCGCTCCAACTGCCAAGAATGGTGGCGCATGGATTTTCCGACCTTTCAGGCTGAACTGCGCCGGATCGGCGGCACTGTTCAGGCATTCGCGGCCATCGGTGCGGCGTTACGGCTGCATCAGGCGAAACTGCAAGCTGATCCCGCCATTCAGTCTCGGCTGATTGCCGCCGTCGAAGCGGTGCTGCCCGGTGCACTCAATGGGCTGAACCCGCAACAGGTTTCCGAGGCACTGGCGTATGTGACCTTCCAGATCGGGGAGGCAACTGAACTGTTCCACAACGCTGGCCGTCCTCCTGGTTGGGTTGTTCAAGACCCCGCTGTACTTCAAGCCTTGGGCCAAGCCTCTCGCCAGAACATCCGCGGTATTATGGCGCTCGCCGCAAACCGTCCAAGGTTGGCTGCGTCGCTCGCGGGCCGCTTTCTCGATGTCGGCACGGGCGTCGGAGCCATGGCACTAGAGGCGGCGGAGCAATGCCCGTCGCTTCAGGTGGTCGGTATTGATATCTGGCAACCGTCTTTGGCGTTGGCCCGCATTAATGTCGCTGCCAGCCCGCACGCTGCGCGTATCGAGATTCGTCCGAAGGACGTGACGCAACTGGACGAACTTGCCGCGTATACCCTGGCGTGGCTGCCCGTACCCTTCCTGCCACGGGCAGTGGTCGAGGCTGCCGTCGACCGCCTCGTCGTGGCTTTGGTTCCAAACGGCCATCTGGTGGTCGGCCTTTTTGCTGTGCCGACAGACAAAGCTGGGGCGGCGCTTACAGCCTTACGGGTCGTGCGCAATGGTGGCGATATGTGGGATATGGGCGAGATCGAGCAGCTACTCCGTGCCCGAGGCTTCGTCGATGTGGAGACTTGCCTGACCCCTCAAACGATTTTCGTGATAGGGAGACGATCCTAGCTGGATCATCCCGAAAGACCCTGAATGCAAATCATAACGCGCCCCTCTAACGGGTAAGCATCCATGGTGTACCACCCGGATCTGATTTGGATGGCCACCATGGGGCTGTTCTTGGGGACCGAGCCAGGGTGCGGGGATACGAAGTAGGAGACCGCACGAGGCCGGGAATTAGCTGAGTGGTCGAGATTTCTCGGCCATTGAGGATGCAGCGTCGAACTTGGCGGCACGTCGAGCCGTCGCGGCGGTGGCTTCGCTGAACAGGTGGCGGGGAATGTTGAGAAGGGCGAAGCGCCGACGTTCCTCCGGGAGCATCTCGGAATCCGCCTCAATAAAAATCTCGACGGTCTCTTCGCTGGCATAAATCTCGACACGAACCGGCACGTCGCCGAAATCGACCTCGTGGCGTCGTCCGTTTGCTCCGCGAATGATGGCGTGGGGCATTATCGTCTCGCTTCTCAGGGGTCTCCGGCGATATCAGACCACCTTCGACCGGTCCAGGCCCAAAAAGCAGAGCAATTATGGTCTGGAACGGCGCGGGCCGTTGGATCAACGTAGGTAACCGTAGCAGCCGCCGTCAATCACGTGAACGAACAACCCTCTTTCCGTATTACGCCGGTCAGAACGGCCAATGACTTGGCATCTGCGGTTAAGCTGTTCCGGGCCTATGCGGCTTCACTCGATATCGACCTGTCCTATCAGGGCTTCGAAGCGGAGATGGAGGCCATGCCGGGTAAGTATGCTCCCCCGGCTGGTGAACTGCTGCTTGCCCGCTATCCCAACGGCACTCCGGTGGGTTGTGTTGGTCTCCGGCCCATCGAGCCTCACGGCTGTTGCGAGATGAAGCGCCTTTATGTCTCTCCGGAAGTGCGAGGCTTCGGCCTCGGGGAAAGGCTGGTCGACGCCGTCGTGAAAGAAGCCGAGCGGATCGGCTACCGTGAGATGAGGCTGGATACCCTCCCCTCAATGGCGGGGGCCATCGCGCTGTACCGAAAGTTCGGGTTCGAGCCCATCGAGCCCTATTACGAGACCCCCGCGATCGGCACGATCTTTATGCGCCGCTCTCTCATCGAACCCTCGGGGCAAGAGTCCGCCCTCCAATCTGACCAGAAGAGGTGAATTACGGAGTGCTGTTCCTCGTTTCTGACAAAGCGTGGTTCATCACCGGGACGAAGCTAGTGATCGACGGCGGCTTTATCGCACAATAACTGCGCCATTGGACCAGAGCCCCGATGACTGGCGTGGGACACGCGCCTCGCCATCCTGATTCTGAGACGAAAGGACCAATATGAAAGTCAGGTCGACTGATTTTCGGGTGGAGGAGGGAGATCAGGTCAAACTCGACAAGTGGCCAACTGCCGTGGAGCCGATATACGAATTGAAAAAGCATTATCAAAAGCTGCTGAAAAATCACGTTGACGAACTGAGTTCTCTGCAACAGCTTCTATACGCATCAAATCGCTATGCCGTCCTTCTGATATTTCAAGCGATGGATGCTGCGGGGAAAGATGGCGCAATCAGGCACGTGATGTCCGGTGTCAATCCGCAAGGTTGCCAGTATTCAGCTATAAGCACCCCAGCGCGACCGAATTGCAGCACGATTTTCTGTGGCGGACCACCCGTGACCTGCCGGAACGCGGGCGCATCGGCATATTCAACCGATCCTATTACGAGGAGGTGCTAATCGTCCGCGTGCACCCCGAGATTCTCCACGGCGAGGGAATTGCGGGATGGATCGCTCGACGAGAAAACCGTCTGGGAGAGCCGATTTCGCTCCATCGTGGATTTGGAACAACATCTGCACCGCAACGGCACCCGGATCGTCAAATTCTATCTCCACCTGTCGAAAGACGAGCAGCGCAAGCGTTTTCTCCAACGCATCGATGAGCCGAATAAAAATTGGAAATTCAGTCTCTCCGATGCTGAGGAGAGAAAGTTCTGGAGACGCTATATGTCGGCTTACGAGGAGTGCCTCAGTGCGACAAGCACTCGCGAAGCGCCCTGGTATGTCGTTCCCGCCGACGACAAGGAGAACGCCCGGTTGATCGTTTCGCAGATCATTCTCGACACCCTCGACGGATTGGAAATGACGTATCCCGAAGTGGGTGCTCAACGGCAGCAGGAGCTACAGTCAATCCGCGAAAAGTTGATAAATGGAGATTTGGACTAAACCCGATCCGGTTCACCCGTGGCCCCTCCAAGCGAGCCGCAGTGACATTGCACGTCCGTTCCATCGGGCCTAGTCCCGCTGGTCATACCCATTCGCTTGAGTCAGGCTTACGCTCCGGGGAGTTCAGAACGAGGAGGAAGCTCCGCGTGCTGCGGTAGATCGTCGGTGATCTCAAACCAGGGCGCTTTGCTCGCTACGTAGAAGTGACGCTCGGGGCGTATACCTGGATCATCATCGAGACCGCCGAGAGCAATTCCGAGTTCCGGGGTGCGATCAGGGCGGTTTACAATTGGTGAACCGCAAACGCCGCAAAACCCACGATGAAATCCAGGTGAGGATTTAAAATATTTGACTAACTCCTCCCCTTGCACCCACTTGAAATCTTCGATACGGACGCGCGCCCGGCTGCGAAAGGCAGCGCCGTGAGCTTTTCGGCAGTTTGAACAATGACAGTGACCACTGCGCATCAGTGGACCCGTAATCTCGTATTTCACACCGCCACACAAGCAACTTCCCTGAACCACCGGCATGTTACCCTCCGCTCCTTTGGACATCGCCCATCATGGAACTCAGTCGAGATGCCGCTCGGGACGCGCGACCTATTCATCGCGGTCTTGAAGCCATGCAACCTGTTCGTTTACGGGACCGGTGGTCGGGCCTGCCGGTGGTGATCCATATTCGGCGGCAACCCGAGCCAGGGATACATCGATTCCTCCCAGATCGAATTGGCGGGCTGGCGGAAAGGCCGATGTGTCAAACGCGCCCACAGCTACCCCGCAGACCGCAGGGTTGCGGTCTCCCTCCCAATAGAGCGTGCTGCCGCAATTCGGGCAGAAATGAAATCGAATCCGATAGCCGCTGTCGGCATCGCGCTCGTAAACCTTCCGCTCACCGTCGAGCCGCACCCGCTCTTTCGGATAACTGGCACCGAAATGGAAAGCGGTGCCAGTGCGGCGCTGGCACGCCTTGCAGTGGCACAGATAGACCCGATCGGGTTCACCCGTGGCAATTACTCGAAGCGAGCCGCAGTGGCATTGTCCGATCCGTTCCATCGACTCCTCCCAACTTGGTTTGGCTGCATTTTGACCGATCCGGCGGGCTGCCGTCGAGCCGCTTTCGAGCAGAAGGGCCGTGCTTGTCGAGTGGATCAGGAAAGCACGACTGACTGCCCGAATGTGGCGCGGGTCTCTGGGAGTGTGGCCGTCCGGCTCCGCCCGAGCGGCCATGAACGTCGTTACCGGGCAGCGCGACTCACGCATTGAAGATGCCCAGCTATCCACCGGCCTAACCCGTCGCGACCATCGCCGCTAAGATGCTTTGTTTCCTGAGGATTTGGGATCGGGATGGTGGCTTGACCCAGAGGTCTGGTTCAAGTCCCCAGGTGGCTCTAGAAGGGGACGGAATGAGCGAAAAAGTATGGGGGCTGGAATCCTTTCCACACGGCGCGATGTTGCGGTTGGCGCTATGCGGATCTCTCACCGATTGGATTGGGACTATCATAAAACCTTGGACGACTTGCATCAATGGATTAAAGAGATGCCGTCCATTCCCGAAGGGACAATAATCGAGTGGACGCTTGGCGATGACGACATGAGGGTCGGATACATCGGCGACTACATCGTTGTTATGCGGGCGTTCGAATTGCCGCCCCGATAATCCCGGAGACCCAAGATGAGAGCGATTGCTGAATTCGTGAAAACCACGCTGATCGGCGGGCTCCTCATCGTCCTGCCGGTCTATATCGCGGTGCTGTTGATCCTGAAGGCCGTCCAAGGTCTTGTGACCGCGGTGAAGCCGATCACGGCTGCAATCCCCGGTTCCGTGAAGTTTGAGGAGATCCTGGCGATTCTAATACTCGCCGCCATTTGCTTCATCGCCGGTTTGATCGTCCGAACCAGGGCGGGTTTACGAGCGAAGAATGTCATTGAACGGAGGGTACTACAAAGGCTCCCCGGCTACACGCTGTTGCAGGGCCTCACCGGACGCGTCATGGGTCAGGCGGACGACCCGGCATTCGCGCCCTGTCTCGCCGAGATTGAGGAGGCACTGGTTCCCGCACTGATTGTCGAGGAATTGAAAAACGGTTCCTTTACGGTGCTGGTGCCTTCGGTGCCGACGCCGATGGCTGGAGCGGTCTACATCCTACCGCCCGAACGAGTGCACCCTGTGGATGTGCCATTTACGACAGCACTCAGGGTTTTCACGAAATGGGGTGCCGGGTCCAGTGAATTCGTCCAAGCCATGGAGGCGGCGAATAAGCGATGAGTGACGATTTCTTTGATATTGTCGGCACCGAGGCCCAGCTACCCACCGACTGAGCCCGTCGCGGCCAGACTTGATAAGATGGCTTGATTCCTGAACTCCGGGGATCGGGATGCTGGCTTCGATAGAGGTTCTTCCTCGATCCCGTACGGCCCGCCACAATAGAACTCGATCGCGAGAGCCAGATCGGCGACCTCGATATAGGCGTGGATGGCGAGCAAGGAATGCCCTCTCTGGTCGCGAGCCAAGCTCGCGAACCGCTTGCACCACCGCCTCGGGTGTCTCCCGCGGGAGGAAATGTCCCGCCATCGGCACGACCCGTCGTTCATACGGGCCGGTAAAGAAGCGGTCGTGGCGCTCCGATGACCGAGGTGGCGAGACGCCATCGCTGTCGCCATGCAAGACAATCGTAGGGACCGTGATTACAGGCTGTTTCGCAAGTTCGACCTCAATGCGGTCGAATGCGGGGTCACTCTCCGCCGCCCCGTAGCGGTGTCGGTAGGAATGGATCGCAACTTCGACAAAATCGAGGCAGGTCGCTTGCGATGAGACTTTTGGTCGCTTCCCGCACCCAAGGCAGGCAGCCAAGCAACATCCGTGGCAGCCGCCCGGATAAATAGCCATATGAGCATCCTGCTGGGGCGCGATCGGGACGGTCGCCGCTTGCGCAGAAGCGACCCAACTCGGCAGGGTGGCAGACCCATGTCTGAGACATCGGACGCGGCGGTCACGATCGACCTTAACAACCTCGTTGGTTTGGATATACGCGAAGGCATGAACGCTCTAACTGACTTTGGTGATGCCGCCGTATTACTGCCACTCTCGATTGTTATACTCTTGTGGATGCTGATACATCATGGGCGCAGAGTATCCGCATCATGGGTTATCGCAGTTAGTCTCTGTGTTGGTGCAACCACACTGCTGAAGATATACTTGTACGCTTGCCCTCCCCAACCCAATCTCGTCAGCCCGAGTGGTCATACCAGCCTCAGCGTCCTGATCTACGGGGCGATAGCGCTCGTGATCGCCGCTGAGCAGAGAGGATGGTCACGCGCCGTGATCTTTTTCTCCGGCACCGGCTTGATCGTGGCCATCGCCGGGTCCCGGCTATGGCTCAATGCGCACACCGCGCCCGAAGTCGCTATCGGTATCGTCATTGGCATCGCGACACTGACCCTATTTGCTGATCGCTACGGACGCTCTCGAACGGAAGGGGTCTCGCTGAGCCCGTTCATCCTGTCGGTGGTTATGGTCACTGCCATCCTCCATGGACAGGAACTCCGCGCCGAAGCTTTCCTACACGCAATCAGCAACCATCTTCATCTTAAAAGCATCGCCTGCACGAGATGAGACAGCGTTGATCTACGCGATCTTCAGCCCGATTCCAATGTCGCAGTCAGGATCGTCTTTCTATCGCCGATCCGGCCAATGGGGACACCGCTGAGGGCGTGATTCACGCTGCCGAAGCGATGTTGGCCGTGCCTTCCTCCGCCGCCTTTAGGACGCCCTGCCAATCCAGGAACCCGACCGTGTTGTTATCGTCGTCGATGTACCGGATCGGCCCGAAATTCGTGAAATAGAGGATGGTGTCCTCGGGGAAGTTGGTCATGTCGTGGATGACACCGTTCGGCTCGTAGCCGTAGTCCCCGGTTATGGCGGTGATGCCGCCGTTCTCGACGCCGCCCCGAACCTCCATTTTCCCGGAAACAACGTAGTATTCACCGGCCCCGAGATGCTCGTGCCGGGGAATGCTGGAGCCCTTCGCGCAGTTCAGAAGAATGTCCAATGGCCTGTCTCCTGGGTCGCCCGAAGGAGCTTGAAGCCGATTCCCGGATAGAACTGAATCCATGGCTCCTGAGAGGCGTGGATGTAGATGTCCTGAAATCGTTCGTTGTTCAGCGAGTCGCGTTGCGCCTTGTCGCTGGTCATCTGACCTTCCTCCCGCATGGTTAAGGAGCAAAGGTACCGGGGAAAAACCATCGATACAAGTGAGGGCACGGGGCAAATTCCGCCTGCGAAGTCAGCCGTCGAGATCCCGAGATTCCTACGACTATATGCGTTGCTTCTCCGACGATCATGACTGCGCCCAACTCAAAGATTGGGCTCATATAGCAGGCTTCGGATTGGTGATGGCGTGGAGTATTTTTTGTGTTTCAAACGCTTTTCCGTCTCATATATTGATGCGGTGAAAAATAAATCTCGGAGACTGCCATGGATGCTCAAACGCGTCAATCCACTTCTCACGGCGAAAATCGTCGGGAGTTACCTGCGACATCATACAGTCGGGGCCAGTGAGCTTCCTGACCTCATCACCACCGTGCACCGAAGCCTTCGTGAGCTTGGACGGCAAGCTCCTGTCGAAGAAGTGCTCACCCCCGCTGTCTCGGTGCGCCAATCTGTGCGTCACGACTACGTGGTCTGCCTGGATTGCGGCTATCGGGGGAAAACGTTACGCCGCCACATCAGCAGCCGACATGGTTTAAGCCGGGATGAATATCTGAGACGCTGGGGATTGCAGCCCGATCATCCCCTGACGGCCCCGGCCTACTCAGAGCGTCGATCGACCCTGGCAAAGCAACTCGGTCTGGGTCGCAAACCAAAGGCGGAGGCGGCTCCGGCACCGATATCAGCGGAATCCGCCGTGGCAAATGGTGATGAGAAGTCGAAGCCGAGACGGGGAAGTCGATGCGACTCCTAAGCCGAGACGGACCACTCGCTCCCGATCGAAGTCCGATGTCGTGGATGAAGCAGCGTCAGAGCCGACGAAGCCGAGGCAGAGGCGACCGCGCTCTCGCGGTAGCCCCGCCACAAGCTGAGCCAGTTCCGACACCGACCGCCGGATGCTTGATCGCGAGCCGAATTCGGTTCTTGAGTGATAAAGGTCACCGGAGCAAGATTGCGTCGCCTCTCGACCCGCTGTAGCCGATCAAATCGGGGCCGCAAATTCCAGGAATGGGAAGGGTCGAAAACACCTCCCGACGATGGGTACCCTTTTGCGGATTGACGCCCCCTGGTTCGTCAGGGGACCGAGATCGGGGAGGCCGATCGACGGGAGGCCCCCATGGAGCCTCCGATCGGCTACGGATCGACGCATCGTTCCATCTTCCCGGAGTCCCAATTTAGAACGGACGGCGGCTCCGTGTTTCAGGGGGCGGTCGTAGAACAGACTGATCGACACCTCTGCTCGTCCTGCGGCTCGCGACGCTAGAGGCCGTTCCGTGCTAAACCGTCACAGGGTCCGTATGACCAAAGCTTTTCCAGTCACGGCCTTGATCAAGGGACATCACCGGCGACTGAGGAGCTATAGCCGCGTAGGGCGCGATGATGGGGTTTTACGAACGCTGGATTGTGCCTCGTCTGCTCGACCTCGCGATGCGGAACCGGCTACTGGACCACTATCGTCATCAGACGGTCGCGTCGGCCCGAGGTCTGGTTCTTGAGGTCGGCGTCGGGTCTGGGCTGAACCTGCCGCTCTATGGCCCGGCAGTCACCCGCGTGGTTGGTCTCGATCCGTCGCTCGACTTGCTGCGGCTGGCGAGCAAACGAGCGGCGGATGCGATCGTCCCTGTGTCGCTGCTTCGAGCTTCTGCGGAAAACCTGCCGGTTGCTGATGCGGTATTCGATACGATCGTGATGACCTGGACCTTGTGCTCGATCCCGAATCCGATGGCGGCGCTCACTGAAATGCGGCGGGTTCTCAGGCCGGGTGGGCGATTGATTTTCGTCGAGCACGGCCTGTCACCGGAAATCAGGACTGCTCGCTGGCAGCGTCGGTTGACGCCGTACTGGAAGCGTTTCAGCGGGGGCTGTCATCTCGATCGCAAGACGGATGATCTGATCCGCGCCGCTGGGTTCCAGGTCGATGCAGTGGAAACCGGCTATATGAAGGGACCGAAACCGTGGACTTTCATGTACCAGGGATCGGCAACAAGGTAGGCGATTGGCTCAGGGGAGAACTCGAAAAGGGCACTAAGCCTCTGCGCCGCCTCTATCCGAAGATGCCGCCGACTCCCTTGGAAGCACCATCTGAGTCTGAATCATCATTGCGGCAAGCTTTCCGTCCGGGCGGTATATCGAGGTTTGCAGGACGATCATGCGCCGCCCCACATGGACCGGCACAGCAACGCCGGTCAGCCGTCCTGGCACGCAGGCGCGAAAGATATTCGTCTTCGATTCGATCGTGGTTGTCCGAAACCCAGGCGAGACGTTGAGCCCGGCCAATCTTCCGCCGAGATCATCAGCGAACGCCGCCAACGCACCGCCATGCACATGGCCGCTGTTGTTGAGATGACGGTCATCGACATCGAGTTCGCCGACCAGCTTTTCTTTGTCGGCGTCGGTAATGCGGATGCCGAAGTGTTCCGGCATACCGGAATGGGCGGGGGTAGAGGTCATCGCCGAGCACCAATTCGCGGCAAAAACAGCGGACGATCTTACAGCAATGTGAACCGGCACGGGGTCGTTGATGTGTCGCTAAACGGCAGCACTGATGTGGCAGGTCGGCGGTTTTGGCACGGTGCCTCACCAGTTGAGCCACTTTCTTACAGACGCTTTTTTGACCATCGACATGTGATCGTTAATTCCGGTGCTCCTTGGAAGGGCCTTGCCCAGAAGTTTCCGACGATGTTTTGCGTCCGGTGGCTGCCGTCGAATGTCCAGGCCGGAAAGCACGAACGGCATGGGCGTCGCGGGGCATTGCTGATCCAAACCATCGCTGCCGGGTATCGAGCGGATCGATGCGGGTGATCCGGTCATTTCACCCGACCCGACTATGAACGCGGTTGATCACCTCTACCCTTATCAGGAAATCGACGGGACACGTGGTTTTTTGAGCAGGTTCGGGGACGCCAATAAACTCGTCATCCGCTGATGTTGCTGCCACGCAACAAGTGAACCGATGCCATTGAGTGGTGGCCCGTGGCTGACCTGGACGGTTGAACGCAACGAAGCCGAGAAGATTGAACTCGGCAGATTGGGGGCGGGTTCTTAAGCGTTCACACGGCTTATGTCGCAACCCGCAGACAAGGATTATGTGGAATGAGAAAGCTCCTGTTAGGTACCATCGCCGCCTTTGCCTTGGCCGCAACTCCGGTCCATGGCGCAACGATCAAAGTTGCTGATTCGACCGTGCAGTTTGATTTCGAGAAGAAAGTTGACGCTTACGGAATCACCTGCAATCTGATCACGATGATTGTTGACCCTGCCAGACCGGAAGTCGTCAACCTTCGCATCATAGAGGCTCTGTCGATGGCCAATCCAAGAGAAATTTTTCTCGCGTATAGTTTGGACGTTGGCGACATGCGTTATGTCAACGGGATGCCAACCGGGCTCACCTGGACACCGCTAAGCAGCGGAGACATTAGCGTTGGCTCGTTTAGTACCGTTGGCAGGTTCTACGGCGGGGCAGACAATGGTGGCGTGTTGAAGTCAACTGTTGATCAGGCGACCGCGACAGCAATGTGGGATGGTTTGCGCTCGGGGAGTTTTTCAATCCAATTTCAACGCGCATTAGCCGGGGCACCGCAAAACATATATATCATCACCAAGCCGATTTCGCGTGATGCATTGGCCCGGCATCTCGCTTGTCGGACTCAGATAGCCTCTTTCGCATTGGGACGAGGGGAACTCGACCGGGACACTAATGATCGCATCAGCCGCGGTGGCCCCGGCATTACCGAAGATCAACGGACAGACCATGGAACCATTATCCCCGCTCTCGTCAACGAACCCCCGCTCGTTGGCGCGTTTTAAGAGTATGGTTCGCCAGAAGATCAGGAAACTACCCTTCGCGATAGCTTACCTCTGGATCTGCTGCCCGCGGTAAAGGGCGGCTTTGATAAGGCGGCACGGGAGAGACGCAAAATCGTGCAAGCCGAAATCCGCATTGGGATCTGCGTAACAAGCACCTGAACGAAGAGGCAGATGCGGCCTTCTTTGGCTGATCCCTAATCAGATCGCAATGCTGCGCGCTTCCAAATCCTATTGCCCGAGCCCCCACGCCCGAACGGTGCCTCGAAGCCTACCATCTTCACCGGACGCGGCTCGAACTCATCGCCGAACGGAAGTTCGCCGGGGCAGTTGACCGACCCTTCGGAACGGTTGCACCGCAGACCGTCCAGCATCTGCTGAACCAGTATTTCCACGCCATGTTCGAGGTGATGCAGCGGCACGGCGGTGTCATCTCCGACATCGCAGGCGACGAAGTCATGTGCATCTGGGGGTGCCCCGGCCTATGCTCCATCGGCCTGCGCCGGTGCTGTAGGTGCGGCCGTGGAACTCCTAACGGCGGTCGAGAAATTCAATCTCTCCCATCCCCGCCATATGCTGCCAACCAGGATCGGCATTCATGCCGGCTCGGCGCTTCTGGGCATCGTCGGTGGAGCCGGCCGCTATGCCTCCACGATCGTGGGAGATGTCGCCAACACGGCGTCGCGCATCGAGGGGCTCAACAAGCAGTTGGGCACCCGGCTGTTGGCCTCGGAGGACGCGCTGGATCAAGTGAAGGGTTTCATCCTGCGCCCGCTCGGGGAATTCCTGCTCGCCGGCAAGTCCGAGCCGATCCGGGTGTCCGAGGTGCTGGGCGCCCTCGAGGATCCGAGCAGAGCTGCGCTGGCCAGTGCCTTTGCCGAGGCGTTCGACGCATTTCAATCTCACGCCTGGGACGAGTCCGTCAGGATGTTGGAGGCGCTCCTGCGTTCCTACCCCGATGACGGACCATCGCGCTATCTTTTGTCACGGGCGCAACGGTTTCGCGCCGCACCGAAGGAAGCTCCCGCTGTTCTCGTCGCGCGTGTGGGTAAGGCTAAGCTTCCTGCGAATTTCGTACTTCGTACGCTCTGCCCCACAACTCTGCCGTCGCGAGGCGGGCGCCTTCCGCCAATGCCGCCAATTTGGCCCAGACGACGGTCGGATGAACCTCGCAGGAGGTCGAGAAGCTGGCGAAGCCGCAATCGGCGCCGGCGATCACGTTTTCGCGCCCGACGGCGCCGGCAAAGCGCGCAATGCGCTGGGCGACGGTCTCGGGATGCTCGACCAGGTTGGAGGCATGGGTGACGATGCCGGGGATCAGCGCTTTGCCTTCGGGCAGTTTGACGGTTTCCCAGACGCGCCATTCGTGCTCGTGCCGCGGGTTGGCGGCTTCGAACGAATAGGCCCCGGCCTGCACCTGAGCATGATGTCGACGATGTGCTTCAGTTCGATATCGTGCACTCGCGGGCCCATATTGATGCTGTAGCAGGTATGATAGCGGACCCGCTCGGCCGGGATGCCGGCAGCGCGTGGTTCAGCAGTTCGACGCTGGCGCTCGCCCATCTGCGGCACTCGGCGAGATCGATCTCCGGGTGCATCGCCCAGTGGCTCGCGAGCTGCGGGTCATCGATCTGCAGGATAAGGCCGGCATCGACGATCGCCTGGTATTCCTCGTGCAGCGCATCGGCAATGGCAATGCGGAATTCTTCGTCGGTTTTGTAATATTCGTTGGTGTTCCAATTGGCGAGATTGGTCGGCGACATCGCCGGCATGAAGGCTTCCTCGCAGCTCACCTCGGCGAGCGCGGCCTTCAGATTGTCGATGTCACGCTGCAACGCGTCCCGCCCGCGGTAGGCGATCGGCCCGGTGCAGACCCATTGTGTCGGCGGCGTTCCGGCCGGCCGCTCCCGGCATTTGCGAGGCCCATTGGTAATACTCCGGAAATGCCAAATATTCCCGCGATTGGGCCCAGTTGCTGCCGCGGCCGGCGCTCTTGCGCGGCTCGATGCCGGCAAGGCGTTCGTTGACATAGGGGATGAAGCCGAACCGCCCCATCTCGCCGTCGGCGACGATGTCGATGCCGCTTTCGGCCTGCTTACGAACCACTTCGGCGACCGCGCTTGCGACGCGGCGCGCGTAGGCCTCCGCGTCGAGGGGCGCGCCTCGCTCCTTGGCCTGGATCATTCCAACAGATCGGCCGGCCGCGGCAGGCTGCCGACATGGGTGGTGAGTATTCGCTGCTGCTTCGCTTCATCGCGCCCTCCCGTCGGCCGGACAGCGTAGCGCGAAACTCGGCGATCAGGTCAGCACCGTGCGCAGTGCCGAGATCGACGGCATGAAGAAATAGCCTGCGGCGGTCAGCACGACGAACTGTCTCGGGATGTCGAGCGTCGTCCGGCGGTTCCCGGCCGGGTAGTTCGGATAGGGCTCGTCCATCTCGCGCGCGCCCTCGTCGGCAGCCTGGCCGATAATCGGGTCGAACCCAGGCGTCACCGGCGCACCGCTGCCCGGCCGCACCTTGCCCGGGACAAAACCGGGGTCGTTTGCATGGCTGCGCTGGATGTATTCGAACTGCCGCTCGATCGAGGTCTGATAGCAGACGAACATCAGTCCCCGGCTGTGCGAGGTCGTTGTCTCACCGGGCGCTACCTCGGGACCAAACGTGATGCCGGCGCGCAGAATGCGGTGCCTCTGCGCTTCTGCTTCGCCGCCCGGAGCGTCGTCGCGTGGATAAGCCTTGCGGATATGCGCCGCGTACGGACATCTGCGCTGAAAAGGGTCGTCGCCATAATCGAAGTCGTTGTTGCGCTTGGCATCGCTCCCGAGCGCCGCATTGTCGTACAGCGGCGCCAGTTCCAGCGGAGCGCCGCTTTTCCAGCGGCCGAACATGCGAGCTCTCAACAAGTCCGGCTCCATTCCAAGCCTTGCCGCGCGATCCGCGACGAACCTGCAGAACTCGGGCACTTTCTGCTCGAGCCGTCGGAACACCATGTAGGAGCCGTTGCGCAGCCACGGCGCCGCCATGTGCGGCGGCGGTCCTTGTCTTTACCGGATCGCTCGGATCCTGGCCGGGATAGCCGAACGGCCCAACTGCCTTCCATGGGGCCGCGCACGATCCTCGCGTCCATCTCCTTAGAAAAGCACCGCATCGGTCCACGTCCTCACGCGAACGGGCACGCAGGCAAAGGTGGTGCAGGCCCACTCGTTGCTGCACAAAGCGTTCGCCAGCCAGCGCCGGGTCGCAGCAGGGTTCGATGCCAATTGCGGTTCTAGCCCCAACGCAGTAGAACAACTTGTCGCCGTCGAACACGGGCTTCATCCCGAATTCCGGCAGCAGCCTGCGATAGAATTCGCGGACGATCTCGAAGCGGCTCACCGTCAGGATCACGTGGGCGTCGCACCGGAACTCGATAGGGTTCGCACTGGACTTGCTGCTGGAGCAAAGGGATTCGAACTCCCGGTCCCACCGTGAACGGAGCGGACACGGAAGGGCGCCCCCGCACCAACCATCGCCATCGCGCGAGAGCGCACTTATCGTTCCGGCATCTCTCTTCGACAGCACGTGGGACCGGGAGTTCGAATCCCCTTTGCTCCACCGGGCCGAGTTCTGCGAACTCCCGGTTCCCCTTGAGACGAAGATCGAGGTTCGAAATGATCCGAGGCGCGCGATCCGTCTGCCACAGATCGGGCGGTTCGAACACGTGAGAGGCAGGCCGGCGAACCAGCGGCAGCATTGGCTTCTCCTACCTCACGATCGCGGGCCGCACCTTTGGCAACCGAGCCCTTCGTTGCTATGTTGACCCAACGAAAAGAAGCGACCGCAGCGCGCGTTCGCCCAGACAGAGCGACCGGAGGAGACGCGAATGACCGATTTTCGTGCCGCGCGGCCGTGGTGTAGCCGACGTAATTTTCTGAAGAGCAGCGCGGCCGTTGCGGCGGGCGTGTACGGGATGGGCTGGGGCCTCGCCGACGCCGCCGACCCGCCCCTGGAATTCGACGGCTCGAAATTTCTCCTAAAAGCGGCCGAGCCAAACCCCAAGCACGGCGGCGTCATTCGCATGGGAATCCCGGTGCGGCCGCCGCATTTCGACCTCCACCAATCCGGCACCATTTTCAATCTCGGTGCGATGGGATGCATGTTCGAGCCAATCGCGCGGGCGTCTCGCTGAGCGATGCGGTCAGCTGCCGCCGTCGAAGAAGCTTTGGACGATTTCGGAGCGCGCGATCTGAGGCAGCATCAGCCGCGCGTAAAATGTGTCTCGGGCGGCCGCGTATCCGGCGCCGACTAAAGTCGACCAACTGTCCAGGGATTTGATTTTGACATAGGCATCCTGCCCGGGAACGAGAGCGACATTTGTCGACTGATCGAAGTCCTTACCATAACTCTCGACTTCAACGTGATAGATCCCAGGCGGAACGTCGCGATAGAAGGCGCCGCCCAATTGCGCATACCCGGCGTAGACGCCGTTCATCGTCACCTTGGTCATGTTGAGCGTGTCGGAAGGAAGATAGACCCGGTAGGACCAAACCCTTGCCTCGCCTGGCGGGATCAGCGGGACCGAACGAGCCGACCGGCGGATTGCGAGTGCAAGCAGCTATCGTCGCCATCCCCAACAGCGCTGCGATCCGTAGTAATCGAAGCGGCCTCTGCTGCGCGCGAAGCGGGCCGGTCGCAATCATTGTCCCGCCCACCAGCGGCATCAATTCGCGGCGTCTCATTCGATGAACTTGTCGGCGAAGTGGTTGAGCGCTCTTCTGGTTCTCATCTCACCTGGCCTCCCGCCGCGCGTGCTCGTCGCCGCCCGCACTTGTGAACAGGATAGCGCCAAGCGCAACGTTTCCCAATCGTCGAGAGGCAGGCCGTCGAATTCGGGGGCGAGATCGGTGAGTATCATGGCGTGGGCCGGGTTCCGCGGCGGGTGTTTCTACGGCTGCTCGCCCAGCGACGCATCGAAGCCTACTACCGTAGCGAACCCGGTTCGAGAGCATCGCCGAGCGGAAGCTCCGTCGGTGCGGCCGCGTGTCAGTGCCCGCCATCTGCTAAGAATCAAGTATCGGAATGTAGCATCGGGCTGGCCGGCACCGGACCCAAAAATTATCAACCTGGACGATTGCTGCTCGATGCTGTTTGATGGACGGGGGCGATCGATGTTCCCCAATGTCGATCGTCCGGCCTGAAAACCCCGGTGTCCCCCGCCGGGGTTTTCCTTTGTGTAAAGCCCGTTTATCCGTCGGTACCGCGAGGCGAGGCTCATGAGTTGGTCGTGATCCTGACCGCTCTGAAGCGCATCGGCCTGGCGCCGAGCATCTCGACGACTGGTTCGGTGAAGGCTCGGTTGATGCTGTCAAGAGATCAAGCAGCCGAGCTATTGGAAGTTCGTCCAACTCTCTGGTGGAGGGAAGTGGATTCGAACCACCGGTTCCGCATGCGCCTGACGCCTTCGACGCCTCCTCCTGGTCTGCGTGCTAGACGCGAGATGCGGGTGCAGCGTCAGCGTGATCAAGGCGAGGGGCCGCCAGAGTAGGTCGAGAATTTTCCGGAATAGGGCGCGGCGCCTGGGGGCGGGGAGAGGCTGGCGACAGAGTTCCCGTGGGCGGCCATGCACTGCCCGTACATGATGTCGTACTGCTGCTGCAGCAACTCCTGCGGATAAGGCGCGCCATCCGCGCTGCCGATGATCCCGAGGGCGCCGCCAGAGGCCGCGCCAATCGCCGCCCCTTTGCCGGCATTGCCTGCGGCCGCGCCGATCCCGGCACCCAGCCCCGCTCCGAGCGCTCCACCCAGTAACGCGCCGCCGACTGCCTGATAGTTAGCGGCGGCCACGGCGGGAGATAATTGCGCAGCAGCGTTTTGCTGGCAGGCGGCCTGATCGGCGCCGAACATCTCCAACGTCTTGCTCGGCCCCGGGGCCACCGGGATCGTCGGCGCTGCCGGTGGCGCGATGCATGCCGCCAAGGATACGGTTGCCGCCAACGCCGCGGCAATTTGCGGATGGAAAAGGTTCATGGTGCTCCCGCCCGATGGCAAGCTGAGCTTGCGGCGGGTTCTCTTATGCAGGCAAGTACTAAGGTTCGAATCCATCTCCCTCCAGCGGCGAGTCACCTGCGAACCTGACTTCTTCGATCGTCGGGCGAGAGGCGCCAACTTCGTACGAAGGCACCGGTTCGAAGTGGTCGCCGCATTGTTTAGGACTTGGTCACCTTATCTAGATGACCTTGAGCCCTTCCCGGCTCAGCGGACCGGGCAGCATTACGGTGTGGAGGAGAATCTCTCGATGGTGGCGTTCCCTTCAAAGTTCGTTGGCGCGGTTCTGGCGGCGCTCACGGTGAGCACCGCGGCTCTGGCGCAGTCGTATTATGACGATCAGGCTTGCCGGCAGTTTGCCGACGCGCAGGTCGCCCCGTTGCGCGACCAAGCCAATTCCCAGGCGGTCGGCAACACCCTCCTTGGCGCCGGCCTCGGTGCGGCGATAGGTGCCGCGGTTGGCGGCGGTCGAGGCGCCGGGATCGGGGCGGCCTCCGGGGCGATCGTCGGCACCGGAGTTGGTGCAGCCAACGCGCAGAATGCGGCTGGGTACCTGCAGCAGCAATACAACGCCTATTATGCGCAGTGCATGGCCTCGCGGAGGTCTCCGACCCCGCCATATGCCGCACCAGTGCCGGGTTATGCACCGGCGCCGGGTTATGGGCCGACCCCGGGTTACGCCCCCCAGCCGAGCTATCCGCCACCAGCTTCGTACCCGCCTCGGTAACGAACTGTTTCCGCCGGATCGCTACTCGATCCTCATACATCCGAGCGGGCGAGATTCCAAAGTCGCGTTGGGCACTACGCCGACATCCGGATGCTTCACGGGTTCCACGAGCGTTAGTCGCAGCACCATCCGGGCCCGCGGATGCTAATAGTGACTGGCTTGCTGGAGGGAGCGGGAGCCGAACCCTCGGTCCCACAGGGGACAGCATTTTTCGAAACTGCCTCGTTCGAACGTGGGTACGGCTCATCGTGTGCGAGTGCTCGGACACTCGGTTTACGTCGCAATCGCGGCCAACGTAGGAAATCCCTGATCCGGCGAATAAATTCCCTGATGGCCCGATTTAATTCCCTGTTAGGCCGAAATAAATTCCCTGTTCCGCTACGTAGGGAATTGGGTCGTAAGCCCTTGTATTTGGCCCTAAATTCCAAGCCAATAGTCGCACTCGAAGGCCCCGACGAACAAAATTCCCTGTATTTTCCCAGCTAGCAGGGAATTTGGCTTCAAGACGAGTTCGCTCGAGACTGCCTCCTCCAGCGGAGAGTCGGGCGAACTTCCAATACCTCGGCTGCTTGATCCTGGCCATCAGGCGCGCGGGATCGCACCGAGCGATAAGGAGATGACCATAAAGATGTGTGAAGTAGCTCACACATTTAACCGGATCCGGAAAAGCTATTCGTGGCACCGCTCCCAGACGTCTCGGGAGCATCGGCGATACGGAGGGCGGCCATGCCCAGATATGACCTTTGGTGCCGGATCCTATCGGGATCGAGCTCGACCAACGCTCGCGCGAGGCTCGCCTCCAACTTGAACGAATAGAATGGCTCCTCATACCGCCTGCTGGAGGGAAAAGACGCCTTTTGGGAGGCGGCAGAGGTGGCGGCGGGACCTTACAAATCGGTCGAATTAGGGCGCTACTCAAGGCTCGGTCTTTACGCATGCCGCCAACCGTCGAAATGCGGTGTTTGAGTTGTGTGCGTCAAGTTCAGCAAATTGGTCATGGTTAGGGTGCGGTGGTTCATTCAGGTCACTAGAGCAGCATCCCTTTGTTCGATCGGAAAGGACCATCCCTTCGTCCCGACCTGCCCTCCGGCAGAGCGCCGCGCGCAGCGGCAGTCAAGGATGCCGCCGCGAACGCGGCGGCACCGGCGGAGCCGGCGCGCAGCGTCCTTGACAGAGCGAGCACGGTGCTAGGCTGAACGGGTCGGGGGTCAGGCCGCACGTCGCAGGGCCTCCTTCTTGTGCTCGCGCAGATCGTCCATGTTGAGGTAGCGATGTTGCTCGAGCCAGTTCTCGTGGGTCTCGACCGCCAGTGCCCGCACCAGCCGCAGGCAGCTCTCGCCATTGGGGAAGATGCGCACAACCTGGGTGCGGCGCCTGATCTCCTCGTTGAGGCGCTCCAGCATATTGGTCGATTTGAGGTGCTTATGGTGCTGCCGCGGCAGCCGGTAAAACGTCAGCGTCTCGTCGATGTTGTCTTCGACCCAGCCGGTGAGCTTTGAGTATTTGCCTGACCACTTGGTGAGCCAGGCGGCCAAATCGCGGCGCGCCTCGATGAGGTCGCGCCGATCGTACAGCCAGCGCAGCTCCTGCAGACAGTCGTCGTCGACCCGGCGCGGGACGTGGTCGAGCGCGTTGCGCAGAAAATGCACGTAGCAGCGCTGATAGGCCGCCTCCGCGAGAACCTCGCGCAGTGCTGCCCGCAGGCCGGCATGATCGTCGGCCACGACAAATTCGACGCCATGCAGACCACGGGCCTTCAGCCCCAGCAGGAAATCGCGCCAGCTCGATCGGCTCTCGCGGTTGGCGAGCTCGACCGCCAACACTTGGCGGCGGCCGTCCCAGTCGATGCCGATCGCGATCAGGACCGCCTGGCTGGCGATCACGCCGGCCTCGCGCACCCGCTCATAGCGCGCGTCGAGGATCAGATAGGGGAAGGTTTCGGCCAAAGGGCGGCCAGCAAATTGCGCCAAACTCGCATCCAGCCGCTGGTTCATTGCGCTGATCGAGGAAGCCGAAAAGCTGTGGCCGCACAGCTCCTCGGTGATCGCCTTCACTTTCCGCGTCGAAACCCCTTGCACATACATCTCCGCCAGCGCGGCCACCAGCGCCCGCTCCGAGCGCTGATACCGTTCGAACAGCTCGGTCGAGAAACGCCCGGTTCGATCCTGCGGAACCCGCAGCTCCAGCTTGCCGACCCGCGTGATCAGCGTCCGGCCGTAATAGCCCGACCGGTAGCCCTGCCGGCCCGCCGCCCGTTCGCCCTTCTCGGCCCCCAAGGCCTCTGTCATCTCCGTTTCGAGCACCTCCTGCAGCGCCGTCCGCACCAGCGCCCGCAGAAACTCCTCGTCCTCCGCCAGAAGCGCTTTGACGTCGATCGTCCCAGATTTACCCTGCCTCTTGGTCATGGTGTGCATCCTCGCCAAAGGATCCGGTGATTGCGCATCACCCGCATACCATGACCATCCGCCTTAGCGGCTTTTGCAGAACTTCCCGGACACTACCGGTGTTTGCCAGATGGCTCGGTGCTCGGCAGGTCTCCGCCAAGGAATCCTATTCAGTGGCGCCGCAAGCATCATTGCACGCGCTGTCCGGGCGGCCGATCCGCCCTCCCGCGAGACCGCCACTGGCGGAGACTTGCAGTCTTTGCGGCAGGTGGGGCGGGCCAGCGATCCCGTTTGGAGAAGGAAGCTTTCCCCGGGGCACCCGGCTCGTCATGACCGAGGGCCTGTCAGACGCTCGAGCTAGCGTCGTGGAAACCCCCGATGTCACGGTCCCCCCATGGGATCGAGCCTGACCTGGAAGACGGCAGCAAGCCGCCGGGTACCGCGTCCTAAGGCGCGCCTTGCCAATTCGCGCCGCGCCGGTTGGCTGCGAGAGCCGCCGCGTGCCGCAAAGATCTGGTCTCGATCGTCTCGGCCTCAAAGTCAAAGAAGCGCAGGAACTGACGCGGTTCAGGGTTCAGTGCGATCCTCGAACTTTGCCGAGAAGGCAAAGAGGGACGCCGTCAGATGCTTGGGGGACCGGCAATCAGACGTCCGGCAGCTCGGAGGTTTAGCATATGCCCCGGTGTGCTATGTCGTGTCCATGTACCGAAAATTGCTTGACTAAGCGGTCGAGTTCCGGTAGAACACACCGCGAACACGAAGGTCGTGCCGATCCAAGGGTGCCAGACCGAAGATGGGTCAGCTGTCGGCTGCTTGGGAAAAATTGGCAAGTTAAACATGATGTTGCGCCGGAAAAATGCGCGTTGCCTCAGAAACTCGTGCTTTATCCCTCGCATGCAACCGAGAGCAGGGCGCGTTATCGGATGACGCTCTCGCAATAGTCCACTTACATTGCGTTCTGCCGTCTTGCTTTGAGCCCAGGGAGACGCACAGGGTTGATGTTCGATTAAACGTTTCGCCCATAGTCTTTGATAATTCAGAGTGGGAATAGATGTACGTTACTTACAAAATCTCATCAAATGCTAGTTCCGGTTTCACCGCAATCGAATATGCGCTGATCGCTGCATTGATGGCTGTCGCGGCGATAGCCGCGATTGCCTAATACCGGCTTCATATGATCCCAAGATGTGGTAGAGTGATTAGGCAAGTCTACCATGTTTGGGGGATGGACGATGTCGGCGTATTTCTTTCGCAGCGAACCGGGGGGGTGCTCCGCACCGAGAAATGCATTGAGCATTGCTGGAAATCGACGCCTTCCTCGCGCATCCGGTTGGCCAGCCAGTGGTGTTGATTAAGACAGATCCGAGCAGAGAACGGAAGGTAGGGGCATATGCGCACGAACATCCGGCCCCACCATTGGTCGTAGATATAGAAGTTGTATTGCACGATCCAGCGGTCGGCGATCTGAAGATGCCAGCGGTTTGCCTTCTTGTCGCCGATCGCGGTCATGATCCGCGCGGGCTCTCTCGCTTTCAGGATAACGACGATCTGATCCGGTCTTGCGCCTTAAAGTAGGGGTCGACAAATTCGTCGCGCCGGCCCTTCGGGGCGTCAACGATCGGGGCGTTCCACTCGCCGGCTTGTTCTTTTACCCAGACCTGAAACTGTTCAGCCGTCCCGCGCAGGATATCCCGGCTCACCGGATAGAGGTGCCGATATACTGAAAAAGCCCACCACTCTCTCGGGCTGCTGAAACGGCTGGATGAGGCCGTTCAGCAGGATGCGGTCAAAACACCGATAATTGAAGCGGATGCTGTCCTTGTGATGATCGTAGAAGGAGTTCATGACAGGCTCCTGCTGCTCCGAAACAGCAGGATAGCCTGCCGACGCATCACCTTGCGCGAGCCCGAATCCTATGGGATATCAAGGGCGAAGCCCTTGGCTAGTTAGCTGTCTCGAGTTATGCTCCCTGGAGCGCATAACAAGGGCCTCCTTGCTTCTCTCTGGTACCTGCTTGCGCCGGTTTGGATCCGACGTCAACTGAGGCGGGGAATAGCTTAGGGCAAGCGACTTGATACGGCGCGCAAAAGGCTGGGAAGCAATGCTTGCAGATGGCCGCTGAATCCTAAATCCGCCTGGGCGGCCTTCGTTAGGTAGAGTTCGGGATGAGCACAATTCATGAAACTGAAACTCTGCTCGGGTATTGGCTTATAGCCGAGCGGTACTAGGCGCTGCCAAGCGTCACTGTCTTTTTTGACGTAGAGGAACACGTTTTGCCGGTACCAATAGCAAATTTCGTCGTTGCCCCAAAAGACGGGCCGGAAGAGGTCGAACGGTGTAAAGGCGTGACGGGCGAATAACTCGGCCCAATAGCTATGCGGTGCGGATTCCGGGGGAAGTCGCCCGCAAATCCGCGATGATGTCGCCCACCATTCCGATTTGATGTCGCCCGGCGTTCCGAGATGATTTCGCCCGGCATTCCGGGATGATGTCGCTCGGTTAAGCGGCGCCTCTGCTGGCCCGATTAGGGTCCGCTCCTTTGGGTTTTTGCACGGGGGAGCGGATGCCAGCAGAGAGGACAGTGATGCGCCAGGTGCGCGAAGTGCTTCGTTTGAGGACCGCCGGGGTCGGGCTCAACGAGATTGCCCGCCGAGGCGGCGTTGCGCCGTCGACTGTCCGGTTGACGTTGAAGCGGCTGGCGACTGCCGGGTTGAGCTGGCCATTGCCGGCTGAGATGACCGACAGCGCGCTGGAGACGGCGCTGTTTGCTGCCGCCGGCACCAAGCAAGGGCATCGCCGTCACGTCGAGCCCGATTGGGCTGAGATTCACCGCGAGCTCAAACGCAAGCACGTCACCCTGACGATGCTGTGGGACGAGTACATCGAACGCTGCCCCGAAGGGTATCGCTATTCGCGCTTTTGCGAGCTGTACCGCGGTTGGGCGTCGCGATTGTCGGTCACGATGCGGCAAGCCCACATCGGCGGCGACAAGCTGTTTGTCGATTACGCCGGCGACACGGTGCCGGTGATCGTTGATCGGCTCACCGGCCAGGTCCGTGCGGCGCAGATTTTTGTCGCGGTCATGGGTGCCTCCAACTTCACCTACGCCGAGGCGAGCTGGACCCAGGCGCTGGCTGACTGGATCGGCGCCCATACCCGTGCCTTTGCAGCGATCGGCGGGGTGCCCAAATTGCTGGTGCCGGACAACACCAAAGTCGCTGTCATCAAGGCCTGCCTTTACGAGCCGCAGGTCAATCGGACCTACGCCGAGATGGCGACCCATTACGATACCGCGATCCTGCCGGCCCGGCCGCGGCGACCACGCGACAAGGCGAAGGTCGAAGTCGCGGTGCTGATTATCGAGCGATGGCTGCTCGGCCGCCTGCGGCACCGTCGCTTCTACAGTCTGACCGAACTCAATATGGCGATCGGCGAGTTGTTGCGGCAACTCAACGACGAACGCCTGATCCGGCGGCTCGGTGTCACCCGCCGGGCGCTGTTCGAGGAACTCGACCGGCCCAACCTCAACTCGTTGCCGGCGCAGCCCTATTGCTTTGCCGAATGGCGCGTTCGCCGGGTCGGTGTCGATTACCATGTCGAGCTCGAGGGCCATTTCTACAGCGTTCCCTACCGCTTTGCCCGCAGCGAGGTCGAGGTGCGGCTGACGCCGCGCGCTGTTGAGATCTTTCTGAAGGGCGAACGGATTGCCGCTCATCTGCGTGCCAGCGGCAACCATCGGCACACGACTGTCTCCGAGCACATGCCGTCGAGCCATCGGCGGTACGCCGACTGGACCGTCGAGCGCATTCGCCGCGAGGCCGCTTCGATCGGCCCAGCCACTGCCGCGCTCTGCGAGCTGATCCTGGAGCGCCGGCCCCATCCCGAGCAAGGCTTCCGCGCCTGCCTTGGCATCGTGCGGCTGGTGCGGCCGTTCGGGGCCGATCGCCTCGAAGCCGCCGCCACGCGGGCGATCGAGATCGGCACGCTGACCTACGGCTCGGTGCGCTCCATCCTCGACAACAAGCTCGATCGCCAGACTGCGCAACGGTCGCCTGTCAATGGCGTGCCAATCCTCCACCCCAATATCCGCGGACCGCGCTACTACCACTGAGGAGAATACAGTGCTTACCCATCCAATGCTCGACCAGTTAAGCCAGCTTGGCCTATCCGGCATGGTCCAGGCGTTTGCCGAACTTGAGGCCTCCAACGAAACCGCCGCGCTCACTCATGCCGACTGGCTCGGGCTGTTGGTCGATCGCGAGCTCACCCATCGCCGCGACAAGCGGCTTGCCGCCCGGCTGCGCTATGCCAGACTGCGCCAGCAGGCCAGCGTCGAGGACGTCGATTACCGAGCCCCACGCGGCCTCGACCGCGCTCTGTTCCAGAAGCTTACCAATGGCGAATGGATCGACGCGCACGACAACCTGATCCTGTGCGGGCCCACCGGGGTCGGCAAGAGTTGGCTTGCCTGTGCCTTGGGTCACAAGGCCTGCCGGGACAACCGCTCTGTTCTTTATCAGCGGGTCCCCAGGCTGTTCGCCGAGCTCGCGCTCGCCCGCGGTGACGGCCGCTATGCCCGCATCCTGCGCGGTCTCACCGGCGTCCAACTACTCGTCCTCGACGATTGGGGCCTCGAACCGCTCGACGCCGGTGCCCGTCGTGACCTCTACGAGATCCTCGAAGAGCGCTACGGCCGCCGGTCGACCATCCTCACCAGCCAGATCCCCGTCGACAAATGGCACGCCTTTATCGGCGATCCGACATATGCCGACGCCATCCTCGACCGCCTCGTTCACAACGCTCACCGCATCGATCTCGCCGGCGAGAGCCTGAGACGCCGACGCTCCAGATCGATCCCAAAGGATTGACCATCGACCTGCAATTTGTCAAAAATCCTGCCAGCAGAGTGCCCGCCAGCCAGGCGACATCATCTCGTATCGCCGGGCGACATCATCTCGGAATCAGCGGGCGACTTCGTCGGAATCTGCACTATGCGGGGCGCTGCGCACCTTTTTCCGCGATAACCTCCCGGGCTACATCCGCGAGCGGATGCGGCTCGGCCACGCATCGACCGCACGCAGTCGCCGCAGCCGTGGAAATCAAGTTCGCACGTGACTCTCCCCTGGAGGGAGAAAGGCCTCGAGCGAACCCGTCTCTGAAAGTGGGGTTCTCGGGCCTTGGCAATACGGCACGATTCCGAGAGGTTTATGGATCATAACAGAAGCGCAAAAAGGCTATTTCGGGCTCGAAACGGCGGAATTTCAGTCTTTGCCACTTGGCAGCTTCTCGCGCTATCTCGATCCTAAACTGTTGATAACCCTTTCGTTTCTGCCGTCAGCGGGTTTGGCCGCTGGTCCAATTTACCGTCTATAAAAGAGCCGGTCCGATCGCACTATCCGCTGATCCAGTTAAAAACCTGATCTTATTCAGCCACTTAGAGAGCCAAGGCGCACATGCGAATTTACCGTGATAGTGGCGCTATTGTCCACTACTATTATTAGGATCGTCTTGTCTAAGATAACCTGTGATTGTCACCTTGCATCGTTACTCAATACCGTCAGGCGCGAGGCAACCGCGGCGGACCGAGGGTTCGAAATTCCTCTCCCTCCAGCCCCTCCAGCGTGGAGTCCGCTGCGAACCTGGAGTTCAGCGAAACAGGCTCTAGATCATCTTCGGGGACGTTTTGCAGTGCGAAATTGATGACGTGTGACACCCCGTCGACATCGATGCCGCGGGCGGCAACCTCGGGATAGAGATCGGCCCGCTACCCTGGCAGGAATACTAACGCCTGCCGCCTACGATGGAAGCTTATTTCGATCGACGGACCATCCCTCCGTCCCAACCTGGGTTTCTTGGACATGCTCATGACGCTGCAGGGTGTATAGGAAAAGCTGCTGCTGGGTAGGCTGCCGCAGAGCCTGAGGCGAGCGCCACGGTGGACGCGCCTCGGGCAATGGGCGAGCTAGATTTATCGGAGCTGGACTGAAAAATTGCCCAGAGAACACAGCGGTTGGCGAGAATATTTTGTGGTTATACCGGACGCTCCATTTTAGATCGAAGGCTGTCATGAGTATAGTTTATCAGATTTTCCAGAAGGCGAGTTTCTATCTTGAGAGATATAGTCGTAAGACATTCTTGGCCGATGCCGGTCAACGCTCGCGCACGATCATCCCCGGCGACGATCCGGGAGACCAGCAGCCGCCCGAGCGCCGGCCGGAGTTCGGATGCCTCCATCGACGTTTTCTCCTGCACTGTGATGCAGGAGCCGCGCGTCGTCGAACAGCCCGCATGATGATTGAACTCACCCCAGGTCGCGCGAGAGACGGTCAAGCGGTGCTAAGGCCGGGGGCCGATCCTCGGGCTAACCGCGAAACGGAACCGTCCAGCACGATTGCCCGGCGCCGGTCCGCTCTGTCGCTCGAGGGCAGGCGTTTGCGCAAGCTGACCGACGGCGAGCTCGCCGACCAGGTAGGCACCTTCGAGGCGCGCATCGATGCGCTGAAGGCCGAAGCGATCCGCCGCGAAATCAGGCGCGCCGAGGGCGCGGACTTCCGCATCACGCTGACCCCGCCCGGGACCTCGCAGCGCACCGACAAGCCGCTGTTGCTGCAGGTCATGGGGATCACCGAGGCGGAATACACCGCGCGCTTCTGCCACCCGGTGCAGACCGGTTGGCGGTTGACCTGCACGGCGCGCCGCAAGTTCGCGGCCGCTCCTCGCGCGTCGCCGCCAGTCCAAATCGCCTAAAAACAGTCAGTCACTCGTTTTTTGCGGACGACTAAACTAAATCGCCTCGCAGTTGCTGGCGCGCAATTTCGTGCCGGGGGCCACGATTGACATCTCGTACAAGGACCAAGAGCTCGTCAAGGACCAAGAGCTCGAAACCACATTTCCTAAGCACCTCGGCGTGCCACTGCTGCTCGCCAATGTGACGCAGCAGGTCTTACCAGATGGCCCGCGCCGCCGGGCTCAAACAAGGTGGCTCATCGACCATCAAGGTGTTTGAACGCATGGCCGGAGTGACGATCAGCGGCGACGACGACTGAGATCACACCGCCACCCTTGGAACCGGGCGGCTGGGTACGCACCCGGGTCCAGCGTTTCCTTTAGGGCGGGGACGCAGCGCCTTGGTACTGCGAGGCTACGCCCGCCGGATGATCCGCGCCCGAACGATGCGATCCGCGACGCTCAACGGGGTGGCGCCGGACGCGGCGGCGCAGCGCAGCACGTCGCGGGTGATGGCGCCGATGCGCGCGACCGAGGCGAGCACCGCGTCGGGCTGGTCGTCGATGGTTTCCTGGTGGAAGTCGATAACGCCGCCGGCATTCGCCAGATAGTCCGGCACGAACACGATGCCGCGTACCGCCAACGCCGCGTCGTGCCGCGCCTCGGCAAGCTGGTTGTTGGCACCGCCGCAGACGACGCGGCAGCGCAGGCCGGGGATGGTCGCGTCATTCAGCACCGCGCCGAGCGCCGCCGGCACGAACACGTCGACGTGCTGGGCGTGGATTTCCTCGGGTGCCGCCAAGGTCGCGCCGTAGGTGGCGGCGGCCTGCGCGCAGCGGTTCCCGTCAAGGTCACTGACCACCAATGCCGCCCCCGCCGCCGACAAGTAGCCGCACAATGGCATACCGACATTGCCCAGCCCCTGGACGGCGACTCGCAGCCCCTCCAAGTCGCTGCGGCCGAGGCAGACCTCCGCAGCGGCGCGCAGGGCCTCGAACACGCCGAACGCGGTCGCGGGTAAGGCTTGCTGCGCGGCCGCCGTCGCCCCTGCGGTATGGCACGTCACTTCCCGCATGATTATCAAGTCCGCGAGGGTTGTGCCCACGTCGTCGGCGGTGATGTAGCGGCCGCCGAGGCGCTCGATGATGCGACCCATCGCGTGAAGCAGCGCCGGTGTCTTGTCGCGGCGCGGGTCAGCGATCATCACCGATTTGCCGCCGCCATAGGGCAGTTCGCAGATCGCCGCCTTGTAGGTCATGCCGCGCGAGAGGCGCAGCACGTCGGTCATCGCGTGCTGTTCGCTGGCATACGGATACATGCGGCAGCCACCGAACGCCGGGCCGAGCGTGGTATCGTGGATCGCGATCAGCGCCCGCAGGCCGCTCGCCGCATCCTTTGTGAACAGCAGCGACTCATGGCCGTCGTAATCGGGGTGACTAAACATCTCTTACTGCCGTCGGCGCAAGCGACACGAGACGAGATTGGCCTTGCGAAGGAGGGGTCAAAGCGAATGACAGAGGCATCGACCTCGAGCAACCGGTTCTTGGCGAGCAATCCGCCCAGCGATAGCGGTGGCTCCAAGCGCGTTGTAAGGACCGGGTCAAGATTCGATGGGCGTGCCTAAGCAGATACGACACTGCGCGGCGTATGACGGGATCGGTCACCAAGTAATAATCGTCCAAAAACACAAAGACTTCGTTATCGCGATGTCGGCCAGGTCATTTACCAGCATCGGCACGATCGTATACGGATGGAGTAGCAGGCCGTCTGACAAGCCGTCGCGCCCGGATGTGGCGGGGCAAAGCGCCGATCGGTCTAATGCTTGAAACCTCCCACGCGTTGGGAGGAGGAGATGCGCCAGATCGACGATCCGGTCCGGCTGCGCCGGCGCGCCGCCAACCTCGAGCGCGGCCCCGGCAGGCGAGTCCACCCTGGCGTTCTTGCGCGGCATATTGGAGGAAGTTCGGTTTGCACTAGCTCGCCGCTGCGGGTGCGACCGGGTCACCGTGTCGCCGGAACTGGAAGTTCGAATCCATTCCCCTCCAGCGAAGAGTCCAATGCGAACCTGACCCAGAGCCCCGCGGCCGACCCCGGCCTTATACCAGATCTACTGCTCGCGCCAGGCCGACATCGGAAACCCTGGAAGCAGACATTTCAAGCGAATGCGAGCAGCGATCCGAGGGCTGCCCGGGTGCGGGAGCCTTGCCTAGCGTTTCGAAGCTGGAAGCGCAGGTGTCGTGACCCTACGATGGAAATCATTTTCGCCGCCAGGAGACTGAAAGTCATGAGTGACTTTGATCATGGTCTTGACCTCTCGCACCTCACAGTGTGGCCTCCTCAGCCCAGCACCCTCGCTGGGATCGGATTGATAGCTCTTGCTATATTCCAACCAGAACTTGCCATCCCTGCTCTGATTACAGGGCTGATTGCGATCATCGGCGATGACAAAACCCATCTTGATCGCAAGCCGCCCGAACCAGAATGATGAGACCGTCAATCCGGGGGTCTTGTCCGGCGGAACGCGGGCGGATCGGCATTAAAATGAGGATCAGTCACATCACTGCCGCGGCGGTAATGCTGGCCAGTTCCGCCGCTGTCGGTCAACAGCAACCGACGATCCAAGTCCCGGTACCCAATATTCCCGGGGTCACTACGCCTCAACAGCAACGCCCGTACTATCCACCAGGACAAGAACCCTATCGCGGTGACCAACCCTACCGCGGTGACCAAGGGTATCGCGGTGATTTTCTTACAGTGGTCAAGGTGGTGGGCGTTGCCAGGATCTCGCTTATCAGGAACGGGATCTGAGCGACCGGCTGAATGACGCCCCGCCGTCCGGGCAACAACACGACCGGCTGGTATTCAGTTGGGTCAGGTCAGAAACGAACGGACGAGGTGTCGCTGATAGGGGGCAATTCGTGCAAGATTTCTCAGAGCAGCGCCGCTCTTGATCGGCTTATTTCTGCGGAGCCTGTAAATCAGCGTCGAACCCCAGGACCCCATCGATTTTGTTCTAAATCCTTGGTCCAGCTAGAAGACTGCTGATTAGATCGGGGCCCAATCGGCGCCGATCGGGACCCCGTCCCTGAGGCAGTTAGTGGCCGCAGTCGACCCTAAGCAGCCAGTCGTTGCGGGCGAGAACATCAGTCGGCCGCGATCGAAAGCGGACGTTCAGGTTTCGGTGATCGGACGTAAGCGTCAGGCGGGCTTCGGCGGACGGTTACTCTCATGGCTTATCGGCATGAGAACAGTCCTCGCTCGGGCCTCGATGATACTATCGATGAACTCGCAATTCTCCATGCCCCACTCGCAAAGCCAAGCGATCGGCTCCCTTAGCTTGTGACCGTTATCTGTGAGCCGATATTCGGTTTTTGGTGGCACCTGCTGATAGACGGTGCGCTCCAGGAGCCCGTCGCGTTCGAGGTTGCGCAGAGTCTGGATCAACATCTTCTTGGAAATATCCGGAATCTGCTTCTGCAGCTCGTTGAAGCGTCGGTGTTCGCGGATCGATAGGCAGTAAAGGACGACGGTCGTCCATTTGTCTCCGATGATTGCCAAGATACGCCGCGTTGGGAAGCGAACGTCGAGAACGCCAGGCTGTGCGTCGGCCGACATCAGACTGTCCCGGACAATCCCGCCGCGCCAGAGATGCGGTTGCTCGTGCACGGGATCATACTGTTTCCTCCAGGTATCTGTGAACGAAGGCGATGGCCATCGCGCCTTCACCCGCTGCGGTGGCGACGCGCTTGATCGAGCGGTGGCGCACATCCCCGGCGGCGAAGGAGCCCGGGACCGCAGTCTCCAGGTAGTAGGGCGCGCGCTCCAAGGGCCAGGCGGCTGGGGCCTTGCCGTTCATCAGGAGGTCGGGACCGGTGACGAGGTAGCCGCCTTGATCGCGGACGATGGCGGTGTCGGCGGCCCAATCGGTGTTGGGCACGCCGCCGATGGCGACGAACAGCCGCGGTGTCGCCGCCCAGTCGGCTTCCTTTGTCGTGCGCGAGCCGATTCGGATGCGTTCGAGGGACCGCCCGCCGTGCAGGCCGGTGACCTCCACGTCGTACCGCACCTGCACGTTGGAGGCGCCGAGGATCCGATCCGACAGGTACTGAGACATCGAGGCCGCGAGCGCCTTGTCCCGCACGAGCATCGTCACGCTCTTCGCATGTCTTGCGAGGTGCATCACGGCCTGACCGGCGGAGTTGCCGCCGCCGACCACATAAACGTCTTCACCTCCGCAAAGCGGGGCCTCGCTGGTTCCCGCACCATAATAGAGCCCGCGTCCAAGCAGCTTATCCTCGTCGGGCAGGTTGAGATGACGCCACTCCACGCCGGTGGCGCAGACATTGGCGCGGGCGACCATCTTCCCGCCGTCGGCAAGGTCGGTCCAGATGCGATCGTCGTGGAACGTTGATTTTACGCCCTCCCGCATCATCAAGATCTCGACGCCGAACTTCACCGCCTGTTGCCGGGCCCGCTCGGCTAAATCCGCGCCGTTGATGCCTTGCGGGAAGCCCATATAGTTTTCGATCATCGACGTAGTGCCGGCTTGGCCTCCAACGGCGCTCCGCTCGACCAGCACGGTGCTCAGACCTTCCGAGGCGGCGTACACGGCCGCAGACAGGCCAGCCGGACCCGCACCGTAGATCGAGACGTCGTACTGCCGCAGCTTGGGCTTGGTAACAAAGCCGAGCCGGTCGGCAACATCCCGCAGAGTGGGGCCGAAGAGGCGGGTTCCGTCGGGAAGCTCGACGACGGGCAGGTTGATGTTCTTGAGGTCCGACAGGCCAAGCTCGCGGCGACAGTCCTCTTCAGTCGAGAGCTCGATCCACTGGAACTCGACGACACTGCGTTTGAGAAAGTCGCGAATCTTCCAGGCGCCGGCGTCGTCGCGATGCCCGAGCAGTCGAACAACTCGCACCTTGAAGTCGCCGCTCCGGATCTCGTCAGCCATACGGTCTCTCCTCGCCCCCATCAGGACACGTCGAGCTCAGGCGGCCCACCGTCGCCCCAGCGCCACGCCGTACTCGACGAGCCCCCGGCCGAACTCGATCTGCATCTCTTCGAAGCCGCTCAGGCCGGCGTCGACGTTCCGGCCCGCCCGCTTGAGCGTTCGCGCCAAGGTCATCGCGTCTCGAGCGGCCTTGGCGGTCGCGCCGGCCGTGTGCGGCCGGACGACGAACGCCGCGTCGCCGAGAAGGCACACGCGGCCGAAGACCGTGCGCGTCGGGACCACGTCGACGATTGTCTGCAGAAACGGCTGTGGCGTTGCGGACACCAGGGCCGCCAGCATCGGGTGTACTTCGCGCCGGGCGAGATCGCAGAGGTCACGGATAGCCAAGTCCGGCGTGCCGCCGAACGGAAGCGAAGCGTGGTGCTGGCGCCCATCGCGATCGACCAGGATACGAGGCAGATCGTCCTCGCCAACGCCCACGTACCAGACCCAATTCAGGCGGCGCTTCCCGGGGGTGGTGTCGGCGCCGTTGCCGGGAATGAAGTAGACCAGGATATGCCCGGCCGAACGCGCCTCGCAGAAAGTGAACGCGTCGTCGAAGAAGCGCACGAGATCGGGTTGAGCGTCGGCCTCGTCGAGCGTGCCGCGCCAGGCAACGTAGCCGGCGTAGGTCGATCTCAGGTCCGGCAGGAAGCGCCGGCGGGTGGGTGACTGCGCGCCATCGGCGGCGGCGAGCACGTCCGCCTCGACCAACCCGTGCCCGTCGATGTGCGCCTGCACCGCGCCGTCGCCGTTGACGAAATCCGTGAGCGTTGCGCCCGATGGTAACGGTTGGAGGGAAAGGCCGGCGAGCGTGTGATAGATCGCCTCCCACGAGGACGAAGATGAACGTGGTGCCGCCCGCCATCTCGATCGGATCGCGCCGGTGATGCGTCAGCACGAAGGTCGGTGCGTGATATGGCGGGTTATCGCCCCACCAGCCTTTCCAGCTTTCATCCGGCCATGGACCACGTACCGGGCCAAACATATTGCGGCCGACGATGAAGGCGCCGAACCCATCCATCGAACGATGCGCATAGCGCTCGTCAACGCCATCCGACCCGCCGCCCTCACCGGTCATCGCCCGGAAAGTGCGGGTCCCGAAGAACCACTGATGCAACTCCAGCCCGCGCTTGCCCAGCGGGTTCTCAAGGTTCTGTTCCGGCCCGGCACCGAACCCGTCTAGCGAGACAGAAAATCCCGCTACGCGTACCTTGGTCATGAGGATCTCCTTCTCGACGCTCTTTACTCCGATTTCGATTTGTTAGGAACGCGCCGAGGCAGCGGTGAAAACCGCCAATTGAGCGTCGAACGCACGCTTGTAGGCGGGCCGCCCCTTTCCACGATCGATGTAAGCGGAGGTTCGGATAGTCGTTGAGGATACCCGAGCTCTCCAGCCTGCGAAGCACCGTCACCATCGTGATATCGGCTGCGCTGAACTGTCCGTCGAGCCAGTCAGTCTCGCCCAGCCAGTCTGAAAGCTGGTCCAGCCGGGCGGAGGGGCTCACGGTCAAACCCAGGGAAATGGCCGCTCCCCCAGCAGTCATTGACCTGATGGCAGCGTTGAAGCGCAGCTTGGCGCAGGAGGCGCCGGCATCGAAGCGCCTCGGCGCGGCTCCAAGAAAAGCCCCCAAGACAAAACCCGATCGGCGTCAGCCGGCCTTGTTGCTGCCCGTCAGCGGCGGGCGCAAATCGAAGACCGAGGAGGCCGCCGAGCGCCCCACCAGTGCTCCGCGGCGGCGTAAGCGAGCTTGATCCAGATTCGGCGAGCCGGAATTACCGTGATCGCCATTCCGCCGGTGGCATCCCATCCTCCGATGGTGCAGTTGACGACGGTATGAGATCGATCTCGGAGACGCGCTCGTCGCGTAGCGCTTTACCGCTGCGACGCAACCATCGGCATTCTGATCGAGGTCGACAGGACGCCACCCCAGGAGCCGAGCTGTTCCAGGATCTTACCGCCATCAGCACGTGATTTCCCGATCATTTGTCCCGGCGCGAGCGGCACGCTCTCAGAGAGGGACTCAAAGTTCGAATCCGCTTCCCTCCAACGGTGAGTCGGTTGCGAACTCGAATTTAAGCGCCGAGCGTGTCAATGTCCTCGCCGCGCGCGATCAGGACGACGGTGTGTACGACAGAGCGAAACCGAGTGTTCGGCGGCGGGGCGCGTTGAACGGCCTACTCTCGGTTCAGGGTATCCATCGGTTAGGATCACATGGCCAATTCGGGCGGCGCTGGGTACGGTATGGTGAACTCACGTTCCCGCCGAGGTTCACGATCGGCGGGGCGGGCTGACTGCGGACCGCGTCTCCTTTCTGCCCGTCGCCAGCCCCCAGTGCGACCGGTCACTGGGAAATGAAGATGACGAACACACGAGGGAGGTAGATATGCCAAGAAGAGGCATCGCGGTCGCTGTTATCGTCATCGTCGCCTGCTTCATCGTACTGGGCCTGACGAGTGACTTCCTGGTCGATTGGGCCTGGTTCTCGGCCATCGGGTATCTGGATGTCTTCGGGACATCTTGGCGGCAAGGCGGTGCTCTTCTTCGCCGTCTTCGCGGGGTCCGCCATTTTCCTGTGGGTGAACGGATCCCTGGCCTCCCGGTTCGCCCGGCGACGGGGGCATGTGCATCCCGTCGGTTTTGCGCACGAAGCCGGCGGGGCTCAGACGTTGCCTGAGCTCTTGGAGCTCATGCGCCAGCGTCTTCCGTGGCGTCTGCTCATCATAGGGGTCGCCGGCGTCCTTGCGATCTTGATTGCCGCAGGGGAGGTGAGCAACTGGGACCTGTTCCTGCGCTTCGTCTATCAGGTGCCGTATGGCGAGAGCGATCCCCAGTTCGGCAAGGACATCGGCTTCTATCTCTTCTCCCTTCCCGCCTATGTCGTCCTCAAAAATTGGCTGCTGCTGACGCTCGTCTTGAGCTTTCTCGTCGCCGGAGCGGTGTACTGGGTGCACGGCGACATCGAATTCAACGAGCAGCGCCGGTCGATCTCACCGACGGCCATCGCCCATGGCTCCGCTCTGCTCGGGCTCTTCTTCGCGGTGAAAGCTTGGTCTTATGGTCTCGACCGTTTTCTGCTGCTGTACGGCGACAATGGGGTAGTCGTAGGGGCGAGCTACACCGATACCCATATTGCGCTGCCCGTCCTCTGGCTGCTGGTCGGGCTCTCGGTCATCGCAGCCCTTGCCTGTTGGGCCAATTTGCGGGTCCGCACCTACAAGCTTCCGGTAGCCGGGGCGGCGCTGGTCTTTGGCAGTTCCTTGGTGCTGGCTCTGGTGTTCCCCGCGCTGTTTCAGGTCGTGTTCGTGAAACCGAACGAGCTGCAGTTGGAGAAGCCCTACATCCAGCGGAACATCGACCTCACCCAACAGGCGTATAATCTCCATCAGATCACGGTCAAACCCTTCCCGGTGGAACAGAACCTCACCTTCCAGACGCTACAGGCCAACCAGGCGACCATTGACAACATTCGGCTGTGGGACTGGCAGCCGTTGATGGACACGTACGGTCAATTGCAGGAGATACGGACCTACTACAAGTTCCACGATGTGGATGTGGATCGTTACCATCTCGATGGCGCGTATCAGGGGGTGACGCTGTCGGCGCGCGAACTCAAGCCCGCGCTCCTACCCCCCAATGCCCAGACCTGGGTCAACTGGCATGTGCTGTTCACCCACGGCAATGGGGCGGTGATGAGCCCGCTCGCCCGCAAGACCGGAGAAGGGTTGCCGATCTTCTACCTCCAGGACATCCCGCCGGTCGCGACCGGCGGCCCGCCGATCGACGAACCGCGCATCTACTTCGGCGAAGAGACCGACACCTACGTCATCGTCAAGGGGAGCACCCCGGAGTTCGATTCCCCAAGGGGACGGACAACGTCTACGCAACCTATGCGGGTGCCGGCGGGGTCGCCGTCGGCGGGATCGCTCGCAGAGCCCTCTTCGCTGGTATTTCAAGGACCCGAACCTGCTGCTCACCAGCTATATCACCGGCGACAGTCGGATAATGTCCGCCGTACCATTCAGGAGCGGGTCCGGACGATCGCCCCTTTCCTCCGCCTCGACCGGGACCCCTACCTGGTGGTCAGCGAGGGCAGGCTCTTCTGGATGCAGGATGCCTATACGACAAGTCGCTATTTCCCCTACGCCCAGACACTCCCCGGCTTGGAGCTCAATTACATCCGCAATGCGGTCAAAACCGTCATCGACGCCGACAAGGGGACGGTAACCTTTTACGTGGCGATCCTCGGACCCGATCGCCGCGACCTACCAGCGCATCTTCCCGGGGCTCTTCAAGCCATTGGCGGCCA
>CAVSZA010000057.1:0-39929 GCA_963732095.1 uncultured Alphaproteobacteria bacterium
CCGCAGCGCAACAAACTGGTCCAAGTCAGTGCGTGCGGCTGATTGCGAGTTCGTAGTGGTCAACGAATTAATTCGCCACCTATCGCGGCACCGGCCGCGACCTCGTCTGACCCCTCGGATTCGGTGGTCGTGATGGGCCAATCTAATAGAATAACACTTGTTTTCCTTTCCTGACCTGATCACGCTCTACGGTTGCCAGGACTTGGTTCCACGCGACACGCAGAGGCTATTTTCCCCGGGCTTCAACGATGAGAGATCTTCGGCTTTCTAGCGGGTATGGGAACAACCTTTGCTGCCGTGCCGGATTTGATCAGCATGCTCAAGCGTCGGTCACGCGCGGGTATGTACCCAATGATGGCGGCAATCATGGGCACTTTTCAGATCCTCTGGGTCTACTACCCATTTTGATTGCTTCTTGACCAGTGATCGTATGGAACCTGGTAGCAGTTTTGATAAATTCCTAACGGTAGGGGCCTACGGTTATTTCAGCCGTAAAGAAAGTCCAAATGAGTGGAAGTCGACAGACGGCAACAATGCTTCTCATTGGTCGGCGCGTACGGCGACAAGGAACGCGGATTCCTTCACGCCCTATCGGCGATCGAGAACACCAGCATGATGATCCCACCGGCCCGATGCTGGCGCACGCCGCGACCACGCATGTCAGTTGATTTGCGCTTGCCAAAGCCTGAGCCAAGAGAGAATTTGGTGCGTTGCTCAGGGGAAAACTCCGTTATAGAACGGCTGATTACACGGGAGGCGACTGTTGCCTAACCAGACTAGCCCAGAACGCGGGAAGACGGCGGAGGAGCTGCGTCTCGACGAGGCGCGCGAGAGAGGGGTGCCGTGGAAGCAATGGGGCCCCTACCTCAGCGAACGCCAATGGGGCACGGTCCGCGAGGACTACAGCGAAAACGGCGATGCGTGGAACTACTTCACGCACGACCAGGCCCGCTCGCGCGCCTATCACTGGGGGGAGGACGGCCTCGCTGGGTTCAGTGACGACCACCAACGGCTGTGTTTCGCCCTCGCCCTGTGGAACGGCAAGGACCCGATCCTCAAGGAGCGGCTGTTCGGCCTGACCAACAGCGAGGGTAACCACGGCGAGGACGTCAAGGAATACTACTTCTACCTCGACAGCACGCCAACTCACTCATATATGAAGTATCTATACAAGTATCCTCAAAATACATATCCCTATGATGACCTGATCAAGACGAACCAGCGGCGCGGTCGAGACGGTTGGGAATACGAATTACTTGACACTGGTATCTTCAACGATGACCGTTATTTCGACGTGATGGTGGAGTACGCAAAGGCGACGCCGACCGATATCCTGATCCAGATCAGCGCCGCTAATCGGGGGTCCGAGCCGGCTGAGCTGCACGTGTTGCCGACCTTGTGGTTCCGAAACACCTGGACGTGGTGGACGGACCAGCCGAAACCCTCCTTGCGACAGATGCCGGCACAGAACACCGTCACAATCGAAACGTCGCATGCCGAGCTCGGCGATTTCTTGCTGCATTGCGACGGAAATCCGCGTCTGTTGTTCACCGAAAACGACACCAACAACGAGCGGATCTTTGGTCGCCCCAACACGACACCCTACGTCAAGGACGGCGTCAACGACTATGTCGTGTCTGGCAGGCAGGAGGCGGCCAACCCCAGCCAGACGGGGACGAAGGCTGCCGCGCACTATCAGCTCGACATAGGCGCGGGCGAAACCGCCATCATCCGGTTACGGCTGAGCAACACCAGCCCCCGGACCCCGTTCGGCAGACAATTCGATCAAATCGTAAAGCAGCGACGGCGCGAGGCCGACGAATTCTATCGGGCGATTACCCCTGCGCGCGTCGGCGAGGATGCGGCCAATGTAATGCGGCAGGCATTGGCCGGGATGCTTTGGAGCAAACAGTACTTCTTTTACGACACCGACAAGTGGCTCGAGGAACACGGCTACGACGCGATGCGGCCCACGCCTCATCAGGTCCGCAACCGCGAGTGGTTCCACATGATCGGTGAGCATGTCATCTCGATGCCGGACAAGTGGGAGTATCCCTGGTTTGCCGCCTGGGATCTGGCTTTTCACACGATGGCCCTGTCGACCGTCGACATCGATTTTGCCAAGCAGCAGCTCGACCTGCTGCTACGCCAAGTTTACCTGCATCCGACTGGACAAATCCCGGCCTATGAGTGGAATTTCAGCGATGTCAACCCGCCAGTACAAGCCTGGGCGGCGATTTTCCTCTACCGAATGGAGCAGGCGCTGCGCGGCCGAACCGATCTCGATTTCCTGAAGCGGGTCTTCGGCAGACTGACGGCGAATTTCGGTTGGTGGGTGAACCGCAAGGACCGCTTCGGCCGAAGCCTTTTCGAGGGCGGGTTTCTCGGGCTCGACAATATCGGCGTCTTCGACCGCAGTGCGCCGCTGCCAACCGGCGGTCATCTGGAGCAGGCCGATGGCACGGCTTGGGTCGCTCTGTTCTGCCAGAATATGGTTGAGATTGCTTTCGAGCTCGCCGCGCACGACCCAACCTTTGAGGAGCTGGCGTCGAACTACATGATGGAGTTCTTGTTAATTGCCCGCGCGATGAATGGCATCGGTCCCGGCGGCATGTGGGACGAAGAGGACGGTTTCTATTACGACGTGCTTCGATTGCCGGACGGGACCGCGACGCGGCTCAAGGTCCGCTCGATGGTCGGTCTCCTCCCGTTGTGTGCCGCCACGGCCGTAGAGAAGTGGCAGCGTGAGCGGGTGCCCAGACTGACGGCAGAACTCCTAGATCGCCTGCGGCGCATGCCGGAGCTCCTCGAGTTCGATCCATGCAACCGGGCCCGGGCACTTGGGTGTGGCGGAGACTGGGATCATTGCCCTCGTCAACCAGGACCGGCTGCGCCGGATCCTCACCCGCATGCTCGACGAGAACGAGTTCCTGAGCCCGTACGGCCTTCGGTCGCTGTCGCGCTACCATGCCGAGCACCCGTATGTTTTTTCAGTGCAGGGCCAGGAATACCAAGTGAGCTACTTGCCGGCGGAATCCGACAGCGGCATGTTCGGCGGCAACTCTAACTGGCGGGGGCCAATTTGGATGCCGGTCAACGCGCTGGTCATCCGCGCGTTGCTGCACTATTATGCGTATTACGGCGACAACTTCAAAATCGAATGCCCGACTGGTTCAGGTAACTTGATGAACCTGTTTGAGGTTGCCCGCGAAATCGCCAGTCGGTTGACCCGCATCTTTCTGCGCGACGAAACCGGCCGTCGACCGGTCTTCGGCGGGGCCGAAAAATTTCAGCACGACTCCCGCTGGCGGGACAATTTGCTGTTTTACGAGTACTTTCACGGCGACAACGGCGCCGGTATCGGCGCCAGTCATCAGACCGGGTGGACCGGTGGCGTCGCCGCCCTTATCGATTTTTTTGGCAAGGTCGATCCCAAGCATTGGGCTGGCGGCCGTCCGCCCCCGATCGCTCTCCAGAAAGAGAGAGCCTAGCAGGCTGCGGAAAAATGGTTGTGCCAAGCCATTTTGTCGGGTTGTAATGCGAGATTCCCGTTCAAGTTGCAGAGAAGCCGTCACTGAAACAGGCTTCTGCGTCGATTTTTATGGTTTTGTGGTCGCGGGGCAGACTCTGGGCAGAGTCCGGGCGTGACTACGCCACGGCCCCTATCAGCTTGCTCAGCCGGACGAGATTGAAGGCCGTGGCGGTGAGGGTGAACAACCAACCGACGCGAGCCAGACCACGGTGACGGGTCTTGCGGAAGCCGGCCGCCGCCTTGGTCCAGCCAAACACCTCCTCAATGCGCTTGCGCACTCGCCCACTGACCGCGTAGCCGGGGTGGCGGGTTGTCCTGCCGTCGATCGCCGAGCGCCGATTGGTGGTGTTCTGCGCCACGTGCGGCGTCACATTGAGCTCCCGCAGATCGGCGACAAACTCGGCCACATCATAGGCCTTGTCGGCCCCCAGCGTAATCTGGTGATTGCCCGGGCAGTCCCCCACCATCTCCAGCGCCGCCTCGCGTTCGGCCGTCCCGGTGGCCAAGGTCAGACGCGTGTCGACCACCAGAGCGTGCCGGTTCTCCATCAGAACATGCCCCAGATAGGCCAGTTTGGCGGGTTGGCCCGGTCCCTTACGATACAGCCGGGCGTCAGGGTCGGTGGTCGAGGCGTGCGTCTCATTGCTGCGCTTCTCGCCGTGAAAGTCGCGCTCGCCATTACGACCCGGTGCCGGCGGCTCGCCGCTGCCGTCTTTGGGACGAAAGCTCTTCATGCCGGCCCACGCTTCGATCAGCGTGCCGTCGACCGAAAAATGCTCGTCCGACAGCAGGGCCTTGACCGCTTCCTGGTCAAGCACTGCGGCCATGAATTTCTTGGCTATGTCGCCCTCGATCAGGCGCTCGCGGTTTTTGGTGAACACCGTCTCGTCCCAAATCTCGTCATCCAGCGACAGCCCGACAAACCAGCGGAACAGCAAATTGTATTGAAGCTGCTCCATCAGTTGCTTCTCGGAACGCACCGAATAGAAGGCCTGCAACAGCAGGGCGCGAAGCAAGCGCTCGGGCGGGATCGACGGCCGACCAAACTTGGCATACAGCCCCTCGAATTCTGGCGACAGCACTGTCAGTGCCGCGTCCACAATCCGCAGGATTGCCCGCAACGGATGATCCTTTGGAACCCGCGCTTCGCAATTCACGTAGCTGAACAGCACGTCGCTTCGTGCATCCCAACCGCGCATCGGACGTCCCCCCACATCTCGTCACGCCGCTGCGGATTATACCCCAAATCTGACCCAATAGAGGGACTTTTTCCGCATCCTGCTAGGGAGCAAGCCCTATGGCGAACCTTGCGCGCTATCCGACACTTTTCCAAATCAATACGCGTGTATGGCTTCAGCAATTGTCGCGGAAGGCTGGCAAGCGGATTACCCTGGCTGACATCGACGACGCCACGCTCGACGGCTTCGCGGAGCAGGGTTTCGACTGGATCTGGCTGCTCAGTGTCTGGCAGATCGGCGCGGCCGGGCGGGCAATTTCGCGCAGTAATCCGCAATGGCGCGCCGAATTTCAAACTGTTCTGCCCGACCTGACCGAGGAGGATATTGGCGGCTCGGGCTTCGCGATCACGGCGTACGCCGTCGGCGAGGCGCTGGGTGGCGACGCGGCGCTCGAGCAATTCCGCGAGAAGCTGGCGCGGCGCGACATCAAGTTGCTGCTCGATTTTGTCCCGAACCACACCGCCCCCGACCATCATTGGGTGAAGACCCATCCCGACTATTATGTCGAAGGCAGCGAGGAGGCGCTCACGGGTACGCCGGAGAATTACTTGCGGGTCGATACCAACCGAGGACCGAAGATTCTGGCCTTTGGCCGCGACCCCAATTTTCCAGGTTGGCCAGACACTTTGCAGCTCAACTACGCCAATCCCGAATTGCAGCGGGCGCGCATCGACGAGCTGATCGCGATTGCCGGCAAGTGCGACGGCGTGCGTTGCGACATGGCAATGCTGCTGCTGCCTCAGATTTTCGAGCGGACCTGGGGGATAACGCCGGAACCGTTTTGGCCGAAGGTGACGGCGGCGGTACACGCTCAGTATCCCGCCTTCACCTTCATGGCAGAGGTCTACTGGGACCTCGAATGGACGTTGCAGCAACAAGGCTTTGACTATTGCTATGACAAGCGGCTCTACGACCGTTTGAGGGAGGGCAACGTCAGGGCGATCAGCGATCACCTGCTCGCCGGCCTCGACTACCAGGACAAGCTCGCCCGTTTTCTCGAAAACCACGACGAGCCGCGCGCGGCGTCCGAGTTCCCTTGGCCGAAGCACCGGGCGGCGGCGCTCATCACCTATCTCGCTCCAGGCCTGCGCTTCTTCCATCAGGGTCAATTCGAGGGCGCGCGAGTGCGGGTACCGACCCATCTCGGCCGCGGCCCGATCGAGCCGCCGAATCCCGAGATCACCTGCTTTTACTTCAAGCTGTTGGAGGTCCTAAAGACCGGGGCCTTCCGCGACGGCACCTGGTCGCAGATCCAACCGCTGCCGGCCTGGTCCGGCAACGGGACTTCGGGCGGCTTTGTCGGCTATACCTGGGCTGGCGAGGACGGCAGCCGCCATGTCGTCGTGGTTAATTACGCCGGAAACCAGGCGCAATGCCAATTGCCGGTGCCTTTCCCAGAATTCCGCGGCAAGCAAGTCCGCTTGACCGATCTGATGGGGACCGAGGTTTACGATCGCGATGGCACCGACGTCCTTGATAACGGCCTCTACATTGATCACGTTCCTTGGCACTTTAACGTGTTCGACTGCGAGCAATGTAGAATAGCTATGCCCCGAAGACTTGCCGCCGCTGTTTTGACTTACCTGGTAGCGGCGTGCACCAGCATCGGGCCGGGAACAGTGCCGCACGACAGGATCGACTATGCAAGCGCGATCGGTAATTCCTGGAAGGAGCAGACCCTACTCAACATCGTGAAGCTCCGATACGCCGATATGCCGATCTTTCTCGAAGTCGCGCAGGTCATTGCCGGCTACCAGCTCCAAAGCGCAATCGGCGGCAGCTTTACTGCAGGAAACTTCACCGCGGGCATCGTCGGTCCTTTCACGGCGGTGGGCAGCGTGAACGCAGCCGGGACCTACACTGATCGGCCTACGGTGATTTATTCCCCACTTACCGGGGTGGATTTTTTGAAGAGGCTGATGACGCCAATTCCGCCGAGTTCCGTGCTCTTCATGCTGCAGTCCGGCTATTCTGCGGATCGCATCATGCCGATCATGTTGGATTCGATTAACGGCCTCAATAACGAGTTCGAACCGGCTCAGGCGGCCGGCCGACCCAAAATTTATCCGCCTTGTTGAGCTGATGCGGGAGGGTCAGCTCGCCGGCGCCATCCAGATTCGGATCGAGCGTCCCAAGGAGGGGGCCGAGAGCTCCGTGCTAATCTTCGGACCAAGCAAGGATCCTGAGCTCGCAGCACGTGGCAGAGAATTAAAGAGCCTTCTCGAGATTAAGCCGGACCTGCGGGAACTAAAGGTAAATTACGGCGGGTACTCTGGAAGAGACGACGAGATCGACATGATGACGCGCTCGATGCTGCAGATCATGCTCGAATTCGCCGCGGTCGTGCAGGTGCCCGAGTCTGACGTCGTGCAAGGGAAGGCTACGCCAGGAGTAGTGGACACCCAGATGACGGGAGCGCTGAGCGGTCCACCTTTGCGGATTCTGGTCACAGGTACACCGCCTCAGGATGCCTACGTTGCCGCGCAATACGGGAGCAGGTGGTTCTGGATCGCCGACAATGACATCCAGTCCAAATACACCTTCGGGATCGTCATGCTACTGTTCTCGATCGCGGACACGGGAGTAAAGGGGGCGGCGGCTGTCGTCACGATCCCCGCCAACCAGTGACTATCCTCGAGGAGAGAGCGAATGAGGACCCCGCCGGCCTCAATTAATAATAACCCGCCCGCAGTCGACGCCGCTGTCAAGAAACCTCCCGGGCTCGCACGCCGGATCGGTGCCCGGCTTCTACACGAGCCGCGCGAAGCGTTGCCGCCGACCATCTTCTTTTTTGTTGGCTTCAACTTCATCGTGTTTACGACGAACCTCCTGCTCGCCGAGTATGCGGTTGCCGTGAGCAGCTTTATGCTCGCCACGATTGCAGCACTCGTCGTCGGTAAGGCGGTCTTGGTCGCCAATGCGATGCCCTATTTGAGACGGTATGACCGGGGGCCGGAGCTATGGCCGGAAGTTGGTGACGGCTTGACGAGGTAAGGCGGCGTATCGTGGTGGTGTTCAACGCCTCCACTTCTCCAATAAAGGAGTGATACGCCGTGTCTGAGAGTAACGTCGTCAAGCTCGCCCAGCCAGGGGTCTTCACCAATTCGCTCACAGAGATCTTGCGCAGGGGCGTACGTGCGCTGCTGACCCAGGCCGTTGAGGCGGAGGTTGCCGAGTTTCTGGCAAAGCATGCCGATCTGAAGACCGAGACGGGCCATCAACGCGTCGTGCGCCACGGCCATCTTCCGGAACGCGAGATCATGACCGGCATCGGCCCGGTCGCGGTTCGCCAGCCGCGGGTGCGCGACCGCGAAGCTACCGAGGGCGCGCGAATCCGGTACTCGCCGTCGATCCTGCCGCGATACGCGCGGCGATCGCAGAGCCTTGAGGTGCTGATCCCCATCCTCTACCTGAAGGGCATCTCAACCGGCGACTTCGAGGAAGCGCTGGCGGCCCTCGTCGGCAAGGGCGCGCCAGGTCTGTCGGCGTCGACCATCGCCCGCCTCAAGAGCCTGCCCTCGCGAAAGCGGGGGAGGTGTGGACCGAGGAGCATGCGCACTGGCAGAAGCGCGATCTGTCAGCCAAGCGCTACGTCTATTGCTGGGCCGACGGCATCCATCTGGAGGCCCGGCTCGAGGAACAGACGCAGTGCATCCTGGTCATCATCGGCGCGACGCCGGAAGGCAAGAAGGAACTGGTCGGTTTCACCGATGGCATGCGCGAGAGCGCACAATCGTGGCGTGATCTGTTGCTCGATTTGAAGCGTCGCGGTCTGACAACGGCGCCGCAGATTGCGGTCGCCGATGGCGCGCTCGGGTTCTGGAAGGCGCTCGGCGAGGTGTGGCCGACAACCCGCGAGCAACGCTGCTGGGTGCACAAGACCGCCAACATCCTGAACAAGCTGCCCAAGAGCCTACACACCAAAGCCAAGCGCGCGCTGCAGGAGATCTGGATGGCCGAGACCAAGAAGGATGCCGTTGCCGCCCTGGAAGCCTTTGTCGAAACCTATCAGGTTCAAATACCAGAGAGCGACCGATCGCCTGATCAAGGACCGCGATGCGCTGCTGGCGTTCTACGACTTCCCGGCCGAGCACTGGAAGCACTTACGAACGACGAACCCCATTGAAAGCACCTTCGCGACCGTCCGGCACCGAACCATCCGGTCGAAAGGCTGTCTGTCGAACAAGACGGCGCTTGCCATGGTCTTCAAGCTTGTCGAAGGAGCGCAGAAAAATTGGCGCCGCATCGACGGCCATAACCAGTTGCCAAAACTGATCCAGGGTATCAGGTTTACTGACGGGATCGAGGGCATCGGCAATTCTGCCGCGCCTCAAGCCCAAGCCGCCGCCTGATCCTTCAGGCCGTCACCAAAATTCGGCGATAGCTCCGCCCGAAGAAGATCGGCGGTCTGAGCGCAGAGCAGATGGCCCGCATGGAGCGCGAGATGGACGGGCTGCAGCGCGAGTTCAAAGCGGTCTCGGCGTCCTATGGGGATACGGTGCTCAATCTGGTGGTCGCCGCCGGCTACCTTTCGAGGCTCATCGGCAACCCCCGGCTCAGTGGTTATCTCGGACGGCACCACCCGGAGATCCTCACCGAATTCAGAGTCATTGTCGCAACGACATCGTTGGAGGAAAGCGGCTCCGGGGCACCAGAAGAGCCCGCCTTCTTGGGGTGAGGCAACACGGTCAACAGCGCCGCCGGGGGGCCCCGTCAGCTGCAACAATATCACTGAACCGGTAGTGCAGGTCCCGCACTGGACGGTTCGAGCCCTTGGATCGGCCGGCGCTCCACCAACAAACTACGCCGACGCGTATCATCCCTCTCAGTCGAGCAATGCCATGCTCGGATCGCGCCCAACAACGCCACAAGATTATCCGGAAAGGAGTGGCTCTGCGCCGCGACCAGAGCGTGAGTGTGGTCACCGTCGGCACTGAGCCGACGCCAACAGGAGACCCCATTCCATGCGCATCTACATCATAGGCAATGACGGAATCCCCCTGTGCCGCGAGCCTCCGGCCACCGTGAACAAGGGCGAAGTTGCTGTTGCCTCACGGGAGGAGTTGCGCGCCGCCCGGCTCAGCGGCAAACGCCTGCTGGCGCTTGAAGAACGCCCGCCTGCACAGGCCCGATCGCGGTCGGCGACCCGGCCGCGCCACTTGCCGACATCGATAACCTGAAAGCGGCCCTCACCGGGGTTGACGCCGCCGGCGCTTTCCTCAGCGCCGCCTCGCCGGGCGTCATATCGCTGTTCTTCCGCAACGACCACTACGCGAGCCAGGAAGCGCACCTGTTCGCGATCGCGGAGGCGATGTGCCGTGAATACGAGGCGATTGCGGCAGCCGGGGTCACCCTGCAGGTCGACTGCCCCGACTTGGCGATCGGTCGGCACATCCAATATGCTGACTTGTCGGTCGCGGAATTCCGCAAGCAGGCGCGGCTCCATGTCGAGGCGCTGAACCACGCGCTCACCGCCTGAGTTGATCGCGCATCGCCCGCTACGGCTAACCTCGTCGGCCGCGACAACGTCATCGCCGGCAGCGATTGTGGCTTTGGCACTTGGGTCGGCCAGGCTGCCGTCGATCCCGACGTTGTGTGGGCCAAATTGTCGGCGATGGCCGAGGGCGCTACGCTGGCCACGAAACAATTATGGGCGGTTGAGGTGGCTCAGTCCCAATGTCCGGAATATTAGCTGTATTCCCTGGACACGCGCGCGTACACGCCCGATGGAAAAGGCAACGTCGTTGAAGATTTTGGGGTAGCCGGTCGGTCGTTTAGGCCCCTGGCACTGCCCTGGGAGTTCAACCTCCGGCTTCAGCGGATGCGCCACGAGCGCCAGGCTGTCGCCAATCTCTTCAGGCGAATTCAGATCTTTCTCGCGGAGATGCCGGGTAGCGTGCCGACCTATAAGAGAGAATGCAACGTGCGTCGAACGCAAACGGGCGGCATCCGGCGTAGTCCTGGAGATGTAGCTGTGGCCTCGTCTCGGCGTCATCCGGTCGGGCACCTGGGTCTACTCAGCTGCTACACCGGTCACCAGATTTACAGCGCTTTGTCGATTACGGGATCAGTCATACGTCGTTCGATCGACGCAGCATTCCCGGGTCACAGCGCTGATGCGACGGTTCGCACGGACGTCGAGGCGGCGTCGCCTTCGGACAACAGCCGGGGAATGCGCCCCTAACATCGGGAAGGCTCGACCTTCTCTAATCTTCGATAGGCGATCATGACCATGAGCGAATACGAGGAGCGGTTTCGGCCCCCAGCGCCATCACTGTATCAAACCTTCGCGGAGGTCCGGGGATCCAATCGGGGAGGAAGGCGGAGTCGACGCCTATGGGTTGCTGCTGCCTTAGTCGGTGTAATGACGATAGCATCTAAGGCCGCGTTGCATCACTCCATTCATACTAGCGGCTCGCAAGTATGGAAATCTGCCATCCAAGCGTGTGATTCTATCCATAGGTAGTCTGCGGTGATAATAAGCGGACGCAGATCGCTTCTTGGCGAGATCGTCGCGGGGTTCGATGGCTTCGTCTCCAGGTACATGGGCGACGGCGTGTTGGTCTATTTCGGCTACCCGCAGGCGGTATCTTGCATCGCGACCTGCTATCGATTTGATCAAGCGCGGCCTCATCGTCTCCGGGTCACGATCGGTAGCGAGAACGCGCAGTGCGCCGTCTAGGTGGGTCAGGTCCGCCCCATGCTAGTCGACTGCCGCTGCAAGACTAATCAATGATACCGGCGAGCTCGCGGCGCTTAACGATCAGCCCGCGAGTTTCGCAGACGCGAAGCCTGCTGAACCGAGGTGAAACGGAATATTAACTAAGACCCGGTATTGGTCAATCAGCGAAGCGTCTTGCGCGTGGGCCAAGGCCAAGAGTGCTTGGGTCCCAAAAAAACTCTCATCCGATCCACTGAGAACATCCGTCACCGCTGGATCCTGTCCTGATCGATTCCGAAAGGTGCCGAGCGAACCCCTGGGAGGTCACAGTGCACATCGCTATCGGTACAAGACAAAGCATCTTCGCACTCTTCACGGTTACCGGTCTCGCAGGCCTTCCGGCAAACGCGGCCGATCCGCCGGCCGATATGCGGGCGATCTCGGGGGTCAACTCCGGCCGAGACCGCGACAAAGAACGTCCTCGCGTTGAACACCGCGATGTTCGGGCTTTATGATGCTGCCGGCCGAGTTTTTCAGAAGAATATTCTGGCCCAGCATCCGGTCATCCTGGGCCTGTTTTCCGGGGCCGGCGGGCGCTTCATCCTTTACCGTCCGGGTATGGCGCCACTCGAGGCGCCCTCAGTACCGGTCGTCTATCAGCTGATGAAATCGGTCGGACACAGCGTGATGGCGCTGAGCGAAGTCGTCATGCCGTACCTCGACAATGCCGAAAACCAATCCTGGCGCGGGCCGCTGTTGGCCTATCGCAGCGAGATGCAGACGGCGCTCGATACTCTGGACGCGACCGACATGCAGGCGGATTGGCTAGCCACCAGCCGCACGCTCTTGCAGAACAACATCGCCTTCATGGACGGGTGCATCGAAAAGGGCTCGATATCGACGGCTGTTCTGCAAAGCTTCGCCCGGAAGCAGGCGCCATTGCTGAAAGGGAACATCGCTTGGGCGGCCGAGACCCAGGTCAACCATTGGATGGGCGTGATCGCCGGATGGAAGAAGCTGATCGGCAGCAACTGGGACAAAACCTACGCCGCTAGCAACACGATCTACGTCGCGCGCCAGAATAACGTGCTGTTCAGTGTACTCGCGCAGTTTTTTGGCCCCGATGCGATCAACAGCAGGCTGATGCTGATCGAGACAATCTCCTTCACGACTACGCCGGAAGATATGCTCGACGCGCTGACCCGCATCATTGCCGACCGCTCGGTGGGCGCGATGTTCTTCGGAAATTATTACCTGATGGACTACGAGCTGATGGGAGGCGATGGGCGGAAGGCGATCGCCGCGCAGAGCGCGAAATACGATATGAAGCCATTCCTGCCGCCCGCGGTCGCCTTCGGCTCACATCAATGGCCGACGCTGATCACTCCCGGAACCGGCCCCACGTCGCTTGACGATCTGCCGTAAACGGTCTCGAGGCGCGCGAGATGAACCTAAATTCCGTTACTGCACTATGCCATCCGACATCGGCGGCCGCGATTGCGGAGTGGCGCGACGGCTATGCCTGGCTTGCCGGCGGCACATGGCTGTTCTCCGAACCGCAACCCGCGACCGACACGCTGATCGATCTCGACCACCTCGGCTGGCCGGCACTGGAAGCCTCTCCCGGCGGGCTGGAGATCGGCGCGACCTGCCGCATCGCCGAGCTCTATCGCTTCGAGGCACCCAGGGCATGGATCGCCGCTCCGCTGATCCGAGGATGCTGCGAGGCCCTGCTCGCTTCCTTCAAAGTCTGGAATGCAGCCACGGTCGGCGGAAATATATGCATGTCGTTGCCGGCCGGGGCGATGATTTTACTGGTCGTTGCCCTCGAGGGACGCTGCACGCTCTGGCCGCGTGATGGAGCCCCACGGAAGGTGCCAGCGGTCGGTTTCGTCACGGACGACCACACCAACGTACTGAAGTCGGGCGAATTGCTCCGCAAGATTCAGTTGCCGGCTTCGGCGCTCGTGAAACGGACTGCCGCTGCGCCGGGCTTCGCTAACCAAGCTCGGCCGTTCCGCCGCGTTGTTGATCGGCACCAGCGATCCGGAGCGACAGGACCTGCTGCTCACGATCACCGCCGCAACCCCCCGCCCGGTGCAGCTTTGGTTCGACCGGACCCCATCTGCCGCAGCGCTGCGTCAGGCCATTGACGCTCGGATTCCGGCGGACAGCTATTTCGCCGACGTGCACGGCAGCGCCGCCTACAAGCCCACCTGACATACCAATTCGCTGAACAGATCCGCGCCGAGCTGGCGCGGCCGGGAGCAGGGGCATGAACGATGCCGGCACGCTCGGCTTCAGCGTCAATCACCGCTGCTTCGAAGCCCATCCGGAACCGGCCCAATGCCTGCGCACCTTTCTGCGCGAGCAGGGCTGTCTTGGCGTGAAAAAGGGCTGCGATGCTGGCGATTGCGGCGCCTGCACCGTTTGGCTAGACGGCACGCCGGTGCATTCCTGCCTGATGCCCGCGTTCCGCGCCGCCGGGCATGAAGTGCCGACGATTGAAGGCCTGGCGGAGAACGGCGCATTGCACCCGACGCAGCAGGCCTTCCTGGACGCGCAGGCATTCCAGTGCGGCTTCTGCACGGCCGGCATGATCATGACGGCCGCAGCGCTCGATTCGGCTCAGCACGCCGATCTGCCGCACGCGCTTAAAGGTAATCTGTGCCGCTGTACCGGATACCGCGCCATCGCCGATGCGCTTGCCGGCGTGGGCTCCACCGAGGAGGACGTAGCCGGCCGCGCCTGCGGGTCAAGCCTGCGCAACCCCTTCGGCGAGGCGATCGTCACCGGGGAAGCTTGTTACACGATGGACGTGGCGATGGAGGGATTGCTGCACCTCAAGGTGCTGCGGTCGCCCCATGCGCATGCACGGATCATCCGCATCGGGCGCGAACGAGCGGTTGCCATGCCTGGTGTCGTCGCCATCTTCACCTGGGAAGAGGTGCCGCGCCGCCTCTACAGCCCCGCCTGCCATGAGGATCACCTCGTCGATCCCGACGACACCTACGTGCTCGACGGTGTCGTTCGCTTCGTCGGTCAGCGCGTTGCTGCGGTCGTCGCGGAAACCGAAAGCACGGCGGAAGCGGCCTGTGGGCTGCTCGAGGTGCAGTACGAAATCCTGCCTCCTATGTTCGACCCGGAGGCGGCGATGCGCCCTGAGGCGCCGCTGCTGCACGATAGGGGGATCACCGCCTACGGCAACGTCTATGTCGACATCCACGGCGAGGTCGACAGCACCGTGGAGGGTTTCGCCGTCGCCGATGTCGTGCATGAGGGCGTCTACTCCACCTCTCGCGTGCAGCACGTGCATCTCGAGACGCACGGCTCGATTGCCTGGACCTCGCCGGATGGGCGCATCCACGTCCGCACTAGCTCGCAGGCCCCATTCATCGCTCGGCAGAAGCTCTGTCACCTCTTCGGTCTGCGGGCGCGGGACGTGCACGTCTTTACCGAACGGGTCGGCGGAGGGTTTGGCGGCAAGCAGGAGATGCTGACCGAAGATCTTTGCGTGCTCGCCGCGCTGAAGACCGAGCGGCCGGTAAAATGGGAGTTTACACGCGAGGAGCAGTTCATTGGCGCCACGACGCGCCACCAGATGACTGCCGAAGGTACGGCTCGGCGCACGCCGTGACGGCACGCTCACCGCAATCGAGGCCCGGGTCGTATCCAACACCGGCGCCTATGGCGGCCATGGGAGCGAGACCTTGGCCGCGGCGCTTGCCGGGCCGCTCGCGGCCTATCGCTGCCCGAACAAGAAGGCCGACGGCTATGCCGTCTACACCAACATGGTCCCGGCTGGCGGCTTCCGGGGCTACGGCTCCTCACAGACAACCTTCGCGATCGAGTGCGCGATCGACGATTTGGCGAAAAAGCTCGGGCTCGATCCGTTCGAGCTGCGCCGCCGCAATATGATCCGCCCCGACGACTGGATCGGATCGATCTGGGGCGACCCGTCGGATGTCGACTTCGGCAGCTATGGGCTGGATCAGTGCATCGATCTCGTCGAACGCGCGCTCCACAGCGGGCGCGGCACGCCCAAACCAGAAGGCGAGGAATGGGTGGAGGGAATCGGTTCTGCGCTCGCGATGCTGGAATGCGGACCGCCGACCGAGCACCGTTCCGGCGCCGAGATGCGGCTGCTGGCCGACGGACGCTATCATCTGGCGGTCGGATCGACGGAAATGGGCAACGGTTCCGTCACCTCGCATCGGCAGATCGCCGCCGAGGTGATGCAGACGCAGGCCGGGCGGATCGACATCGTCAATGCCGATACCGACCTCACTCCCTACGACACCGGTACTTTCGCAAGCACCGGCACGGTGGTGGCGGCCCAGGCAGTGGCGCTGACAGCGGCGGCGCTGCGCGACAACATTCTGGATTATGCCAGCCGGCATACCGGTGTGCCGCCGGCGGAATGCGGGCTCGCGGATGACCAAGTGATCTGCGGCATGCAGTGCATGCGGCTCGCGGAACTGCACGCCATCGGCACGCGCGAGCGGCATCGCTTCGAGGCACGGCGCAAAGCCTACCTCTCCCCACGCTCGGTCGCGTTCAACATGCACGGGGTGCGCGTCGCGGTGAACCGGATCACCGCCGAAATCCGCATCCTGCAAAGTGTGCACGCGGCGGAGATCGGGCGGCTGATCAACCCGATGCAGTGCCGCGGCCAGATCGATGGCGCGATCGCGATGGGCATTGGCTGGGCGCTCACCGAGAACATGGTGCATGGCGCCGATGGGGCGATGGTGAACCCCACCTTGCGCAACTATCGCATCCCAGCCTTTGCTGACGTGCCGCCGAGCGAGGTGTTCTTCGCCGACACTTACGATCGCATCGGCCCGCTCGGCGCCAGGTCGCAGGGCGAATGCGCGATCAATCCGGTCGCGCCGGCCATCGCCAATGCCGTCGCCAATGCCACCGGCCTCCGCTTCGCGCACCTGCCGCTGACGCCGGACCGCATTTTCTCAGCGCTTTTGGCGGAGCCGTGAACAATCAGGCTCTGGCGTCCGATGCGGCGGTAACCCTCGTCACCCAGACCCGTGTGCGCGAGGGCATGGTGGAAGAATTCGGCCGCTGGCAGAGCGCGATAAGCGCCGCAGCGGCAGAGTTTCCCGGCTTTATCACGCAAAGCGTGTTGCCGCCCAACCCGCCCTTGCAGGTGGACTGGGTGATCCAGCAGCGCTTTGCCAATGTCGAGGCCGCGTTTGCCTGGCTGCGTTCCGAGCGGCGGGCACGACTTCTGGACGCCGCGCAGCCGATGCTCGCCGGCCCCGATGATGTGCATCTGGTGCGCGACACTGCCGCCGACGCGCGGCCGGCGCCCGTTTCCACCGTAATTTCGTCCCGCATCAGACCCGGCGAAGAAGCGGCGTTCCGCGCCTGGGAGCAGCGCATCGCGACCGCCCAGGCACAATCACCCGGCTTTCAGGGCTACCGGTTCGAGCCGCCGATCCCCGGCGTGCAGGATGACTGGCTGGCGATCCTGCGCTTCGACACGGAAGATAATTTGCAGTCCTGGCTCGGATCGCCGGAGCGGGAAAAGCTGCTGGAGGAAGCGGCGCCATTTCTCGAGGAGTTTCACGCTCGCGTGGTGCGCACCGGGTTCGAGCAATGGTTCGCGGCGCGGGACGACCGGGTCACGGCGCCGGCGGCCTGGAAGCAAAACATGATCGTTCTGCTGCTGCTCTACCCTGTGGTGTTCCTGTTCGGACTCTTGGTGCAGACGCCGCTACTCATGGGGAGGGCCGGGCTGGCGTTCTGGCTCGCGCTCTTCATCGGCAACGCCGCCAGCGTGCTGCTGCTCAACTGGCTGGTGCCCTGGACGAGCCGCGTTTTTGGCTGGTGGCTCGCCCCGCCACGCGATGCAGGGGGAATAATCAGTGTCACGGGAGCAATGCTGATTATGGCCTTCTATGCTGCGTCGCTCCTCGTCTTCTCGAAGCTCTGATTGCAGCTGGTCCGTCATCCTCGCGTCGGCTCGTACACTCCTAGCGCTTCTCGCCCGTCGCGCTTAGTACCGCTTGAACATCCGTCATCCAGACAAGCTTCTGTTTTTTTAAGTTTTCCAGGACACGGCGCAACGCCGCAGCGCCCGCGGGTGTTCCAATCACAAACGGATGAATGCCGATCGCAACTACCGTGGCCTCACGGCCGGGGTCGGCTTCGGCCTCCCTTGCCAATTCGGATACATAATCGACCCATAGCCGCTCAATATCGCTCGGTTCCTTTGAGCCGATAAGTATTGGCCCATGTCAACAGTCACGGCCGGATAGGGAATGAGCACCAGCGGGCCCGACTTGGTGGAGAGGCGGGAGAGCGTGTCGGAATCCATCCCGTCGAGCGAATACCGGATGCCTTCGCCGGCGGTGGCCGTGAATGTATCGCCGTTGGGGTATACGCTTGGGCTGCTCCACCCGCTCGACCGCACGCCCGTATCCTTCTCGATCATATCGAGCGTCTGGCGAATATATACCGCCTGTGCATCAATTCCGCGTCCCAATGGGAGAAGCTGCGTGGAATTGTTGATGCCGTGGGCAATGATGGGGGCCTTTGGAACCAGAGAACGAAATTGCTTCCAGACATCCGGATGTTGCGCGGGAAACAGTGCATTTAGGGGTAGTGTCCAAGTTCTGCAAAAGCCGCTGAGGCGGATGGTCATGGTATGCGGGTGATATCGCAATCACCGGATCCTTGGCGAGGATGCACACCATGACCAAGAGACAGGGTAGATCTGGGACGATCGACGTCAAAGCGCTTCTGGCGGAGGACGAGGAGTTTCTGCGGGCGCTGGTGCGGACGGCGCTGCAGGAGGTGCTCGAAGCCGAGATGACGGAGGCGCTCGGCGCCGAGAAGAGCCTGCCCCTGGCTTGAACAGGGGGCGAACGGGCGGCGGGCCGGCAGGGCTACAGGTCGGGCTATTACGGCCGGACATTGATCACGCGGGTCGGCAAGCTGGAGCTGCGGGTTCCGCAGGACCGAACCGGGCGGTTCTCGACCGAGCTGTTCGAACGGTATCAGCGCTCGGAGCGGGCGCTGGTGGCCGCGCTGGCGGAGATGTATGGGCAAGGGGTTTCGACGCGGAAAGTGAAGGCGATCACCGAGGAGCTGTGCGGTCACAGCTTTTCGGCTTCCTCGATCAGCGCAATGAACCAGCGGCTGGATGCGAGTTTGGCGCAATTTGCTGGCCGCCCTTTGGCCGAAGCCTTCCCCTATCTGATCCTCGACGCGCGCTATGAGCGGGTGCGCGAGGCCGGCGTGATCGCCAGCCAGGCGGTCCTGATCGCGATCGGCATCGACTGGGACGGCCGCCGCCAAGTGTTGGCGGTCGAGCTCGCCAACCGTGAGAGCCGATCGAGCTGGCGCGATTTCCTGCTGGGGCTGAAGGCCCGTGGTCTGCATGGCGTCGAATTTGTCGTGGCCGACGATCATGCCGGCCTGCGGGCAGCGTTGCGCGAGGTTCTCGCGGAGGCAGCCTATCAGCGCTGCTACGTGCATTTCCTGCGCAACGCGCTCGATCACGTGCCGCGCAAGGTGGACGACGACTGCCTGCAGGAGTTGCGCTGGTTATATGACCGGCGCGATCTCACCGAGGCGCGCCGTGATTTGGCCGCCTGGCTCACCAAGTGGTCAGGCAAATACTCAAAGCTCACCGGCTGGGTCGAAGACAACATCGACGAGACGCTGACCCCCGCCTGCGCGGGGGCAGGCTGTTTTACCGGCTGCCGCGGCAGCACCATAAGCACCTCAAATCGACCAATATGCTGGAGCGCCTCAACGAGGAGATCAGGCGCCGCACCCAGGTTGTGCGCATCTTCCCCAATGGCGAGAGCTGCCTGCGGCTGGTGCGGGCACTGGCGGTCGAGACCCACGAGAACTGGCTCGAGCAACATCGCTACCTCAACATGGACGATCTGCGCGAGCACAAAAAGGAGGCCCTGCGACGTGCGGCCTGACCCCCGACCCGTTCAGCCTAGCACCGTGCTCGCTCGGTCAAGGACGCTGCGCGCCGGCTCCGCCGGTGCCGCCGCGTTCGCGGCGGCATCCTTGACTGCCGCTGCGCGCGGCGCTCTGCCGGAGGGCAGGTCGGGACGAAGGGATGGTCATTTTCCAATCGAACAAAGGGATGCTGCTTATTGACCCGAATGAACCGCACCACCCCTCACCATGACCAATTGCTGAACTTGACGCACACAACTCATTTAGGGCGATGCTCAAGGGAACCTCTTGCTCATTGAAGAGCCTACCGACCCGTGGAATGCCCCAATACACGGCGTACTGGCGAAACAATTCATCGACGATATCGGGATCTCGCCCATCCATATCCGAGCGAAAGTTTGGGCCGTGGCCATAACCCCATACTTCCACATAAAGCACAAAGCAGATTGCGACCTTCTTCCCCCCTGGCCAGGCCTCGATGTGAATGGGTTCTCGCGCCAGCGCGGTTATCCAGTCCTTTGTATCTTCACTGGCGGCCGGCCCCATTGAAGCAATCAGACCGAAAAGCGCCAACAGAATGCGGCCGGCGGCAAAACCGATTCGATTGCGCCTCGGCTCGTTTCCTGGCCCTACTCTGCTCATGTTTCGGTGCCCCCCTTAAACTTACCCGACAAACCCGGCCGACGTTTCCAGGCAAATCACCCGAAACCGAGCACGGCAGGTAACCCTCCCGGCCTTTGCGTCTGCGCGCGGCGGAACGCGGCAGCCTGAAAGTTATCTACCGATTGGGGCGCTACCCATCGCGCACTCGCAAAATTCCTCCGCACAGCGGGCCGCTCGCGCGGCCCTCTGGAATGCGTGCAACGGGCAGAGATTGCTATTGTCGGAAGGCGTCGGCTTAGCGAGGCTCATAGGCGTTGAATGAGCCGACGCAGCTGGCGCGCAATTCGGGATCTCCGATCGGGCCGCACTCCTTTCTCATCCGGGATGCGCGAAAGCTGCCGTTGGTGCTTACGAGATGATCGTAGTGCTGGCTCCTGTGGACGTTTTGGGTCGGCGTCTCGTGCCATTTCGAGTGGTGGTGCGGGTTGGTCGGGACCGGCCCTGCCTGTGCCGACGTGGCTGCCAAAGCTGCCAAACCTATCAGCGTTGGAATGATCACTCGCATTTGTCGCCTCTGTCTTGGGGGAACAACGCGGCAGTGTTGACAAAGGCTGAACAACTTGGCACCTCGGGTCTCCCGTGGAACGCCCTGCCGATCTAATACCGGCTTCCTGTGATGCCAAGATGTGGTAGAGTGATTAGGCAAGTGTACCATGTTTGGGGGATGGACGATGTCGGCGTATTTCTTTCGCAGCGAACCGGGGGCGGCCGAGCTGCGGCGCCTGGCGCGAGGTGAGAGCGGGCGTGTGTGCCAGCGGGTTGTGATGATCGCGAACATGCTCGAGGGGATGCAGCATGAGGAAGCGGCGCGGCTGGCGGGGCTGAGCCGGTCGGCGGCTTACGAATGGCATAACCGCTATGAAGAAGAAGGCATTGCTGGATTGCGTGACCGGCCGCGCCCGGGTCGACAGCCACGGGTCGACGCGGTGACGAGCGCGCGGCTCAAGGAACGGATTGTCGCTGGCGCTGCGTTGGAGCGGGGCGGGGTGGTGGCGTTTCGTGGGGTCGACGCACAACGCATATTGAGGGAGGAGTTTGAGATTGATTGCAGTCTGTCGAGCACCTACCGGCTGCTGCATCGGATGAAGTTGAGTTGGTTGGCGCCGCGGCCTCGCCACCCGCAGGCCGATGCGACGGCGCAAGCGGCGTTTTCGCAACTGTTGGATTGCAATTAGAACGAGTCCGGGCGACGCAAGCACGCGGTAGGCGAGTCGAGGTGTGGTTTCAGGACGAGGCTCGCATTGGCCAAAAGAACAGTCTGACCCGGGTGTGGGGGCAAACCGGCAGTCGACCGGAAGCACCGAAGGACCTGGGCTTCGCCTCGGCCTATGTGTTTGGTGCGGTCTGCCCGTCGCAGGGTAAAGCGGCGGCACTAATCATGCCGATCTGCAATACCGCCGCGATGAACCATCACCTCAGCGAGATCAGCAGCCAGGTCGCCGCCCCCCGCTTTCGCGAGGGCAGGCTTTGCGCATGCCGTGGTGATCCTGGATGGCGCCGGCTGGCACCGGAGCCAAGGCTTGGCGGTGCCCAGCAATATCACCTTGTTGGAGTTGCCGCCTTACAGGCCGGAGCTCAACCCGGTCGAGCGGATTTGGCACTATCTGCGCAGCCATTGGCTGGCCAATTCGGTGTTTCCCAGCCTGGCGGACATCATGGATGCCTGCGAGACAGCCTGGAACCGGTTTGCCGCAGATCACGCCCTGATCCGCCCGCTCTGCGCGGTCGCCTGGGCTGCGGATTCGCCCGCTCAGTAGGTGCCCCGCTTTCGCACCGTCGCCTGGTAGTAAAAGGCTCGCTCGTGTCCAGAAACTTTCGGAGACCCGTATAAGGTCGCGCATTATCATTCTGTGGGACGTGCGCGCTGATCGTAAGCGAACGAGCTCGGTCTATTGGCGCGATCGCTCGAAGTCACCAAATGCACGCCCGCCCGAAGCCGGCTTTACACGGTGCGACGCCGGACCGGAATGCCAAATACCCGATTGCGCACGCGGCGTTGTAGAGCCGGATGCGGTCGCCCGACCGCCGGCTCGTAGACCTCGAGGGCAGCGTCGAGCATGTCCTCGCGGCCGACGAACCAGGGCGCGATCGCGCAGCGACCGGCATTCCCTCGTAGCGGTCGATGACTTCCCCGAGCCCCCGGATCGGACCATGATCAGCGACGACGCGGGGCAGGTGTTCGGGGATCTAGGGGCCGGCCTCCGGCCAGGGCACTTGCTGCGGCAACCAGCCCGCCGCATCAGTCTCGACGATTTGGGTATGCTGTTCCGTCAGGATCTGTCCGATCGAGCGGCCGATTTTTTGCGCCAGCCCGCTATCGGCAGCTTCGACCGTGAGGTCACGCCCCTGATAGTCGCTGAGAAATGCCTTGCTCCGCTCGCTCCCGAAGGGCGCCCACTGACCTTCCGCCGCGACGGTTCGTTGCAGACTCACCGCTGGAGGAGGGAGTCACGAGCGAACCCGTCTCTGTTTAGCCCAATTCCCTGCTAGCTGGGAAAATACAGGCAATTATGCTCGTTTGGGCCCCCTTTAATGCGAAAGGCCTCATAACATCATTGGATGTCAATGACTTAGAGAGCAATTCCCTAAGCAGGCGAACAGGGAATTAATTTCGCCTCAACAGGGAATTGGATCGGGCAATCAGGGAAGTTTGCGCCCTGATCAGGGAATGCCTGTATCGGCTCGCAAACGTTGACGCTTTTGCTCATGGGCAGGGTCTCCAGCACCGGAGAGGGCGTCCGCGATAACCCCGGTTCGGGGTGGGCGGGGGATGTGCCCCCGCGCGAGGAACATTATATCTGCAGCTGTAAAATGGTGGTTGAAGTTTAGTCGACGGCTCATCCACCTAAAACGGACATGGTGCCGACCTGTTGATGTACCGCGAAAATAGCAGCTCGCGGCGGACCACATTTTAAAACGAATTTGATGGACGTCTTGGCAAATGAGCGCACATGTGATCGATTTACATCGTTTGACGGTTTACGAGGCCGGGGCTGTGCTGATCAGCCTGCTCGCGTTCCCCGGTGACAGCGAAGAAGAGATCCGCGCCGCCGCGCACGCCTCGCTTTGCCACCATGCGCTCCGAGCAGTCTGCGAATTCACCCCGGACTGGGCGCTCCACCCACAGGCGATCAAACCACTTTACGCACTGCGGACCTCGCAGGAGGTCAGAAAGGACCTGCGCACGTTGCGGCGCCGATTGCGAGATCGGATGGCTGCCGGGCGCATGGCGATCGGATTTCTGAAATTTGCGATATCCGACCCGACGACAAAGCCGGCAGAGCGGGTGTCAATCAATCAAATGGCGCGCCTCGTGCTCGAAGACACCCGTCAGACTGATCCGGATAATGTCGAAACCCGTGTTTGGCGCGCCAGCCTCCCGGTATTCATATCGCGAGTGCTATTCAGCTCTTCTTACAGCTCGCTGCGCCAACCATTGGCAGGTTGGGTCTCGAGACCTTCCTGTTCAACCGATGGGTTATCGAAACTGTGGTCGAGGCCGCTGAGTACCACGCCTCGATCATCGCCAAGACGAAGGGTTTGGCAATCGATCCGGCGCGGCTGATCACAATGCGGTTGGCTGAGACCCCCTAGCTTCAAGTTTTTGTTGTTTTTGTGAACTCGATGCTTCTGGCAGCGCGACCCATGTGCGTGACCTCGCATTGGCGCATGCCGAGGAGCATATTTTATGAAACCTTCAAACCACCACCCGGTTCACCCACCTGGGAACGGACCATGCACTCCGTTACAAGTTCAGTACCGGCGGATCGACGAGCTGAAGCCCGATCCCGACAACCCGCGGCATCACGCCAAAAAACAGATCCGGCAGATCGCCGTCAGCATTGAGGCCTTTGGCTTCAACGTCCCGGTTCTGATCGACCGTGACCAAAAGGTGATCGCCGGCCACGGCCGCATCTTGGCTTGCCGCGAGGTCGGTTGGACCGAGGTGCCGACGCTGTGCCTCGACCACCTCACCGCGGCCCAGGCACGCGCTTTCATGATTGCCGACAACCGGCTCACTGAGATCGCGACCTGGGACGACCGGGTGTTGGCGCAGCAGCTCAAAGACCTGTCCCTGCTTGGGCTGGATTTCAGCTTGGAGCTGACCGGCTTCGAGATGGGTGAGATCGATTTGCGGATTGCCTCGCTCGAGGGCTCGGCTGAGAGGGAGGACGACCCGGCAGATCTGCTACCCGACCTGCCGATGACCTCGCCGGTCACCCAGATCGGCGATATATGGCACCTGGATGACCACGTCGTGGCGTGCGCCGACGCGCTTGATCCGGCCGCTTTCGCCAGACTGATGGGCGCGGAGCGCGCGGCGCTGGTCTTCACCGATCCCCCATATAACGTACCGATCGACGGTCATGCCGGCGGGCTCGGCGGGATCCACCACCGGCCTTTTCCGATGGCATCCGGCGAGATGGAGCCCGCCGAATTCGCGGCGTTTCTCGGCCAAGTCTGCGCCAACTTGGCGGCGTTCAGCCGCGACGGCTCCCTGCATTTCATCTGCATCGATTGGCGGCACATCGGGGAACTGCTGGCCGCCGGCCGAGCCGCCTATACCGAAGTCAAAAACCTCTGCGTCTGGGTCAAAGGTAATGGCGGGATGGGCTCGCTCTACCGCAGCGAGCACGAGCTAGTCTTCGTATTCAAATACGGCAACTACGGGCACCGCAACAATGTCCAGCTCGGAAGATTTGGGCGAAATCGCAGCAATGTCTGGCGTTATCCTGGCGCCAACTCCTTCGCTCGCGGCGGCGAGGAGGGTAACCTCTTGGCGCTGCACCCAACGGTCAAACCGGTAGCGATGGTCGCCGATGCGATCCTTGATTGCTCGGCCCGCGGCGACATCGTCCTCGACGCGTTTCTCGGCAGTGGCACAACGGTGATCGCCGCAGAGCGCACCGGCCGACGCTGCTGCGGCTTGGAGCTCGATCCGGGTTACGTCGACACAATCGTGCGCCGCTGGCAGGCGCTGACCGGAGGCAGCGCCCGTCATGCCACGACCGATCGCAGCTTTGATGACCTCACCCGCGAGGCGGAGGCCGCGCATGTCGCCTAACGGAAAAGATGGATACGAGGTGGGCTATGGCAAACCGCCTCGTGACACCTGCTTCAAGAAAGGACAATCCGGCAATTCCCGGGGTCGGCCGAGGGGCTCGAAAAACCTCAGGACGCTGCTGAATGAAGCACTGAACGAGCTGGTCGTTGTCACTGAGGAAGGCGGGCTCCGCAAGATCACCAAGCGCGAAGCAATCATCACGCAGCTGGTCAGCCGCTCGGCCACGGCCGATCTGCGGGCGCTCAAGATCCTGCTCGATACCCTTCGCGACATCGAAGGCCAGAGCGAGCCGGATTCTTCCGAGACCTCCGGTTTCACCGCGGCGGACGAAAAGGTGATCGAGCAGCTGCGGGCGCGGTTTTCGACCCCGGAGACCGGATGATCGAGAACCTCACTCGGGCTCAGTACGCGGCATTTCTGCGGCAGGATTTCACCACCTTCGCCGCGCGCTGCTTCCAAGCCCTCAACCCACAGGCCGAGCTGGCGATGAACTGGCATCTCGAGGTCATCGCCGCCAAGCTCACCGCGGTGCGGGAGGGCAAGATCAAGCGGCTGATCATCAACCTGCCGCCCCGCCACCTCAAATCCTTGATGGCGTCGATCGCCTTCCCGGCGTGGTGTCTCGGACAAGATCCCTCGGCCCAGATCCTCTGCGTCAGCTATGCCCAGGATCGCGCCGATAAGCTCGCCCGCGATTGCCGGGGCATCATGATGAGCCCGTGGTATCAGCGGATCTTTTCGACCCGCCTGGCGCCGCACCGCCAGGCGGTACAGGAGTTCATCACCACCCGCCAGGGCTACCGGCTCGCGACTTCCACCGGCGGCGTGCTGACCGGACGCGGCGCCGATATCATCCTGATCGATGATCCGTTGAAGCCGGACGAAGCGCTCTCCGACGCGCAGCGGAAAGCCGCCAACGAGTGGTACGACCACACCCTCTACAGCCGGCTCAACGACAAGCGCCACGGCGTAATCGTGATCATCATGCAGCGGCTGCACGAAGACGACCTGGTTGGTCACGTCCTTGCGCAGGAGGGTTGGGAGGTCCTGAGCTTTCCGGCGATCGCCGAAACCGACGAGGTGCACCGGATCGAGACCATCTTGGGAGCGCAGTGCTTCCGGCGCGGTCTGGGCCAAGCCTTGCATCCCGACCGCGAGCCGCTCGAAACTCTCAACCGCATTCGCCGCACGATCGGCGAATACAACTTCGCCGGCCAGTACCAGCAATCGCCGGCCCCGTTGGGCGGCGGACTGGTCAAGGCGGAATGGTCCAAGCGTTACGGCGAGAAAGATCGGCCGGAGCGTTTCGACCGCATCGTGCAGAGCTGGGACACCGCCAACAAGGCGACCGAGCTCAGCGATTTCTCGGTGTGCACGACGTGGGGCGTGAAGGGCAAGAACCTCTTCCTCCTCGGTCTATTCCGCCGACGGCTCGAATACCCGGCGCTCAAGCGAGCGGTGCGCGAGCAGCAGAGCTTGTTCGCGGCTAACGAAGTGCTGATCGAGGACAAGGCCTCGGGCACCCAGCTGATCCAGGAACTGATCACCGACGGCTGCTACGGCGTCACGCGCTACCAGCCGACCTGCGACAAGATCATGCGTCTGCACGCGCAGACGGCGATGATCGAGAACTTCGTCTACATCCCCGAGACGGCGCCATGGCTCGCCGAATACCTGCACGAGCTGACCGTCTTTCCCAAGGGCAAGCACGACGATCAAGTCAACTCGACCGCTCAGTTCCTGGACTGGTTCAAGAAGCCTTACCCGGGCCAAGGGGTCCTGGAGTACTACCGGATGCGAGCCGAGCGCCGTCAGAATCCCGAGAACCCGGAACGATATCGGGTTCGCCTGCAGGCGCCTTCCGGTATGGGGTCCGTGCAAACCTTCTCGGGCCGGCACATCAACGTCAGCCCGGACGGCACCATCGAAATGTCTGCCGATGACGCCCAGTACCTGATCCGTGCTGGCTGGACCAAGCTCGCAGAATGGACGCGAGACGAAGCGGCTTGACCTACCTGTGTCCTCACGTCGAAGCTATGGATCGTGAAGAAGCGCACCGTCGGGCTCTTAGCCGAATTGGCCCGCATCGCGGTCAAGAGATCGGCGTCGGGCGGGCCGTCGAGGCGGCCGTAAGAGACCACCATCCCGAGCGGCGCCAGCATGTCGAAATTGCGGCCAAAGCCTTTGCCGCCGATCGGGTCGAGGATCAGATCGGCGCCGCGGCCTCCCGTAAGCTCGCGCACGCGGGCAACGACATCCTCGCTGCGGTAGTCGATCGCGTGTTGCGCGCCAAGTCCAAGGATCGCTCGGGTCTTCTTCTCCGAGCCGGCGACGCCGATCACCTCCAGGCCGGCGATCAGCGCCAGCTGCACCGCGGCGCTGCCGACGCCACCCGCCGCAGTGTGGACGAGCACCCGTTTCGCCTCGACCCCACGCGCCGCAGTGTGCAGAACGTGATAGGCGACCTGATAATTCGAAAGGCACGCCGCCGCCTCGAGCGAGCAACCGGGCGGCAAGGGGTGTGCCGCTCGGGCCGGCACGGCGATGTATTCGGCATAGCAGCCGGCGCGGACCGGCAGGTCGCGGGCGCTAACGAAAACCGGCTGGCCGAGCGCCGGCTCGGCGGTGTTGGGGCCGTGCGCGACGACCGTGCCGCTTAGCTCAATGCCGGGGATCGCCGGCAGCGACGGCATCCAGGCATAGGTGCCGCGGCGAACCAGCACTTCCGGCATGCTGACGCCGATTGTGTCGGCCTTGACCAGCACCTTGCCCTCGCCGGGAACCGGGGCCGGCACCTCGACATATTCGAGCGCCTCCGGGCCGCCCGGGGCGGCGCAGCAGGATCGCCTTCATGCCTCGGCGATAATCGGGTTGCGCAGCACGCCGACGCCGCCGTCGATCTCGACCTCGACGACATCGCCCGGCTTCATCCACAAGGGCGGCTTGCGGGCAAAGCCGACCCCCTCCGGCGTACCGGTCGAGATCACGTCGCCTGCCACCAGCGGCGTCCAATCCGAGCAGTACGAGATCAGGGTCGGGATGTCGAAGATCAGATCGTCGATCCCGGTGTGCTGGACCTCTCTGCCGTTGAGCCGCGTCATCAGATGGAGCCGCGTCGGGTCCGGGATCTCGTCGGCGGTGACAATCCACGGCCCAAAGCCGCCCGTCGCGTGGAAGTTCTTGCCGGCGGCGATCGAGTGCTTGAACTGGATGTCCCGGATCGAGCCGTCGTTGAAGCAGGTGTAGCCGAAGATGTGGCCCAAGGCGTCGGCTTTAGCGATGTGCCGGCCCGGCTTCCCGATGATAAGCGCCAATTCGCCCTCGTAGTCGAAATCGCCCGAGATCTTGGGGCACACCATCGGCTGATTGTGCGCGACCAAGGTATTGACGAGCCGCAAGAAGACGGACGGGTTCTCCGGCGGGGCGCCGCCGGCCTCGGCGGCGTGGGCGCGATAATTGCGGCCGGCGCAGATGATCTTGTCCGGGTCGGTGATCGGCGGTAGCAGAGTGACTTGCGACAGCGCGATATCCGGCGCCCCGCTCCTTACCTCGACTGCGGCGGCGCCTAACGCATCACCGGCGATCGCCGCGCGCAAGGTCGGATAATAATCGCCGAGCCGACGCCCCAGATCGAAGACACCGTCGCCGACGACGGCGCCGTAAGAGTTGCGCCCCGACGCCGCAAAGCTGACGAGCTTCATTGATAATGCTCCATTTGATGGCGGTACTCGCCGCAATCATACCCTAACGCTCGGGATCGTCACGGTCGGGCGAGCAGGGTCAGAATGATCCCAGCGACGATCAGCACGATGCTGAGCACGACGTCGCCGGTGACGCGCCGCCGAAGATCAGCGTCGACAACAGAAAGCCGCCGATCGGCGTCAGCGCCAGCACCTGGCCGGCGACCGCGGCCGGCATCATCGTCAGCACCTTTCTTCCACGAATTACCCCAACTCGGTGATGATCTCGCTACGGTCATCGTTGGAGAAACTCAGCGCCGGCGCGCGGGTGATCTTTGGCGTGGCCGCGCTGCTGGAGAACACCCCGTTCGAGTTGTACACGCTCATCTGCAGCGGGTCGTTGATCCGGCTTCAGGCGGCGACGCGTATCGCTAGCCCGGATTTCTCAAAGGTGTGGGTGCATCGGGACCCTGGATCTGAGAAAATCGTGTTGCGAGAACGGTTTGTCTCGGAGGCAGGGGGAGCCCGATGCAGACAGAGTGTAGCGCAGATCTGTTTGGCTTTGCACCGGTTGAAGGGCGCAAGGTGGTGGCGGCGTTCGACGGCGGCCGGATGACCTCGGAGGCAGGTGCCCTGCTGCTCGGCGCCACCGATGGTCAGCTGCGGTTAGTCGAGCGCTTTGCCGGCTGTTTCACCGATTGCCGGGCGGCCGAGCTGGTCGAGCACACGGTGGCGCGCTTGGTGGGTCAGCGGGTGTTTGGAATGGCCTTGGGCTACGAGGACCTGATCGACCACGACCAGTTGCGCCACGACCCGGTGATGGCGGTGCTGGGCGGCAAGCTGTCGGCAAAGCGGGCCGATTGTGCGCCGCTGGCCGGCAAATCGACGCTTAACCGGCTGGAATTGAGCCGGCCGGAGCCGACCCGCTATCACAAGATCAGCTATGACGCAGCGGCGATCGAGAGGCTGTTTGTCGACCTGTTTATCGACGCCCATTCCTCGGCACCACCACAGATCACCTTGGACCTCGACGCCACCGACGACCCGCTGCACGGGCAGCAGGAAGAGCGTTTCTTCCATGGCTATTACGACTGCTACTGCTATCTGCCGCTTTACGTGTTCTGTGGCCGGCATCTGTTGGCGGCCAAATTGCGTCCGGCCAACATCGATGCGAGTGCCGGCAGCGTCGAGGAGACTGCACGGATCGTCGCCCAGATCCGCCAGCACTGGCCCAAGGTGCGCATCCTGTTGCGTGCCGATTCGGGTTTTGCTCGCGAGGCGTTGATGGCGTGGTGCGAGACCAACGGCGTCGATTTCCTGTTTGGCCTGGCCAAGAACAGTCGGCTCATCGGAGAGATCGAGGCCGAACTCGCCGCGGCGCAAGAGCAGAGCCAACGCACTGGCAAATCGGCGCGGCGCTTCCGTGACTTCATCTGGCAGACGCGCCAGAGCTGGAGCCGCGAACGGCGGGTCGTCGCCAAGGCGGAATGGACCGGCGGCGAAGCCAATCCGCGCTTTGTCGTCACCTCGCTGGGACGCGAGGAGCACGAGGCCCGCCACCTTTATGAAAAGCTCTACTGCGCCCGCGGCGAGATGGAAAACCGCATCAAGGAATGTCAGCTCGACCTCTATGCCGACCGCACCTCGGCCCACACGATGCGCGCCAACCAACTGCGGCTGTGGTTTGCCTCGATGGCCTATGTCCTGATCAGCGCCTTGCGCCGCATGGGCCTGACCCACACGCAATTCGCCCGCGCCTCGTGCGGCACGATCCGCCTCAAGCTCCTCAAGATCGGGGCGCTGGTGCTTACCAGTGTGCGCCGCATCAAGCTCGCGATGCCTTCGGCCTTCCCGTATCAGGCCGAGTACCGTGCCGCCCATGCCGCGCTCACCGCCGCCGCGCGCTGACACCAACCAGAAAACACGAACCAGAAAAGACGGCGAAAATAACCCCCCGAGGATCAGTGCCCTCTAGAGGACTCGCAGAAGTTGCACTCGGCCGTCGCAACCTACAACCCCTTCTCGCTTCCGCCGCTCAGCCGGCTACTGCTTCCCTCCTCAGCGAAAACTTGCGCCGGTATGAGAAATACGGGCTAGCGCGATCATGAGGCGACGCACGATCTGGAGATCTGCCGCTAACATCAGGTTTGCAGGAACTCGCCGCTGGAGCGAACGAGATTCGAAATCTCGGTCTCGCCGTGAACGGAACGGCCGCGGGAAAGGCGCCCATCGTCATCTCGCGAGAGGACCTGAGCTGATTTTCGGAACTCAGCTGGTCGCAAGGGTGGGACTGATAGTTCGAATCCGCTTTGCTCCAGGAGAGAGTTCTACGAACTTTCGGTCCCGGTCGCCTTGAACCCTGGCTGATGTTGGGGATTAGAGGTTTGAGAGCTGGCGGATGGCCGCAACGTAAGCGCGATTCCAGGTCGGGCTCAGCATCACTTCGTTCATCGTCAGCCGCTTCGGCAACAGCGAGATATATAGGATCAGGTCGGCGCAGTCCTGCGGCTGCACCATGCGGGCGCGCTCCTCGGGGCCGACCGGGTTCGGACGCTGATCGAGGATCGGGGTCGCCACTTCACCGGGCAGGAACAGCCCGCCCCTTCTGAACCGCTCGACCGAGGAAAGCGGAGGCCAGCTTTTGAACCGAGAGAGCCAATGCCGTTCAGCACTCAGCCCGCTCCGGCCGCGTGAAGAACATATTTCTCAATGTCCTTAGGGGCCATGCCTTCGATCCGCTGTTAAGCTGCGCGCGCCCGCCTCGGCGCAAGGCCGGCCAGCACTGAGCCGAGCAGGCCCTGCGGCAGGAAAATGATGAACAACACCAGTAGGGCGCCATAGACGAGGTTGTCCCAGCCCACAGCGCCGGTGCCAAACCAGATGCGCAAGGTCTCGGTCAGCAGGATTGTCACGGTAGCGCCAAAGGTCGGGCCGAGTAGCACGTAGAGCCCGCCGACGACCGCGGCGAACACCATCTGCAACGAGACCGCAATGCCACTGACCGTGTCAGGTGAGATGAACATCTGATATTGGCAATAAATCGCACCGGCGAAGGCGGTCATCGCCGCACTCAGCACCGTCACCTTCAATTTCTCTACGGTGACGTGCACGCCGGCTGCAGCAGCGGCATCCTCGTCCTCGGTGATCGCCTCCAGTGCGTAGCGCAACATGCTGCGGTCGACGCGGTAGCGGATCAACAGCCCGCATGCCCAGATCCCGAGCGCGATCAGGTACCAGGTCTCCTTGCCGATAAACTGCACGGCGTAGAGCGAGCTGCCGCCCTCATAGCGTTCCGGCGTGTAGCCGAGCGATCCGCCAGTCACATCGCGCGTGGCGGTGACGACTTGCAGCACGATCGCGCTCAACGCCAGGGTAAGCAGCGCGAAGTAATGCCCGGTGATGCGAAAGCGGAAGCACGGATAGCCGATCAGCACCGCGGCCGCCGCGGCCGCCAGCATCGCCAGCGGAATGCCGACCCACGGGCTGACGTGCCAATAATTCCACAGCAACGCCGTGACATAGGCGCCAATGCCCATGAACCCGCCATGCCCCAATGAGACCAAGCCAAAGCGGCCCATCACCGACCACGAGGTGTAGGCGAACGACCAGATCAGGATCAGCACGAGGATGTGGAGGGGGTAGGCCTCGTGGTAGACGAACGGCAAAGCGACCAGCGCCCCCGCCCCGATCCAGGGCAAAAGACGGGTCATGAGCGGCGCGCCAAGAGACCCTGCGGCCGGACGAACATCAGCACGACGAAGACGGCAAAGGCAAAGACGTAACCCCACTCCTGATCAAGATAAAGGCCGGACACCGAGATGATCTCGGCAAACAGAAACGCGGCAACAAAGCCGCCGAACATGTTGCCGAGACCACCCAGCACAACGATCAGGAAGGTGATCGGCGCGAAAGTCAGGCCGACGAACGGCTGGACATCGTATTGCAGAACCAGAAGGCAGGCCGCGAGCCCAGCCAGCGCGCCGCCGATCAGCGAAGTGACAATGTAGATCCGCCTCGCATCGACCCCCATCAGCGGCATAATCTGCCGGTCCTGCGCAATGGCGCGGATTGCGGTGCCGATATAGCTGCGGGCGAGGAACAGGTAGAGAGCCACCATTCCGGCCAATGCCGCGGCGAAGGCCAGGAGCCGCGCGAAGCTAATATACATGCCCGAGACTTCGAGCACCGGCAGGCGGATGCCGAGATTGCGGAAATCGATGCCGAACATCACCGTAGCGGCGCTCTGCAGCAGAAACAGTACGCCGCCGGTGGCCAGCAGCTGATTAATCGGCGCCGTGCCGAGCAGCGGCTGGATCACCAACACGTGCAGCAACACGCCGAGGAGACCGACACCGGCGATGCAGATCGGCGCCGCCAGGAAGAACGGTACGTCGTAGGTGACGTACAGGAAATACATCCCGTACATGCCGAACATGACCAGTTCGGCGTAGCAGATCCACACGACGTCGATAACGCCGAATACAAGGTTGAGCCCGAGCGCCAAAAGCGCGAACAGGCCGCCGAGCAGGACGCCGTTGACCAGCGCTTCCAAAAAGTAGACGTCGAAGATACCGAACATCGGGGTGGTGGCTCTCCGGTCAAATGCCGAGATAGGCTTCGTGGATGACTTCGCTGCCGAGCAGCTCGGCGGCGGTGCCGCTCGACCGAATTATGCCGGCCTCAAGCAGGTAGCCGCGATCGACGACGCGTAGGACCTGCCGGACATTCTGCTCGACGATCAGTACGGTCAGCCCCGCGGCTCGCAGGCGCTCGATCAGCGCGAACACCTGCTGCACGATCACTGGCGCTAAACCTGCCGAGGGTTCGTCGAGCAATAGGAGTTTGGGTTTCGACATCAGGGCGCGGCCGATCGCGCACATCTGCTGCTCGCCGCCCGACAAAGTGCCGGCAGTCTGGCGCCGCCGCTCTTGGAGACGGGGGAACAGGTCGAAGACGAAATCGAGGGTCTCGCGGAACTTCGGGCGGGCGGTGGCAATGAAGGCGCCCATGCGCAAATTGTCTTCGACCGTCATGCGCGGGAATAGCCGACGGTTTTCCGGGACGTGAGCGATCCCCATCTCGATGATGCGATGTGCCGGAGTGGCCACCAGGTCTGCGTCTTCCATCGTAATCCCGCCCTGCATTGGCCTGATCAGGCCGGAGATCACCCGCATCAAGGTCGTCTTGCCGGCGCCGTTGGGGCCGATCACGGCCACCGCCTCGCCACTGCGGATCTCGAGCGAGACGTCGAACAGAGCCTGAAAGCCACCATAGCCCGCATCGACCGATGTGAGTTCGAGCATCCGGCGGCAGGCTTAGTTGCGTACCGCCGCCGCCTGCACGGCATCGGCGTCGGTCCCGAGATAAACCTCGATCACCCGCGGGTCGGCCGCCACCTCTGACGGAAGCCCCTCGGCGATCTTCTCGCCGTGGTCGAGCACCATGACCCGGTCGACCACGCGCATCAGCACCCCCATGATGTGTTCGACCCAGATGATAGTGATGCCGAGCTGGGTACGGATGCGCCGCAGCATTTCTGCCGCCTGGTCCATCTCTGCCCCGTCGAGCCCGCCGAGACTTTCGTCCGCCAGCAAGAGGGTCGGACCGGTGGCCAGCGCCTTGGCGAGTTCGAGTTTCTTGAGCCCGGCGGCGCCGAGCCCGGTCACCGGCGTGTCGCGGTCGGGCGGCAAGCCGACCAGCTCGAGCGCCCGCTCGGCCACCTCGAAGGCGCGAGCGCGTGAGTGCCGGCCCTGCCCGTAAAAGCCGGCGAGCACGACGTTATCAAGCAGGGACAAGCGGCGGAATGGCCGGGGGATCTGGAAGGTGCGGCCGATCCCCTGGTTGATGATGCGGTGCGGCGGTCGGCCGGCAATCTCGCGCCCGTGAAAGCGGATCGAGCCGGCGGTCGGCGCCAATGTGCCGGAGAGCAGGTTGAAGATCGTGCTCTTGCCCGACCCGTTTGGGCCGATCAGGCCGAGAATTTCGCCCTGATCGACTTTGAAGGAGACGTTGTCCACCGCAGTGAAGCCGCCGAACCGCTTCACCAGATCCCTGACCTCCAGCACGGAAGTCGGCTAATTCTGAGCGTAGGGCGAGCTGGTCGGCAGCTTCAACACAGGTTCGCGCTGCTGTTGCGCCTTCGGCCAGACGACATAGCTCTCGTCGTCGATGTACTGGACGATGACCGGGTAGGCGCGTTCGTTCTGGCCGGCCATCGCCATCCCCGGGGTCTCGAACTTGACGCCGAAGCCCAGCATAGTGTCGCCATCAGGCAGATCGGTATCCAGCGCCGCCTTGCGCAAATCATCGGAGGTAATGCCGCCGTATTTCTTGATTGCCCGCGGCAGTACGTTGGTCAGGAACAGGTAGGTGTTGGAGGCGGCCATGCCGACATGGGCTGATTTGATGATTGTATCGGGCTTCGCCTTCTCATAGGCATCGCCGACCGTCTTGATCATCGGTACGAGATCGGGTTCCAGCGACTTCGGATTGGTCTGCCAGATCGAGATCGGATCGACGTTGAAGAAATAGTTGGCGTCCTTGCCTGCCGTCTCCTTCAGCTTCGAATAGACCCCATAGCCGGCGCCATGACCGATCAATGTGCCGAAATGCAAGCCGAGTTCACGTGCCTGGCGCAAGAACAGCGTGATGTCCGGGTTGTAGCCGGTGTGGAATATCACGTCTGGGTGGGCCCGCTTCAGCTTCGTAACCAGAGACGACAGGTCTGGCGTGCTCGACGAATAGCCCTCATCGACGACCACCTGGAACCCATACTTCTTCGCGCCCTCGGCGGTACCCTTGGCGACGTCGGTGCCGTAGGGGCCATCTTCATGAATGATGGCGATTTTCAGATCCTTCGAGTCCTTGCCGAGCTGCGCCTTCGAATAGGTGTCGACCATCGCGGTCGAAGTCAGGCCCCATTGCCGGCCGTAAGGCTGCGGCCGGAACACATATTGCAGATTGCGCCCCTCGAGCACCGGCGAGGCGATGCAGGTGGTGATCCACATGAATTTCTTGAACTGCTCGACGCGCGCCGCCGCCGGAACGCACTCGGCAGAGGAGTAGAAGCCGAGCAGCATGTCCACTTTCTCCTGCTCGATCAGGCGGACCGCCTCGTTGATCGCGACATCGGGCTTGCTCTGCGCGTCCGCGTAGATCGGCTCGACTTTGTATCCGTCGATGCCGCCATGCTGGTTGAACCAATCGATTACGATCTTGGCGCCGAGGTACTGGAGCTCAGACCCGCCGCCAGCGAACGGCCCGGTCAGATCGTAGACCACGCCGATCTTGATCGTCTTAGTGGGCTCCTCGGCGCGCGTTCCCGCCGCTGCAAGAAAGGCAGCCGCCGCGAACAACCCAAAGGCGAACCGCAAAAGGCCCTTTCGTGTCATAGAAGCCTCCTCGACCGGCATTCCGGTGCCTGTCTTGCGTACCAGCTTACGAGGCGTCAAGCCAAACTAGCAAGGATCTGTTACGCACCTGCTGCCCGGGCGCGCTTTAGCGTTCAAAGCTAGACAGGCTCGGCGGTCCGTCAGTGATGCCGAGCGGGGGTGTTGTGGTGGATTATTGGTGGTCGGTGTTCTGCGACCTTCGCGGTAGGTCCAACCCGGTGGACAGAATAGAGCCGAGAAGCAATCGACAATTACATCTTCGGCAACAGCTGCCGCCGCCATGGGAACAGCTGGCATTGTCGGTTGACGAGGGCGGGTTGTTGTCCTTCAACCTTGCCCCCTTTGATGGAGACAAGATGATAAGCACGCGCTAGCGCTTTTCGACCCGAGCTGCCCGCCACCGACCGGGGCACTTTATCAGAACCGCTCAACTTGACAATGCCGCTTGGCATCCTCTTCGGCAATCGTTGGCACGCGCGCCATGCTGCAATGGCCCCGTTCCCCACGCAGCCACCCCAGGAACCCCCGCTTGAGCAATTCGGTGTCCAGCCGATCGGTCTTTTGCCCGGCGATGTTCCCGCGAAACCGCGACACTCGAGCGATGGATCACGTGCGCCTCTACCCCGCGCGCCTCGCGCCAGCGCGCCAGCCAGAAGCCGTCGCGGCTGGCTTCGAAGGCCAGCGCAATGCGCGTGATCGTGCGGCCGGCCCTTATCGCCTCATCGCGCCAGCGATGCAGCACGGCAAGCAGCCGTTCGGGGCTCGGCTCCGGCAAAGCCACGAACGCGACAGGCGCCGCCGATTTTAATAGTAGCGAGGGATAGGACCGTTTTGCGGCGTGGCGCGATCGCTGAGGTCGAGCATAATCTGGTCTACGTAACACCATCCCCAGCCTTCGTGCGGGTCATAGCCTTCGATGATCGGATGGCGGGTCTTGTGGAAGTGCTTCGTGGCGTGGCGGTTCGGCGAGTCGTCGCAACAGCCGACATGCCCACAGGTCCGGCATAAGCGCAGGTGGACCCATGGCGAACCGATCTTCAGACACTCCTCGCAGCCGAGCGCGCTCGGAATCACATCGCGAATGGCGTCGATATGGATGCATTCGTGGGACATCAGTCCCTCCCGGTGTTGGCGGGGAGCGCGGCTCTGTCGCCGGCTGCCGGGAGAAAGGCGTGCAACGCGGCGACCACCTGTGCGCCTTCTCCAACCGCAGCAGCAACGCGCTTGACTGATCCCGAGCGCACGTCGCCGATCGCAAATACGCCCGGCAGGCTGGTTTCGAGCGGCCTGAGGGCGTTTGCACCCGTGCGCACGAAGCCCTTGTCGTCGAGCGTCACACCCGACCCAGACAACCACGCGGTATTGGGCTCCGCGCCAATAAATAAAAACAGATGACGGATCGCGCGCCTTACCTCTTCACCCGATCGCAGGGAGCGACAGCGGATCGCCTCGAGAATACCGGCCTGCCCTTCGAGAGCGGTGACCGTCGTTTCTGCGAGCACTTCGACGTTCGGCCTTGCGGCAATACGGTCGACGAGATAGCGCGACATGCTCGCGTCGAGACTGGGTCCGCGAACGATCAGCCAGACCTTGGCGACCTGGCTGGAATCGGGTGGCTGATGCAGGTCCGCTCCAGGCGGCCCGGGTGGTGGCCTAAACAGACGACGTGATCCCCGGTAAAGGGCAGTTCCCGCTAGCGTTTCCCCAAATCGGCTCAGCTACGGTTGTCCAGGAACGATTTTTCTGGATATTTTGGCTTCGGCGATTGGGTTATAGCGTCCCGCGAGGGACTCGCATTCGAAAACCGCGATCGAAATCAACTGCGAGCCGCTGGCCGCGCCGGTGCTCGAGCTAATTCAGGCAAGCGTATGGCGTAGCCGTTCATTGCCCACGCGATCTCACCCGCGGCGAAGGCGGAATAAGAGCCGCTGCGCGATCGGGAAGAATCCGGACCTCCTGCTTCGCTCGGGTATCGCTAGGGAACCAATCGCCGAACCCAAAATATCCCGAAAGTATCCGCTCTCGGACAACCGCAGCTGAGCCGATTTGGGGAAAAGCTAGCGGAACTGCCGCCTACCGGGGATCAGGTCGCTCTGTTTAGGCCACGACTAGGCCGCCTGGAGCGGACCTGCATCAAAGAGCGGGGCCGCCTACACCGCCCGCGCGGTCGCGATCGTCCGGGAGAGCGCCGCGGCGGCGGGGCGCGAGTCGCTCGACATCGTGCAATATCTGCCCTGCGCGGCGCGGCCGGATGGCGCCGAGGCCAGGGAGATTGCAAAAGAGGCTGTCGGCGCGATGCTGATAGCGCTGTGGCCGACCGGCAACGACTGGCCGGCGCAGCGCGAAACGATCGTCCGGCTGAGCGGCATCGCACGGCCGGAGATGGTCGGCGCGCTCGACCGCCTGCGCCGGGGCGAGCGGGCCGGGCGAGTGCTCGACGACCGCTTCATCTCGGGTTTCGCGCTCGCCGGCACCGCCGAGCAAGTCATAGCGCAGGCGGTGCAGTACCGCCGTGCCGGCGCAGACGAACTGGCGCTGAGTTTCGCTGGACCGCAGCCCGCCGCCGACGCGGCGTATTTCGCACGGGCTGTCAAACGCCTGATACCGGATGGCGAACTGGCGATCGACGTGCGCCGCAGCCCTCCCGATAGCGGCTAGAGGTTGATGCGCAGCGGTCGGAGCCCCCTGCAGAACCGGGTGACCCCGTTTGGCGATGTCGTTGCGATCGCGCAGCGAGGCCTTTTCATCGGCAACCGCGGGATCATCCACGACCCGGCAACCAAAACGTTGCTCGGGAGGCGCTGGACGACCAAGGCGTGGCTCGTTTGTGTCCTCGACTACAAAGGGCGGCACCGGGAGGTGATGGGCGGCCGAACCTGGACCGAGCTTTTCTTTCTCGACGAAGCGGTGGCCCTTGCCGCGGGTCACCGCCCGTGCTTCTTCTGCCGCCGCAGAGATGCCGAGGCATTTCGTGCCGCCTGGGCCAAGGCGAAAGGAGGGAAGACGCCTCTCGCGCCGGAGATGGATGCCGTACTGCACGAGGAGCGGCTGGACCGCGCCCGCAAACGAGCCCATGCCATACCTGGACCTATCGGCGAGCTGCCGGACGGCACCGTGATTGCCGCGGTTGGCGAGGCCTACACGATTGTGCAGGGCCGCGCGTTCCGCTGGAGCGAGCAAGGTTACCAAGCCGCGCGGCAAATCCCTCGCGCCGACGCGCTGCTGACCCCGCCTTCCACCTTGCTCGCAATCCGTGCCGGCTACCGGCCGGCGTTACACCCTGACCTTGAAGCAAGTCCCCGTGTCGGAGCCGATTTTTAGGCCGTCGACTTGGGTGGGTGCAAAGGGCGAGCGGCTTCTGTCCGGTTCGGCTAGGCGACCTTCGCCGCGACGGACCGCAAGGAGCGAGACGCGCCGATTCCGACCATTCGCGTGCCTGCGATCGGTCGGCACGATTAGCGCTTCCATCTCGCTCTGCGTCGCACGCAACGCGCCGCGCACGATCTCGAGGGTGATCGGATCGCAAGCTGCGTGTGCGGCTATTGCAACCTGCCCCTGGTCCTTCATTCGCAAGTGCCCCGGCTGAATACGATCGGTGGATGGGAATGGTGCTCAGTGCGATAGGGCATGTTCCACATCAGCGTCGTATCGGGAGGGAGGCCAAGGTCGTGCGCATGTTGGTCAGGTTGTTGCAATCGAAGCCTGCAGCCGGTGTGCTCGGCGGTCACAAAGCATGGTCCATTTCTAGCTCGTGCACG
>CAVSZA010000058.1:0-27462 GCA_963732095.1 uncultured Alphaproteobacteria bacterium
CAACTCGGTTGACAAGCCGGCCGCGCGCACCCCGCGCGGAAAAACCGGGCTTCTCGACGTCGATAGCGGATGCGGGCGAGAGACGGACTGTCTGCTGGAGGGAGATGGATTCGAACTTCCGGTTCCGGAGAGAGAGGACAGGGTTTCGAGCCTCGGTCTGTTGCTTGCGAGGGATAGGGGCGTCGGAGCGGACGTCTCGGTTCAGCCCGGTTTTGTAATAATCATGCCGTCACCGCTGGAAGCATCGGGTGCTCCGCTTTGTTGTTCTCCCGTGGACCCTGAGGATGACGAGCGCGACCCAGCGCCCACAATCAGAGCGATATGTTGCACCGAGGGATGCAAATATTTGGAGTGGACAAGAGTGCCGAGATCACGGTAAATTGGTTTATGCGCTTTGGGTCGGTAAGTAGCTGAACAAAATGAAGTTTTTGACCGGATTACGATGTAGTGTGGCGAGCCAGCCCTTTTTATAGACGGTAAATTCACCGACGCACTCGGCGCCCTCGCCAAAAACGCACATAATCACAGGGGCTTAATTGTCGGAGTGCGGAGCCGGCTGCCAGGGCAAAGAGGACAATTTCCGGCGAAATTCGAGCGCGAAACAGCGTTTTACGATCCCGGAATCATCCATAACCCTACCGGAATCGGCGCATAATTTCAGAGACGAGTTCGCAGTGGACTCTCCCCTCCAGCGGGGAGTCTCGTGCGAACCTAAACTTCCTCGAAGCGACCACCAATCTGGCCTCATGTCGCGTCGAATCCATCTCCCTCCAGCAGACAGTCTGTCTCTCTCCCGCAGTCGTTTTCGAAGGTCGAGAACCCGGCTTTCCGCGCGGGTCTGGGCTGCTGACTTGGCGCGACGATGGTGCCATTTCCTCGCCGCCCGCCCATAGCATCTCTCGGTCCCTCATGACCCCGACAGATCGACCGCACTTGCTTTCACTGGTCGCCCGCAATCATCTTTACTCTCACTGGAAGATCCCATCCCAAAGAGAACGAATCACAGAATGACGATAACGCGTCCTGACGCCAACCGGCTGCTGCCGGTCGCCCCCTTCGACATGGTCGTATTCGGTGGCACCGGCGACCTCGCGATGAGGAAATTGATGCCTGCGCTGCTGCGCCGCGACATTGATGGACAAATCGCCCCGGAAAGTCGGATCATCAGCATCGGCCGCTCGCCGGTCGAGGATAACGCCTACGCCAGACGCGTCGAGGAAAGCTGCCGACGAGAAGCGGGCGAAGCGATCACCGAGAAATCGTGGTCGTTGTTCGCGCATCGCCTGCATTATGTTGCGCTCGACGCGTCGAACCAGGATGGCTACGGCCGCCTGCATGATTTGCTCAGCGCGAACGGTGCCGAGCCTCACCGAAAGAGCGCTGCGTCGACCCGCGAAACGTCTGCCCCAGCTCGCGTGCGCGTATTTTATCTTGCCACAGCTCCCGTCCTGTTCGGCCCGACTTGCCAGCGATTGGGCGAGGCTGATCTTGTAACCCCGGATACCCGTGTCGTACTAGAAAAACCGATCGGTCATGATCTTGCTTCGTCAAAGGCGATCAACAACGCCGTCGGTGCGGTTTTCGGAGAAGATCAGATCTTTCGTATCGACCATTATCTAGGCAAGGAAGCGGTACAGAACCTACTCGCGCTGCGCTTTGCCAATACCTTGTTCGAGCCGGTTTGGAACGCCAGCTGGGTCAATCATATGCAGATCACCGTCGCCGAGACATTGGGGGTCGAAGGTCGCGGCGACTACTACGACCATTCGGGCGCTCTGCGTGACATGGTGCACAGCGGCGAAACGAGCCCCAGTAATTGCAGAAAGAAAGACGCGACGAGCACCTCGCCGATGATGCGCCGATAGCGCCGCACCGCCGCAGCAAACCAGCGCAAATCGAAAATGTCTGGCAGGTTGGTGATCGAGGCGCGCCGACCCAGCACTACAAGCCGGCCCGACCACGCCTTCTCGAATTCGCTGCGTTCGACGAGCCGGGCGCGCGGCTCGGTCGGACGCTGCACCAGCAGCTTGCTGTCGAGAAGCCGGGTGGCGATGACGAACGTGCCTTGTCGGTCTTCGACGATCGCCGGAAGTGGTGTCTTCGCCAGACGATCCCATTTTGTCGCGACGATCCGCGCCTTGAGCCCGAGCTTTCTCGCGATGCGGACGAGATCTTCGGCCGACGCACCAGAAGAACTGGCGAGGTGGCGGCGCGCCAGTTCCCCGGGTTCAGCTGGGACCCCCAAAAACCGGGCAATCAGGCAGAGACTTGCGAGCCCGGTATCGACTGCATTCGGCTGGACCGCCGACGGAGCGTCCGCCATCGTGTGAATCACGCGGAATACCTCGGTTTAAATACTCTGTCGGCTAAAATTTAGAATTGTATTCCTGGCTAGACTTGATGCAGAGCAGCAGAAGGTACGCGAAAAGCCCATCTACTCAACTTAAACACGACAACAATAGAAATGTCTATCGAATTTATAGTAAAAGAAACATGAATTATGAACACCTTATCGTAAAGGAGCAGCTGTAGAGGTGGCTTCGGGCGCACCGCGCTCCACTGTGCGGCCTACCATGCGGCGAACGGGTTGTATCGCGCGCGGGCAGCCGCTTATATCCTTCGCAATCTTAACGATCATTTTTATCGACGATACTCCTTAAATGCGATTTAATTCGCGACAACTGCGGACGTACGAACCGCAAGTGTGAGTCGTCGCGAACGAAAGCTGAGGTCACGAGATGGCAACAGACACATGGACTGGGGTGTCGGGCGGCAACTGGTCGGACCCCACTGGGTGGAGCGGTGGCACGGTCCCCGCCGCGGGCGACACGGTGCAGCTGAGCCAAGCGCTCAACGGCCCCTACACCGTGCACCTTGATGCAAACGAGGGAGCCTATGCCGCACTGACGGTCTCGGCGGCCAATGCCACCCTCGCGCTCTACTACGGCGGCCTGACGCTCTCGGTCAGCGGCGCCACGACGCTCTCTGCCGGCGACATCGCGATCGCGGGTAACGCGACGCTCGACACCGGCACCTTCGTCGAGAGCGGCGGTTTCCTCGGCATGTCGGACGGCACCATCGACGTTTACGGGCAGGCGACGCTCTCGGGCGGCGGGTTCGGCGTTTATGGCGGCGCCTTCGAGGCCGGCTTGCTCGTGTTTGCGGGCGGCAGCTTCGGCATCTCCGGCGGCGATGTCGCAGTGACAAACCAGGTCAGCGAGACCGCCGGCACGGCCGGGTTCTACGGCGGCACCTTTGACGCCGGTTCGCTCGCCGTCTCGGGCGGCAGCCTCGGCATGTCGGGCGGCACCATCGACGCCTCAGGCGCGCTGACGCTTTCGGGCAGCGGCTCCGTCGGACTTTACAACACGGCGGCGACATTGGAGGCGGGTTCGCTGTCGCAAACAGGCGGCAGCCTCGGCATGTCGGGCGGCACCCTTGCGGTCACCGGCGGTGCTAGCTTCACCGGCGGCACCGACGTGTTCTACGGCGGCTCCACCGTTGACGCCGGCTCGCTGCAGGTGGGGTCGAGCGGCGCCGCGCACACCCTCACGATCAATGGTGCGGTCTTTGCGGTCTCGGGCACCGCCTCGGTCGCGGCCGGCAGCACCCTCTCGATGTACGGCGGCAGCTTCAGCACGCAGGGCGGGATCACCGATTCCGGCATGATCAGCGGCGCCGGCACGATCGGCGGCCCGCTCAGCGGCACCGGCACAGTCTATGCCGAAAGCGGTACGCTCGACCTCACCGGTACCGTCGCCAGCGGCCTGACCTTCGAGATCGCTTCATATGGAGATCTTAAGATCGACGGAATCGCTACAACAGGTGTCGCGTCCGGCGGATTCCGCATGGTTGACACCACCCAAACCCTTGAGATCGGTAGCCAAGGTGCTCTCACGATCACGGCGCAAGAAAAAAATACAGCCGGAACGCTCAAGCTGGATGGTGGCACGATTAGCGATCAGTATGGCATCCAAAATGGCGAGGATGTGACAATCACGGGGTTTGGCACGATCAATGCGGACTTGCTCGGTTTCGGCTTGAACGGTGCCGCCACGCATGCGACTGGCGGCACGCTTACCCTCAACGGCGACATCTACAGCGACACTAGGCCCGGCGTAGCTGCGGGTGCGACCTTCTCGTTGGTGGGCGCTGTCCAGCTCCTCCAGCCTGAAAACACCCTTATGTTCAATTACCTCTCCAGCGCCAGTGGGACGCTGCGCCTCGACACCGCAACCGCGCGGCAGTCCTTCGAGACGAACGGCGTCATCGGCAGTATGAACGTGAGCACAAACGGCGCGCCGACTGATGTCCTCGACCTCGCCGACGTATCGTCGAGCAGCATCACCTCGGCCATGGTCGCGAACGGCAATACGATCGAGCTATTCAACGGCGCGACCATGCTCGACCACTTCGCGCTGGCCAGCTCCGTCGGGACACCTACGGTGCACTGGGCGTCGGACGGCAGCGCTGGCAGCAACATCTTTCTTAGCACGTAAGCACTAGAGCCGCCTCGGCCGGAATCTGACCGCCTCAGCACCGACGGAGAAGCCGAAGGTAATCAAAAAAACTTCAGCCAACAGGAACGGATCTCCCAATCGTTAATCCCCATCGGCGAACCGCGTGGCTTGACAGAAAGAACGCGGTGAACTCAGGACCCCAAAGGCAGATTTGGGTCAAACTGAGACCACTCTGGGCACTGGGCCGTGGTCAGCAGTCCTGTGGATAGCAGACACCCAGCCGACCAGAGCATCGTTTCTTCGGAACTGCGGCTGCTGATCCTCTCAGTGCAACCGCAGTTCCCAGCCGAGCAATTCCATGCTCCGCTGCGCCTCAACAACGCCACAAGATTATCCGGAAAGGAGTGGCTTTGGTCGGCGAAGAGAGCGTGAGTGGGGTCACGGCGGAGCCGCCGCCGGGTCAATCAGGAGCACCCACTCATGCGCGTCTATATCATCGGCAACGACGGAATCACGCTGTGCCGCAAGGCGCCGGCGACACTCAATGACGGCGAGATTGCCGTTGCATCGAACGAGGAGCTGCATGCTGTCCCGCTCAGCGCCAAGCGGTTGCTGGCGCTGTGGAACGCTCTGCCCGGCGTCGAAAAGCGAAAGAAAGTTGGCGACCGCGATGCGCTGATCGATCAGCTGTGGTCGGCAATCGAGGCCTTGCCGGACCCGGAGCCGCAACCCGACCCGAAGCGCCCCTCCAAGCAGGACGTGGTGATCGCGATGCTGCGTCAGCCCGAGGGGGCAACGGTCGACGAGGTGGCGAGCGTGACCGGCTGGCAGCGTCATACCGTTCGCGGCGTCTTCTCGGGAACCTTGAAGAAAAAGCTCGGGCTCACTCTTGCCTCGGCCAAAGAGGAGCGTGGCCGGGTCTACCGCATCGCCGAGCCGGCCAACCTATGAGACCTCCTGTCCACGATGCTTCGGCTCGCCAGCACTCTGGCGAGCCGTCCGACGGTCTCGGTCCAAACGGCGGCGGAAAGGACCGGCGGCGAAACCCGGACCCGGTCGGGCTTGATTGCGACATTGCCCGGTTGGTCGATCGGTCGACACAGGAGCTGCGGTGTGCGTGGCGGACGTTGCATCACACCGGACCACCCCTCGGCCTCAGTCGCGATCTGATCGTCAGGGGGCTCGCCGATAAGCTGCAACAGCGCGCCCGTGGCGGCCCGAGCCGCGCATTGCAGCGCCGCCTTCGGATTCTGGCGGCAGAGTTCGAGAAAGGCACTCGTTCTTTCGATCCCGGCATCGTGCTGAAGACCGGTGCGACCTTGGTGCGGCAATGGCGGGGGCACACCCATACCGTTCTCGTGCGCGAGGACGGGTTCGAATACGACGGCCAGCGCTATCGGTCGTTGACGGTGATCGCCGAGCAGATAACCGGGGCACATTGGTCGGGCCCGCGTTTCTTTGGTCTCAGCAAGCGAACGCGTCCATCCTAGTCGCCGAGGCCGGCCCATGAAAAAACCGGGAACCACAACGCGGCGGAACGGAACCGTCCGCTGTGCGATCTACACCCGCAAATCGTCCGAGGAGGGGCTCGAACAGGAATTCAATTCGCTGCAGGCGCAGCGCGAAGCCTGCGAGGCCTTCATCGACAGCCAACGGCACGAAGGGTGGGTGTGCCTGCGCGCGGCTTATGACGACGGCGGGTTTTCCGGCGCGACGATGGAGCGGCCCGCTCTGCAGCAGCTGCTCGCCGACCTCACAGCGGGACGGGTCGATACAATCGTCGTCTACAAGATCGACCGGCTGACCCGCTCACTCACCGATTTTGCGAAGATAGTCGAGATCCTCGATGCGAGGGGCGCCTCCTTCGTGTCGGTGACGCAGCAGTTCAACACGACGACCTCGATGGGGCGCTTGACCCTCAATGTGCTGTTATCCTTCGCGCAGTTCGAGCGCGAGGTCATCGGCGAGCGCATCCGCGACAAGATCGCCGCGTCGAAAAGAAAAGGGATGTGGATGGGCGGGGTGCCGCCGCTGGGCTATCGGGCGCAGGACGGCAAGCTCACCATCGTCGAGAGCGAGGCGGAAACCGTGCGCTTCATTTTTCGCCGCTACGCCGAACTCGGCTCGGTCCGGTTGTTGAAGGACGAGCTGCAAGCCCGCAGCATCCACAGCAAATTGCGGACGAGCGCCTCGGGCCGCATCTCGGGTGGCAAGCCATTCGCCCGCGGCGCGCTCTACCTGATGCTGCAAAACCGCATCTATTTGGGTCAGATTGTTCACAATCACCAATCCTATGCCGGCGGACACGAGCCGATCGTCGATCAGCCGCTATGGGATGCAGTCCAGGCGAAGCTTGCGGGCAATGCCGCCGAGCATAGCGATTGCGGAAAAACTCGGCAGCCGAGCCTCCTCGCTGGCATGCTGTTTGATCGCGACGGCAACCGGATGACGCCGAGCCATGCAGGTAAGAAGGGCACGCGCTACCGCTACTATGTCTCAGGCTCACTGATCACAAAGGATCGGACCGAGAACTCCGCCGCGCTGCGGATTCCGGCCGCGGAGATCGAGGAGCTGGTGAGCGACCGAGTGCACCGATGGCTTCTCGATCCCGGCAGCATCTACAAATCGACTGCCGCGCGGCTCGCTGACCCATCCATACAGCACCGGCGTGTCGAGCGGGCCGCAGAGATCGGCAAGCACTGGCCCGAGTTGCCGGTGGCACGCAAGCGTGCCGTCCTCACTGCCCTGATCGAACGGATCGAGGTGAGCGTCGACCAGATCGACATCCGTCTCCGCCCGCCTCGGCTGGGCGCCCTACTCGATGGCGATGCTACACCATCGCAAGGCGTGGGGGAGGAGGAAAGCGAGCTTCTGTCCGTACCGGTACGGCTGCGCCGCGCCGGGCGGGAGATCAGAATCGTGATGGACGGCACCGATCGGTTTGCCACCGCGAAACCTGATGCGCGATTGGTAAAGCTGCTTCTCAGGGCGCGCCGGTTCAATGCGGTACTCACCCAGGGCGAAGGCATCGCCTTTGCCGCACTCGCCCAGCGGGAGGGTGTCAGTCCGTCCTACTTCACGCGCCTCGTCCGCCTCAGCTATCTTGCGCCGGATATCACCCAGGCGATCCTCGATGGGCGGCAGCCGCGCGATCTGACGCCGGAGAAGCTCCTGGAGCACTCACGCCTGCCGCTTGCCTGGCACGCTCAGCGGATCGCGCTCGGCTTTGGCTGAGCCCAGTCCGAGCGCAAAGATCTACCGCACGATCGAGCTCGGCGAAGGCCCCGACTTTATCGGAACCGGAGTGGCATTTTCGCCGACCACATCAGCGGCACTGCGGTACTGGAATATGGCCCGACAGAGATATTGCCGCCGGTTGGCGCGATATCGAAACACCCTGCGCGTCTCTGCCGACCCAGGCGCCAAGCCGACCGCCCACAACCGCGCGGAAAGCCCAGGTTCTTGGTCTTCGAAAGCGGAGCGGGAGAGAGACGGACTGTCCGCTGGAGGGAGATGGATTCGAACTTCTGGTACCGCGGCACAAAAGCCGTGGATTTCCGCAGCATTCCGGGCATTGCGGGGGTATCGGCGGGGCTCTTAAACGATACCACCTGATGGTTCAGCCCTTCTTCTTCTGCGCCTCGAACCACTCCATCGAGCCAGGCTGGGGCACGGTTTGAGCAGGTTGCGGCTTGCTGCGCTGCGCGGCGGCTTCTGCGTCCCGGCGGTACAACTCAAATATACCTTCGCCCTTCATCGGCTCGACCAGCAATTCGCTAAACGCCCATACCAAGGCATCAACGCGGTCCGGCGAATACCCCGCGGCGGCGCGGTCGATATCCGAGGTAAAATTTGTCATCTGGTCTTCGAGTTGCGGGAAGGTGCCGATGTGATGAGCGCGGCCCTGCTGGTAGAGCGCCGCCACCGGTTCGGCCCGCACCACCTTGCCGCGCGAGGCGCGGACCGCGGTAAACGCCACGTTTGGGTCGACCATGCGAAGCGTCGCCCCGACCATATCGCCGCCGTCGTTGACCTCGGCGACGATGCGGTCGGCCCGGTGCGTCCGGTAGGCGGTGATCGCCAGGCGGGCCCACTCGGTCGGCGGGTAACGCCCCGAGATGTCGGCCAGCACATAGCCGTGACCGTTCTTGTCCTTGCCGGCCACGACGATGCCGGTCTCATCGGCCTCGTCGCCGGACGTCACGGCCGGATCGATGGCCACGACGACGCGCGTCATCTCCAGGGCTGAGCGCAGCCGGCTCGCCTCGATCGAACCGTGCGACCATAGCGCGCCGGGCGTGTCTTCGAGCAGCTCGGCTTCGAGCTCCTGCCGGCCGAGCCGGGTGCCTTCGTATTTGCGGATGATCTGATCGAAAAATGCCGGCGCCAGGTTGCCACGATTTTCGTAGCTCGAGCCGCGGGTCACGACGCAGATCGGGTCGCGCACCAGATCGCGGATCAATTTCGCGGGCCGCGGCGTCGTCGTGACCACGGTACGCGGGTCGGCCCCCAGCCGCATCCCAAACATCAGCATGTCCCAGGCCTCGGGATAGCGCCAGGCACCGAGCTCGTCGCACCATGCCGCGTCGTGCTGCGGACCGCGCAGGCGTTCCGGCTCATCGGCCGAATAGGTGGTGGCGACCGCACCGTTGGGCCACGTCAGCCGGCGCTTGCTGGGCTCGTAAAGCGGGCGCTCCGGATCGGGCGAAATCGCCAGAATGCCGGATTCGCCCTCAACCATAACATCGCGCGCGTCGGCCGCTGTCGGCCCCACCAGGGCGATCCGACGACGCCCCGCCTTGACCTCCATTAAGCGCCGCATCCCCGTGGCCCGCCGGTCCAGAGTTTCCCCAGGGATATCGAGGCCTTTCTCGACCCTCGAATGAGGTGCACAAAGCGAGGAAGGGCGCTACGAGGAGGGATCAGGAGGCGTGATTTCGTCAGCCGTCCGGAGGCGACCCAAAAATCGCCAGGCAACCCGTTGCGGAAATGATTGCCCAGCTTGCACAGTCGGCTTCAACTTCCTGGCGGTGCCGCGTCACACTTATCGGCGATGAAGGGGACAGGTCAGATATGGCGGAATACGGCGAGTGGAATCGCAAGGGTGCAGTCCTCAGCGATGTGACGGCCGAGAAAGAATATGGCGTGACCCGCGATTTCATCGTGCAGGGTGTCCAAGCTGGAGAACTTGAATTTCGAGAAGGCGCGGTATGGGGCAACCCCTACCTCAGAAATCTTGAGAAGCCAGCTTGAGCGGTACATAGTGGCACGCCTCGGTTCGGAATACTTGGCAAGTAAAAAGTCCCACAATGAATTGCATGCTATCCGCAAGGAGATTGCGGAGCTCAAGAAGAAGCTTGCTGTACTTGAGGCGCGAAAGGATGCACTTGAATACGAGATCAAAACATAGCGGAAGCTATGCCGCGCCAGCCTCTCCAACGGAAATGAAGCTTGATTCCGCGTCGCGCCGCGCATCGCTCACGCCAGTGACGCCGACATCATGGCACCCGCGATGCTGCTTCCGCTTCGAAGAGCGCCGCCGCTTTGGCCGCCTCGAAGGAGTCGGCAGTACCTTTCGCGATGACGTGCCATTCGCCCCGTTTTCCTTTCTTCTTGCAGATCTCCCAGGTCGGCACCCCATCGTCGGTGAACGCCTGAAGGCATAGGTTTCCCACGTCCGCAAAGACAGCAGGGGGTGTCCAAAGCCCCTCGGGGAGCGCTTTCCATTCGATATCAGCCATTGGTGATCCACGAATCGTTCGGAACCGCCGACGGGTAACCGTCGTCGCACCTTCTTACCAACAGAACGCAGGTTGGAGGAATGGCTGTTATAGGGCAGGAAGAGCGGTTCCGAATGTGAAGCTGAGTGTCGAGAGCGGCTGCTTGCCGGGCGCGGGCAAAACGGCAGCGACCCTCAGCGGTTATCCCACGAATGAAGAATGCAGCGCTGGTGCGGTTATTTTCCTCCGTCAACCGCCAAGACCTGACCGTTCACGAAGCCGGCTAATTCGGAGGCAAAGAACACCACAGAATTGGCGATGTCCCGTGCGGTACCCAGGCGCTTCATTGCGATCCGTTCAACCAGCGCCTTTTGCCCTTCCTCTCCGTAGCCAGCCCACTGCCTTTCAGATGCATGGTTGGAGCGGACGAAACCCGGCGCCACGCTGTTGACGGTGATCCCGAATGGCCCCAGCTCGTGCGCCAGTTGTCGCGTCAACCCGACCACCGCGTGTTTGGCTGAGCAATATGCCTGGATCCCGGTCAGCGAAGGGCCGAGACCAGCGCCCGAGCTGATATTGACAATACGACCGCTGCCGGCTTGCTTCATGCCCGCCGCCACAGCCCGGCTCAACGCGAAGGCGGCACCAATGTTGACCGCGAAGACACGGTCCCAATCGGCGTCCGGCACCTCCTCGATCGGATGCATCTCCTGTTCCGCGACGCCGCCGGCGTTGTTGACCAGCACATCGACCGCGCCGCCTGTTGTCTGCTCGATCTGCGCGATCCATGCCGCCGCTGCGGCGCGATCGGTCAGGTCCAGCACCTGTATGTCGACCCCAGCTTCAGCGGTTTCCGCAAGTTCCGCGCCGCATAGATCGCAGCCAAACACGCGCGCACCCAGTTGAGCAAAGGTCTCGGCGATGCACCGGCCAAAACCATGCCCAGCGCCGCTCACCACAACTGTCTTACCGTCGAACTGGATCCGCATCGGGCGCACCTCTCGTTGTGTCTTGAACCGTTCATGGCTCCGTTCATAGATCCTCTTCCGCGGAGAGCCATTCTGCCGCAGAGTTGAAACCTACCAATCCGACGGCGCTAGCCGTACGGGGTAATCGGAGTGAGCGATGCCCGCAAAGCGCGCCTATGGCATGGACCATGAGTTGTATCCTTGGTCGCCGAGGCGACCACCGGTGTCCCTAGAGCGCATCAGCGCTTTAAGTACCGATACGCCGCCCTCCGACACCTCGGTGATCGTCAGTTTGATAGAGCAAAGCGTCGCCGTTATGCTTGCCGATCGAACCGATGAAGCTCGGCGACATCGACTGGCACCCGATCACCGGACCCCCTTGCCATAAATCGGGCTTTCTGATCGTCCAAGAGGATCCGCTTCACCGGATTTATTGGGAAAAGTGCGGCGTTGCAGAGTTCTAACGGACCGAGTTGTAGACGTCACGCCAACGCTTGATGGCTTCGATGTGGCCGTCCACCGTATTGAGGTTCGCGCCCATCGTCACGACAGATATGTGGCTCCCCCCAGCCTTGCGCCACGCCGCAATATCGCCAGGCCATTGGTTGTCCCCGCGACTGTATTGCTGGATGGACTCGAAGCCGAATGCATCGGCATCCCTTCCGAGCTCGAGCAACTTAGCCACAATCCTCGCCTTGATTTGGATTGCCTCGGTTTGAGTCCGGCCCGAAAAAAGGAATCCGTCCCCGATCCTAGCTGCCCGGTCGAACGCGGCCTTGCTGAAACCTCCCAGCCAGATCGGGATCTTCCGTTTCGGGCGCGGCAATATCCCGGCTCTGTCGATCCGGTGATCGGAGTCTTCATGGTCGACCACAGGCTGCTCCCACAGCTTACGGATTAAGGCAATCTGCTGCTCCTGCCGCTTGCCGCGGCGGCGAAAATGTCCCGACATTTCGAGACCGTCGTATTCCACCCAGTTCCAGCCGACCCCGACGCCCAGGCGGAGCCGGCCATCTGAGAATAGGTCAACATCCGCGGCCTGTTTGGCGAACAGGGCAGTCTGTCGCTGCGGCAGGATGACCACGCCCGTCGTCAATCCGAGGTTCTTGGTAACACCGGCGAGGTAAGCGTAGGTGACCAACGGCTCGTGGAACGGATCGTTTTCTTTATATAAGGGCCGGTCAACTTCGGTTCTCTGCCTTCATGAACGGCGCCGAGGACATGATCGTAGATCACAATATGGTCGTAACCCAGGTCTTCGGCCGCCTGGGCAAACGCCTTGACCGCCCCCGTATCGCCGCCAAGCTCGATCTGCGGATAAACCACACCAGCTTTCATCGTCCACTTCCTCTTTCACACTGTGAGGTCTTGGGCCAGATACAGAGCATTCACGGAGCAGCCCGATCACCGGCACATAATTTTGGCCCCGACACGGTCGCAGATTACCCCGCGCGATGATGATCGCGAACTGCAAATGGAGCAAACGATCCCGCTCGGTAAGGCGGTGCACACCGACACAGACGCGAGCGCGGTTGGGGACGATGCCGGCACAATGCGCGCATGCTTCAGCACTGCCTCAGTAAGCAGACCCTCTGCCGGCTGCGACTGTAGGCCTCTTGGTGCCACAAGGGGACATTGGAGCGGTAACCTCCCTCCGCCAGTGCCATAACTGCGCCTGTTTGGGGCACTCGGGCTTCGTGCCGATGAAGCGCGGATCGCTCCCACGCACGACGGCGGTGCGCAAGGAAGAAGAGCAACAACACGCCGCCGAGGAATAGCAGAGCTCATCGGAGGGGGCAGGAGCCTCCTCCTAATCCGCGTCACACCCCTGCCCGTTGCTCCGTCCCTGTCGAGTGCGTGGCGTAGAGCTTCCCGTCGCGCTCTTCGATGCGGCCAGCTCGCTTGTGCCGGGCAATCGCGGCACCGATGTGGTTCGGGCGAGCGCCCTTACATGCAGCGGTGATTTCCTTCTGCGTCTTGCCGGTTGCCAGCGCAAGGATCTGATCGTTGAGGTTCGACGAGCTGCGCTTCCCGCCAGCCGCCCTTGTGGTCGTCGTGCCCGGACGCCCTCGTCCTCGCGGTGAAGCAGCCGCTTTCGTAGCCGTGGTGGGTGTTCTGGCTGAGGCCGTCTTTTTTACCTGCGTGCCCTTGCTGTAGCGCGCGAGCACACGCTCGGTCGCCTCCAGTTCGCCGAGCTGCCCAGCCAGCTTTTCCCGCTGCGCATCAATCCGCGCGAGCGCCTCGCTGACCCGCTGCTTCTCCTGAGTAATCTCATCTAGAGTTGACATCACTTACCTTTGAGACAGAAGTACCAGCTGACCGGGACTGGTCGACTCTTTTCGGCGTCTATCACTACGATGCGCGAGGCGCAACAGAAGAATGCGCGGATTTACTTGGTCAGCAATCGGGATCGAGGCAGTACCGCAAGAGCGGATTCGCACCGCCGAGGAACTGGGCGTCCACCATCATCAGATTGCTGCCGGTACTCGTTGCTCGACGGCGGAGCGACTGTGCCCTTTGTTGCCGGCTAGGACCGAGCGTCGAGACTATTCCGGGTGTGAACCGGCAAATCTAGGGCTCTGGGAAACGCCGATTCGCGGTGCTCACGTAGTACCCGGTTGGCGCGCGCGACCGAGGAATCCACGCTGGCACTGAAAACCGGGCCGCTCCTCTTTCCAGGGGTTGCTCACCGGCCTCATGATGGTCGGCGGTTGTGGCCCCGGGGCTGTCCTTTGGGTCGGATCGAACACCGCACCGTTCATCGAACGGCAGCCGAGGAACGTGCCAAAGCCTCGGCTCCCGTCATTCCTGCCTGTCGAAGGGACAAGCGCGGTGGTGAAGTGAAGCCCGTCCGCAAATCAAATCCCCAAGAGCCAAGTACTTAGCAAGACGGATTTGCTTACAACGTCATCGATGCGGACGGGCACATGCAGAACATGCTGCTCGCGCCACGGTGGGGGAGTTGATCAGGCGCGCTGATGACCATTGTCCTCGCGACGGGGCGTGCATCAGCTTCGAGTTCGCACCGGACTCTTTGCTGGAGGGAGATGGATTCGAACCTTTGGTACCCCAGCACAAAGGCCCACGATTTCCGACGCATTCCGCGACATCGATGTCCAAAGCCGTAGCATCGAGTTCGCACCTGACTCAGCGCTGGAGGGGGGAGTCAGGTGCGAACTCGTCTCTAAAGTCAGTTTCATCCGAAGGTCTGATGAATTCTTAGAGTTTATAAAAAAGGGGGATCGAAACGTCGAACCCGTAATTCCCTGCTAGCTGGGAAAATACAGGGAATTTTGCTCTCTAGGGCCTCCTGCGGCCGGCTAGGGGCTCGAAATTGGGGAGCAATTTGAAGGAGTTATGACGAAATTCCCTACGCGTCGGAACAGGGAATTTATTTCGGCCTAACAGGGAATTAAATCGGGCCATCAGGAAAGTTATCCTCCTGATCAGGGAACCCCGCCATTTCACCCTACGACAGCGGTAAGCCAGAATGTCCGAGCAGTTGCGCGGCAGGTGGGCGGGCCAGCGGATCCCGTTTGGAGAAGGGAAGCTGTCCGCGGGGCACCCTGCTCGTCATGACCGAGGGGCTGTTGGACGCTTGAGCTAGCGTCGTGGTAACCCCCGATGTCGCGGTCGCCCCATGGGATCGAGCCTGGCCTGGAAGGCGGCAGCAAGCCGCCGAGTACCGCGTCCTAAGGCGCGCCTTGCCGATTTGCGCCGCGCCGGGTGGGCTGCGAGAGCCGCCGCGTGCCGCAAAGATCTGGTCTCGATCGTCTCGGCCTCAAAGTCAAAGAAGCGCAGGAACTGACGCGGTTCAGGGTTCAGTGCGATCCTCGAACGTTTGCCGAGAAGGCAAAGAGGGACGCCGTCAGATGCTTGCGCGACCGGCATCAGACGTCCGGCAGCTCGGAGGTTTGGCATATGCCACGGTGTGCTATGTCGTGTCCATGTACCGAAAATTGCTTGACCAAGCGGTCGAGTTACGGTAGAACACACCGCGAACACGAAAGGTCGTTCCGATCCAAGGGTGCCAGACCGAAGATGGGTCAGCTGTCGGCTGCTTGGGGAAAATTGGCAAGTTAAACATGATGTTGCGCCGGAAAAATGCGCGTTGCCTCAGAAACTCGTGCTTTATCCCCTCGCATGGATGACGCTCTCGCAATAGTCTACTTACATTGCGTTCTGCCGTCTTGCTTTGAGCCCAGGGAGACGCACAGGGTTGATCTTCGATTAAACGTTTCGCCCATAGTCTTCGTGATAATTCAGAGTGGGAATAGATGTACGCTACTTACAAAATCTCATCAATGCTAGTTCCGGGTTTCACCGCAATCGAATATGCGCTGATCGCTGCATTGATGGCTGTCGCGGCGATAGCCGCGATTGCCTAAGTCGGCACCAAGCTAGCATGACTCAGCAACTCGCCGATTGCCACCCTCCTCGACGCGAGACATACGATCTGCTCTGGAGAGGGACCGATGGTTCGAATCCGGTTCCCTCCAGCGAAGAGTCACGAACGAACCATTCGGATGTGTCAGCCCGGTGAGCTCCTGCGCATCCGGCAGGCTGGCCGCACAGCGGGGTGGGTAATCCGCTTGGCGTGAGCAGCTTGCGGATCAACTGGGCTCGCTGGCGGAGGCGCCACTTCTCAGCCGGTCCCGCGGTGGTGAGGTCGGCCTCGATCTTCGCCAGCATCCGCGGTAGCGCGACGGCGAGCGGGAGGAGGGGTCGGTCTCTCACGCAGTTGCCGCATGCGGCCTCTGCCCACGTTCGGCTGATCGTGTGGTGCCTCCACTTCGGGGAGCCTCGCCTTCGGCGAGCCTCACGGCTTCGCCGGGAGCCACACCGCTTCGCCGGGTGCCTCGAATGCCGCTATCAGGTTAAGGCCGCTGCGGCGTCACTTGTGCCGCCGTAGGTGGCGCAAGTTGACCACTCGACCGGGAGAGGACTAGGCTGAGAATCGCAATCTCCAGTTTCCGGCGCTCCGTGGAGGCTCGGCATGAGGTGCCCTCGGTGTAGCGCCGACAATCTCGCCGGGATGAAGTTCTGCGGGCAGTGCGGCGCGCCGTTGGACGTCCCGTGTCCCTCTTGCGGCTCGGGCAACCCTCCCGAGCATCGGTATTGTGGCCACTGCGGCACGCCGCTCGACCGGCCGGGTCTGCAGGAAGCCCCCGCGCGCGGGGCATTTACGCCCAGATCCGCCGCGGTGCCCGGGAGTGTGCTTCCGGGCGAAATGAAACAGGTCACCGTGCTGTTTTGCGACATCGTCGGTTCGACACCCCTTACCGAACGGCTCGGGGCCGAGGCGATGCGCGACCTCGTCAGCTCGTTTCTGGCCGCCAGCCTTGCCGAGGTGGATCGCTACGGCGGCACCGCGCCGCAATTTACCGGCGACGGTTTCATGGCGCTGTTCGCTCACCAGATGATCGAAGACCGCCTGCTTGTAGGTCAGCATTCGGTCATGACAGCGGTACAGCTTGTGAATCTCGGCCAGCCGGCATCCTCGTCCAGCAGATCGGCCAAAGCGCTGCGCTGAAACCACTCCCGATGCAGCCGCCACTCGCTGCCCGGTGCCAGCAGGCGATAGGCGACGGAGCCGATATCACGACGACGCTTGGGGGTCTTCCGCGACGATGGTTCGAATCCGGTTCCCTCCAGCGGGTTGGGCGGGTGGCTCGGCGCCGGCCGGGCATTTCGCGACGAACCGGCAGGCCAGATTCATGGCGGGTCATCGCGTCCAGAAGGGAGCGACAGCCGCCACCGCAATCTAGGTAAGACGGTAAACGCGCTTGGCCGTGCCGCTGAACAGCTTGGCCTTTTCATCGGCCGAGTAGCCGGCGGCCAGGCGTTTGAACGCGTTCCACAGGACGGGGTAGCTCGAACTGACGCCGTCCGGCGGGAAGTTGCTCTCGAACATGCCGCGATCGGGGCCGAACGCCACGATGCAGGTCTCGATATAGGGCTGGTAGGCGCGCGCCAGCTCCTCCGACGAAGGCGGCGTCTCGCGCGTGTGGAAGTCGAACATGCCGAACAGCATGCCGAGCCCGCCGAGCTTGACGACCACGTTTTGGCACTTGCCGAGTTCGGCGATGCCGGCCTTCCACACGGCAAAGGTTTCCTGCCTCTTGTCCGCGTACGGGCCGATGCCGAGAGGTCCGCCGACATGGTTCAGGATGATCGTTGTCTGTGGGAAGGCGCGCGCCAGATCCGCCAGCTCCATAAGCTGAGGGTGGTACAGCCAAGCCTCGAAGGTCAAGTTCAGCGGCGCCAGCCGAGCAAACCCGGCCCGCCAAGTCGCATCGGCCATCTGGCCCTTCGGCGAGTTCGTGCGGCCGCGTGAGAACATTTCGCTGGGGTCCCAGGTCACCGAATGGCGGATGCCGCGGAAGCGGCCGTCGCCGGCAGCGATCTCCGCCTCCAGCACGCGCATTACGCCGTCACCAAGGCGCAGGTCGGCGTGCCCGACAATGCCGGCGCACAGCCGGCTCTTGCCGAACTGCCCGCTCGCGCTCATCGCCGACGTGCCGTTGACGAATTCGATTTCGCCGACCGGCTTCATCTCCGTCGGCCCGTCGGCGCGATACATCGAGCCGCATTCGACAAAGACGCTTTGCCTGATGTTGTGACCGCTGCCGGTATCGGCGAGTAACTGGTCGAGCAGGTACCGGTGCCCGCCGCGATCCCACAGATGATGGTGCGGATCGACGATCTCGAGCGCCGGCTCCAGGATTTCCTCCTTTCGCTGCGCCCACCACGCCGGATCGCCGTAGCGCGCTGCGGGCGGAGCGCTGCCGGGTACGGTCACGGCGGGTGCGGTGCCGGTTTGAGACTGTACAGGGGTAGAGCGAAGCACGGCGCCACCAAGCACTCCAGCCGTTCCGGCCAGCATCGTGCGTCGCAATACCGAATGAGAGCGAACCGTCTTCTCAGCCATCGCGTCTCCTCCAAGCTTTTCCTGGTTCGGACCAGCCGGAGCTGCGGCTGATCGGGGCCACTCTACAGGAGCAGCATGGAGCTCGCATTCATTTGCCGCCGGGTACACACCGAGCTCGAAGGTACCGCAATTCTGTCGCGATCGCCGGGCGGGACCGATAGAAGCCGCTTTCCTCCAGCGCGGAGTCAGCAACGACCTTGTGGCTGCCGGGGGCGTCGCAGGCGGGTGGGACCCAGAGTTCGAATCCGCTTTGCTCCAGCGGGGAGTTTGCAAACTTTCCTTGGCGGCATCGGACAAAGTAGGCCTGGAGGCACCGGGCAAAGCGGCATCGGCGGCTTCCTCGGCCAGCTGAGCGAGAGCCTCGGCGGTGCCGGTGCCGGCGGCCTCTTGAGCGGCGGACTTGGCGAACTCGTGGACCGCTTTAAGCAGAGCGGCCATGGTGAAACCGCGGAGTGCTGGATAGGAACGGGCCCCCACAAGTTAGTACCCCGCCCCAGCTCGAACAGGCGATCGGCCCCGAGGTGTTAGAAACTTCGGAAGCTGCGACGCGCAACCGAATTCTGGTCCAAAACCCCGCGCTCCTGTATGGATTTCCGCAAAGCACCTGAACGCCTCACCCGGCCGCGCCGTCATTCCGCCGCGTTCTTGGCCTGGTCATCCAACACATTATAGGTCCGCGCCTGATAGCGGATCATGTAGTCGGTGTAATAGGTCGTCTCGTATCGGGGTGGGCGGGCGGGGCCGACGCAGGTCGGTACGGCGGCGATCGGCCAATCAATCTGGGCATCGCAGAAGAACGCTAACGCGTAGCGCTCGACGCCGGTGCGGTTGACCGCGCGGTGCGGCGTTGCGAGGAAACGGTCGTTGGTCCAGCGCAGCAACAACTGCCCGCCATTGACGACAAACGCGCCGGGGACGATTGGGACGTCGATCCAATCGCCGGTCCGGGTGCGGAATGCGAGACCAGGTACGTCGTTGGGCGCGAGCAGGGTCAGGAAGCTCGTATCTGTGTGCGGCGCGATGCCGAATTCGTCGTCGGGCGCCTTCGGCTGGGAAGGGTAGTGGGTCGCGCGCAGCTTGTACTGGAAGTCGGTGAACGGCCCATCGAAGTATGTGGCGGGCAGGTCGAGCGCGCGGGCATAAACGCGCACCAGGCGTAGCACCAGCCGCTCCAGGGCGTCGCAATATTCGACGAGCGGTTCGCGGAACCCAGGCAAATGCTCGGGCCACTGATTGGCGCTCCGGAAACGTCGGCCGGAGACGACGTCGGGATGGTGGGGGGCGAGGTCGCGCGCCATAAAGAACGCCTCGCTCATGTTGGGCTTGGTGACGTGCGCCACGACCGAGGTGCGCAGAGTATCGCCCATCGTCGGCAGATAGCCGACATTGTGCTTGTCGAGCTTGATTTTCAGCTTCTCGTCGAGCGGCCGAGCGTGGAAGCGGGCGACCTGATTGTAGACCTCGTGCACCAGCGCCGAGGGCACGCCGTGATTAACGATCGTGTAGAAGCCGATCTCGGTCAGCGCATGGCGCAGCTCGGCCGCGGCGCGGTCGAGCGCCCAGGGCTTGCCCGCGAGATAGGGTCCGAGATCGATGACCGGGATCGCGTTAGCATCGAACATAGTTTCAGCCGGCACCCCGAAGCTTCAACGGTTCGACTCCAAAATCGCGCCTTTCAACCCGCCGAGCAACGGTAAATCGGGGTCGCTGCAACCGCAGGGCGATTGAAGCAGTCCCCCTTTTGAATCCAGCCGGATGCGGGGACAGAGATGGTGAAACCGACGGCGGCGATCGCACCGAAGACTGCGAGTTGCCGGCCTCCGCGGATCAGCAGGATTGGTCGGATATGCGCCACAAAGGGAGGTGTACGCCTGTTCGCTAAGGCGGTTGCGATGGAGTGCGCAGCAGAAGCCGATGGGATACGGGTCAATACCGTCCATCCCGGGGTCATCGACACGCCGATTTGGACGAAGTTACCGTGTCCGCCGGAGGCAATGCGCCAATAGATCCGAACGAGGTGGCCAAAGCCGGAGTCCCGTTCGGCAGGGCTGGGCAGGCGCCGCGAGGCAGACTAAGTCGGGTCCTCCGGCGGTTCGATCGCCGTCCACGTCCGGCGGTCTGCAAGGGCCCAGCTGCTCGCATCCGGCGGATCGTGATATGGGACCGCCGGGCATCTGGTTGGGTCCGCGTGCAGCATAAATTATCAACGACGTGTTAAGCGGCTCACACATCATCCGGTATTAACAGGTTATTACTGGCGCAGGTCCCAACTGCGGCTCAGGACGGCTCCGTGGTGAGACTCAACGTTGGAGCAGGAGCCTGTAGAGGCTCATGCTCGACCACTCGGCTCGAAGGGAGGTTGGCAATGAAAACTGTATCGAGCTGCGCAACGACTTTGGCCCTCATGGCTGCTATAGGCCTCTCGCCCGCGATGGGACAAGGTCCCAAACTTTCTGGCGGCAAGACTTGGCAGGGCATAGCACAACCAGTCGAGCATGACGCGGACCCCGCCGCTCCGGCTGAAGGAGCGCGAGATGACGCCACTGGTCGCGGCAGCGATAGGTTTCGGCGAGCCCGGTTTATTCCGCCAGCCTCGGCTAACAATCGGGGCAAGATCGTTGTCGCAAGCGCCGCTGCGCCGCTCAGGCTCGGCTTGGGATAGGTGCCGGCCAGCCGCCGCCTAACCCGCGGACCGATGGTTCGAATCCATCTCCCTCCAGGGGAGTCAGGTGCGAACTCGACACCGTGGTTCGGCGATCAACGTCCGGTGTCATCGCTCAGCCGTCGTGGCCCGTCCGACCCAACGTTTTGGGAAACGATGCCTCTCGCGCTGTCACTCGGCAGCTCGGGGATGACCCCCGGGGGTTCAGAGCGCTGAGGGCCACTGGAAAATGCGGATTTCTCTCGTCGTGGATCGATTGATCACACCATCTGCTCATTACCTTGCAAGTTCTGGCATCAGCTCAACACGGTTGCAGTTAAGTTGCTCCCCGTGTCTGGCGATCACCGGTCCGAACTTCAGCACCCAGCTCCGAACGGTTTCGTAGGAAATGTCTAGCCCGCGCTTGCCGAGGAGATCCTCGACGGCTCGGTAGCTGAGCGTGAACCGCAGGTAAAACCAGACCGCATGCTGGATGACGACTGACGGAAACCGGTGACGACGGTATGAGAGCTCCATCATCCGCCCAGCCTACTCGCACCTCCCTCCCTGGCCATCCGATTATCCTGACAAGTCAGCGGGCCGCGGTTCGAGCAGGTGGAGCTGCACCTCGCAGCCAACGGACTGAGGATTGCGAGAGGCACGATCGTCGATGCGGTCGTCGCGAAGGCGGAGATCATCAATGCACCGTCCTCGACCAAGAATTCCGACAAGGCGCGCGATCCCGAGATGCATCAGACAAGGAAGGGAAACCAGTGGTATTTTCGGTATGTAGCCTTGTGCGGACGGACGTCGTCGCCAAACCAACGGGGATCGAGCCGGAGAGCTCCGTGGCGAGGTATTCGGCAATGTCCTCATAAGCTTCGTTCTGGGACAAATAGGCGAGGACGACCTCGAGGTCGCCCCAGGGTGAGGCGGGGTAGAAGATGCTGCGACTAGCATGCTTGTAGCCGTAGCCGGCGCTGACGCCCTTTTCGATGAGCACCGGGGCGACCAGCGCGATCGCCCAATCTACCGGCCAACGCGACATCGCATAGGCTCGACCCAACCTTGCCAGTAGATGAGACAGCTGATGCCCGCGAAAATCGGGCCGTATCCAATGTGATCCGGCGCAAAATACGACCCCGCCGATCCGCCCGGCGGCCGGCGCCATCACATTGCAAAGCTGGCCCTCGCCGTGGCCGGCATAGAACATCGAGTGCGCCTCTTCGGCCAAGCTCGTTTCCGGCCAGTAATAAATCCGCCCGGCTTGCGTCAACACGATATCGCCTTCCTCGTTTTCGCCGGAAATCCAATAAGAATTCTCGGGCGACAAATCGCAATACGCTGGATTGTACATGTTAACCAATTTGAACCAGTTGCCGTGGGCGACTTCCCGCTCGTTCAAATATAGCAGCTCACCGAAATCATGGCGCAGCCGCAGACGCAGACCCATCTGCCGCGCTGCCTTGTCGCCTTCGAGAACAAATCGGGAGAGAAGGCGGGCCGGACCATGCTCGATTGTCAGCGCATCTGGCAGTCGCAAATTGTTTTCTGGGACAATATTAGGGTAGATCAGGGTCATGATGATCTCCTCTCGATGGAACGCCGTTGTGCGATGTCTTCAATTCTCTAGAGGTCAGGGCCAGTAGAGGATTGCTGCCCATCGGCAGCCAACCCTTGATGAAATCTAAAAGATCTTCCGCCTTTTCTACAAATTTCAACTTAATTTGTCAAAATAAAACATTCCTAAAAAAACATAAAATATAATATCGTATACTTATCTTAATTTTTCTTTAATTTATCGAAAATCTAAGGCGGTTTTATGCCCCGTCAGACAGCCGGGCCATTGACCCAGCGGGCGCAGTTGAAACAACAGACGATCTGGTCTTCTTGGGGGACTGTCAAATTAAGTTGTCGCGGGCCAAAGGGAGATAAGGGCAGGCCACGGGCTCATCCTGCCGCAAACCGCCTCTTAGTATCGCGCCGCCGCTGAAAAGCCCTTGCCCCTAGGCCAGCCCTTCGCCGATCGCCCCGACCGATCGCCACCGCCCGCCCCCGAATCCCGGATCGCAAGCCCCAGCGCGGCTTCCGGGTCCCATCTGGCCCGGACGCGGGACCGGAGGCCGGGCGGGTTCCCCCCATCGGGGCTTGGGTCCTATCGGCGGGCACCGGCGCCCGACTGCCGCTGAGGGACCGATGGTTCGCAGACTCGCCGCTGGAGGGAGATGGATTTCGAACATCGGTCCCCGGCAAGAAAGAGCCGGTTTTTGTTGCGGAAGGCGAATTGCGGGACCGAACGGGGGCAGCCAAAAAGGCTTGTTTCTTATGCGGTACCGATGGTTCGAATCCATCTCCCCCCAGCGGAGAGTCCATCGCGAACCTGGCTTCCGCGATCGAACCCGGGCATTAACCAGCCGAGCGGCCCCGGAATAATCGAGAAACCGGCGAGGCCGAGAACTTCGGCGTCATCACCGCGCGTGCCGAATACCTGTCGAACTATCTCGCGTTCTTGCAAATGAAGGCGCGTGTGGGAATCGAGATCGACGTGGTAAGGCAACGATCCGTCAGGGCAGATCGACCTCGCCGCGCTCGAACGCACCGTCGGTCCCCGCACGAAGCTGATAGCAATCACGCACGTCCCAACGCGGGGAGACCTCGTGAACCCGGTAGCCGACGTGGGCGGCATCGCCGCTCGGCATGGCATCCTTTATCTGCTCGAGACCTGCCAGTTAGTCGGCCAGCTCGCGATCAATGTGCGGGAGATGGCGATCGTGCGCAGGTTTTCGCCGTGGACCGCGGCAGGCGTCGACAGCGTCAGCCGGTCGGGGCCGGCGACTGCGGTAAGCCGGCCATCATCGAGCCGCCTCACCCAAGGGATAATCGAGCCGTACTCGCAGCGGATGACCAGCTCCATTCGAATCGCGACCCGGCCGCGCTCGCCGCGGATGATCCGCACGAGGTCGGCGCACCCGTCGCGGCGACCCATGCCATCGATCAGGATCGCAGCGCCATCGGCGGTCTCGAAACGGGTCTCAAGGACAAGCGTCCCTTGCCGGTAATACCGGCTCACGTGGCTCTCGGCAATCGGGGCGATCTGCCACCGCCCATTTTCGGGGCCGCCGAGCAGAGCGGCAAAGCATGCCGCCGAATTGAAGCGGGGAAGAGCGAGCCAATCGATCGAGCCGTTGCGGCCGACCATCGCCGCACTCTCGCAATCGCCGATAAGAGCATAGTCCTCGATCCGAGAGGGCATGGCGACGTTGCAGCCGGAAAAATCGTCACTCCGTAAACAATGTCGTCATAGAGAAAGGTTGCCCACGCGGTTCATGAAATCCGGGAACTCGATGCGACGGCGGCGCTGATAATGGCCGGTCTTGACCAAGCCAGTGGCAACATCGAGCGCGGCGAACAGGGTCGTGGTCCTTGACTACGCCCGGGCCCCCACCAGCTTTGGCAACCGAACCAGATTGTAAGCCGTGGCCGTGAGGTTGAACATCCAGCCGACGCGGGCCAGTATCCCCGACCACGCCCAGGGCGCGGCGATCGGCGGCGGGGGGCTATGGATCGCCCCTTGTGAGGTCAGCGTGAAAACTTCGGACGTTATGGCGTACCCTTCCCTTCCATCGAAGTCGCCATAGCGGATGGCGAGGACTTCAATCTGCTCGATCCGCCCGGGTGCAAAGCTCCGGCTCAAGGAGACCACCGGGCGTTGCGCCAGCATGCGGTCGAGATAACCTGGCACTCGTTGAAGGAAATTTAACAAGCAGTGCGGTTAACTGCGGACCCTAGCAAACCCGTTTGGGTTCGGTGCATGACAAAACCCAATTTATCTTCCGCTCCCGCCATACTGCTCGCGATCGTGTGCCCGACGCCGGGAGACTAGACCGGTGCTTGCAGGCGAACTTCGCGACACCGAACATGCGATCGCGTTTTGGCGTCAGAAGGCATCCGAATGTGGCGGGCTTCCTCCACCGACGGCGTTCGATTTTTTCCGGATGAGCAGCGGGGCTTGGAGTGACCGTTTCGTCATCTGCGCCGACGCGGTCGTGAACGAGTTCGCTTTCCTCATTTATGGATCAAGGTTTGCAAAGCTGCTTGAAATGCCAGAGAAGCCCAGACGCGGCATTCCCATCGCCCGGCAACTCCCCGGGCGATATCTGCCTCTTTTCACCGACGGCTGTGGTCATGCAATCGCTCAAGCGGCACCCGTCCGGTTGAGTGGTGTAGTTGTGGACTATGGTCAAATTGAACTATACCGGGCCGCATTCATGCCCCTTGCAATGCGACTGAACTCGTCGAAGCAGCTTGTATTCGGCACGTTTAACCGTCGCATAGGTCCAAAGGCATATTCTTCCGACGCCATTCGCACGACTTACAATTGGCTATTTGAGGACGTCCAATCAGACCGAGGCCCGCGCCCTTCGTAGCCAGGCTGGGGGATCCACGAGTACTTTCTTTTCAATGGTCATCTGGCCCGCTCGACCAGCGCGCGGCGCGCGGCGGACGGCAGCAAGCAAACGCGCACTGCGCGCGGCTTGACGATCCACGAATTGACGATCTCAGGCCGGGCAACTTCGTCAAGATCGAATTGCGAGGCCTGCCAGGGCGGCTCCGGTGCCGCGAGTGCGGGCGGAAGGGGCGGGCGGTGGTTTCGGTGAAGTGGCGGGAGCGGAGCGCTTGACCCTCTTGGGGGGCCTACCAGCGGAGGGAGCGGTTGAGATCGTTCCGAGCGGCCGATCCGCCGTCCGGCGCGGGATGGAGTTCACTTCTGACCCCCTCGTCTATCGCCTGTTGTCGATTTCGCATATAAAAGGGGATGACGACAGCTCGCAGGGCGGCCCGGATGGCTGCGAATGGCAAAGCGAGATGGCGCACCTACCCTACTATGATTGTGGATGACCGACCGATGGCTACATCGATCAGCCGAAGGCCGCTTCGTTTACTGCGGATCGCAGCGCTGTTGGGAACGGCGACGATAGCTGCTTGCGCTCGCAATCCGCCGGTCGGCTCGGTTTCGGTCCCGCCGATCCCGCCAGGCGAGGCAAGGGTTTGGTTCTACCGGGTCTATCTTCCTTCCGACACGCTCAACATGACCAAGGTGACGATGAACGGCGTCTATGCCGGGTATGCGCAATTGGGCGGCGCCTTCTATCGCGACGTTCCGCCTGGGATTTATCACGTTGAAGTCGAGAGTTATGGTAAGGACTTCGATCAGTCGACAAATGTCGCTCTCGTTCCCGGGCAGGATGCCTATGTCAAAATCGAATCCCTGGACAGTTGGTCGACTTTAGTCGGCGCCGGATACGCGGCCGCCCGAGACACATTTTACGCGCGGCTGATGCTGCCTCAGATCGCGCGCTCCGAAATCGTCCAAAGCTTCTTCGACGGCGGCAGCTGAGCGCATCGCTCAGCGAGACGCCTAGCACCTGTAGGTGCAGTTTGCCCAACCCTTCCTGGGCGCCACCGCCCTGCGCCCGCCGCAGATCGACCAAAGCCGAGAAGCTGCATTGGCCATTAAAACAGCCGAATCAACTCTTCAACCGGGCGATCGCCTTGTGCCGAAACGCCGGATAATCCTTGCCGTGGTAGACAAATGCTTCCCCGAACGTAAATCCCCCATGCCAGAAAAGGCCGAGCCCGCTTTCTTGTTCGGTCAGGTTGCGCCCGATGTCACCCCGGGTGATGTAATACCGCCGATTTGCCGGTAATGCCGCTGTTTTTGCGGTGAAGCGAAGATGGGTCCCCTCGATTTCGACAAACCAGCGATGATGGTGAAACCCGATCTCCGGAAAATTGCCAAGGAGGTACTTGGCGAAAAAGTGCTTTTCCTTGGAGAAGATTTCGCGAATTCGCGACGGCGTCTCGATGTACCCGGCTTTCCCGACCCTGCACAACTCGCGGCAAACGGTGATCGGGTCGCGCACGTCTTCGAGGAGATGCGAGCAAACAACGAAGTCGAAGGTCTTGTCGGGGAACGGCCAGGGTGAATTGCACACGTCCTGCACGATCCAGGTATCGGCAGTAAAACGCTCGTCGTCTTCCGGATCAAGGGCATCGTCGACGCGACGCGAATTGTAGGGGTTCAAGTCGATGACATGGGTGGCGAGATTGAACGGTCGATACCATCCGCCCGCATCGAGGACGCGAGCCGACCGCCCTCCAAACTCGCGCAGCTTCGGCAGGTTCGAACGCAGGATCATCGATCGTTCGGTAAAGACGCCAGCGGCCCCACAATCCAAATCAGCCTATCGAGCAAGAAAAGCAGAGCAGGAGCATCCACCTCGTGGGCGGTTTATCACCGTCGACGGTGCCCGGCTTCACTATTTCGAAAAGGGCGAGGGGCGGCCAGTAGTTTTTCTCCATGGTAATGTTGTCACCGCCGAGGATTTCGAGTTGAGCGGGTTGCTCGACCTCGCCGGTGAGCGGCAATTTCACGTAGTCGCGTTTGATCGCCCTGGTTTTGGGTATAGCGACCGGCCCCGGGGCGCCATGTGGACGCCCGGCCGACAGGCTGATCTGTTCCGAGAGGCTTTCGCAAAACTCGGCATCGACCGTCCCATCGTCGTCGGTCATTCCTTAGGCACGCTCGTCGCCTTGGCGCTCGCACTGGACCACCCGGACGCGGTGAGCGGTCTTGTCCTATTGTCGGGTTACTACCGCCCGACATTGCGCGCCGATGTGCCATTGTTCTCGCTTCCGGCGATCCCGGTCATTGGCGACCTGATCCGTTATACTATCGGGA
>CAVSZA010000059.1:0-20857 GCA_963732095.1 uncultured Alphaproteobacteria bacterium
CCCAGTCCCCACCGTCGGCATTCTGTGCCATGTCACGTGCCGGTTCCAAATCTTATCGTTAATGCTCGCCGCCCGCTTTCAGCGCCTCCGGCCGATCATTTTTGGGATTTTCTTTGCGACTGTCGCCAATCACGCCGCTGCTGGTCCGGCAGGAACGTATTGGCAGTCTGCTGAGTGGCCCGCGGATGCGGTGGATTCTGGGCCTCTCGTTCCTGAGCGGCGCTCTTACCGAAAGTCAGCTGCCGGCGGGCGCCTCGGCTAGAACGCGGTTCGCCTCCGGCGCCCTGTATGCTTCTTCCTGCGAGATGTCCTGGTTGGTGTAATCGGGCAGGAAGATCGTGGCCGAAATGCTGACGATCGCGCAGACCAGGATATACATCGCCACCGATAGCCCGACCCGGTGCTGGCGAGGAGAGCGGTCGCGATCAGCGGCGCCGGCCCGCCGGCGATGAGCGACGCTAGATGAAAGCCGAGCGAGGCGCCGGTATAGCGCAGCCGCGGGCTGAAGCATCGGCGATCAACGCCGCCTGCGGCCCGTACATCATGTCGTGCGGGATCAGTGACACGACGATCGCGAGGAAGATCCAGCCCGGCACCATCGTGTTGAGCATCGCGAAATAGACGAAGGCCCAGATTCCCATCGCCACCGCGCCGATCAGGTACAGGCGCTTGCGGCCGATGCGGTCGGATATGAAGCCCGAGAGCGGGATTGTGACCGTCGAAACCGCCGTGGCGACCAGCACCGCGGTCAGCAGCAGGTCGCGCGAACTGTGCAATACCGTTGTCCCGTAGGTGAAGATGAAGGCGACGAAAATATCAAATGGAGCCTGCTGTCCCATTCGTGCCAATGCCGTCAGGATGATCTCCTTTGGGTGCCGGCGAAGCACCTCGATAACTGGCGCGCGCGCCACCGCCTGCTGATCGAGAATGCGCTGGAACACCGGCGTTTCGAGGATGCCGAGGCGGATCCACAGCCCGATTCCGACCATGACGATGCTGATCCAGAACGGCACGCGCCAGCCCCAGTCCAAAAATTGATCGCCGGAAATCGCGCTGAATACGAGGACGGCGATATTCGCGACGAACAATCCGGCCGGAGCACCCCATTGCGGCCACGCGGTGATGAAGCCGCGATGGGCATTTGTCTTCGCCCACTCCATCGCGACCAAGGTCGCGCCGCCCCACTCGCCGCCGACGCCGATCCCTTGGATGAAGCGGATGCCGGTCAGAATGATCGCGCCCCAGATGCCGATCGAGGCATAGCCGGGGACGAAACCGACGGCGAAGGTTGCCAGGCCGGTGATCAATAAGGTCGCGATCAGCGTCACCTTGCGCCCGATACGGTCGCCGTAATGGCCGAAGAACGCCGCGCCGAGCGGGCGGGATATAAAACCGACGGCGTAGATGCCGAACGCTTGCAGCGTTCCGACCAACGGGTCGGACGAGGGGAAATACAGTTTCGCGAAAACCAGCGGGGCAATGAGCACATAGAGCAGAAAATCATCCCGGACTCGATCACCGAACCGACGGTCGAGGCGACAACGGCGCGGCGCAAAAGATGCCCGAACTGCGGCCGGGTCCGACCAAGATCAGCGTTAGACCCTTGCCCCCATCGGGGTGATCTCTGTTTCGCGGCCCACACCGCGCCTCCGTGACTGCATTTAGCGGAGGCGAGCAGCGCGCTAGAGCAGAGCCCACAGAAGCGTTGCAGCTACCGTGGCGCATCGTGTTGCAGCTGGGGCCGCCCGAAACCCCGCAAAAGCGCGGCTGTTGCGGTGTGTGAGGGGTAGGTAAGCCGCTGCGTTTTGCGGCCCGCGCCATCCCGACCACTCACCGCAATCCGGCGAGATCGGTGGCCTCAGTCCTTACACAGCCTCAATCTCTTTAGCCAACCTTTCGCACCGGGCGATCATGAGCTATGCGCGAAAGTTGGTGACGGGCTGACGGGATGAAGGCGGCGTATCGTGGGGGTGTTCGCGCCTCCACTTCTCCAGCAAAGGAGTGATACGCCGTGTCCGATGCTAACGTCGTCAAGCTGCTTCAACCAGGGTCATTCGCCGACCCGCTCACCGAGGTGCTGCGCAACGGAGCGCGGGCCCTGCTGGCCCAAGCGATCGAGGCCGAGGTTGCCGAATTCCTCGCCAAGCATGTCGATCTGAAGACCGCTACTGGCCTGAGCCGCGTGGTCCGGCACGGGCACCTGCCTGAACGCGAGGTGATGACCGGCATCGGCCCGGTCGGCGTGCGCCAACCCCGCGTGCGCGACCGTGGCGCTGCCGATGATGCCGGGCGCATCCGCTTCACACCCGCGATCCTGCCGCCGTATGCGCGGCGCTCGCGGAGCCTGGAGGTGCTGGTCCCGATTCTTTACCTTAAGGGCATCTCGACCGGCGATTTCGAGGAGGCGCTTGCGGCCCTGCTCGGCAAGGATGCACCGGGCCTGTCGGCCTCGACTATTGCTCGGCTGAAGGAGGTCTGGATCGACGAGCACGAGCACTGGAGGAAGCGCGATCTGTCGGCCAAGCACTACGTCTATGTGTGGGCCGACGGCATTTACCTGCAGGCCCGTCTTGAAGACGCCAAGCAATGCATCCTGGTCATCATCGGCGCGACGCCGGAGGGCAGGAAGGAGCTGCTCGGCTTTACCGACGGCGCGCGCGAGAGCGCGCAGGATTGGCGTGAACTGCTGCTCGATTTGAAGAACCGAGGTCTGGCGGTCGCGCCCGAACTCGCCGTCGCCGACGGCGCGCTTGGCTTCTGGAAGGCGCTCGGCGAGCTGTGGCCGACCACACGCGAGCAACGCTGCTGGGTGCACAAGACCGCCAACGTCCTCAACAAACTGCCGAAGGGCCAGCAGCCGAAAGCCAAGCGGGCATTACAGGAGATCTGGATGGCTGAGACGAGCAAGGACGCCGAGGCCGCGTTCGACGCCTTCATCGCAGCCTATGAGTTGAAATACGATAAGGCCGCCGAGTGCCTGGCAAAGGATCGCCAGGCCCTGCTCGCATTCTATGATTTCCCTGCCGAACACTGGAAACACCTGCGGACCTCGAACCCGATCGAGAGCACCTTTGCCACCGTGCGGCACCGCACGATCCGGTCGAAGGGCTGCCTCTCGAATAAGACGGCGCTCGCCATGGTGTTCAAGCTGGTCGATGCGGCGCAGAAAAGCTGGCGCAGGCTCGATGGCCACAACCAGTTGCCCAAGCTCATTCAAGGTGTCAGGTTCACCGACGGGATCGAAGTCGCCGCCAACCCCGCGTCCTCGCAATCCCAAACCGCCGCCGCCTGATCCCTCAGGCCATCACCAAGATTTGGCGATAGCTCGGCGATCATCTCACCAAGGTACTTTGTGAGCCTGGGCGTCGTGGTCTCTGACAGGAGTTTCCGGTAACGGTCCGCCGTTGTGCGATAATAGTCGGCAGGTTGCTCCTTTAGTAAAACACCTCGTGAAAATGCCCAGGCTCGGTCGCCGCCTTGCTCACTAGGTCCTCCCATCAGTATGGTCCGGCTCCGGCTGCCACCACATCAGCCTCCGACCGAGCATTAACACTCAGCCAGAGGGTCGCCGAATTTGCGCTACCCAAAGCTCGCCTCGGCCAAGAAGCAAAGTGCCAGCCATATAGCTGCCCAAAGGCCGAGAGATAGAAGCACCACCACGACCAGCCCGCCTCCTGGGGTAAGCCTTGCGGCGGCATCGCTGGCCGGCTCTGCATAGTTGGTCACGGGCGCCTCCTGTCGGCTCGGCCTAAAACTTGGCGTGCTGCCCGACACGGTAGTTAACCGTATATCGTCTTGGGAACGCCATCATAGTAGGGTTAATTTTCGGGGCAAGCCTCCGGCGCGGCTACGCCTGGGCTGAGGGCGTCGGTTGCCGGCATCGGAGCCTCACGCTCGGCCGGCAAAGTCTGAGGCCACCGGCCAGCCTAGAGCCGCCAACCAATCTCAACCAACGGGAAGGGAGGAGCAGACGTGAACCGACCCCGCGCCGCCGACGACTTTGCGACAATCCGCGCCCGCATGGAGCAATTGCGCCGCGAGCGCGAGGGGACGCAGGCGCAGCAAGACCCGCCAACGCACCGCGCCCGAGGCTTGCGCTGGCCGCCCTCAGAGACTGGCGCAGGGCTGTGGCAGGTCGGCCAGTCCGGTGCAGGCCGCGGTTAGGTCGAGAGCGGCTCTGATGCGCTCGGCGTGAGCAGATCGAGGATCAACTGCCCGCGTTGGCGGAGGCGCCGCGCCTCGACTGGTCCGGCTGTGGTCAGCTCCACCGCAAGCTTTTCCAGCATCCGCGGCAGCGCCGACCGCCACCCCTCGACGTAGAGATTATCGGGCTCCCGGACGAACCCCGCCTATGCACCGGCGTTTTTGAGCGCCGAGGCGAGTTCGAAGCCAGGGTTCGGTTCGGTCGCTTCATCGGCATGGTGTCGGGTGAGGAGGCACTCGGCGTCACCGAGGACAGGCGCACGGCCGATCCCGATAGGCAGCCGACCGCCGGCTAGCAGATGGCGCGCGCTGACACGCGGCCGCACCGGCGCAGCTTCCGCTCGGCGATGCTCTCGAACCGGGTTCGCTACAGTAGTAGGCTTCGATGCGTCGCTCGGGGGTGTGCCGCTCGGCGAGCAGCCGCAGAAACACCCGCCGCGGAACCCGGCCCACGCCATGATACTCACCGATCTCGACCCCGAATTCGACGGCCTGCCTCTCGACGATTGGGAAACGTTGCGCTTGGCGCTATCCTGTTCACAAGTGCGGGCGGCGACGAGCACGCGCGGCGGGGAGGCCAGGTGAGATGAGAACCAGAAGAGCGCTCAATCACTTCGCCGACAAGCTCATCGAATGAGGCGCCGCGAATTGATGCTGCTGGTGGGCGGGGCAATGATTGCGACCGGCCCGCTTCGCGCGCAGCAGAGGCCGCTTCGATTACTACGGATCGCAGCGCTGTTGGGGATGGCGACGATAGCTGCTTGCGCTCGCAATCCGCCGGTCGGCTCGGTTTCGGTCCCGCCGATCCCGCCGAGATGCGGACGGAAGACCGTGCCAGACGCGAGCATGATGCCATCGCGCTGATGCGGGCTAGCCGGCCCACGCTCCGAGGAAGTCGGGTTCGCACATGACTCAGCGCTGGAGGGAGATGGATTTGAAGCTTCGGTCCCCCGTGGGGGACCAACTCGTCGAGACGGTTTTATTCGACTTTCCAGCGGAGGCTCGGAAGCGCACCATTGGCGGTCGGCGATCTCAACCGCGCGATTTGGGCGGCGATCTCCGCCGGGACCATAACCTCCGCGACGACAACGACCGCTTCGGCTGGGGACGGAGGCAGGCTCAAAACGGCGGCTCTCCTGACGGGGGACCGATGGTTCGAATCCTGCTCCCTCCAGCGGGGAGTCAGCAACGAACCGTCCCGGCGGCAGGTCAGCGGGCGCCCTTCGGTCGCCGGTGAGGCAATACAGTTTCTCACCTGTTTGCCGCGCGGCAGACGGCGCGGCGTTGGCCCCGCGCGGCCGCGCCCGGATGAACCAGATCGTCAGTATCCTCGACAACTAGGCCTATCGGACGCTCGTGGGGACATGGTTTCGCACGAGCCGTGAATGGAGTTGGAAGCGCGCAACGGGCTGACAAATTGCCGCCGCGCGCTCTCGCTATGCTAACTAGGCTGAAAGTTCACACTCATTTCGGCAACCCCTGCCGCGACATCGAGACCGGTCGTGCCTTCGACGCTGACTGGCTGCAGGGCAATCGAGTTTCCCGACCCGCCGACCAGTACGTTGGCGCCGACACCGATACCGACCGTCGCACTTGCCGTCACTCCACCATAAGATCCGGAGAGCGATCCCGGTGCGAGATTGACGGTCGGTGCAACCACCGACCAGACCATCACGCCACCTTGTAGATAACCGATATCGACGCCGACTTTGTTGAGCGACCCGACATAGTGTTGGGGAGGTCCGTTCGGAGATGAAAAAGTGCAGTCAACTGCCCGCGACGATCCGACAATAAAGCCGAGACCGCTGGATAAATTGCAGGTAAGCACTCCGACCTGCACACCTTGGGCTTGCGCCGGGTTATTCAACGCCAAAGCGCCAGTGACCAAGCCGAGCGCGGTAACAGCCACACCGAGTTTACTGAGCATTACGTCCACATCCTTCTTCCAAAAGTTCGTACTTCAAGCATGTAGGTTAGTCACAGTACTATCAAGATTTTGTTACCTCTCTTGACGCATCATTGCCAACATGTTCTCTACTCGTCCGCCATTGCGCTGGATCATCTGCGCGAATTCGGAGCGTTGGGTCGTAGCCATACTGACGCCGTCAACGACGATATCGCTGATCTTGTACAGGCCTTCGCACACGCTAAGGCGCCAATCGATCGGGATTGGCGCTGCGCCTCGGGGCCGAACAATCTGGCTCATCACCACGAGCCCGCTCGGATCGAGCCGTTTTCCCGTTACCTTCAAGCCTTCTGCCCGGTAGTCTGCGAGCCGCGGACCATAAGTCATCATCACGCGGTATTCGAAGAGCCGCTGGAACTCCTGTCGCTCAGGCTCGCTCGCAACCCGCCAATACGAACCCAGAACAAAGCGGGATATTCCTGACAGATCGAAATCCTGGCGAAATAGTTGGTCGAAGTAAGTCTGCTTTTGATGCAGAGAAGTGGCATCACGGAGCACGTCGAGCGCCTGATTGCCAAGAGTATCGATAAACTCGGTTGGATCTGTGTCAGCCGTAGCGGGAGACGACGGCGCCAGCGCGGCAAAAAACACAAATCCGGCGATCAAGGAAAAGCGGCGCAACAGATCGCACACATTTTGCAGGTTGGGGTCGGTCAGCCCGTCGCTGGTCTGGTCCCCAAAAGGTGTCTTCACAAGGTTTTCTCTCACTTTGGGTTGTATCAGCAGATAGACTGATATGGAGACTCCTAACGAACGTTGAAGCGCTTCCTGAAATGTCGCAGCAGCGCCTCGAGGTAGCCCACGACCGCAGTGCGTACGCCATCCAGACAGACCCTTACGATTGGGCCGTCAGGGATTGGATGGACAAAACGCTGCTTTTTAAGACCAAAGACGCCGAGCGACCCTATGATTATTGGATCCTAATCTGCGTTAACTGCGGCAGTGAGGTATCGGCGCCGTGGTGGCGCGGAGCAACTCGTCATCGAGCCGACATTCCAGGGCAGCGGGAGTGTCATGACGTTCCCGTTTGGGAATTCCAGACGGCGTCAGCCGAGATCGCCCGCCTAAACGCCTTTATGCGATGCGGTTTCCTGCCAATGCATCACCGTGACGCGGCAGTAGAGTTCCGCGGCGAGCTTCACACATTCGTCCACGTCGACGACACCCCTTATGGAGTTGCGGGCGGCGATCAACGTCGTCGCCGCTTGCAAGCACGCCGCCTTCAGTGAAGTCTTCTCTTCGTTGGTCATGATAGAGATCTCCCGTGTGGCCACAACGTCAACGAGCGCTGGTCTAGTCTGATCTCGTTATGCGGGCTGAGGGTTGATCAACCGTTCATCGTCGGGAACCGCGAGCAACGTCTTAACCACCGCGCGGCTTGCTGATGAGCGCAGACGTGTCGGAGGTCCCGGTCGCGATCCCCGACGGGGGCTTTGTCACGGCAACTCTATCGAGCACGCATTGAGAGCCAAGGCTCGCCAAGCGTCACGCCGCTGCGACGGCATCTTGCCGCTCTGCGGCCGGAACGGACAGCATCGGTGCGGGCAGCCGGCGCCGACGCGGTGATCGATCTGTCGGCCGCCGACCTGCGCGATAGCTTGCGGGCGCCGGTTTATGCCGTGACAGAGGGGCGCGGCGTCGACATCATTCTCGACCCGCTCGGCGGCGCGATATTCGACGCGGCTATGCGCGCGCTGGCTTGGCACGGCCGGCTGGTGGTGATCGGGTTGCTGCGGGCGCAATCCCGACGATCAAGACCAACTACCTGCTACTGAAGAATATCGAAATCAGCGGGTTGCAGATCAGCGACTACCGCAAGCGGCGTCCGGATCAAGTTGCCGCTGCCTATCGTGAGATTTTTGAACTTTACGAGCAGGATTGGATACAACCGACGGCCGCCACGGTGTTCCCGCTCGAGCGCGCGGCCGACGCGCTGGCGGCGTTGCGCGACCGCCGCATTAATGGACGCGCAGTGTTGCCCCCGCGCGACGACCACGAATTCGGATAAGCAGCCGCTCGTCTTCGCCAATTTAGCCCGGAACGGGACCGTATTGATCGCCGAGCTGGATGAGGAGCTGCGGAAAGACCTTGCTCAGCGTGAAACTGGCGTCAACCGAGCCGGGCCCGAGTTGAAAGCCGGTCAGGCCGCGCGGGGCGGCGTCCGCAGCGATTGAAGCTTTAATCCTGCGGCACGACCGACCGCCGTCCTCGAAAGGGATTAACCAAGCGCCGCTGCCGGGTGATCCCCAGCCAATGCGCGGACTCGGCGGAAAGGGTTGATCGCATTATGTCCTGGTAATGACCCTTCCGCGCGTGCAACCGATCGCGCCGACTTGGCGCAAGGAGCCGTTCGACGACAGCGTGCACGCTGCCTGAAGGGGCCTTCCGGCCGTGTAACGGTCTTTTTCTAACCTTCTGGCTTCCGCCGCCCGCTGTACGCGACTGGATCTCGTTCACAATAGGTCAGGACGGTCACCTCGGCTGAGCACTCGCCATTGGGTGCCCCTAAGGGCACAGAGGCAAACACACTTTGCCCGCCGTGAGGAATCTTAAAGATCGCACTCATCGGTTTTAAGCTGCTTCGCGAGAGACAGCCACTCCAGGAACAGAGATTCGAATTTGATGGACGAGTATTGGGAATACCGTGCAGGTCGGCGATCTCGCTGTGCAGGAAGTCACGCATAAAAAAGGATGAAGACAGGCGCACGCGGCCGAGCTGTTCGAGGCTGCGCACTGACAAGGGCTTGCGCATCGGAACCGAGGCTTAGAGAGTGATTGCGAGTTCGGGAATCGTCGACTTCAAGGGCAAATTGCCCACCGCTCGATAATTCTTTGAAGCTCCGAAAGGCCGTCAGTCAAGGCGGCAGGACCCGGCTGCAAGATCAGGGACGATTTGATTTCGTAGAGATCATCGTGCTCGACGGCCGGAATGCGGTCGAAGCCATTTCGCGCAGCCACCCGCTCCGGCCTGAACTTCTTGCCGCACCATGACCCGATGATCAGATCGGGCTCTCGTGCAATTACCTCGGCGGGCGTGACGATGCGGTCCTTCGCGGTGCTTTGGTCTCTTCGGTCAGCAAAGATGTCGATGCCGCCGGCGATCTCGACGAGCTCCGAAACCCATCTAATTCCGGAGATCAGCGGATCGTCCCATTCTTCGAAGAATACCCGTGGCCGCTTCGGTAATCGTGCGGCGCGGGTTCGCATGTCGGCCAACCGCGCCTCGAGCGTCCCTGCTAGCTGCCGAGCTCGTTCGCTCGCATCGACAATCGCGCCCAGCATCCGGATCATATCTAAAATTCCCGCGATGCTTCGCTGGTTGAAGGCATGGACGTCGACCCCGCGCCGGATCAGATCGGCGGCAATATCGGCCTGGAGATCCGAGAATGTCAGGACGAGATCAGGTTTCAGAGCGAGGATCTTGTCGATGTTCGCTGACGTGAACGCGCTCACTCGCGGCTTCTCGCGGCGCGCCTGTAGCGGGCGCACGACATAGCCGGAGATGCCGACAATGCGGTCTTGCTCGCCGAGCAGATAAAGCGTCTCGACGGTTTCTTCGGTGAGGCAGACAATTCGAACTCGGCGGAAACATTCGATCTTTCGCGGGCTATCCTACTTTCGCCTTTTCATCAAGTCCTCTATATCAGCTCCAAGTCCTTCTGCGATGCGCTGGAGCACAGTAATCTTCGGATTGCGCCTACCCTAGTCGACGCCGTTATAACGTGGCATTCCAGCACAGCAGGTCTACTTTACATGTCCTGACAAAAAAGCGCAGAGCAATGTATCATCTGATCGGCGACCATCAGCGCATCCAGAGCGCGGTACGCATATGTCGGGACAAAATGGGCGCAGATGCCGAAGGGAATGTGGCTTTGCCTGGCTGGGAACCTCCGCACACCAGGACTGCAGAACAAACTGGCTGGTTCGGGGGACTTGGTTGACGCAAGCTATTTACCGGGACGCCAATATCACCGTCGTTCTCGGCCAGAGGGGCCGACGAGCCGGCGAAAGTCTTTCACCTCAGCCTGATCTCTACCAATCCACCGGGGGGCCCCGGGTTATCGAGCGTTCGTGCTCGCAGGTCGCGGGTCGATGCCGTCCGGGCCGACATCGAAGATCCGACCCTCCCGCTGCCTCCCTCGTTCCGGTATCACTTCAGCAGGAGGTCCACGACGACTAATAGCACGCCAGAAATACGTTCAATCGATTCCAGGACGCGCAGGATGCGCCTCAGGCAGAACGCGAACAAACAACGGGCGCGACACAAAAGGAGCGAAAACCAAATTCAGCGCACCCGCGTACGTGTCAACGCCGGAGAGAAATTGCATCGGCGGGCCGGAGTAAAATTACATTACGGCTGAGGTGGAAGGTCGTCAGTGGCAGCCAACCTCAGTTTTCCAGTTCGATCAGTGAGCCTGCTTTCCCGTCCCGACCTGGCATCCCCCGGGGCACGGCGCGCAGCGTAGGGGATGGATTTTCGCTCCGGCGACTACATGGGGGAAGCCGGTGTGATCTTCCTTCGATCCCGGCGAGAATCGTGAGGGTGGCGTCGGGGTCCGGTTAAAGTTCGACCGAAAAGCGGGGTAATGGCATCACTGTCAGCGACCGAAGCGATCGGTCTCAGGTCTCTCCCAAGCTTCGATAAACGTCTTCCAAAATAGGGCCTCTCCAGGCTCGGTAGCCGCAGTCTGCCGCTCACGTACCCGCTTCATAAATTTCTTTTCGTCCGTGAAGTACCGGATGGCCTCCTTATTGATTTGCGGTGTACCACGGGACACGAGGTCCCCCATGTGCAAATTCCGACGAAGTCGCCCGCTAATTCCGAGATGATGTCGCCCGGCGATACGAGATGATGTCGCCTGGCTGGCGGGCACTCTGCTGGCAGGATTTTTGACAAATTGCAGGTCGATGGTCAATCCTTTGGGATCGATCTGGAGCGTCGGCGTCTCAGGCTCTCGCCGGCGAGATCGATGCGGTGAGCGTTGTGAACGAGGCGGTCGAGGATGGCGTCGGCATATGTCGGATCGCCGATAAAGGCGTGCCATTTGTCGACGGGGATCTGGCTGGTGAGGATGGTCGACCGGCGGCCGTAGCGCTCTTCGAGGATCTCGTAGAGGTCACGACGGGCACCGGCGTCGAGCGGTTCGAGGCCCCAATCGTCGAGGACGAGTAGTTGGACGCCGGTGAGACCGCGCAGGATGCGGGCATAGCGGCCGTCACCGCGGGCGAGCGCGAGCTCGGCGAACAGCCTGGGGACCCGCTGATAAAGAACAGAGCGGTTGTCCCGGCAGGCCTTGTGACCCAAGGCACAGGCAAGCCAACTCTTGCCGACCCCGGTGGGCCCGCACAGGATCAGGTTGTCGTGCGCGTCGATCCATTCGCCATTGGTAAGCTTCTGGAACAGAGCGCGGTCGAGGCCGCGTGGGGCTCGGTAATCGACGTCCTCGACGCTGGCCTGCTGGCGCAGTCTGGCATAGCGCAGCCGGGCGGCAAGCCGCTTGTCGCGGCAATGGGTGAGCTCGCGATCGACCAACAGCCCGAGCCAGTCGGCATGAGTGAGCGCGGCGGTTTCGTTGGAGGCCTCAAGTTCGGCAAACGCCTGGACCATGCCGGATAGGCCAAGCTGGCTTAACTGGTCGAGCATTGGATGGGTAAGCACTGTATTCTCCTCAGTGGTAGTAGCGCGGTCCGCGGATATTGGGGTGGAGGATTGGCACGCCATTGACAGGCGACCGTTGCGCAGTCTGGCGATCGAGCTTGTTGTCGAGGATGGAGCGCACCGAGCCGTAGGTCAGCGTGCCGATCTCGATCGCCCGCGTGGCGGCGGCTTCGAGGCGATCGGCCCCGAACGGCCGCACCAGCCGCACGATGCCAAGGCAGGCGCGGAAGCCTTGCTCGGGATGGGGCCGGCGCTCCAGGATCAGCTCGCAGAGCGCGGCAGTGGCTGGGCCGATCGAAGCGGCCTCGCGGCGAATGCGCTCGACGGTCCAGTCGGCGTACCGCCGATGGCTCGACGGCATGTGCTCGGAGACAGTCGTGTGCCGATGGTTGCCGCTGGCACGCAGATGAGCGGCAATCCGTTCGCCCTTCAGAAAGATCTCAACAGCGCGCGGCGTCAGCCGCACCTCGACCTCGCTGCGGGCAAAGCGGTAGGGAACGCTGTAGAAATGGCCCTCGAGCTCGACATGGTAATCGACACCGACCCGGCGAACGCGCCATTCGGCAAAGCAATAGGGCTGCGCCGGCAACGAGTTGAGGTTGGGCCGGTCGAGTTCCTCGAACAGCGCCCGGCGGGTGACACCGAGCCGCCGGATCAGGCGTTCGTCGTTGAGTTGCCGCAACAACTCGCCGATCGCCATATTGAGTTCGGTCAGACTGTAGAAGCGACGGTGCCGCAGGCGGCCGAGCAGCCATCGCTCGATAATCAGCACCGCGACTTCGACCTTCGCCTTGTCGCGTGGTCGCCGTGGCCGGGCCGGCAGGATCGCGGTATCGTAATGGGTCGCCATCTCGGCGTAGGTCCGATTGACCTGCGGCTCGTAAAGGCAGGCCTTGATGACAGCGACTTTGGTGTTGTCCGGCACCAGCAATTTGGGCACCCCGCCGATCGCTGCAAAGGCACGGGTATGGGCGCCGATCCAGTCAGCCAGCGCCTGGGTCCAGCTCGCCTCGGCGTAGGTGAAGTTGGAGGCACCCATGACCGCGACAAAAATCTGCGCCGCACGGACCTGGCCGGTGAGCCGATCAACGATCACCGGCACCGTGTCGCCGGCGTAATCGACAAACAGCTTGTCGCCGCCGATGTGGGCTTGCCGCATCGTGACCGACAATCGCGACGCCCAACCGCGGTACAGCTCGCAAAAGCGCGAATAGCGATACCCTTCGGGGCAGCGTTCGATGTACTCGTCCCACAGCATCGTCAGGGTGACGTGCTTGCGTTTGAGCTCGCGGTAAATCTCAGCCCAATCGGGCTCGACGTGACGGCGATGCCCTTGCTTGGTGCCGGCGGCAGCAAACAGCGCCGTCTCCAGCGCGCTGTCGGTCATCTCAGCCGGCAATGGCCAGCTCAACCCGGCAGTCGCCAGCCGCTTCAACGTCAACCGGACAGTCGACGGCGCAACGCCGCCTCGGCGGGCAATCTCGTTGAGCCCGACCCCGGCGGTCCTCAAACGAAGCACTTCGCGCACCTGGCGCATCACTGTCCTCTCTGCTGGCATCCGCTCCCCGTGCAAAAACCCAAAGGAGCGGACCCTAATCGGGCCAGCAGAGGCGCCGCTTAACCGAGCGACATCATCCCGGAATGCCGGGCGAAATCATCTCGGAACGCCGGGCGACATCAAATCGGAATGGTGGGCGACATCATCGCGGATTCGCGGGCGACTTCCCCCGGAATCCGCACCCCATGCCACCAAACCCCATTGAGTGGGACCAAGTGATCCGAAAGGCATCAATAGCCAGATGCGCGACAAATTCGTCGTTAGCGAGGAGCTTGCTGAGTTTAGCTTTAACCTCCTTGATCCCTTTCGGTGAGAAGCGGACCCACTCGTATAGGATCGTCACAAGTCTGCGCTGCTGAGCGATACTTCCGTCTGCTGCCGCGCGGCAAATCCTGGTAAGCGCATTATTATAAAACTGTTTAGCGGTCTTTTCATCGACCCATCGTTCATCTTCTGAGGTGTGACGTTGGTGTTCCGCCGGGAAGTGATCGCCGTAACAGCGTTCAGCAAAATTGCAATACCAGTACAAGGACGCAGTCTTCATCGCCTCCCGGAGTAGCAGTGTTCGAGCCTTCTGGGTCAGTCGGTCTCGTACAAGCTGATTTAGCAGCCAGTGCAGACGGAGGTTGTTGTTCGACATGGCGAGCATGCCTCGTCCCTCGTCCGCCTTCACTTCCAACTCGTCAGCGATTTCGAATAGAGCGGCCACCAGCGGATTGATGTTCTCCTCTGCGACTTCGGAAGCGTGCAGTGTCAGTTCGTCGATATAGACCGACGCGCGCGTGCGACCAGACTTCAAGGTCTCGCTAAGCGCTTGGCGCAGTGTCGTCCGGATGAAATCGCGGTCGCCGGCTCGGCTGATAAGTTCGGAGATCGTCTTCGCGGGGAGAAGCTCTTCGCCCAATGCGAAACGAAAATAGGTCGGAAAGTGTTCGGCGGAACAGACGTGACGTTGGCGTCGCCATTCCCCGTCGTCCGTGTAGTGGGTATTAGCCCATACGGCCTCGAGCCGAGGAAACAATCGCCGCAACGCGAGGCGCATTTCCTCGCGTTCGTCTTCCGGGACATCGGCTAGCAACAGTTCGTTGTATTCGGCAGCTTGGTCACGAGCGGGGCGGTGCGCCGAACTGTCAGCCCCGCCGGTGATGCGGGTCGGGTTTGCACGTATAGCCGCGTATATACCCGGCTTGAACAGCCGCAGCGCCTCCATCGCGATGAAATCAGCCCGATCGACTTCAGCCGAGACCGCAGGCCATGTCACCTGGAGCATGCCGATGAGGCGTTTGAGGTGGCGCGGCGACGTTATGAGGGAAGTCACAAGTCCGAGCATAATGTTCATGACCCGGACCGGGTCTTCGCCTTCCTTCGGCGGGCAGGTCGCGTTCGCCTGAGCTAAGAAGGCTTCTCGCAAATCCTCCGGCGATGCCGGAGGCACGTCGAACGCTGCCTGAACGATTTTCTCTAAGTAATGCGGTCCTTCTGACGGATACCGCGCCGCGATCACCTTCTCGGCAAGGTCTCGGTCAAAGACCAGGACGTATAGGACATTGGGCAGTTGGCCGACTGATTTGACCAGTTTGAAGACCTGGATCGCCTCTTCGGGCGAGAGCCGGTCGATGTCGTCGATAACCACTAGGAAGCGGCGATCCACTTTTTCCAGGAGCGCGGCAACCTCGGCGTGTTGCGCCTCGATATCCTTTTCATCGGGGAGTAACTGCTCGACAGCGTCCGTAACGCCACCGACCACGGTGCCTGCGCCCGGCGTATAGAGATCAGCCGCCGTCCCTGCCGCCTTTCCGAAGCGGAGTACCCGGCGGGTGAACTTCTGAAATCGCGTCGAGTGCTTGTTTTCCCGCTGACCGACCAATCGCGGCTTCCAACTCAGCGAAGAACGCAGCCGTGATCGCCTCGATCCCGGAGAGCCACCAAGGACTGAACCGGATCAGCTTGAGCTTCTCCTGCTTGATTAGTTCATCGAGGTGGAAGACGACGAGAATTCACTGCGCTGCTTTTGCCGGAGCCCCACGGGCCATTGACCGCGACTACCACCCCCTTCGGGCTTGGCATCTCCGAGAGGGCCTTGGCGAGCGCCCTAGCGAACGGATCGACCCCGAACTGGTCGTCCTCTGGCATGACGATTGGCGTGTCGTTAGTGAGCATGGGGTGCCTATTTACCGACCGGACGATCGGGGAGGAGCTTTTTGAAGACCTCGACGAAGAGCCCGTAATTGACGTTCTTCATCTCGGCCTTGAACCTGTCGGTCAGGAACGGCAACAACGACCAGTTCCAGGAGCCGGTCTCGGTCTTCTGGGAGATCACCTCGTGGATGCCGACCTGAGCCATGATCTGCGATCCGACCTCGAATTCATGGGCCGAACAGACCGTAAAAGGCATCTTGAGGAGTACATCCTCGCTGATGCCTTCTTCAGCGAGCAGCCGATGGACGTGCTGGTTGAGCATCTCGGTGATCCGAGGGCTGAAGATGTACCACTCCTCCAGGGTCAGGATTAGCGGGTAAAGGGGCTTTCCGTCCGGAACCCACAGCGTCTTGCCATCGAGTGCGTCTCTGATATTGCGATAGTGCTGGACGATCGCGGTCCCCATCGTGACCAGGTCTTTCTCGACAGCGGCGTCGTTCGACTTTATCCGCGCACCCAGCGTAAGCCGTTTGGTCTTCGCCTCGATGAAGAGATGCCCGGTCGGGTCGGATACGACCCAATCAACGCCATGATGTTTATCGGTGCCGACGAAGTAGGGCTTCTCTGCCAGGACTGTGAACCGGGGTGGTTTGCAGACCGCCGAGAGCACCTCGCCGACGTATTGCTGGAACAAGTCCCCATACGGGTTGTCGAAATCCGTGCTCTTCACGAGGTCGTAGAAAATGCCTGCCGACATCCGCCGCTGGAGGAAATACGGGATCGGGCAGATGACACGATCGGGGTTTTCCGGGTCGATACCGACAAGCGGCGTGGCCTCAAGCGGGTTCCACGCATAGAGCCAGTCCGGTCCATATGATTGCTGCTCTGCCGTCACGGATCGCAGGGTCTCAATCGGAACGGTGTGATCCGCCTGAACAACGCCTGCGAGGCGTCCAGTGGAATGTTGAGGACGCTGCTATAGTCGGTATTGGTCGATAGGGCCCATTTTCGTTGGAAAAAGCCCGTCAGCGCATGTCCGAGGTTGAAGAACTGGTCCATGCTCATCCCGAGTTCGCGCTTGACGATCGCGTCGACCGCTGCGCGACCGAACACCTTGTAGACCCGCATCATCGAATTGACGTGGACCCGGACCTGCCAGGGAAATTGCCGATGCGCGATCCGGTGGAGTTCAAATAGGACATCGGCTTTTTCGCCAGCGGCGGTGTACCCGACATCATCGAGACGACGTATGTGGTTGACTGCGGCGGCGAGATCATTCCATCGACGCAAGGTGCGGTCGCCGCGATTGCTCGCATTGAGGACGATCTCGCGCGCGAGGATGTCGAGGTCCCACGGCCAGAGATTGTCCTTGTGATAGACCCCAAACGGCTTTCCGACCAAATAGTCAGGCGGCAAAGCCCGATCGTTCATGATGTGAAGCGCCAAGCACCAGACATCGACTAAGCTTCCGACACGCTCGAAGCGCCGCATGTAGTTCCGAAAAGGCTTGTATTCGTCGTAGAAGCCCATCGTTTTCCTGGCGCTCAGCCCCTCGCGCCCATGCTCGCTGCATGATGGATGGCGGCGTGCATACTCAACCACCGGCTGGTCTGAAGATGGGGCTGTCCGAAAAAGTTTCAACACAACTGATAGTGGCTGTCGTGCGCACTACCCACTGATTCTTGAGACGATCGGGAATGCCGCGCGCTCGGCAGATCACCCCGCTCTGGATCAAGCCGGAGCTTGCTCAACTCGTTAAAGCTGCCCCGGATGGTCCGGCTGACGCGGCGCTCGTCTACTTCTGCCCCGATCTGCACTTCCTGGATGGCGAGGACCTGCTCCGCGCTCTGCCGGATTGTGACCGGCACACCGTTCATTTTTGTGCGCGATCTGGCGTGCCGAAGACCCGTTCGATGCGCCCACGAGCCTCGGGCGGTAGGACGGAATGAAATCAACCTCTGTTGGGGATCTAAGCGGTAAAACAACCAACCGTACCGGCTATCCGCAAGGGCCAACATTGCACTCTCGTTCTCAGTAGGCGCCGCCTTCGGCGGATTGGCCTGTCGGACTGGCACACCGACAGACCGCAGAACGGCAACATTCTGGCTTTCGATAGACCACTGAGCTCGCGTGTCGAGGCCACCGCGGAGCTCGAGGTCCATGCTGTTGCACCGGAGGCGCGGCCCTTTGAGCGAGTGCTGGGGCCGGCGCTGGGCGATTTCGTTCGCTCGTTGCACGAGACACATGGTGTTGTGTTTCATCTCGGCCGCACGCTCCTCGCGATCGAGGCCGGCCGGGTCCGGCTCGACGACGGCGCCTCACTCGATGCCGAGCTTGTCGTGGTCGGGATCGGCGTGCGGCCGCGAACCGGTCTCGCGCGTGACGCCGGCCTGACGATCGATGGCAGCGTGATGGTCGATGAACACCTCGAAACCAGCGTGCCCGGCATTTTCGCCGGCGGCGACATTGCCCGCTGGCCCGACCCCTACAGCGGTGAGCGGCTGCGCATCGAGCACTGGGTCGTCGCCGAGCGGCAAGGCCAGACGGCCGCGCGCAACCTGCTCGGCCGCCGCGAGCGCTATACCGCGGTCCCGTTCTTCTGGAGCCAGCATTACGACGTCTCGATCGACTACGTCGGCCATGCCGCCTCCTGGGACGACATCGAGCAGCACGACGATATCGGCGCGCATGACGTGGCGCTACGCTTCCGCAAGGCGGGCCGCGCGCTGGCCGTCGCGACGATCTTCCGCGGGCAGGAAAGCCTGTCAGCGGAGCTCGCCATGGAGATTGGGCAATCGCCATAGGTCCCGCTCAGGGACCGAAAGTTCGCGGGCTCTTTGCTGGAGCGAGAGGATTCGAACTGTTTGTACCGCGGCACGATGAACGATCAATTCGAGGAATTTCTTCAAAACCCCGTGGCAGGCTCCGGCCAGTTTCCGCCCGAGACTTTACAGGATGACCGTGTACCATCGACCGCTGAGACCCACCTTCACGGGCGATGTCTTATCAGAATGCGGACGAGTATGCCGGCGATCCATGAACCGATCGCGCAGGCCGTGGGCCAGGCCGCAAGTGCCTCGGCTCATCCTGAGGAAATAAGAGTGAAAGTGAAGCGTCGCCTTGGCAAGCGCAGCCGGCTCAATGCCACACTCCGCACGACGCCAGCCGGTCTCGTGAGCGCCGGCATCATGTCGGCCGCCATTTTTCTCTCGATCGCCACCTTGGTGCGGACGGCGCGTCGGCGCTATTAGCTGACCTTCGTCGCCGGTAAGGAAGACGATGGAGCGGCCGCGGTCCGAGACCGAGCGAATGCCGTGCTGCCGTCACGCTCATCGACCCCAATGAGCAGAGCACACTACAAGCCGTATCGGACACAAAACCGCGCCGAACCGTTTTCGCCGCTTACTTCCACACCGCGGGTTTCGTCTCGGAACCGCAGGGCTATCGCGCGCGGAACCGGAAGTTCGAATTCAGCTCCCTCCAGCGACAAGTTCAGGAACGAACCGTCGCAGGCGGACGGGTGCTCGGGCTGACGAGGCGGCTGGAATACGCTCGGCGGGCAAGTTGTTCAGCCATTTCGTTACCTCCATGACTGCTCCGATTGCTTCCGGCTGGAGCGAATCGCCGGGTGGGGCTTGCACCCACTGGAAAGCGCCGCCTTGTCACGGCGCACCCCATTACAGGGCCTTCGACGCTACTACGGCTGCTCCGCCCTGCGCCCTGCTTCGGTACTCTCGCCCTCGCGGTTGGAGCCGCTTGCGGCTTGTCCCTACACGCCGGCGGCGTGACGAGGCACAGGTTCTCACGTTCCATACGAAAGCCTGGTCGAGCTTCGCGCCGCCTACATGCCGGATGCCGCTCGGGCCGTATCAGGGCATCCCCGAGCCCCAACCGGCGATGCCGTCGAGGTAACTGCCTGGGCGTACACGGCATTTCCGGAGCTGAAGGCACACCGGCCGTACGGTCCACCTGGCGACGACAGCCGCCGTTGAACCAGAGCCGAAGGCGGACGGACACCCCCCGACATAGTCAAACGCCGAATCTGATCTCCGCTTTGCGGTATATCTCCCGGATCAGCTTGACGATAAAAGCGATCTCGGGCGACTTGTCGCCCTTACGGGTGCTCATGATGATCGGAGAGACCGCCCTCTCTTCGTCCAGTGGTCGGTACACGACATTGTCGCGGCGCAGCCGCTCGACAGAAACGGGAACCAGGCAGACGCCGACCTCCGCTGCTACCAGCCCGAGCGCGGTCTGAAGTTCTCGGACCTCATATACTGCGGGCGGCTTCAGACCGCGCTCGCCGAATAATGCGAGCACCTGATCGGCGTAGCTGGGGCGTGGCGCCTTCGGGTAGACAACAAGCGGCTCGGCGGCGAGATCGTCCAGCCGCAGCCGTCCGGCACGCGCCAGGAGCGAGTGCGCGGAAGGCAACGCCGCGCTGAGCCTCTCTTTTCGCAGCAGTGTGCGCTCGATCGCGGGATCGTCGAACGGGATCCGCCCATAACCGATATCGATGCGCCCTTCCTTCAGCGCAGCGATCTGTTCAAGGGTGGTGAGCTCGAGAAGCGTGAGCTCGATACCGGGGCGGGCCGCGCGGTAGCGCCGGATCAGCTCCGGCAGCCGGCCGTAAAGCGTTGAAGGAACGAAGCCGATACGGAAGCGCGGCCGCTCCACTTCATGCAGGCGCTGCGTGATCGCCTTCATTTCCTCGACGCACTGAGCACCTGTACAGCCTGCTCATACAGAGGCCGGCCGCGTCCGTGAGGCGCACCGGACGGCTGCCGCGTTCGATCAACGTTACGCCAAGCTCGTCTTCGAGCTGTTGGATCTGGCGGCTCAATGGTGGCTGCGCGATATGCAGCATCTCCGCCGCGCGGGTAAAGTTCCGCTCGCGCGCCACTGCCACGAAATATCTCCAGACGATACCTCCCAGGTATGGTTCCGACCAATTTAGTCTTGGACACAGCGCCGCGGAAGCGCGAAGTAGCTCCACGACACCGGGAAGCGGACACCGCGCAGGCAGCGAGGCTGAGGAGGGAACGAATAACGAAGATAGGATCCAGAAGACGCTCGACACTGTGCTGGGAGACAATGCCAAAGAGGGGACCTACAGGGTTGCCTGAGACATCTTTACCGACCCGGAGATGTTGGAACTCGAGATGAAGCACATCTTCGAGGGCAACTGGATCTATCTTGCGCACGAGGGCCAGATCCCCAACAAGAACGACTACTTCACGACCTATATGGGCCGCCAGCCGATATTCATTGCGCGCAACCGCGACGGCGAGCTGAACGCCTTCGTCAATGCGTGCAGTCATCGCGGCGCCAT
>CAVSZA010000060.1:0-29533 GCA_963732095.1 uncultured Alphaproteobacteria bacterium
GCTCTCTTGGGCGCGATTATCTGCGGCGTGGGACCGATGGGCCGCAGGTAGGCCGTCTTCGCGAGGATTTGCGCCGGTGGCTAGCTCCGGGTCCGGGCCTACCGATGTTCGCTCGGCACGAATACCGTGCTCGGGCTCGTGACAAATGGGCTGCTCGCGGTGTTGCCCGAAGGCGGTGCCGAAAACTGAAGTCTCGCGCCGCCGGGCAGCCCGAAAGTCGTCCCGCCGGATTGCCCGTTCGACATCTTGTCCGCGAGTTCGTCGGGGTCGGCTAGGCGGCTGCTGATAGTCTCGGGATTGACCGGCTGCGTCGTAAACGCCCAGGTGCCTGGTGCCCCCAACAAAAAGGCGACAAGTCCGGCGACCGCAATACACATCCTATTCATTGAAGCCCCCTTCAGAACGCTATGATTGTAGGTACCCCGGCGGGTGAGTATCCCCGTGGGGTTCGCGTGGGTGGTCCGCGCCGTAGCTTTGGCCTCCTGCGTTTCCCCCCGAGGACCTCACCTCGGCACCGACGCCTCTGCTGCTTGCCTCCAACGGGAAAGCCCCGCGCGGTGCGCCTAACTTCCTACCCGCCACCGCCGTATTGGGGACATTGGGATCGGTTTGGCGGGCCTTACTGGCCGTGGGGAGGGAATATCGGCACGCGCCGGGCGAGAAATCAGGCCCACCCACAATGCCTGCGCGGGTGGGGCAGCTCTTCGGGGTCAGACTGTAGCGATCTCTGAGCCTTCAGCGAGATGATAATCAAGGCCGAGCAGGAGCGAGAGGTCCTCGCGATCACGCCCGACCCGCCGATCGGCCTCCGTCTCCGGCTCGGGGCCGTACACTGCGTCCACCACCGACTGCCTTGCCTGCATCACCCAGTAGTCGAGCGCGTCCAGCACGCCCCAGAAGAGCCGCGCCAGTGGTCCGTTAGCCAATGGCGCGTCGTGCCTCCCCAATCTCCTCAGTCCGCTCTGACGCCATTGGGTCAGGCTCACCCAATACGGAAACGGTCCAATGGTAGCTGCCTTCTCCGGGCGCCCCAGTATCCCTGATCGCACACCTCGCGCCGCGGCAGGGTCGACCATCAGTTCGGCACCTGGGGCTGAGCTTTCGCCACTGCCCGGCGACGTCCGACCTTCCAGCGTCTTAACGCAGTAGCCGGTGCCGTGGCACACTTCCAGCGGGCCATGATGATGGACATCGACCAGGCGGCCAGGCCATGCGGGATGAGGAGATGCTGGCGGAGATCGAGGACTTCATCGAAGGCTTCAATTAGCCGACTTACCGCGGCATGCGGATCAATCTGGTCCGGGTCGCTACCTGGTCATCCCAGCACGGGTGGTCGGGAGATAGCAGGCCCGGTCGAGAGTGCCTCCAATAAGTGGGGACTAATCGTTGTCGAGGAGCCCGTGCTTAGTGAAGGAACGGGCAATAATAGTTGCAAGTCTCTCGACGTCTATGACGCTTTCTATGTGTTTTCGGAGCCGTTGCCCAAGATATTTACACTCATCCATCGCATAGATGATCTCACGGCGCACTTCAAGCTCTGTCATCAATCTTCCTCCGCAAGGGGCGTCTATCGCTTAGCTCACCTTCATTAAAATCGGGTTGAGTTCCTGGAGCCTCTTCAGAGCCCATACAGTGACCCCACTCACGGGCCACTGGAGTGGACGGGAGGGACATCATAGACGCAAATCGACCATCGTCGGCGGACGCGCACGGAAGTCTGCGGTCAGCGAATGTGCCTCGTCGATCAACTCGCGAAAATCTCTGATCAGAACTCGGAGCGTATTGATGTGTACTGGTTCGGAGGTGAATTGAAGAGTGTCTCCTATTTTCTGCCGAGAGACATCTCCGTCTATGATCCCCCAGGCATCATGAATTATGTCGTGCCGCCGCTGGGTTGCGCTCAGGGCCGCCTTAGCCAGCCGTTTAGTTCTGGCAAGCGCGTCACGCTTCTGTGCCTCAAGGAGGAGGCTGACCTTCTTTATGCGACACGGTTTGAGGCACTCCGCAGTTGCTGCCCTGAAAATCTCAATGCGGAGAGATGCCCCTCGCGGTTGTAAATAGATCGCGTGCGCAACCCGGCGCGAGAGAAGCAAGATTGCCGCCATCAGATCGGCCAGGGCGATCTCCAGGTTGCTGTTCTCGACAGAAATCATACCGATCGCCTGAAGGTACTCTGGATGCTTCTCCAGTTCCGAGGCCCAGGTCATGCTATCTTCCCTCCTATGAGGGATCAGGCAGATAATCACCAATTACGGCCAAAGTTGTGAGGCCCTCTAGGAAGCCCGTACAGTGACGTTCTGACGAGCCATGGGCACTTGAGAGGCATTGGGGACCTGACGGTCCTCTCTGCCTCGACATCGGTCGAACAGAGAAGCGTCCCTCGTAGGCCTTGCGGCGACGGGCGTCAATACACCGCGCCCCTTGCGGTGATCGGCCAGAGTTGCTCGACGCGGTTGCCGCGGATGCCGACGTACCAGTCGTAGACGTTGACGGTCGGGTCGCAGTGGCCGGGGACGAGGCGGATCTTGTCGCCGAGACCGAGGCGGTTGGTGGCGCCGGAAATGCCAAGGCGGCCGTGCTCGTCGGAGGCGCGCTCGTAGGTGGCGGCGGGCTCGTTGCAGACGAGCGGAGGGCCCGAGTCGAAGGCGAGCGCCTTGAGGCCGGCGTCGACGATTGCGCGGTCTTGCGCCGGGCGGCTCATCACCGTCGCCCACACGAAGAGGCTCGGCTCGAAGGCCTTGGTCGGGGCGCCGTCGCGGTCGAGATTGCGGCCGTAATCGGCGTCCATGAAAATGTACGAGCCGCATTGCAATTCGGTTGTAGACGCCGCTCGCCAACTCGAACTCGAAAGTGCCGGTGCCGGCCCCGGTGACGGTCGGGCACTCGATTCTGTGGCGCGCCAGGAGATCGCGCGTCTTTCTGGCGTTTTTCTGGCGTTTTTCTGGTGTCCGGGGCGTCGAGCTGACGTGACCTTCGCTTGGCGGGCGGGCTACAAAGAGGCGGAGGTCGAATAGTGGATTGCGTTGAGGTAAGCTGAGAGTGCGTCGGTGGTATGAACCGGGATGACCGATCAGTATGAGCTCACCTCGAGTTCTGCGCGAGGCCCCAACAGTTTGCATGGTTTATCGGTGCCGGGGCTTCGGCAGTCGCAGGGTTGCCGACTGCCTGGGACGTTATTTGGGACCTCAAACGTCGTTACTACTGCCGGGAAGAGAACCAGGACATTTCACGGCAAGATCTTCAGCTTGCGGCGATCAGAACACGTATCCAGTCTTTTATGTTGTCCAAAGGATTTCCCGATGAAGGCGATCCCGGCGAGTACACGACATATTTTGAGAAAATATTCGGTAAGAATAAAGAGCGCCAGCGACAATACCTCGTTGCTATGCTCTCAGAGGACAAGGTTACTCTTTAAGTTGGCAATAGAGTTCTTGGCGCCCTTCTCGCGACGGGGCGAGCCCGGGCGGTTTTTACGACAAACTTCGATACTGTCGTAGAGCGCGCTGTCGCGGAAGTTGCCGGCCGTTCGGTGGCTGCCTATCACCTGGAGGGTGCGGCATCAGCAAGCAAGGCGTTGAGCAACGAGGAGTATCCTTTCTACTGCAAACTGCACGGCGACTTCCGATACGACAGTATCAAGAACCTTCGCGACGATCTCGCGAAATCAAAACCAGGATTTGTCAAAGGCCCTTCTGGTTGCCGTGAACAGATTTGGATTGATTGTCACCGGCTACAGCGGCCGTGACGAAAGTGTTATGCGCCTGCTGCGCTCCGTGCTTTCCACACCGAACCCGTACCCTCACGGTCTTTTCTGGACAGGCATGAAGAACGCACCGGTGCTGCCAGCCGTCACGGACCTCATCGATGCCGCAAGGCACGCAGGCGTTAACGCGGCTCTTGTAGAGGTCGAGACGTTCGATGCGTTCATGATCCGCCTCTGGCGAAATATTGAAGACAAGGAGCCAGCGATCGACGCCAAAGTAAGAAAATCAATCCGCACCACCGTCGCTATCCCGATGCCTAAACCCGGAAACGGTGCGATCGTCAGAATGAACGCCCTACCAGTCCTGACCCTTCCTGGCGAATGCCAGGCCATCACTTTCCGCAGCAACAAGGAATGGGGTGAACTCCGTGCTGCAACAATTGCGACCGAGGGCAAGCTCATTTTCACGAAATCGGACGACGTGCTGTGCTGGGGGCAAGAAGCTCTGATACGTACTCATTTCAAAGACATCGTCGCGATTAGAACCTGCGATATTTCCGCGAAAATCGCCGACATCGGCCATAACCTATACATAAAGGGATTTCTGGAAGAGGCGATCTGTAGAGCTCTTTTACGTGGCAGGCCGCTGCTGACCCGCTCGAGCCGGAGTGGCTCTTATCTCATCGTAGACCGGCACAGCAGCGGTCAGGCAACGCTTGATCCACTGCACAGGGTTTTCGACAAAACCGCGGACCAGATCGATGGGCTGTTTGCTCCGGTAGACGATCAGCACGCGTATCCGGAAAAGGTATTTTGGGCGGAGGCAATTCGCGTTTCCCTCGATATCGTGGACGGAAGGGGTTGGCTACTTCTGGATCCTGACGTCTGGATATGGCCTCCCAGGGCGAGAGAAATCGCGGCTGCGTTTCTCGATAAGCGGAAAGGTGATCGCTACAATAACGTCTATAATGCTCTCTTGGACGCTTGGCTTTCCGTTCTGCTTGGGGCGGACCGGACCGCTGAGACTGCGGTCTCGGCATACGAAGGCGGGACAGTCGCCGAAACCCCCTCATTCAGCATCGGTTCGCGAACAGCATACACGCGCAAACTCGCATCATGACAGCGGACAGAAGCGAGCTTTCGGGGTTCACTAGCGTCCCGGAACCCGACCTAATGTTCGCAAACGGTGGCCTTGATAAGCACCCGCTGCGTGGGTTGATAGAGCATGGTCCTTATGGCTCACGATACGGAACACCGGCGGTCATGCGGTTCGCGTTATTGGCGCCGAACGCGAACGTTCAACAACTGAGGAGGCTGGCATCCGAATTGGCCGGGAATGCAAAAACCCTCGAGGTTCCGGCGTATTTTCCCGACTATCCCGGGTTCGAGAAAATCTTCCGAATTCCAATTGCGCCGATCAATGAGCGATTGGCCTTCTCGTTCCCCGCTGAACTCGACGAACATGCGGAAAAACGGGACAAGCGCGCGCTTGCTCGCGGATTATTTCAATGTATCGCCCAATTGTTACCGGTCCGCGCGAATTTCGATGTGGCTCTAATTTATCTTCCGCCGACGTGGAGAGAATGTTTCGAGGGTGAGGGTTTTGACTTTCACGACTACCTAAAGGCGTTCTGCGCGCCCTCAAACATTCCGGTACAGATTTTACGTCAGTCGAGTTTCGATCGGGCATGCCGGTCGAATGTCATGTGGGGCCTCAGCGTCGCTCTGTATGCCAAAGCGGGCGGAATTCCATGGAAGCTGACCGGGCTCAACCGAAACGAGGCGTTTATTGGCATCAGTTATGCCCTCAAAATGCTCCCCTCTGGAGCGGAATACACCACCTGCTGCAGCCAAGTTTTCGACCCGGATGGCACAGGCTTCCGATTTGTCGCATACGACGCCCGCGAGTTTACCCAGGACAGGAGCAAGAACCCGTACCTCTCATACTACGAGATGCACTCCGTAGTTTCGCGCAGCCTCGAGATCTATCGACAGGGTTATTTTGGCAGGCTTCCCCAAAAGGTTACAATTCACAAAAACACAGAGTTCAAAGACGAGGAGATACTGGGCGCGCTCGACAGCTTTCGCGATGGAACCGAAGTTGAACTGGTTCAAATCGTTAAGGGGGTAAGCTGGAAGGGCATCAGGTTCAACACTGCTCGGCAGCCACAGGCATTCGGATACCCAGTTGATCGCGGCACCTACCTCCCAATCGAGAAAGACGAGGCGCTCTTATGGACGCAAGGGAGCGTACGCGGAGTGAACCTGAGGAACCCTCGCTATGACGTGTACAAGGAGGGGGCCCTCAAACCAATGCCGTCTCCGGTGCTGATACGCCGGTTCACAGGCAATGGAGGCTGGTATGATACCTGCGCCGGGATCATCGGCCTCACCAAAATGGATTGGAATAACAACACACTCTATAAAAAGCTGCCCGTGACGCTTGTGTATTCTAAGGTATTTGCCGACATTATTCAGCAGAACCCCAATATCGTAGACGAGGTGTTCGATTTCCGAAGTTTTATTTGACACCTGCGCGAATGCTATCCCTGACACCTCATTCCCGCGTTTCGTCTAACCGTAGGGTTTTTGGATTACGACGATAATCGTCGATGATTATTTCCTCCATACCACACGTATTCCACTCTCCCCGTTGAGCAGGATTCTTCTCGGCGGTTGCACTTGGTCGGTTATCGACCCAACTGCGACATTGGCCGCGCGGTTTCGTGGCGTCCGCTACCTGATCCGACAGCGGACCTTTGGACCTTGAGCGTGCTTGCGAAAGAATCGGGCCGTCCTTGACCCCAAGCCGACATTCAAAGTGCCGGATCCGATCGCCAGCGACGGATGGACAGTCGAAAATTTCGCAGCGGGCCTGCGCGTCCGCATCCTTTGCGAATAGTTCGAGCGTCAGGTCGATTGGCCGAGATGTGAGTGATACAGAAACACGAACGTCCCTTGCGCATGCAGAGATGTTCGCTATAGTCTGAGGCTAAACCTACCAGCAGGACGTGCCGTAGTCCGGCCTGGATAAAAAGACACTTGGCTCCGTGGCCGGGACTATCTGCCTATGAGAGAACCTGCGCCACCTCGACGCTAAGGCAGGGAGGTGATTGTCATGCGCAGACGAGACCTGCTGACAGCCGCTGGCGCGAGCCTTGCGGTCGTCGCCGCACCCAGGATCGGGCGGGCGGAGAAGCCAAACAAACTGGTCTTTGTTCTCGCCGGAGATCTGAGCGTGCTCGACCCGGTCGTCACCCCAGCCCGGCAGACGCGCAATTACGCTTATCTCGTGTTTGATACGCTCTACGGAATCGATACGAGTTGGGCGGCTCAGCCTCAGATGGTCGAGGGACATCAGGTCGAGGAGGACGGCCTGGTCTGGACTTTGACATTGCGCGATGGGCTGCGCTTTCACGACAAAGAGCCGGTGCTGGCGCGCGATGTCATCGCCAGCATCCGCCGCTTTGCCGCGCGCATCAGCTTTGCCAATGCTCTGATGGCCGCGACCGAGGAATTGTCGGCGCCCGACGATCGTACCGTGCGGTTCCGCCTGAAACGGCCGTTTCCACACTTGCCGGAGGCTCTGGCCGGGCCGGGAGGCAACGTCCCCGCGATCATGCCGGAGCGTCTGGCGGCGACCTCGCCCTTCAAGCCGGTCGCCGAAATCGTCGGCAGCGGCCCCTATCGCTTCCTGGCCGATGAGCATATCAGCGGCGCCCGCGCCGCCTACGAACGCTTCCCTCTCTATCAACCCCGCTCGGCGGGACCAGTGGGCTTCACCGCTGGACCCAAGGTCGCGCATTTCGATCGGGTCGAGTGGCTGACATTGGATCAGTTTTCGGCGATGGCCGCACTGCGCGCCGGTGAAGTCGACTGGTGGGAAGCGCCGCCGCGCGACCTCGTCGAAGCCCTATCTCGTGAGCGCGATATCACTGTGATTTCCCAGTATGCAACAGCGATGGCTCTCTTGCGCTTTAATCATTTGCACCCGCCGTTTGATAATGCGGCGGTGCGGCGCGCTCTGCTCGGCGCCGTCGATCAGGCCGAGGCAATGACTGCCGTGGCCGGCACGGACCGCGCGTTCTGGCACGACGGCATCGGTCTCTTTCCCGCGGGAACACCATTTGCCAACGATGCCGGGATCGAAGTCTTGCGCGCGCCGCGCGACTACCCAGCGGTTCGCCAGGCGCTGGCGCGCGCCGGCTATAACGGCGAAAAGATCGTCGTCCTCGCCCCGACCGACGGAGGGATTCGTCCGCTGTCGCTGGTGGGAGTCGACCAGCTGCGCCGGGCCGGCATGAATGTGGACTTGCAGGAGATGGAGTTGGGCACTCTCTACCGCCGGCGGCTCAATCAAGGGGCACCGGACAAGGGCGGCTGGAACGCGTTCTTCTTCTTTTTTGACAGATCGGCGCCGAACACCAACCCCTACGGCAACTATTGGATACGCGCGGATGGGTTGGCCGGCTTTGATGGCTGGCCGACCAGCCCACGCATCGAAGCCTTGCGCGCCGCCTGGCTCGACGCCGGCAGCCTGGACGAGCAGCGGCGGATCTGCGTCGAGCTGCAGATGCAGCTGTGGCAGGATGTTCCGTACATTCCGATGGGCGAATATTGGCAATCCACCGCCTATCGGAAGGATCTGCTCGACGTGCTACCCGGCTGTTTTGCAGTATTCTATGGCGTCCGCAAAGGTTAGAGACATCATTGTTAAGGACGGCTCGTGCCGAGATAGCTTAAGTCAATCTGACAGCTGATTCTCCAGCCAGATTCGACCATAGTGGAATGTCAGCTATTGTGAAGGGTTTCGGACGACGGCCGATTGCGACCGTGCGACAGGCGCCGAGGCCGTCGTCCGAAAGCGTCCAGAGAAGGAACCCGCGGGGAGTTGAGGCCGGGGGGTATGCCGCCGCGCCCTATGGGGATTTGATCGCGGTGCGGCGCGTGGCGGAAGCTGTCAAGGCGCCGGGATCTTGTGATTGAGGGTACTGAATCGGGCGGCTGGGCTTGAACGAGCGGTGCTGATGCTGTGTTTTGGCGCTGCGGACAACCTCAAATACCATTCTGGGCACGTATTGGGCCGAGGAGCAGCGTTGCCGGTGGATGACCAGCGCGGAAAGCGCGGTGTGCGGGAGGTGTCGACGCTCATGAGGTATCAATCCTGATTACCAACACAGGCGTGGTTGGCCGGTGACGCGGCTGGCGGCCGGCCTCGAAGGTCTCGATGATGATCATGCGGCCGCCGCAGCAGGGGCAAGGGTGCGCGAGCGGCTGCGCCGGATCGGTGTCGCTCGTCGCCTCGGCTGCAGGCGGCGCCAGGTCCAAGAGCTTACGCAGGGCCTCGATCGTGGTGCGATTGCTGCTGGCGAACAGGCCATAGTGACGGATGCGGTGGAAACCTTTGGGGAGGACGTGCGTGAGGAAGCGGCGGATGAACTCGCCGATCTCGAGCGTCATGGTGGTATAGCGGCCGGGTCCCTCGATCCGATAGTCCTTGACCTTGAACGTGACGCGTCGCTCGTCGAGCGCGATCAGGCGGCGGTTTGAGATGGCGACACGGTGAGTGTAGCGCGACAGATAGGCGAGCACGGCCTTGGGGCCAGCAAAGGGGCGCTTGGCATAGACGAACCAGCGCGTCTTTCTGAGCGAGGCGAGGAACGCCGCGAACGCTTTCGTCCCAGCAAGACGGGTGTGGGGGCCGAGGAACTGCAGCTGGCCCGCCGCGTGTGCCGCCGCAAGCTTTGTGAGCATCAACCGGCGGAACAGCTTCGAGAGCACGCGCACGGGCAGGCAAAAGTTGGGCTTGCATGAGATCCAACGGCTGCCATCCCTGGCAAGCCCGCCACCTGGCACGATCATGTGGACGTGCGGATGATGCGTCATTGCCGAACCCCAGCTGTGCAATACCGAGGTGATGCCGATGCGGGCGCCGAGATGCCGGGGGTCCGCTGCAATGGTGAGCATCGTCTGCGCTGAGGCCGTGAACAGGAGATCGTAGATCACGGCCTTGTTGTGGTAGGCGATGTCGCCGATCGTCGACGGCAGCGTGAAGACGACATGGAAATAGGGCACCGGGAGTAGCTCGGCCTCGCGCGCCGCCATCCATTCGCGCGCGGCCGCGCCCTGGCACTTGGGACAGTGCCGGTTGCGGCAGCTGTTGTAGGCAATCACCGTATGGGCGCAGTCCTCGCAGCGCGCCACATGCCCGCCGAGGGCTGCTGTGCGGCAGTTCTCGATGGCGCTCATTACCTTGAGCTGGTGGAGGCTCACGCGGCCGTGGTTGGCATGACGCCAAGCGGCCCCGTGGCCGCGGAAGATGTCCGCGACCTCCAGAGCTGGGCGGGCCATGCAGGCCCGCTACGTCGGCGGCGGAGCGACGATTCTCTTTGGTGACGGCTTCTCTTGGCAGGGCATGAGTTACCGCTCGCTTTCGGCCCTGGCGGGAAAGATCACCGGCACAGCGTGGTCGGGACCGCTCTTCTTCGGATTGAAGGCGAACCGCACCGCTGCTCTCAGATCCTCGCGGGGACCACGTTCAGCTCGAGAGGACGGCGATGCCGCGAGCTGACGCGAGCCGCAGTCGTTGCGCGATCTACACCCGCAAATCCTCCGAGGAAGGGCTCGAGCAGGAATTCAATTCGCTCGCGGCGCAGCGCGAAGCCTGCGAGGCCTACATTCGCAGCCAGCAGCACGAGGGTTGGCTGTTGGCGAGAAACCGCTATGACGATGGCGGGTTCTCGGGCGGCAATCTCGAGCGACCCGCGGCGCAACGCCTGCTCACCGATATCCGGGCGGGCCGGATCGATATCGTGGCCACGGCTCATCGCTTACGTCCGAACCGAGTTCGCACCCGACTCTCCGCTGGAGGAAGACGGATTCGAACTTGTGGTCCCACTTTCAAAGAGGACAGCGGTTCCGAGCTCGCCATTCGGTTTCCCGGTCGACGGCACCGGCTGCGAGCGTTGTAATCTCCGAAAACGACGATTTCGCGTTCCCGGCAGCCAAGGTAACCTCGCTCGCCGAGGCACGTGCGTCGTGCTGAATGGCTGGTGCATCGAGGCCTGCGTCGGAGGCGTCACAGGTTGGGCGATCGGCGCCGGAGGCGCCCCCGGAAACCGCTTAGAGACTGCCCAGCCGATGGCGGCGCACGCGAAAGCCCGCGCCCATCGGACGTTAGACCGTCGCAACGTCGAGGGTCAGGGCGGCAGAGGCGGTCCGGAATGATCGGTTGCGATCGTCAGGCAGCCAAGGCTGTGGCACGATCAGCGCGATCGACGGATCGGAGCGAGGAGCAAGGAACGTAATGAGCGAGCTATCGGCAGAGCAGACCAGGCTGGCACAGCTCTGGGAAGAGCACATGCGGCACGAGTTCCAAACCTGCAGCACCGAGGACACGCTGGCGACCATGGTCGAGGACTCTTACGTCAACCATGTGCCGGTAATGACCGGCGGGGTGGGCCACGCCGAGTTGCGCCAGTTCTACGCCACGCACTTCATCCCGAAGATGCCGCCGGACATGGAGATGACGCCGCTGTCACGCACCATCGGGACCGACCAGCTGGTCGACGAAATGGTCGTGCGCTTCACCCATACGGTCGAGATGGACTGGATGCTGCCGGGGATCGCGCCCACCGGAAAGCGGGTCGAAGTCGCGCTGGTTGTCATCGTTCATTTCCGCGACGGCAAGCTCGCTCACGAGCACATCTACTGGGACCAAGCCTCGGTACTGGCGCAGCTCGGGTTGATCGATGTGGCGAGGCTGCCGGTCTGCGGCGGCGATACTGCCCGGAAGGCGCTTGACCCATCGCTCCCGGCCAACGCGCTGATCCGCCGCGCCGCACTGATGTGAGAAGGGCCGATGACCTCAACCGCCATCCCTGTTCTCCGTCACTAGGCACTCGGCTTGCCAACTCAAGAGCACTGGCCCACCCAAACGTCCGGCGCGGGAGCCCGTTTCAGGATCGAGCGTCTTGGTGCGGAGATTTTTCCGCCTCGCGTCGACCGTGGCGCTCCGCCTCGGGCTCGGCGACAGCGTACCGAGCGATTTCTCATATACACCCTGCAGCGTCATGAGCATGTCCAAAGGGGATTCGGTCCCGCAGCTTGGGTGGAGCTGGTACGTCTGGCAGCGCGCGACAGGACCGACGCCGCCATCGCGAAGCCCGAAACGCCGTTTGTTCGCGTCGACGAACTTGGCGGCCAAATTTTCGGGAATGCCTGGCGCGCCTTCACATTGAACAAAACCGGCTTCGAGCGCGAGATCGGCTTCGGCGGCTTCGAGCATCTGGCGGCGCCCTCTTCGCCTTCTCGGCAAAGACGAGGTCTGTCGGGACGGATGCATTTGTCGTCAAAGCAAATGCCAAAAAGTGGACGAGAGCGGATTCCCTGATGAGGGAAAAAATTTCCCTGATCGCCCGATTTAATTCCCTGCAAGGCCTCAAATAATTCCCTGTTCGGATGCGTAGGGAATTGGCTCGTAAGGCACTGAGTTGATGGCCTTTTTGGCCCTCGTTGACGCGCCACTGAGCTCCGAATCGATGAAATTCCCGAAATTATGTAGCAGACGCACCTTAACGCCAAAGCGAAGCCGCCCGTCGAAACGGGGCGGCGGGTGGTGCTCTCGGTGTTATGCGGCTCCGCCCGATCGACGTGTGGTACTCGCATCATCCACAGCTTGCTAGGAAGAGCCTAGCGGGTCCCCACGAGATATGCTACATTCATGCCGTCGTGGGAACGGCCCCAGCCGATTTCGCTTCAAGGGCGGAGGGGGTGGGATTTGAACCTACGAACGGTGCTTCACCACCGTTACCCGATCCCAAATCGGGCGCTTTAAGCCAGCTCAGCCACCCCTCCGGGGGTATGCAGCGACCGGGCAATCGCCCGGTCGTTTGCGTATAGCATGCACGCTTCCGTGCCGCAAGGCTCGTGAACGCCACCAGAGCTATTCCGCCGCTTCATCCTCCTGCCATGCAGGGGTCATCTGGTTTGCCCGGGATGGGGGTTGATCGCTTTCTACCGGGGAATCGGGTGACCTCTCCCACTCCTTCAGTGACCATCCACGAGTTCTTATTTCCGCGGGAGCGATCCCCAACAAGATCCCGTGATGTCGATAGAAGGTGGGCCAAACGCCGATGAGCCTCCATCTTGCCACCAAAGCGAATTCCTCTCTGTGCGAGCACGGCACAAAGATCTCTTGTACTGACTGGTTGGTGACGTTCTCGAATTATGCGGATGGATTCTTGGACAGCTCGATCCGCAAGTGATTGTTTGCGTCGCGGTCTTTTAATTCCCTTCCTGTTACGGCTCGGCCTCTTTCTGTTGATTGATTCATCCCCGTGCGGGAGGGAATAGACGGAATTGGCGTTTTTGAGTTCCCCTGTTTTTGACATTTTCCAAGCAACCGGACCTACTGAACCAGCCGGCGCCTCTGGCCAATATCGATCACGAACGAAGCCCACTAATTCAGACACCTTTAGTCCGGCGATTCCCTTGCTGAGAGCGTGATTAAGCGCCTCGATGATTATTTCTGGCATCAGGGGGACGCCTTCTGGTTTTGTCGGACGGGGAGGCACCGAAGGCTTGTTTGTACTATCGATTTCGTCGGGATCATCTGCAGACTGACGGGCAACCTCGCGCGGCCCGAGGCGGTTATAGAGCGTGCGCGTGCTAAGCCCGACCACTCTGCCGATCTCAGCCGCACTGATTTCTTCTGACGGGCGAAGCCATAGCTCCGCCGCTTGGGCAATTGCTTCCGCAATTTTAGGAGAAACGTCGCTGCGGGCCGCCTCGCGATCCGTCTCCGCATCAGAGGCTAGCAAATCTTTCTCTTGCGCCCCGAGATGCGCTGCTTCCAATTCGACAGCAGCAGTTTCGACCGACTCCGGGCTTGCCCTGTCTATGGGGCGAGGCCGGGGAACCGACGCGTCCTCGGCGTCGCTCGTCTCGCCCTCTATCTCTGCAAATACGCGTTCGGCGACGTCGAGATCTGCAAGCTTCGATTCGAGAGAGACGATCGCTTGCTCATGGTTCCCGATCTCCTGTTGGTGGATCGAGATCTCCCGGCGATGGTGGCCAATTTGGTCCGTCAGCATCGCTCGGCGGCCCCGGATCGCGCCGATATCGATTGCTTTCATAGCCTTGCGGCTCCCTCTTCACCCAAACGAGCATACCATCTTTTGATGCAGAGACACACATGCTTGTTGCCGTCGTTTGCGCGCGGCATTATCATGCAGACATGATGCTGATCCGAATCGAAGACGGCTCGGGGTGTCCTACCATCCCGAGCCGTCGATTTTGGTTGGTCCCGAAGCGGGTGCGTTGAGGCTCCCGTCCGCTGTTTGAAAGGGCTGAGTGCTGCCCATCCTGAGGACCCTACCATTCTCAGGATAAGCGAAACCGCGCTCAGAATCAAGGAAGCCTCCACATTTTGACGGAGGAAGCGGATGTTTTTTGTCCGCTCATACGTTCGGGCCCAGCATGGGCGCGTAGAATTTATTGTGTGGCATTGGCGTCGCCCGTTGCGGATTTAATGCGATTACCGCCGTGGGCCTTCGGCGCGAGCCGGATGCCCACGGCTTTCCCTGCCTCATCGATGAATTCAATACCAGCACCCTGAATCGCCCTTCGTAGGGCATCGAGGTTGTTCGCGATGGGCACCCGATGCGCATTCTCAAAATCTCTGACCGTGCTGAGTGACACGCTTGCGCGTTTTGCCAGCTCAGTTTGGGACCATCCTAACCAGCCACGCGCCGCGCGGCTTTGCTCAGGCGACATGCCGTGAGAGATAGGAGAAAATTTTGTTACTGTCCACAAAAATTGTTGACCTACACAGGAATGGACATATATTGTTTATGTCAGTCATTTTTGGTGGCCCGTGCCCCAACACTTTCTTCTCACCGCAGCCGCAAGGAGCCTGTCCCTCGGACCGGTGGCGCGGATGTCTGATGAGGAAGCGCGGGACACGTTCAAGCGCATCCGCTGGTCCGAGACGGCTGGCGAGCCGGTTTGCCCCGAATGTGGTTGTTTGGACGTGTACGCCTATGCTTGCCGGCCTCTGTGGCGCTGCAAAGGCTGCCGCAGGCAATTCAGCCTGACGAGCGGCACCTTGTTTCATTCGAGAAAGTTGCCGGTCCGATCGTACCTGATGGCGATTGCCGTCTTCGTCAACGGTGCCAAGGGACACGCGGCCTTGCACCTGGGCCGCGATCTCAATGTCAATACAAAACCGCCTTCGTGCTGAGCCACAAGCTCCGCGAGGCAATGGGCTCGCAGGTTCACAACCCGGATCAAACCGAGCTTTCCGGCACGGTCGAGATTGACGGCATGTATGCCGGCGGCAATGTGAAACCGGCGAACAAGAAAACCGATCGCGTTGACCGTCGTCTTGCCGAGGAACAGACCGGCAAGCGCCAGGTCGTGGTTGTTGCGCGCGAAATCATGGGCCGCACCTTGCCGTTCATCGTGCCGCGCGAGAGCGATGCGGTGCCGCTGGTTCGTCAACACGTCGCGTCTGGCACGGTCGTTCATGCCGACGAATTGAACGCCTGGGAGCGGCTACACGCGTCCTATCGATATGCGACGGGTCAATCACTCCGCCGAATATGTCAGCGAGGACGGCGCAAGCGTGAACCAGGCCGAGAGCTTTTTCAGCCGGCTGCGCCGCGCTGAATACGGCGTCCATCACCGCATCAGCGGTCAGTACCTCTATCAGTACGCAAACGAGATGGCTTGGCGTGAGGACAACCGCCGCGTCCCGAACGGCATGCAATTCCGGTTCGTGACAGGTGCGGCGCTACGCCATGCGAAATCGGAAGTCTGGCGTGGCTATTGGCAGAGGGCGGCAGCGTGACCGCGAGAAAAGATCACGTCGTTTCCGGCCTTATCGAAAAGCGCCGCGAACTCGCTGGCATGATCGATAAGCTGCAACGGCAACTCGACCAGCACCGGGCCGATCTGACGCACATAGATGGCGCGCTCCGCGTTCTCGCGGCCGATCTTGACCCGGAAAAGATCAAACCGAAGCGCATCTATCGCCGCAACCGATACTTCGGGCGTAATGAGCTATCACGGCTCTGCCTTGGCGTGCTCCGAACCGCAGCGGGCGAGCTGTTGAGTACGGATGATATTGCGGGCCGGGTTATCGCCGCCAAGGGGTTCGATGGCGGAGACGCGATCCTGGGGGCGGCGATTTGCGAACAGGTCGGCTCAACCGTGAAGCGGTTGCATCGGGACGGCAATATCGAGAATATCGGCGCGGGGCGCGCGAGCAAGTGGAAGCTGGCCGGCGTTTAACCGGCCCTGCGTTCCGTGTTACTCTGTTGAGCCTGGGCTAGGGGTTGCGTCCCTGTCCGGCAAAGGTCGTGCCCGACCGCGTGGAAGCAGTCTACGCGGAATAATGATGTTTGCCAGCACGAACTTCGGACCACGTCGCAAATTCCCGATTGGGAGCGGTGCGCCATGCAAGGGCCTTATCCAATTGCCTCTCTGGCGCACCACCGATCTGATCTATCCTTCGGCTAAACGGGAAGGCCAATCAAGAGCCGAGGAAATGACTATTAGAGGGCGCCTCCCATATTGGGCAGTTCTGGCGATCTTATTCGTTACAGGGATCGCTGCGATCATCATCCCCGCCTGGAACGAATGGCGATGGGATCACGGAGTCACCACGGAGATCGGAATTGCGTTACTCATATCCTCCGTTCTTGGCGCAACGATCGACCGTTGGATGAAATCCGAAATAGCCTCAGATGTTTTTAGAGCCGCCATTGGATATGTTTTGCCGGAGGAATTTCACTCCGAAATCCAAAAAATTATATCATTCAAATTTATGTGTGAAGCACATGATATGTGGTATGACATACATCGATTAGATGAAGACGAAGGCTCAGTTTTCGTAAGAGTAAGAACAGAAAGAAGGCTTAGGAATATCACCAACGAACCACAGCCACAGCGAGCATCTGTTCATATTGACGAGTGGGGGTTCAAGCAACCCTCCGAAATTAGGAGATGCGAAATACTCGACAATGGCGGTAACGTTTTGAAAAAAATGACCACTATTGATAAACGGCCAGACTTTTCTTTAAAAGCGGAAACCGAAGAAGTCACCGTGGCCCCTGGTCAAACGATCACCCAAGTTGTCGAGTTTGCCGAGGTGCGTCGCGGCAACGATCATATGGTGAACGTCTTTCTATCGCCAACCAAGAATCCACGCGTGCACGTAAACACGACGAAGTTTGATTATACGGTTGACTTCGGTGTCCTATCGCCGCAGACGAGTAAGTCTGCGGTCTCGCCGCTGCACACACTTAACGGGGTTTATTTCCCGCCTAGCAACATCAGGGTTAGATGGTGGCCAAAAGGCCAATAGCCTTGGTCCCGCTTGTGCTCGAATAACCGTGTCGCCCGAGTGTGGCGAGGTAGCGGCTTACAGGCGGCCGAGTTTATCGCAGTGATAACGACAACGACCGGATCAGTCTTTGGGTTTGGGTGGCTCGTAGGCCGATATCTTTTCCCCGGCCAAGCCGAGCGGATGCTCCCGTCATTATTGACCCACGTGAGCCACTTCCTGCGCGGCGGTCGAGACGTCCATCCTAACGATTGAGCAACCCTCCTCTGGCATAACGTCCAGCATGTTAGAAGAAGGCTGAACGAAGATGTCCAATGATCAACCCGACCGCGCCGAGTGTCTCGAAGCCGCCCTTCGCAGCCTCATAAAGGCGGCGCACTCTTTTTTGCAGTTCACCAGAGAACACAAAATTGCCAGCACGGATGAATGGCGGGATCTGTCCCGCGCGAACGATGAAGCGGCGGCAACGGCTTCACATCTTCGGTCGGTAAGCCGCCTTTCCTGCGCCCGAATACCGGTTTAAGAGTAATTAGTCATGAACCATGAATTGTGTCACAAAAAAACTCGCCGCGCTCCCATAAGGGAGCTAGACGGCACCATTGGAGCGAGCGGGGACCGGCCACCCCGGGCCCGCCTTTCGCCCGTTAGGTGCGTCTGCTACATAATTCCGGAAATTCCCTGTATTTTCCCTGCTAACAGGGAATTTTGAGACAGAGACGAGTTCGCATGTGACTGCCCCCTCCAGCGGTGAGTCTGCAAACCATCGGTCCCCGCCAGCCTGTCCGTCATCGGCAAGGCCCGGCTCTCGTGCTCGGTCGTTGCGGTTGCCGCCCCGAACGGGAACGGGGGAGGGCCCGCCAGAATGCTGGCGAGCCGACGCATCGTCGAGTGCAGGTTTCATGCGCTCGCCGGCTCGGCAATGCGGTACACCCGGCCGCGCTCCTCTTGCGCCGAGGCGAGAGTGAGCCTGAGCTTCTTCTTCAGGGTTCCGGAGAAGAGACCGCGCACAGTGTGCCGCTGCCAGCCCATAGCGCTCGCAACCTCGTCGACGGTGGCGCCCTCGGGCCGGCGCAGCATCGCGATGACCTCATCCTGCTTTGACGGCCGCTTCGCGTCGGGTTTCGGTTCTGGGTCGGGCAGCGCCTCGATTGCCGACCACAGCTGGTCGATCAGCGCCGCGCGATCCCCGACCTTTTTGCGCTTCTCGACACCGGGCAGTGCATTCCACAACGCCAGCAGCCGTTTGCCGCTGAGCGGGGCGGCCTGCAGTTCCTCCTTCGAAGTGACGGCGATCTCGCCCTCAGTCGCTGTGGCCAATGGCTCGCGGCACAGCGTAATTCCGTCATGGCCAATCACGTAGATGCGCATGGGTGGATACTCCTGACTTATCCCGCGGCCGTTGCCGCTGGTGACCCACTCACGCTCTCTTTGCCGACCAAAGCCACTTTATTCCGGATAATCTTGTGGCGTTGTTGGGCGCAGTTCGAGCATGGAATTGCTCGGCTGAACACTGGGCTCGTACTGACGAGGATAGCGCACAGTCTAACGAACTGATAACCCAAGCGTCCGCTTTTTAAGTCGAATGCTGACCGAGCCTGAGCCGTAAGGCGGTCTCAGTTTGACCCGTTTCGAACATCGGTGGTGAGCGTCAGCTTTGCCTATCCGGCTGATTTAATGCCCACGCTTCTCACCAGTACAAATGCTGCATCGGGAAAAGTCCCATCCCATTGGCTAGCACCCGATTCAAATAGGCCCGCAAGATCGCTAGGCCGCGGCACTGCAATATCCACCCAAGCCGACGTGCAGCTCCCATTGGAAATGTGCTCATCTTGCGTTTTCTCAGCGCCCCGCGCCGCCTTCACCAGCCAGCACGAAGGGTGGCAACGGTGACGGGCACGAGCCCGGGATCGGCGATCGGCGAAAACTCGGCCAGCCAAACACCGTCGGCAAATTGCGGAAGGAGCCGGCGCGCCGCGGCGAGAGCGAACCGCGTCTTGCCGATGCCGCCGGCGCCGGTCAGCGTGACCAGCCGATGCGTGGCGGCAAGGCTCAGGATCTCGGCGAGAACGTCATCGCGGCCAACCAGCTCGGAAATCGCCTCCGGCAAGTTCGTCGGCGGCAACTCCCCGGGGATCCCCGCGTCGGGACGGGCTGCGCGGGTATCGGGCGGCGCGTCCGCTATTGCCTTGCCGGCACGGGCCTCCGGGTTAGTGGATACGGCGTTGATCTCTCCGGTGAACTGGTAGCCGCGTCCTGATACCGTACGGATCAGGTCGCGGTCGGGCCCAAAGGCGGCACGCAACGCCGAAATCTGCCACTGGAGATTGTTTTCCTCGACGATCCGATCGGGCCACACGCGCGCCATCAACGCATTCTTGGAAACCACTGCGCCGTGCGCCTCGATCAGCGCCATCAGCACGTCGAAGGCGCGACCGCCGAGTTTGATCGGCCCGCCGTCGGCGAGCAATTCGCGGCGATGCGGCAACAGGAGGAAACGCCCGAACGCTATGTCCGCAGGTGCTTCGGAAGCAGTATCCATCGGCCGCCATTATAGGGCCGTCACAGAAAATCACAGATTCTTTTGAGACGGGCCGCTGGCAAGCCAGCCCAAGGCGCCCACCGAATTTCACAGGTTTACACAGCTCCGTCCAAAGGACTTCACAGGCCTCGCGCCTTATCTCTTGGGGCGCTGGGCGAAGCTGAGCCGCACCGTGGAGCCATCCGACAATGGTCTTGCAATCCGGCCTCGCTCAACCTGATCGCGAAAAGCCACTATGACCATGAATATTCGTCCAACACACAGATCGATCTGCTCTTTCGTGCAAAGGAGAGGAAACGTGATGAAACAAGCTCATTCACCGGTAATTAAAGCTGCGGCGCTCGCCGCCGGGCTCGCTATCGGCCTCGTTTCCTACCCGGTCTGTGCCGCGCCGGCGAGCGGCGGCGAGACGGTGCAAGGCCTCTATGACGCGCTGCTCAACACGATGAAGAACGCGCGAGCGCTGGGCCAAAGTGGCCGGTTCACGCTATTGGCGCCGGTCATTCGCCGCAGCTTCGACATTGACTCGATGGCGCGATTATCGGTCGGTCCGTCATGGTCCAGTCTGACCGATGCGCAGCGCCAGCAGATGACCGAAAGCTACGGAAGATACATCTCGGCAATCTATGCCGACCGCTTCGACGGCTATGCCGGTCAAAAATTCGAGGTGATGGGCGAGCAACCCGCCCCCGCCGGCGCGATGGTGAAGAGCCGGATCACCAAGGCCAATGGTGAGCCCGTCAAAGTCGATTATTTGGTGCGCCGCAGCAGCGACAGCTGGCTCATTTCCGACATCTATGTCGACGGCGCAATCAGCGAAGTCGCAATGCGCCGCTCGGAATTCGCTGCGATCCTGAAGAGCGAGGGCATCCACGCTCTGATCACGGCGCTTAACCGCAAGGCCGATCTCCTCACCGGGACCGCGGCCAGCGCCCTCTAGAAGTCGTTTCTTGGCGGCCTAATGCGGCAAGCGCTGACGATTTTCTAATCTTAACTCTGTGAAGAGATATACCGCATGACGGTGAAGCTGAACCAACGCGCATATCAACATGCCAAGCGGCTTATCGAGGAGGGTAAGTTTACCGATGACGAAAGGGACGCGTGGAGCGACCACCATCCGTCCACGCAAATCGAGAACGAATTCATCGAAAAGAATGGGTTCTTCGAATACGGCAATTGGTTCTTGGGAATAAACAACGAGTACAAAGAAGAAAGTAGGAGGTATTACGAATTTCCATTTGGCAATTTTGAGAATGTCCATCGCTGCAGTATTCTCGCTGCACAAAGCCGGGCCGGCCAGGACAAATACGTCGATGTTGAAAATGCATCAGCAGATTTACTTGCTGTGATTGACAAGCAAGCACGAGAATACAAAGCCCGATGAGGCCAATGGTACTCCACCCAAGTCGTCGGCTTCGTCCTCAAGCAGTGACGGGCACAAAGCATGACAGGCACTCCACTGCCGTCAAGGTCGGCTCAGGTCACGCGAACGGCAGCTTCGGCGCGATCCTACGGCACATCCCCAGTTGGTCGGGAGTTGCCCCCAAAGCGAGCACGAATCTCGGCAGGCAAACCATGCCGGGGCTGTCACCGCGCAGTTGGCACTACGGAGCGAGCCCTGCGCGTCGTGCCTGCGCTGTCACGGCCGTGCCTTTTCGCTCGCGGGCGCCGGTAATGCTGCAGGAACATCCGGATCGTCTCTTCGATTATGTCCTCTTCCGGAACGGGTACGCGCTTGCGACCCGTCATCCAGGGCCACAGAGACAGCTGGTTGAGCATCCCCATGAACTGGTGAGCCGCAAGCATCGGACTGCGGCAGTCCAGGATGCCCATCGCAGTCAGATGCGCGAGATAGCGCGTCAGCCGCTCGGCTTGAGGCTCCATGACGGCGGCGAACTCCTCGGCGATCCAGGGAAACTGGCGGGAGTCGGCCACTACCATGCGGAGAAACCCAAGGTATTCCGGGTTCTTGTGGAGCCCCAGAATCATGCGCGCGATCAGGCGCAGCACGTCCTCGACCTCGCCCCGGGTCTCGATGCCGGGCGGAAATGCGTCCTCGAGCTGACCCGACACCCTAAGGAGCATCTCCCGGAAGATCTCCTCCTTGCTGGCGAACTGATTGTAGAGTGTCCGCCGGGCGACGCCGGCGGCCTCGGCCAGCTCGTCCATCGTGACGGAGCCGAAGCCCCGCTCCAGGAACAGGCGCTCGGCCGCTTCGACGATGGCCTCTCGCGAGCCGCCGCCCCGGGCTTTCGAGATGGAATCGTTCGAGCCCATGCGATTTTTCGTTCGGAAGCCCTCTTGCACTTTAGTGTGCATCTAACTACATCCCTTAGTGCATTGCATCATATAGTGCATATGGGTGCATGTTATGGTGCAAACAAGGGTCCCGCGGCACGGTGCGGGACGCGAGCTCTGAACACCGGAAGAGGAAGGAGCAAGTGATGAAACATCTGAAATTGACCTTCGTCGGTCTTCTCGCACCAACGGCCGCAGCGCCGGACGCATTCGCCTTTGGCCCACCGGGGCCTCCCCCGATGGGTGGTGGCCTGCCCGCGCCCCCAATGGGCGGCCGCAGCAGCGTTAGGCCAAATATCGGTGTGCGTAGCACGGGTAGGGCCAGAAAGGACGCAAAATCCTCAATCCAGCACGCGATGATGGCCGCTATCTTCCTTGTCGCCGGTATAAGCAGCGCAGCGTTCGGCGACGAAACGTCGGCGGGGGTCACGGTGCTGCGCGGAACCCCGGCTCGCGTGGAGCAACCGCAAAAGCCGCAACCGGTTCAAGTCGCGCCGCCGCCGCTGCCATCCTGTCCCGAGGGTTACTTCTACTCCATTCTCGGCGGCTACTGCTACCGGCTTCGCGACCCGTTGAACGGGTAATGGAGCTCGTTATGCAGCTGGTAAACCGGGCAGCAGAACGCGGGCAGAGCGAATTTCAGGTTTACCGCTTTCCGAATGGCCTCCGCACTGATCGTGGGCGAAGGATCAACAATTCGGGGCCCGACGATGCCGGCCGGAAATGCAGTCTCGAGTGAGCCAGGAGCCGCAACGATTGATCTGCATCAATGCCGGGTCGGCGGGCTGCGCCACTCTGGGCCGAGCCGCTCATGCTTGCAGGGCTTCGCCCTCTTTGGAAAGGGAGCGTCAATGTTCAAGCCTCAGATTTTGTGCGCCGCTTTGATCGTCGCGGCCGTCACGGGCTGCGACAAGCCAGCACCACCCACCTCCCAGGCCCGGCCCGTCCGGACGGTTACCGTCGAGCGCGGCGCGGAAGGCGAGACCGTTTCGCTGACGGGCCACATCCGCGCCAAGGATCAGGCTAGCCTCGCCTTTCGCCTCGACGGACGGATGATCGAGCGGCCCGTCAATGTGGGTGACGTGCTCAAGGCAGGACAGGTCGTCGCCCGGCTCGACCCCCAAATTCAGCAGAACGGGCTGAACACGGCGCAAGCCAACCTGGCATCGGTAGAGGCGCTGCTGGTACAGGCGCGCCTCACTTTCGGGCGGCAGCAGCAACTCGTGAAGGATGGGTGGACCTCCCGGGCCAATTTCGACGAAGCGCGGCAGAAGTTGGAGACCGCCCAGGGCCAAGTCGACGCCGCTCAGGCACAGGTGCGTACTGCGCAGGAACAGCTGAGCTACACGGTGTTGTCCGCCGATGCCCCGGGTGCGGTCACCGCGAAAGGCGCCGAGCCGGGCGAAGTGGTCCATGCCGGGCAGATGATCGTGCAGCTCGCGGGTCAGGGCGGACGCGACGCCGTCTTCGACGTGCCCGAGCAGCACATTCGGACGGGCCCGCGCGATCCGCTGGTGCAAATCGCCCTCACCAACGATCCGACAGTGCGGGCTACCGGCCGTGTCCGGGAAGTCTCACCCCAGGCGGATTCCGCCACCCGAACGTGGCAGGTCAAGGTCGGTATCATTGATCCGCCCGAGGGCATGGAGTTGGGGTCCACTGTCACGGGCCGCATCAAGCTGGCGGCGCCTCCCGGTGTGGAGATCCCGGCGAGCGCACTCACGGAGGCAAACGGGCGCCCGGCCGTGTGGGTCGTCGATCCGCAGAGCAAGAGTGTCTCCCTGCGAGAGGTCAACGTTCTGCGGCACGATCCGGCCACCGTCGTGATCTCGCAAGGGTTGGAAACCGGAGAGGTTGTGGTCACGGCCGGGGTCCAAGTGCTGCGCCCGGGCCAGAAGGTCCGGGTTCTGGGAGCCGTCTGATGAAAAGCTTCAACCTCTCCGAATGGGCGCTTCGGCACCGTTCCCTGGTGACCTATTTCATGCTGGTCATCGGGATCGCGGGCATCGGGTTTTACTTCCGGCTCGGACGGAGCGAGGACCCGGAGTTCACCGTCAAGACCATGGTGGTGCAAGCGGCGTGGCCAGGGGCCACGGTCAGCGACACGCTCGAGCAGATTACTGACCGCATCGAAAGCAAGCTGCAGGAAACGCCGAGCCTCGACTACCTGAAGAGCTACACGAGCGCGGGGCAGACCACGATCTTCGTCTACCTGAAGGACTCGACGCCCCCGGCTCAGGTGTCGGACATCTGGTACCAGGTGCGCAAGAAGGTGCGCGACATCAGCAACACGCTGCCCCAGGGAGTCGTCGGCCCCGGCTTCAACGACGAGTTCGGCGACACTTACGGCATCGTCTACGGCTTCACCGCGGACGGATTCACAGACCGGGAGCTGAGGGATTACGTCGTTGACGTCCGCAAGCAGCTGCTCCAGCAGCCGGATGTCTCCAAGATTGACATTCTCGGGGCCCAGGACGAGCGCGTTTACGTTGAATTCTCAACCGAGCAGTTGGCAGGGCTCGGGGTCGACCGCGCCGAACTGATCGCCGCGCTGCAGGCCCAGAACGCCGTCACCCCTGCGGGCGTCGTGCAGACCGCGGACGAGAAGATCCTGGTCCGCGTCTCGGGTGCGTTCCTGTCCGAAAAGGACGTTCTTGCCGTCAACTTCGTCGCAAAGAATGGTCGAATCATTCGCCTGGGCGACATCGCTCACGTCACGCGCGGGCCCGCCGATCCTGCGCAGCCGATGTTCCGTGTCAATGGACATCACGGAATCGGTCTCGCTATCGCCATGCGCACAGGCGGCGACGTCCTGGCCCTCGGGCGCAATATCGGGCAGGCGATGGCCGAGATCACGGAGAACCTCCCGGTTGGCATCGAGCCGACACTCGTAGCTGACCAGCCCGTGACGGTTGAGCACGCGGTGGACGACTTCATGGAGGCCCTGTGGGAGGCCATCGGAATCGTCCTCGCGGTCAGCCTGGTCGCCCTCGGCCTACGCGCGGGCGCCGTAGTGGCGCTCTCGATCCCGCTCGTCCTCGCTGCGGTCTTCGTGGCGATGAAATTCTTCGGGATCGATCTCCAGCGCATCTCGCTGGGTGCCCTCATCATCGCCCTCGGCTTGCTGGTCGACGACGCCATGATCACGATCGAGGCAATGGTCACCCGGCTGGAAAGAGGTGATGAGAAGGAACAGGCCGGCATTTTCGCCTACGCCTCGACCGCCCTTCCAAGGCTAACCGGCACATTGGTCACGGTTGCGGCGTTCGTCCCGATCGGGTTCGCGCGCAGCGCCGCGGGCGAGTACACATTCTCGATTTTTGCCGTCGTCGGCATCGCACTGATAGCGTCCTGGTGTGTCGCAGCCCTGTTTGCACCTTTGCTCGGCGTCTGGATCCTCAAGAAGCCCAGGGCGGTGCACGGGGAGGAGCCCGGCCCGATCATGCGGGTCTTCCGCCGCTTCCTCGCGCTGGCGATGCGGGCGCGCTGGGTCACGGTCCTCCTCACGCTGGCCGTGTTCGGAGCAGCTCTCTACGGCATGCGCTTCGTGCCACAGCAGTTCTTTCCGGCATCTGACCGGCCCGAGCTGCTGGTGGACCTGCAGCTGCCCGAGAACGTTTCGATCTACGCAACCCAGGAAGTGTCGGCCCAGGTGGACAAGCTCCTGAAGAACGATCAGGACGTGGACCACTGGAGCACCTATGTCGGACAGGGCGCAGTACAATTCTATCTGCCGCTCAACGTTCAGCTCCCCAACGACTTTTTCGCCCAGGCTGTGGTCGTCACCAAGGGACTGCAGCAGCGGGAGCGCGTGAAGGCGAGGCTCGAGCAAGCGCTGGCGACCGAGTTCCCGAGCGTTGTCGGACGGGTCTACCCGCTGGAGCTGGGCCCGCCCGTCGGATGGCCGCTGCAATACCGGGTGAGTGGACCGGAGCCGGACCAGGTGCGAGCGATCGGGTTCCAGGTCGCTGAGGAGATAGGGTCTACCCCCGGTGCAGAAAACGTCAACTACAACTGGATGGAGCCGCTGCGCACGATCAGGATCAGGGTCGACCAGGATCAGGCTCGCCTCCTGGGCCTGAGCTCCCAGCAGCTGGCCCTGTCCCTGAACGCGGTCGTATCCGGCGTCACAGCCACCCAGGTGCGCAGCGGGATCTATCTCGTCGATGTGCTGGTTCGGGCGTCGGCCGAGCAGCGCATGTCGCTATCAACGATCCGCACGCTGCAAGTGCCGCTGCCGAACGGGCAGACCGTTCCCTTAACTCAGATCGCGTCTGTCGAGTACGGCCAGGAATACCCGATCGTCTGGCGCCGCGACCGGCGGCCCACCGTGACGGTGCAGGCCGACGTCGTGCCCGGCACACAGGCGGCCACGGTCGTGCAGGCGCTGGCGCCGAAGATCGCGGCACTGAATGCCAGCCTGCCGAGCGGGTACCATATCGGTATTGGCGGCACAGTCGAGGAAAGCAACAAGGCGCAGGTGTCGGTCGCCGCCGTTCTGCCATTGATGCTCATTCTGATCCTCACGGTGCTGATGATTCAGCTCCAGAGCTTCAACAGCATATTCCTGGTGCTCAGCGTGGCCCCTCTGGGTATGATCGGGGTCGTCGGCGCCCTCCTCCTCTCCCATAAGCCCTTGGGCTTCGTGGCGATCCTTGGCGTGCTCGCGCTCACCGGCATGATCGCCCGCAACTCGGTCATTCTTATAGACCAGGTCGAGAAGGAGAAGGCAGATGGGCGCCACCCCTGGGATGCGCTCATCGAGGCCACGACGCACCGCTTCCGCCCGATCCTGCTGACGGCTTCAGCCGCAATCCTCGGCATGGTCCCGATCGCGCCAACCGTCTTCTGGGGTCCGATGGCCTACGCGATCATGGGCGGCTTGGCGGTCGCGACGGTTTTGACCCTCGTCTTCCTTCCGGCGCTCTACGTGATCTGGTTCCGGATCAAGACACCTCAGTCCGTCTCGATCCAGAAAATCGATGTTCCGCAGACCGCCATAGTTCAGCCCCTGACCTGAACGGGGTTCCCAGCACCTTCCAACTCGCCGGCGCGCTAGAGATCGAGCTGGATCGAGCCGTCGCGCCGGGAAAGAAAGGAGCAAGCGATGAAACATCTGAAATTGACTTTCGTCGGTCTTCTCGCCTTAACGGCAGCAGCTTCAGACGTATTCGCCCAGGGCCCACCGGTCCCCCGCCGGGTGGCCCGCCGATGGGTGGCCCCCCGATGGGAGGCCCGCCAATGGGAGGCCTGCCGCCGCTGGGTGGCGGTTTCCCGGCTCCGCCGGTGGGCGGTGGCCTGCCGGGTCTCCCGATGGCCGGTGGCCTACCGGCTCTGCCGGGCCGCGGCCCGGGTGGCCCGATGGGCGGCGGCCTACCGGGTCCCCTGCAGGGCGGCGGGCCCGGTGCCGTGGCAGCCGGCCCCGCGGGAAATGCCTCTGGGAATATCGCGGCAGGCCCTGCCGGACATGCCTCCGGGAATGTTGCGGCAGGCCCCTTGAACTCCGGTAATGTCAATGCCGCCCGCAACACCTTGAACTACGGCAATGTCAATGACTATGGCAACAGCGGATATGGCAGCGGAAACTATGGCCGCGGATACTACGGTGATGGATATTATGGTAACGGACGCTACTGGGGCGCCTATGCGGCCGGCGCCGCTACCGGAACCGCGGTCGGAGCTGCAGCCGGCTCGAACAACAGGTCGTCAACGACCAATTATTATATTTTCCAAGCGTAGAAGTGTCGAGCCGAGTCATGGAGAATGAGGACCCCACACCCAACTCGATTGGCCGCCATCATGCTGCCTCAGCGCCGGCTCCCGCAGCCTATCAGGGACTTACTGAGACCGTCTTCTATCTCTTTATTGTTTTGGTCGGTCTTGTTATCGGAGCCGGGCTGTTTCCTGCCCCGGCGGATGTAGCGGCCGGCTTGGCAATTCGGCGCCAGGACGTGCTGTTCTCGTTTGCCGTGGTTTTAGCCATAAGGTTCATCGATGACATCAACCACCTGCTCGGACAGAATGTGCTGCTCAATTTCAATCACCGGCTACTATTACCGGCCACGGCTGGAGGAGCGCGTGTTCCTGTTCATCGATATAGAGGGCTCGACCGCGCTTGCCGAGCGGCTCGGAGAGTTCGCATTCCACCGCCTGGTCAATCGCTTCGTGGTCGACGATGCCGCCCGAACATCGCATAGAAGGGAGGGAAACGTTATGTCCGAAAATCGCAACACCGGAACGTTCTCCGCTGCCGATCTCAGGCGCCGGATGGCCGAGCGTGAAGCGGCCAAGGCCGCTGAGGAGATGCGCCGGCTGAAGGAACAACAGGAAAAGCAGAAGACGGTAATGGAAGAGTTTCACAAACCGCCGGACAGAACGCCCAAACAGGTGACGGAGCTCGTCATGCAGCTGGTAGACCGGGCAGCAGAACGCGGACACAGCGAAGTTCAGGTTTACCGCTTTCCGAACAGCCTCTGCACTGATCATGGGCGAAGGATCAACAATTCGGAGCCCGACTGGGACCAGACTTTGGAGGGCCGCCCTCGCGCCGGCTACGAATTCTGGCGCGATCACCTTCGGCCGCTCGGCTTCCATCTCAGGGCTCAGGTCCTGGAGTACCCGGGTGGGATGCCTGGCGATATAGGCTTCTTTCTCACCTGGTAGCAAAGACCACCGAGTCCAACGTGGCGTGGATAAAGCCTACCAGCATGGCTCTTGGCGTACGCGGACCGCCGTTGCGGCAATGATTTTGACTGTTCCACTGCGTAATTCGCGCTGGCCAACCTGCTAGACGGCGTTGACGCGGGCCCAATGAGACCCTGCCGCCGGGTCTGTGTGTCGAACGATAAAGATGCCGACGGGCCAGAACTTTGATCTAGGTCAAAGCCGGGTATCGAATTCATGATATGTGAGCGAACCCGAGCCAAACGTCGCGCCGGCTTGATCGAGGTTAAAGGCGGGTTCGACGGCTCGCGACAGAATTGCAGGCTTAATTGAAGATATCAGCCAGGATGCCGGTGCCAACAGAGCACATGAGCGATGAAGAGCTCTTCGGGCGGCGCAACGCGCCGACGGCGCTGCGCACTGCCTTTGAAGAAATAGAGCCGGAATTCGCGGAATCCCGAGCTTCTCAAAGGCTGGTAGACAGGGGTCGCAGTTTCCCGCTCGGTGCCACCGTTCTCGCCGGGGGCGTCAATTTCAGCGTGTTCTCGCGGCAGGCGAGCCGGGTGGACCTCCTGCTGTTCGATGATGTCGGCGGCACGCACCCAACGCGAGTGATCGAGCTCGATGCGCGCACGCATCGCACCTACCATTACTGGCACGTTTTTGTGCCCGGCATCCGTCCCGGGCAGATTTATGCATATCGCGCCGATGGCCCTTTCGATCCCGAGCGCGGCCTGCGCTTCGATCCGACCAAAGCGCTCCTCGATCCCTATGGGCGCGCTGTCGTTGTGCCCGACGGGTATTCTCGCCACGCGGCGAGCCAATACGGTGAGAACAATGCGATCGCCATGAAGAGCGTGGTGGTCGACCCCGGTATCTACGACTGGGAGGGTGATGCGCCATTGCGCCGGCCGTTCGCCACGACCGTGATCTACGAGATGCACGTTGCCGGCTTCACGCGGCATCCGAGCTCCGGGGTCGC
>CAVSZA010000061.1:0-47066 GCA_963732095.1 uncultured Alphaproteobacteria bacterium
CCTGTTCCGATGCGTAGGGAATTGGGTCGTAAACCATTGAATTCGGCTGTTGATTTCGGGCCAATAGTCGCACTCGGAGGCCTAGGCGAACAAAATTCCCTGTATTTTCCCAGCTAGCAGGGAATTTGGAGGTTTCAGAGACGAGTTCGCCTGCGACTGCCTCCTCCAGCGCTGAGTCAAGGTGCGAACTCGATGCTACGGCTTTGGACATCGATGTCGCGGAATGCGTCGGAAATCCCGGGCTCTTGTGCCGGGGTACCGAAGGTTCGAATCCATCTCCCTCCAGCAGACAGTCTGTCTCTCTCCCGCAGCCGCTTTCGAAGGTCGAGAACCCGGCTTTCCGCGCGGGTTTGCGCGGATGGCTTGGCGACCGCGTCGGCAGAGACGCCGGGATGTTTTGATATCGCTCCGACGGGCGGCAATGTCTCTGTCGGGCCGAATTCCAGTACCGCAGTGAGGCTGATGTAGTGGCGACAGTGCCAGGACGGTCCGGACGAAGTCAGGACCTCTCCGGGCTCAGCGTAGGGTAAGTCTTTGAAATTCGGATCTGGATTAACCAAAGCCGAGCACGGTCCGCTGATCGTGCCAGGCAAGCGGCAGACGAGAGTGCTCGAGCAGCTTCTCTGCCGTCAAATCGGGCGGCTGCCGCCCATCGAGGATGGCCTGAGTGATATCCGGCGCCAGATAGCTGAGGCGGACGAGCCGCGTGAAATAGGACCGGCTGACCCCTTCCCGCTCGGCGAGTGCGGCAAACGGAACACCTTCGCCCTGGGCGAGTGTCGCGTTGAAGCGGCGCGCCCTGAGGAGCAGCTTGATCAATCGCGCGTCAGGTTTCGCGGCAAACGAATCCGTCCCATTGATCACCATTCTGATCTCCCGCCCGGAACGGCGCAGCCGCACCGGCACGGACAAAAGCTCAATTTCGTCGTCGTTCACGCCTTGCGATGGTGTAGCGGGTAGATCGAGTAGCGCGCAGAGCCGAAGCGGGCGGAGATGGATGTCGATCTGGTCGACCCTCACCTCGATCCGTTCGATCAGGGCAGCGAGGACCGCACGCTTGCCGGCGACGGGCAACTCGGGCCAGTGCTTGCCGATGTCTGCGGCCAGCGCGAGAAGACGCTGCTGGACTGATGAGTCCACGAGCCGTCCGGAAGTCGATTTGTAGATGCTGCCGGGATCGAGAAGCCATCGGTGCACTCGGCCGCTGACGAGCTGCTCGATCTCCACCGCCGGAATCCGCAACCCGGCGGAGGTCTCGGTCCGATCTTTCGTGATCAGCGAGCCGGAGACATAGTAGCGGTAGTGCGTGCTTTTCTTGCCGGCATGGCTTGGCGTCATCCGGTTGCCGTCGCCATCAAACAGCATGCCGGCAAGGAGGCTGGATTGGCGCGTTCGTCTGCCGCATTGGCGCCGGGCGGTATTGCCGGCGAGCTGCTCCTGAACGGCATCCCACAGTGGCTGATCGATGATCGGCGTGTGTTCGCCAGGATGGAATTGGCCCTTGTGAACGATCTCGCCGAGATAGGTGCGGTTCTGCAGCATCAGGTAGAGCGCGCCGCGCGAGAACGACTTGCCGCCGACGAGTCGCCCGGAAGCGCTCGTCCACGACTTACTTTCGATCCCGCGCGCTTCGAGCTCCGCCTGTAACAAGCGAACTGAGCCGAGTTCGGCATAGCGGCGGAATATCAAACGAACGGTATCCGCCTCGCTATCGATCATGACGAGCTTGTGGTCCTGCACTCCATACCCGAGCGGCGGTACGCCACCCATCCACATCCCCTTCTTTTTCGAGGCGGCGATCTTGTCGCGGATGCGCTCGCCGATGACCTCGCGCTCGAACTGTGCGAAGGACAACAGAACGTTCAGGGTCAAGCGCCCCATCGAGGTCGTCGTGTTGAACTGCTGCGTCACCGACACAAAGGACGCTCCCCTCGCATCGAGGATCTCGACAATCTTGGCAAAATCGGCGAGCGAGCGGGTCAGCCGGTCGATCTTGTAGACGACGACGGTATCGATCCGCCCCGCCGTGATGTCCGCGAGTAGCTGGTGCAGAGCGGGCCGATCCATCGTCGCGCCGGAGAACCCGCCGTCGTCATAAGCCGTGCGCAGGCACACCCAGCCTTCGTGCCGCTGGCTGTCGATGAAGGCCTCGCAGGCTTCGCGCTGCGCCTGCAGCGAATTGAATTCCTGCTCGAGCCCCTCCTCGGACGACTTGCGGGTGTAGATCCCACAGCGGATTGTTCCGTTCCGCCGCCTGGTTCCTGGTATCTTCATTGGCCGGGCTCGGCGACTAGGATGCACGCGCTCGCTTGCCGAGACCAAAGAACCGGGGACCCGACCAATGTGCCCCGGTGATCCGCTCGGCAATCACGGTCAGCGACCGATAGCGCTGGCCCTCGTATTCGAACCCGTCCTCGCGCACGAGGACGGTATGGGTGCGTCCGCGCCACTGCCGCACCAAGGTCGCGCCGGTGTTCAGCGCTCCGCCGGGGTCGAAAGAACGAGCGCCTTTCTCGAACTCTCCCGCCAAAGTCCGAAGGCGGCGCTGCAAGGCGCGGGTCGGGCCGCCATGGGCGCGCAGTTGCAGCTTATCGGCGACCCCCCTGATGATCAGATCGCGACTGAACCCCAGAGGCAGTCCGGTGTGATAAAATGTCCGCCAGACACGCCGCAGTTCCTGTGTCGGCTGACCGGCCAACTCGGCGATTTCGCGATCAAGCTTAGCCAGGTCCCGATTTCGAGGTCGGTCTTTTCGGCCATCGTTGGCGGCGAGACCAGAGGACGGCTCGCCAGAGTGCTGGCGAGCCGAAGCGTCGTGGAGTGGGGTTTTCATAGGTTCGCCGAACTCGGCGATGCGGTAGACCCGGCCGCGCTCTTCTTTGGCCGAGGCAAGAGTGAGCCCGAGCTTTTTCTTCAAGGTTCCCGAGAAGACGCCGCGCACGGTATGGCGCTGCCAGCCGGTCACGCTCGCCACCTCGTCGATCGTTGCCCCCTCGGGCAGACGCAGCATCGCAATCACCACCTCCTGCTTGGAGGGGGGCTTCGGGTCGGGTTGCGGCTCGGGGTTCGGCAAGGCCTCGATTGCCGACCACAGCTGATCGATCAGCGCCTCGCGGTCGCCAACTTTCTTTCGCTTTTCGACATCGGGCAGAGCGTTCCACAGCGCCAGCAACCGCTTGGCGCTGAGCGGGGCAGCGTGCAGCTCCTCATTCGATGCAACGGCAATTTCTCCGTCATTGACTGCCGCCGGCAGCCTTGCGGCACAGCGTGATCCCGTCATTGCCGATGATATAAACGCGCATGAGTGGGTGCTCCTGATAGACCCGGCGGCGGTTCCGCCGTGACCCCACTCACGCTCTCTTCGCCGACCAAAGCCACTCCTTTCCGGATAATCTTGTGGCGTTGTTTGGCCGGATCCGAGCATGGAATTACTCAGCCGAGACCACACGATCTGCGGTGGGTTGTTCGCCGTGCAGCGGGTCTGAAAGGGTCAACTGAGCAGGTCTAAACTAACACGTTGTCGTCCGGCCGGCGGGTGACGGATCGCCAGGTGAGCGCGCTCGAGTTCGGGGGTCCGCTTATTAAGGTTGACCTGCCACGCCGCTGGCGGGCCGGCACAGCCGGAGATGACCCGGAGCCGACTCTCACCAAAGGCGAAGTCGAGGGGGTCGAGTTGGCTGGAGCGCCGATCAGCGTCTGTGTTTGCTCGATGACGGCTTCGCGCCGAAGGCGGTCACCCGCGGGCTAGCGATCGAACGACGCGCCCCAAGAACGGCTGAATGATCGATGCGATCTGCCGCGGTGAGGCGGTCAGAAGTCAATGGTTCCCCAACGTCAACGGCCCTACTCCATAGATGACGCCTAATCCGGACCGCACCTGCGACACGCTTGCGTGCCGAGTATGCGGAGCGTAGCGTCCCGCAATGGTCGGTCGATTAGGGCCGGCAATACCAAGAGACCAGAAAAGGACTTGTGTCATGCCCGACACTGCAAGTCCGTCTCCGCTGCCGCCTCTGCTGCAGAGCTTCGACGACCCGCTCGGGCGAAAAATCATTGAATTGCATGTCTGGGCGGTCGGCGAGGGACTGCGCGGCACCGAGGTCGCTCCGTTGTTTGACGGTCTCTGTCAGCGCCTTGTCATCGCCGGCGTGCCGTTGTGGCGCGCCTTCGCAGGAATGCGCACATTGCATCCTCAATGGGGCGGTTATGCCTACACATGGTGGCGCGACAGTGGGATCGAGCGGCCGGCCCAATTCGCGCGCGGCAACCGGTACGAGCAGAATCTGCAGGCGAGCGTCTTCGGCCACCTTCGGCGCCAGGCGGACGAACAGGGCAAAGAGAGTCGGCCCTTGCTGCATCTGCGCCGGCGGCTCGCAGGGTCCGAAGCGCTCCTCGATTTTACACCGCTCGAGGATCTCGCCGCCGCGCAGGTGCCACCGATTATTTTGCTGCGCTCGTCGGCTTCGGCGATGGGGAGGATGTGTCGCGCGGCAACGGGATCGGCTATTCCTTCGCGACCGATAGGCCGGAAGGCTTCCGCGACGACGATCTGGTGCTACTGAAGGCCGTGTTGCCGGTCGTCTCGCTCGCGATCGCATCGTATGCCGGCCGCCGGATTGCTGCTGGCCTGCTCGCCGCCTACCTTGGAGAAGATGCGGGACGGCGGGTACACGCCGGCGCGGTCGAACGCGGCTCGGTAGAGGGGATACGCGCGGTGTTGTGGTATGCCGACATCCGCGGCTTCACGGCGATCGCCGACAGCATGCCGGGCTCCGAAGTTATTGCGCTGCTCGATGAGGTATTCGAAGCACTGGCCGCACCGTTGCGACCGTGCGGCGGGCAGGTGCTGAAGTTCATCGGCGACGGCATGCTCGCGATCTTTCCGTTCGACAACGCAACCCGCGGCACGACGTGCCGCCGCGCGCTCGAGGCCGCCGCAGAGGCGGTGTGCGCCGTCGATCGGCTGAATGCCGCGCGCCGCGAGGCAAGCAAACCGACGGTCGGGGTCGATTTCGCACTGCATCTCGGCGAGGTGCAGTACGGCAACATCGGCGCCGTCGACCGGCTTGATTTCACCGTGATCGGCCCGGCAGTTAACGAGGTCGCCCGCATCGAGGCTTTGTGCGAGCCGCTCGGCTGCCAAGTGCTGGTCTCTGCCGAACTCGCCGCAGCGGTCGACGCTAACTGCCGCCTCGTTCCCTTGGGTTGCCACGCGCTACGCGGGGTGCGCGAGATGCAAGAAATCTACGGCCTGGATCTCGGTTAGCTGCAGTCGAGCGTCGCCCTCTAAAGGGCACGAAGCGTCAGATTTCAAAATCCGACAGATGGAACCCGTCAGGCGCGTGTCTGCGATGCAGGTGACAGGTGTCCGGTCTCCATCCTACTGAGCCGATCAGAAGAGTATTGCGAACAGCAGGTATGGGGCAAATCCTGATGTTCGATTGCGGTCTGGTGGATGGCCGGGATGGTCTGCGTGCGAGGCGTCGGATGGCCCGGGACGTCGTACCGCAGAGAGGTTTGAACGGGCTCTTGGCCCAACCGGGCCGGCAGGGGCGGACAGCGGCATCAGGTTCGGGGCAACAGGGCCGACCGGGCCAAAGTGAGAGGGCTAGGCATACCTTCCCGATGAAATCCAAGCCCGGCCCGCCGATGACACTCGGCAACGCTGCCGCCGGCCGCGTCCGGTTGATCGTTTGGTGCAAGGGAATGCCGGCATCAGGTCGAGCCCGATCCGGCCGAGATTACCCAGCGATACGGCGCCCGTCGACCGCATCGGGTGACTGATCTGGCTGGCGGTCGGTGCCGGATCGCGCCGGGAATTCGAGTGACTAACGCCGACCCGACGGCCCTCTGACGCTTTGCACGTTTAGTTGGACGGCTACGCTTGCCGCGGAGGGTCCATTGACAGTCGTACCGCTTCCGCTGGTGTCCTTGCCGGTAAACCGGGATTGCTTCGTGGTGGCCCGCGCGCCTAGCGCCGTCGCCAGCGCGCTCACGGACCTTGTGCGCGATTGCAACGGCGTTGTCGCGATTGAATTTTCATGCGGTCGCCGTCGCCATCAAACAGCATGTCGGCAAGAAGGCTGGATTGGCGCGTTCGTCTGCCGCATCGGCGCGTGGCGGTATTGCCGGCGAGCTGTTCCTGAACGGCATCCCACAACGGCTGATCGACGATCGGCGTGTGTTCGCCGGGATGGAATTGGCCCTTGTGAACGATATCGCCGAGATAGGTGCGGTTCTGCAGCGGAAAATTCGGTATCGGCCGGATGCAAGGAAGCGGTCACGTTACGCAACCAGTCGGCGGAGCATAAGATCCAGTTTACGATATAATTCCCTCCGTACGAGCGTTTTACATTCAGGATGGCTACACTAGCCGACGAGGAGGGTTTGCGGTCCGAAAAACGCTTGAGATGCAACAAATCGCCATTCAAATAAGAACTTGAGGAGACTAGCCATGAACGTTTCCCAGTCGATTCGTCGCGTGCGCCGCGCCGCAGACCACGACATTTTAGCCAACCGGAGGGAATTCTTCACCCGCATCCCCGCTGCGGCAGCGATCACTGTGGCGGGGGCGGCGGTTCCTTTCGGATCATCGGCCGAGGCCGGTCAGGACCCGCTTGCCGGCTCCAACGGCCCAGCCGGCGAACGAGCTGCCGTTTCGTTCCAGGTTCGCTTGGAGGCGGCGCGCTCGGAGGCCGCGCTTCCCACGCCTAAGCAAATTACCAATCGGGACGAGCAGTACTATCCGAACTTTATCGGAAATTTTTCGAAAGGCCTACCGCACAACGCGATCGGCGAGGTCAACCGGAGCGCCTATCTCTCGTTTTTGAACGCCGTGCGGCAGGGCACGGCGGCGGCATTCGAAGAGGTCCCACTCGGTGGCAACGTGCCGTTCGTGAACCCCCTAGCGGGCCTCTCGTTGGACCTCGAAGGAACCGATTCACACCAATTAGCGATCCCTGCCTTCCCCTCGGTCTCGAGCCGGGAGCTGGCCGCCCAGGCGGTCGAGCTCTACTGGATGGCCCTTTGCCGAGACGTGAACTTCACCGACTATGAATCCAATCCACTGGCGCAAGCGGCGGCCGCGGAATTGTCTTCAATGCCGGGCTTCACGGGACCGAGATCCAGTGGCCTCGTCACGCCGCAGACCTTGTTCAGGGGATTTACCGCCGCCGACGTGATCGGACCCTATGTCTCGCAACTCTTGCTCTCTCCGTTCAGCTACGGCCCTTATGCCATGAACGGGAAAATGAGCATGTATGTCCCCGGCATCGATTACATGACCGACCAGACCTCCTGGTTGGCGGTCGAGAATGGACAAGGTCCATTCGTGCAGAACGTAGTCGATCCCGTACCGCGTTACATTCGTACCGGTCGCGACTTCGCGATGTTCGTTCATACCGATCCACTCGGCGGCCTTTTCATCTCCTTTTACAATGCTGGGATGGTGCTCTCTCAAAACGGCGCGCCGCTCAACCCGGGGAACCCCTATCGGGATTACAAGAAGCAATCCGGTTTCGGAACCTTTGGCGTGCCATTCTTTTTAGGGATGATGGGAGAGGTCGTCGCGCGCGCGTTGAAAGCCGCCTGGTACGCCAAGTGGTTCGTCCATCGCGCCTTGAGGCCCGAGGCGTTCGGCGGCCTGGTGCACATGACCAAGTCGGGGCAGGCGGATTACCCCCTGCGTAGCGGCGCACTGAACTCCAAAGCGGTGGCAAACGTATTTGCCAGATATGGCACCTATTTTCTTCCTCAGGCCTTTCCTGAAGGATCGCCGCAGCATCCCTCTTACCCAGAAGGCCACGGGACGATGGCGGGGGCGTGCGCAACGATTCTCAAAGCGGCGTTTGACGGCAGCGTTCTCTACACCAGCCTCCCCAGAAACGGCACCATCGTGACCGCGAGCCAGGATGGGACGGCGCTGGTCCCCTATACCGGCTTGGATGCGGGCCAGATCACGCTCAACGGTGAAATCAACAAGCTCGCTTCGAACATCGGTCAGGCACGCGACCTCGCGGGGGTTCATTGGTGCTCCGATTCCGACTACGGGCTGCTGCTCGGCGAGGCGGTGGCGCTCAGCATCCTTTCCGACCAGCGCAATAACTACCCCGGGGAGAACTTCGAGGAATTCACGATTACAAAATTCGACGGAACGACGGTCACCGTCTAAAGCGGTCACTTCAGGGTGGACGCGCTCGACGCATGCGCTTGGCGCTGCGCTAGCTCCGGGAAGCGCGCTGGATTAAATCGATGCCGCGCGCCGAGGTTGATCGCGCTCCGGGGAGACCCGCCAGATCGGGGCCGGTCCGGCTGACCGTTGACCTCGATCGAACATTCTGACCCTTCCGTGGTGGGCTGTGATGGTTTAGAGCGTGCCTACGCCCAGGCACGAGCCGTGGACGATGCGGCCGCTCAAGTGATGCCATCGCCAGGTTATCGGGATCAGGACTTGTGGCCGCAGGCGCCGGAGCGGATTGTGCACCGGTCCGAGATCGTCCGCTTTCGCATGCTGATAATCGCGGCGAACGTATGTTGGGTTGTGGGGAGTTGGGGGTATCTGGCGTGCCGGTTGATGACATAGAGCGAATTTCCAACGGTTCCTGGAGTGCGACGCCCGGTCGCGATTTTGATCCGGTGTTGCGCTAGCGCACCTTTGGCACCCTGCCAGCGAAGTGCCTATGGTACCGCTAGGTGTCGAAGCGGGGAACCGCACCGATGCCCGTGCCGTTTGCCACATAGGACGGTCAAACGGGTTTCCCCTTGACCCGATCGTCCTCTTGCGAAACCCCGGTTTCCCCCACCGGGGTTTCTGCCGTTTCAGCGACGCTCGCCGGTCACCGCCATATCGCCGTGGCGGCTCCCGCAACGGAAACAGACCAGCGGTCGCGGGCTTCACAAAAGCCGCTGCGTTTGCTTGGGATAATTTAAGGCCACGCCCGCATATCAGGCGATAACATAGGGCGCTCTAGAGAGATCAACTTTAAGGATTCTCGTCCATGGGCGGCGGGTTTACCCATTCTGGAGGTTGATCCGGTTGCTTCGGAGGCGGCGGAGGTTCTTCTGCCTTTGGTAGAGGTTCTTCTATCCTCGGTTCCCTCGGATGGAGATCGGTCGGGGGCCTTGAAGGTACAGAAAACTCCGGTACGGGTGCAGGCGGTAGCGGATATTTTTCAAACATCGGCGGGTCCGGGCGTGCCGGAGGAAGAGAAAATTCCGGTTCGGGTGGTGGTGGGAGCGGCGAATAATGGGGATAGCTCGGGGGAGGCCAACGCGGCGGTGGTGGCGGAACCACTGGCACACAACCGATCAACAACCAAAACGATATCCCAATTGCCAAGGCAAGCGTGAACAGAGCCGACGTAAGGCTCATGCTACGATGCGAAGCCATGAACGACATCTACACGATAGTTTCGCGGACCCCCACGACCGATAGTAGCACAGCAAAATTATACGACCCAAAAAGGGCGGAATCCTTACCGAAGCAGAAATTGGAGGACTTCTCTAGCATTGGTACAAAGAGCGCGGTTGAGTCGCCAAGTGCGGCACGACCTGCCGCGAACCCCGCCCAAATCTGCGACGTGCTGAGTAACTTCAGCACTGCTGATTCCTGGTCGACGCGGTTCCTGTCCGAGAATTTCCCCGAGTTGACTACCGCGAGCCGCGGGGTCTCTCGTGCATCCCGGATACCTCGACCCGCCCGCTAAAACACCCCCATGCCCTTTCCCAAAGGGACTCCGGAATTGATGGAAACGATGCGTCGACCCGTAGCCGCTGTTGAGGCTCGCCGGTCCCGGTCCCCGAGTGTGGTTGATGACCGTTGCCCTCATGGAAGTCCATGGCAGGAAAAAGAGGGGGGTGCCCAATCCCTAGTCGGTACCATCATGTGGACTCAGTGCTCCGCCCGGCAATCGAAAGTATGCTGTCGCCGTTCGACATCAAACAGGTCGAAGCGGCTTCCGAAATGGCATAGGAGCCCATCATCAGCCCTTGACCCGCGGATTACGTTCTCGAAACCTGCCGACCATTCTGTTTCCTGCGACATTCTCCCGATGGGAACCCGCATAAGGTTCCTTGTTTCACGGCTCGCCCGGCGGGCGTATTGCCTTAATCAAGCTTGTGGCGGTGGCGGCTTTGAAGCCGTAAACGACCGCCGGCTCGGCGAGTTCGCACCTGACTCGCCGCTGGAGGGAGTTGGATTCGAACTTCCGGTTCCGCGCCAGCGGCGACACCCCTCACCGACCGCGGGGTGAAGCCGCAAAGCCACCGCAGCCGGTTGCCACTTCGGAGAGATCCTCCCTCAGGGCACCCCCAAGCGATACAAGGCCTCGCCATCAGGCCGATGTAGCGGGAGCACCATCGAGAGCGCGTCGTGGCCCCTCGGCTTTGCGGTATTTTAATCATGGAGGCGGGGCCAATGCGTCGCTGGCCCGGCTGCACCTCATAGAGGCTATCAAGCCATTCGCGGGCCTCTTCAATGCGCCCAACATGAGCAGACGAGACCACCCTGTTGAGGAGCGCACTTTCAAATCGTGGCAGGTCGCATAAGGCGCCGTCATCAGCCTTCGCTGCGGCTACGCTGTTGCCGGACTACGCCAACCGCGACATCTCCTAGCAGCCTGTCGGACTGGAGTTTAGCTGATCGAGGGATGGAACGGCGCCTTGCGTTGCGTCAACCGGCGACGAGATGCTGAAACGGGTTGGAGGCGTGGTCAAAGGTTCTGGCATGAACCCGGCCTCCCGCTTCGGTTGAACCGTAAGCGTCATATGCGCTCTTATTGGGTAGTAAGGGCGAAGATCCGCTTCATGTTCCAGGCCATCGTCACCAAGCTCCACTCGCCGCGGACTTTATCGCGTCCGCGCAACAGGAATTGTCGAAAGCCCAGAACCGACTTGATGATGCCGAACACCGGTTCCGGGGTGTGCTTGCGCCGGCCATAGAGCTTCTTGCCTTCGGGTGTGGCCAAGCGGTGCGCCATGGCTTCGAGGGGCGTCGGGTTCTTCGGTGCCGGCGGTGCCGCGGCAAAGCGCTCGTCCAGGGACGGGTGATGCGGGGCGCGGCCGAGCGCGAGCAGCGGCTCGATCCCGGCCGCGGCGCAGGCCGCCACATTGGCGGCGCTGAAATAGCCGTTGTCGCCGAGCACCGTTTGCGGCGCCCCCAGCTCTGCCGGCAAAGCCGCCAGCTTGCCCAGCATCGGCTCGAGTTGCTGCTTGTCGTTGGCGGCTTGCACGACATCGGCTACGACCACCAACAGGCTGTCTGCCGTCACCACCGCTTGCGCGTTGTAGCATTGCTCGAACCCGCCGCCTGCCACCGGCATGACCCGCGAGTCCTCGTCGGTCAGATTGATCTGATCGCTGGGCCCGGGACCCGCCGCCGGTGGCGCCGGCGGCTTGCCGCCGGGTTTCTTGCCGCGCGCCTTGGCCTTGGCCCCCCGCGCCGCGATCTTGGCCTCATACTCCGCCTGCTCACGGGCCAAGCGCTCTCTGGCGCGCGCCGCGATCTTGGTGCGCGCCTCGGCCAGCTTATACAGTCGTTCTTCGCGCCGCTCCAGTTCCTCCGGGATCGACATTCCGTCGGGAACATCCGCCTTGTCCGCCGCCTCGGCCTTGGCCAGCAGCATCCCCACCTCGGCCTTCAGCTGCGTCTCCAGCTTGCCCGCATGCTCATAAGAAAGCGCGCTGTGCCGGCTCGCATTGGCATGGATCTTGGTCCCGTCCAGCGCCACCGTGCCCAGTTTGAGAACCCCCATCTCGCGAGCCAACAACAGCACCTTGACGAACAGCCCCTCGATCTCCGGCAAAAACCGCCGCCGGAACGTCGCGATCGTGTCGTGGTCCGGGTGGTCATTCGCGGCAATGAAGCGAAACGCCACCGAATCGTACGTCGCGCGCTCCAACTTCCGGCTCGAAAATACCCCCGTCGCATAGCCATAAACCAACAAACCCAGCCAGCACTGCTGGATGGTACGATGCCGAACCCGACCCGCGATAGCTGCCGCTCAGCGCCCGCAGATCCAGACCGTCAATCACTTCCACCACAAAGCGCGCCAAATGCCGTTCCGGCAGCCACTCGTCGACCGATGGCGGCAGCAGAAACCCCGTCTGCCGATCCACCTGGCGAAAGTTGCTCATCCCCCCACCGCCCCTGGTACACAGACCTACCAACCCTACCACATTATGCGCTATCCTCCTAAGTCCGACAGGCTGCTAGGAATACGTCAAGGTCTGATCTAATCGGCCGCTTCTGGGGCGACACTGCGTTCGAGCGCCGGGTTGTGCCCGAGGATCAACACGAGAATGGCCGAGAGGAAGGGGAAGAACGCGACGACCAGCAACCCGGCGCTGAACCCGCCGGTCGCGTCCTTCAGGTACCCCATCGCGTAGGGCGCTGCAAAGCCGGCCAGATTGCCGATCGAGTTGATCAGTGCGATGCCGCCGGCGGCGGCCGTACCGCTGAGGAACGCGGTCGGCAATGTCCAGAACAAGGGCCCGATCGCAAACATCCCGACCGCAGCGATGCAGAGTATCGCCATCTTGTGCACCGGGTCCGGGAAGTAGGTTGACAGCGCCAGGCCGCCGGCGGCAACCAGGAAAGCCAGGGCGGTATTCCACTTGCGCTCGCGCATCCGGTCGGAAAGAAGCGGCCAGATCACCACAGCGACGACGCCGACCGCATAGGGGACCGCAGTAATGAACCCGGTTTGGAGATCGGTGACGCCGAATTCCTTGACGATCGTCGGCAGCCAAAAGCCCAAGCCGTAACCGGCCGCGGCGGTACCGAAATAAACCAGGCTCAGCATGAGCACGCGCGGATGCTTCAGCGCCTCCCATAGGGTGTGTTTAGCGTGAGCCTCCCGGACCATCCGCTCGCGGCGCAGGCGGTCGATCAACCAACCGCTCTCATCGGCATCGAGCCAGTCCGCTTTCTCGGGACCGTCGGTGAGATAGAACATCACGACGAGACCCAGCAGGACCGTCGGCAGGCCCTCGCAGATGAACAGCCATTGCCAGCCCCTCAGCCCCCAAATCCCGTCCATGCTAAGAATCAGACCGGATACCGGGGCGCCGATCACCGCCGATATCGGGATCGCGACCATGAAGCGTCCGACCATGCGGGCGCGATAGGCCGCGGGGAACCAATAGGTCAAGAAGAGGATGATCCCTGGAAAGAAGCCGGCCTCGGCAGCGCCGAGGAGGAAGCGGACCACGAGGAAGCTCGTTTCGTTCCAGATCAGAGCCATAGCGGCCGACAGCAGACCCCAGGTCACCATGATCCGGGCGATCCACAGCCGCGCTCCGAACCGCTCGAGCGCCAAATTGCTCGGCACTTCGAAGAAGAAATAGCCAAAAAAGAAGATTCCGGCGCCCCATCCGAATACTGTTGCGGTGAAGCCGAGGTCGCTGTTCATCTGCAGTGCGGCGAAGCCGACATTAACGCGATCGAGGTAGCAGACGAAATAGCAGAGGGCCACGAATGGGACTATTCGCCGGCTTACCTTGCTGATGACGCGCGCTTCCATGGCCTCCTCCCTCCTATCTCGGTATTGCTCGGTTGGTTGGGCTCGTCTGGCGGGCCGAGCCCGGCCGGCGCGTTCCGATCTTCGAGGCCGTCAGGGAGGCGCCGGCCGGCATTCGATGAACCCGAACAGTCGTCTGGGCATGAGCCCGCATCGATGAGGCTGGGTGTATAGCCGGCATTCCCCGGATTCGGCGTGGTTGTGGGGCCAAGGATCGCCCCTTCGTCCGTCTTGGGCAATGGTAAATCGCGCACCGCGTGCGGCAGCAAGAGTAGAACCAATCAGTTGACTGCGCGGAGGCGCTGAAACGCGCAGCTTTGCCTCCAAGGGTGCGCGATGGGCGGCTTTGGCTCGGGACGTTATGGCGGACGTTCTACAGTTGAGGGCCCAGGTGCAAGGTGCAAGCGGGCTCGGGGGGCAGCTGACGCGAATGCCTTCGGTGCTGGTCAGGATCCGCGTGACGGTGCTCCACGGCCGCACCTCGGCGCCGGACCTTCTCTCGTTGTGACCGGCAAGGCGCCGCGAAGCCTGGCCGGCCGAAGTCAGGTTCGCAACGGACTCGCCCCTGGAGGGAGGACGATTCGAACCCTCGGTCCCCCGTAAGAGAGATAGCGTTTTTCGATGCGCACCGGACCCAGCCCCGCGGGAAATCTTACCAGCGGCGCGGCTTGCGCGACGAGAAAGCGTCCTTTGGTCGAACCACATTCTCTCGGTCAAAAGCCGTCGCCTCCGGCCGAACCGAATTCTTTCCGTCTATAAAAGAAAAAGAGGTCCCCGGTCAGCTTACCCCGGCCAAGGGGCAGGTAACCAGATCCCGGTCGTCGACCGCGTCTTTACCCCGAGCGCGGCGGACATCGCCTTCGCGGAGCGGGTTGTCGGCGTGTTCGCGCGGGCAGTGGGCGAGGGCAGTGCGGCGATCCAGGTGGACGGCAAACTCATCGGCCGGCATCCCTAACTCTAACCGTGCTGGCCGCGACCGACCACGGCGTTACGCCTCAGCCCGAAGCGCTTTGGCAAGACGTCCAAGCGCAAACGGCTCCGCTCTCGCCGAAGGCCGGCCGGCGATCGTGCAAGGCAGTCGCCACTCTATTTCAGAATGATCGGCCGCATGTGGTGATCGCGGTGAGCGGTGATGGCTGCGATTATGAGTAAAGAAGAAAGCTTTCCTCTCAATCGACAATTCCGACGATTATCGCCAACACGAAAGTCATGTGACGATCCAGCGAATGTCGACAACGTCCCGCGATCTCGCCGCAACGACGCTTTTTCGAGATCTCAGTTCATGGGGCCGAAGACGGTTGCGCAATCGTTCGGCGTTCGGGCGCAAATTCGACCAAATGAAAAATCAGACCGACGTCGGTTCCGGTGGCAGTTCCGGCGGCGCTTTCGAACCCGTATAACATTGGGCTTAGCGCCCTGCCAGCCTGTTGTTATCCGATGCTGAAATGATGCCGGTTGCGGCACCCAAGCAGACAATCGCATATTGGGCGAGATGGGCGCCGAAGCAGCTACAGTACAAGCAAAAAACCCCAACGGAGCCGAGAACGAGCGCGACCCCGTGCAAGACGATGCGCGACAGATGAGCCAAGCTTGTCCCGTCCATTGGAGATCTGTTAACGCTGCCAATCCAGCGACATCTAGATGGCTAACGAGAAGACATCGGGCCAGAACTATCGTCTTGCATTCGCTGAGATTTTGTCCCATTTGCGCCCGAATATCGCTTCGTCGGCGCGCAACAAGCGATAGTTCATCGCGGCCAGACTGGTCGAGCATGATGCCACACTCGGACAAATCCATCCGGATGTCGACCAAAGACGGGACCAGCAATAATGACCGAGCGAGCAGTCTTTTACAAAAGATCAATCACTGCTGTCCGGTCAATAAGCGAATAGATTCAATTGGTTAGTTATTTGCGAAGTATCGTCTTTGGGATTGTTTCCAGCAAGCGCTTGATCTATCGGGATTTTCTCGAAGAGGGTGACCGAGAGAATCTGGAGCAATGTGTAAAGCGAGGCGTCGAGGGTGAGGCGCTTCTTGATGATTGCGACCAGGACGTAGACCGAGACGGCGATCCAGATTTGGGTCTTCACGGCATTTTCGGATGTCCCGAAGAACCGCGTGATCCGCAGATGCTGCTTGATCCATTTGAAGAACAGTTCGACTTGCCAGCGGCTTTTGTAGAGCGCGCAGATGGTCGCGGCCGGCAACCCGAACTGGTTGGTGAGGAACACCAGCGTTCTGCTCGTTTCGGTGTCCCTCAAGCGGATGCGGCGCAGGTGTTCGGGGCAATGCTGGCTGGTGTAGTGACCATCCAGGGCGATGGTCTGATCGCAGACGATACCGGCCGTACGGTCTGTCGGGGCCGAATAGACCCGATGGGCATCCATGTTCGATTTGGCGCGGGTGACGAAGAAAGCTCCGGCGAGATGCAACATATGGAGCCGGGCGAAATCGACATAGCCCCGATCCATGACGTAGATCGCGCCCGCCTCCGGGAGCAGCAGATCGAGCGCATGAACGTCGTGCAGCTTGCCATCCGAAACGTGGATGAAGCTTGGGATATTACCGCGCAAGTCCAACAGCGTGTGCATCTTGACCGCCGCCTTGGCCGTGCGGAAATGCGCCCACGGAAAGACCGCCAGACACAGATCGATGGTCGTGGAGTCGAGCGCATAGACCGTATTGGCGAGGTCGAAACCCAAATCCTCGTTGACGTACAGTCGCCTCGCCTGGCCGATCAGTCGCTGGGCCAACTCCGCGTAAATGCGCCAGTCGCGCGCCTCGTTGGCATCGGCCAGCGTCGAGCGCCGCACCGGATCGCGGAAGCCCATGGAATGGAGTTTCGAGGTCTGCACCGACAAGCAGGTTTCGATGTCGCGTAGACTCTCCCGGTAGGTCAACTGGGCGAACGCCATGGCCCGATAGTGCTCGGCGCAGGACAGCGTCCGCACCCGCTGATCGCCACGGTACCGCGCGACAATCCGGGTGAACGTGCTCCACGGTAGAAAATCCATCAGTTGGGCGAAAAGCGTCTTGCCACTGTTCACCGGCGCCTCCTCGGTAACCCTCCGAAAAGTGCCAGATCCGGTTCAAATCGACACCACGCTAAATCGCCAAAACTGCATTCAAAATCATACCGTTAAAGGCAGACGCCTCTTACTTAACCGGACAGCAGTGAAGATCAATATCTTTTCGAGACGGCCGCCAGACTGGCCATTATGAAGCCGGTAAGCAGCTGGAGCGCGTAGCGGGAATAACCAATCATCGCGAAAAGCTCCCGCTACGGCTAACTCGGCTGAAAGCTCACTGTCATTTCTGCAACACCGGCCGCCACATTGAGACCGGTCGTGCCTTCGACACTGACTGGCTGCAGAGCAATAGAGTTTGCCGAGCCACCGACCAGCACGTTGGGGCCGATCCCAAAACCGACCGTCGCGGTTGCCGTCACTCCGCCATAAGATCCGGACAGAGATCCCGGTGCGAAATTGACGGTCGGTGCAACTACCGACCAGACCATTACGCCACCTTGGAGATAACCGATGTCGACGCCGAGTTTGTTGATCAATTCGACATAATGTTGGGGAGATCCATTTGGGGGTAAAAAGGTGCAGTCGGCTGCGGCGCGAGCGCGACGCCTGAGTGGGAATTGACCACCGACGATACCGGCTGATCTTCAGCGAGAAGATCGAAAGCTGAGGCTCAAGAAATGAAAGATCCTGAGCAATCCGAGGGCGTGGTGGCGTGACTCCCAGCGCGATTCCAGACAGGTGAGGACGATCTAATCGGGCGCGCGCTTCATCAACATAAGCTCCATTTCGCGGAGGTGGACGGCCTCCGCTGAGACCAGCCGGGTCGCATATTCCTCAAGAACGACAGACTTGTCTTTCACGAGGTCAAGTAATTCCCGGTAGAGTTCTACGCCAGCCTCCTCCCGCTGTATTGATTCGGTGAGGATCTCGTCGATCGTATTGTGCGGCGTGGTCGGCAGCGCAGCGATGCCGAGAGCGGGCCTCTTGTGCAGCCGCATGATCATTTCACCCGCCTCTTGAGCATGGGCTAGCGATTCCGTCGCGTTATCGCGCAGCCAGGCGGTGATCGGAATCCGCGCGTGGCCGTAGATCATAAAGGAGTAGTGCGTGTAGTAGATGATCGCGGCAAGTTCCATCTGCAGAATTCGATTAAGTTGCTCAACAACCGGATCGACGTCAAATTGGAAAGCTCTTGCCATCACGGTTCTCCTTTGCCTTGGCGATTTCCCTAAGCCGGCCAAGCCGGAACCAAAGAGGAATAATGTAGCCGCAGGAGACGCGGGAAGCAGGAGGGGAGGTTGAGGCAGCCGCTGACGGAGCGTTACCGCGAGCGCCTCGCCGGGGTGCTCTCCTGCTACGACCGGATCATCGTCACCGGCACGCTGCCCGGGGCCTGCTATGCGAAGGGGATGATGGGGTTTCTTGCTGCGCGGCAGATCCGGGTCTTCGACTAGCCGCGATTTGCCGAACCGCTTCGTGATCGCGTGCGCGACCGCGCTGCCGAATTGGCCAGTGCGGCTGGCGTCACCATCGAACACATTGCCAAGAAGCATATTCGCAAGGAAGACGTCGTCGCCAAGACACTTGCCGTGCGCGGCGACCATCCCGGCCTGGTCCATATCATCTCGGCGATGGAAGCCTGCAACACCTACAAACCCTGGCACGACAAACAGACGCATCGCAGCTTCTTGCGGCCGGATACCGGCAAATGCCTGCACTACTACTTCTACTTCATCGACGCCGAATTGGGCCTGATCTATCTGCGCGTGCCGACATGGTGTCCGTTCCGCCTCCAGTTCTATTGCAACGGGCATAGCTGGCTAGCCCGCCAACTCACTGCCGCCGGGATCGGTTTCACCCTTGCCGACAACGCCTTCCTGCGCATCGACGACTGGCAGCGCGCGCAGACCCTTGCCAATGGCCTCTCGCCCGACGTGCTGCGTCGCGTCCTCGATCGCTACGCCCAGCAGTGCTGTCCGGTGCTCGACGTGTTCGCTCAGTCCTACCATTGGAGTTTCATGCAGGTCGAGTACGCCACGGATCTGGTGTTCCGCTCGCCAACCATCCTCAAACCCCTCTATCAACAGCTTTCCCGGCAGGCCATCCTCACCGTCAAAGCCGAACACGTCGCCACCTTCCTCGGCCACAGGATCACTGCCCAACTCGCCCAAGAGATCGGCAGTCAATTCGCAACGCGGATCGAGCGAACCTGCGTCAAGCATCGTTTCGGCAAATCTTCGATCAAGATCTACGACAAATTCGGTGTCGTCCTGCGCATCGAGACCACCACCAACGACGTCTCCGCTTTCAAGCACTACCGCAAGGTGGAACATCGGGAGGGCCCGGCAACCCGCGGCCTCGCCCCCGTCAGAAAGACCATCTACAGCCTCAACGACCTCCGTGAGATCTTGTTCGGTTGCAACCGCCGCTATCTCGAATACCTCTCCAGTCTGGACGACTTCGCGGCTGGCATCCGAGCGCTCGACCGTCTCACCCAACCGCGTCCCGTCAAAGGGCGCAATCTCAAGGGCCTCAATTTTTTCAGCCGCGTCGAACAGAGCCTGCTCGCGGCCCTGCAGCGTCCCGGCTTCAACATCGCCGGCCTGCGCCGCGCCGATCTGCGGCCGCTGCTCTCCCAATGCTCTCCCGCCACCCTCTCGCGACAACTCGCCCGTCTGCGCCAACTCGGCGTCATCAAACGTGTCACTGGAACCTACCGCTACTACCTCACGCGCGCTGGCCGCGCCGCCATTGCTGCTGGCCGTCGGCTCACCGAACAAACCATCATTCCTGCTCTCGCCTCACAAATCTGCTCACAAGATGCAAACACTGAGGTCGTAAGCGCCTAATCAGTCGCCTCTTCATAGTACCGGGTTTCAGTCGACCGGCAATGAGCAAGCGGACCAAAGGCTCGACGCGCGGACCTCTAGGCGAAGAGGCGGAGCGCTGTAAGCGATGCCGTGCCGGATCCGCTCTTGTTTGAAACAATTGTGAGACGGAGATGAGTGACCTGGCAGAGATTGAAGCGCTGTTCTTCGCGCTGGTAGGTGGCTCCCCGGGGGCTGAAGTTGTATTCCTGAACCAGAATTTGGGGATACGATTGGCCGCCGTCTTCCGAGACGTCCACGCGAAACCCTCAGTCCCATCTGATAAAAGTGGCCGTTCCGAGACGCGGCACATGGATTCCCGGTCATTGGGCCAGCGCGAGCGGCACCAATCCCGGAGAGGGACCAGAAGTTCGAATCCGGCTTCCTCCAGCGGCGAGTCAGGAACGAACCGTCGCAGGCGGACGCCGGGTGCCGAGACCGGCACTACGTGCACCGAGGCGCTCGCCTGGATGGGCGCCGACATTTTCTCCGCGGTATTGGTCTTGAGAAGCGCGCGCAGTCGGCACGAGCTATGATCAGTCGCGATATCCGGAAATGAAGGAGCACCGGCCGATGCCTGCAACCTTGCCTGCCCTCAACCTGATCGCCGAGCCGGGGCGCCGGCGCGCCACGCTCGATACCGCGCGCGAGATTGAGCGGCGGGGCTTTGCCGGGATCTCGGTGTCGAGTTCCTTCGGCAACATGTCGCAAAGCGTCGGACTCGCGTTGAGAACCGAGCGCATTCCGTTCGCCACCGCCATAGTGCCGATCTATGCGCAATCGGTCGACGAGTTCGCGCAAAACTGCGCCTATCTGCATGAGATTTCGGGCGGGCGGTTCCAGTTCGGCATCGGCATCGCCCATGCACCGGCCTATGTCCGCATGGAGGTCAAGCCAGGCAAGCCGCTTGGCGACATCCGCGCCTTTGTCGAGAAGTTCAAGTCGCACACCGAATACGGTCCGTTGCCACCGGTCATCCTCGCCACGTTGCGCAAGCGGATGATCGCGCTCTCGGCCGAGATCGCGGAGGGTCTCCTCTTCGCTAATGGCAGTCGTGCACATATGACTGACTCGCTGGGCGCTCTGCCGGCGGCGAAGCGCAGCGACCCGGATTTCTTCATCGGCAACCGCATTCGCACCTGCATCTCCGACGACGTTAACGAGGCAAAGGCGGTGCTGCGTAAGACAATGGCCCATTATTGGGCGATGCCAAACTACCGAAACTACTGGAAGGAAGCCGGCTACCTCGACGAGATGAACGCGGCGGAAGCGGCTGTTGCCGCCGGACGCACCGATGAGTTACCTGCATATTTGACGGATCGCTGGCTGGCGGATTGCACTCTGTATGGCCCGGCGGCGCGTGTCCGCGAAGGGGTCGAGCAATGGCGCGACGCCGGCATCACTACCCCAGTGTTGGTACCGCTCTCGCCCGACGGCAATCAGATAAACGGGCTCAATGCGGTCTTCGCCGCCTTCGAGCGGTAGCCTCAAGACGGGTCAAGGCGGTGATGACGGGCTGAAGAGAAGCTCCTCGAGTTAGTGCGGCAACGGCTCTGATGAGCTGGCGAGGATCGCGCCGCGTCGGCGCAGCAGGCGACCAGGACTCGACCTCCTGCTGAAGGATTTTCTCGACAAGATCGACAAGGCAAAGACAAGTATCTCGAAATATCGGGCGAGGGCGGTGCCGACGAGCGGCTCGAACGGATGATCTACGGTCGTTTCCTTGACCCGGAACCTCGCAAGGCATTCTGGTTTCAAGGTGTTCGACAAGATCCAGACAGTGCTGCCCGGCGCGATCGTCGACAGGCGCTACCATCCCGATAGAGGGAACCGGAAGAGCCACGTCGACGCATCGGGTTGCCGCCACGATGTCGGACCATAAGCCGATACGGGTCATCGCCAGGCTCCCGCTATCAAGCCCATCAGGTCGAGTGCGGCCCGCCCAAGAAGACCATATGGATTGCCGAGGGTCTCCGGCAATTCGAAATGGTTGTAGTGCTCGCCGACCAGCAGCCGCACCTTCTTACCAGCGTTTTCGACCGCAGCGGCAAATTCGCGGTTCTGGCGCTGGAACTCGGGGGTCTCGCCGGTGCCGTATGCGACAACCAGCGGCGCGTGTAGTCGGTCGAGGTGCCGTATCGGGCTCAGCGCCGCGACCGTCGCGTCGTCGAATTTGACATAGTTGCTGCGCGCCGACAGCTGCACCGGCGTCAGATCGTACATGCCGCTGATGCACATGCCGCCTTTGACGATGTCCGCCGGCAAGCCAAAGTCGTGCGACCAGTCCGTCGTCAGCGCGACTGCAGCGAGGTGCCCGCCTGAGGATTGGCCTCCGATATAGAGCTGGTTCGGGTCAACACCGAGATGCGCTGCATTGTCGTATACCCACGCGATGGCGCGACGGACCTGACCGGCAAGCACCATAAGGCTGCCGCCGACATCCTGCACCCAGGCGAAGTCGGGCACGACATAATGCGCACCGGCGGCAAGGAACATCTCGGCAGGGGTCGCGAAATCCTTCGAACGGCCGCTGCGCCAGGCGCCGCCATGTATAAAGATGAAGACCGGTGCCGCATCGCGTTCGGTGCGATAAATGTCGAGCCGCTCGATGTCGGCCGGTCCGTGGGCGACGCGCTCGGGCTGGCCGATGCGAAGGCGCGTCAATTGGCTGTCGCGGATGCGCCGCTTGATCAATTGCTCGCGGTTTGGTGCATAGGCAGCCTGGTCATAAGCTGCGTCGAGTGCCGCCTGGTCGTAGTCAAGGTATACAGGCGGGCCTTTTTCGAGCATCGAACCACCGTTATTTGTGCCGGTCGCCGCGATCGGCGAAAACGAAAATGAGAGGGAGAGATGAAGCTCTACACATATTACCGCTCGCAGGCGAGTTTCCGCGTGCGCATCGCGCTGAACCTGAAGGGCATCGCGCGGGAGGACAGCTTCCTGCACCTCGAAAAGGGCGACCAATTCGCCGATGCGTACCGAGCGATCAATCCACAGATGGTGGTCCCAACCTTGATCGACGGTGACGTCAAGCTCTTCCAGTCGCTGGCTATTCTCGAATATCTCGAGGAGAAGTACCCGGAGCCGCCGCTGTTGCCCGCCGATCCGCAGGCGCGGGCATGGGTGCGTGGGCTCGCATTGATTAATGTGGCAGACTCGCACCCGCTGATCGTGCCGCGTGTTCGACACTATCTTACGGACGTGCTGAAGGTCAGCGATGACGAAAGGCTCGCCTGGATCCAGCATTGGTTGGACGCTGGTTTGCAGGCGATTGAAACGCTGCTCGCCGAACATCCCGCGAGCGGCCGGTTCTGCCATGGCGAGAGTCCCACGATCGGAGATATTTGCCTCGTCACCCAAGTGACGCCGGCTATGACATTCAATCTCTCGCTCGACCCTTATCCCGGTGTCATCCGCGTCTACGACACCTGCATGGCCATCCCGGCTTTTGCCGATGCCCACCCGTCAAAGCAGCCCGACGCGGAATAGGGAGTTCGGGAGCTACGGCCGGATCTTCTCCTATCGGCATGTTTAGCAGCTACTCGGTAAGCGGGAATTAATCATCTATACGCTAGGAATAGTCGTGTGCGACCTGCCAGGCAAGTGATATGCCCAGCCTTACTGAAAGCCCGACTACCCTCTGACGCTGCGCCAAGCCGATCAGGCCCGCTCCGATTTCGCCGCGATTGAGAGCGATGTGCTGCTCCGCTCTCCAAGTTGTCTCCTCGCACCGACGGCGGGTTCGTACTTCCCGCTCTCCTCTCAACTCCTGCTGACCGGCCGAACTGCCCTCGGATCTTCCCGAGTCAGCTGAATTTCTTCCGTTTCGTGGCGGATCACAAGGGATTCTCCCGCCCGTAAAGTGTATTCCACGTTCTCCAGGCCGATTTCGACTTCCAGCATCTGGCCACGGTATGTCACGGCGAACCGAAGTATCGCGTTATCCTCCGGCGCGCGACGGGGCCAGAATGACAGCATCCCGTCATCGTCCCGCATGCCGCCAAGGCCGTAGGCGAGCATCATCCAGGTGCCGCCCATTGAGGCGATGTGGCAGCCGTCCTTCACATTTCCGCCGACGTTGGCAAGGTCCATCAGCAGCGCCGCTATGCCGTACAGAATGGCTTTCTCAGTATCGCCGACCTGCGCTGCGATGATCGCCTCGACACAGGAGGACAACGATGAGTCGCCGGTAGTCAAGGGATCATAGAATTCAAAATTTTGTTTCTTCGCCTCGGGGGAAAACGCATTGCCCAGCAGGAACATGGCCAGCACCACGTCCGCCTGCTTTATTACTTGCTTCCGGTAAATATTGAGCGGATGGTAGAATAGCAGCAGCGGATAGTGGTCGTGCGGTGTGTTCCGGAAATCCCACGGCTCTCGGTCCAGAAAGCTGTCATCCTGCGGGATGATGTTCAGCTTTTCATCATACGGCACATACATGCTTTCTGCCGCCCGTATCCATCCCTCCACCTCAGAGGGCTCGAAGGCTGTTTTGTGCACGAGCGCGTTATACGCATCCGGGTTTGTCGCCCGCAGAGACTTAATGGTCTGGGCTGCGTAGCGCAGATTTTCCCGAGCCATCAAGTTGGTGTATGCGTTGTTGTTCACAACTGTGTTGTATTCGTCGGGCCCGGTGACAGAGTTGATGCAGAATTTCCCGCCTTTTGCGTCCGAGTAAAAGCCCAAGTTCTGCCATAGGCGTGCCGTTTCCACGAGCATCTCGGCGCCGCAGTCCCGAAGGAAGGCCTCGTCGCCGGTCGCCTGCACGTATTTGCGCAGCGCATACATGATGTCCGCGTTGATGTGGTACTGCGCGGTCCCGGCGGCGTAGTACGCGGATGCTTCTTCGCCGCTGATGGTCCGCCACGGGAACATGGCGCCGCGATGGCCCAATTCTCTGGCGCGCGCCCGCGCCTGCGGCAGCATCTTGTAGCGGAAGGTCAGAAGATTCCGGGCGATCCGAGGAGAGGTATAGATAAGAAACGGCAGCAGGTAGACCTCGGCATCCCAGAAATAATGACCCTCATACGCCTGCCCGGTAAGGCCCTTGGCCGGCACACCCGCGTCTTCAGCGCGCGCCGAGGCCTGCAGGATGTGGAAGAGGTTGAAGCGGATCGCTTGCTGGATCTCCACTGTGCTGCGCTTCGTGCGTTCTTCTCTTATATCCCTGACGCGGACATCGCTGCGGCGCCAGTAATCGTCCATGTACTGCTCTTGGGAAAGGAGCAATTGCTGGAACCCCTGGGTCGTCATGCGATCCATAGTCCACTCGGCGCGGCCGCAGAGCTCTTCAGCCGAAGCCGTCCCCGACGTGTGATAGACCATGAATTTCGTAAGATCGATCGAACAGCCGGGACGGGCGTCGATTGTGAACGCGACCTGGCCAAAATCCTCGGTGTAGGAGACCTGGTGGGCATGCCGGCATGTAGTCTCTAGCGTGTGGTCAGTCGCACACGCCAGCGTCAAGCGGCTCTTCTCGGTCGCATGGCACAGCACGATCCGTCGGTCTTTGGCATAGCCGGTTCGGTGATGGAGCACGCGGCCTGCAAAGACCCTGGTCTGGCGCGGATCGTTCGCATTGGTGAAGGCGTTCGGTTCGTCGGCCTTCATCTCCGAAGAGATCACCAGGGAGGCCGCCGCGTTGAGGAGCGTCACACGGTAGGAGATGGCGGCCACGTGCCTGTTGGCGAAGGAGACCAAACGCCGGGATGTGATCGACACCTGTTTACCTGCGGGTGTTTCCCAGAGGATCTCCCGGTCGAGCGTCCCGGACTTCATGTTGAGCCGCCGATCGTAGCTCAACAGGTTCGCATTGGGCAGCCAGAAGGGCTCGTCATCGACGAAGAGCTTGATGATCTTGCTGTCCGTCACGTTGACGATGGTCTGCCCGGTCCTCGCAAAGCCGAAGGCTTCTTCCGCGTATACGATCGGCCTGGTTTCATAGAACCCGTTAATGAGAGTGGCGTTTTCGACATCGGGCCCGCCTTCCTCCGGGCACCCACGCATCCCGAGATACCCGTTGCCGAGAGCCATTATCGTCTCGAGTTGGGCCAGGAATTCGGGGTGAAACTCCTTTTCGATGATGTTCCACTCGTCGACCGGGAAATCGCGGACTGGCGGCCTGAGGGGTACATGATGGATCATCGGGCTGTTCCTCCCAAGAGACGTGGGACTGGGGTGGCAGGCGGCGCTTCGTAGGGATCCCGATTTTGAGGATCTTCGGCCGATGACACGGTGAACTCTCTTCCAACCCGAGCGTTCTCCCGGCATCCTCTCGGGACGCCACGCCAGCGTCAAGCGGCGGAGGGAACTATGCACATCGACATCATCCTCGATGTGATCTGTCCGTGGTGCTTTATCGGCAAGCGGCGGCTCGAACGCGCCTTGGCGCGGCGCCCCGATCTGATGGTGAGCCGCTCCTGGCGGGCCTTCCAGCTGAATCCGGAGATGCCGAGCGAGGGGTTCCCCCGCGAGCTGTACCTTGCGGCGAAGTTCGGCAGTCCAAGCGCGGTAGAGCGCAGCCATGCAGCTGCCTGTGCCGCGGGCCGCGGCGAGGGGATTGCCTTTGCCTTCGATCGGATCCGGCGGACACCCAATACACTGCAAGCGCACCGGCTGATCCACCTGGCTGCCGCGGAAGGTAAGGCGGGCGATATGGTCGAGAGCCTGTTCCGAGGCTATTTCCTCGAAGGGCTCGATATCGGCGACACCGCGATATTGGCCAGCATCGCGCCACGGGCCGGCATCGATCGACAAATGGCCGAGCGCTATCTCGTCGGGCAGGCCGGCATTGGCGAGGTCTTCGCCGAAGAGCGCCGGGCACGCCGCCTCGGCGTCCGCGTCGTACCCTATTTTGTCCTCGAGCGCGGCTACGCGATCTCCGGAGCGCAAGAGCCGGAAATGTTCCTGCCGCTCTTCGATATCGCCGCCGGACCGAGCGGCGATACGATGGCCGGCGAAACTTAAATTTCGAAGCCGTAGAGCCGGGCCGCGTTGGCGCGGGTGATCTTGTAGCGGTCCTCGGCGCTGGCATCTTACCCAGTTGCGGCGTCATGAGCGTCGCGAACCGCCACTTTCATCGGCGTGGACAAGCTGATGTGGTCCTCGGACGGTCTGAGTTGAACTGGCGCCATCGGTCGGTCAACTGCCATTGGCAGCCATCCGGACTACGAGCTGTCGTCAGCCCCTTTATACGCGAAATCGACCACAGCCGATATCGAGGGCCCGGCCGGGTGATGATCAACGCGATAATGTTCGTCCCGCCGATCGACTCAGCCGAAGTCGCGGCTGACGCCGCTCGAGAAGACGCCGAACATCGCAACGCTGCCGGCCTTCGAACCGTTCCGCGACAACGCGACCGTCTATGTGCCGCGGGGCGGCTCGGTGATCCACCCGAGGCCCGATCATCGCGCCGCGAATACGAGCATGAAGGCCGGCAGTAGCTCCGGCGCGGGATCGGCACTCCCAACTCGCCTTGATAACCGTCGCGGCGGTTCGCATCAGACTCTCTGCTGGAGGGAGATGGATTCGAACCTTCGGTCCCCCGGCCACCGTGAGCTCCGTTGTCGCGCGCCACGGAACGGCCTTTCGTTTTCGGCGGGACCGATCTCCTCTCTCGCGGAAGGGGGGGCCCCGAACGCTCGAACGGGGGGTCTCGAAAAATACTGTCCGCGACGGGGGACCGATGGTTCGAATCCATCTCCCTCCAGCGCTGAGTCATATGCGAACCATACCATCCTTCGGTCCTACCACGAGGCGCGTGTGATAGGGTCCAACTCGCGGTGTGCAGCGTGAGGTTAGCCATCGTCTCAAGCGCGACGGCAACCCCTGCTCGATATGGTGCGAGACGTTGATCCCGAGGTCGACGAACAGCAGTTCAACGATGCGCTCACTGCAAACCTCCGGCGTGGGCGCTTCCTCCTCTTGATCGTCGGCGACGGGATCCGGGAGGGAGTGGAAGCAATAGCCGAATACTTGCAACTCCACGCTGGGCTGCACTTCTCTCTGGCTGAAGACGCAGCAAGTATCGCGGCGGAAATCGACCCCGATCGTGCCGTGCTTACGCGATGCATCAGCTTGCCCTCGAGATAATTGAGCGCGGCAAACAGGGTCAAGGTGCCGTGCCGCACGTAATCATGGGGAGCGGAGACCGCAGATCCTGGTTTGACCGTTGCAGGATGGCATTGAAGCCAATGTCCGCCACTCGGAACGGCGCGATGTCGTAAAGGCGATCGGCGCGATAGCCGTTGTCGCGGAACCTGATGGCGAACAGCCCGCGCGAAATATCGTCGGGGGAGTCCTCACCGCCCGACCGGCGGGTCCTTGGGTTTCGTCCGGGGTTGCAACCCGCCAACCCATCGTCGCAGCGCCGCTAACCCTCGTCGTTCTGCCTTTTGAGAACTTCAGCACCCGTGCCGATCGGCAAAGTTTCGCAGACCGGATCACCGACGATCTGACAACCGATCTGTCGCGGTTCACCAGGATGCGGGTCACTTCGCGCAAAACCGCGTTTACCTACCGCGACAAGTCGGTTGACGCGAAGCGGATCGGCCACGAGCTGGGGGTTCGTTATGTATTGGAGGGGAGCGTTCACGCGTCGGCCAATCATGTTCGGGTCAATGCCCGGCTGATCGATGCTGAGACCGATACGCATCTTTGGGCGGAGCGGTTCGACCGCGATACGGACAGTCTGTTTGGTGTGCAGGACGAGATCACAAAGCGGGCCACGGTCTCGCTCTATCAGGCGCTGATCGCAACCGACGGGGCGCGGCAGGTCGAATCTCCCGATCCGCTCGAATATGTTCTTCGGGGACGCGCGGCCACATTGAAACCGCGGAACCGTGAGGGTTATGCGCAGGCAATCGGTATGTATGAGCGGGCGTTGGCGCTCGACCCACAATTTGCCGAGGCGAAGGGCTGGTTGGCGGACAACCTCGCCTGCCGCGTGCTCGACGAAATGGCTGACGCGGCTGCGGTCGACATCGCTCGCGCGGAAGGACTGGCGGAACAGGCCGTTGCGGCGTCGCCGCGCACCGCATTCTCGCACGTTGCGAAAGGCCAGGCGTTATTGGCGCAGGGCCGGTACAATGAGGCTACTGTCCAGTTTGAGATTGCGAGTGCGATCAATCCCGGCTTTCCGCATTTGTATGGCTGTCTCAGCGACTGCAAGCTTTGGACCGGTTCGATGGAGGAGGCGATCCCGCTTGCGGAGCAAGCGATCCGCATCCATGAGCGCGATTACTCTATTGCGTCTTGGTATCTCAGCATCGGGCGGGTTCATCTGGTGCAGTCACGAACATACGAAGCAGTCGTGTGGCTCGAAAAGGCGCGCAGCGCCAACCCGCAATTGCCAATGGTTCACGCGTGGCTCGCCGCTGCCTGTGCTCTCAACGGCGAGGCCGAGCGCGCCGCCGCTGAGCTCGCACAAGCTCGCGCGCTGAGCCGCGACGGCCGCTATTCGAGCATTACTCGGTTGAGAGCCGCGGGACATTTCGGCGTGCCGAAGATCCAAGCGTTGGTCGAGAAAACCTTTCTGGCCGGTCTGCGCAAGGCCGGACTGCCAGAGGAGTGACCGCGACCCGCCTCCTTGCCACTCATGTCTCCTGCGACTGGCGCTCACCTTGGTCTGCCCGGCCGGCTTCAATGCGTCGTTTGCCGCCGATGCGGGAACGCCGTACACGGCCCGCGAATTGGATCTCGTCGTCTGCGATGGAGCCGTCGCATGTCTGCGAGCTTTTACGGCGGCGAGGTCAGCTACACGCCCCGTACCGGCTCGCCAGCTCGGCTATAGTGCCTTCCTCCTGGATTGCTGCCATTGCCACTTTCGCTTTAAATTCTGCGTTGTGTTTCTTTCGGATGTTCGGCATTTATAACCCCTTGGTATTTCATCATTCTAGGGGCGAAACTCTCTGTGGGCGTGAACGGAAATGCGGCCGAGCCGGTCGCCCTGGTGCTTCAGAGATACGAACAGGCCCCTTTGCCAGAGGCCTTCGCTGTCCAACTCGTGCAACGGCTACGGGACCAGGATCCGGACGTTGTGCCGGCCCTGATGTGGCTGGAAGGACGCCTGACGGCGCAGGGAACGATGGCCGAAGAGATCGTGCATATTTGCACCGAAGCAGCCTGTGTTGTACTGCATCGGGGAGATTGTGTCGGGCCGGCATCGGGAGGATAGCGTGGCCAAATCACTGGAGTATTGGGCGCGTGCCCGTGGCCAGCGCACGGGAACCTCTGGAAAGACTTTGGCGATATTGAAGCGTCGCTTACTCGAGAGCCTCGGCTTCGGTGTGCTAGTTGCCTGTCTGTTGCTTACTCTGGGACTGCTGACCTACGACCCGCGCGATGGGTCGCTGAATACGGCGGTCGATGCCGCGCCGCATAATTTTCTGGGCCGCGATGGGGCGGTGGTGGCCGATCTGCTGTGGCAGAGCCTCGGGCTCGCTTCGTTCTTGATCCCGCTTCTACTTCTTGCCTGGGCGTTTCGTCTGCTGTTGAACCGGCCGCTTTCCGGAATCTGGCCGCGATTTGCGCTGCTTCCAATAATCCTCGCACTCGGTGCGCTGGCGCTCTCCATCCTCCATCTCGGAACGCCCTCGTTGCCGGCGGGTCCCGGCGGAGCCTTGGGGTGGGCGATGCAAAGGTTGCTTTCGCATTCCGGGCTCGGTCCGGCGGCGTTGCCGATTTCGATGGCGGCGGCAGCTTTGGTCGGCTTGCTGCTGCTGGCGACGATGGGACTTTCGTTGCGCGACTGGCGCGAGATCGGCGAAGGGGCGGGGCGAGGGGCGAGCCGCATTGCAGCTCTTACCGGGCGAGGATCGGTCGCGGCGAGCTGGATCCTCGGTCGGCTCTTGCGCGGCTGGAGCAGATCACGCTTCCCCGGTACTCCGGCAATTGATGCCACCTCCCATGCATCGGGGCTGCGTCGCCCGGCGGTGGTCACTCCATTGCCGAACAACCGCGAGCCCCGCCTCGCTCATGGCCTCAACGGCGAGCCATATCGGGGTGGCCTCGTCCGTTTTATTGCACCCAAAGCGAGGCCTCTCGCTCAGGGAAGGCGCGCCGAACAGGAACGGCAACCGGCGCTCGATCTCGAGCCGGGTACGCAGCCGGTATTGCCTTCGCTCGAGCTCTTGGCGAAACCGCAGGCGGTCAGAACCGAGACAATCGACGAAGAGGCTCTCGAAAAGAATGCTCGGCTGCTCGAGACGGTACTGGAGGACTTTGGCGTTCGGGGTCAGATCGTCCAGATTCGCCCGGGACCAGTCGTCACGCTTTACGAACTCGAACCGGCTCCCGGCATTAAAGCCTCTCGGATCATCGGTCTCGCGGATGACATCGCTCGCTCGATGAGCGCGATCTCCGTCCGCGTCGCAGTCGTGTCTGGGCGCAATGTGATCGGGATCGAGCTCCCTAACCGCAAGGCGGAAACGGTTTCCCTACGCGAGCTGCTCGATTCGCCGGTTTACGAGAAGCATCTCGGGCGCCTCGCCCTGATCCTCGGCAAGGATATTTCCGGCGAACCCGTGCTCGCCGACCTCGCCAAGATGCCGCATTTGTTGATCGCTGGCACGACCGGGTCGGGTAAATCGGTCGGGATCAACACGATGATCCTGTCAATCCTCTACCGGATGCCGCCGGACCGCTGCAAGTTCATTATGGTCGACCCGAAGATGCTCGAGCTCTCGGTCTACGATGGCATCCCGCATCTTCTTGCGCCGGTCGTCACCGATCCGAGGAAAGCTGTACTGGCGTTGAAATGGACGGTGCGGGAGATGGAAAACCGCTACCGCAAGATGTCAAAGCTCGGGGTACGCAATATCGACGGGTTCAACGCCCGCCTGGCTGAAGCCGAGACGAGAGGCGAAAGTCTGATCCTCCAGGTACAAACGGGGTTTGATCCGGAAACCGGCCAGCCGATTTTTGAGCCGCAACCGTTCGACGCCAGCGAACTGCCCCTGATTGTTGTCGTTGTCGACGAAATGGCCGACCTGATGCTGGTCGCCGGCAAGGAGATCGAGGCGGCGATCCAACGGTTGGCGCAGATGGCTCGCGCCGCCGGAATACACCTGATCATGGCCACCCAGCGCCCGTCCGTCGACGTGATCACCGGTACAATCAAGGCAAACTTTCCGACCCGCGTCAGCTTTCAGGTGACCTCGAAGATCGACAGTCGCACGATCCTTGGGGAGGGCGGCGCCGAGCAGTTGCTCGGCCGTGGCGATATGCTCTACATGGCCGGCGGCGGCCGCATCACACGCGTCCACGGCCCATTCGTATCGGACGAAGAAGTCGAGCGTGTGGTGTCGTTCTTGAAAACCCGCGGCGCGCCGGACTATATCGACGAAATCACCGAAGATGACGGTGCGCCGCTTGATCCACTTGCGGAGGACGAGGAGGGTGGATCGGGCGACAAATTATATGCGCAAGCCGTCGCGGTGGTGTGCCGCGAACGCAAGGCTTCGACGAGCTTTGTGCAGCGCCACCTTCAGATCGGCTACAACCGCGCCGCTCGGATTATCGAACGGATGGAAGCGGAAGGCATCGTCACCGCCGCCAACCATGTCGGCAAACGCGAGGTTTTGGCGCGCGGCGGCGAATGACCGCAATTGAAGTGCCCGGCGACCGCGTCATCTCCTGGTCAAGTGAACCGAAAACCGGCCTGCCGCGCTTGCGCGAAATCAGACCATCCGAGCCGCGGGCTTGGAACGCATCGAGCAGCCGATAAACCTGTCTTCGGCCAACCCCGATCAGCCCCGTGGCATCCGCCACAGATAGGCGTCCGTCGGCGACATCAATCAGCACCCGTAGACGCGTCAGCTCGTTGCGGCTCATCGTGATCACCGTCATCCCACTCCACCCTGACAAGCCCCACGTCGATTGTCGAGCGTGACATCTCAATCGGTGAGGCCGGTGACATTTCTAAGCGGGTCGAGGCTGTAAAACGATGACGGCTGCTGCTCCCGCTCAGCGGTTTGCCGCGAACATTGACGAAGGGGGACTACCTGCCGGCATCGACAACGAATGTCACGGCCACCGCGAAGAGGGCGAAGTCGCCTAAGCGGCGTGCCGGTGTTAGCGGCCACTTGCCTTCCGGCCAGCCCCGCCACTTGCTCCGCCTGCGTCTGGCAGGAAGCAGCTTGGTTCTAAAAGGCGCCCAGCTGAGACGGTTTGCTATGGGCAGCGGTTTCCGAGGTTTCGTCCGAGTTGGGGCCGATCGATCGTCGACACGGCGGTATCATCCGAGCAGTCGTCGGCCTCGGCAAAACCGATGTAGCTGTTGCGGGGATCGAGGGGCCGCCGCTCATCGCCGAATGAAGACGGCCACCCGTCGGCGGTGGCGAGGCATCGATTGCGGTAGGGACACCCATTACTGGGCGCCCCCCGCAGTCGGGTAGGATCGAGGCGCGGACCGGGCTTCGAAATGATGCCGACGTCTCCTCGATCCCCCCTATCATTCCGTACGGCGGGTTTTCCCCAGTACGGCTGGAAGGATGGCGTTTCGGACGGCGCCTTCCCAACGCGTCGCTCAGTTCAAGCCTGCTCCCGGCATACGCTGACCACGTATTGGTTTGCTTCCGTCCTTCGTGCATCCCATCGTATCCACGAATGTCCCGCTCAGTGTCGGGTCGGTTACGCGCCGATGCACCGCCGTGGAGGGTGGGTAATCCTCCTCCCCAGGGGTCCTCGCTCGAGTCCGGGTTGTGCTGTCCCGGTCTGTCATCACTTAATCGACCCCATCCGCCCCACTCGCAGGCACATCACGACTTCGCCGCAAGGCGGCTTATACGCAATGCCTTCGCTGTGCGGGAGCGCCTAGGCGACCCGCGAGTGGTTCCGGGCTTTCGCTGACCATTCCTGCCTGGCATGCCGCTCTCTATGACCCCGGGGAGTTCGATCATCGTTATGGTCCAGTTCTCCGATGCCGACATGGCCTTCGCCGAGATCTGAGCGGCTCGGCACTCCCTAAATTCCCGCAATCCGCTTCACGCGGGGCACGTCTTTCGGGGCTTCCCGATTCACTTACGCTACGGCCTGCCAGGTTGCTCGCCCCCCTTTGACGGATCGAACCAGGTCTCCCCGGCCCCAGAGGGCTTTTACTTCCAGGCTTCCGGCAGTTTGGTCACCCTCCCTGCCGCTGGGTATCACTACAACATGGACTGGACTCCTTGTGTTGGCGGGACTTGCACCCGCTGGAATGGCAGCTATCAGCAATATTTTGCCGACGGCATCACCGAGGATGTGACGACTGATCTATCGCGGATCCCGGACATGCTCGTGATCTCGCGCGATACGGCATTTACTTATAGGAACAAGTCAGTTAACGCGGAGCAAATCTAGGAACAAGTCAGTTAACGCGGAGCAAATCGGCCGCGAGCTCAGCGTCCGGTATGTGTTGGAAGGGAGCATCAGGCGACCGGGTCCGGGTCAGCACTCAGCTGGTCGCTGCCGCGACTGACACGCATCTTTGGGCGGAGCGGTTCGACAGCGCTCTGGGAGAGGGCTGATAACCCCAAAAAGGAATAGCCGACCATCCAATAATCGGAATTGCCCGAGGTAATGAAGCTGCCGAGTCTCGGCACCTAGATCGCCGGCAGGTTCCGCTGCGCCGCCTCGTCGGGGATGGCGACCAGCACCTCGCTTGCCGGCTGCTGGGTTTGCCAGCGCGCCTCGATCGCCGAGGAAGCGGTCGCGCCAGGCTGCCAATTCAGCGATGCCGCGCCCGGCCGTTTCGCGGTAATGCCCGCGGCGAGACGCTCTTTCAACTCGGAAGTCAACGTCGGATTGCCCAAGGTCACGTTCCGCCTTGTCACTCGATGCGAAGTTCGCTCCTGACTCGCCCCTGGAGGGAGGTGGATTCGAACTTCCCGTTCCGGTGCGTCAGGCGAAGCTGACGCGCTCCTGCCGGTGAAAGACCGGCCCCCGGTAAGGTGGTAGCGCGCCGCCGGGAAGCGAGTGTTGCGCAGTCGTCAGCGACGGCGGATGCGAAGCGTACACAGTGATCGGATGGGGTGGGGGATTGAGCCACGAAAGAAGTAACTTTGTGGAGGCCGAGACGCTCGGAACCGTCGAAGGCAACATGTGCGGCATCGCTATGCGAGATGCCGTCGCTCCGCCGGGGTCGAAGGCCACATCACGTCCGAAAAGGAACGCGTCGGAACCTGAGAGGTCTCATGTCCGGCCACAGGCTGCAGAGCCGACTGGTCCGCATCGGGAAGGTGAGGAACCGAAGCCGATGATGCACGGGCATGAGAAGTCAGAACTCCGCCATAGTAGCAACGAAGCTGCCGAACAAGGCCGGGCGACCGGCGGCGGAGGCGGTGGAGCGAAGGGCGGAGGCCAAGGAGAACGCGAACCGATGCCGCACGTGCCGGACACAGGGCCGGGAAAGCGTGTCACCGACGCCGGAGCGCGTACGGAAGGCCGCGAGGTCAGCCGTCAAACATCCGAGGTGGGAGCCGTATGCGGGAAAGCCGCACGTACGGTTCTGTGCGGGGGGCGCTCAGTAATGGGTGTCCCTACCGCATTCGCGCGGAAGGCTTCGGTTCCGAGATTTCGCTTTGGCAGGCTGCAGGTAATCGAGCGACGGCGGCATGCAGGATGGCGGGGCGCGATCAGCGCGTCGGCGAGCGGCGCCAGCTTGTCCTCGGCGATGTCGGTGGCCAGCACGCTCGCCCCCTCGGCGGCAAAGCAAGTGCTTGCGCGGCCGATCCCTGGCGCTGCCGCGGTCACCAGAGCGCGTTTACCTGCTAGCCCTCCCGCCAAATTGCCACGCGCGGCGCCTCACTGTAAATTGACAAAGCTTGCGGTCGGGAATCGGGGCCGGGCTCCGGCGTAAACTGCGGCGAACCGCATCCGCCCATACCAAGAAATTACCGGAAGGAAACGATCCATGATGACGGCAATCGAGCGCCAGACGATGAAGAAGGTCTATCTGCGGTTATTGCCGTTCTGTTTCATCCTCTATTTCATCTGCTATCTCGACCGCGTGAATATCGGGTTCGCCGCGCTGACGATGAACAAGGATCTCGGCTTGAGCTCTTATATTTTTGGGCTCGGCGCCGGGGCCTTCTTCTGGGGCTACTTTATTTTGGAGGTTCCGAGCAACCTGATCCTCGACCGGGTCGGCGCGCGGCGCTGGATCGCCCGCATAATGGTGACCTGGGGCCTGGTTTCGGGCGGGTTTGCGTTCATCAGCGGACCGGTCAGCTTTTTCACCCTGCGCTTTCTACTCGGCCTTGCCGAAGCGGGCTTCTTCCCTGGCATGATCCTATATTTCACTTACTGGTTTCCGCCGTCCCATCGCGCTCGCATCGTCGCCGGGTTCATGGCGGCGATCCCGATTTCGATTGGGCTCGGCGCGCCCATCTCAACATCCCTCCTCGAGCTCGATGGCGTGCTTGGCATCGCGGGGTGGAGATGGCTGTTCCTCTGCGAGGCGGCTCCCGCGGTGATATTCGGTATCGCGACGTTTTTTTATCTGACCGACCGCCCGGCGCAGGCGGATTGGCTTGAGGCAGAAGAGCGGGAGTGGTTGGCGACGGAGATGGAGAAGGAGCGGCAGACGGTCGCGACCGGCCGCACCATTTCGGTGCTCCAGTCGCTCTTCAACCCCCGCGTGCTAGCGCTAGCGGCAATCCACTTCGGCCAGGCAGGCGTCAGCGTCGGGATCGCGGTGTTCGCTGCACAGATCATCAAGCAGCTCGGTTTGACGAACATGCAGACCGGCTTTACCACCGCGATCCCCTATGCGCTCGGCACGATCGGGATGATCGTCTGGGGCAGTTATTCCGATCGCAAGAACGAGCGGCGGTGGAACCTGACCGCCTCCTGCACGACGATGGCGGTGGGATGCCTGATCGCCGGGCTGGTCGGCAACACCTACTGGGCGGTGCTGGGCTTGTCGGTCGCCACGATCGGCCTCTACGCGTCGCAGGCGCATCTGTTCCCGCTGCCGGCGGTGTTCCTGACGGGGCCGGCCTTGGCGAGCGGCATCGCCTGGGTCAACTCGGTCGGCATCTTGGGCGGCAGCGCCAGCCCTCCGATCGTCGGCTGGTTCAAGGACGCCACCGGCAGCTTTAGCGGCGGGCTATACGCGCTGGCCATATTTGGCCTGTTCGCCGCTCTCATCTCTGCCATCTGCGTGCGCGAGACGCCCGTAGCGGTCATGCCACAAGCACTCGAAGCGGCCGGCGATTAGCCAAATCCACTAAACGAGCTGATCAGCGCGCGCACTGCCTCACGATCGGCGATGTCGCCGATCACCAGCCTCAGCAAAAGTGGCCGGCGCATTGGAGCGTACATAAGAATCCCGCTTGGTTTGCTGGCCAGCCGCTGAAGGAGGTGCTGTGCCTCCCTGGCGCGCGACGGCGCGGCAAATAGCACTCCCTAAGCGCAGCCCCTCTGCCTAAACCACCAGCCGACCACCGACGACGAGCAGAACGGCGGCGAGAGCCAATCGCAAGACCCGCTCAGGGACACGAATTGCCATCCATCTGCCGACGACGATACCGGGGATGGAACCCGTCAGCAGCGAGCCGAGAATGACCATATCGACGGAGCCGAGGAGCCAATGGCCGGCACCCGCAATCAACGTCAACGGCACGGCGTGCGGTCGTGACGACCGGTTTCGGGTGCGGCGCCTCCCGGCGTCGCACCGGACCGATGATTAGCGCCGGCGCGCGGCCCGCACTAACGCGGCGACCGATAGAAAAATGGCGGCCGTCATGATGTCACGAGACCGGCCGGCGTCGTGCGGAGCGTAGCTGAATGGCGGCCAGTGGCGGCGCTTGAACTATTTGTCGGAGATGTTTCCACCCTAATCGTCGTCGTCGAGGGTGAACCCGACTTTGAGCGTGACCTGATAATGCGCCACCCTGCCGTCTTCGACATGGCCGCGTGTCTCCAGCACCTCGAACCAGCCGACCTGCCGGAGTGTGCGCGAGGCGCGGCCGACGGCATTCTGGATCGCGTCTTCGATGCTGTTCTGCGAGGAACCGGCAACCTGGATGATCCGGTAGACGTGATTCTCGGGCATCGTCATGCCTCCCTGACCGAGTGGCGGATCTCACTCTCAAAACACTGGCGGGCCAACTTTCTCCCCCCGGCCAGATTTAAAGATTGCGGTCTACGCTGGCGGCTCATCGCGCGGAATGGAGAAACGCGTCGAGCGTTGATTAAGCGATTAAGCAAGAGAGCTTCGCTCTTCAGCGTGGTCCACCCGCCACGCGGCTCTCTTCTCAAAAGCGCCATGTGATCCCCGCATGGCGCTTTTTATTTCGGCAACGAAACTGTCCAAGGACGGATGTGCAAACGGTACGCCGCCCGGCTGGCCAAATTGAAGCGGGTTAATCTACCGGCTGATCTTCAGCAAGAAGTTCGATCCAGACCGGCGCGTGATCGCTCGCGCTCGGTGGTCAATTTCCACTCAAGATCGAAAGCTGAGGCTCAAAAAAGAAAGATCCTGAGCGATCCGAGGGCGTGGTGGCGTCACTCCCAGAGCGATTCCGGACAAGTGAGGACGATCTAATCGGGCGCGCGCTTCATCAACATGAGCTCCATTTCCCGGAGGTGGACGGCCTCCGCTGCGGATTCCGGGGGAAGTCGCCCGCGAATCCGCGATGATGTCGCCCACCATTCCGATTTGATGTCGCCCGGCGTTCCGAGATGATTTCGCCCGGCATTCCGGGATGATGTCGCTCGGTTAAGCGGCGCCTCTGCTGGCCCGATTAGGGTCCGCTCCTTTGGCTTTTGCACGGGGGAGCGGATGCCAGCAGAGAGGACAACGATGCGCCAGGTGCGCGAAGTGCTTCGTTTGAGAACCGCCGGGGTCGGGCTCAACGAGATTGCTCGTCGAGTAGGGGTTGCGGCGTCGACGGTCCGGTTGACGTTGAAGCGACTGGCGACTGCCGGGTTGAGCTGGCCATTGCCGGCGGAGATGACCGACAGCGCGCTGGAGACGGCGCTGTTTGCTGCCGCCGGCACGAAGCAAGGCCATCGGCGTCACGTCGAGCCTGATTGGGCTGAGATTCACCGCGAGCTCAAGCGCAAGCACGTCACCCTGACGATGCTGTGGGACGAGTACATCGAGCGCTGCCCCGAAGGTTATCGCTATTCGCGCTTCTGCGAGCTGTACCGCGGTTGGGCGTCGCGGCTGTCGGTCACAATGCGGCAAGCTCACATCGGCGGCGACAAGCTGTTTGTCGATTATGCCGGCGACACGGTGCCGGTGATCGTCGATCGGCTCACCGGCCAGGTCCGTCCGGCGCAGATTTTCGTTGCCGTCATGGGCGCCTCCAACTTCACCTACGCCGAGGCGAGCTGGACCCAGGCGCTGGCCGACTGGATCGGTGCCCATACCCGAGCCTTCGCAGCACTCGGCGGCGTGCCCAAGCTGCTCGTGCCGGACAACACCAAGGTCGCTGTCATCAAAGCCTGCCTGTACGAGCCGCAGGTCAATCGAACCTACGCCGAGATGGCGGCCCATTACGATACGGCGATCCTGCCGGCACGGCCGCGCCGGCCGCGCGACAAGGCGAAGGTCGAAGTCGCGGTGCTGATCATCGAGCGATGGTTGCTCGGCCGCCTGCGCCACCGTCGCTTCTATAGTCTAGCCGAACTCAATACCGCGATCGGCGAGTTGTTGCGGCAGCTCAACGACGAACGCCCGATCCGGCGCCTCGGTGTCACCCGCCGCGCGCTCTTCGAAGAGCTCGACCGGCCTAACCTCAACTCGTTGCCGGCGCAGCCCTATTGCTTTGCCGAATGGCGCGTCCGCCGGGTTGGTGTCGATTACCACGTCGAGCTCGAAGGTCATTTCTACAGCGTGCCCCACCGCTTTGCCCGCAGCGAGGTCGAGGTGCGACTGACGCCGCGAGCCGTCGAGATCTTTCTGAAGGGCGAGCGGATTGCCGCTCATCTGCGCGCCAGCGGCAATCATCGGCACACCACCGTCTCCGAGCACATGCCGTCGAGCCATCGGCGGTACGCCGACTGGACGGTCGAGCGCATTCGCCGCGAGGCCGCTTCGATCGGCCCAGCTACCGCCGCGCTCTGCGAGCTGATCCTGGAGCGCCGGCCCCACCCGGAGCAGGGCTTCCGGGCCTGCCTTGGCATCGTGCGGTTGGTGCGGCCATTCGGCGCCGATCGCCTCGAAGCCGCCGCCACGCGGGCAATCGAGATCGGCACCCTGACCTACGGTTCGGTGCGCTCCATCCTCGACAACAAGCTCGATCGCCAGACGGCGCAGCCGCCCGCCAATGACGTGCCGATCCTCCACCCCAATATCCGCGGACCGCGCTACTACCACTGAGGAGAATGCAGTGCTTACCCATCCAATGCTCGACCAGTTAAGCCAGCTTGGCCTCTCTGGCATGGCCCAGGCCTTTGCCCAGCTCGAGGCCTCCGACGAAACCGCTGGGCTCACTCATGCCGACTGGCTCGGCCTCTTGCTCGATCGCGAGCTCACCCACCGCCGCGACAAGCGGCTCGCCGCCCGACTGCGCTATGCCAGACTGCGCCAGCAGGCCAGCGTCGAGGACGTCGATTACCGGGCCCCACGCGGCCTTGACCGCGCTCTGTTCCACAAGCTCACCAATGGCGAGTGGATCGACGCGCACGACAATCTGATCTTGTGCGGGCCGACCGGAGTGGGCAAATCGTGGCTTGCTTGTGCCTTGGGTCACAAGGCCTGCCGCGACAACCGCTCGGTTCTCTATCAACGGGTTCCCAAGCTCTTCGCCGAGCTCGCGCTCGCCCGCGGTGACGGTCGCTATGCCCGCATTCTGCGTGGTCTCACCGGCGCCCAGCTCCTCATCCTCGACGATTGGGGCCTCGAACCGCTCGACGCCGGTGCTCGTCGTGACCTCTACGAGATCCTCGAGGAACGCTATGGGCGCCGCTCGACCATCCTCACCAGTCAGATCCCCGTCGACAAATGGCACGCCTTTATCGGCGACCCGACTTATGCCGACGCCATCCTCGACCGCCTCGTTCACAACGCCCACCGCATCGATCTCGCCGGCGAAAGCCTCCGGCGCAGACACTCCAGATCGACTACAAAGGATTGACCGCCGGTCCGCAACTTGCCAAAAAATTACCGCCAGCAGGGCGCCCGCCAGCCAGGCGACATCATTTCGGAACGCCGGGCGACATCATCTCGGAATCAGCGGGCGACTTCGTCGGAATCTGCACCCCTCCGCCGAAACCAGCCGGGTCGCATATTCCTCAAGAACGACAGACTTGCCTTTCACGAGCTCAAGGAGGTCCCGGTAGAGTTCTACGCCAGCCTCCTCCCGCTGTATTGATTCGGTGAGGATCTCGTCGATCGTATTGTGCGGCGTGGTCGGCAGCGCGGCGATGCCGAGAGCCGGCCTCTTGTGCAGCCGCATGATCATTTCACCCGCCTCTTGAGCGTGGGCTAGCGATTCCGTCGCGTTATCGGCAGCCAGCGAAGCTCAACTATCCGTCCCGCCCCGGGGCCCCGGGGCTTGCGCCGAGCGGCAGAAGCATTGGTGTCGGTAAGACCGTCGAAAATGTAAGAACCCCCGCACGCCACTGGGCATCAGCCCGAGGGCGTCTGGCGGGGGTCGATAGGCGAAGCTGCGCTTCGCGCTCGGAACAAAGGCCGAGCTAAATCTTGGGCTTTCCGCTCAGTTGCCGATGCCAAGGGATCGGAAGCTTGAAGTTCTCCGGTGGAGTGATGCTATGGGCACCCTCCTGCTTGGTTGACGACTAGTTGCAGTTGGTATCGGTGTCGAACGCCTTCAAGTGAAAATCGGACAGGATCTTGTCGATGTAGCCATTTTATTTTCACGGTTTCTTGCGGCGAGTATGCCGCTGCACTGAACGGAGGGCTGCTCGAATACGCTCAGGGACCGAAAGTTTGCTGACTCTCCGCTGGAGGGAGATGGATTCGAACTTCTGGTTCCGGGATGCAAGATCGGCCTAACCAGCGAAAGCTCAAAGGGCGGAACGGCAGCGGATCGGGCGGGATCAGACCCTAACTTGTTTCGCGCGCACTAGAGTTCGGCCTCGAACTTCGATCCTGCGAAAACTCAGGTTCGCAGGGACTCCCCGCTGGAGGAAGCAGTCTGCTGCGAACCCGTCTCTGAAGTGAGGTCCGGGGTCTTGGGGAAATTTAAACTCTGATTTCGATCGGTTTATGGATCATTCCGGGATTGTAAAAGCGCCTATTTCGGCTGAAATGCGCCGGAAAACGCATTTTCTGTCGCCTTGGCGGTCCGCGCCGCCAGCGGCTTAAGCACTTGTTAAGATGGATCTTTTTCAGCGATCGACGTCGAGGCGGTAGGCAATTTACCGTCTATAAAAAGCGCGGCATGACGACACCGGGACCCGCGATCCAGCTAAAATCCCATTCTATTCAGTGACTTAAGAACCAGGAGGACATGACCCCTATTTACCGTGAAGTCCAGGGTCTTGTCCACTGGATCATTCGCCGGATCTGCTGGGCGAATGCCGGTGGGGTCTCCCCAGGGTATTTGCGAAATCTCGCTTCGGGGCGAGCCGCGCGAACCTCAAATTCTTGTTGAGCGGCCGGACCTCATCCAGCTCCAGCATCTTGCCGTCGATCTTGCCAGCCGAAAGCCGCGCCGCTGCAGCTTGGGCCAATTCCTTGCAATATTTACCCTTCCGCCCGGGCACGATCGGGCGAGCATGTAGAGCCGCGCGTCTTGAGCTCGCAACATCGCTCCACCCTCTCGGACGGGCGGGAAAGATTTTACTTGACATAGAGACATCACTCAGACATTATGTGTCGTTATGAGTGTCACGTCGAAGCAGATTTTGGAGGCCACCGGGCTAAAAAGCCCCAAGACGCTGACGCGCTGGGCCAAACGGGGGATCATTCCTGGCCCACACGTTGCAACTCACCCTTCGGGAAGGGGCAAAATCGCTTACTGGCCCGATTCGGTGCTGGAGCGGTGCCGACGCGTCGCCGAGCTTCTGAGGCAGGGTCATACACTTGGCTCAGCGTTGTCCCTCCTGGGATACGAACAAACTCTCCGCGTGATAGAGGAGGGAGAAAAGTCCGCCGATTTTGATACGGTTCTTTCGAAGAAAATAGTTCACTTCGCAAACGGGCAAGAGATCAATCTTGATCTGTTTATTCATGCCTTCATTGCTCAAGCGGTGGACAAAATTTACTTTGGCGAGTCCTTGTGCAAGAAACTCTTCGTGGAAATGCACAATGCGAACGTTGCATCGTGGAGCTTAAAGCTCTTCGAGGCGGGCTATAATCCAGTCTGCTTGTTCGACGGCGAACGGATCGAAGTAGTTCCTGATTTCATGGTTTCGCACCTTCTTAGCGAAGAGGAATCCGTTCAGTCCGCACGTTTGGTGGTTCCAATTTTGCCGCCCTTACGAAAGGCGTTTTCGGCGTTGGGTCGTCCGCTGCCAAGCGGACCCCTTGCCCATGCCGCACCGAAAGTATGGGGGCGTGAGGGTGATGCGATTGTCGAATACCAAATCTTTCTAGGGGGTGCCCTAGGCTTTGAGCTGAATTCGTGAGACAGCAAATACCGTTGGAATAGTTCAAGCAGTTACGAAGTCTGGGAGCAGTCATGATGAGTAGTGCAAAGTCGCCCTCTTTCCGTATCGAAATCGGAACCCAATTGGGCAGCAGGTGCGTGACGTCGCTGGGCAGAGGGGAAATCCGCGAGTGCGTCAATCGCGGGATCATTAGCGCGCCAGCCGGTGTCGGACAAGGGAATCACCGCGCTTATTCAAAATGGAACCTGGTCGAAGGCGTCATCGCTGCGACGTTGTTGCGGTACGTCCGAGCCGGCTCGGTCGCAGACCTGATGACGAAACTGCGGTCGATGCTCATGTCTCGCCATATCGATCCGCAGATGTACTGCGTGGCACCGGACGCGCTCGATTTCTTTGATTTCGCGCTGCTCTTTCCCCCACGTAGAAAACCGGACGATAACGCGGATCCGGCGTTGGGCGAGGATATGGGTGCGGGCGCGTTCTTGATAGCTACGTCGAGTGCAGTCACAGGAAGGCGGCCGTCTTTGACGTCCGACACCCCGTCAGCGGCTTTTTGTAAGCTTCCAATCGACCTCGAAAAGGCGGTTCTGTTCGTGAGCTACATGATTGAGACCAAGTTTATAGGACTTCTATATTGAGAGATAATAAAAAAGCGTAATTTAGTAAAGACTTCAGCCCTCCAACCGTGGTGCCGCCGATCAAATTCGGCGGTCCCCGGTTCCTGAGTTCGATCACCTCGGCTTAGGAGGGGGGCCGTTTTGGATGAAGGTGAGTTCTCATTACTTAAATTTGATAGGTGATGGATGTTCTCAACACAATCGGAGCCCGCGAGTGCGGGGCCGACACGTCCATGGCCGGCCGACCAGGTCGAGCGCTGGCCGATCGAGCGGTTGATACCGTACGCCAACAATGCCCGGGTTCATAGCGAGGCCGACCTCGACAAACTCGCCGCATCGATCCGAAAATGGGGGTGGACGATGCCGGCGCTGGTCGACGAGGAAGGCGTGCTGCTGGCCGGCCAGTTGCGTGTTGGTGCGGCGGCAAAACTTAGGCTTCCGGAAGTTCCGGTGATCGTGGCGCGCGGCTGGAGCGAGGAGGAAAAGCAAGCCTATCGCGTGGCGGACAATCAACTGGCAGCGCGGGCGAGCTGGGATTTTGAACTGCTCCGCAGCGAGCTCCAGGCGCTCGAGTTCGCCGGTTTCAATGTCGATCTGATCGGTTTCGACTCGGATCATCTCGCAACCATCCTGGCCGGTTCGGGATCGAGCGGTCTGAGCGATCCCGACAGCGTTCCAGAGACACCCGATCGACCGATCACTCGGGCTGGTGACGTGTGGTTGCTGGGCGAGCATCGGGTTGGCTGCGGCGACAGCACCAATGCGGCGGATGTCGGGCAAGTGCTGACCGGATCGCACCCTCACCTGATGATCGCCGACCCGCCTTACGGGGTAAGGTACGAGCCGTCCTGGCGAGGGCGCCGTAAGCTCGGTGGCGGCAAGCTCGCCGTGGGCAAGGTGCTCAACGACGACCGCATCGACTGGCGGCAGGCGTATACGCTGTTTTCCGGCGATGTCGCTTATGTTTGGCACGGCGCTCTGCACGGCGATGTCGTCGCTGCGGGTCTGATGGCCTGCGGGTTGCAGCCGCGCGCTCAGCTCATCTGGGCCAAGCAGCATTTCACATTAAGCCGCGGCGATTATCATTGGCAGCACGAGACCTGCTGGTATGCCGTGCGCGAGGGCAGGACGAGCCACTGGCAGGGCGACCGGAGGCAGACAACGGTCTGGGAGATCGCCAATAACAATCCTTTCGGCAACCGACAGCGTGAGCCCAGTTGGGGACACGGCACTCAAAAGCCGGTCGAGTGCATGCGCCGCCCGATCGCCAACAACAGCCGGCCCAGCCAGGCGATCTATGACCCGTTTCTCGGCTCGGGCACGAGTTTGATCGCCGCCGAAATGACGGGTCGCGTCTGCTACGGTCTCGAGCTCAACCCCGCTTATGTCGATGTGATCGTACGGCGTTGGCAGCTCTTCACCGGCCGCACCGCGACGCATCTCGCCTCAGGTCAATCTTTCGACCAGCGTGCCGACGGGGAGGACCGAGATCGATCGGGAGCGGCAGATGGCTAGAAAAGCGTTTGCCGTGAATGATGCAGTGCGCGAGAGGGTGCGGCACCTGGCCGGGGTCGGCCTTCGGCAGGACGATATCGCCAAGATCATCGGCTGCGCGCCAAAGACGCTGCGTAAGCGGTGTCGTGAGGATCTCGATCGCGGCGTGGCCGAGGCCAATGCGACAGTGTCCGGCTATTTGTTTGCCGCCGCGAAGGCCGGCAATGTCGCGGCGCAGATTTTCTGGCTGAAAACGCGGGCGCATTGGCGGGAGAAGCCGGCGCCGGACGACCCGGTTCCGGGCAGCGGCGCCGCGGCCAATTCACAGGTGGTGCTGGTCCTGCCCGACAACAGCCGAGATCCCGAGCTGACGCAGGTGCTGCAAGACGCACAGGAGAAATACTTTGCCGGAAAACCGCGGCGGTAGCCCGCAAGACTTGATGGCAACGATCCGTGCGCATCGAAAACCCGTGGGCCCGCTCCCCGATAGCGGTCGTCACCGGCTGTCGGGCGACGACGCAAAGACGCCCACCGCGCCCGGCATCTGAGGAGTGTCCCTCATGTTCACAGCAACAATGTCGGCGCAACCCGGCCCGCAGACCGATTTCCTGGGAAGCCCTGCCGATATCTGCATTTACGGCGGGGCCGCGGGTGGCGGCAAAACGGTCGGGCTGATCCTGGAGCCGCTGCGCCACGTCCATCGGGTCGCCAACTTTACCGCGGTCTTTTTCCGCCGCACGACGCCGCAGATCACCAACCCCGGAGCGTTATGGGACGAAAGCCTCAACTTCTATCCCCAGGTCGGCGGCACCCCGCACCTCGGCGCGCGCGAATGGCGCTGGCCGCGCGCCGGCAAGATCAAGTTCTCGCATCTGCAGTTCGAAACCACGGTCTACGATTGGCAGGGTGCTCAAATTACCCTGATCTGTTTCGACGAACTCACCCATTTCTCGGCGCATCAGTTCTTCTACATGGTCAGCCGCAACCGCTCGACCTGCGGCGTCAGGCCTTACATCCGCGCGACGTGCAACCCGGATGCGGACAGCTGGGTCGCCGACTTCCTGGCGTGGTGGATCGACCCTGAGACCGGTCTGCCGATCCCCGAGCGGGCCGGGGTTCTGCGCTATTACATCCGTGTCGCGGAGAAGATTGAGTGGGCCAATCGGCCGGAAGATTTGGCGCAACACCTGCCGCGGCCGGACGATCTGCCACCGGACTTCGAGCCGCCGCGACCGATCAGCGTCACCTTCATTCCCGCGACGGTGTTCGACAACCCGGCGCTGTTGCGGGTCAACCCGGAATATTTCGTTTGGCTGCTGTCGCTGCCGCTGCTCGAACGTGAGCGGTTGCTAGGCGGCAATTGGAAGATCCGGCCGACTGCCGGGCTCTACTTCAAGCGGGAGTGGTGTGCCGTCGTCGACGAGGTTCCGGCGGAGCTCGAAATCGTCCGTTACTGGGATCTCGCCGCCACCGAAAAAACCGAGTTCAACGACCCCGATTGGACGGTCGGCATCAAGCTCGGCCGCGACAAGAACGGCGGCTTTTGGGTGTTGGATATGGTGCGTGCGCGGGCCAACCCGGGCGACGTTGATAGATTGCTGCTCAATACCGCGACACAGGACGGCAAACCGGTGAGCATCGGGTTCGGCCAGGATCCGGGGCAGGCCGGCAAGAGCCAGGCGCTGCATTTGGTGCGCGCGCTCAGCGGCTTCACGGTAACACCGGCCCCGGAGAGTGGCGACAAGCTCACCAGGTTCGGGCCGTTCAGTTCGCAATGCCGGGCCGGCAATGTGAAGATCCTGCGCGGCGCCTGGAACGAGGACCTGTTCCGCGTCCTCGAGGGCTTCCCCGATCTCGCCCATGATGACGAGGTCGACACCTGCAGCGGCGCGCTTGAACTGCTCAATACCCCAATCAAGGGCTGGGCCATCCTCGAATACTACCGCGTGAGGGCGCAAGAGTTCGCGGAGCAGCGCAAGCCGCAACCCGCCCCACCCGCCAATCCGGCCCCTGGCTCCCTGGAATGGCAAGCCGAGC
>CAVSZA010000062.1:0-58707 GCA_963732095.1 uncultured Alphaproteobacteria bacterium
AGGGAACGCGGCTGCACGCACCGCTAACGCCGGGCTGAGCACCGGTCGTCAGAAAGAGGACTGAGCCGCTCTGCAATCCGCGGCGGGCCGGCTCTCGGACAGTTTGCCGTTGTTGCGGCAGCGCGGCGAGCTGCAACCGGATGGCGGGGCCCATGGACGACTGCGCCGCACATGATCTCGGTGATTACCGATTGCGGCTTCAACATCGTCTCGGTCGCCGGCAATCATGCGATGGATTGGGGCGCGGAGGCGCTGCTCGACACGCTTGATTTGCTGCGCGCCAAGGGCATTCAGGCCATCGGTGCCGGGCGCAATCTTGCCGAGGCGCGACAGCCCGCGCTGATCGATGCCAAGGGCTTGCGCGTGGCGATGCTGGCTTATTGCTCGGTGCTGCACGAGGGCTACGCGGCCGGTCCCGACACTCCCGGCGTGGCGCCGATGCGCGCCACGGCCCGTTTCGAACCGGTGGACAATCAGCCCGGCGTGTCGCCGCGGGTCATCACGACGCCAAACGAGCAGGCTGGCGGATCTGGTCGCCGATGTGCTCGTGGCCAAGGAACAGGCCGATGCGGTCGTGCTGTCCTTGCATTGGGGGGGTCCATTTCGTGCCGCGCGTCATCGCGGATTATCAGCGCACCGTGGCTTAGGCGGCGTTTCGGGCGGGTGCCGACCTGATCCTCGGCCACCACGCATGTGCCGAAGGCCATCGAAGTCTTCGGCGGGAAGACGTGCTTTTACAGCCTCAGTAATTTTCATCATGTCGTCGTCGCCGAAAGTCACCGGCGGCGGCGGCGCGTTTCAGCGCAACTACGGCGTCCCGCTGGACCGCGAATATCCCAATATGCCCTATGGCGTGGGAATGACGTGCGGATTCCGTCTTTCGATATCACCGCTTTGGCGACGAGACTGCGCTTCCCATCCGTCGAAGCGCGGATCCCCGGCGTGCAGGATTTCCGGCCGCAGCTGGGTATCGATCAACGTCGGCAGGTCGTCGGACATGGTTAGGGGTATTAAGCGTCAGATTTCATCCGCTAGACTAGGCTGTGCGGCGCAAGCGGAGGAGAGCCCCTCATGAAAGTCGGTCTGTTCATCAATACGCAATTTCCGGAGGGCTTCACTCTCGCGGAACGCGTCCCCGAGATGGTCGCCCAGGTGCGCGCGGCGCGTGACGCCGGGTTCGCGTCCCTCTGGTTTCCACATCACTGGCTGACTCATCCGATGCAGATGCTGCAGATCATGCCTGTGATGGGCTACGTCGCGGCGCACGCACAGGGCATGACGATCGGACCGAACATTCTGATCCTGCCGCCGCTCAACCCGGTGCATGTGGCCGAGGAATCCGCCACGCTCGATGTATTGACCGGCGGCAACTACATCCTTGGCATTGGCCTGGGCTATCGCCAGCCAGAGTTCGACGCCTTCGGCATCAGCCTGAGCGAGCGAGCGCCGCGATTCAGCGAAAGTATCGCTCTGATGCGCCGGCTGTGGACTGAGGAGCGGGTTACTCACGAGGGGCGGTTCTACACGGTCAAGGATGCCGGCATCGGGGTAAAGCCGGTTCGTCCGGCTGGGCCGCCGCTCTATATCGCTGGGCAGGCTGACGTGTCGGTGAAGCGCGCGGCGCGGATTGGCGATGCATGGCTCATCGTGAACACCAGCGGGCTTGGCAAAGTGACGTCGCTGATGCAGACTTATCGTGCGGCACTGAAGGAATATGGCCGGACACCGATGGATTTCCCGATTACCGTCGAATGCTATGTCGGTGAACGCCATGCCACGGCGCATGAGGAATGTCGCGGCCCGCTGGAGTACAAATACAACGCCTACGCGTCGTGGGGACTGGAGAACCGCTCCACGCAGGGATCTTTCGAGGATTTCGCGCGCGACCGGTTCATTATCGGCGATAAAGCGTCGGTGAAGGAGGAGATCGCTCGGTATAGTGAGCTTCTCGGTGTCGATCACTTCATCATGCGCTGCCAGTGGCCAGGGCTGCCGCAGGCGCAGGTGCTGAACTCGATCCAACGGCTTGGCGATATTTTCGCTTCATAGGTTTGCGCGTGGCGCGCTACTTACCCGGCCGGCGTTCCGGATTTCGGCAGCACGCACTCGCCGACCAGCACTTCGTGCGCAACCCGGAATGCATCGCCTGGGTCACCGGCCAGTCCGAAATTTCGGTGGTCGAGGAAACAGGCGTCTCCAGAACGAGCACCCGCTTCTACGCTGGCAGCGGCACCATCCCCATCCAGAACATGGTTTTATCGCCGACGTCGGAAATCGCCCGGCGGCTTCTCGACCATAAGATCAGCGCAGTACCGGTGATCGACGGTTCGGGGATGGCGATCGGAATGGTCAGCGAAGGGGACTTGATTGGCCGCAACGATTCTGACCGTGAGGAACGCCGCGACTGGGGTGGATGTCGCTCATTGCCGAGGGTGATGCGCTGCATCCCGATTTTTTGGCGACCTTGCGGCATCCCCAACTCGGCGCCCGCGATGTCATGTCCGCCCCAGTGGTGAGCATTACCGAAAAAACCGAGGGGATCCGAGTTGGTGTCTCACGGAGCGTGCACGGCGGTTCACAAGCAGAAGATCAAAGGTCATGGGATGATCTCCAGAAATGCGATCTTCCGGTGCTCGAGGCGAAAGAGGAACCGCAGATCGACTGGGCTGCCCGGAAAGTTTCCGGTCAACCGGCTCGTAACGACCGTCGTCCCGTTACGGTGCTCCACGGCAAACGGTTCGCTGGTATAGGTGTATTTGCTCGAGGATTCGTCTTTCCATTGCTTGATGGCCATGACGCCCGTGTAGGTGTGGCCTTCGTCCTTCACCACGGCGTCTTTCGTGAAGCACCGCGTGATGGCCTCGCTGTCTCGTTTGTCGGCGGCGAAATAGGCGGCGATCGGTTCCGGAAGGTTGAGGTGTTCGGTCATGACGGCCTCCATCAGTTGGCGATGAGGCCAGAATGGCGACTTTCGACCAGTTAGATAATGCGCTATAATATGACTAGGATACTTAGGAAGTAGAGCATAATGCGGGGGTCGGATTTCGCGGAACTGAAGGCGTTTGCCGCCGTCGTCGAGCGGGCGAACTTCGCGCGCGCCGCCGATCATCTCGGACTTTCGGCCTCGGCGCTCAGCCAGACCATCCGTCAATTGGAAACCCGCCTCGGTGTGCGTCTTCTAAATCGCACTACGCGCAGCGTTGCACCCACGTCGGCGGGCGCTCGCCTCCATGAGCGCATCGTACCGGTGATGCAGGAGTTGGCCGCGGCGGTAGCCGAGGCCGTCGAAGCCACTGGCCGAACGGCAGGAACGCTACGCATCAACGCACTCGGCATGGCAGCCACCAAGCTCATTGCACCGAGGTTGGGTCGATTTCATCGCGCCTATCCTCAGGTTGTGCTCGACATTGTGATTGACGACGGACTTAGCGACATCGTGGCTGGTCGTTTCGACGCGGGCATTCGCGTTGGCGAAAGTCTCGAAAAGGACATGGTCGCCGTTCGTCTGACGCCAGATGTAGAAATGATCGCCGTGGCATCACCCGACTACCTAGCACACCACGGGGAACCGAAAACCCCGACCGACCTGCACCGTCATGTTTGCATCAACTGGCGTTTTCCTGGAAGCGGAGCCGTCCACCGCTGGGGATTCGAGAAAAAGGGCAAGAAGCTTGAGATCGGCGTGGACGGGGCGTTGATCTCTAACCATCAGGAAATTGTGGTTGAAGGTGCATTGCAGGGCCTTGGTATTCTCTACGCCTACAATGATGAGGGCATTCCTTGCCTAATCGCGCGAGGGCAACTAAAGCGCGTTCTGACCGACTGGTCGCTGACACTTCCTGGGCTCTTTCTCTACTATCCGAACCGGCGTCTTCCTCAACCAGCACTACAGGCCTTTATCGACTGTCTGCTTGACCGAGATGCAACCTAGCTGCGCGGTTCTCAGGGCCTAAGACGGCACACGCTTTGAAACGTGAACGGGCAGGGAGAGGTCAGCGCCAATGCCAGCGAGACGCAGCCGGCCAAGCTCCTCGCGGTGTTTGTGGTGGACACGAACGAGACCGAACTGACGATCCCATTCGGGAACTGACTGTCATAATGAATTCGCAATAGTGGGTCATACGACCAATCCGAGTACGAGTTGTTCGGGTAGCCTTTTACGGCTGTAGCTGTTGCAGCCGCGGCTTAGCTTCATCGAAGTCGATCACACCGTTTCAATAATCAGTGATCACGTTGCGGTTGAGGTCAATCCAGCGTCTGACGAGCGCGACATCAGCGGCCGGTAAATAGGCCGGCACAATTTCATGTGGTTGCGGTCGCACGGCTATCGACGGAGCGGTGCGCCAGGAGCCGCGACCGCCATGAAGAGTGATGACTCTGACCCGCACATCGTGCGGATAACCGTCGTTTTCGGTAATCCACGCCGCCATCGGCAAGCCGGTCAGGCGCGGCGGCAGCTTTACTTTCGCCCAATCCTTCGCCACGGCTTCGCGGCGGTCGTGTCTTTAAGATCGTCCGTCGCATCCGCGCAGCCCGCCGCTCCCCAATCGTTTGACCTATTGGGTATGGGGGAAAGCGTCAAGAAGCGTTTTTGCCGATTTCAGGTCGACCGCGTTCGCCCACGCTACGATGATAAAATACAACGCCCCGCATCGAGCAGCATGTCGCTGACCCAGGCTCCTTGCATCACATCCCCTTGCATCCTGCGCCCAGCCTGTCGGATGCGATTTGTGATTTCCTGCATTGTCTTGACGACTTTGGGATGGTCGGGCTGGCCGGGATAGCCGAGACTTTGGGCAAAATCGTTTGGGCCAATGCTGTAGAGGTCAATGCCCGGCACCGCGAGAATTGTGTCGAGGTTGTCGAGAACCGCGGCATCTTCCAATAACGCGCACACCAGCATCTGTTCGTTTGCCTCACGGTAGTACGCCGCCTTGTCGGCAATCCCGGCATTGTAGTCGGTGCCCCGGTTTGCCCCGAATGACCGCTCGCCGAGCGGACCGAAATAGCAGGCCCGCACTAGCTGCCTTGTGTCCGCCTCGGTGGCGATGTGCGGGCCCACTATGCCCATGATCCCGCGATCGAGATAGCGCAGGATGGTTGATGAGCCGATGTCCGGCACCCTGGCGATCGTTGTCACGTTGTGGCGTTCGGCGGTCCGACAGAGGTCCTCGAGCTGGTCCAGGCCAAACGGCCCATGCTCGCCATCGATGAAGACGAAATCGAAGTCGAGCTTCCCCAGAATGTCGATCACCCATGGGGAGGGGAAAGAAAGGTTGTAGCCGTAAGCCTTGCGTCCGGCACGCACGGCGGCTTTGACTCGATTGGGTTGTTTCATCCTATGTCCCTCATCTGTGCGGTGACGGCAATCTGATCGTCCCGTCTTGTCAGTGTTTGGCCGTTGGCAGCGGCCGAACTCTGCACCGGGAGAAGCGAAGCTTCCAAGATGCGAAACCTCAGTAATTGAGCGGTTCCGGAATTTCGCAAGCTGTCGGTATCGATCGCGTAATCGCTCAGGGTGTAGAGGAGGGGAAACAGCAATCTTCCGCAAAAATCAGCGCCTCGTGTAACGCGGAGAAGAGCGACGGCGCTTTGTCGCACCGCCCAGAGTCCTTCCACGGAGGCGGATCACGAGGACCCGTCCGGTTCGCAAGGGAGCAGCGCCCCGCAACGCTTGCAGTGCACCGCATCGCTCTCATGTTCGGAAAGCCCGCAGGAGGAGCACGGGTGGTGTAGTTTCCTGGGCCGGAACAGCACCTGTACCATCCGCAAAAACAAGCTGATTCCGACGATCATCATGACGATCGAGAGCAGTCGCCCAGCCGTCCCGGCAAGCGTTATGTCGCCGAACCCGGTCGTGGTCAGCGTCGCGACTGTGAAATAAAGCGCATCGATATAGTTACCGATCGCCGGGTTTTGCCGGTGTTGCGTCTCGTAAACGACTGCCGTCATCACAAAGAGAAAAACGAAGAGGTGAGTACCCGCGACAATCGTATCGTAATTGCGCCTGACGAATGGGAAGTCGCGCTGCATGCGGCTCGCGATGCGATAGGAGCGAAACAGGCGGAGCGCTCGTAACGCGCGAAGAAAGCCGAGCCCATGCCCGCTGATCGGAACCACGAACGAGATTATGACCGCTATGTCGGCGAGGCCCAGTGGGTGAAGCAGGTCGTGCAAGCGTCGGCGGCTTACCGAGAGGCGGGCGAGGAACTCGCCGAGGATGAGGAGCCCAATCGTAGCGTCGATGAGCTCGAGAACGGGCCCCCCAGCGACAAACGAGGTTGCCACCAGCAAAATGATCGTTAGAACATCGAACAGCAGGAGCCCGTATCGGAACCGGACGGCACGTCGGCTCTCCCCCTCGTACAGCTCCCGTAAGAGTGTGCCGGTAGCCATGCGGATGTGAGATCCGGCGGAGGCGAACTGTGGTTTCGGTGACATGGTTACGGTGACAGTTTACTCGATAGTGGCGCGGCGTTGCCATGCGAGGCACGCGCGCAATCCGCAGGACCCAAATCGCGCAAAATGCTGGCGGACATTCTGGCCGAGGTGCCGGACGACGAACAGGCCAAGATCACCGCGGCAACCCGCCCGCGTGTACAATTTTGACGTGAGGAAGCTGACCGTCCCTGTTTGAAGAGGCAACCTGTGCGGATCGACGTGGAGGCGGCCTGCCCGGCGCGGCTGATGCCGCAATAGAAGGGGTTTTGGCCCTACCGCGCCTGCCTCGCTCCACAGGTTGGGGCGAGACGACGCCGCCGGCGAGCGCCTCAGTTCAGCCGGGTGAGCAGCGGCGCCAGGAACTCGCGCAACACCGGCGACCATTTAGCGTGCTCGGGGCCGCTGGAGGAATGGCTAGGTCGCTGTCGAGCTCGAAATAGCGCGCCTCGACCCCGGCCGCGGTCAAGGCCTTGATGACATCGGGCGCGATCTTTGGTGGGAACAGCGCATCGGTGCGGCACAAGATGTAGAGCACCTTGGCCCTGATCCTGGCGAAATCCGGCCTGGTATCGAAGCCGAGGAGAGCGCGGCGCAAGATGATCAGCGAGTTGGCGTCCCATTTGGCGGCCCAGTTTGCGGCCTGCTCGCGGATCGCAGCCTCGCGCGCCGCCGGGTCGGGGAAACGCGGCGCGAGCGCGGTCTCGATGCCGTAGCGTTTCAGTGTCTCGACCCGGATGTCGGTCAGCACCGTCTTGCACGCCGCCTTGCCGTAATAGCGGCCGCCATGCCATTCGGGATCGCCGGCGAGCCGCGCCTCTAACTCGGCCAGTTGCTTGTCGGTATTGACCGAGGCCCAGGGCGCGGTGTTGACCGGCACGATCGCGTCCATGAAATCGGGGTAGGCGACCGCCCATTGGAACGCCTGGTAGCCCCCCTAAGAGGGGCCGGCGACCGCAACCAGATGGCGGATTCCGAGATGGTCGAGCAAGGCTTTCTGCGCGGCGACGATGTCGCGGATCGTGATGTTCGGAAAATCGGGGCCATAGGCCTCGCCGGTCTGCGGGTTGATATTGCCGGCATTGGTCGAGCCGAAGGGCGAGCCGAGCATGTTCGAGGCGACGACGCACAATTTATCGGTCTGGATCGCCTTGCGCCGATCTCGGCCGCGGGGCGCAGCGGCCGGTCGTTCATCGTTTTCCGCCGCAGAGCGTGTAAAGTGTCATTCATTTCTAGGTTTACACGCTTCCCGTGGGCCTTCAGCCCACGGATCATAACCATCAGGAACCACTCGCAGCCTGAGACCCAGCAATTCTGCGCACTTGAGCAACCCCGCGGGAGTCCAAAATGGAGTCCAGAAACCATGCGGGTTGCGAAAATGGGCTATACACAACGGGTCACGAAGAAAGACAAGAAGGGTCGGATCACTTCATCGTTTATGCGCGTGCGGATCGTCGTCCCTGAAGGGCTCCCGTCGTCGCTGCCGCCGCCCTACAGCGGCCACAAGAAACTTGACCAGGAAAACCAAGGACGACCGCGAGGCCGCTGAATGGACCGCGCGGTTCTTGGCGATTATCGATCAGGCGGCTGGCCGATGCACCGCCCTCAACGAACTGATCGGGCTCGATAGCTTGGTCGCGAAAGATTTCGGGTTCGGCGGCTTGCTGAGCCCGAACTGGACCCGGCGAGTGCCACCAGTGGTCGCAAAATTCTTGAAGACACTCGACCTTCCCATCCCGGTGTCCGAACGAACGGCGGAGCCAATCAGCTTCGCGTCGATGATCCCGCGTTGGGCGAAATTTACGAACGCGCCGAAGAAGGGGCGGCAGGACATGGAAACGAAGTGTGGCCGGTTCATCGCCTTTCTCGGCCACGATGATATGGCGCAGGTGACATTCGAGAACTGCCGCGACTTCCGAGACGACATGATCGAGGAGGGCGAAGTATCGCCGGGAAGCATCTCGAACCACTTGAAGGCTCTGAAGGCGCTGTTTGGCTAAGCGTTTGACAACGAACTCGAGCGCTTCCCGTCGAACCCGATGGCGCGTGTCAAGTTCAGCCCCGGCAAGGCCGAGGAACGCGATGATTTCAGCCCCGAAGAACGCCGCTTGATTCTGATTGCCGCCCGTGAGGCCGGGCCGGTCATCAAGTGGTGCAATTGGCTCTCCTCGTTCAGCGCGGCGCGGCTCTCCGAGATCGCAGATGCGCACACTCGCGATATCGTCATGGTGGAGGGTGTGTGGGTAATGAAGATCCGGAGAAAATACCGCTCGCCTGACCAGCGCCTCAAGACCATCGTCTCGACCCGCGACGTGCCATTGCATTCGGCGGTGCTCGCCGAAGGTTTTCTCGATTATGTCAAATCGGTCGGCGATGGCCCGCTATTTCCGCAACTCCGTCTCGACGGTTACGGCAGGCGGGCCGGTCAGGCAGCGACCGATCTCAGCGATTGGCTTCGCAACATCGTCAAGATCACCGATCCCAACAAGCCGTTCTGTTCGCATCGGCACACGGCGATTTCGTATCTGCGCAACACGCGCCTGCCGGATGGTTCACGTGCGGTGAAAGAGGAGGTGGTGTCCGGAAAGTTCGGCAAAAGCCGCTGAGGCGGATGGTCATGGTATGCGGGTGATATCGCAATCACCGGATCCTTTGGCGAGGATGCACACCATGACCAAGAGGCAGGGTAAATCTGGGACGATCGACGTCAAAGCCCTTCTGGCGGAGGACGAGGAGTTTCTGCGGGCGCTGGTGCGGACCGCGCTGCAGGAGGTGCTCGAAGCGGAGATGAGCGAGGCGCTGGGCGCCGAGAAGGGCGAACGGGCGGCGGGCCGGCAGGGCTACCGGTCGGGCTATTACGGCCGGACGCTGATCACGCGGGTCGGCAAGCTGGAGCTGCGGGTGCCGCAGGATCGAACCGGGCGGTTCTCGACCGAGCTGTTCGAACGGTATCAGCGCTCGGAGCGGGCGCTGGTGGCGGCGCTGGCGGAGATGTATGTGCAAGGGGTTTCGACCCGTAAAGTCAAGGCGATCACCGAGGAGCTGTGCGGCCACAGCTTTTCGGCTTCGTCGATCAGTGCGATGAACCAGCGGTTGGATGCGAGTCTGGCGCAATTCGCCGGCCGCCCCTTGGCCGAAGCCTTCCCCTATTTGATCCTCGACGCGCGCTACGAACGGGTGCGCGAGGCCGGCGTGATCGCCAGCCAAGCGGTGCTGATCGCGATCGGCATCGACTGGGACGGCCGCCGCCAAGTGCTGGCGGTCGAGCTCGCCAACCGCGAGAGCCGGTCGAGCTGGCGCGATTTTCTGCTCGGGCTCAAGGCCCGTGGTCTGCATGGCGTCGAATTTGTCGTGGCCGACGATCATGCCGGCCTGCGGGCAGCACTGCGCGAGGTTCTCGCGGAGGCGGCCTATCAGCGCTGCTACGTGCATTTTCTGCGCAACGCGCTCGACCACGTCCCGCGCCGGGTCGACGACGACTGTCTGCAGGAGCTGCGCTGGCTGGGAGCCTGTCCTCGGGCCGGCGAAGCCGGACCCGGGGGATCGGCGCGACCTCATCGAGGCGCGCCGCGATTTGGCTGCCTGGCTCACCAAGTGGTCAGGCAGATACTCAAAGCTCACCGGCTGGGTCGAAGACAACATCGACGAGACGCTGACCCCCGCCTGCGCGGGGGCAGGCTGTTTTACCGGCTGCCGCGGCAGCACCATAAGCACCTCAAATCGACCAATATGCTGGAGCGCCTCAACGAGGAGATCAGGCGCCGCACCCAGGTTGTGCGCATCTTCCCCAATGGCGACAGCTGCCTGCGGCTGGTGTGGGCACTGGCGGTCGAGACCCACGAGAACTGGCTCGAGCAACATCGCTACTTCAACATGGACGATCTGCGCGAGCACAAGGAGGCCCTGCGCCGTGCGGCCTGACCCCCGACCCGTTCAGCCTAGCACCGTGCTCGCTCGGTCAAGAGCCTACCCTCGCGAAAGCGGGGGACGCTGCGCGCCGGCTCCGCCGGTGCCGCCGCGTTCGCGGCGGCATCCTTGACTGCCGCTGTGCGCGGCGCTCTGCCGGAGGGCAGGTCGGGACGAAGGGATGGTCATTTTCCAATCGAACAAAGGGATGCTGCTTATTGACCTGAATGAACCGCACCACCCCTCACCATGACCAATCGCTGAACTTGACGCACACAACTGAAAGAGGACGTGGAACGCTATCTGACCGGCCATGCGAGAAAAGGCGCTCACGCCGGGTATGGCAAGCAATGGATCGAGACCCTGAAAGCGGCAATTGAGGTCATCGCCAATCCCTTTAACGGCATAGGTGAACAGCGACGAGACTGCCCCGAGAGGGGAAGCGAGGTTTGCCCCCTTCGCGAAAGCCGCTGAATAGAGGAAGCACTGGGTCAACCCCGATTACCTGCTAACTTTGCCGTGCGGGCCGGGTTGGCTGCGGCGGCAGGCGGGGCGCATCCGCGCAAGCGGCGCGCTCCCGTCGCGCTGTTTTCGGTTGGAAAATCTGGTGTAACCCATTGATATGTCAGGGCCGCTTTTTGGCCCGGTTGGAAAAAAATCTCAATAAAATCAATGATGACATCCGAAAACAATTCTGGTGGAGAAGACAGACCGGCAGTGCAGAACGGTAACAGGTCTTTTTAGGTTGACCCGGAGCTGCCCTTCACAACGACCGCGGCGAACGACCGAGATGTGGTGGAAAGCCGATGTTGAGCAGGCAGCCCAGCCAGATGCCATTGCGCCGCAAACGGCCCCTGTCGGCCCGAGTTGCGACCGTCGGATTGACACTCTTCATTCGCGCGGAACGAACTCGTCTGGATGTTCGTACGACGCAAAATGCCAATAGCCGTCGCTGAACGCCACCACTCGGCGTTCCGTTGGGTTCGCCTTTACATTCTCGCCACGTCAGTTTACAAATCGAATCAAGCCTCTGAGAGAGCGAAAGGGTAGCATTCCGTGTTGCTGCTCAGGCAGGAAGGGCTTGGATGGCGGACGGGAAGGATCGCGTGGCCGCTGCCAAGGCGCTCAAAATCCCACTCGACCGGAACGTTTTCACTTGCATCCTCATTCGAGAACCAGCCGGCGCATTAGAAGATGTGGTCGGCACTGAAGAAGCATCCGGTTATATCAGCATCGTCGGGTCAGCGATTGGCGAGCAAATCAATCAGGATTACCGCCGAGCCTACGAGGTTTCATCCCTGTCACGCGGGCAGGTCGCCGACGTGCTGGTCGATCTGAAGCGTCGCATTCAGGGCAACTTTTTCATCATCGAGGAAGACGAGGACAAGATTGTCCTCGGCAATACCGCCTGCCCGTTCGCCGAGAAGGTCATCGGGCGACGGTCGATGTGCATGATGACCTCGAACGTTTTCGGCCATATCGCGGCCGAAAACCTCGGCTATGGCAAGGTGGAGCTGCAACGAACCATTGCCGAAGGACACTCCAAATGCCGGGTTGTGGTCTACCTGAGGCCGACTGCAGAAGCCGAAAAGGCTGAGGGACGGGAATATCAGGGGAGCATCGACAACTAGCGCTGTTTGCTCTGTCAGGTCCTTGGCTGCTGGCAGGCGCCTGGTTGCTCCCGGAGATCGTGGCGACGGCAGACGCGTTCCCTGAGCTTCTTGTGATACTCGACTCGGGCGGTTCGATCGTCGCTGCGAACCACAGGTTTGCTCGGACTTTCGACGGATCACCGGAGAGTCTAAATGGGGCGCAGCCTCTTTGATCTTCTGGAAACGAACCCGGAACGCGCACGCGAATATCTGAGACGCTGCGCCGGCGTGATGCAGCCCATGCCGGGTGCGCTGGTATTTCGGAGGTCGAACGGCGCGCCGCTCGACTGCCAATGCAGCGGCACAGCATTGCGTCCGGGGGGAGAGTTCGGCCCAAGGACAATCCTCCTACGCTCTCGACCAAAAAACGAAGCGATCGCCAGTTTTGCCGCGCTAAATCACAAGATCGCCGATCTCTCGCGTGAGGTCCGAGGTCGCCGCAGGGCAGAAACCGGGCTTCGGGAGCTAAACGACAGTCTTGAGCAGCGAATTGAGGTACGAACTCAGGAAATTCGTGATGTATTTGCCAGGCTCTACGAGAGCGAGCGGCAGTTTCGTAACCTCGTCGAGAGCGTGACCGACTTTGCGATCTTTATGCTTGACCAGAATGGAGCTGTCACGACTTGGAATGCGGGTGCTGAACGGATCAAAGGGTACACCAATGCCGAAATAATCGGCCAACACTTCTCGATCTTTTACACGGAGGACGATCGACGAAACGGGGTACCCGAACAGGTGCTTGCCACCGCTCGACGCACCGGACGTGTCGCAATGGATGGATGGCGGGTTCGCAAAAGCGGTGATCTGTTTTGGGCCGGCGTCATCATCAATGAAGTCCATGATGAAGAAGGCCGTGCCAGTGGATTTGCAAAGGTCACGCGCGATTTAACAGAGCGGAGGACGATGGAGGAACAACTTCGTCACGTTCAGAAGATGGAGGCGATTGGACAACTTACCGGAGGAATCGCCCACGACTTTAATAACTTACTCACGGTAATCAGCGGCAATATCGAGACCGTCCAGCGACGAATGAGTGGGACCGATCCAGGTCTATATCATTACCTGGAAGCAGGTTCCCGAGCAGTGGAACGCGCATCGACTCTCACCCATCGCTTGCTCGCCTATTCCCGCCGCCAGCCGCTCGAACCGAGGCCCGTCGAATTAAACCGCCTGATAATGGGGATGTCGGACTTGCTCGGTCGCACCATTGGCGCACATATCACTATCGAGACCGTGTTGGCGGGTGGGCTCTGGCAAGTCTCGGCTGATCCCAATCAGATCGAGAACGCCATTCTCAATCTGGCCGTGAACGCCCGCGACGCAATGCCTGACGGCGGCAAGCTCACCTTGGAAACCGCAAATACTCATCTTGATGAAGCCTACGCAAGAATCCACGCCGAAGTCGCCCCTGGCCAGTATGCGATGGTCGCCGTCAGCGACACGGGCATTGGGATGACGCCTGAAATCATCGATAAGGCGTTCGAGCCGTTCTTCACGACAAAGGTTCTCGGCGAAGGTACCGGCTTGGGGTTGTCGCAGGTCTATGGGTTCATCAAGCAATCGGGCGGGCATATAAAGATTTACAGCGAACTCGGCGAAGGCACGACAGTTCGGCTCTACCTGCCGCGTCTGCGTGACCGACCGCCAGTCGTTCCGGAAGATGGTCCTGTTGTACAGCCTCCACCGCTTGGAGGTCAAGAAACCATCCTCTTTGTCGAAGACAACGATGAGGTGCGAGCATACACAACCGATATTCTGCGTGAGAGATCATGACCGGCATCGGCCCGGTCGCGGTTCGCCAGCCGCGGGTGCGCGACCGCGAAGCTACCGAAGGCGCGCGAATCCGGTACTCGCCGTCGATCCTGCCGCGATACGCGCGGCGATCGCAGAGCCTTGAGGTGCTGATCCCCATCCTCTACCTGAAGGGCATCTCAACCGGCGACTTCGAGGAAGCGCTGGCGGCCCTCGTCGGCAAGAGCCTGCCCCTGCGAAGGCAGGGGGCGCGCCAGGTCTATCGGCGTCGACCATCGCCCGCCTGAGGGAGGTGTGGACCGAGGAGCATGCGCGCTGGCAGAAGCGCGATCTGTCAGCCAAGCGCTACGTCTATTGCTGGGCCGACGGCATCCATTTGGAGGCCCGGCTCGAGGAACAGGCGCAGTGTATCCTGGTCATCATCGGCGCGACGCCTGAAGGCCGGAAGGAGCTTGTCGGCTTCACCGATGGCATGCGCGAGAGCGCACAATCGTGGCGTGATCTGCTGCTCGATTTGAAGCGTCGCGGTCTGACGACGGCGCCGCAGATTGCGGTCGCCGATGGCGCGCTCGGGTTCTGGAAGGCGCTCGGCGAGGTGTGGCCGACAACCCGCGAGCAACGCTGCTGGGTACACAAGACCGCCAACATCCTGAACAAGATGCCCAAGAGCCTACACACCAAAGCCAAGCGCGCGCTGCAGGAGATCTGGATGGCCGAGACCAAGAAGGATGCCGTTGCCGCGTTGGAAGCCTTTGTCGAAACCTACCAGATCAAATACCACAGAGCTGCCGATTGCCTGACCAAGGACCGAGATGCGCTGCTGGCGTTCTACGACTTCCCGGCCGAGCACTGGAAGCACTTGCGAACGACGAACCCCATTGAAAGCACCTTTACGACTGTCCGGCACCGCACCATCCGGTCAAAAGGTTGCCTGTCGAACAAGACGGCGCTTGCCATGGTCTTCAAGCTTGTCGAAGGAGCGCAGAAAAATTGGCGCCGCATCGACGGCCATAACCAGTTGCCAAAACTGATCCAGGGTATCAGGTTTACTGACGGGATCGAGGGCATCGGCAATTCTGCCGCGCCTCAAGCCCAAGCCGCCGCCTGATCCTTCAGGCCGTCACCAAAATTCGGCGATAGCTTCCGAGGGGCGGCATCGGAGACTATCCGTTATAGCAGCCCAATGCACTTGGGCGGTGCCCATGTAGGTCAAAGCCAAGACGCTAGAATGGTCTCACTGCGCCCAGCCTCAATCTGTTGACCGAAAACGATTGTGATATAGGGTCAACAGCGCGTCGTGTATCGCATCCGACGAGCTGCACAATGCGTCCGTCGCGAGCACGACGCGATAGCCGAAATCTACAGCACCGAGAACCGTAGCGAGGACGCACCCATCGGTTTCGGCACTAGTGATAACAAGACTGTCGATACCGCGACGGCGGAGCAATTTTGGCAAGAGCGGTTCGGAAAAAGCGGAATAGACACGCTTATCGATTACCCCCGCGGGTGGCGATAAGGCCGCCGACGGCGGGACCAGCTCGAGCGGTTCGGGATCGAGCTGGTCCAATGTCAGATCGCGCCAGTGCTCGTAATACCGCCGCCAACTTCCAGTCATCTGATCAGGTCGATCCGGTGGGATGAAGCGCGTGAAAATAGTGCGGGACGGGTGGCGCTGTGCAACGCGAATCACGATCGGTAGTACTCGTTCCATCCACGGTGTGTGCCACGGCGTATCGCGGGCAAACAGGTTTTGTATGGCGATGCGAACTTCAACAAGCGCACGAGAAAACCTCAGACCATTGTGAAGAGAGCGAACTCGAGACGGCGGTGGCTCGCCCGCGCTACGGCCGCCGCCGAACGGCGGATGCCCAGGATGGCGATGGAACGAAAGGTATCTTCGGCCGCCGCCACGGTCACCGCTCACGATCACTGATGGGGACTTTTAGCCGGGTCGAGATCGCGGTGCCGCGCGCCAAGCTCGGTCGGCGCTGCGGGCTTTGTCACGGCAACCTATTGAGCACGTATCGAGAGCCAGAGATTCTCCGCGTCATGCCGCTGCGACGGCATCTTGCCACTGTGCGGTCGCCTCGGCTCGGAAGATCCGCAGTGTGGATCGGGAGATGAGGTGGCGTTGAAAGTTGAAGGTGTTGTGAACCGCACTGTGCACGCTGAGAAAGCGCTGGGCGGATCGAGCCGACTTGAACCGCTGCAGCTTGCGCTCGCGTCGTCGGACTGCCTGATGTGAATTCTCCGCCCTATTGTTCTTCCGAAGCCCTTGCTCATGCGGGCAGGTTACTCGCAGACACCGGAACGCCGCGGCGTAGGAGCGCAGCTTATCGGTGACCAGCAGTTTCGGCGCAAAACCTTTGTTCTTGAGCAGTTTGCGCATCAGCCGCAGCGCCGTTCGGGGTGTCGCGTCGGGGCTGGACCAGCATGTCGAGGACCTCGCCCTCGTGATCGACGGCACGCCACAGATATATCCGCTCGCCGGCAATGCGCACCACCATCTCGTCCAAATGCCAGCGATTGCTCGGCCGCGGGCGACGCTGGCGCAGCCGTCGCGCGATCGCGGGACCGAACTTCAGCACCCAGCGCCGCACCGTTTCGTAGGAGATGTCGAGCCCTCGCGCGGTAAGCAGCTCCTCGACATCGCGATAGCTCAGGGTGAAGCGGAGATAGAGCCAAATCGCGTGCTGGATGATCTCGGGCGGGAAGCGATGGCGGCGGTAGCTGAGCGGCGTCATGCTACATGCTACCCTACACGCCACTGGCTCTCGACCCGGTTTCCGTGACAATGCCCACCGGCCAGATAACTGTCATTGGGTGGCGCGAAGACGTTTGAGACGGAGTTTATCGGGTTTGTCTCGAGAGCTAACTCTCAGCGGAACCATGCCCCCGCCCGATATCGGGAAGCCGGCTGTGCAACTCTTCTACCAGGTGCTCGACTGCGACATGCTGCGCGAGCTCAGAGCTGGCGGGATCGCGATGCTGCTCCACCCCAAGATGCGCGCTGAGGCGTTCAAGCATCTGAATGATCCGTGTCGCTCGGCGCTCGGTAAGAATGTTCACCTGCAAATCGAGATGATCCCGCGATCGGCGACTACTCCCATGCGGTTCTGTTTCATCAGGATGAACGCTGCGATCAGGACTCCCTCCAGCGAGGTGATCGCAGATAATAATGGGTAGGGAAAGGGATCAAAGGGGGTGATCCATGGGATTTTCCCAGCATTCGCAATAACCCAGCCGACGGATGCCAAGATCTGCAGCCCGACAAATGTAATCGTGCCAACGAACGCGCCGATCGCATCTGTAATTGCTTCGCTGCTCGACCGCGGCTGTAGGGCTTCGTTCTCAACCCGGATTACAGTCTCGATGCTTTCGGCAACGGACGCCGGTGCGCGGCCTTTTAATTGTTCATTCATCCGCTGATATCCAAACTGCCGTGGCTCCGCACATTATGAACCGCTCCAGCGTCACGCCGCTGTCAGGGCCTGCGCTGCGGCATGAGGTAGGCCACTGCCGTAATAAAACGGGGATGAGGAGCGGTTCGGTTCCCGACCCGCCCAGAAGATTGCAGAGAGCGAACACAACCGCTTCCTATATCGACCATTGCTGCACGACGTCACGAGGAACGCAGCATCAGCCGAAAGTGTTGGCACACAGAGCAAGCTGGCTCTATCCGTGCGTCACGCGCCTCCCGCACGTGATCGTGAAAGAGATTGATTTGGTGACCCGAAACCCCGTTTCCGATACTGCGGCAGCTAGGAAGAAGAAGCCTTCCCAGGCGATGCAAATAGTGCTCGACCCGGCGGAGGCGGCCAAACTGGCCAAGCTGCGCCATGTCAGCGACCGGATGCCGGGGATTACACGACACAAGGCGCGGAACGGTTTTGATTACCGGCATCCCGGTGGAGAGCTCGTGCGCGACATCGATACGCTGAAGCGTATCCGCTCGCTGGTGATCCCCCCAGCCTGGACTGCCGTCTGGATCTGTCCTTACCCGAACGGCCATATCCAAGCCGTCGGAAGGGACAAGCGTGGGCGCAAGCAATATCGCTATCACCCGCGTTGGCGCGAGGTTCGCGACGAGTTGAAATTTGGCAAGATGCTGATATTCGGCAGGGTTCTGCCGGCAATCAGAGAGCGGGTCGAAGCTGATTTGCGGAGGCGTGGCCTGCCACGCGAGCGCGTCCTCGCCGCCGTCGTCAGGTTGATGGAAATGACCCTCTTCCGCATTGGCAACACCGAATACGCCAAGACAAACAAGAGCTACGGTCTGACGACGCTGCGTGACAAGCACGTCGCGATCGACGGAAGCCACATCCATCTGAGCTTTCAGGGGAAGCACGGCCTCCGCCACGAAACCGATATCAACGACCGCCGACTGGCCCGCATTGTCAATGACTGCCGCGACCTGCCCGGTTACGAGCTTTTCCAATACCTCGACGAAAAAGGAAACCGCCATACGATTGGTTCAGAGGACGTCAACGATTACTTGCGCCAGATCAGCGACGAAGAGATTACCGCCAAGGATTTTCGAACCTGGGCTGCCACCAATCTCGCGGCTTTGGCGCTGCAGGAATTCGAACTTTTCGATACCGAGGCAAAGAAGAAGCGGGCGGTGGTGCACGCGGTCGAGAAGGTGGCCAAGCACTTGGGTAATACGCCGGCGATTTGCCGGCGATGTTATATCCATCCGGCAATTTTCGATGGCTATCTCGACGGAACCTTGCTGACTACCCTGAAGGAACAGGCTCGCAACTACCTCGCCGAAAATGTCATAGGGATGAGCGCGGAAGAAGCGGCTGTTGTCGCATTCCTTAGCTTGCGCCTCGGCCAGCTCGAACGAGAACACAAAGCGGTGCCCGCCAGTTCTCCCGGCGCCACCTCCGGGACTCAGAATAACCGGGGGCACAAATTATACCAAATCCGCAGAATTCATGCACACCCATTGAACTGATGGCGCTCCGCGTTGTTCTCCCGCTGACACCAATGCGTCTCAAGATTGCGCAGCTGGGAACGAAGAGGAACTCGTGTCGAGGATCAGGGTCGCGATCGTCGGTGTTGGAAACTGTGCCTCGTCGCTGGTTCAGGGCGTCGAATTCTACCGCCGAGCGGCTTCGGGTTCGCCAATCCCGGGGATAATGCACCTCGAACTCGGTGGATATCATATTGGTGATATTGATTTTGTCGCAGCATTCGACATCGCCGTCGGCAAGGTCGGCTGCGAAGTGGCGAAGGCAATTCTTGCGCCTCCAAATAACACTGAGAGGTTCGCGAGCGTTCCGCCGCTCGGCGTGGAGGTGCGGCGCGGCCCGACCTATGACGGCATCGGCCGGTATCTGCAGGATGTCGTTGTCGAGTTCGCGGGCCGCCGAAGACGACGTCGCGAAAACGCTGCGCACCACTGGCGTAGAAGTCGTTGTGTCTTATCTACCGGTCGGGGCGGAGACCGCATCGCGCTGGTATGCGGAGCAGGCGTTGGCAGCGGGCTGCGCTTTTGTGAATTGCATCCCGGTCTTCATTGCCAAGAACCCCGCTTGGTGCCGGCGGTTCGAGGAGCGCGGGCTACCGTTGATCGGCGATGATGTGAAAAGTCAAGTCGGCGCAACAATCGTCCATCGCGTGCTCGCCAATCTGTTTCGCGAGCGGGGTGTGCAAGTCAACCGTACTTACCAGCTCAATTTCGGCGGCAACAGTGATTTCCAAAATATGCTCGAGCGCGAGCGGCTTGAGTTGAAAAAACGCTCGAAGACCGACTCGTTGACCAGTCAGCTCGACGAAAGCCTGTCGGACGCACACGCTCATATTGGACCGAGTGATTTCGTTCCATGGCTGACGGATCGAAAATGGTGCTACATCAGGCTCGAAGGGACGAGCTTTGGCAATCTGCCGCTGAACTGCGAGCTCAAACTCGAAGTCTGGGACTCCCCGAATTCAGCCGGCGTCGTGATTGATGCGATCCGTTGTGCCAAGCTGGCTCTCGACCGGCGGATCGGCGGCGCGCTGATCGGTCCGTCGAGCTATTTCATGAAGAGCCCGCCCGAGCAGTTCACCGATTACGAGGCGCGCGCCAAAACCGAAGCGTTCATTCGCGGTGAGGTTGAAGCCTGAGCAAAAAAGTAAGTCCGTCCCACAACGAGAAATCGCGCGCGCACAAACGCTGAACGGTAAAACCATTGGCGCTGGCCAATTGCTGCATATCGCGCCGGTCGGCTTCGTCGCCTCGATAAGAGAAGTTCAGGATCAAAAGGGTCCCGCCCGACCGCAACAGCCGGGCGCAGTCATGTATGTGCCGTGCCGCGATCTCCGGATCGGCAGCGAACATACACGGGAAGGAGTTTATCGCCAGTATTAGATCGAATGATCGCTCCTCGAATGCAGTGAGGTCTCGGCCATTACACTGCCGGAAATTTACGTTTGCCAGGTCGCGACACCGCCGTCGCGCCTCGTCGATCATGCGGTGGGAAATATCGACGGCAGTGATCATTCCGACGAGTGGCGCCAGTGCCAGCTCGATGCGCCCGATCCCACAACCGATGTCGAGCACCGTCAGATCCAAACGCAGCAGCTTCCACTCGGCCAAACGCGCCATGATCTCACTAGTGGCGCGGTCGAGAATTTCCGAGGAGCCGAGAGAATAGAGCGCGACCGATGCTTCCGGCGCGATAGCGACTGCCCCATCGAATAGGGCGCGGATGGCACCAACCCCGCCGCTCCCGGCAGCGGCCAGATCCACTAGCCCACCTTCCACAAGCGCTGTGACCTGAGTCAGGTGGTCCGAATTCGCGGCGGCCAGGTGGATAAGATCCGCCAGCTTCCCACGCTCCGGCGCCGCTGCGACGAGACCCTCCAATGTCGAGGCCAGCGCTGTGGCTCCTCCGAGATGCAAAGCGAAATGCATTAGCGTGATCTCGCCGGAAATCTCATCCGCTAGAAAGTGAGCAAGCGGCCCGCGCAGCGATGGCGGGCATGCGACACGCAGGGGTTCAGTCAGCATCGTAGCCTCAATGTGCGCGTAATATTCGGCCGGTCCAGCGCTCCCCACGAATACTTATAAGCCTCGCCGCCTCGCAGGAAATGGAACTCCCGGATACCCTCGCGGACGGCCTCCTCAATTGCGTAAGCGATGATCTGCGCACCGGGGCACAACTCGGCGCAATCGGGATCGAACCCGCTGAGATAGGCATAAGCGGTCTCCTTTGCCGTAAACCCGTAATATGCCGCTGCCGGCAAATTCCCAATCCTCAGCACGTACAGGCGGAGCATGCCTGCATCGCTCAGCCGTGCTGCCGCAGTCAAATGAAAGGCCCTCACGATAGGATCGGCACAGACACCATGCCCGCCGGCACGCCGCCAACGGCGTTCGTGAAGCCGGAAGAGTTCGCCCATGCATGATCCGATGGTGCTGTTCTCGGCTCTGGTCACCGTCACACGGCCACTCGAGGCGGCACGCTGACGAGCACGCCGTAAATAGCGCAAAGTCTGGTGCGGTACGACGTCACGCAGCCTTTCGACGACGCTCGGCAGGCGCAGAACGGGACAAGTTTCACCATCGGTCCTGTCCTCCGAAAACGCGGACGGACATCGTGCGCTAACCAGGGCACCACCAGGCGGAAGATCTGGCAAATGGCACTCGTCCCATCCCGGCACCACGCTCAGACTCTCCAATAACGTATTTCCCAATTCCGGGTAACCGGGATCGATCAGCGCGTCGAGGTAGTCTGAGAGGCTGATCCCGAACGGCAACAGTTTGCGGCACCCCGGCTCGTCGCGGACGTAGAGCGGCAAGAGGCCGATCAAGTGGTCATCGTCGTGCGCAGCCACCACCGATGGCGGCGTATTGCCGTAACAGCTCCACCAGGACAGCAACCACTCAGGGGACTGGAATGGGGTCGCAGTCGGGATCCGCCACCACAGCGCCCGCCATTCCGGGGTAAGCGCTTCGATTTCAACCTCTGTCGTGATGCGGTCTATGTGGACCATTGCGCTGCTCGCAGTCTTCGCTCTGCAAGCCCCCGATAATATCCAAAATAGGCCTTGATCATGCGGTCCTCGGAAAATCTCTGGCGCGCGATTGCTCGACAGTGTTCCCGGTCTATGTTGTCGACTGCATGCATTGCGTCGGCCATCTCACGTGGGTTGCCGACAATGAAGCCGGTGACACCCGGCTCGATGATGTCGGGCAGCGCTCCAGCCCGATACGCCACGACCGGGGTGCCGCAGGCGATCGCCTCCATCGCCACCAGCGAGCTCGTTTCCGGAATGAGGCTCGGCATCAATACGCAGTGCGCTGCCGTCAGAAAACGGCGTTTGCGTGCAAAACCGAGATTTCCCACAAATCGCGCTGAAGGTCCCAAGCGCAGTTGGATCTCTGTCGTGAAATAACGTTCGTGGGCCTCGTAGGGGAAGACTTGGCCGGCAATTACCAGCGGAATTTGCGCCAGCGCGGCGGCGTCGAGCGCCTCGTGAAAACCTTTCTCCGGGCATATGCGGCCCAAAGTCAGTGCAAATTGCCGCTTTGCGTGGCGGGCCTGCAGCCGCGCGACGGGCACACCATTGGGAATCTCCGGCAACATCGCGCCGCTCTCCGGAAAAGACCGCTTCTGGGAGACCGAGACGCAGTTGAAGTGCAGCCCGGGACGGTTAGCTGAAAGCGCCTCCGGAGGATAGTGATCGACCGGTAAGTGTAGCGTTACTAAGACTGGCACGGCGAGCGGCGGCAAGTATTCGGCAAAATCGTGACCATGGCAGTGGACGATATCGATCGGCCACTCGTGCAGCGCCTCCTCGATCCGAACCCGATGGAGTTGTTGGGCTCGCCGGCGAATTTCCTCAGTAAGGTCCGCCGGTAGGGGCGCCGTAGCGAGGAGCCTGCCCGCTGTTTGTGAGCCGGCACAACCGACCACCAATGACCGGTGACCGGCCGCGACCAGAGCCCGGTCGATCGCCGACAGCACCTGTTCCGCGCCGCCGGCAGCATCGGGGCCGACCGGAGCGAATGGATAGGCGACATTTAGAACCGTCAACCGCTTCGGCATGCTAGCAAACCAAGCCGATCCATAGTCAATCGGGCTTGCTGTCGCCAGAGCGCACCGTTGATCTTCCAACCCAGCCTTTCGTAATGGAGCTCACCTCGGTGGGGCGGTTGGGTGAAACTGTATTGCGGGGCTTCACGTAAGCTTTCGGTCTCCACGGCGAACCCGGCCACCAATTCACGTTGCGACGCAAAACAATCGATCATCCGCTTCTTCCGCAGGCGATCCGCAGCAGTCAATGTCATCGTCGTCACAATGTTCTGATTCGGCAGAAAAACTCCCGTCGCAAGCCCGCCGCCGTCGGCGTGGTATCCGGTCATTTCGATGATCGCTGGTGCCGATCCCGCCTCAGCCTCGATCAACCCGCAAGCAGCATTGACCGCAAAGCTCGCTGCATCGTGGTCGGGATGTCCACCTTCGTAAGCATGAACAAAGATTGCCTCAGGAGCTTCGGTCCGGAGCAAGCCCAAGAGGCGTCCGGTCAGCTCGACGAGATCGAAGCAGACCTTCTGGTCGGATATACCAACGATCTCGGTTCGGACACCGCATGCTTGCCCGGCTTCGAGCGCCGCAGTCAGTTCGGCCCGCCGGGCGGCCGCGTACTCCGCAGTGCTGGAGTATCCGTGGGCATTCGCGTCGCGCCCGTCGCGCGGAGCGCCGTCGGTGACCTGCACCAGGAGCGCGTCGCGAAACCGGCACAGCTGCGCGCCCAGGCCGATCGTCTCGTCGTCCGGATGCGCAACGACGATCATGACTTTGCTTTCGATCGCCTTTTGCTCGACAAGGCTCCCCAAGATAGCAGTGGCGGCGCTGGCGATCATTCCCGGCTCACCCGCCGGCGTGCCAATACCGCCGCAAGGTTTGGCAGCAGAATTCGGCAAATTCTTCCTCGACCAGCGGCGGGCTCGTGTGGTGCGGCTGTAGTCCGCGATGCTCTGGCGTAAAGCAGAAGGTCACCGTGACGGCGAAATCCTCCAGCGCCCGCATTTGTCTGTCGAACCAAGCCTCGGCATTGGGGCGGAAACTGTCAGCCCAGCTGATCCCGGTTCGCAGATAACGAACTCCGAGCCGCCTGAGCCAGCACACCGCATCCTCGAGCCGATGATCCTCGAAATGAAACCACTGACAGATCCCGAGTTCCGGTGTATAATCAGCAATACGGCCGGCAACGCGCTTCGGTGTACCATCCTCGCGCAACAGACCCATGTAGAAGTGGCGGTAGTACGAGGAACCCTCCGCCTCGCGGTGCCGCGTCGTTGCGGGCCAAGCCTTCGGTAGATCATAAAGACTGTACCAGTGGATCCGCGGGGCCCGGCCGATCAGCAGTTCCGCTGTGCGCTGCAAACCGAATTCCTGGACTTCCTCGGCACCAAAACTCGAAGCGCCGACTTCGGACACCCAGACCGGGAGACCGCTGGCAGCGGCTATCTCTTTGACCTTTGCGGGCCACTCGTCGATCATCCACAAATTCCAATCGAGCGGGAACCCGTGGACCGCAATAACGTCGAGCCGGTCGAGCACCCCCTTCCCTGCCAAATTGGCGATGAAGAGCGGATCGATCGGCGAAATGCCGCCGAGCACTCGGGGGAGACCGGGCGCCTCACTGGCAATGGCATCGCCAGCCAGCCGTGTCATGCTGGCAAACCGTGCCCAATCGGGATCGATCTCGAGGTCCCAATGCGATTTGTTGTTGGGTTCGTTCCACAGCATCACTGCTTCGATCATGCCGCGACGTGTCCTCTGCTGTCCGAGCACGCCCTCGCCGGATAGACTGCACCGCAAGCAGCCGAGGCTTGCGCCGGCCGGCAGACGAACACCTCCTCCTCGGGGTTCGCCTCGATCCGAAAACCGGCACTGCGCAGCATGGCCGCTGTGCACGCGCGGTTCGGCACCCACCAATTGGTGGGGTCGCCCGCATAGCGGTGTTCGATGAAAGCCAACCGAGGAAAAGTCGGCCGTTCGAATACCGCCCTCTCGGAAAACGGGTAATCGTCTTCGATCGGCTCTTCGCGCGGATCGCCCCGCTGCATCGATTGGCAGACAAAGAGATCGCGGACGACGTGCTCGCGTATCAGGTCGAGCGCCAAAAGCGGATGCCGCAGGTGATAGAGCACACCGAGAAAGAGCACGATATCGAACTGCTCGCGGAGTGCAGCGACGTCATAAACCGACATCTCCGCAAACTCGATCTCGACGCCGATCGTATCAGCAGCAAACCGCGCTTGTCGCAGATAGTCGGGATCGACATCGATCCCCAGTACCCGTGAGGCGCCGCGGGCCCTCATCTGCAGCGAATAGAAGCCGCCGTTGCAGCCAATATCGAGAACTGTCTGGCCGGTAAGGTCGGCCGGAAGCGTACGAGCGAAGCGGCGCCATTTGACCGCCGGATAGTCACCGAGAAAATGATCGGGAGCGGTCATTACCCCACCGAGGTCGATGTTGTGAAACCAAGGGCCGAGTGCGGCGGCTCCCCTTCGCACAGTTTCGAGATGTTTTTCTCGGCTCATCCCAACCGCCTTTTCTTGAACTCCAGTGGCGCTGGGGTCGCTACCGTCTGGCAGTCCAAATCGGCCAACAGCCGCATGGCCTCGCGGTACCCGCCTAGGGTTCCGACGTCGACATAAGCGGTGCCGAACGGCACCGCTATCGCCTCGCCGCCGGCTGCCAAATAGGCATTGACCAGAGTGCCGATATACTCGTCGTGAGGTTCGCGCTCGCACCATAAGCGATGCAGCTCGTGCAAGATTGCCCCCGACAGCTTGAACGCGCCCCACACCCAATGCGATGCCGCATCTCGCTGCTTCACCTGGATTTCGCGAACCCGCCCGGTGCTGTCGCCGACCACCGCATCGAACAATTCAGGCCGATCGACAGGAAAAGTGAGGAAGGCGAGCCGGTTATCAGGGAGACGAGCAAGCGCGTCTTCCGGCAGCCAGATGGTGTCCGGCAGGCCGACCAGCACGTTTTCGTCAGGGCGAATAAGCGGCAATGCGCGGAATATCGCGTCGCAAAGACCGGCAGGCTGCGGCTGTACGACATAAGCAATGGCGGCCCTGCCGATCGTGCCGCCGTAATACTGCAATATGTCAGATTTCCAGGGCGAAATGACAAAACAGATCTTGTCGGTGCCGGCGCTCAACATGCGCTCGATCAAGTACTCGCTGACAGCACGCGGGCGCTCGGTCGCACCATCGAAGCGGCTGCCGACGGGCAGCAATTCCTTTGAGAAAGCCAGCGGCTGAATGCGAGTGCCGTTTCCTGCGGCAGGTATTATGCCCCACATCGTGGATTACTCCGCATGCTGCGACAGCAGCGCTTCCAGTTCTGCAGCCCGGTGAGCTGCGGTGTGCCGCGCCAAGGTCCCTTCGCGCGCCGCGGTGCCGATGGCCGCGAGATCGGCGTCACTGCGATCGAGCGCCGCCAACACGTCATCGGTCGTACGGGCGATCAAGATTTCGCGGCCAGGAACAAAAAATTTATCGAGGCCATCCCACCAATCACTGATAATTGGAGTGCCACAGGCGCCCGCCTCAAAAAGCCGCCCCGACGGACACCAGCCGAAGGCCGCCATGGCGTGCCTGGTTACATTGAGAGTGAGCCGTGCCGATGCATAGAACTCCGGGTGCTGGTAGGAAACCAGATGGCGGAAAAAGAAGATGTTGTCCGTCCAAGGAAAGTCATTGGGGTATTGGGCGCCGCCAATTATAAAGCGAGCCTGCGGCCGTTGTCGCGCCGGCTCAATGAGGAGCGCGTTCAGGGCGTCCTGGCGGTCGTCGGCATAGGTCCCGAGATAAGATAGTGCCGCGCGGCGTCGTTCAGGTGCAGCAGCCGGCCGATAACGGTCGGGATCAACACTGCCGTATAGCGGCGAGACCTGCTTCGCGCCCAGCCTTTGACGCAGAGCGCTCAGTGCCGTGCCTCCGGTATAGCTCAACACCAGGTCAAAGATTGTTAGTCCGTCGGGTCCGATGTAAGCAACCTCTGTCCCAGCCGCGAGATGTGCCAGAGTCACAGGGGTGTCGAGATCGTAAAAGACGTGCAGACCGGGCGCCTCGAGAACCAGATCGGTCGCAGCGAGCGCATCTGGGCAATAAGATGTCACCATTCCGGCATCGGCATCCGTCAGCTCTCGTTTGGCCTCGGGCAGAGCCTCGCCCCAGTCGCCGTAAAGGACGAGCCGGCCTCCTTCCAAAGAAGTCAGATCGCGGTTCTGCGCGTAATACGGCACGTCACGTTCAAAAAACACGGTCCGGTGCCCACGCTCGGCAAATGCTCGGATCAATGCCCGCCACAGGACTGCGTGACCGTTTCCCCATGATGAGCTGACAGCCAAGCCGAAAATCACGAGCTTCATCGCTGCACTCAATCCCCAGCGGCCACGGCAATGCGGCCGGGCGCGGTATCCGCGAGGAGCTCCTCAACATAGTTTTCGAGGGCCTGAGCGCGGTGAGCTGCAGTGTGATGAGCCAGTACATGACTTCGCGCCCAGGTCGCGAGCTGCCGTCTTGCGCCGTCTGGAAGATCGTGGAGATAAGAGAGGACATCGCTGCCCGAGTTCGCCACCAGGATATGCCGGCCGGGGACAAAGATGGTGTCCAGGCCGGGCCACCAGTCGGAGATGATCGGAGTCCCGCAAGCCGCGGCTTCAAACAGCCTGACGCTCGGCGAATAGCCCACGCGGAGCATGTCTGCGCGGGTGACGTTGAGCGTGAAACGCTGTCGCGAGTAAAACCATCGGTGCCGATCGGGCCCAAGATGCTCTATTCGGTGAAGATTGGCGGGCCAGGACAGTTCGGTTGGATAGAGGGGCCCCGCGACCGCAAATCGCCCGGTCGGCCAATCGCGGGCGGGCTGACACATCAGGGCGTCGAGCTTTGGCTGCCGGTCGGCGCTGTAGGTTCCGAGATATCCCAGATCCCATGCGGGTTCAGCCGGGGACGGTCTATGGCGATCCGGATCGACCGAGCAATAGAGCACACGAGCTGCACGAGCGCCGTACCGGCCCTCGAGGAGTTTCAGAGCCGGACCGCCAGTGAAGGAAAGATAGAGGTCGAGCGCGGGGATCAGCGCCGCATTTACATAAGGGCAGTTGCCGGCAGCGAGACTGGCGAGCGTGACCGGCGTGTCGATGTCGTAGAAAGCAACGATGCCGTTAGCAATCGAGTTGACGAGCTTAATGACGGCGATCCCGTCGGGTACATAGGAGCCGACAATCACGAGATCCGATTCGGCCAACCGCTTGCGCCAGCGGTCGCGGAGCTCGCCGACGCTGTGATAGAGCTGGACGGATCCAACCGGAAGCTGAACCGGGTCGCGCTTGGCTCCGTACCACGGCGTATCGCGTTCCAGAAACAAAACCTTGTGACCGCGCTGGCAGAGCGCTCGAACCAGGCTGCGATAGGTCGTCGCGTGGCCATTACCCCATGACGAGGTGATCGACAGCCCGAGAATGACGATGCGCAGAGGCCGCACCGGTCGAGGCAGAAGAGCGGAAGTCACGCTGCTCCGCCCTCCAATGCAGCTTCGAGCACGTCGACGCGCTTATCGTAGGTATGTTCTTCGAGCGCTCGAACGCGTGCGGCCCCGCCGATCCGGCGAGCCTCCCGTCCGTCGAGGCGCGAGAGCGCCTCGGCTACCGCGGGCCCATTGCCGGCGACCAGGATCTCCCGCCCCGGTTCAAAGAATTCAGTAATGCCTTCCCACGCGTCGGTGATAATGCACGCACCGGCTCCCGCTGCCTCGAACACGCGCGTCGCCGGGCTGTAGCCATACGAGGCCATGCTGTCCCGACTGACATTCAGCACCGCCCGTGCCGAGCAGTTGAAGGCATTGTGCTCGCGGGTATAAACATGACCGATATAGCTGACATTGGACGGCATCGGTTTGTCCGACCAGCCATTGCCACCGAGGATAAAGCTGCTGTTCGGCAGATCGGCGGCGGTGGCGAAAAAGAATTCCTCGATCCGGCGTTCGCGGTCAGGCAGGCGATTGGCGATGAGACCGAGGTCGCAGGCAAATCGCGGCTCCGGCGAAACCGGGTGGTGGGTCGCTGGATCCAGCCCATTGTAAATCGGCACGCAGCTTTGCGCACCGAAGCGCTTATAGCCGGCAATGACCGGCGGCCCCCCTCCGTAGGTGAGAATCATGTCATAGGCCGGGATCAGTTCGCGAAAAGGGTCGCCGCGATCCGCCGCTACCCGGTCGAGCGTTGCCGGCGCATCGACGTCCCAAAAGGCCGCGAGAGCGCCCGGCCGTGTGATTGCCGGTACTTGGGCTTCCAGAAACGCATCGAAGACGCCGACGCCGCTGGCTTTGACGACGAGGTCTGCAGTGCGGGCCAGATCGAGCGCCCGCGACACTCCATCTGCGTTGTCGACCGAGTAGACCACGACGCGCGCCCAATCCGGGTCGGGGATATCTCGGTGCGCTTGTCGATCGAACGCGTCTGGCTCGTAGAACGTAACACGGTGGCCCCGCGCAGCCAGAGCTTGCAACACGCCTCGATAATAGGTCGCAGCACCGTTCCAATAGGCCGACACCAAGCTCGAGCCAAAGAAGGCGATTGACAGCGGTTTCATTGCGCAGCGATGGCCTGCGGCGCACAAAGATCCCGACCGAGCGCACGACAGATCGAGATCAGCTCGTCGACCCGGTGGGCACAGGTATGGCGAGCTTCGATCGTCGCGCGGCCATGGCAAGCCACCGTCTCGGACCAGTCGCGGTCATCGTAGATCGCTTCGAGATGACTGCGCATTTCGGCGCTATTGCGGGCGATCAAAAAATCTTCGCCAGGGGTAAACAACCCCTCACTGTCTTCCCAGGGCGCCGAAACCAATGGAATGCCGCAGGCAAGTGCTTCGAATATCCGGATCGTCGGGATCCCCGGCAGCAAGCGGGCGTAAGGGCGGCGCGGGATGTGGACCGTTGCCGAGGCTGCCGCAAAGCAATCGGGAACCCGGAAATTGGGAAGGTATCCCGCGAATTCGATACCGGCCCGGGCCAGTGTCGCGCGCGCCGAATGAGGGTAACGCACCCCGTGCACGCGCGCCGAGAGCCCGAGTGCTACCACTGGCTCGATAAAGAATTCCCGCAACTCAGCGGTGCGCTCGTCGTCACCCCAATTGCCGATCCACACGAGATCGCGTTGCCGCGGCACTCCTGCCGGGTGCCCAAACACTCTGAGATCGGCGGCTTCGTGCCAAGTAAACACTTGGCGTGCCCAGCCGCGGCGGCGGTAGGCTTCGCGCAGGACTTCGCCAAAAACCAGCACAGCGTCGAACCCGTCGAGGTTCAGCCCGTCAATCGCCTCTGGCGCGCTCACCATTCGATGATGGGTATCGTGAAACAGCAGGAGATAGGAGCCTCCGGAAATTCGGTGCGCCGCGATGCGCGCGACCAGCTCCGGCTCGTTCCACTCATGCACCAGCACCAGATCCGCGCCGTCGAGCACTTTATCGAGATCGAGCCGGACAGCATCATAAACCGCCAGCGGCACAGGCGGATACGCATCGCGCCAAGCATCGAGCGCGGCTGGCCCGTGATCCCGCTCCAGGTTTTCGGCGCTCCAGCTGTCGCTTGGCTCCAACACCAACACATCGAAACCGCGAAGCCAGCATTCGCTCATAACACCGCGGAGAAAGTGGGCATTGCCGTGATTCCAGTCGGAGCGGAGCGAGTGACAAAACAAGACGAGCTTTGGCATTCACGCGATCTCCAGCCGGGCGGAAGTCCGCGCCATCTCGCGGTAGAGCGCCGCGTAAGCTCGCGCCATACGGCACAACGTGAATTCGCGGGCTCGGCACTGCACAGCGGCTGCAACACGGCTTCTTTCCCTCGGGCGGGCGATGAGATCGTTGATGGCGGATTTGAGCGCCGATCGATCCTCCGGGTCGACAAACACCGCTGCCCCGTCCCAGTTCTCGCGCAGTGATGGAATGTCTCCGAGCACCAATGCGCAGCCAGCGGCCGCTGCTTCGAGAATTGCCAAGCCGAACGGCTCGTAGCGAGCCGGGGCGGCAAAAATGGACGCGTGGGCAAGGCTCCGAGCCATTTCCACAGGGCTTAGTCGGCCCAAAAGTCGGACATTCGAGTACCGCTCGGCGCCGCCCTCGGGGTGTTCAACTTCTCCAGCGATCTCCACCGGCCAGGCAAGATCGGGTGCAATCGCCTCCAGTATCGCCAGGTTTTTCGCGGCATCCCAGATCCGGCCAGCAGCCAGCACCAGCGGCGCTTTCGGCGATGCTGCATAGCCGGTCAGCTCGATCCCATTAGGGATCACTTCGGTTTTGCCTCCGAGCGGCGCGTAATGGTCCTCCAGATCGTGCAATATCGCTGCGGTCGGCGCGACGATACGGGTGGCCACGGCCAAACCGGCGACGGCGCGGTCGCGATATCGCTCCCACTCCGGAGGCGGCGAATGTTTGTGCACCGCGTGCCACCAGGAAAACACGTCGGAATGCGCGACCACCACGACCGGGCGGTCCGTTTCGAGGCGAGCATGGGCATAGCCGTTCACATGTATGAGATCTGCGTCGTACTGTCCGGCAAGCCGGACGAGCCAATCGGAGCTACTTGCAAAACTGTCACTGCCGTTTCTCATCCATTCGAGGTTGTAGCTGCTCTCGGCAAGAGTGGTATTGTCCAATTCCGTGATTTCGTAGCGTTGTGCGGGTAGCGGGCGCGGGCCCATTGTCGCGAGGACGAAGCGGATCGCGGGCAGCGCTCGGCACAACCGAGCAGCATAGGACCAGACCCCGCCGACCGCGTCCGCCGTCATCAATACGCTCAGCGGCGGGTTCTGTTTATCCGGTCCCCTGACCATTATCGGGGCAACGCCTCAAGCTGTAGCAGGCGGCGCGGGCGTGCCTCCTGGATTTCGCTTAGTTTGACGTATCTATCGAGGTAGTAATCGAGCGCACGTTCCCATGCGTCGTCATCCGGCAGGCCCCAGAGACGGCGGTAATCCGGTGAGCCAGGATAAGGGAACAGCGGCACCGGGTCATTGGCCCAGACACCATTTTGCCGGAGATCCTCGCGCCAGCGTTGTACCGTCTCCGCGTCATCGCCGCTCGCAATCAGATTGGCCTGGACGAACGGCACCGACCGTTTTGCATGAATCAGGAGCTCGGTCAGGGTTGCGGTAGAAAGCTTGCAATTCTTTGCGAGCCAGTCACGTCCGGCCGCCGTCAGACTTTCGACTCCCGCCTCGACAGAGACACAGCCGGCTGCCCCAAGAAGATCGAGCATGGGGTGGTTCCATAGATCGATGCGGGTTTGTACCCCGAACTGCACCGGGCGCTCTGCTATCGCCTCGAGCAATTGGCGCCAAGGCAGAAAGATCTCGTCGATGAAGTAAACATAGGTGACACCGGCCGCGATCAGGGCATCCAACTCGCTGAGTATCGTCGCCAATGGTCGACGGCGATATTTGTCACGGAAATTTTCCTTCGCACAGAAAGTGCAATGATAGGGACAGCCGCGGGAGGCCTCCATTTCGGCGCCGAGACCGCTCGGAGCCATGTCGAATCGATGGTGGTGATGCCGATGTCCGTCAATGATTTTGGTTGGCCAGTCGAGCGCCGGTAAATTCGCCATATCGGCGGCTTGAGGGCCACCCTGTACGACGACTTCGCCATTGTCCATATAACAAAGGCCGGCCGTCCCGCCCCACGCGTCCCGAGCAAGATCGGCAAGCCGTACGATGGTCTCCTCGCATTCACCGAGTACCACCACATCAACACCCAGCTTGCGCAAAGCAGCGCGGGGAGTCGTGGAACCGTGCGGTCCGACTGCGACCTTGACCCCACTCGCGGATGCGAGCGCTGCCAAAATTTCTTGCGGGACCCGCAGCTCCGGCGGTGCGCACCGCCAAAACAGATAACTGGGCGCGGTTGTCACGACGGTCATGTCGGGGGCAAACCCACCGACCCGAGCGGCAAAAGTAGTCGCGTCGATCCCTTCGGCTTGGGCATCGAAAATTTCGGCTATGTGGCCGCTACGCGTCAGCAGTGCCTTGGCATAGCCGTACTCCAGCGGCAGATGCGGCTCCCGGCAGCCAAAATAGATGCTGCCACCGAATGACCAATTCGGATTGACGAGCGCGACCTTCACGTTCCAGCCACCCGCGCCGCCGGGGCCGTCCGTCGATTGACCGAGAGCCACTCATATAACAGGCGCAGACCATTCTCGACGGTGATCTTCGGCCGCCAACCGGTCGCGCGTTCGAACTTGTCCGGGTTGGAAACATACCAACGCTGGTCACCAACCCGCCAAGGGCCGTAGGCGACGACCGGTGGCGAGCCGTTCAATGCCATGATGCGCTCGATCAACTCGATCAAGCTCATCGTATTGTCCGGGCCGCCTCCTATATTGAAGGCCTGACCGGCGATTTGCGGTAGGTGATCTTCGGCGCACAACAACGCGTCGATCAGATCGTCGATGTAAAGCAGGTCGCGCACCTGCTTGCCATCGCCATAGATTGTAATCGGCATGTCTTGCAAAGCTTGGATCAGAAAGTGCGCTACCCACCCCTGATCCTCGGTTCCGTATTGATGCGGGCCGTAGATACAGCTCATTCGGAAGACAGCAGCATGGACGGAGTAGCCCCGTGTATAATCGAGGACGTATTGGTCTGCAGTACCCTTCGAACAGCCATAAGGGCTGTGGAAGCTGAGCGGCCGCGTCTCGTCGATCGCGGACACACCGGAAGCCGGATCGTAGCGGGCTGACAAGGCAGTGAGGGGAATGTCTTCGAGTGCCCCGTAGACCTTGTTCGTCGAGGTAAAGACGAGGCCAATCGGACGACCTGCCCGCCGAATTTCCTCGAGAAGATTTAGAGTGCCGCCGGCGTTTACTGAGAAATCCTCACGTGGATCTGCGAGACTGGTGGTAACGGCGACTTGCGCCGCCAGGTGGAATACCGTACCGATGCCAGCAAGCACCGCGCGGATATCAGCCGCGTTGCGTACGTCGCCCTGGTGGAACTGCAGCCGTGATCCGTCAACGGCACGCAGCCAGCGTAAATTTTGCTGTGCTCCGGAGCGGCTGAGATTGTCGTAGATCCGAACTTGGCGCCCGGCTCGCAACAGCCGATGAGCCAGATTGGTTCCGACAAAACCGGCACCACCGGTGATCAAGGCTGGTCTACGGCTCCGCGGTTCTATGCGCGAAATAGTCATAATGTGAGCCCGCGAGCCGCCAGTGCCGCTCGAGCTTCACCCACTCGGTCTACGGCGATCCGGTCTTTTAGCCAAGTGACCAATACCGAAAGTCCGTCTCGCAACTGCGTTTTCGGCTGATAACCGAGTATTCTGCGGGCCGCGCTGATGTCGGGAAAGCAGTGGCGAACGTCACCAATGCGGCATTCCCCGGTGATCTCCGGTTCGATCGGCACTCCCAAGGTCTCCGCCAGCAGCCGCGCCGCTTGCTTTACTGTCACCGGCTGCCCGCTGCCGATATTGAAGGCCTGGCCGACTGCGCCATCAACCTCCAATGCGAGCCGGCAAGCTTCGGCGACGTCGCCGGCGTAGACGAAGTCGCGGCGTTGCTCTCCGTCTTCAAAAATCAACGGGGCCCGATCATTGAGCAGCCTCGCGGCAAAGATGGCCAAAACACCGCTATAAGGGTTCGACAACGCTTGATGCGGTCCATAGACATTGAAGAAACGCAGCGCGATCGTCGGTATTTCGTAGGCGCCCCCGACAATCAGACAGAGCCGCTCTTGATCGTATTTCGATAAGGCATAAACCGAGAGCATCGACGGCGGCTTGCTCTCATCCGTCGGGATCGCTTCCGCTACCCGGCCCGATCCGTCCATCGGCTCCCAGAGACCTCGCTTCAGTTGGAGCGAGCTGCGCGCGAGATTATCCAACAACTGACCGTTACCGGCGCGGTAACGCCCTTCGCCGTAAACGCTCATGCTGGAAGCCACGACCAGCCGATCGAAGGGACGGTGCTTGGCGCGCTCGATCATCGCTTCGAGCAGTACCGCGGTCCCCCGCGTGTTCACGTCCGCGTAATCCGCCACCTCATACATGCTCTGGCCAACGCCGACCCGAGCCGCAAGGTGGAGGACGACATCAACCCCGGACAACGCGCGGCGTACTGTCTTCGTCGAGCGGATGTCGCCGACGAGCAGTTCGACCCGGCGGTCGAGATAGCTGGGGGGTTTACGTTCCGGACCATGGATTTGAGGATCGAGACTATCAAGCGCTCGCACTCGATAACCACTGCGAAGAAGGGCTACGGCACAATGAGAACCGATGAAGCCAGCGCCCCCAGTAATTAAAACAGCCTTCTCCATCGCCGGGTTCATAGGATGTTTGTGCCTTGCGTCTGAACGGCTGTGCGATGGAAAGGTTCAAACGTTTTGAGAGAATTTTTACTAGTCTGGCTCTTCAAACGCGCGCGATTTCACCTCCGGTCAATGGAAAACGTGAAGCGGCTCATGAGCGCTGTGCTCCATCTCGATTGCGTCGACGACGGCGTCCCTGCCAACGAGCGCTAGCGCATAGAACCCGCGGATAACCGGCGACTTCGAGTTGCGTGACCGCGGTGAGCACATCGCTCCGCGCCCGCTGGATGGCTGCCCAACTGCCGCCCTCGAGCTGCTTGCCGTCCTTATGCGTCAGCACGCCCGCCGGAGCGAAATCGGTAGACGAACTCCTCTTCGCGATCGGCCACGGCCTCCACCGGCCAACCGAAACCGCTCAGCCAACGCGGAGCGCAAATGGCCGGCACAATCTGCGCAGGGGTGACCAGCACCCCCTACGGGCTTGTTCAGCCGTGTTCAGCGGCGGTGATGCCGCGACGCGTGGCTCTCGCCGTGCTGCCGTTCTTCTGCGGTTTCTCGGCCGATTAGCTTATTGAAGAAGCTCGGCTTCCCCTCCCAAGTTTTATCTTGATGGAGCAGCGCGAGGCCAGCTTGATCGAATTTGCGAAAGAACTCGTCCCACGAGATCTCTTCGAGACTATCGTCGTCGGCATTGGGTGCATCTGGAAAAATCAGGCGGATAATGCCAGGATCCTGGCCGCGATGCGTCGTCCTGACGGCAGCCGGTTTGCCGCCACGCGGCTCTGCCCACTTCCGAATCCCGTCATGATCGGTGGTAACCTGGGCCTCAGCTGTCTTGTGCGCTGCCATCGCCAACTCCACTGTGAAAACTTCTCGGATTCAACAAGGCGGCGACGGGTCTTGTTCCGAGCCTGTGCCCAGCGCGACCTCACCAGCACAGCTGGAACGCCACCCGACCAGAGGATGTTCCTCAAACGGGAGGCGCCCAAAGCCCCTTCAAGTTCGCACCGGAGAGTGGTTATGCGCGCTTCGAAGAGCGCCCTCGTCGAGTGCATGTGTTTCTCCTGAGAGAAGACCGATTTGCAGGCTTTTGGGTCATGATATGCATATAACCCTCGTCCATAACCCATCCGGAAATACAGAAGTCAGTCGGCTCGAGCTCACTCGCATCTTGAACAAGGCCGGGCACAGCGCGAGCTATGGCCAGAAGTTGGTGACGGCGTGACCGGGTAAGGCGGCGTATCGTGGTGGTGTTCAACGCCTCCACTTCTCCAATGAAGGAGTGATACGCCGTGTCCGACAGTAACGTGATCAAGCTCGCCCAGCCAGGGGCCTTCACCGATTCCCTGACAGAGATCCTGCGCGGCGGCGCGCGGGCGCTTCTGACCCAGGCGGTCGAGGCCGAGGTTGCCGAGTTTTTAGCAAGGCACGCCGATCTCAGGACCGAGACGGGCCATCGGCGCGTCGTGCGCCACGGCCATCTTCCGGAACGCGAGATCATGACCGGCATCGGCCCGGTCGCGGTTCGCCAGCCGCGGGTGCGCGACCGCGAAGCTACCGAGGGCGCGCGAATCCGGTACTCGCCGTCGATCCTGCCGCGATACGCGCGGCGATCGCAGAGCCTTGAGGTGCTGATCCCCATCCTCTACCTGAAGGGCATCTCAACCGGCGACTTCGAGGAAGCGCTGGCGGCCCTCGTCGGCAAGAGCCTGCCCCTGCGAAGGCAGGGGGCGCGCCAGGTCTATCGGCGTCGACCATCGCCCGCCTGAGGGAGGTGTGGACCGAGGAGCATGCGCGCTGGCAGAAGCGCGATCTGTCAGCCAAGCGCTACGTCTATTGCTGGGCCGACGGCATCCATTTGGAGGCCCGGCTCGAGGAACAGGCGCAGTGTATCCTGGTCATCATCGGCGCGACGCCTGAAGGCCGGAAGGAGCTTGTCGGCTTCACCGATGGCATGCGCGAGAGCGCACAATCGTGGCGTGATCTGCTGCTCGATTTGAAGCGTCGCGGTCTGACGACGGCGCCGCAGATTGCGGTCGCCGATGGCGCGCTCGGGTTCTGGAAGGCGCTCGGCGAGGTGTGGCCGACAACCCGCGAGCAACGCTGCTGGGTACACAAGACCGCCAACATCCTGAACAAGATGCCCAAGAGCCTACACACCAAAGCCAAGCGCGCGCTGCAGGAGATCTGGATGGCCGAGACCAAGAAGGATGCCGTTGCCGCGTTGGAAGCCTTTGTCGAAACCTACCAGATCAAATACCACAGAGCTGCCGATTGCCTGACCAAGGACCGAGATGCGCTGCTGGCGTTCTACGACTTCCCGGCCGAGCACTGGAAGCACTTGCGAACGACGAACCCCATTGAAAGCACCTTTACGACTGTCCGGCACCGCACCATCCGGTCAAAAGGTTGCCTGTCGAACAAGACGGCGCTTGCCATGGTCTTCAAGCTTGTCGAAGGAGCGCAGAAAAATTGGCGCCGCATCGACGGCCATAACCAGTTGCCAAAACTGATCCAGGGTATCAGGTTTACTGACGGGATCGAGGGCATCGGCAATTCTGCCGCGCCTCAAGCCCAAGCCGCCGCCTGATCCTTCAGGCCGTCACCAAAATTCGGCGATAGCCCGCACAGCGCTGGGGATCGCCACTCTGGATTTTCGGCGGATGCCGATGACCTCCGGCATGCGGTATCGCAGTCTGCGTCGGGATTTCGCACCATGGCTAAATGCCGCCAGCTGTCTCGAAAGATGACATCAGAAGGGCAGAAGTAGAGCTTCACAATTTGGGGCTCTACAATGGCTCGCTCGACGGCACAGCAGGCCCGGAGACAAGGCGGGTGCGAAACGGCCCTGAGCGGACGGCGACGCTTGATCAACGGATCGCAGCGCTCATCGGCAGCAGCGGCGTTGGCCAAGGATCCAATCAACCGGGTGCCGGAGCTGCATCCATGAGAAATTTCTCGGCCGCCAGCGATCTCGGCAGCCTCGACGGACAAAAAAAGATCCGGGCGCCAACACGTTTGGCGCCAATGCGCAATGCGAAGTCGCTGCGCTTGCGCGCCGTAGCACCCGGTCGCGGCCGCGGCCGCAAGCAGGACCAGCGCAGCATGCGCGTCGCGCAGTTGCGGATCTGGGCAGCCGGTTTGAGGTGCCAGGGGAGTGTGGCAGCGGCATGCTGAGCCTCGGCCTACCGAGCCCGGCGCATCCGGGCGGATTGAGGCTTAGCCAAAGCAGCACCCGCCAACGGCGAGTGCGGCAAGCACGCCGGTGGGCTGGACTATTGCATAATTGATCACTTCGGACACCGGCCTGGCGAATGTGTTTACTTGGGAGCGTACTCGCGATGTGAGCCGAATTTGCCTGTTCCTTGGAAGTCGATGCCGCGATCCCCGCTTTTTCAGCGCGTGCTGCTCGGAACATGCGCAGTCGCGTTATTTGTGACCGGTATCCTGGCGTGGTTCGTGAGCGCGCCCTCCCCGGCAATTCCCGCGAGCCGCACGGCCGATCTGGAAAGGCCCGGAGATGCGGGTCGAGGCAGGTTGGTTTTTCATGCTGGCGGCTGCGCCTCGTGTCATGCGACGCCGGGGCAGCAGGATCGGCTTCGGCTTGGCGGTGGCTTGGCGCTCGCATCGATGTTCGGCACGTTTCATCCGCCGAACATCTCGCCGGATCCCGATTACGGGATCGGTCGCTGGCGGACGATAGACCTCGCCAATGCGCTGATGAGCGGCGTCTCTCCATTGGGCCAGCACTACTACCCGGCATTGCCCTATGTCGATTACGCGCATATGACCATCGAAGACGTGCGCGACCTGATGGCGTATCTGCGCACCCTTCAGCCGGTAAAGGACAAACCGCCGCCGCATGAGCTGTACTTTCCGATGACGATCCGGCGCCTCGTCGGATTCTGGAAACTTCTCTATCTGGACCGTTCGCCGATCAAGGCCGAACCGACCCGCGACCCGGACTGGAATCGCGGGCATTATCTGGTCGAGGCACTCGGCCACTGTTCCGAGTGCCATTCTTCGCGTAACATCGCCGGAGGAATCAAGCCGCCCACCCGATACGCCGGCGGGCCCGACCAGGAGAATGTCGGCTTTGTGCCGAACATCACGCCGGCGGGTATCGGCGATTGGTCGCGTGACGACCTGGAGCATGCCTTGACTACAGGCTTGACCCCCCGCGCGCGTGTGCTGGGCTCGACCATGGCCGAGATCGTCACCGACATCGCCGGCTTACCCGAAGGCGATCAGCGGGCTATCGCCACCTATATCAAGTCGTTGCCGCCACGCCCAACCCCGGCGCCGTAGATAGACCGGTCGTTGCGCATGGGTGATCCAGCTAGTGGGCGTATAGATAGGCGGCGATGTCGCGAGCCTCTATTTCGCTGAGGCCGGGCGGCGGCATCGCCGTGTGCGGCGCAAACCGCGGCGGGTCGAGCAACCAGCCGACGAGATTCCCGGCGTTATTCGGGGCGGCGCCGCCGATATAGACGCGCTCGATCAGCTTCTTCAGCGGCGGGCCGGCCTGGCCGTCCGCACCGGGGATGCCCTCAATCGTGTGGCACCCGGCACAGCCGTAGCGCGTCATCAGCGAGGGCGCGCGTGACGGGTCGCCCCCTGTCAATGTCGTCGCTAAGCCGGCTTTTTGGCGCTCCTCGCGCACCTCCACCGCCACGGCAGCGCCAGCCAGAATAACGCCCAGAAGGGGAACCAGCAGGCGCCAGTCGAGCAGTCGCTCAGTCGTAGATTTCCGCATTAACCGGACAGAGCTTGGTGGCGCCCGATCGCTTCACCCACGCCGCGAAGAAGAAGAGCGCTGTCCCGGCGTAGACGAAGCCGGCCGGGATCCACATGATAAGCCCCGCGAGCTGCTGGTCGTGCAGGGGAGTGATGCCCCATTCCGCCGCCCGCTGCGTCTGCAGTCGATAGAGAATTTGCGGCGCCAGCGCGATGATGGCGCCAAGTATGCTGGTGTGCAGCATTGTCGCCGAGACATACGCGGCCGCTGCACCCGAATTGCGGCGGCGTACGAGCGCCCACCAAAAGAGCAGCCCAGTAACCAGAAAACTGACGTGCTGCAGCCGGTGGAGCATGATGTTCGCCACAGCGGTGTCGAAGAGGGCCGGAGCGTGCCAGACCCAGATCGCGATGCCTTGAATGACGGTCGCCGTAAGAGGCCGGGTCAGAGCGGTCCAAGCGGTGCGCAGCCCGGAGCGCCGAAGCAACAGCGGCAAGCCCCGGCGCAGCCCTGAGGGCAGCGCCCAGGCGAATGCCACGCCGGGCCGCCCCAGCACCAGCAAAGGCGGCGCCGCTGCCATCACGAGTTCGTGTTCGATCATATGGATCGCAAACAACGCGGCTCCCCAGCGGTGGATCGGCGACACAAGCGCCAGCACGAGGATGAGCCAGCCAGTCGTGTAACAACTCGCTTGCCAGGCATGAATGCCGCGCCCGGTCCCTGCGCGGCGCCACAATCGCCCAATGCGGGTGGCATAAAGAGCCGCCGCCAACAGCAGAGGCGCGGTGATCCACAGGTCGAACGTCCACAGCCCGACGCCCTCGCCGATGCAGATCGACCATGCGAACGAGATCGGCGGGCTCACCGCTCGCATCCGGTCAGGATAAACCCGGCGAGCGCCTGGAGCACAAGCGCCACCAGAAATAGCGACGCCGCCCCGGTGCCGAGTCCCGCGAGCAGGTGCAGCGACCGCCGAGCGGCACTCGTGGGTCTGGGCGATCGCCGTCCGAGGGTGCGGTAAGCCCGGCACGAGCAGAATCCGGCTACGAGCGACACAGCTATCGCGGCCAGCGAGCTGAGTCCGGCGAGAGGCAGCTGATGGCGGCACGCCGGATACGGCAGCACCTCGCCAAGCTGCAGGTTCACGGCCCACAGTGTAGCAGCGCAGATCAGCCCGAGGCTGGCGAGGGCGCCGCGGCGGCCGATATGCAGGTTCACAGCCGCGGCCCCCAATAAAGCACGCCGTAGATAGGAAGCCAGGTCAGCACGACGAAATACCAATAAAGGGCGTTGTCCTGGACGTCGCCGAGGCGGCGCTTGTTGTACCCGTGCTGGGTAAACATCAGCGCCGCCAGCACGGCTGTGTCGATCAGGTCGGTAACGAGGTGCGTCGCGTGCAGTCCTAGCAGGGTCCAGGTGATCGAGCCGTAGGCGTTGCTGTCCCACCGGACGTGCAGGGCGGGGAATTCGTACCAGCGGAAGACCAGCGGCGCGATGCCGAACAGCACCATGACGAGCATGCCGATCCGGACGAGATTGACTCGTTCTTGTTCGGCCCAGCGCATCACGAACCAGTTTGGCACAATGCTCGCGAGCAGGATCAGCGTGACAATCGTCCCTGGGCCGAGATCCGGCGGAGGCGCGCCGATCGGCCATTCGATCGCGAGCGAGGCCAGGTAGAAATAGATCGCCAGAACCAGCGCGAAGCCAGTGCCCTCGATCAGCATGAAGGACAGCGTGCCCCACCAGGTCACGCTGGCGCTGAGCTTGCCATGCAACGGCAGCGCGGCGAGATCCGTGACGGGGCGGTCCCTCATGCCTCGTCCTCCGGAGTGCCCTTTGGCCAGAACCAGCCGATGAGCGTGACGGCCACCGGGATCGAGCCCCACACCACCGCCCACGGCGAAAAGATCGACCAGATCAGCATCACACTTGTCGCGATCGCCGCCAGGAATGGCCAGATCGAGTTTTGCGGGGAAGATTCTCGTGCCTCCGCCCACGCCTCAGCGACGCTGGTGACGACCAGTTCACGTCGCTCTACCCGCAGTCCGGTCGCGACCGGCAATGCGTCGTGATCCCAAAGCGGCTCCGCGCTGGATGTACCGGAAGTTGTAGGAGGGCGGCGGCGAGGTGGTGGCCCATTCGAGCGTCGGCGCGTTCCACGGATTGTCGCCTGCCGGCGCTCCGTGGCGCGCGCTTCGCACCGCGTCGACGACAAATACCAAAAAGCCGAGAGCCAATACCGATGCGCTGATGCTGACAAACAGATTGCCGGCGCTCCAGCCCATCTCGGGCTGGTAGGTATAGACGCGGCGCGGCATGCCCGCGAGCCCGAGCAGATGCATCGGAAAGAAGGTGAAGTTGAAGCCGACGACCACCAAGCCGGCCACCCAGCGGCCGCAGCGCTCGCTCATCATCCGGCCGGTGAATTTCGGGAACCAGTAATAGATGGCACCCATCAGAGGAAACACGGCACCGCCGATCAGGACATAGTGAAAATGGGCGACGACGAAATAGGTGTCGTGCACCTGTGTGTCGAGCGGCACCGAAGCGACCATCACGCCTGTCAATCCGCCGAGCACAAAGGTGAAAAAAAAGGCGAGCACGAACAGCAGTGGGGTCGCGAACACCGGCCGCCCGTTCCACAATGTCGCCAGCCAGCAGAAGATCTGAAGACCGCTCGGCACTGCAATCGCCATGCTCGATGCAGTGAAAAAGCTCTCACCCAGCCGCGGCAGGCCGGTGACGAACATGTGGTGCACCCAGAGCCCGAAAGCCAGAATGCCGGTCGCTACCAGCGCCAAGACCAACGGCAGATAGCCGAACACCGGCCGGCCGGCGAATGTCGCGACGATCGTCGAGATCATGCCGACCGCCGGCAGAAAGATGATGTACACCTCAGGATGGCCAAAGAACCAGAAGAGGTGCTGCCACAGCAGCACGTCGCCGCCCTCGGCCGGATTGAAGAAGTGCGTCCCGACGAGGCGGTCGAGGATCAGCGACGTGCTTGCCACCATGATCGCCGGCATCGCCATGATAATCAGAAACGCAGTAACGAGCATCGCCCATACGAAAAGCGGGATACGATCGAGCGACATCCCCGGTGCGCGCTGCTTGAATACGGTTACGACGATCTCGACCGCAACCGCGAGCGCCGACAGCTCGGTAAAGGTGATCATCTGCGCCCAGATGTCGGCGCGCTTGCCGGAGCCATATTGCGGACCCGACAGCGGCACATAGGCGAACCAGCCGATATCCGGCCCCATGTCGAGCGCGAAGGCGGTCCACAGCAGGACGCCACCAGCGAGATATATCCAATACGAGAAGGCGTTGAGGCGCGGGAAGGCGATGTTCCGCGTCCCGACCATAAGCGGCACGATAAATACCGCTACGGCCTCCATGACCGGTACTGCGAACAGGAACATCATGTTCGTACCGTGCATCGTGAAGACCTGGTTGTAGAGATCGGCGCTCATCAGCCGGTTTTCGGGGCGCGCCAACTGCAGCCGCATCGCGATCGCCAGCACGCCGCCGAGCAGCAGGAAAATGAAGGCGGTAACGATATAGCGCCGGCCGATCATCTTGTGGTCGACCGTAGCAAGCCAGCCGATCGGCCCCTGCTGGGTGCCCCAGGTCACTGCGAGCCGGCTATCAAGCGTGCCCGGTGCGAGATCACGGTCGATGGTTTCGACCGCGCGCGGCTCGGCGCTCATTTGAGGCTGGCGAGATAGGCCGAAACGGCGCGCAGCTCGTCGCCGGTCAGCGGCACCATCGGCATGTTGTTGCCCGGCTTTACGGTCTGCGGATCGGCCACCCAAGCCGCAATCGACCCGCGGGTCGTCGGCAATAGACCGGCTGCGATATAGCTGCGGCTTGCCACATGCGTCAGATCCGGGCCGAGCACCCCCGCGGCCGATGTGCCGCGCACCGTATGGCAGGAGGCGCAGGCCTTGCCGACGAAAATCCGACGACCTGTTATCTGCTCGTCGGTGACGGCGTCGACGGCGCGGCCGAGCTGTGCGTTGCGCCACGACTCGAATTGGTCAGGCGGATCGGCAATAACAAACAGGGACATATGCGCGTGCTGCAAGCCGCAAAACTGCGCGCACTGGCCGCGGTAGAGGCCGGGTGTTGTAGCGGTGAAGGCGATCCGGTTGTCGCGGCCCGGGATCAGATCCTGTTTGCCGGCGAGGTTCGGCACCCAGAACGAGTGGATGACGTCGGCGGCGGCCAGGTCGACGCTGACCGGCCGCCCCACCGGGACGTGGATCTCGTTGGCGGTGGTCAGGTTGCGAGCGGGCGCTTCGTCAACATAGCTGACTTCCCACCACCACTGGTACGCTCGCACCCGGATCGCGAGCGGCTCTTGGGCGACAGAGCTCAAGCCGCGAGTGGCGAGATAGCTCGCCAGCGTCAAGCCGCCGATGACCAGCACAGTCGCTCCTGTCGCGGCGCTGACAGCAATCCCGGCGCGGTGTTCGCCGTCCGGACTTACGGCAGGCCCTTCCTGGCCTGCCAAACGGCGCCGCCAGAGGGCTCCGGCCAAGGCCAGCACCACCACTGCCCAAACGATCGACGCGACAATGAAGAACAGCCATATCAGGTCTCGCACATTCCGGGCGTCCGGCCCGTGGGGGTCGAGGGCCGATTGCCAGCTGCTGCAACTGGCGGCGAGCAGCGGAACAGCCACAGAGATCCAGTGATGCCGGGCCGATTTCACCCGGCTTACCATCCGGCCCGCGGCGATGCCTCGCCGGCCGCGGGCGTGCGGTTTTCTGCCGGACGGGACTGCAGATCGTCGTTGCGGCTGGGTGCGGCTGTGCTTGCCGACATCGCCCCGATCGTCCGGACATAGCCGGTGAGCTGCCAGATTTGGTCCGTCGTCATCCTGTCGCCAAAGGCCGGCATGCCGCGGGGGCGACCGCTGCGGATCGTGGCGAAGATCGAAGCCGGGTCCGGGCCATAGCGCCACCATCCATCCATCAGCGCTGGTCCGATACGACCACCGCCATCGGCATGGCAGCTCTTGCAATTGAACCAGGCGTAGAGCCGCTTGCCCTGGTTCAGCTGGTAGGCGTTGTTCTCATAAGGATGGCCGAGATTGGTCAGCACCGGCGCCGGCGCGCCACCGATGCCGTTCGCCATCAGCCGCACGTCCTCGAGCGCGGCCGCGACCGGCGGCGGGGTTCTGAGGCTGCGCTCCTCACGCTCACAAGCTGTCAGCAGGACGGGGACGAGCGCGACGCAGACCATCGCCTTCATGGCAAGCCGAATACATAAAGCCGCCCCGCCGCCTCGGCTGGGCGCGGCAAATCGGGTAGCGCGTTGGCGAAACCGTTGGCGCCGGTCGGGTCGCGCGTGTCGATGTCCTCGTCGCCTACCGCTCCGGCGCCGCTGCTCAGTCCGGCCACCACGGCCACGTATTGGTGATTGTCCGGACCGCTATAGGTGATTGGCTGACCGGCGATCTGCGAATTCGTCTGGTATTCCCAGAGGACGCGGCCGTTGCGGCTATCGGCAGCCCGAAACCAGCCGTCGAGCGTGCCGTAGAAGACCAGGTTTCCCGCCGTCGCGAGGACGCCGCTTTCGAGCGGGAATGTCTCGGGAAGAACCCAGGCAGCTTTCGCGTTTTCGACATCCCAGGCGACGAGGGCGCCGCGCGGCAGGTCCGGCATCGGTTTCAGCCGTCGCGTCACGCCGCTGTAAGGCGTCCCCGCCATGTAGCTGACCGGCAGGGCGCGCAAATCCATGCACAGGAAACTCGCCGGGATAAAGAGCAGACCCAACCGCTCCGAGTATGCTGGTGCACCGATGGTGGCGCCGGGTGCGGCGGGACAGATGTCGCGGACGGACGCATCTCCGCGGACCAATTTCGCATCGTTCCAGCGCGGCTTGTCGGTCCCGATATCGATTTCGGCCAGCGCATTGCCTGGCGCGAACGGTTCTGCCGACAAGATTTCGCCCGTGCGCCGGTCGAGCACATAGAGAAAGCCGTTGCTGTTCGCATGAATCAGCAGCGGCCGCTTGATCCCTCGCCACTCGCGGTCGACCAGTACATTGGCGTTGGTGGCGCCCAAGCCATAGAGGTCATGCGGGTTCATTGGAGTGAACCAACGCACCGATCCGGTCGCGCTGTCGCGGGCAAATAAGCCGGACGTCCATCTATTATCGCCGGGGCGCTGCTCCGGGTTGCACGGTGCCGGGTGACCGGTGCCGTGCACGATCTGGTCGAGTTCGGGATCGTAGGACAGTAGACCGGGAACCGTGCCGCCTCCGTGCTGCCATGCGTCGGGCGGCCAGCTTGCCATGCCGAGCTCGGTTGCATTTTGGGATCGATAAAACGGTTGAAACGACGGCCCGATGCCGACATCGGGGTCGGAACCGGTGCTGTACTTTCGCCACAATTCCCGACCGGCGCCTCGGTCGAGCGCCTTGATCCAGCCTCGCGCGCCGAAATCGTCGCCCGCGTTCCCGACGATGACGATATTCCCGACCACAAGCGGCGCCGAGCCGAGCGTCTCGCCAGCTTTGAAATTCGCAGACTGCTGGTCCCATTTGACCCGCCCGGTTGAGGCATCGAGCGCGACCGTGCGCCCGTCGAGCGTGTTGAGATAAACCACATCGCCGGACAGGGCAGGTCCAAACGCGCCCAGGCCGGCCAAGCGCAGCGCGGTGGCGGCCGGGTTTGCATCTGGCGAATAGCGCCATTTCATCGAGCCGGCTGCGATGCCATAAGCTTCCAGTGCGTAGAGCGTGTGCGGAAACGGAGTCAATACGAACAGCGTGTCGCCGGCAATTTGCGGTATGGCGGCATAGCCGACATTCGCCGGCATCTGGAACGAAAAGACCAGCTTCAGCTGTGCAACGTTGTCGGTAGTGATCGCGGATAAGGCGCTGGAACGCGCATCGCGCGCGGCACCGGTCGGAGCAGGTAACCACAGCATAGCGACGGCGATGCCGAGCGACGCGCTCACCCGGATGGAAATGATCCTCATGGCGATTAGCGGTAATGCAAGCCCAGCTCCGTCGGCGAATATCTGCACGCAAATATGGCCGCCAGGAATAAACCCTCGGGGAAGTGTTTTGTTCATTTTTGCCGCAAGCGGCCGCAATACGGCGTAGCGGCGTGTCAGGTTATCTTATCGCGCTCAGAGAAGCCCGAAGCCGGATGGCGCGATCACACCGACGCCACCGCATTCGGCCATTCGCTGGCCGCCTCGGCTCGAAGGATCCGCAGCGTTGATCGCGAGACGAGATGGCGTTGAAGGTTGAAGGTATGGACCGCGGCACGCATGTTGAGGAAGCGCTCGGCAGATCGAGCCGATTTGAACCGCTGCATCTTGCGCTCTCGTCGTCGTACAGGCTGGTGCGAATTCTCGGCGCCATTATTCGCCCGGAGTCCCCTTCGACTGCCGGAACGCCGAGCCGCAGGAGCGCAGCTTGTCAGTTATCGGCAATTTCGGTACAAACCCTTGCTTCCTGAGAAGTTTGCGCATCAGCAACGCCGCGCGGCTGTCGCGGTGAGACTGGACCAGATGTCGAGGACCGCGCCTTCGTGGTCCACCGCACGCCAGAAGTAGATCCGCCTGCCGGCAAACCGAACAACCATCCGGTCGAGGTGCCAACGGGCCGCTCGGGCGGGGACAGCGCCCCCGTAGCCGTCGCGCGATCACCGGTCCAAACTTCAGCACCCAGCTCCGGACAGTTTCGTAGGAAATGTCGAGCCCGCGCTCGACGAGGAGATCCTCGACGTCTCGGTAGCTGAGCGTGAAACGCAAATAGACCCAGACCGCATGCTGGATGACCACCGGCGGAAACCGATGACGACAGTATGACAGCTCCATTATCCGGTCAGCTTACTCGCACCCCTCTCGCGGCCATGCGGTTATCCTGACGAGGCCGTCGGGAGGGCCGCACATGACACGATTGGTAGCCGGAACGTAACCTCGCCCACAGGAGTTCTCTTGTTATTTGGAGGAGAAGAAATAGCGATGGCTAGACAGCCGTCCCAGCGCCGATGGTCGGCTAAAGTCACGCAAACCAGCGACGCGCTGGACCTCGAAGGCGACATTTTCAAGTCTCGCAGTGCACGGCGTATCGCATTGTCGCTCAAGCATTCCGCAGAGCACAGCGAACGCCGCAAAGCGGGACCGTTTCAATCGGCCATGTCGATGCTGAATTTTTACATCAACCGGGCCGGTAAGAACCTCCCCGCGTCGCGCAAAAAAGTGCTGGAAGCTGCCAAGTCCGAGTTGCGCCGGTTGTTTGGCCGCACCGCCACCGACTGAATAAGCGTTTATTAGACATCTGCAGCGAAAGGAGTAGAGCCGTGGGCCGTGAAGTCGAGCTAAAGCTGGAGGTCCCGGTATCCGCCATCGATGACGTCGCACGCTTGGCCTGGCTCAGAGAGGTGTCAAACGATGCGCCAAAATACGAAAAGCTTGTCTCTGTATATTTTGATACTGCGAAATCAAAGCTTCGCGAACACGGCTTGGTGCTCCGGGTCCGATCCACCGGCGAGAACCGCCGGCAAACCATCAAGACCGACCAGAAAGGCGCGCGCGGAGCTTTTGGCCGCGATGAATGGGAAGAAAATTGAAAGCGATACGCCCAATCTGAAGCTCGCGGACGGCACTGCGCTGGAGCCTCTGGCCACAAAAAAAATTGCAGCGAAAGCTGAAGCCGATCTTCGAGACGGTGGTTGAGCGCACCATCTTCCCAATTCATGCGGGTGACGCCGATCTCGAGGTCGCGGTCGATCACGGCTTTACCAAAGCAGGAGGACGCCGCGAGCCAATCAGCGAGATCGAGATCGAGCTGAAGGACGGCAACCCGGCCGGAATTGCGCTTGTCGCCGATCGGCTGGCCCGGGTCCGCCCCCATCACCTATATGGCGCAATCCAAGCCGGAACGCGGCTATGCGCTCAGTGCCGGCGAAGCAGCGAAACCTGTTCGTGCCGGCACGATCGACCTCGATCCAGAAGTATCGACTGCAGAGGCGTTCCAGATCATCGCATTGTCCTGTCTTGATCATGCCGCAGCCAATTCGAGGGCCGTCCGTGAGGGCGAGACGGAGGGTGTCCATCAGATGCGCGTCGGCCTGCGTCGGCTGCGGGCGGCGATATCGGTATTCAAGGAGTACTGCCGGGCCCGGAGACCGAAAAAATTAAAACCGAACTCAGATGGCTCACAGACCAGTTGGGACCGGCGCGCGATTTCGATGTGCTGATCGAGGGGCGTGTCCGCTCCATGCATCACCCGGGCCCGATCACCGCCGAACTCGGCGTGCTCGAGAACGATTTAGAGGTAAAGCGAGATGCGGGGGTCGAAAAGGCAAAAGCAGCACTCGATAGTGAGCGGTATCGGGAGCTCGGGCTGCGCACCGCGTTATGGGTCACCAACGGAGAATGGTCGAGCAGCCCCGAGCCTCTCTTAGCCGCGTGCCGCGAACGGTCGGCGGCCGAATTCGCGGCGGAGCACATTGCCAAACGCATGAAAAAGATCTTGAAAAAGCTCGAGAACCTCGAGGCGCTCGATGCTCAGCGTCGGCACGAACTCCGCATTTCGGTCAAGAAACTCCGCTATGCTTCTGAATTTTTCGGGTCGCTGTTTGACAGCCGAAAACAGGCCATCCAACGCAAACGCTTCGCCAAAATCCTCAAAAACTTGCAGGGATCGCTCGGCAATCTGAACGACATTGAAGTTCACAAACGACTGGCCGCGACAGTCGCGCATCCGCGAAAGCGTTCAAGAAAACAGGCCGCAAAGGCGCTGGCGATGGGATTTATTACGGGCCAGGAGCACCAGCAGATCGCGTCCTGCGTCGCCAAGGCCGGGAAGGCAGGCGAGCAATTATCCGATCTACGGAAGTTCTGGAATTAGGTGGTATGGCATTGTCAACTTAACGGACCCAGGGCACTCTTCTGCGGCCCGCTTGGTTGGAGCGGGGCAGCACAATAGGCGAGCAAAGCACCTTCCGACCCGAGCCGCCGCGCCACCGACATAACGAGCATACCACGGCCGTCTAAGTTGACAATACCGGGCAGGGCGGTGAGCGCAGGAACATTATCGAAAAATGCTCGTGGTGGTGAGGGTTAGTGTGGCGCTCGTGCTAGTCGTTGATAACGAGTTTAGTGTCGTAGAAGTGCTCGAATCCATCTTGGAAGATGCCGGGCACGAAGTTATTACGGAGAGCAATGGCCAGCAGGCGTTGCGGCGCGCCAACAAGAGGCGGCCAGACCTCGTTTTACTCGATTTCATGATGCCGATAATGGGTGGCTCAGCGGTGCTCGAGGCGATGCGGGAAGACCCCGCGCTCTGCAACATCCCCGTAGTGATCAGGAGTTCCCTGCCGGAGAGCACTATCTCTGATGGAAACGCTTCCTTTCGGCCCGTTGACCGATCCCTCTTTGCATCTCTGCATCGACATGCAGAACCTGTTTGCCCGCGGCACCCGTGGCACACTCCCTGGATGGAAAGAGTACTGCCGGTTGTGATCCGCATTGCACAGCGTCATCCCGCCCGCACTATTTTCACCCGCTTTGTCCCGCCGGATCGGCCTGATCAGATGGCTGGCAGTTGGCGGCGGTATTATGAGCACTGGCGCAATCTGACACTGGAGCGGCTCGATTCCGAATTGATCGAGCTGGTCCCAGCACTGGCCGCCTTGTGCCCACCGGTGACGGTGATTTATAAAAGCGTCTACTCCGCTTCTTCTAGGTCGCTATTACCCAAACTGCTACGCCGCCGCGGCATCGACAGCCTTATCATTACCGGCGCCGAAACCGATGTATGCGTCCTCGCGCCAGCGCTTGATGCGGTAGATCTCGGCTATCGAACCGTGATCGCGAGGGATACACTGTGCAGCTCGTCTGATGCGGCCCACGACGCGTTATTGACCCTATATCACGATCGCTTCAGTCAACAGATCGAGGCCGCGCACAGTGAGACCATTTTGGCGGCGTCGCTGTGACCCTCGGGGCACCGCCACGACGATGGCCTTCTAAGTGCGATAACCGAAGCGCTGTCACGGGGCATCTAAAGCAGCCCAACAGACACGATGCTCGGCTAACCGGTGCCTCAGCTTATCCGAGCGATGAGCAACAGCACACATCACGTCCCTCAATTCGGATTTAGGCCAGCCGATGACTATCGAGCAGCGGCGTCTACAAGCGGCACAGCCACCATCGTTTGCGGCTCAGTACTTCGAATTGGCTATCTCGTGATGGCGAACCGGACAACCGCCCAGGCAGCGAAGGAACGGCGATCTTGGTGGCCGTGGGTGTTGGTCGGCTTTCTTTTGCTGGGGCTATGCCTCGGGTGGTTTCTGCTGCCGCTGCGCGAATGGATAGAAGCCTGGCAGTCCTGGCTCTTGGGGCTTGGCTTGTGGGGCGTATTGATCTTCACAATGATCCTGATTGTCGTAACCTCTTTACCTGCGCCGGATTGGCCGTTGCCCATTGCGGCCGGCTATGTCTACGGGTTCTGGGCATTTCCGCTAACCTACGCCAGCATCGCTTTTGCCAGCGTGCTCGCCTTCCTCGCTGCCCGTCATCTGCTGCGCGACAAAATCCAACCGCTCCTCAACCGCCGTCCCAAGTATCGGAAGCTTGACAGGGCAGTAGCCGACGATGGCTGGCAAGTGGTGGTGCTTATGCGTCTCAGCCCGATCGTGCCGTTTAACTTGCAGAATTATGCGCTGGGCGTGACGGCTATCCCCTTTATGCAATATCTCACCGCGACCCTGATCGGGATCGCCCCCGGGATCGCGATCTACGTCTACTTCGGTATTTTCGGCAAGGGGCTAGGAAACGGGCCCACCTTTTTCGACTGGCTGTTGTTCGGCCTCGGTGTGCTGGCAACCATCGCCCTCGCGATCCTGGTGATTCGTAAGACTAAAACCAAGTTCGCCGAAGAGAACCCCACCTAAACTTGATCAATGCATGACTAAAGTACATTGACGGGGCGTATATCAGGGCACTCGCGTTTTTGTTGCACTCTTGCGCGACGGGCATGAGGGATCACGGCCGCGGCGGCGGGCTTTATTTGTGATTCGGCACCGAAATGGGACCCCTTCTCAATTTGAGCTAACACTCTGGTCAGTTGCGAAAACTGATCCGGGGAGTCAGGTTCACTGACGGGATCGAGGTTATCGGCAATTCTGCCACGCCTCAAGCCCAAGCCGCCGCCTGATCCTTCAGGCCGTCACCAAAATTCGGCGATAGCTCCTGATTTCGCCCGACTGACCTCTTGTCGGCAAAAGAACAGAGCGGCGGTCCCACGCTCGACGAAGATGTTGTCGTGGCAGCGCCCGCGTCCATCCATGCTGATCGCGATTCCGTGATCCCGCAGCACCCGGGTGAACTCCTCGCTGGTGAATTGCATGCCTTGATCGGGATTGAAGATGCCGGGCTTGCCGAACCGGGCGAGGGCCTCGCTCAGCGCCTCGACACAGAACCCCGCCGCCAGTGTGTTCGACAGCCGCTAGGACAGCACCCGTCGGGTGGCCCAGTCGATGATCGCGACCAGGTACAAAAACCCTTGCTGCATCGGGATATAGGTTATGTCGGCTGCCCACACTTGGTTCGCCCGGTCGATCGTCTTGCCGCGCAGAAGGTATGGGTAGACCTTGTGCTCGGGATGCCGCTTGCTGGTGTTCCGCTTCGGCCTGACCGCCCATAGCCCGAGCTTCTTCATCAGCCGCCGGACGCGCCGGCGGCCAACCGAAATCCCCTCTCGCAACAGCGCCACCTGGAGCCGACGGCTGTCGTAGACCGGATGATCGGTGAAAATCCGATCGAGCCGCTTCAGAAGCTCGAGTTCCTCCGCAGCTTCCGGCCGGGGCCGGTAATAAAAGCTGCTGCGCGCCACCGCGAGCAGCGCGCATTGCCGGGTTACGGACAGCCCCGCTTCCGGCGCGATCATCGCCCGCCTCTCAGCACTCGGGAGATGGCGGGCTGCCCGGCACGAAAATCGCACTCGACCTGCAGCTGCCCGATCTTGCGGTGCAGATCGTCGATCACCTTCTGCGCATCTGCCGGCGCCTTGTTGCCGCGCGCAAACAGCTCGCCGGCACGCGTCATCAGCTCCTGCTTCCAGTTGCTGATCATCGTCGGATGAACTCCAAACTCCACCGATAGCTGCGCCAGGGTCTTCTCCCCCGAAAGCGATGCCATCGCCACTCGTGCCCCCGGCCTTTGCCGAAGCAGGCTTTGAATTCAGCGCTGTGCCGCTTCCTCTTTACGCCCACGTCTCACGTCCTTTGGACCGGTCAGCCCTTAGCTTATCCTGCTGTCCAAAAATCCGGAGCCGCCGCACCTCGCTCGTCGTGCATCACTTCCCCCATCGGCTTCTCCGCCACATGCCCGTGGCCCCTGGTCAATGGGTGGCGCTATTCTACGCGATGGAAGTGTGATGTGAAGAATCCCGATTTCTACCTCCCCAATGTAGAATAGAATTAAGGGGGTCGGGCAACGAGCGGTTTTCCGAACGAAGCCGGGCGCTACGCAAATCGGCTTTGCGCTGAGTTAGCCGGGCATCAGCCGGCGATTTGTTGATCTCTCGCCAACCGCTACGACCGGCTGACCGCCGGGCACCCTAGGAAATTTTGGCCCCGCAGCAGCCTTGCGCTCGGCTGTTGCTGTTGAGGTCGTCGGCGCGAAGGATAGATTGCCGAATAGGCAAGACTGGAGTTTACTTAATTAAGTCATTGAAAAGTGTAATATATTTCCCATAAATTGGCGGATGGGGTGGGATTCGAACCCACGGTACCCTTGCGGGCACGCCGGTTTTCAAGACCGGTGCCTTAAACCGCTCGGCCACCCATCCACATCAACCCATTCAAAAACTTGGATTCTCTGGCAGAGAACAAGGCAGAACGATGGCGGGTCTGCCGTTCGGTTTGCCACCCAGTTCAGCCTTGTAGGTGGGGCCGCAGCGCGGCGTCAAGCCGCTCAACGGCGTCCTGTTGCACGCTTGGCAGCGCGAAATTCTTGTTCAGCTGGCGCGGGTTGAGCGGTGTGCGGGCACCTGACGCTCGCCCAAGCCGTCGAGGATCCTTCCCTGTCCGACGAAATCTCGCTCCAGCACGAGAGATAGTCGGTCGATACGACCGGGGCGGGCGATCTTTATGCCGGCGGTTTCCTCTATGGCTTGACCCGCGATCTGCCGCTCCCCATCTGCGGCGAGATCGGCGGTTTGTGCGCTGCCGAAATCATCAGCCATGTCGGTGCCCGTCCCGAGGTCGACCTGTCGCAACTCCTGGCCGAGGCCGGCGGCCTGATGTATCCCGCGCCCCGCTGTGCGCGGGTGAGGTTTTGCATTCAATGGACATTCGCAATATCGCGATCATCGCCCATGTCGACCATGGCAAGACGACCCTGGTCGATGCGATGCTGCGCCAGAGCGGCGCGTTTCGCGCCAACCAGCAGGTCGCCGAACGCGCGCTCGATTCGAACGAGCTCGAGCGCGAGCGCGGCATCACGATCCTCGCCAAATGCACCTCGGTCGTCTGGCGGGACGTCCGGATCAACATCGTCGACACGCCCGGCCATGCCGATTTCGGCGGCGAGGTCGAGCGCATCCTCAGCATGGTCGACGGGGTTCTGGTACTGGTCGATGCCGCCGACGGCCCGATGCCGCAGACCAAGTTCGTCGTCGGCAAGGCGTTGAGCCAAGGTTTGCGGCCGATCGTCGTCATCAACAAGGTCGATCGGTCCGACGCCCGCGCGCAGGCGGTCCACAACGAGATCTTCGACCTGTTCGCGGCGCTCGACGCGACCGAGGCGCAGCTCGATTTCCCGACCCTCTTTGCATCCGGCCGTCAAGGCTGGGCGGCGGCCGATCTCGATGCGCCGCGCAAGGATTTGTCGCCGCTCTTCGAGCTGATCCTGGCGCATGTGCCGCCGCCGCATGCCGATCCCGACGCGCCATTTTCGATGCTGGCGACGACGCTCGATTACGACCCCTATCTCGGCCGGGTGCTGACCGGCCTCATTCATTCCGGGGTGGCGCGCCTCAACATGCCGGTCAAGTCGCTGGGCCGCGACGGCCGGGTCATCGAGCAGGCGCGGCTGACCAAATTGCAGGCGTTTCGCGGGCTCGACCGGCGGCCGATCGAGGAGGCCAGGGCGGGCGACATCATCGCCGTCGCCGGGCTCGCTCTGACGACGGTCGCCGACACGATCTGCGCGCCCGAGGTCACGACGCCGCTCGCTGCCGATCCGATCGACCCGCCGACATTGGCGATGACCTTCTCGGTCAATGACAGCCCGCTCGCCGGCCGCGAGGGGACCAAGGTCACGTCGCGCATGATCGGCGAGCGCCTGTTCCGCGAGGCCGAGGGCAATGTCGCGATCCGCGTCAGCGAGAGCGCGGAAAGGGATGCGTTCGAGGTCGCCGGCCGCGGCGAGTTGCAGCTCGGCGTGTTGATCGAGACGATGCGGCGCGAAGGCTTCGAATTGTCGATCTCGCGCCCGCGGGTGTTGTTCACGACCGATCCCTTGACGGGCCGGCGGCTCGAGCCGATCGAGGAGGTCATGGTCGACGTCGACGAGGAATTCGCCGGCATCGTCGTCGACAAGATGAGCCGCCGCAAAGCGGAGATGCAGGAGATGCGGCCTTCGGGCGGCGGCAAATTGCGGCTTACGTTTTTCGGTCCGACGCGCGGGCTGATCGGCTATCAGGGCGAGTTTCTCACCGATACCCGCGGCACCGGGGTGATGAGCCGCCTGTTCCACGGCTACGCGCCCTACAAGGGGGCGATCGAGGGGCGCCGCAACGGCGTGCTGATCTCGACCTCAGACGGCGTCGCGGTCGCCTATGCGCTGTGGAACCTCGAGGATCGCGGGCCGATGTTCGTCGACCCGGGGACCCAGGTCTATCAGGGGATGATCGTCGGCGCCCATACCCGCGGCAACGACCTCGACGTCAACCCGATCAAGGGCAAGCAGCTGACCAATATCCGCACCACCGCCAAGGACGAGGCGGTGCGGCTGACCCCGCCGCAGCTCATGAGCCTGGAACAGGCGATCGCTTATATCGCCGATGACGAGCTCGTCGAGGTGACCCCGAAATCGATCCGCCTGCGTAAGCGGCTGCTCGACCCCAACGACCGCAAGCGAGCGGGCCGCGCCGCCGCGGCCGCCGAGTAGGCGAATTTGACTTTGAGCTCTCGCCGGCTATAGTTTGCTCCTCCCGAAATCGGATCTAAACCGTATATGAGCAGCAAGCGTGAGGAACCGAAATACAAGATCAATCGCCGCCTCGCGGTGAATTTGTGGGGCCGGCCGAAGAGCCCGCTCAACCGCCGCGAATACGGCCCCGGCCAGCACGGCCAGCGCCGCAAAAAGCCGTCGGATTTCGGCACGCAGCTCGCCGCCAAGCAGAAGCTGAAGGGCTATTACGCCAATATCGGCGAGCGCCAGTTCCGCCGGCTCTATGACGAGGCGGTGCGGCGGCGCGGCGACACCGGCGACAATCTGGTCGAGCTGCTGGAACGCCGGCTCGACGCGGTGGTCTACCGCATGAAGCTGGTGCCGACGCCGTTCGCCGCGCGTCAGCTGGTCAATCACGGGCACGTGCTGGTCAACGGCCGGCGCGTCAACATTCCTTCCTACACGGTTCGCGACGGCGACGCGATCGAGCTGGCGGCGAAGGCAAAGCAGATGGCGCTCGTGCTCGAGGCGGCAAGATCCGGCGAGCGCGACGTCCCCGATTATGTCGAGATCGACCACGACCGCATGCGGGGCCGGTTCATCCGTGCGCCCAAGCCGACCGATGTGCCCTATCCGGTGACAATGGAGCCCAATCTCGTCATCGAGTACTATTCGCGCTGACATGCGTCTGCGGCAGCTCAACAGCCGCGCTCGGCGCGGCTTTTTTCCGTTGCGCGATCGCCTTCCTGTTCGACACTGATGGCGGCGCGTCCTCGGCGGACGCAATCTCGACAGGCGGTTGCGATGCTGATCCTGCACCTCTCGATCGTCCTTCTGCTGATCATCGTGAACGGTTTCTTTGCGATGGCTGAGATCGCGCTCGTCTCGGCGCGGAAGGCGCGCCTGGCCGCTTGCGGAGGCCGGCAATCGCGGCGCGCAAGCGGCGCTCGAACTGAAAGCGGATCCTTCGCGACTGCTCTCGACCGTCCAGATCGGGGTCACCGTCATCGCCGTCCTCTCCGGCACCTTCGGTCAGGCCACATTGGGCGAGCCGCTCGAGCGGCAGCTCGGGACTTATCCCGGGTTTGTCGCGCGATATGCGCATGTGATCAGCATGGCGGTCGTCGTGATCGGCATCTCGTATTTCTCGCTGATCCTGGGCGAACTCGTGCCCAAGCGCATCGCGCTGCTCCATCCCGAGCGCATCGCCGCCGCGCTCGGCCGCATCATGCGGGCGATCGCACGGGTGGGAGCGCCGATCGAATGGTTTTTGAGCGCCTCGACCAATCTCGTGCTCCGCCTGATGCCGCTGCGCAGCCAAGGAGCCGCACCAGTGACCGACGAGGAGATCAGTTTCATGCTGCGCGAAGGTGTCGCGACCGGGCACATACCCGCAAGCCGAGACCGCAATCGTCGAGATGGCGCTGCGACTTGGCGATCGGCGGGCGAGCGCGGTGATGACGCCGCGGACGCAGATCGAATGGCTCGACCTCGACGACCCGGAAGAGGAGAACCGGCGCAAGATTCGTGACAGCGCGTATTCTCGCTTTCCGGTCGTGCAGGGCGGCTCGCACCAGGTCATCGGCATCGTCCAGGCCAAGGATCTGCTCGCCGCGTGCTCGCCGGGCAGCCCTTCGATTTGCGCGCCGCGACCCGGCCGCCGCTCTATTTGCCCAACACGGTGACGGCGCTCCGCGTGCTCGAGGTGTTCAAGACCTCCGGCGAGCCGATGGCGCTGATCGTCGACGAATATGGCGAACTCGAAGGGCTGGTGACCCCGAGCGACATCCTCGAGGCGTTGGTCGGCGACATCCCCGGCTCGGCCGACGCCGATCAGCGCGTCGTGCGCCGCGAAGACGGCACCTGGCTGATCGACGGCATGGTCGGGCTCGACGAGCTGAAGCAGGTGCTCGGGGTTTCCCGCTTGCCTGGCGAGGACGCCGATTTCCACACGCTCGGCGGCTATCTGATGGCGCGCCTCAACCGTGTGCCGATGGTCGCCGACCGCATCACCGCCGGCGGCTATCGGTTCGAAGTCGTCAAGATGGACGGCCGCCGCGTCGATCGGGTGCTGGTGACGCCCCTCAAGGGCAGAAGCCGGCGATGATGGACGCAGAGGTGCGGCGGCTGAGCTTCCGGAGGGTTTGCCGCCAAAATTGGCTGCAACGACGCTTCCTCTACCTCCCCCGCGGCCGCAGGGCTGTCCGGGGAAACAACAATACGACATCCGGCCGAGGACGACGGGGGTGGCCGGGCCAAGCCCGGCCACGGCGCAGGCTCTCAACCACTTTCGTTCCCGGACAGCCCTGCCGCGGGCGAGAGAGGGAGCTTGCGTAGGGCGATCTAGCCCAAGTGCTTCTTGAAGAAGGCGGCGACCGGGTCGAACGACGCGCTGGTGGAGCGCTTTTCGTTGTCCACATAGACGATCTCGATGTCGCCGCCGGCCTTGCGGTAGTTCGAGACGAACCTCTCGGGCTCGTTGCCGGGGAAGTCGAAATCGTCATCGTGGTAGTCGTGTACGATGTCGGGGCGACCCTGCAGCCACAGCGCCGGCGGCGTCGGCACCTTCTCACCGCGTTCCGAGAGCGGCATCGGGTTGCCCTCGGTCATCGCGGCTTCGGTCTTCCGAGTAGGTGTCGTGCTTTTCCTTCATGCCGATCGAGAAAGCCGGCGGGTTCGGTCCCTTCGCCCACTTCTGGGCATTGCGGTAGCGCGACAACGGGTTGATGACCGGCCA